>NZ_PYBV01000005.1:279505-497792 GCF_003205615.1 Micromonospora arborensis | reverse complement strand
CCCCGCGGGCTGACCCGCCGGTGTACGGTGCCTGCATGCAGGGCACGGTGGCCAGCTACGACGCGGCGACGCGCAGCGGAGTCCTGCTGCTCGACGACGGCACCGAGATGCGCTTCCCCGCCCGGGCCTTCGACGCCTCCGGGCTGCGGCTGCTCCGGCTCGGCCAGCGGGTTCGCATCGACACCGATCCCGACGGCGAGGTCGTCCGGGTGACATTGCCGACGATGATCTGAGCCAGCGAGCCCAAGTTCATTTTGCGTTTACCGTAATCGGGTGATTATGAGCGGGTGAGCACCCCTCGCGAGCATCCGGTCCGCCCGTCCGCCACCGACCCCCGCAACGGCTCCCGCGTACGCGGCACCGACGGCCGCTTCCGCCCGTCCCGCGCCGAACGGGCCGGTGCGGCCCGCGCCGACACCCTCGCCGACGACCCCGGTGGCGCCTCCTCCGGGCTGGACGAGGTGCTCGACCCCGGGCCGACCGCCGAGGCGGACGGACCGGCCGCCGTCGACGTCCACCCGGTGCTGCCGAGCGACCTGCCGACCGACGCCGAGCAGGGGGACGAGGACGACGACGAACCGCCGACGGCCCCGCCGCTGCCGGAGGACCGTTTCCTCAACCGGGAGCTCTCCTGGCTCGACTTCAACGCCCGGGTGCTCACCCTGGCCGAGGACCAACGCACCCCGCTGCTGGAACGGGCCAAGTTCCTGGCGATCTTCGCCAGCAACCTCGACGAGTTCTACATGGTGCGGATCGCCGGGCTGAAGCGGCGGCTCTCCGCCGGCCTGCCGGTGCGCGGCGGGGACCGACTGCCCCTGCGTACCCAGTTGGAGCTGATCGCCGAGCGGACCGCCGAGCTGGGCGCCCGGCACGCCGCCTGCTTCGTCGACGACGTGCTGCCCAAGCTGGCCGACGAGGGCATCCGCATACTGCGCTGGGCCGAGCTGGGCGATCCCGAGCGGGAGCGGCTGCGCACCTACTTCCGGGAGCACATCTTCCCGGTGCTGACCCCGCTCGCCGTGGATCCGGCGCACCCGTTCCCGTACATCTCGGGGCGGTCGCTGAACCTGGCGGTGGCGGTTCGTGACCCCGACGGCGGTTCCGAGCTGTTCGCCCGGGTGAAGGTGCCCAACAACGTTCCCCGCTTCGTGCGCGTGGACCGGGACCAGCCGGGCGTACGGATGCTGCCGGTGGAGGACCTGATCTCGGTGCACCTGGGCCAGCTGTTCAGCGGCATGCAGGTGGTCGAGTGCCACCTGTTCCGGGTCACCCGCAACGCCGAGGTGGAGGTCGACGAGGACCGCGACGAGGATCTGCTCCAGGCCCTGGAACGGGAGCTGGCCCGGCGGCGGTTCGGCCCACCGGTCCGGTTGGAGGCGGCCGCGTCCATCTCCGACCACATGCTGGAGTTGCTCGTCCGCGAGCTGGACATGAACGAGCAGGACGTGCTGCGGGTACCCGGACTGCTGGACCTGTCGGCGTTGTGGCAGGTCTACGGCGAGGCCGACCGGCCGGACCTCAAGGACCCGCCGTTCGTGCCGTCCACCCATCCCCGGCTCGCCGAGGGCGAGGTGCCGCGCAGCGTCTTCTCGACCCTGCGGGACGGGGACATCCTGGTGCACCACCCCTACCACTCGTTCGCCACCAGCGTGCAGCGCTTCATCGAGCAGGCCGCCGCCGATGAGAACGTGCTGGCCATCAAGCAGACCCTCTACCGCACCAGCGGCGACTCCCCGATCGTCGACGCGTTGGTCGACGCGGCCGCCGCCGGCAAGCAGGTGGTGGTGCTGGTGGAGGTGAAGGCCCGTTTCGACGAGGTGGCCAACATCGGCTGGGCGCGCACCCTGGAACGCGCCGGCTGCCACGTGGTGTACGGCCTGGTCGGCCTGAAGACGCACTGCAAGACCGCGCTGGTGGTCCGCCAGGAGGGCAACCAGATCCGCCGCTACTGCCACATCGGCACCGGCAACTACCACCCGAAGACCGCCCGCCTGTACGAGGACTTCGGCATGCTCACCGCCGACCCGGAGATCGGTGCCGACCTCACCGACCTGTTCAACGTGCTCACCGGCTACAGCCGGCAGACCGCGTACCGGCGGTTGCTCGTTGCTCCGCAGGGCATCCGCAGCGGCCTCATCGAGCGGATCGAGCGGGAGATCTCCCACGTCCGGCTGGGCATGCCCGGCCTCGTCCAGTTCAAGGTCAACTCTCTGGTCGACGAGGGGGTGACCGACGCGCTGTACCGGGCCTCCCAGGCCGGCGTGCACGTCGACCTGCTCATCCGGGGCATGTGCACGCTGCGCCCGGGGGTGCCGGGGTTGTCGGACAACATCCGCGTCCGCTCGATCCTCGGTCGTTTCCTGGAACACTCCCGGGTCTTCCGGTTCGGCAACAACGGCGAGGCCGAGTTCTGGATGGGCTCGGCCGATCTGATGCACCGCAACCTCGACCGCCGGGTGGAGGCGCTGGTGCAGGTGACCGACCCGATCGCCCGCGCCGAGCTGGACCACGTCCTGACCGCCGCGATGAGCCCCGACGTGGACGCGTTCGAGTTGGCCGGCGACGGCACCTGGACAAGGCGCACCGGCAGTGATGACGCCGCCCGGGTGCATCTGCAGGAACTGCTGCTGCACCGCGTCGGTGGCACGGCCAGTTGACCGATCAGCGCATAGGCTGAACCGATGGTCGAGGAGGAACAGAAGTACGAGGTGGACGACGCCTACGTGCTGCCGGACCTGACCGCCACATCCCCGGCCGGAGGTCGGGTCCGGGCGTTGCCACCGGTGACGCTCGTCGCCCGTTACCTCGACACGGTCGACCTGCGGCTGGCCCGCGCGGGCGCCTCGCTGCGCCACCGCCGGGGCGACGAGCTGCCCTGGACGGTCAAGCTGCCGACCGGGACGCCGGGCGTCCGGCACGAGGTCTCCCGCCCCGGTCCGGCGGGTCAGCCACCTCCGGATCTGGTGGAGTTGGTCACCGTCCTGCACCGTGGGGCCCCGCTGGCCCCGGTGACGGTGGTGCGCACCCTCCGGCACGCGTACGAGGTGTGTGACGCCTCCGCCACGGTGCTCGTCGAGGTGGTGGACGACCGGGTGACCGTGCTCGACGACGCCGGTGCCACCACCGGCACGTTCCGCGAGTTGGAGGTGGAGCTCAAGGCCGGCGACCGGAAGCTGCTCGACCGGGTCGGCGCGGTGCTGCGCGAGGCTGGTGCCCAGGGTGGCGCGTTCACCCCGAAGCACGTACGCGCGCTGGGCGCGACCGCGCAGGCCGATCCGGACCTGGTCGCGCCGACGGGGCTGACCGCCGAGCCGAGCGCCGGCGACGTGGTGACCGAGGCGGTCCGCAAGGAGGTCCGCCGACTGCTGGCCCACGACCCGCTGGTCCGGCTGCGCGCCCCGGCGGCTGGCGGCGACACCGCCGTGCACCAGATGCGGGTTGCCTGTCGACGCCTGCGTAGTGATCTGCGCACCTTCAAACCGCTGGTCCGCAAGACCTGGGCCCGTCCGCTGCGCGACGAGCTGCGCTGGCTGGCCGGTGTTCTCGGCGCGGCCCGCGACGCCGAGGTGCTGCGCGAGCGACTCCGCAAGACCGCGACCGCCGATCCGCTCAGCCCGCTCGACCAGGGCGCGGTGGATCGGCTGGACGAGGTGCTCGCCGGACGGCAACGACGGGCACTCACCGGCATCGACGAGGCGCTGCGCTCCGCGCGCTACCTGGCCCTGGTGGACAACCTGGTGCTGGCCGCCCGCGCGCCCCGGCTCACCCGTCGGTCGGCCGCCCCCGCGGCGGAGGCGCTGCCCGCGTTGGTGGCTCGGCCCTGGAGGCGGCTGGCCGGGCCGGACGGGGTCGACGGGCTCGACGCCCAGTCACCCGACGACCGCTGGCACGCCGTGCGCAAGGAGGGCAAACAGGCCCGGTACGCGGTCAACGCGGTGGCACCCACCGTCAGCAAGGGCGCCCGCCGGTTGTCCCGCGCCCTCGCCGACGTGCAGGACGTGCTCGGCGAGCACCAGGATGCGGCCGTGGCAGCGGACACCTGGCTGGAGATCGCCGCCGAGCGGCCGGACGACCACGAGCTGGCGGTCACCGCCGGGCGGCTGGCCGAGCGTGAACGCCAGTCGGTCCGCCGGATGCGGGATCTGTTCCCGGCTGCCTGGCACCGGGCCACCCGGCGACGGCGGACCAGTTGGCTGCCGTGACCGGCATCCGGGCGGCGGGCGGGGTGGCCTGGCGGCCGACCTCCGACGGCGTACGCGTCTGCGTGGTGCACCGCCCCCGCTACGGCGACTGGACGCTGCCGAAGGGCAAGCTGGAGCCGGGTGAGCACGCGCTGGCGGCGGCGGTCCGCGAAGTCGCCGAGGAGGCCGACGTGCGGGGCGTACCGCAGGTCCGGCTGCCGTCGGTGCGCTACCGCAGCGAGGGGCAGGACAAGCTGGTCGACTACTGGTCGATGCTCGCGGCGGCCAGTGGCGGTTTCCAACCGGACACCGAGGTGGACGACATCCGCTGGCTCGCGGTGGACGACGCGATCCGGTTGGTCAGCTACCCCCACGACGCCGAGGTGCTGGCGGCGTTCGCCGCGCTGCCGTCGGTGACCGCGACGGTCGTGCTGGTCCGGCACGCCCACGCCGGTAAGCGGGCCACCTGGTCCGGCCCGGACGTCGGCCGCCCCCTGGACGCCGAGGGGTGGGCCCAGGCGACCGCGCTGGCCGGCCTGGTCGCCCTGATCCGGCCGGCCCGGTTGGTGTCGGCGTCACCGCGACGCTGCGTACAGACACTGGATCCGGCGGCCGCGCTGCTGGACCTGCCGATCGAGGTCTGCGGCGACCTGGACGAGCCACAGCCCGGCCAGCAGAGCGACGAACGGATCCTGGCAACCGCCGCCACGCTTCTGGAACTGGCCGGCGCCGGCGGGCAGGTGGCGGTGTGCAGCCAGGGAAAGGTGCTGCCGGGCGCCCTGGAGCGGTTGACCGGCCGCGCCGACGAGGACTTCACCACCCCCAAGGGCGGCGGCTGGTTGCTCGCCTTCACCGCCGACCGGCTGCTGGCCGCCGACCGCCTGTAGGGCCGTCCCTTCCGGGCGTCGGCGGGGCGGAAGGGTGCGGGACACCGCAACCGGTGTCGGCGTCGGCGGGCCGGCGGAGGGGGCCGGCACGGCGATTCCGCGCGACCGAAACGAGCGGGTCAACGGTCCGCGTACGCGGAAAGGGCGTCCACCCACGGGTGGACGCCCTTTCGCGCAGGGTCGGTCAGCGCTTGCTGGCCGCCTTCTTGGCCGGAGCCTTCTTCGCCGGCGCCTTCTTGGCCGCCGTGCTCTTGCTCGCCGCCGCGGTGGTCTTCTTCGCCGCGGTCGACCTGGTCGCCGCGGTGGTCTTCTTCGCCGCGGCAGTGGTCTTCTTGCTGGCGGCCGTCTTGGTCGCCGTGGTGGTCTTGCTCGCCTTGGCCGGGGCGGTCTTCTTACTGGCGGCCGTCTTGGTCGCCGTGGTGGTCTTGCTCGCCTTGGCCGGGGCGGTCTTCTTGGTGGCGGCCTTGGCCGGGGCGGTCTTCTTGCTGGCCGCCTTGGCCGCGGTCGCCTTGGTGCCCGCCGCCTTGGTGCCGGCCGTCTTGGCCGTGGCGGTGGCGTTGGCGGCCTTCTTCGTCGCCACCGTGGCCTTCGGCACCTTGCCGCTGGCCACCATTTCCTTGAACCCGGCGCCGGGGCGGAAGGTCGGCACGGATGTCTTCTTGACCTTCACCGCCTCGCCGGTACGCGGGTTGCGCGCTGTTCGCGCGCCACGCACACGCTTTTCGAATGCTCCGAATCCGGTGATCGCCACCTTCTCGCCCTTGGTGACCGCCGCCTGGACCTCGGTGAGGACCGCCTCGAGGGCGTTCGTCGCCGTCTTCCGGTCCCCCAGGCGAACGGCGAGCGCCTCGATGAGCTCGGCCTTGTTCACGACTTCCTCCCGATTGTGCAACTGACTCGTCGCGAGCCATTCTGCGCGCACCGTATGCCCTGTGCTGCCGCTACACAAACATTCGGTGGAAAAAAGCCCTTGTGTCGTAACGGATTCGCCCCCACCGGTCAGGCCGGTGGGGGCGGATTCTGCTGCGCGGGCGGGTCTTGGGCTATGCCACGGAGGGCAGGAACGGCAATCGGCGGGCCTCGTAGGCGTCGATCTCGGTGCCGTGCCGGAGGGTGAGTCCAATGTCGTCCAAGCCCTCAAGCAGCCGCCAGCGGCTGAAGTCGTCCAGCGGGAACGACCAGCTGGCGTCCCCGGCCCGGAGCTGGCGGGCGGTCAGGTCGACCGTCACCGGGGTGGTCGGTTCCGCCTCGACCAGATCCCACAGTTCCTCGACGGCCTTCAATTCCAACTCGACCGGCAACAGGCCTTCCTTGAGGGCGTTGCCCCGGAAGATGTCACCGAACCGCGGTGCCACCACCGCGCGGAAACCCCAGTCCCGTAGTGCCCAGACGGCGTGCTCCCGGGAGGAGCCGGTGCCGAACTCCGGGCCGGCGAGGAGGATCGACGCT
Source organism: Micromonospora arborensis (assembly GCF_003205615.1). Lineage (GTDB taxonomy): Bacteria > Actinomycetota > Actinomycetes > Mycobacteriales > Micromonosporaceae > Micromonospora > Micromonospora arborensis. The sequence goes on along the minus strand of NZ_PYBV01000005.1, from coordinate 491,275 downwards.
CCGGAATAGGTTTCATCGTTGAGCACGAATGTGGGATCTTCCCGCCAGGCGCTGAACAAGCCGTCGGCGAAGCCCGTCCGGGTCACCCGCTTGAGGTACACGGCCGGGATGATCTGATCGGTGTCCACGTTGGACCGGCGCAGCGGCACGGCGGTGCCGGTGTGGGTGGTGAACTTGTCCATCTCCTCGGTCCCTTCTACAGGTCGGCGGGGGCGGCCAGCCGGCCGACCACGGCGGTGGCGGCGGCGACCGGCGGGGAGACCAGGTGGGTACGCCCACCCCGGCCCTGCCGGCCCTCGAAGTTGCGGTTCGAGGTGGAGGCGGAGCGCTCACCCGGCTTCAGCGTGTCGGGGTTCATCCCCAGGCACATGGAGCAGCCGGCGAACCGCCACTCGGCACCGGCGTCCGCGAAGACCTTGTCCAGCCCTTCGGCCTCGGCGGCCTCCCGCACGGCGGCGGAACCGGGCACCACGAGCATCCGGACGCCCTCGGCGACCTGGTGGCCGCGCAGCACGTCGGCGGCGGCCCGCAGGTCCTCCAGCCGGCCGTTGGTGCAGGAACCCACGAAGACCACGTCGATGGGCAGGTCCCGCAACGGGGTGCCGGGACGCAGGTCCATGTACTCCAGCGCGCGCCGGGCGGCGGTGCGCTCCGAGTCGGTGACGAAGTCCTCCGGGTCCGGCACGGGGGCGCTCAGCGGCGCGCCCTGCCCCGGGTTGGTGCCCCAGGTGACGAACGGCGTGATCCGGCTGGCGTCCAGGGTCACCTCGGCGTCGAAGCGCGCGCCCTCGTCGGTGGGCAGCGTCCGCCACCACGCCAGCGCCGCGTCCCAGTCCGCGCCCTGCGGCGCGTTCGGTCGACCCTTGAGGTACGCGAAGGTCGTCTCGTCCGGCGCGATCATGCCGGCCTTGGCACCCCACTCGATGGACATGTTGGCGATGGTCATCCGCCCCTCCATGGAGAGGGCCTGGATCGCCTCGCCGCGGTACTCGACGATGTGCCCGCGCCCCCCGCCGGTGCCGACCTGGGTGATCAGCGCGAGCACCAGGTCCTTGGCGGTGACGCCGGGGGCGAGGCGCCCGGTGACGTTCACGGCCATCGTCTTCGGCCGGCTCTGCGGCAGCGTCTGGGTGGCCAGTACGTGTTCCACCTCGCTGGTGCCGATGCCGAAGGCGAGCGCACCGAACGCGCCGTGGGTGGCGGTGTGCGAGTCGCCGCAGACGATCGTCATGCCCGGCTGGGTGAGGCCGAGCTGCGGGCCGATCACGTGCACGATGCCCTGGTTGTCGTCGCCGAGCGGGTGCAGCCGCACCCCGAACTCGGCGCAGTTGCGGCGCAGGGTCTCGATCTGCGTACGCGACGTCGGGTCCGCGATGGTGAGCAGGTCACCGCGGCGGAGGCGGAACGCCGGGTCGGCGTACCCGGTCGGGGTGTTGTGGTCCTCGGTCGCGAGGGTCAGGTCGGTACGACGCACCCGGCGCCCGGCGAGCCGCAGCCCGTCGAACGCCTGCGGGCTGGTCACCTCGTGCAGCAGGTGCAGGTCGATGAAGAGCAGGTCCGGCTCACCAGCGGCGGACCGTACGACGTGCGCGTCCCAGACCTTCTCGGCCAGGGTCCTCGGCTCAGGAGTGACTCCCACCATCTGGACATCCTAAATTCTGGGAGGTAAGTTTCGGCTTGTGGGACACAGTATGAGCGGTGTCGGCGTTCTCGACAAGGCGGTGGTCATCCTGGCCGCCTGTGTCGACGGCGCCAGCCTGGCCGAACTCGTTGATCGCACCAAGCTGCCCCGAGCCACCGCACATCGGCTGGCCCAGGCTCTGGAGATTCACCGGATGCTGGTCCGGGACACACAGGGCAGGTGGCGCCCCGGCCCCCGTCTGGGCGAGTTGGCCAACGCGGCACCGGACGTTCTGCTGACCGCCGCCGAGCCTCTGCTGGCCGCGCTGCGCGACGCCACCGGTGAGAGCGCACAGCTGTATCTGCGCCGCGCCGACGAGCGGATCTGCGTGGCGGCGGCGGAGCGCGCCAGCGGTCTGCGGGACACCGTTCCGGTCGGCTCGGTGCTGCCGATGACCGCCGGCTCGGCGGCCCAGATCCTGCTCGCCTGGGAACCGCCGGAGGCGGTGATGCCGCTGCTGCCACGCAGCAAGTTCACCGGTCGTACCCTCGCCGAGGTGCGCCGTCGTGGCTGGGCGCAGAGCGTCGCCGAGCGGGAGGCCGGTGTGGCGAGCGTCTCCGCCCCGATCCGCGACCGCACCGGCCGCGTCATCGCCTCGGTGAGCATCTCCGGCCCGATAGAGCGCCTGGGCCGCCGCCCCGGCGAACGCCACGCCATGGCCGTAGTAAGAGCAGGCCAACGCCTCTCCGGCCTCTAACCCCCCTCCCCCCTCCCCCTCCCCCCGCCTCTCCGCGGTGATCAAGAGGTTTGCGTCATGACACGCCGAGGCTGCTGACGCAAACCTCTTGATCACCGCGAGCAGAAGGGGTGGGGGTGGGGGGAAGCGAAAAGGCTCGTCTCGCGAAGCGAGACGAGCCTTTGGTTGTAGCCCCGACCGGATTCGAACCGGCGCTACCGCCTTGAGAGGGCGGCGTCCTGGGCCACTAGACGACGGGGCCAGAACTTTGCTGTTCACCGCCCTCGCGGGCGGTGCGGTTGTAGTCTAGCGGCACCGCCCGTTGGCACAATCACCGGGTGCGAGCCCCCGTGGCACCGGAGCAGACAACGAAACAGCCCGCCTCACCAGGTGAGACGGGCTGTGCACAATGTAGCCCCGACCGGATTCGAACCGGCGCTACCGCCTTGAGAGGGCGGCGTCCTGGGCCACTAGACGACGGGGCCAGAACTACTTCTGCTCCCCCACCCCTGCGGGCGGAGGAGCTGTACTCTACCGGATCACTCTCCGCCCCCCGGAAGGGGCGGAGTCGAACTCCGTCAGAATCCAGCGTCCGGAATTCTCGCGAATTCCGGTAGCGCTGGGGTACCAGGACTCGAACCTAGACTAACTGAACCAGAATCAGTCGGGCTGCCAATTACCCCATACCCCATTGGCCCCTTGCGGCGCCGGGAGTGAACTTTACCCTCCCGGTGCCAGCAGGCCAAATCCGATCCCCCCGAACCACCTCTGAGCTGCGGAAACAGGGGCATCGGACGGATCAGGCGACGGGAACCACCGGGTTGGTGAGCTCGCCGATGCCCTCGATCCGCACGGTGACGGTATCCCCCTCGACGAGCGGGCTAACCCCTGCCGGCGTGCCGGTGAGAACGACGTCGCCGGGCAGCAGAGTCATCACGTGCGAGATGTACGACACGAGGCCCGCCACGTCGAAGACCATGTCCTTCGTGCGGCCGAGCTGACGTACCTCCATCTCCTCCGGATTGCGACCGACCTCACACCGGATCTCCAGGTCGGAGACGTCCAGACCGGTGGTGATCCACGGGCCGATCGGGCAGAACGAGTCGAAGCCCTTGGCCCGGGTCCACTGCCCGTCGGAACGCTGGAGGTCCCGAGCGGTGACGTCGTTGGCGCAGGTGTAGCCGAAGATGGCGCGTTCGGCGGCGGCCCGGTCGGCGCGGCGCGCACCCGGCGCCCCGATCACGACCGCGAGCTCCGCCTCGTGCTCGACCTGCTTCGAGAAGATCGGCAGTCGGATGGCGTCCCGGGGACCGATCACCGAGGTGGACGGCTTGAGGAAGAGCAGCGGCTCCTTGGGCACGTCGTTGCCGAGTTCGGCGGCGTGGTCGGCGTAGTTGCGACCGACACAGACGACCTTGCTGGGCAGGATCGGGGAGAGCAACCGGACATCGGAGAGGGCCCAACGGGCCCCACTGAAGGAGAGTTTGCCGAACGGGTGGCCCTCGATCTCGGCGATGGTCAGGCCCTGCGGCCCGGCCTCCGGTTCGCCTTCGACGGCACCGAACGACATTCCCTTGGCATGGGCGAAACGAGCGATACGCACCCGGCCAATCTAGCGCCGCCGACACCTCCACCGGCCAGGACCGGCCGTCGGGTGTGCGCAACGCGTCACCGCGCGGGCACCCTACCGGAGCTGGAGGTGACCGGGGCGGGCTTCCCGACTTCGTACCCGCACGGACGCAGCTCGCCCCTAGCGTCGGCTCCGGAGGTTCGTTCGTATGCCTGCATCGACACGACACCACAGAGCCCTCGCAGTGTTCGTGCACTGCCTCGGCATCCTCGCCGCCGTGCCGGCCCTGCCGGCGGTGGCCCCGGAGGCGGCGGCCGCGCCACGACCACCCGCCGCCACCGGACCAACGGCGGCCACGCCACCACCGGGCACAGCACCAGCACCGGGCAGAACGCCGGCACCGGCCACCACACCAGGGCCGGCGGCCACACCACGACCGAGCGCCACGACGCCCGGGGTGCGGACGTCCGCGCCGGCAGGGGTCACGCAGCCACCGGTGGCGGTGCTCGCGCGGGTGGCCGCCGAGCCGACCCCGCCCTCGGCGCCACCGGCGGTTGCTCCGCCCTCGCGGGGACCGGCGAAGGCACCCCCGCAACAGGTCACGGTGGCGGTCGCCCCGGAGAGCAGCCCCGCGCCGAGGTACCGGATCCAGGTGCGCAACGTGGGCAACGCGCCGGTGGAGACCACCGTGCGCCAGGAGTTGCCGCCCGGCTCGTCGCCGACCGCGATCAGCGCCGGTGGCCGATCCACCCGGGCTGGCGGGTCCACCACGGAGGTGACCTGGCGGTTGCGGCTGCCGGCGCACAGCACCACCACGCTGGGCACCGCGCTCGCCGCGACCGCACCCGGTCAGCCGCTGACCGCGCCTACCTGCGCGTTCACCAGTGACGGAGCCCGACCGTTCGACTGCGCCACAGCCACCTGGAAGGCGGCGGCGGCACCGGCGGCCGAGGTCTCCGAGGCGCCGCCCTGGCGCCGGTACCCGGTGCTGCTCGCCGGTCTGGCCGTCCTGCTGCTGGTCAGCGCCGCCCTGGTCTGGGTGTGGCGACGTCGGCGTGGGCGTCGGGTGACGGCCGCCGCACTGGCCACCACGGGCGGCGGGCCCGACGGTGGTCGCGGGACGATCTATCCGCGTCCGGCAGCCCCGAGCACGGCGCGGCGTCGGCGTACCCCGCCGGTCTGGTTGGTGGTGGGTGCGGCCGTGGCGGTACTGGCCGCCATCGTCGGCACCGCGGGATGGACGGCGACCCGACAGGTTTCGGAGATCGACACGCAGAAGCAACCCACCAGCGGCGCGTGGATGGGCACCGGGGTCACCGGACCGGTGGGTGTGCCGCTTCGCGAGTCGGCGTTCGAGTTCACCGTGTACAGGATGTCCTGCGGCGCACCCGGCACCGCCGGGAAGCCTGCCGACGGCGGCGCCACGCCGCCCAACGGTCGACGTTGTCAGGCCACCGTTGGTGTGCGCAACGTCACCGGCGACCACCAGCCCTGGCACAGCCAACTACAACGGGCGTACCTGCCGGGCGGCCGCTGGGTGAGCACCGACGAGTCGGCCACACGGGCGGCGAACCTGGGTCGGGACGTCTTCGCCGACCCGATGGCCGCGGGCACCCGAATGGTGCTTCCGCTGGTGTTCACCGTCGACGGGCGGGACCAGCCCCAGCAGTTGGAGCTGCGCAGCGGGGTGTTCTCCGCCGGCGTTCGGGTGCACATGCCCTGACCGGTCAGCGGGCGGCGGTCGTACCCTGGGGTGCGTGACCGCCGCCCTCGCCCCCGCCGTGCTCGACGTGGGCCAGTGGCAGGCCCGCCGGCGTGCCCACGAGGAGCGGGTGGACGTCTGGCTGACCCCGCACCTGGCCCGCCGGCGGCGCGGTGAACGGCATCCGGTGGCCGACTTCCTCTTCACCTACTACTCGCACCGCCCGGCCCAACTCCGCCGCTGGCACCCGGGCGCGGGGGTCGAGCTGCGCGACGCCGATCCGGCCGAGTTCGGCCGGGACTACCGCGCCACCGCCGCCGGGGTCACCCTCGACACCGATGGGGTACGCGAGCGGCGCGGCGAGTCGATCGCCTGGATCCGCTCCCTGCTGGCGGCCACCGCTGGGCGAGCGCCACACTTCGGCTGCTTCGGGATGCACGAGTGGGCGATGGTCTACCGGCAGACCCGTGACGAGCTGCGGCACAACGCCTGGCCGCTGCGGCTGACCCCGGAGGGGACCGCCGCGGTCGTCGAGGAGCGGGGCGTGCGGTGCAGCCACTTCGACGCGTTCCGGTTCTTCACACCGCCGGCCCGGCCGTTGAACCTGCTCACCCCGACCCGGGAGACGCAGCACGCACTCGAACAGCCGGGCTGTCTGCACGCCAACATGGATCTGTACAAGTGGGCGTACAAGTTGTCCCCGCTGGTCGACTCGGAGCTGGTGGCCGACGCGTTCGACCTGGCCAGGGACATCCGGACGCTGGACATGCGGGCCAGCCCCTACGACCTGGCAGCACTCGGTTACCCGCCGGTGCGGGTGGAGACGCCGGAGGGCCGCGCGGAGTACGCGGCGGCGCAGCGGACGTTCGCCGACCGGGCCGCGGTGTTGCGCGACCGGCTGCTCGCCGCCGTCCCGGCCTGAGCCGGGGGCTGCCGACTAGTCGCCGTCGGCGCGGCGGTCCCGTTTGCGCTGGGACTGGCGTTTCTTCTCGGCCAACCGTCGCTCCTTGGCTCCACGGGACGGGCGGGTCGCTCGGCGGGGCGGCGGTGGAGGTGCGGCGGCCTCGCGCAGCAGCGCGGTCATCCGTTCACGGGCCGCCTCCCGGTTGGCCAACTGGGCCCGGTGCTCGCTGGCGGCGATCGTCAGCACCCCGTCGACCAGGCGGTTGGCCAGCCGGTCCAGCGCCCGCGACCGCAGCCAGTCGGGCACCGACGGCGAGTTGGCCAGGTCGTAGCTCAACTCGACCCGGGAGTCCGCGGTGTTCACACCCTGTCCACCCGGCCCGGACGAGCGGGAGAAGCGCTCCCGCAGCTCCCCGGCAGGGACGACCCACCGGTCGGTCACCCGCAGTCCGTCGTCCACGCCCCGAGGCTAACCCGCGACGATCCGGCAGGGGTCATCGGTGCGGGGTCTCACTCTGCGTCGGGGACTGGCTGGGCACCGGCCCGGCGGTCTCTTCGTCGTCGCCGACCGCCGCGTACGCCACCGCGCCGAAGAGCAGCAGCGCGATCACCCCGGCCTTCACGGCGACCCCACGGATCAGCGCCCAGGCGCCTCGACGGGCGCCCGGCACCGATTTCTTGACGGTCTGGTAGTCGTTCCACCCGCGTCGTGCCCGGGCGTACGCCGACCCCACTGCGATTCCGATGACCAGGCCCACCAGCAGGAGGACCGCGAGAAGAGGACGCTCCACCTCCGCCAGTATCCGGATCGACCGTAATATTTCCATGGCCCGATGCCGTCACGCCGGATATCTGACAGTGACAGCGTTCCCATCGCGCGCGACAGGGCTGTCCGAGCAGGTCAGCCGCCCTTGCCGATGATCGTGTCGGCGGTCTGCTGCACCTGGTCGATCGGGATGGCGAACCCGATGCCGATCGAGCCGCTCCCGTCGATGGTGGCGATGGCGGTGTTCACCCCGACGACCTCACCGCGGGCGTTGACCAGTGGCCCGCCCGAGTTACCGGGGTTGATGGACGCGTCGGTCTGCACCGCGCTGTGCCGGTTGTCGCCCAACCGCACCTGGCGGTCCAACGCGCTGACGATGCCCGCGGTGACGGTTCCGGCCAGACCGAGCGGCGAGCCCACCGCGAGCACCGGCTCACCGACCCGGGTCGCGCCCGGCTTGGCCAGGGGCAACGGGGTGAGACCGGCCGCTGCCGGCACCTTGAGCACCGCCAGGTCGCTGCGCGGCTCGCGTCCGACCACCTCGGCGGCGAACCGGCGACCGTCGGGCAGCTCCACGGTCACCGGCCCGCCACCGCCCTTGGCCAGGATGTGGTCGTTGGTGATCAGATGCTGCTGGTCGTCGATGGCGAAGCCCGAGCCGGTCGCGGACCCGCCGTTCGCTCCGCCGGCCAGCACCGACACCACCCCCGGTACGGTCCGCTCAGCCGCGGTGACCAGTTCGGCCGGCACCGGGGCCGCGGACGCGGCAGCCGTGCCCGGACCCCCGTCCCGGGCGGCCACCACACCGCCGGCGACGGCGCCCGAGAGGGCGGAGACCGCCACCACGGCCAGCGCGGCGAGCAGCCGTCGCGGCCGTCGCCCGCCCGGGTCACGCTCGGGCGCGTCCCACCACCCGCGCCCGTCCGGGTCGAGTTGCGGTGAGATGAACCAGGGACCGCGCGGTTCGCCCAGTCCGGTCTGCACTGCCATGCGTACTCCTCACGGTCGACGTCGGTTGTGCGCGGTGGTCAGGGCAGCCGGGAGAACCAGCGCATCGAGCCGACGGCGGCACCCATCGCGAACACCAGTCCGAGGCCGATGAACCGGGCCGAGACGTCCTGCCGCTCGGTGCGGTAGCCGACCGAGCTGCCGATGTCGTCGTAGACGGCCCGCAGCTCGTCGGTGGTGCTGGCCTCGTGGAACATCCCGCCGGTCTCCTCGGCGACCGCCCTGAGGGTCTGCCCGTCGACCGGCACCTGGATGGGCCGTCCACCCCGGTCCACGAACCCGGAGGGGGTGCCGAAGGAGATGGCGTGCACCGGCACCTCCGCCGTCACCGCCTCCGCCGCCGCCTCCATCGGATCCATTCCGGAGGTGTTGGCGCCGTCGGAGAGCAGGATGATCCGGGCCGGTGGTGTCTCCTTCGCGGCCGCGCTGTCGAGGCTCTTGACCGCGCCGAGCGACGTGTTGATCGCTTCGCCGATCGCGGTGCCCTGCACGCCGGTGATTCCCTCGGCGAGTCGGCCGATCCCCTCGTCGAGGACGTCCCGGTCGGTGCCCGGCGGCACCAGCACGGCCGCGCTTCCGGCGAACGCGACGAGACCCACGTTGAACTCGTCGGGCAGGCCCTCGACGAAGCGCCGGGCCGCATCCTTCGCCGCGGCCAACCGGTCCGGCTCGACGTCGGTGGCGAGCATCGACGTGGACACGTCCACCGCCACCATCACCGTGGCGCGTTCCCGGGGCACCCGGACCTCGGCGCTCGGGCGGGCGAAGCCGACCACCAGCAGCGCCAGCATGGCCAGGAAGAGCCCGGCCGGTACGTGTCGACGCCAGGCGGGTCGCTCCGGCGCCACCCGGTCCAGCAGCCGCAGGTTGGTGAAGCGGACCGCGTAGCGGCTGCGTCCGCGCTGCATCACCAGGTACGCGACGACCAGGGCGAGCACGCCGAGCAGCAGCCAGAGGCGAAGCGGCGACTGCCAGGTCACGCGGCACCTCCCCGTCGGCCGGCCGGCGCGGCCGCCATCCGGCGCTGCGCGTGTACGTGCCGGACGATGTCCGCGCTCCAGTCCCGATCGGTGCGCAGGGCCAGGTGGGCCGCACCGCTGCGGCGCAACGACTGGCGGACCTGCTCGCGCTGGGCGGAGGCTGCCTCGGCGTACCGCTCGCGCAGCCGGCGGTCCGATGTGCACACCTCGCGGCGGCGGCCGGTCTCCGGGTCGACGAGCGTGATCAGGCCGACGTCCGGTAGCTCCAGCTCACGCGGGTCGGTCACCTCGATCGCCAGCACCTGGTGCCGGGCGGCGAGCCGACGCAGGGTCCGCTCCCAGGGTGCCGGCTGGCCGGGGTCGTCGGGCAGTCCGTCGAGGAAGTCGGAGACCACCACGACCAGTCCACGTCGGTTGGCGATCCGGTGCAACGCGTCGAGTCCGTCCGCCAGATCGGGCGGTTCGGCCGACACGCCGGCCGCCCACCCCGACCGATCGTCGGTCGCGCTGGGGCGGGGGGCGGCGAGCAGCGCGCGCAGCAGAGCAAACAGATGGGTACGCCCGCTGCGGGCCGGGAACCGGCGTACGCCGTCGGCACGCAGCACCTGGGCGCCGAGTCGGTTGCCGACGCCCGCGGTCAGGAAGCCCACTGCCGCGACCGCGGCGACCGCCAGTTCCCGCTTGTCCAGTTCGGCGGTGCCGAACTCCATGCTGGCGCTGCCGTCGACCAGCAGCCAGGTGGTCAGTTCCCGGTCGGCGTCGACCTGACGGACGTGCGGCACGGCGGTGCGGGCCGTCACCGCCCAGTCCATCCGACGGACCTCGTCCTCGCCCGGCCGGTATTCACGACTGCCGGCGGGTTCACTGCCCGGGCCGGGCAGCAGGCCGCGGTACTGCCCGTGCAGCAGGCCGTTCAGTCGGCGCGTGACGGTCAACTCCAGACGGCGCAACCGCTGATCGGGTGCCAGCTCGGCCAGGCCGGGATCAGCCTGCGCAACAGCCGGCGCGACTTTCGCGCGTCTCATGCCGCCGCCAGATCCGGCGCCTGCTGTGGGTGCCCGGCCGCCAGCCGGGGCGGTGGCACCGCCTCGACCAGCCGCCGCACCAGGCTCTCCGCCGACACACCGTCGGCCACCGCGTCGAAGGAGAGCACCAGCCGGTGGGCGAGGACGTCGACGGCCAGCTCACGGACGTCCTCGGGCAGCACGTACTCCCGCCCGCGCAGCAGAGCCTGCGCCCGGGCGGCCGCGACGAGGCCCAGGGTGGCGCGCGGGCTGGCCCCGTACGCCAGCAGCGGGGCGATCTCCGGCAGGCCGAACCGGCCCGGGTCACGGGTGGCGAGAATCAGCCGCACCACGTACTCGGCCAACGCGTGGTGGACGAAGACCCTCTCGGCCTGGGCCTGGAGGTCCCGCAGCCGTTGCGCGTCGAGCACCTGGCGCGGGCTCGGCCGGTCGGTGCTCATCCGGTAGAGGATGGCCAGCTCGTCGGCGTCGCTGGGGTAGTCGACCACCACCTTCATCAGGAACCGGTCGCGCTGCGCCTCCGGAAGCTGGTAGACGCCCTCGGACTCGATCGGGTTCTGGGTGGCCAGCACCAGGAACGGCTCCGGGACCGGCCAGCTCCGCCCGCCGATGGAGACCTGCCGTTCGGCCATCGCCTCCAGCAGCGCGGACTGCACCTTTGCCGGGGCGCGGTTGATCTCGTCAGCCAGCACCAGGTTGGCCATGATCGGGCCCAGTTCGATGTCGAAGGTCTCCTTGGAGGCCCGATAGATTCGGGTGCCGACGATGTCGCTGGGGACCAGGTCCGGGGTGAACTGGATCCGGGTGAAGGTGCCGCCGACCACGGTGGCGAGGGTCTGCGCGGCCAGGGTCTTGGCCACCCCGGGCACGCCCTCCAGCAGGCAGTGCCCATTGGCGATCAGTGCGGTGAGCAGGCGTTGGACGAGCCGATCCTGCCCGACGATCACGCGTTTGACCTCGAAGAGAGTCTGTTCCAGCTCGACGCCGGTCGGTTCGGGTTCGACCGAGCTGGGCATGCTGGCCAGGGTGTCCGAGATGTCCGTCACGGTGCTTGCTTCCCGGGCCAGGGGCCTGGCAAACGTGGGATTGTGCGGCCCGGACAGGCCCGGAGCAGCCCGAACGGGGATGAGCCGCACGGAAGGGTGACGATCGGCACGAGCCGACCAGGAAGAGCCGGAGACCGTCCACGGACGGCTCATCCACTCCGTTTCGCCGACATGGCGGTGTCCGCGACGAGGGAAAGCACAATGTCGGCGACCTGGAGTGGATCATGCTCGCTCACAGGCTGCCACCGGAGTGAGCGCCCCTGGGACAGGTTGCTGCCGGGGTGCAGGCTTGCCGGGTGCGGTCGGAGGGCCGGCGCGTGCCGGGCGAACAGGGATCCGGCCCCCGCGCGCGGGGCGCGGGGGCCGGACGTCGACTCGGTCAGGGCGTGTGGACGACCAGATGGAAGCCCAGGTCGGTCGGGTAGCCGGACGACGTGCGGGTCTGCACGAAGACCCCGTTCGGCGTGAGCAGCCGGGGCGCGACCGAGATCTCGCCGGCCGGCGGGATGCAGCAGTTGTCAGCCCGGCCGACGGTCGCCACGATGACAGCGGACGCGACGTTGTAGCCGAACTGGACCTCGTACTGACCGGTGCCGTACTTGATCACGGTGCCGGCGCCGCGCGCCTTGGTGCCGTTGGAGTTGACGACGGTGATGCTGACGGAGGCCGCCATCGTGCTGACCCCACCCGCCTTCAACGCGGCCTTCGACAGTCGCGCCGACTCGGCGGAGACCGGCGGCTGGCTGTTCGTGCCACGGTCCGTCGGCTTGACGGCCGCCTGCGGCGCCTTCGCCGACGGCTGGGCGACGGCGATCCCCCCACCAGCCAGGGTGAGCGCCAGGACAGCGAACGTGACCGCTGTCGCCTTGCGTCGGAAGGATGTTTCCATGACAGGTCCCCCTTGTGTGACCGTGCGAATTCGGCCGACCCGCAGGGCGGGACGGATGACTGCCAATAAATAGGTCGACGACGACAGCAGGGCGAGGGAAAGCGCACTTACCGACATCCGGTGAGGTTGATTTCTCAACGATCCACAGCCGGTCTGAGCTGGTATTACTACTCAGAGTTGTGTCGTTTGAGCCAGATGGAACGTAGCACCGCAAAAAGCCAGCCGTCAATAGTTGATCTCACTTTATCGAGCTGTCGATCAGCCGTCAGATAATTGTGAAAGGTGAACGCACCACCATTCATGAAATGGGCTCGGTAAAGCCACTAGGATCATTGACATGATCGTCGACACCCCGTCCACGCCCACGCCCGCCACCGGGCGACACCGCGCCGCCCGAGTGGGCACAGCGCTCTGCTGGCTGACGGTCGTACCCACCGCCCTCTGGGCGGCCGTCCGCCTGGTCGGTCTGGACCGGGGGCCGCTGGTGCAGGCGCTCGCCTTCACGCCGTACGTCGCCGGCTTCAGCGTGCTGGCCCTCGCCCTCGCCCTCGCCCTGCGGCGCTGGTGGGCGACGGCGGTCGCGGCCCTGGCGGCGGTGGCACTTGTCGGCGTCGTCGCCCCCCGGGCGCTGGCCGCGCCGCAGCCGGCGGCGGCCGGACCGACGGTGCGGCTACTCACCGCCAACCTGCTCGCCGGCTCCGGCGACGCGGGGACGCTTGTCGAGCTGGTCCGACGGCACGAGGTGGACGTGCTCACCGTGCAGGAGTTCACGCCGGAGGCGCAGGCCGCCCTGGATCAGCTCGGCCTCGACCGACTACTGCCCCACCGGCAGCTCAACGCGGAGATCGGCACACCCGGCTCCGGGGTCTACTCGCGGTGGCCGGTCACCGACCTCGGCCTCCGGCGCAACCTCAACGGCTGGGGCTTCACCCAGGCGTACGGGACGATAGCCGTCCCCGGCGCACCCCCGGTTCGCGTCGAGTCGGCCCACCCTTCGGCCCCGTACGCCGTGGACCAGGTCGGCGCATGGCGTACCGACCTGACCGCCCAACCTCCGGCCACCCCGGACGGTGGCCTGCAGATCCTCGCCGGGGACTTCAACGCCACCCTCGACCACAGCCCGTTGCGGGCGCTACTGCGCAGCGGTTACGTCGACGCAGCCGACGCCGCCGGGAAGGGCCTGACCGGCACCTGGGGCCCTTACGACGGTGACCTCATCCCACCGGTCACCATCGACCACGTGCTGGTCGACCGGCGCATCGCGGTCCGCTCGGTGCGGGTGCTCGCCCTGCCCGGCAGCGACCACCGCCCCGTCCTAGCCACCCTGACCCTCCCAACCCCCTAACCCACCAACCCCCACCCCACCCCCCCCCACCCCACCCCGCCCCACCCCGCCCTGCCCCTCACCCCGGCGATCTTGCAGTTTCGGTCGTCGAATTGAGCCGAACACCCCTTATGTCGGGACAGCAAGTGCAAGATCGCGGGCGGGTCGGCTGGTCGGGGTGGGCGGGCATGGCGGGGGAGAGGGGTTGGCACTAGCCTCGGCTCACACTTACGGCGGCGGGAGGCGGTTTCGGTGGGCAGCGCAGGGGTGCCGGTGGTCGTCGGGTTGGACAACGGCGGCACCAGCAACAACGCCACCGTGCTGACGGTGGATGGTCGCTTCCTGGTGGACGGGCTGTTGGAGATCCCCAGCGAGGTGCGCGCCGGGCCGGAGGCGGCGATCGAGGCGCTCGCCCAGGCGCTGGACGGTGCCCTGGCGCAGACCGGGGTGCCGCGCGAACTGGTCCAGGCGGTGGGTCTGGACACTCCCGGCCCGGCCAGCGCCGACGGCGTCATCTCGTCGCGGGGCTCGACCAACTTCTCCCAGCCGGCCTGGCGCGGCTTCGACGTGCGGGGCGCGCTGGAACGGCGGCTCGGCCTGCCGGTGATCTACCACAACGACGGCAACGCGGCCGCGCTCTACGCCCACCACGTGCACTTCGGTGCCGACGCCATGGGCCGCTCGTCGGTCTCCGCGATCGTCGGCACCGGCCTCGGCGGCGGTGTGGTCGAGAGCGGCCGGGTGATCGCCGGTGCGGCCGGGATGGCCGGGGAGCTTGGTCACGTGCACATCCCGCTGACCGGGCTGCTCGGCCCGGGGCAGGCGGAGCCCACCTGCGCCTGCGGCTTCACCGGCGACGTCGAGAGCATCGCGTCGCTGACCGGGATCGAGCGCAACCTGCTGCCGTACTGGCTGACGCGGTATCCCGACCACCCGCTGGCCGCCGAGCCGTTGGCCCGGGCGGCCAAGTTGGTCCGGGGGTACGGCGAGCGGGGGGACGCCCTCGCGCGGGACCTCTTCACCCAGCAGGCGATGGCGCTGGGTCGGCTGTTCACCGTGGCGGCGAACTTCACCGACCCGCACGCGTACTTCGTCGGGGGTGGGGTGGTGGAGGCGGCGCCGGAGTTTCGCGACTGGTTCCTGGCGACGGTCCGCGAGCACACCGTGCTTCGCGAGGAGCAGGCGGCGGTGGCCACCTTCGCGCTGGTGCCGGACCGGGACATGGCCGGTGCCCGGGGTGTGGCAATCGCCGCACTGGAGGCGCTGCGCACCGTCGGGGAGCCCCGTCCGGTGGTCGTCTGAGCGTGGTCTGCCCCGTCCCGGCCGCCGCGCGGCGTGGTCAGCGACGCGGCGGCCGGGACGGCGGGGTGGTACGTCCGGTCAGGTCGGCGATGCGGCGACCCGGTCAGCGGCGGGGTGGCGCCTCGGCGAAGGTGGCCCAGGCGGCCGGCGGGAACAGCAGGGCCGGGCCGGACGGGTCTTTGGAGTCGCGGACGGCCACCAGCCGCGGGATCGCGGCCACCTCCACGCAGGCGCCCTCGTCGCCGCTGCGGCTGCTCTTGCGCCACGCCGCCGCGGCCAAGGCCGCTGTGATCGTCGGTGTCATCGGTCCTACCGTCCCTTCAGGACTGTCAGGAGCATCCCGCGGCTGTCGGCCGGACTGAGGGCCACGCTGCGGAGATGCTCCATGATCTTGGTGCAGGTACGCGTCTCGCCGGCCCGGTCGAGGATCATCTGACCGGCGACGGTCTCCACTGACGCGATGATCGGATCCTCCGGGTCGGCGAACTCGAGGATGTGCAGTGAGCCCCGGGTGCCGCGGTGGTAACCGGCGGAGAGCGGGATCACCTGAACGGTGATGTTCGGCAACTCGGCCATCTTGACCAGGTGCCGCAGTTGCCCGTCCATCACCGACTGCTCGCCGACCGGGCGCAGCAGCGCGCCCTCGTCGATGATCGCGTCGAGGATGGGCGGATCGTCGCCGGTGAGCCGCTGTTGCCGGTCGAGCCGGACCTTGACCCGCTGCTCCACCAGGTCGTCGCCGAGGGTGTGCGGGCCTCCGCGCATGACGCCACGGATGTAGTCGGCGGTCTGCAGCAGGCCGGGCACCACCGACGGCTCGAAGTTGGCGATGGCGGTCGCCTCGGCTTCCAACGCGATGAAGTCGATGGTGCGCGGATCCAGCAGGTAGGAGTACGACACCCACCAGCCCGGCTTGCGGGCGTCCTTGGCGAGCTGCACCGCCGCGGCCACCTCCTCGGCACCCACCCCGTACGACGTGAGCAGGGCGCGCACGGTGGCCGGAGTGATCAGGGTCTGGGCGTTCTCGTACCGGGAGAGGGTGCTGCGGGTGCTGTTGATCTCATCCGCCGCGGTCTCCAGCGTCAGCCCGGCGGCTTCCCGGTGGTGGCGCAGGGCGATACCGAGCCGGCGGGCACGGGCTGTCTTCGGGGCCATACATCGATGGTCGCACACATCTGTGGGAACGTGTGCATGAGAGAACGCCGATGGGAGTTGCATTCACGCCTGTACACGTGTCAATCTGTCATCGCGTCCTCACCGCCGGTTGTCGTGGCGACGGTGGTGGTGAGCGACCGGAGGGGATAGGGCGCGCGGCGATCGGGTTTCTCCCCCGTACCCGATCGTCGCGTGCCGCCGCCATCCCGGCCCGCCGGAAGGAGACGACGACGTGCGTAACGTTCCGGAGCCCTCCGCCATGCATCCGGCCGGCCCTCGATGACCCGCTTTCTGGTGGTGCTCACCGACGTGCGTGCCGTCGAGGGCATCGACCGTGACGAGCGGACCGCGCCGGAGCGGCGACGGCAGGTGGTCGGCGCCAGCAGTCGCGAGGCGGCCGACCGGATCGCCGGAGCGTTCATGGCGCTCGGCATGGTGCGAGCCGGTCGGCAGCGGGTGAAGGTGATCGCGGTCGGCCGCCGGCACTCCCGCGACTGAGCAGGCCCAGGGCCGCTGACCTGCGACAATGCGACAGTACCGTCACGCACCGTATATGCTGTGATGACCGAATGCCGTGTCGGGTCGTGGCTCGCCGGGTATCGCCTCGTCGTACCGCCACGCACAGTAAGGTCAACCGGGTGAGCGCCACCGGCGAGCACGACCAGCCGCAGTCGCGTACGAAGAGGTGACCGGAGTGACCACCCCAGGCAAAACCCGCGTGGCGATCGTCTTCGGCGGCCGCAGCCCGGAGCACGGCATCTCCTGCGTCAGCGCCGGCAGCGTGTTCGGCGCGCTCGACCCGGACGAGTTCGAGGTGGTGCCCGTCGGCATCACCCGGGCCGGCCAGTGGGTGCTGACCAGCGGAGATCCCGCCCAGTTGGCGATCAACGCCCGTGAGCTCCCGGAGATCACCGCCGACTCCGGCGACGACATCGTGCTGCGTGCCGACCCCACCGGCAACGGGCTGATGGTGCTCGATCCGACCGAGGGGCCGCGGGTCCTGGCCGACGTGGACGTGGTCTTCCCGGTGCTGCACGGCACGTACGGCGAGGACGGCACCATCCAGGGAATGCTGGAGATGGCCGGCATCCCCTACGTCGGGGCGAACGTCTTCGCCTCCGCCGCCGCCATGGACAAGGAGTTCACCAAGAAGCTCTGCGCCGTCGAGGGCATCCCGGTCGGCACGTACGCCGTGCTGCGCAACGGGATGACCCTCAGCGAGCAGGACAAGGAGCGGCTCGGCCTGCCAGTCTTCGTCAAGCCGTCCCGGGCCGGGTCGTCGTTCGGCGTCAGCAAGGTCACCGACTGGAAGCAGTTGGACGACGCGGTCGCCACCGCCCGGCAGTTCGACCCGAAGGTCATCATCGAGGCCGCGATCGTCGGCCGCGAGGTCGAGTGCGGCGTGCTGGAGGGCGAGGCCGGTGGTGTGCCCGAGGCATCCGTCCTGGCCGAGGTGCGGGTCGTCGCCGACCACGAGTTCTACGACTTCGAGGCGAAGTACCTCGACGAATCCTGCGAGTACGACGTTCCGGCCAACCTGCCGGAGCGGGTGACCCGCCAGGTGCAGGAGTACGCGGTCCGTGCGTTCACCGCGCTGGACTGCGCCGGCCTGGCCCGGGCCGACTTCTTCGTCACGCCCGAGCTGGACGTCTACCTCAACGAGATCAACACGATGCCCGGGTTCACCCCGACGTCGATGTTCCCGCGGATGTGGGCGGCCTCCGGCCTGGAGTATCCGAAGCTGGTCAACCGGCTCGTGCGTACCGCCCAGCGGCGCGGCGTCGGCCTGCACTGAGCGACCCGGCCGCACCCGCCGACGTCAGCCCGGCCGAGGCCGGGTCAGCGTCGGGTCAGCGCTGGCAGCCGGACGGGATGGCGCCGCCGGAGGGCACGGCCGCCACGATCGTGCTGGAGATCGGTGACACCCACTGCAACGGCTGCTCGTACGAGCGCGGCACCCGCACCGTGATCAGGGTTTCCCGGTCGACAGTGGTGAGCACGGTCGCCTCGGTCTCCTCGGCCAGGTGCCAGCAGACCCGGTTGACCGTCCAGACCTCGTCGGTGCTGGGGAAGGTCGGCTCGGTGCCGCCGCAGGCCACGGTGAGCGCGGGGTCGCCATACGCGGCGTTCTGCTCCGGGCCGGCCGTGACCGGCCGCTGGGCCAGGTCGCGGATGCCCGTCGGCAACTGGGAGAGCAGGGCCCGGCAGACCGTGGCCGGGCGGGTGGCCAGAGCCGGGGCGGCCATCTGCACCGGGTCGGTGGACTGCACCCGCGCGGTGGTCGCGGAGGGCGTCGGCGCGGCGGCCGGCGTGTCCGGGGTGAGCTTGCTGAACGCGAGCAGGGCCACCAGCAGCGTGATCGGCAGCGCGATCAGGGTGGCCAGCAGTGCGGCGCCACGAATGGTCCGGTCCCGGCCGGCCGGCGCGGCGGCGGCGGGATCGGCCGGCTCGCCGGTACCGTCAGCCGGCTCGCGCGTGCCGTCGTCCAGAGCCGCAGGGGAGGTCGTCATCTCGTCCACTTACAGCCGCACCACCGAACACGTGAGGGTACGAGTGATGCCGGGCACCATCTGCACCTTGCTCACGATGAGCTTGCCGAGTTCGTCGACGGTGTTCGCCTCGGTGAGGACGACCACGTCGTACGGCCCGGTGACGGCGTCGACGCGTACCACGCCGGTGATGTCCGCGATGAGACCCGCCACGTCACGTGCGCGCCCGACCTCGGTCTGGATGAGGATGTACGCCTGTACCACGACTCGACCTCCGTCCGTCGCCGCTCGGGAGCGGCCCGAAGGGTGAAAGTACCTTACGGACCAGGTCTGATCCCTATCGGCGGTCAAGGAGCAGCGGTGAGCGAGCACGGCGGAGCCGGGCAGCAGCACGGGCGGAACGCCGGCGGCGGTGCCGGCGTGTCCGGAATTGGAGAGTTCGGGCTGATCGGGAAGATCACCGCCCGACTGTCGTACGGACCGACGACCCTGCTCGGCCCGGGCGACGACGCGGCGGTGGTGACCGCGCCGGACGGCCGGGTGGTGGCCTCCACCGACGTGCTGGTCGACGGGCGGCACTTCCGGCGGGACTGGTCCTCCGCCCGCGACGTCGGGCACCGGGCGGCGGCGGCCAATCTGGCCGACATCGCGGCGATGGGTGCCACGCCGACCGCGCTGCTGGTCGCGCTCTGCATGCCGGCGGACCTGGACACCGGCTGGGCGGAGGAGTTGGCCGACGGGCTGGGCGCCGAGGCCGCGACGGTCGGCGCGAGCGTCGTCGGCGGGGACATGTCGGCAAGCCCGACCCTGACCGTCGCGGTCACCGCCCTGGGCGACCTGGAGGGTCGCGCGCCCGTGCTGCGCTCGGGTGCCCGCCCGGGGGACGTGCTCGCCCTGGCCGGGCGCACCGGGCACGCGGCAGCCGGGTTGACCGTGCTCACCCGGGGCTTCCGCACCCCCCGGTTGCTGGTCGAGGCGTACCGACGGCCGCAGGTGCCCTACCCGGCCGGCCCGCAGGCCGCCCGGCTCGGCGCCACCTCGATGATCGACGTGTCGGACGGGCTGCTCGCCGACCTCGGGCACGTCTCGGCGGCCAGCGGGGTCGCGATCGATGTGCGCCGGAACGCGTTCGAGGTGCCCCGGCAGATGGCCGACGCGGCGCAGGCGCTCGGCGTCGACCCGTACACCTGGATCCTCTCCGGTGGCGACGACCATGCGCTGGCCGCGACCTTCCCCCCGGCGGTGGTGTTGCCGCCGAACTGGCGGCCGATCGGCGTGGTGACAGACGGTGCCGGGGTGACGGTCGACGGCGCACCCTACGAGGGCCCGACCGGCTGGGATCACTTCCGGTGAAACCTGACGTCCGCCGTACCCTGGATACCGTGAGTGAGATCGAGATCCGGGTGGTGCGGTTCGACGCACCGGTGGCGCAGCAGTTGATCGGTTCGGCCCTGGCCGACCTGAGTGCCCGCTACGGCGGCTCCGGCGACGACACCCCGGTGGACGCGACCGAGTTCGAGCCGCCCGATGGCGCGTTCCTCGTCGCCTATCTGGCTGGCGAGCCGGTCGGCTGCGGTGGCTGGCGCAGCCACGGTGCGGACACCGCGGAGCTGAAGCGGATGTACACGGCCCCGGCGGCGCGTGGGCGAGGCGTGGCCCGCACGGTGCTGGCGGCCGTCGAGCGCTCGGCTCGGGAGCAGGGCCGCAAGCGGGTGGTTCTGGAGTGCGGCGACAAGCAGCCCGAGGCAATCGCGATGTACCGCTCCGCCGGCTACGAGCGGATCCCGAACTTCGGCTTCTACAAGGACGCGGAGGGCTGCGTCTCCTTCGGCCGCACCCTCTGACCTGAGGTCGCCGACGGGCGCGGCCTGCGGCTCCGGGCGCGGGCGGTACGGCGTTCGGCGCGAACACGACAGAGCCGGCGGACCTCAGGGTCCGCCGGCTGAGCCGAACGAGAAGTGTGGTGCCGCCGCGTCAGGCGCGGGTGACCTTGCCGGCCTTGATGCACGAGGTGCAGACCTGCAGCTTCTTGGTGTTGCCGCCACCGGCCGGGGTGCGCACCGACTGGATGTTCGGGTTCCAGCGGCGGTTGGTCTTCTTCTTGGACCAGGGCACGTTGTGGCCGAAGCCCGGCCCCTTGCCACAGACGTCGCACACGCTAGCCACGGGATACTCCTGGGATTGAAACGTTCATGAGGTCGCCGGCAGAGGTGCTGCACGGGCAACCTGGTCAGCCTACCCGATGCCCCGCCGACGGGACCAACCGCCCTGGCCCGGTGGCCAGCCGCGCCCCCGCCAGCGGATGGTGGGTCGGCCCGCCGGTTGCAGGGGGGTGGTTCCGGCGGCCACTGTACCCGCAGGGCAGGTCCGGGTTGATCGGCCCGGGAGGGAGCGCCGCCCGGGGCGGGGGCAACCGGACACGCCGGACGAGTCCGACGCGTGTCGGTGCGCGCCAGTAGGCTTCTGGCCGTGCTGGACACCCTCGACGCCGCCGCGGTCCGCCGCTGGTGCGCGGGTGGGCTGACCGCGCTGAAGCGTCACCAGGGCGAGATCGACCAGCTCAACGTCTATCCGGTGCCCGACGGCGACACCGGCACCAATCTGGTGCTCACCCTCACCTCGGCCCAGCAGGCCCTCGCGATGGATCTGGACACTCTGCCCGACAGCGGGCCGACCGCGCACGGGCACGCGCTGCGGCTGATGGCCCAGGGCGCGCTGCTCGGCGCGCGGGGCAACTCCGGGGTGATCCTCTCGCAGATCCTGCGGGGTTTCGCCGACGAGGTCGCCGTGGTTCCGGCGGTGCGCGGCCGGGAGTTGGCCGCCGCGCTGCGCTCCGGCGCCACCGCCGCGTACACCGCGGTTGCCCGACCGGTCGAGGGCACCCTGCTCACCGTTGTCGCGGCGGCCGCCACCGCCGCCGAACGCGCCGACAGCGGCGACCTGCCGGCGGTGGCCCGCGTCGCAGCCCGGGCGGCGACCGAGGCCCTCGCCCGGACCCCGGAGCAACTGCCGGCGCTGGCCCTCGCGGGCGTGGTCGACGCGGGCGGCCGAGGGCTCTGCGTGCTGCTCGACGCCCTGGTCGAGGTGCTCACCGGCGAGAGCGCCGCCCGGCCCGCACCGACGCCGCGCTCCGCCCGCCCGGCGGCCACCGTCGCGCGGGAGGCCGGTTCCGACGAGTACGCGTACGAGGTGCAGTTCCTGCTCGACGCCGGGGCCGAGGCGGTGGCCGGGATGCGGCGGGCGCTGGACGCGCTGGGGGATTCGCTGGTCGTCGTCGGCGACGGGCGCGAGCCGGAGAGCACCTGGAACGTGCACGTGCACGTCAACGACGTGGGCGCGGCGGTCGAGGCGGGCGTCGCCGCCGGCCGCCCGTACCGGATCTCGGTGACCCGCTTCGCCGACCAACCGGAGCCGCCCCGCGGCCCGGTCGCGGACGGCCGGGCCGCGGTGGTGGTGGCCACCGGCGGCGGCATCGCCGACCTGTTCGCCGCGGAGGGGGCCACCGTGGTGCCGGGCAACCCGTCCACTGGCGAGCTGCTGGACGCGGTCCGCGGCACCGGCGCGGCCCGGGTGGTGGTGCTGCCCAACGACCCCAACACGCAGGCGGTGGCGAGCGCGGCGGCCCGCGAGGCCCATCGCCACGGCATCAAGGTGAGCGTGGTGCCGACCCGCTCGCCCGTGCAGGCCCTCGCAGCCCTCGCGGTCCGCGACGGCGACCGCCGCTTCGAGGACGACGTCATCGCGATGGCGGAGGCCGCCGGGGCCTGCCGTTACGCCGAGGTCTGCCATGCCAGCCGGGAGGCGCTGACGGTGGCCGGCCCCTGTCGTCCGGGCGACGTGCTGGCGCTGGTGGAGGGGGAGGTGCACCTGATCGGCACCGACCTCACCGACACCTGCGCGGCCGTGGTCGACCGGATGCTCGGCGGCGGTGGCGAGATGGTCACCCTGCTGGCCGGGGCGGACGCCCCGGCCGGGCTCACCGATGCCGTCCGCGCGCACGTCGCGAGGCGCTGGCCGTTCGTCGAGGTGCACACGTACCCGGGCGGCCAGCCGTTTTATCCGCTCCTGGTAGGGATCGAATGAGCGAACCAGCCACCGTGGACACTCCGCTGAAGAAGCTGGTCGGGGACAAGACAGCCAAGGCGCTGGCCGCACACCTCGACCTGCACACCGCGGGTGACCTGGTCTATCACTTCCCACGACGCTACGACGAGCGCGGCGAGCACACCGACATCCGCTCGCTGGACGTCGGCGAGCAGGTCACCGTGCTGGCCCAGGTGCAGCGCACCGCCGTGCGCCCGATGCGCCAACGGCGCGGCAACCTGCTGGAGGTGACCGTCGGCGACGGCTCCGGCGGGCTGCTGACGTTGACGTTCTTCGGCAACCAGGCGTGGCGCGAGCGGGAGCTGCGCCCCGGCCGGTGGGGGCTGTTCGCCGGCAAGGTCACCGAGTTCCGGGGCAAACGGCAGCTCAACGGCCCGGAGTACGTCCTGCTCGGCGAGGGTGGTGAGGGCGAGGCGGCGGTCAACGACGAGATCGAGGAGTTCGCCGGTGCGCTGATCCCCGTCTACCCGGCCGCGGCGGCCGTGCCGACCTGGGTGATCGCCCGCTGTGTCCGGGTCGTGCTGGACACGTTCACCCCGCCGGACGATCCGCTGCCGGGCAGCGTGCGGGCCAGCCGCAAACTGGTCGGGCTCGGCACCGCCCTGCGGGAGATCCACCGGCCCACCAGCAAGGAGGAGCTGTACCGGGCGCGGCGGCGGCTCAAGTGGGACGAGGCGTTCGCCGTCCAGTTGACCCTGGTGCAGCGCAAGCACCGGGCCGCGGACTGGCCGGCCCGGCCCCGCCCGCCGCGTCCCGACGGGCTGCTGGACGCCTTCGACGCCCGCCTTCCGTACGAGCTGACGGCCGGCCAGCGCGACGTCGGCGTGGAGATCGCCGCGGACCTGGCCGCCCCGCACCCGATGCACCGGTTGTTGCAGGGTGAGGTGGGCTCGGGCAAGACGGTGGTGGCGTTGCGGGCAATGCTCCAGGTGGTCGACGCGGGAGGGCAGGCCGCGCTGCTGGCGCCGACCGAGGTGCTGGCCGCCCAACACCACCGCGGCATGCTCGACCTGCTCGGGCCACTCGGGCAGGCCGGTGAGCTGGGTTCCGCCGAGCACGCCACCCGGGTCGAGCTGGTCACCGGTTCGCTGGGCGCGGCAGCCCGGCGACGGGCGCTCGGCGAGGTGGCCAGTGGAGCCGCCGGCATCGTGCTCGGCACCCACGCCCTGCTCTACGAGGGCGTGGACTTCGCTGATCTGGGCCTGGTGGTCGTCGACGAGCAGCACCGCTTCGGCGTCGAGCAGCGCGACGCTCTGCGGGCCAAGGCCGACCAGCCGCCGCACGTGCTGGTGATGACGGCCACCCCGATCCCGCGCACGGTGGCGATGACCGTCTACGGCGACCTGGAGGTCTCCACCCTCTCCCAGTTGCCCCGAGGGCGATCGCCGATCGCCTCGCACGTGGTGCCGGCCGCCGAGAAACCGGCGTACCTGGATCGGGCCTGGCGTCGGATCCGCGAGGAGGTGGCCGCCGGCCATCAGGCGTACGTGGTGTGCCCGCGAATCGGTGACGGCCCGGCGTCGGAAGAGGAACCACCGCCCGAGGACGACAACGGCCGACGGCCGCCGCTGGCGGTGACCGAGGTGGCCCCACTGCTGGCCGAGGGGCCACTGCACGGCCTGCGGATCGGGGTGTTGCACGGTCGCCTGCCGGCCGACGAGAAGGACGCGGTGATGCGATCCTTCGCCGCCGGTGAGCTGGACGTGCTCGTGGCGACCACCGTGATCGAGGTCGGCGTGGACGTACCGAACGCGACCGTCATGATCGTGCTGGACGCCGACCGGTTCGGTGTCTCCCAACTGCACCAGCTCCGTGGCCGGGTCGGCCGTGGCGCCGCGGCGGGGCTCTGCCTGCTGGTCAGCGAAGCGGCCGAGGGTTCGTCGGCACGGGAACGGCTGGACGCGGTGGCGTCCACCAGCGACGGTTTCAAGCTCGCCGAGCTGGATCTGGAGCAGCGCCGCGAGGGTGACGTGCTTGGTGCCACCCAGTCCGGGCACCGCTCGCACCTGCGGCTGCTGTCCCTGCGCCGCGACGCCGACCTGATCCGTGACGCCCGCGCCGAGGCGATCACCCTCGTCGAGGAGGACCCGGAGCTGACCCGCAACCCGGCGCTGGCCGCCTCGGTCGCCGCGCTTGTCGACGAGGACCGCGCGGAATACCTGGAAAAGGGCTGACGGTCCCCGCCTGGCCTGCTTCTCATCAACTGGTCAGCGGAATACACCGAGGGCGCGTCGACCAGATGGTCGACGCGCCCTCAGCTTTCAGAGCGGGTTGTCTCAGGCGGTGAAGCGCACCCGACGACGACGCGCCATCACGAACAGGCCCGCACCAGCGGCGAGCAGCACCACGGCGCCAGCGATGATCCCGCCGGTCGCGGCACCGGTCAGCGGCAGCGCCGGCTCGTCCTTGTCGCCGCCACCCTGGCCGGCGTTGCAGTCGGCCGGCTTCTCCCAGGCGATCGGGCTGGTGTCGTCGAGGCCCTCGGCCGCCGGCGTCACGGTCAGACCCTCGGACGCCGGGAACTCGACGATCACGGTCTTGCCGGGCTCGACGGTCCGCTTCTGCGCCTCGCCCTTGTTCGGGGTCAGGGTCACCTCGAAGGCCTTGCCGTCCTCCGGGTTGGCGAAGCCGAAGACGAGCTTGTCGCAGGTGGACTCGAAGCCGGCCTGGGGCTCACCCGGCTTGACGCAGTCCTCCGGGGTCGCCCAGGTGTAGGGCGTGCCGACGACCTTGTCGCCCTCGCTGACGGTGATCGCGCCGGCCTTGGCCGGAACGACGATGTCACTCTTGCTGGCACCCGGCTTGACGGTGTAGGTCTCCGAGAAGCCCGTCGCCTTGACGGTGAGCTTGGCGTCGGTCGTGGCGTCGGCACCGTTAGCCAGCGTCACCGTGACGGCACCCTCGCAGTCGGAGGCGAAGCTGGCGGTGGGGACGGTGACCGCAGCCGGCGGGGTCACGGTGGGGCTCGGGGTGGGGGTCGGGCTGGCCGTCGGCGTCGGCGTCGGGCTGGCCGGCGGGGTGTCCTTGGTGCAGGTGCCGCCGAACGTCACCTTGCCCTTGGTGGGCTTGTCCTCGGAGTAGCGGTCGTCCCACTTGGCCTGCACCGCGAGGGTGGCCTGGGTCGCCGAGCCGGGGACCCGCTGCTCGCCCGTGATCGGGGTGTTGACGTCGTACGGGTACTTCCCGCGTTCCGACACCTCGATGTTGGTCACGGTGGTGCCAGCGGGGGTGAGCCGGACAGTCTTCAGCCCGAAGAACTTGGACGAGTAGTGGGCCTTGCTCTGCACGGTCCAGGTCACCACCCACTCGCCGGTGGTGGTGTCGCAGACCGCTTTGCCGCTCGGCTCGCTGTAGTGGGCGCTGGCGGGGGACGCCATGACGCCAACACCGGTGAGGCCGATCAGCGCGCCCGCGGCGATGGCCGCGATGCGCCGCAGCGGAGACTTGGGGAGGTTCAACGCCTGCTCCTGATGAGGGGGTACGGATCGTGTGCGGGAGGTCGGGAGGCCTGGCGACCGGACGGATCGTCTGCTCACCGGGACGTCGCGCAACACGGGGGTGTTCCCGCGCGAAGCGGGGACAGGGGGTGACTGTACTGGCGGGCCACGAATGAAGGGAGTTCATATCATTGCCATTGGGCAATGTAATCAATTCGTGATCTTTGATGAACTGGTGGTGCCCGTCTGATCACTGAGGATCGGCGGCGACGGTCGCGAGGGGCTCCGCAATGGACCCGGATCGTCCTCAAGTGCCGGTGCGAAGTGCGGACGTCTGTCGTCCGGCCCGCCGGGCGGACATCCCGACAAGCGTTATGACTCAGCGGCATATTTATACCTCTGAGTCATAACGCTCACCAGTGCACCCGCCTCCGGTGCCGTTCGGTGTCGACGCCGTGGCTGAGCGGCTCGGCTCGGACCTGGTCGGCTGGTGACTGGTGATACGGGCGGTGTCGGTCGCGGTCTGCGCTGGCTCGCGTAGCGTCGCGGGCATGAGCAGGAGGAAACGGTGACCCGGATCGTGGCCGGGACGCTCGGCGGCCGGCGAATCGCCGCGCCTCCCGGCGCCGGCACCCGACCCACGTCCGACCGAGTGCGGGAGGCGCTGTTCAGTGCCGTCCAGGCCGAGGTCGACCTCGACGGTGCCCGCTTCGCCGACCTGTACGCCGGTTCCGGCGCGGTCGGGCTGGAGGCGCTCTCCCGGGGGGCCCGGCACGTGCTGCTGGTCGAGTCCGACCCGCGGGCGGCCCGGGTGATCCGGGAGAACGTGGCGACCCTGCGCGCAGGAACGGCGGCCCGCCTGGTCACCGGCAAGGTGGCGACGGTGCTCGCCGCTGGCCCCGGTGGCGAGACCTACGACGTGGTCTTCGCCGATCCGCCGTACGCGGTGCCGGCCGAGGAGATCACCGCCGTGCTGACCGCGCTTGTCGACGGCGGCTGGCTCGCGCCCGACGCGCTGGTGGTGGTGGAGCGGTCCCGTCGCACCAGGCAGTTCGACTGGGTGGACGGGATCACCGCCGAGCGCAGTCGCCGGTACGGCGAGACCACCCTTTGGTACGGTCGCCGATCATGAGACGTGCGGTGTGCCCCGGTTCGTTCGATCCGGTCACCAACGGACACCTCGACATCATCGGGCGAGCCAGCCGGCTCTTCGACGAGGTGATCGTCGGTGTGCTGGTGAACCAGTCGAAGAGTGGCCTGTTCACCGTCGAGGAGCGGATCGACATGCTCCGCGAGGTGACCTCCTCGTACGGGAACGTGCGGGTCGAGTCGTTCCGCGGGCTGCTGGTGGACTTCTGCCGGGCCCAGCAGGCGAGTGTGCTGATCAAGGGTCTGCGGGCGGTCAGCGACTTCGACTACGAGTTGCAGATGGCCCAGATGAACATCGGGCTGGCCGGCGTCGAGACGCTCTTCATGCCGACCAACCCGCTCTACTCGTTCCTCTCCTCGAGTCTGGTCAAGGACGTGGCCAAGTGGGGCGGCGACATCTCCGCCCACGTGCCCGACCCGGTCCGCGAGGCCCTGCAAGCCCGCCTCGGCCCCCGCCCCTGACCGACTCATCCGCTTCCCGCGATCTTGCACTTTCGGTCGCGCCGTTGCCCCTTTTGCGGCGGATTGCCGTAACAGGTAGTGCAAGGTCGGCGCGGGGTGACGATGTCGCGACGCGCCGGGTTGGGGCGGATGGGGCTTGTGTGGGGCTCGCACGACATGATTGGTGGCGCGGGGAACGGCCGTAGCCCGCATCATGGAGGTCGGCCGAGGAACGACAGGAGTGAGGTACCGGTGGACCCGCTCGATCGCATCGACGAACTGATCGCCATGGTGGAGCAGGCCCGCTCCGTCCCGATGTCGCGCAACAACTGCATGGTCGACCGGGGTGAGATGATCGCTGCCCTCGACGAGATGCGCGCCGACCTCCCCGCCGACCTGCGTCGTGCCGCCGCGCTCCTCGATGAGCGCGACAAGATCATGGACGCCGGCAAGCGCGAGGCGGACCGGATCATCAGCGAGGGTGAGGCAGAACACGCCCGCCTGGTCTCGGTGAACGAGATCACCGTGTCGGCCGAGCACGAGGGTGCCCGGATCATCGCCGAGGCCCGGGCCGAGGCGCAGCGCCTGCGGGAGGAGGTCGACGACTACGTCGACACCGCGCTGGCCAACTTCGAGCAGTTCCTCACCCGGGCGCTGGCCTCGATAGAGCGTGGCCGCGACAAGATGCACGCGCTGCGGGAGATCGGTACCTTCGGTGGGGATGAGGCGGAACGCCCGCTACCCTTCTGAGCGGCACCTCACCAGCCGACATTCTCAGGCGGGCGTCGCCCCCGGTTCGACGGTCCGGCGGTCGTCCAGGTAACCTTTTTTGTCGGCCTCTCACCGGCCGGAGTCTAACTATGCCCAAGCACTCGCCATCGACACTCAACCCCAGGTCGCCGCTGGTCCTCGACACGAGGGACCTGCCGCGCCGACCTGGCGCGTTGCGTGAGGTCCAGCGGGTCGTGCCGGCACCGGCGGACCTCGGTGTGGAGTTGATCGGCGTGCCGGAGGGCGCGGACCTCGACCTCGATCTGAGGTTGCAGTCGGTGTCCGAGGGCGTGCTCGTCTCCGGGACCATCACCGGTCCCGTCCGGGGCGAGTGCGGCCGTTGCCTGCGCGAGATCAACGACTCGATGGGCGTGACGATCCAGGAGCTGTACGCGTATGAGGACAGCACCACGGATGCCACGACCGACGAGGACGAGGTGGGCCGGATGCAGGGCGATCTGATCGACCTGGAGCCGGCGCTGCGGGACGCGTTGGTGCTCACGCTGCCGACCAACCCGCTCTGCCGGGAGGACTGCCCAGGGTTGTGCCCCGAATGCGGGGCGCACTGGGATGATCTGCCGGCCGACCACAGTCACCAGCAGATCGACCCGCGTTGGGCGGGCCTGTCGCAACTGACCGTTACAGAGGAGTAAGAACCGTGGCCGTCCCGAAGCGCAAGATGTCGCGCAGCAACACCCGGTCCCGCCGGGCGAACTGGAAGGCGACCGTGGTCGCGACCGTCGCGTGCCCGCAGTGCAAGTCCCCGAAGCTGCCGCACGCTGCCTGCTCCGTCTGCGGCACCTACAACGGCCGCCAGGTTCTCGAGGTCTGACCTGGACGCCGAGTGACGCCCCCGACCTCAGGTCGGGCGGCGCGCGCATCCTGGCATTCGCCCGGTGCCCCGGCTCCCTCCGACACCGGCCGGCCCACTCCGGTCGGCGTTCCGGTGGAGCCGGGCACCGCGCGGATCGCCGTTGACCTCCTCGGCGGGGACGACGCTCCCGCCGTCGTGGTTGACGGCGCTCTGCGGGCCATGCGCGCCGACCCTGACCTGCACCTGCTCCTCGTCGGCCCGGCCGAGGTCGCCGACGAGTTGATTGCTGCCCTCGATCCGGCGCAACGCGCCCGGATCACGGTGCGGCCCGTCCGCGTTGCCGTCGGCATGGCCGACCATCCCATGGCCGCCCGCGCACAGAGCACCGTCCGGGCTGCGGTCACCGCCGTCCACGACGGGACCGCTGACGCCCTGGTCTCCGCCGGCGCTACCGGCGCCACCGTGACCGCAGCCGTGCTCGGCCTCGGCCGCTGGCCGGAGATCCGCCAACCTGCGCTCGTCGCCACCCTGCCCGCCGTGGCGGGGCCGGTCGTGCTCCTCGACGTCGGCGGCTCGCTGGAGCCCCGCCCGGCCACCCTCGCCCGCCACGCCGTGCTCGGCGCCGCCTACGCCGCGGTGGCGCACTCGATCGCCGCGCCGCGCGTCGGACTGCTCTCGGTCGGCACCGAGGCAGGCAAGGGCGACCGGGTCCGGCGGGCCACCGACCCGTTGCTCGCCGTCGAGCCGCTGCCCGGTGGGGCGCGCTACGTCGGGCTGGTCGAGGGGTACGACGTGACCCTCGGCGCGCGCGTCGATGTGGTCGTCACCGACGGCTTCACCGGTAACGTGCTGCTCAAGGCCATCGAGGGCGCGTACGCGATGGCCGGCGGCCCCCCTGCCGAGGGCGGTGCGCCCAGGGCGGCCGCCCTGCTGGGCGTCGCGGGGACGGTGGTCGTCTGCCATGGTTCCGCTCGTGCCGACGACGTCGCCTCCGGCATAGCCCTCGCGGCCCACCTGTGGCGGCGGCGCGCCATCGATCTGGTCTCGGCGTTGCTCGACGCCGCGACGAACCGCACCGACCGCTCCACCGACACCGAGGTACGCACATCATGAGCAACGACAAGCGGCGGCGGGCGTCCGTCGGTCACCTGGAAGCCGCGTTCGGCGTGAGCCTGGAACCCGAGCTGCTGCAGCGCGCGCTGACCCACCGCTCGTACGCGTACGAGAACGGCGGGCTGCCGACCAACGAGCGGCTGGAGTTCCTCGGCGACTCGGTACTGGGCGTGGTGATCACCACCGCGCTCTTCCACAACCACCCCGACCTGCCCGAGGGGCAGTTGGCCAAGCTGCGCGCCAGCGTGGTCAACATGCGGGCGCTCGCCGACGTGGCCCGTGGCCTGGGCCCGGACGGCCTCGGCGCGTACCTGCTGCTCGGCAAGGGCGAGGAGACCACCGGTGGCCGGGACAAGGCGAGCATCCTCGCCGACACGCTCGAGGCGCTGCTCGGCGCTATCTACCTGCAGTACGGGTTGGACACCGCGGGGATCGTCATCCACCGGCTCTTCGACCCGCTGATGGCCGAGTCAGCTGGCCGGGGCGCCGCACTGGACTGGAAGACCAGCCTGCAGGAGCTGACGGCGGCGCTCGGTCTCGGCGTCCCGGAATACCGGATCGAGGGCACCGGCCCGGATCACCTCAAGACGTTCACCGCCTGGGTGGTGGTGGCCGGCAACCGGTACGGCGGTGCCGATGGGCGCAGCAAGAAGGAAGCCGAGCAGCGGGCGGCCGAGGCTGCCTGGCGAACGCTCGCCGAGCAGAACGGCCAGGCCGGCGACGACGGTCAGGACGGGCGGACCGGCGACGACCGGAAGGACCAGCCGGTCGACCCGGACGACGCAGCCGACCGGGACGAGCCGTTCGGGCCGCTGGAGCGCGCCGAGCGGTCGGCCCAGGCCGAGCAGGCCGACCATCTGGCGCAGGCCCTGCCGGCCGGGGGTGCCGACGGCCACGAGACGGGGTTGGGGCGTGCCTGAGCTGCCCGAGGTGGAGACCGTCCGGCAGGGGCTGGCCCGCTGGGTCATCGGCCGCCGGATCGCCTCGGTGGAGGTCCGTCACCCGCGCGCCGTTCGCCGGCACGTCCCGGGCGGCGTGCACTTCGCCGACGTACTCGCTGGCCGGACCGTGCTGGACGCCCGCCGTCGCGGCAAGTACCTCTGGCTGCCGCTGGACAGCGGCGACGCGATCATCGGGCACCTGGGTATGTCCGGTCAGCTGCTGCTCCAGCCACTCGGCACCGCGGACGAGACGCACCTGCGGGTCCGGTTCCGGTTCGCCGACGACGGGCCGGAGCTGCGCTTCGTCGACCAGCGCACGTTCGGCGGGCTCGCGGTGAGCGAGGGTGGCGCCGATCTGCCCGACGAGATCGCGCACATCGCCCGCGACCCGATGGACCCGGAGTTCTCCGACGCGGAGTTCGTCGCCGCGTTGCGCCGCCGGCACACCGAGGTGAAGCGGGCGCTGCTCGACCAGACCCTGATCTCCGGGGTGGGCAACATCTACGCCGACGAGGCGCTCTGGCGGGCCGGGCTGCACGGAGGCCGACCCACCGACGCGCTGACCGGCCCGGCCGCGCAGCGCCTGCTCGGTCACGTCCGCGACGTGCTCGCCGAGGCGATCAAAGTGGGTGGGACCAGCTTCGACGCCCTCTACGTCAACGTCAACGGGGAGAGCGGCTACTTCGACCGGGAGCTGAACGCCTACGGCCGCGAGGGCGAACCGTGCCGGCGGTGCGGGGCACCGATCCGCCGGGAGGCGTTCATGAACCGGTCCTCGTACAGCTGCCCGCGCTGTCAGCCACGGCCTCGGGGCTCCCTTCGGGGATGACCCGGAGCAGGCTCCGGGTCGGTCCCGGCGGGTCGTGTCCGGACGCTCCGGGCTGGCCCCCGGGAACTGTCCGAAGCGCGGGTCGCCGCCCGCCGGATCGACCCGCCGCCATGGTGTACGGGTTCCGGGGCGGGCCAGGGCCGTTCCCCGATGTGACCGCCTCGTCACGTACCTAACGTCAGCACCGTTGACATGGGGCTGACGTGACAGGGGGACCCGAGATGGGCAGCAGACCGGTGACGGTGCGGTTGGCGCGGTGGAGCGCCGAACACCCGTGGCGGGCGATCGCACTGTGGGTCGTGTTCGTGGCGGTGTGCTTCATCGGCGGCAACGCCGCCGGCCTCAACGAGGCCACCAGCGCCGACCAGGCGATCGGCGAGGCCGGGCGGGCCAGCCTCATCGTGGACGCCGCCGACTTCGACGACCCGGCCGTGGACAACGTCCTCATCACCTCGCGGGGCGGTGCGCTCGATCAGACGGCAGCGAAGGCGGCGGCCGACGACGCGGCGGCCCGGCTGCGCACGGTCACCGGTGTCGCCGCGGTGGGTCAGCCGGTCACCGCCCGGGACGGCTCGGCGCTGCTGCTGCCGATCACCATGTCCGGCGACCCGGAGACCGCCTCGGACCGGGTGCAGCCGCTGCGCGACGCCACCGCCGCCCTGCAGGCCGCACACCCGCAGCTCCGCGTCGAACAGGTCGGCGGGCCGTCGATCGGCCAGGCCCTCGACGACACCCTGGGCAAGGACTTCAAGCGCGCCGAACTGCTCAGCCTGCCGGTCACCCTGGCCATCCTGATCATCGCGTTCGGCGCGTTGATCGCGGCCAGCGTCCCGGTGCTGCTGGCGCTCTCCTCGGTCGCCGCCGCGATGGGCCTGTCCACGCTCGCCTCGCACCTGGTGCCGGCCACCGACACGACGTCACCCGTGATCCTGCTGATCGGCATGGCGGTCGGGGTCGACTACTCGCTGTTCTACATCCGTCGGGAGCGGGAGGAACGGGCCAAGGGCCGCTCCGGCCTGGACGCGGTGGAGATCGCCGCCGAAACCTCCGGGCACGCCGTGGTGGTTTCCGGTTTCGCGGTGATCATCGCGATGGCCGGGCTGCTGCTCGCCGGCGACGTGGTCTTCTCGTCCCTGGCCATCGGCTCGATCCTGGTGGTCGCCGTCGCGGTGACCGGCTCACTGACCGTGCTGCCCGCTCTGCTGGCCCGGCTCGGCCGCTGGGTCGACCGCCCCCGGGTGCCGCTGCTCTGGCGGCTGACCGCGCCGCGTACGGGCCGGCACGGCGAACCACGCGCACCCCGGCTCTGGCCGGCGGTGCTCCGGCCGGCGCTGCGCGCCCCGGTCGTGACGCTTGTCATCTCGGTGGGTCTGCTGCTCGCGTTGGCCGCGCCGGCGCTCGGCATGAAGCTGAAGTTCCCCGGCATGGAGGACCTGCCGCGCACCACGCCGGCGATGCAGGCGTACGACCGGCTCACCGCCGCGTTCCCGAGCACCGGCACCAACCACGTGGTGGCCGTCCGGGCACCGGCCGAGCAGGCCGACCGGGTTCGCGCCGCCCTCACCGACCTGTCCACCCGGGCCACCGGGGACCCGCTGTTCGCCCCGGCCGAGGCGGACGGCCCGAAGATCGAGGTGTCGGCCGACCGGCGAGTGTCGGTGCTGGACGTCGCCACCCCGTACTCCAGTCGGGACGACCGGTCGGTGCGGTCGCTGGAGAAGCTGCGCGGCGACCTGGTCCCGGCCGAGCTGCGGGGCATCCCGGGCATCGAGTACGCGGTCGGCGGCAGCGTGGCCGACAGTGCGGACTACGCCAAGCACGTCCGGAACAAGTTGCCGCTGGTGATGGGTTTCGTGCTGGTGCTGACCTTCCTGGTCATGGTGTTCACCTTCCGGTCGGTGGTGGTGGCGGCGAGCTCGATCGCGTTGAACCTGCTCTCCGCCAGTGCCGCGTACGGGCTGCTGGTGCTGGTCTTCCAGGGCGAATGGGCCGAAGGGCTGCTTGGCTTCACGTCGATGGGCGCGATCGTGTCCTGGCTGCCGTTGTTCCTCTTCGTGGTGCTCTTCGGCCTCTCGATGGACTACCACGTGTTCGTGGTCAGTCGGATCCGCGAGGGGGTCCGGGCCGGCATGCCCAACCGCGACGCCGTGTCGTACGGGATCACCTCCTCCGCCGGGGTGGTGACCAGCGCGGCGATCGTGATGGTCGGCGTCTTCTCGATCTTCGCCACGTTGAGCACGATCGACATGAAGCAGCTCGGCATCGGCCTGGCGGCGGCGATCCTGCTGGACGCCACGATCATCCGGGGAGTGGTGCTGCCGGCGTTGATGACCCTGCTCGGTGACGCCAACTGGTGGGCGCCGCGTTTCCTGCGCCAGCGCCCTAGGGTCGCCCCGGCCGACCCGCCGGCCTCGACCCCGGAGCTGGTGCCGGTCCCCTAACCGCCGGACCCCACCCCCCCACCCCCACCCCCACCCCCTCGCTCCGCTGATCTTGCACTTTCCGTCGCGACAAAGCGGGCCAACCCCGCCGAATCGACGACCGAAAGTGCAAGATCGCGGGCGGGGTGGGGTGGGGCGGGGTGGGGTGGGGTGGGGCGGGGTGGGGTTCGGGTGGGGTGGGGTTAGGGCAGCGGGCAGGCTTCCCGCCAGGCATCCAGGTCGCGGTCCTTCCGGATCGAGGCGAAGCCGTAGCCGACGGTGGTGACGCAGAAGTCGTCGGTCGCGCCGGTGTACTCGACGTGGAAGACCGGCTTGCCCGCGTCGGCGAACGGCAGCAGTTTGGCGCACTGGCGCAGCCGGACACACTCCTCGTTCACCGCGAAGTCGAAGTCCGGGGCCAGCGCCGCGAGCTGCGGCACGTCGTTGACCAGCCCGGGGGAGAGGCTGAGTGAGCGGGCCAGTTGGGCGAGCCGGCGGTTGAACAGCAGCTGGTCGTCGAAGTCGAGCGGGAAGCCCGTGCGAGACGCGTACCCGTCGGCGTCGGCGAACGCCACCGCACCGAAACCCTTGCCCCGGCACAACCGGAACCGGTCGGCCAACACCGGCTCCAGCGCGTCCCAGCTCCGGACGTCCAGCCACCGGCTGTCGGGTCGGCGAGCGGCGGAGCCCTGCACGACGTCCGAGAACCGGCTGGCATCCGGGTCGGCGGAGCGAACCGAGCCGACGTACACCTGACAGATCAACCGGCGGTCCCGGGACCGCAGCTCGGCGGTCTGCGCGGCGGTGGTCTCCACCGGGTCGAGCAGGAAGACATCCGCGTCCACCGCCGTATCGAGCGGGCCGCTGAGCTGCCACTGCCACTGCCAGAGGCGGGCCTGTGCGGCTGGCCAGGGGGTGGGCGCGCCGGGCGGGGTCAGTTCGGGTCGGCACGCGTACGCCGGCACCACCAGGACGAGCACGACGCCGGCCGACAGGACGCGGCGCAGTGGGCGTACGGCGGCGCGTCGCCGTGGCCGGATCCGCATCGGCAGCTCCCGGGTCCCGGACGGCCCGTCGCCGCCCTCACCGGTACGCCGCCGCCCCCACGCTCCGGCCCGGCGTACCTCACCGGGTCAAACGAGCGCGGGGGCGCGAACGACGCGCGGTCAGCG
The DNA here is from genome assembly GCF_003205615.1 of Micromonospora arborensis. GTDB lineage: Bacteria > Actinomycetota > Actinomycetes > Mycobacteriales > Micromonosporaceae > Micromonospora > Micromonospora arborensis. The sequence goes on along the minus strand of NZ_PYBV01000005.1, from coordinate 455,568 downwards.
CGGCGCCGCGAAGACCTGCGTCCAGTACGGCCCGTTGCTGCTGGCGATGCCGACGCCGATCTCGGTGAAGGCGCAGTTCAGGATGTTGGCCCGGTGGCCGGAGCTGTTCATCCAGGCGTCCATCACCGCGGCCGGGGTTTTCTGGTTCCAGGCCACGTTCTCGCCGTACGTGCGCCAGGCGTAGCCGACCCGGTCCAGCCGGACGCCGGAGTCGCTGCCGTCGCTGCCGGTGTGCGACATGTTCTGGTGGTCGGCCTGATCCTGGCTGTGCCGCTGGGCGGCGGTCATCAGCTTGTCGTCGATGCTCAGCGCGTTGCAGCCGGCCTTGGCCCGCTCGGCGTTGACCAGGTCCACCACCTCGCGGGCCTGGGCGCTGACGGTGCCGCTGGAGCCGCCGGAGCCGCTGCTGGTACTCGGCGCGCTGGTGCGCGGCGCGCTGCGGCGCGACGCGGCGGTGGAGCGCGACGACTCCGGGGTGGGCTTGACGGTCCTGCTCGGGGTCGGGCTCGGCTGGGTCGGGCTGGGTGTGCTGGTCGGGGAGGGCGCGGCGAGGGTGTCGAGGGCCGGCGGCTCGGTCGGTGCCGCCGACGCGGCGAAGGTGTCGTCGACCGCCGTGGGCTGATCGGCCCCGTCGTCACCGCCGGGCATCGCGAGCGCGCCGACGCCGAAACTCACCACGAGGGTGGCCGCCGCGGCGGCGCCACCGATCATCAGCGGCCGTCGCCAGCGGCGGGGGGGGCGATGCCGCCCCTCGCCCGACCGGCCGGCATCGGCGTGCCAGCCGTCGGTCGGGTCCGGGTCGGCGTGGGTCCGCCAGCCTCCGGTCGTATCGGCACCGGCGTGCCAGCCACCGGTCGGGTCCGGGTCGGCGTCGGTGTGCCAGGTGCCGGTGGTCGCCTCGACCGGGCCGGTGCCGTGCCAGCCGTCGCTGGTGGCGTCGGTCGGGCTGCCGCGGTGCCAGTCAGCGGTCGGCTCGTGCTCCGGCCGGTGTGCCGGCCAGGCGGCGGTGTGGGCGTCGGTCGACCCCGTGCCGGTGGCCGGGCCGGACGGGGACTGCTCCCGGTGCCACTCTTCGCCGGGCTGATCGGGGACGTCGCCGAACAGGTAGGCCGAGCGGGGCTCCGGGCGGTCGTGCAGCCAGGCCGGCTCGTCGGTCGGCCGCTCGGCACGCCGGGGGGCGCCGTTCGGGTCCATCGGGTCGGTCCAGCCGTACACGCCTATGCCTCCACGGGTCGGTTGCGGGCCGGGGTGACGCTACGGCGCGTCCGCGACCTGCGGCAACGTGGCTAAGGAAGAGTTAAGGGGAAGTCGGACGCCAGGGTGCGGACTTCCGCGGATCCGGGCGTACAGTAAAGGCGTCCGGACAGAGCGTGTCCGTGCCATTGCGGCAACCCCCCGACAAGTGGACAGGTCGACGTGGAGATGATCTACGGCCTGCGAGAACTTGACGAAGGAGGGGTTTGCGGCTCAATATATAGGTGTCGCCAGTCGCGCCCGGTCATGCCCAGATACAGCCTGGAATGACAGCCGCGTACAAATGGGCGCGCGTTGGCCGGCCTTTCCGGCAGCGCATATCAAGGAGTCAGCATGGCGAAGGCCCTCTACGGCCACGTAGGTGCAGCGCCCGATCGGCGTCTGCTCGACGAGGTCACCCGACTGCGTTCCAGGGTTCAGGCGCTGGAGTTCGAGATCACGCGTCTGCGTGCCGACAACGATCGGCTCGCGGCGGCTGCGGCGGAGGCGGACGATCTGCTCCGTCTGGCCGAGCCGGCGCTGACCTGATCTTCGCGTCGAAAAACTGAATCGCACTATCGCAAAAATGCGCGCCGACACGTCTGTGCCGGCGCGCAACGCTGTCCGGCCCCTTTCGGCGCCGACGATTTATGATCTTGTCGTCGATGGCGCCGGAACCGTGCCGACGAGATCCGAATAGCGCGTCACCGGATAAGCCGATCATGAACGGCTCTTGTCTTTCTCGCGGCCGACGGAACAACAGCGCGTCCTCGACCGACGCGACCCGGGGCGGGTCGCGTGCCGGCCCGCTTCCACCTCCGGGTTAGTCTGCGAGTTCACCCAGGTCCCCACAGCCGGCGACGGTACGGCGGCCACCGGACGAGGATCGAGAAGGTGTATCTCAAGAGCCTGACGGTGAAGGGGTTCAAATCCTTCGCCTCCGCCACGACGTTGAAGCTGGAGCCCGGGATCACCTGCGTGGTGGGCCCGAACGGCTCGGGCAAGTCCAACGTCGTCGACGCCATCGCCTGGGTCCTCGGCGAGCAGGGCGCCAAGGCCCTGCGCGGCGGCAAGATGGAGGACGTCATCTTCGCCGGCACGGCCGGCCGGGCACCGCTGGGTCGCGCCGAGGTCACCCTCACCATCGACAACACCGACGGCGCGCTGCCGATCGAGTACACCGAGGTCTCCATCACCCGCCGGATGTTCCGCTCCGGCGAGAGCGAATACGAGATCAACGGCAACACGTGCCGCTTGCTCGACATCCAGGAACTGCTCTCCGACTCCGGCATCGGCCGGGAGATGCACATCATCGTCGGGCAGGGTCGGCTCGACGGCATGCTGCACGCCAAGCCGGAGGACCGCCGGGCCTTCATCGAGGAGGCGGCCGGCGTCCTCAAGCACCGCAAGCGCAAGGAAAAGGCCCTGCGCAAGCTCGACGCGATGCAGACCAACCTCAACCGGCTCACCGACCTCACCGCCGAGCTGCGCCGCCAGCTCAAGCCGCTCGGCCGGCAGGCGGAGGTGGCCCGGCGCGCCGCCGCCATCCAGGCCAACCTGCGCGACGCCCGGCTGCGCCTGCTCGCCGACGACCTGGCCACCCTGCGTACCACCCTCGACCGGGAGATCGCCGACGAGACGGCGCTGCGGGAGCGGCGCGAGCAGATCGAGGGCGAGCACGCCGAGGTGCAGGGCCGGCTCGGCGAGCTGGAGGCCGCCCTCGCCGAGGACGCTCCGCTGCTCGCCGCCGCCCAGGACACCTGGTACAAGCTGTCCGCCCTGCAGGAACGCTTCCGTTCGATCGAGCAGTTGGCCCGGGAGCGGCTGCGGCACCTCAGCACCAGCGGTGACGACGAGCGGCCCGGCCGCGATCCGGACCAGCTGGAGGCCGAGGCGGAACGCGTCCGCGAGCAGGAGGAGGAGCTGCGCGCGGCGCTCACCGACGACCAGATCCGGCTGGCCGAGGCGGTCGAGCACCGCCAGGAGCTGGAACGGCAGCTCGCCGCCGCCGAGCGGGAGCTGGTCGCCGCGGCCAAGGCCATCGCCGACCGGCGGGAGGGGATGGCCCGGCTCACCGGCCAGGTCAACTCGGCTCGAGCCCGGACCACCAGCGCCGGTGAGGAGATCGAACGGCTCGCCGTCGCGCACGCCGACGCGTTGGGTCGCGCCGAGCAGGCGCAGGCCGACCTGGACGCGGTGGCCGCCCAGTCCACCGAGGCCGACCGCGACAACGCGGACCTCGACGCCCGGCACGCCGAAGCCGTCGCCGTGCAGGAGCGGGCACAAGCCACCGTGCGATCGCTGGCCGACGCCGAGCGGACGGCGGAGAAGGACGCCGCCACCTGGAAGGCACGGGAAGAGGCGCTCGCACTGGGTCTGCGGCGCAAGGATGGCGCGGGTGCGCTGCTCGCCCGCGCTGGCGACGTACCGGGCCTGCTCGGCAGTCTCGCCGGGCTGCTCACCGTCGCGCCGGGCCACGAGGCCGCGCTGGCCGCCGCGCTCGGCGGCCTCGCCGACGCGGTCGCCGTCAGCGGGGTGGACGAGGCCGTCGAGGCGATGCGGCTGCTGAAGATCTCCGACGCCGGCCGGGCTGGCCTGCTCGTCGGCAGCCCGGCGGGGCCCGGCATGACCGGCTCCGCGGACGCGCTGCGCCCGAAGCTGCCCGATGACGCCCGGTGGGCACCCGACCTGGTGGAGTGCAGCGCGGAGCTGCGTCCGGCGGTGCACCGGGCACTGCGGGACGTGGCCCTCGTCGATGATCTCGCCGCCGCTGCCGAGCTGGTCGCCAGCAACCCCGAGCTGCGGGCGGTCACCCCGGACGGTGACGTGGTCGGGGCGTACGCGGCGGCTGGCGGGTCGGCCAAGGCGCCCAGTTACATCGAGGTGCAGGCCGCCGTCGAGGAGGCCCGTACCAACCGGCTCACCGCCGAGCGCGGTGGCGCGGAGCTGCGGGACCAGCTCGTCGAGGCGCGCGCCGAGGTGGCCGCCGCGAAGGAGGCCGTGCAGCACGCCGCCGCGGAGAAGCGCGAGGCGGAGAGCCACCGCAACGCCGCCGCCCGCCGGCTGGCCGAGCTGGGCGCGGCAGCACGTTCCGCGAAGGCGGAGACCGACCGCCTCGGCGAATCCCGGGCCCGCGCAGAGGCGGCCCGGCAGCGGGACCTCACCACGCTGGAGGAGTTGGAGGAGCGGCTGCGGCTGGCCGAGGAGACCCCGGCCGACGCCGAGCCCTCCACCGAGGAACGGGACCAGCTCGCCGCCATGGTGCCGCAGGCGCGGCAGAACGAGATGGAGGTCCGGCTCGCGGTGCGTACCGCCGAGGAGCGTGTCTCCTCGATCGCCGGGCGGGCCGACTCGCTGGCGCGGCAGGCCACCGCGGAGCGGGCCGCCCGGGAACGTGCCGCGGCCCGCCGGGCCGCGCGGACCCGGGGCGCGGGCATCGCCCGGGCCGTCGCCGGCGGTGCCCGGGAGGCGCTCACCCGGCTGACCACCTCGATCGCGACGGCCGAGGAGCACCGCGACGCCGTCGCCCGGGAACGCGCCGCCCGCGAGGCGGAGCTGCAGGAGGTACGCGGGGCGGCCAAGCGGCTCGGCGCGGAGTTGGAGCGGCTGACCAGCCAGGTGCACCGCGACGAGGTCGCCCGTGCCGAGCAACGGCTGCGTATCGAGCAGTTGGAGGCGAAGGCTGCCGAGGACTTCGGGTTGGACGTGGAGACGCTTGTCGCCGAGTACGGCCCCGCGCAGCCCGTCCCGCCGACCCAGGTCGATGTCGCGATGGCCGAACGGGACGGCCTGCCGGTGCCGGAGCCGGTGCGCTACGAGCGGCCGGTGCAGGAGAAGCGGGCCGCCAAGGCGGAACGCGAGTTGGCCCTGCTCGGCAAGGTCAACCCGCTCGCGCTGGAGGAGTTCGCCGCGCTGGAGGAGCGCTACAAGTTCCTCTCCGAGCAGTTGGAGGACCTCAAGGCCACCCGTCGGGACCTGCTCACCGTGGTCAAGGACGTGGACGAGCGGATCCTGGAGGTCTTCGCCCACGCGTTCGAGGACACCGCGCGGGAGTTCGAGCAGGTGTTCACCGTGCTCTTCCCCGGTGGCGAGGGCCGGCTGATCCTCACCGACCCCGACGACCTGCTCACCACCGGTGTCGAGGTGGAGGCCCGCCCTCCGGGCAAGAAGATCAAGCGGCTGTCGCTGCTCTCCGGTGGCGAGCGGTCGCTGACCGCGGTGGCCATGCTGGTGGCGATCTTCCGCGCCCGGCCCAGCCCGTTCTACATCATGGACGAGGTGGAGGCGGCCCTGGACGACGTGAACCTGGGCCGGTTGATCACATTGCTGGCACAGTTGCGGGAGAAGAGCCAGCTCATCGTCATCACGCACCAGAAGCGGACGATGGAGATCGCCGACGCGCTCTACGGCGTGACCATGCGCAGCGGCGTCACCCAGGTGATCAGTCAACGGCTCAACCGAGCCGACGAGGACGACCAGCGGCACGGCCGCGGCGAGGAGAACGGGTAGTGGCTCGGGAACGCGCGACGGCGCTCCTGCTGGACTTCGACGGCGTACTGCGTCGGTGGGACCCGGCGGTGGCCGCCGTTGTCGAGCGGGAGTACGGCCTCTCCGAGGGGGTGCTCGGCGAGATCGCCATGCAGTGGGGGCGGCTCCAGCCGGTGCTCACCGGCAAGGTCAGCCACACCGAGTGGATGAGCAGCGTGGCGGACGCCCTGACCGAGTCGGTGGGCAGCCCGGATCGGGCCCGCGCTGCCGTCGAGCAGTGGCAGAGCTACCGGGGAGAGGTCGACCAGGAGGTGCTGGCGTTCGTCCGGGAGGTCCGTGCGGCGGGCGTCCGGGTCGGGCTGGGCACCAACGCCACCGACCTGCTCGACGCCGACCTGGCCGCGCTCGGCCTGGTCGGCGAGCTGGACGTGGTGGTCAACTCATCGGTGGTCGGCGTGCACAAGCCCGCCCCGGAGTACTTCCAGGCCGCCTGCGTGGCCCTGGCCACCCCGCCGGCCCGGGTCCTCTTCGTCGACGACGAGGACTGGGCCGTGCGGGGCGCTCGGTCCGCGGGGCTGTCGGCGCACCGCTGGGGCGGCCACGCCGACCTGCGCTACCTGCGGGCGGCGCTCGACTACTGAGCGCTGGTCAGTCGCCGGTGACGCCGTCGATGCGTTCCCGGATCAGGTCGGCGTGACCGTTGTGCCGGGCGTACTCCTCGATCATGTGCAGGTAGACCCAGCGGACGTTGAGCTCGTCGCTGGTGCCGTCCCGGCGGGGCCGTACGAAGGTCCGGTCCAGCGGCAGGCCGGCGGCGGCCTTACGGGCGGCCTCCACCTCGGCGGCGAAGGTGGCGAAGGCGGCCTCCGCGTCGGCCCCGGCGACGGCGTTGAGGTCGGCGTCCGGGTCCTCATCGTCGTCGAAGAGGCCGGTGATGTCCTCACCTGCGGCGCGGATGCGGAACCACCAACGCTCCACGTCGGCCATGTGCCGCACCAGCCCGAGCAGCGTCAGCCCGGAGGGCTCCACGCTGGGCGTCCTCAGCTGCTCGGCCGTCAGGCCGGCGCACTTGAGCAGCAACGTCTGCCGGTGGTAGTCGAGCCAGCCCTCCAGCAGGGTGCGCTCGTCACCGACGTAGGGCTCGTTCTGGCGGTCGATCTCGGGTGCTCTCCAGGTCATCCGACCATCCTGTCGGTACCCACCGACATCGGCGAGCCCATTACCGCCGGGCCGGCCCGTGCGCGTCAGGGAACGACGACGACGGGCCAGTGGCCGGTGCGGACCAGGCGGGTGGCGACCGAGCCGACCAGCCGGTGACCGGCCTGCTCGGAGGCGCCCACCACGACCATGTCGGCCTGGAACTCGTCGGCCGCCGCGCACAGTTCGCCGTACGCGTCGCCGCGCCGGAACAGGAAGGTCACCGGGATGCCCCACTGCTCGGCCCCGCGCCTGCACTCACGACGCAGATCGTCGGCCAACTCGTCGTTGGTGCGCTGGATCGCGCCGGCGTCCATGCCGGGCACCAGCGCGGACAGCCCGCTCGCCGAGCTGACGAAGACCACCACCAGGGCGGCCCCCTGGCGGCGGGCCAGGCCGGCGGCGTAGGAGCCGGCCCGCTCGGAGGTGCGGGTGCCGTCGACACCCACCATGATCACCCGAGGGCCGTCCGTACCCCGTTCGAAGGGCAGCGGGCGGGTCCGGGGGCCGTACTCCTCGCGGTCCGGTGCTCCCACGCTCATGCTCCTACCTCACCTCTGCTCGCCGGTGCGGACCACTGCGGCACCAGCGTCGGCGGCGCGGGTCGATTCCCGCTCGGCCTCGCTGGAAACCGGGTTGCCGTTGTGTTGCCGCAGCGGGACCTCCTTGATGAAGATCACCGCGATCAGCGCGACCAGCGCGAAGGGCGCGGCGGTCAGGAAGATGTCACCGGCGCCGTGGCCGTACGCGCTCTCCACCACCGCCCGCAGCGGGCCGGGCAGGGTGTGCACGTCGGGCAGGGTGCCACCGCTGCCCGAGCTGGACGCGGGGATGCCGAGCTGGGCCAGGCCGTCGGCGGTGTAGTCCTTGACCTTGTGGGCGAGCACCGCTCCGAGCGCGGAGACGCCGATCGCGCCGCCCAGGCTGCGGAAGAACGCCACCACCGAACTGGCCGCGCCGAGCTCGTGCGGGCCGACGGTGTTCTGCACGGCGAGGACCAGGTTCTGCATGGTCAGACCCAGACCGACGCCGATCAGCAGCATGTAGACGCTGAGCACGGTGAAGCTGGTGTCCGCGCGCAGCGTGCCCATGAGCGCGAAGCCGATGGTGAGCAGCGCCGAGCCGGCCACCAGGAACCGCTTCCACCGGCCGGTCTTGGTGATGATCCGCCCGCCCACCGTGGAGGCGACCAGCAGGCCGAGGATCATCGGCAGGGTCATCAGGCCGGACATCGTCGGGGACTCGCCACGGCTGATCTGGAAGTACTGGCCGAGGAAGATCGACGCGCCGAACATGCCGACGCCGACCGCGATGCTGGCGATGACGGCGAGGGTGATGGTGCGGTTGCGGAACAGCCGCGGCGGGATCATCGGCTCGGCCACCCGGGTCTCGACCCGGATCGCCAGCGCGCCGAGGAGCAGGGCACCGACCACCATGACGGCGGTCTGCCAGGAGGCCCAGGCGAACTGGTTGCCGGCGAGCGAGACCCAGATCAGCAGCACCGAGACGGCCGCGGTGATCAGGGTGGCGCCCCACCAGTCGATCTGCGCCTTCCGCTTGACCACCGGCAGGTGCAGGGTCTTCTGCAGCACGATCAGCGCGACGATGGCGAACGGCACACCGACGTAGAAGCACCAGCGCCAGCCGAGCCAGGAGGTGTCGACGATCACGCCGCCGATCAGTGGTCCGCCGATGGTGCCGACGGCCATCACGGCGCCGAGGTAGCCGCTGTAGCGACCCCGCTCACGCGGCGCGATCATCGTCGCCATGATCACCTGGGCGAGCGCGGTGAGGCCACCGGCGCCGATGCCCTGCAGCACGCGGCAGGCGATCAGCTCGCCGGTGCCCTGGGCGAGGCCGGCCAGCACCGAGCCCAGCACGTAGATCCCCAGGGCGAGCTGCACCAGCGTCTTCTTGCTGGTCAGGTCGGCCATCTTGCCCCAGATGGGGGTGGTCGCGGTGGTCGCGAGCAGGGCCGAGGTCACCACCCAGGTGTACGCGGACTGTCCGCCGTGCAGTTCGGTGATGATCCGCGGCAGAGCGTTCGAGATGACCGTGGAGGAGAGGATCGCGACGAACAGGCCCAGCAGCAGGCCGGAGAGCGCCTCCAGGATCTGCCGGTGGGTCATGTTGACGGCGGTCGCCTGGGTGGGCGCTGTCGCCTGGCTCATCGTTTGTTGCCTCCGAGCGGAGTAGAGGTGGAGCGGCGGCGGGCTGGGTACGCGGGTCGCCTGAGAGTTGCCTGAAGCAACCGTATGCCTTGGTTGCCTTGAGCAACAACTTGTGGGGGCGGCGCCCTATTCCCTGCCGTCGGGGGTGCTACTGCCAGGAATCGTTGAAGCGGCCGAGCAGCCGGGCGAACTCCTCCACGTCCCGGTCCGGCCAGCCGTCCAGGGCACGGACGAATTCGCCCAACCGGGCGTACCTGGCCACGTCGAACCGGCGCTGGCCCTCATCGGTGAGGCTGATCTGGGCGGCCCGCCGGTCGCTCGGATCCGGATCACGGTGGACCAGGCCGAGCACCTCCAGCGCGTTGATCTGCCGACTCAGCGTCCCCTTGCCCACGCCCAGCCGCGACGCCAACTCGGTCAACCGGATCGACCCACTGCGGCGCAGCCAGAGCAGCAGCCCGTAGGTGTTCGGCTCAAGGGTCGGGTGCACCTCTCGGGCGATTTCCCACGAAACCGCCCGCCCACGACGCAGCAGGGCGGTCAGCTCGTGCTCGACCGCCCGGATCGGTTCCGGCAGGTGCTCATCCACGGCGTAGAGACTACGGCGACGTTGCTCGATCGGCACCGGAGAGTCGGCGGTGCATCACCGGGCGTAGGTGACCGTCACTCGTGGTGCCCTCGATGGTCACCTCGGCCCCCCGGCCCCGATGGGTCAGCGTGGCGACGGCGTTGCCGAAGTACGGCCCGGCCAGCCTGTGCCAACGCACCTTGGGGCGGCGGACACCCGCCGAGCGGGCCAGCGCCCGGGTGGCCCCCGCCGGGCCGGACGACCAGCCCAACCGCATCAGCGGACGGATGCCGGCCGGCACCTGGTTGTGGATCGGCGAGCAGGTGAGTTGATGCACCGGAGTGACCACCGCCGGGTCGAGGAACCGGGCCCGCGCCACGTACGAGTGGTGCACATCCCCGGAGAGCACACTTATCGACGCCGGCGGGGCGTACGCCGGCCCGGCGCCGACCCGAGCGCCGGACTGCCCCGGGGTGCCGGTGCCGATCCGGGCGAACGTCTCCGCGAGCGCGTCGAAGGAACGCCGGAACGCCGCCCAGTGCTCCAGGTCCAGTGCGCGGCGCAGCTTCTCCGCCCCCCGCGCCACCCAGGGGCGACGCGATTCGGCCAGCTTCTCGTTCCACGCCTCGATGTGGTGGATGCCCTGCGGAAGCAGCCAGGGCAGCGAAGCGCCGACCACCAGATGGTCGTAGACGCCGTGCGCCTGGTCGAGGAACCAGGCCCACTCGCCGGGCGGCAGCATGGCCCGACTGCCCGCATCGAGCACCCGGCTGCACCGGTTGTCCAGCATGACCAACCGGGTCCGGCCCAGGTCCAGGGCGTAGCTCCACTGGTACTGCACTGCGCGCCAACGTTCGGTGTCGTGCGCCACGTCCGACTCCTGATCGACCCGGTGCCCGAACTCACGCAGCACGCCGGTGGCGTCCTCGGCGGCGGCGACCTTGGCGAAGACCGGATCGGTGGCGACCTCGTCCGGGGAGAGGTTGCCCAGGTGCTGGTAGACCCAGTACGAGGCGAGCCCGCTGCCGATCCGCTCCTGCCACCACGGCTGCTCGCGCACCTCCGCACGCCACGCCGCCGAGGTGTTCCAGTCGTCGATGATCTCGTGGTCGTCGAAGATCATCACGCTCGGCACGGTGGAGAGCAGCCAGCGGATCTCCGGATCACGCCAGGACTCCAGGTAGAGCTTGGTGTACTCGTCGAAGCTCACCACCTGGTCGGCCGGGGCGTCCTTCGGACGCCGCCGCCGCCGACGCAGCAGCCGGCGCACCGTCGGCGAGGTGACGTCGGCGTAGACCTGGTCACCGAGCAGCACCAGCAGGTCAGGAAGCGGGTTCGACTCCGGGTCGGCCATCAACCGCCGGGCGTACGCGTCCAGGGCGTCCGGCGGCAGCTTCCGGGTGGTGGCGTGCTGGGTGGTCTCCCGACACGAGCCGAAGATCAGGCTGACCGGCTGGTGCCGATCATCGGCGGCCCGGGTGCGGATCACACTCGGCGGGAAACCGGTGCTCGGCACCGGCCAGACCACCTCATCGTCGACCAGCACCTCGTAGGTGGTCTCGCTGTCCGGAGTGAGCCCCTCCACCACCACGAGGGCGTAGTGGTGGTCGTACGCCGAGAAGGTGGGCGCGGTGCCGGTGGCGCCGCCGGCGGTGCGGACCGTGACCACGGCGGGCGCCGCCGTCTCCACCCAGACGGTGGCCCGGGTGTCCACCACTCGCCGCAGAAGTGGGCCGATGAGCAGGTGTGCGGCGGGCATGCGGCCGAGCCTACCGCCGCTGCCTGGCACCTCCCGGGGTGCGGTGGCTGAGACTCCGGGCAGCGCTCGGTGAGCGGTGGCTGGGACTCTGAGCACCGCTCGGTGAGCGGTGGCTGAGACTCCGCCGTCGGCATCTGACAGGATTCCGGCATGGCCGAATATCTCGTCCTCGCTCTGGTCCTGCTCGGTGTGCTGATCGCCGGCACAGTCGGGCTGGTCGTGCCGCGTCTGCGGCGGCGGCCCGAGCCCCCGCTGCCACGCACCGAGGTCGACACCCGAGCTGAGGAAGATCTCGCCGGCCCGCCGGTCGAGGCACCGGAGTCGGATCTGTCCACCGGTGTCCTGGTCGAGCCGCCACCCGTGCTCGAGGCAGCCGTGGAGGTGCCCGAGCCGACCGCCGGGCGGCTGGTGCGGCTCCGCTCGCGACTGTCCCGCTCGCAGAACGTCTTCGGCAAGGGCCTGCTCGGCCTCCTCGCCCGCGACCACCTCGACGAGGACGTCTGGGAGGAGATCGAGGACAGCCTGATCACCGCCGACGTCGGCGTCGACGCCACCCGCGACATCGTCGACCGGCTCCGCGAGCGCACCAGGGTGCTCGGCACCCGCTCCGCCGCCGAGCTGCGGGCACTGCTCGCCGCCGAGTTGGTCAACGCGCTCGACCCGAGCCTGGACCGGTCGCTGCGGACCGCCCCGAAGGACGGCGTTCCGGCCGTGGTCCTGGTCGTCGGCGTCAACGGGGCCGGCAAGACCACCACCTGCGGCAAGATCGCCCGGGTGCTGGTGGCCGACGGCCGCAGCGTGCTGCTCGGCGCCGCGGACACCTTCCGGGCCGCCGCCGCCGACCAACTGGAGACCTGGGGTTCGCGCGTCGGCGCGGAGACCGTCCGTGGCCCCGAGGCCGCCGACCCCGCCAGCGTCGCCTTCGACGCCGTGAAGCGCGGCATCGACACCGGCGTGGACACCGTGCTCATCGACACCGCCGGCCGCCTGCAGAACAAGGTCGGCCTGATGGACGAGCTGGGCAAGGTCAAGCGCGTGGTGGAGAAGCAGGGCCCGATCGACGAGACACTGCTCATCCTGGACGCCACGACAGGGCAGAACGGCCTGGAACAGGCCCGGGTCTTCACCGACGTGGTCAACGTGACAGGCGTGGTGCTGACCAAGCTCGACGGCACCGCCAAGGGCGGCATCGTGATCGCCGTCCAGCGCAAGCTCGGCATCCCCGTGAAGCTGGTCGGCCTCGGCGAAGGCAAGGACGACCTGGCCCCGTTCGACCCGGCGCAGTTCGTCGACGCGTTGCTGGGGACCGAGGCCACCGGACGGGACGCGTAGTCTCGGGTGACCAGCGACGACCGCGCCTACGCGGGCTGGCGCGAGCCCGGCCACCCTTCGCAGCGCCTCGGGAGACCGTACGTGACTTCGCAGGAGATCCCGCTGCACGGCGGCAACGTGAGCACCGTCGTCCGCGTCGGCGACACGGTCCGCCGCAACGCCGGGCCGTGGACACCGTCCGTGCACGCCCTGCTGCGGCACCTGGAGTACGTGGGCTTCACCGGCGCCCCACGAGCGCTCGGCATGGACGAGCGCAACCGTGAGGTCCTGTCGTACCTGGAGGGGGAGTGCGGAGAATATCCGCTCGCCCCGCACTGGGTGACCGACGAGGCGCTGGTCACCGTCGCCACCATGCTGCGGATGTTCCACGACGCGCAGTACGGCTTCACTCCGCAACCGGGGGCGGTCTGGCGTTCGTTCGGGCCCCCGCCACCGGACACCGAGGTGATCTGCCACCACGACGCCGCGCCGCACAACGTGATCTGGCGACCGGACGGCACCCTCGGGCTGATCGACTTCGACCTCGCCTCGCCCGGAGCACGGATCTACGACGTGGCGTACGCGGCCTGGACCTGGGTGCCGATCTTCGCGGACCGGGACTCGATCACGCTGGGCTGGAAGCACCCGGACCGGCCGCGCCGGCTACGGCTCTTCGCCGACGCGTACGGGCTGATCCCCCGGGACCGGCACCGCCTGATCCGGACCATCCGCAAGAGGATCGTGGACCACGTGGAGGGGATCCGCCGAATGGCCGCCGCCGGTGAGCCGGCGTTCGTCCGGATCGTGCACAAGGGTCACCTGCGCCGACCGATGCGTGATCTGCGGCTGCTCGACTACGAGCGGCACGCCCTGGAGAACGCCCTCCGCTGAGCGCCGACCGGTCGATGCTCGGCCGGTCCCGGCAAGCGGACCGGTCAATGAGCGCGGCCGGTCAGCCATCGACGTTCGCCGTCCAGGTGATCCACCACCGTCCATGCCGCTGAGTGTGCGGAGTTCGTGACACGTACGAAACAACCCGTCACGAAACGGAAACCCGCACGGGACCTCGGGTGAAACAGCCGGCCGCGAAGCTTCCGCGCAACCGGCCTACGGGCGACGCTGCCCCGGAAAGCCGCGAAGGAGGACTTCACCTTTAGGAGGCCAGCGTGCCTGAAGCACCGACGATCGACGGCGCCAATACCACTTGGCTGCTGGTTTCGACCGCGCTCGTGCTGCTCATGACCCCCGGACTGGCGCTGTTCTACGGCGGCCTCAACCGGGCCAAGGGCGTACTCAACATGATGATGATGAGCTTCTCCGCTATCGGGCTCATCTCTATTCTGTGGTGGTTCTACGGATTCAGCGTCGCCTTCGGGACCGACGTGAACGGCTTCTGGGGTGACCCGGGCGCGTACCTCGGCACCAAGACGTTCCTCGCCGAGACCGACCTGTGGGGTGCCACGGCGGAGAACCCCAGCGGCATCGGGGTTCCGCTCTACGTGTTCATGGCCTTCCAGATGGTCTTCGCGGTGATCACCGTCGCGCTGATCAGTGGTGCCATCGCCGACCGGGCCAAGTTCGCCGGCTGGCTGCTGTTCGCCTTCGGCTGGGCCACGCTCGTCTACTTCCCGGTCGCGCACTGGGTGTGGGGCGGCGGCATCATCGGCGGTGACATCCACGCGCTGGACTTCGCCGGTGGCACCGCGGTGCACATCAACGCCGGTGCGGCGGCCCTGGCCGTGGCTCTGGTGCTCGGTAAGCGGCTCGGTTGGCCGCGCGAGGGCATGAAGCCGCACAACATCCCGCTTGTCGCGCTCGGTGCGGGTCTGCTGTGGTTCGGCTGGTTCGGGTTCAACGCCGGTTCGGAGCTGACCGTCGACTCGGTCGCCGGCCTCGCCTTCATCAACACCCAGCTCGCCACGGCGGCGGCGGTGCTCGGCTGGATCGCGGTCGAGTGGGTCAAGACCCGTAAGCCGACCATGGTCGGTGCCTCGTCCGGCGCCGTCGCCGGCCTGGTCGCCATCACCCCGGCCTGCGGTTTCATCGCCCCGTGGGCGTCCGTCCTGCTCGGCATCGTCGCCGGTGCCGTGTGTGCGCTCGCCGTCAGCCTCAAGTACAAGCTCGGCTACGACGACTCCCTCGACGTGGTCGGCGTGCACTTCGTCGGTGGCTGGATCGGCTCGCTCTGGCTCGGTCTCTTCGCCACCAACTCGGTCAACGCCGCGATCAGTGACGTGGTGGGTGCCTCCGACGGTCTCTTCTACGGGGGCGGCGTCACCCAGCTCGGGCGGCAGGCCCTCGCCGGTCTGATCGTCACCGTCTGGTCGTTCGGCATCGCCTGGGTGCTCGCCTTCGTCATCGAGAAGACGATCGGGTTCCGGGTGAAGGCCGAGGCCGAGGTCGAGGGCATCGACATCGGCGAGCACGCCGAGAGCAGCTACGACCTGTCCCCGGCCGGCGGCGGCACGGGCAGCGCGTTCGCCATGGCTGGCATCGGCACCCCCGGTGGCGGCACGACGAGTAGCGCCAAGCCGGAGGCGGAGCCCGCCGAGCCGGTCAGCGAAAAGGTCGCCGGTTAACGTTCCTGGGATGGAGGGGTTGGACATGAAGCTGGTGACCGCGGTCATCAAGCCGTACCAGCTGGACGCGGTGAAGGAGGCCCTGCACGCCCTCGGGGTGGCCGGGCTGACCGTCAGCGAGGTTCAGGGGTACGGGCGGCAGAAGGGGCACACCGAGGTCTACCGGGGTGCCGAGTACACGGTCGAGTTCCTGCCCAAGATCCGGGTCGAGGTGCTCACCGACGAGATCGACGTCGACAAGGTCGTGGACGCCATCGTCGGGGCAGCCCGGACGGGCAAGATCGGTGACGGCAAGGTCTGGGTCACCGGTGTCGAAGAGGTCGTCCGGGTTCGTACCGGCGAACGCGGCCTAGACGCACTCTGATCGCGCCGAGACTGACATGACCTCGTTGATCAAGAAGAACGCGTCAGGGCACGCCGGTGACGGCGACGCGAACCTCTTGGTCAACGAGGTCGTCGGCGTTCCCAGGGGGATCGGCGAGGCCGCTCGGCTGGCACGGGCCGCGGCCTACGACTCGTTTCTGCGCGGGTTGCTGGCCGGGCGGGACGGGGTGGCACTGCTCGCTGTCGGGGGGCTGGGTCGGCGGCAGTGTGCTCCGTACAGCGATCTCGACCTGGTTCTGCTGCACGCGGGCGTGCCGGGCACGGACGAGTTGGCCGCCTCGATCTGGTATCCGATCTGGGACGCGGGCCTGCGGCTCGACCATTCGGTCCGTACCGTCGCCGAGGCTCTCTCGGTCGCCCAGGACGACGTCAAGGTCGCCCTCGGGCTGCTCGACGCCCGGCTGGTCGTGGGCGACCAGGCGCTGGCCGACGCGTTGATCCGCACCGCCGCCGATCATTGGCGGCGCACCGCCGTACGTCACCTGCCCGGCCTGCGGGAGGTCACCGCCGCCCGCTGGCAGGCCCACGGTGAGCTGGCGTTCCTGCTGGAGGGCGACCTCAAGGAGGCCGCCGGTGGCCTGCGCGACGTGGGTCTGCTGCGGGCGATCTCCGCCGCCGGCATCACCGACGCGCTCCGCCCGGCCGTGCGCGCCGCCCACCTGCGCCTGCTGGACACCCGCGACGCCCTGCACCAGCAGGTCGGCCGACGGGTCGACCGGTTGGTCGCCCAGGAGCGCGACGGAGTCGCCGCCCTGCTTGCTCTCGAGGACGGCGACGCCCTCCTGCGGCGGGTCGCCGGTGACGCCCGCACGGTCAGCCACGCTCTGGATGACGCGTTCCGTGCCGCCGAGCGGCTGCGCTCCGGCCGGTCCCGAGGCGGCAACGGTCGCCCGGTGCGCCGCCCGGTGGCCCGCGACGTGGTCGAGCACGACGGCGAGTTGGTGCTGGCCCGGACGGCGATCGGGGCACGCCCCGACCCGAGCCTCTCGCTGCGGGTGGCCGCCGCGGCGGCGACGACCCGACTCCCGATCGCCCGGGCCACCTGCGAGTGGCTGGCGGCCTACTGCCCGCCGCTGCCCGCGCCCTGGCCGGCTGAGGCCCGGGCCGCGCTGACCACCCTGCTCGGCGCTGGTCCCGGCCTGGTGCCCGCCTGGGAGACCTGCGACCGGTACGGGCTGGTCGACGGCTGGCTGCCCGAGTGGACCCGGCTGCGCAGCCTGCCCCAGCACAACCCGGTGCACCGCTACACCCTCGACCGGCACCTCGTGCAGGCCGCTCATGAGGCCAGCCGGCACGCCCGCGAGGTGGAACGCCCCGACCTGCTGCTCCTCGGTGCCCTCCTGCACGACATCGGCAAGGGCCTCACCGGTGATCACAGCACCGTCGGTGTGCCACTGGCCCAGGCGGTGGCGACCCGGATCGGTCTGCCACCCAGCGAAGTCGCACTGATCGGCACGCTGGTCCGGTTGCACCTGCTGCTGCCCGACGTGGCCACCCGCCGGGACCTGGCCGACCCGGTCACCATCGCCTCGGTGGCCGAGGCGGTCGGCGACACCGGCACCCTCGACCTGCTGCACGCGCTGGTCCGTGCCGACGCGGCGGCGACCGGGCCGGCGGCCTGGTCGGACTGGAAGGGCCGGCTCGTCGCCGAGCTGGTCGCCCGGGTCCGCACCGCACTCGACACCGGCGTGCTGCCCGAGCCCCCGGCTCCGGACCCGGAGCTGCTGGCCGGGCCACTGCCAGTCGTCCACCTGACCGGGGACCGGGTGTCGGTCGCCGCGGCCGACCGGCGGGGTCTGCTCGCCACGGTCGCCGGCTGCCTGGCCCTGCACCGACTGGAAGTGATCTCCGCGGACGCGTCCGTGGTCGACGGCCGGGCCCTGGTCGAGTGCCGGGTGCAACCCCGCTACGGCCTGCCGCCGGATCCGGTGTCGCTCCGTGCCGACCTGCGCCGGGCGGTCGGCGGTGACGTGTCGGTCACCCAGCGCCTGCGCGGCCGTGCGCTCGCCGCCCGCGGCGGCGGTGCGGCCCCCCGGGTCGTCTGGCACCGCGAGGCGGCCACCGACGCGGTGCTGCTGGAGTTGCGCGCCGCCGACGCCGCCGGGTTGCTCTACCGGGTCACCTGCGCGCTCGACGACGTGGGAGCCCTGGTCCGGGCGGCCCGCATCTCCACACTCGGCGCGGACGTGGTGGACGCCTTCTACCTGGTCGGCGGCTGGCCGGACGACGACGCCCGAGCACGCCTGGAAGCCGCGGTCCTCGCCGCCGTCTGATCCCACGCCCGCTGCTGGGCGGCTGTGCGGCCCTCGCCGGGCGGGCTGCCCCGCACGGCTTGGCGGTCCTGCGGGTTGCCGGTCTCTGCGGCTCGCGGCTGCGGTGGTCGGTCCTGAGCGACCGGAGCGCGCTCCGCGCGAGCCAGCTATTCGCTGTGAGCGGTATGACTCTGAGGCATATTTATACCTCTGTGTCATATCGCTCACGGGGGTGTCCGCCGCCACCGACCGTTCCACTCCGGAGCCCGCTGATCCGCCTCGTTGGCGGGGTGACCGCCGCCGCCTGAAGTCGGAGGCCAGGCCACGAGCAGGAAGAGACGTGGCGGGAAGGGTGTGACGGGGAGCATGGCCCGGAAGCGCGGCCGGGGAAGCATGGCCCGGAAGCGCGGCCGGGATGCGTGGCCGGGCGTGCGGCCGAGGGGTGGGGCAGCGGGTACGTCGGGGAGCGTAGGTGCGGTCCCGCTCGTGGACGCACGCCGAGGCCCGTCGGCGCGGGCAGAATGACGGCCATGTGGCGCGGGGATCAGCGGGGATGGCGGTGGGCGGCGGCGGACGTCGCGCTCGCCCTGGCGCTGCTCGTCATCGGGCTATTCGGCACCGGCCTGGCCGGCGACGACCAACCCGGATCGAGGCCGGTGGACGCCGCCTGTCGGGTGTTGATCGTGGTCGCCGCGCTGGCCCTGACGGCGCGGCACCGGGCGCCGGCGGCGGTCCTCGCCGTGGTCAGCGTGGCCACCACGATGTACCTGGTGATCGGGTACCCGTACGGGCCGATCCTGCTGACGCTCCTGGTGGCGGTGTACACCGTCGCGGCACGGTTGCCGGTGCGCCCGGCGGCACTCGCCACCGGTGGCGCATTCGTTCTGCTCCTCGCGCACGTCATCGTCTCCCTCGGCTCGGCCTCCGGTTGGACGGCGGTGCTGCCCACGTCGGCCTGGGTGGTCGTACCGTTCGCGGTGGGGGTGGTGGTGCGGGTCAACCGCGAGACGGCCGCGCGCAGCCGGGCCGAGGAGGCCCGCAGTCGCGCCGAGCAGGCTCGGCGGCAGACCGACGAGGAGCGGTTGCGTATCGCGCAGGAGGTGCACGACGTGGTGGGGCACGGGCTTGCCGCGATCAGCATGCAGGCGGAGATCGCGCTGCACCTGCTGCCGAAACGACCCGAGCAGGCGGAGACCGCGCTCACCGCGATCAGTCGGACCAGCCGGGAGGCGTTGGACGAACTCCGGGTCACCCTGGGCGCGGTACGGCAGGGCGCGGAGCGTGGTCCAGTGCCCGGCCTGGCCCGGCTCGCGGCGTTGCGCGACCGGCTCGCCGGGGCCGGCCTCGCCGTCGAGCTGCACGTGGTCGGCGACCCTCGGGAACTGCCGGCGGCGGTGGACCTGGCCGCGTACCGGGTGGTGCAGGAGGCGTTGACGAACGTGCTGCGTCACGCTGGGGTTTCCGACGCCGAGGTGACCGTCGACTACCGGGCCGACGAGCTGACCGTCGAGGTCACCGACCGGGGGACCGGCGCGGCCGGCGACGGGATCGATCTGGCCGCCGACGGTGACGGTGTCGGCGGGCACGGTCTGGCCGGGATGCGGGAGCGGGTCGCGGCGCTGGGTGGGCGGTTGACCACCGGGCCGCACGCCGGGGGCGGGTTCCGGGTCTCCGCCCGGCTGCCGCTGGAGTCGACCGCGTGATCCGGGTGCTGATCGCCGACGACCAGGACCTGGTCCGGCTCGGTCTGCGCGCGCTGGTGGAGAGCGAGGACGACCTGGCGCTGGCCGGAGAGGCGGCCGACGGGCTGCGGGCGGTCGAGCTGGCGCGTCGGGAACGGCCGGATGTGGTGCTGATGGACATCCGGATGCCCGGCATCGACGGCATCGAGGCGACCCGGCGGATCGTCGCGGACCCCGACCTGACCGGTACGCGGGTGGTGGTGCTGACCACCTTCGAGCTGGACGAGTACGTCTTCGACGCGCTGCGGCACGGTGCGAGCGGGTTCCTCACCAAGGACACCCGACCGGCTGAGCTGCTCCGGGCGATCCGGTTGGTCGCTGAGGGGGAGGCGCTGCTGTCGCCGTCGGTGACCCGACGGGTGGTGCGGGAGTTCGCCACCCGGCCGTCCCGGGTGCTTCGTCCGCACCCCCGGCTGGACGCGCTCACCGACCGGGAGCGTCAGGTCGTCGGCCTGGTCGGGGAGGGCCTGAACAACGAGGAGATCGCCGTACGGCTGGTGGTCAGCCCGGCGACCGCGCGGACCCACGTCAGCCGGGCGATGGGCAAGCTGGGAGCCCGGGACCGGGCCCAGCTCGTCGTCTTCGCGTACCAGTCGGGGTTGGTGTCAGAGTGACGGCCGCGGCGGGCCGGGCCGGGCGACAGCGGCCCCGCGGCCGGGCGGCTACCCTAGCGGTGGCCGGACTCCGCAGTGCCGGCCGCGTTGTGCCCGCCGGAACACTGACAAACGGGATGTTCGCGTGTTTGACACCTTGAGTGACCGCCTGTCCGGGATCTTCACCAAGCTCCGCGGCAAGGGGCGGCTCACCGACGCCGACATCGACGCCACCGCGCGCGAGATCCGCCTCGCGCTGCTGGAGGCGGACGTCGCGCTGCCGGTGGTCAAGGGCTTCATCGCGGCCGTCAAGGAGCGGGCCCGCAGCTCCGAGGTCTCGCAGGCGCTGAACCCGGCCCAGCAGATCATCAAGATCGTCAACGAAGAGCTGATCAGCGTGCTCGGCGGCGAGGGCCGGCGGCTCCAGTTCGCCAAGCAGCCGCCGACGGTGATCATGCTGGCCGGTCTCCAGGGTTCCGGTAAGACGACTCTGGCCGGCAAGCTGGCCCGCTGGCTGAAGGGTCAGGGGCACCAGCCGCTGCTCGTCGCCGCCGACCTCCAGCGCCCCAACGCCGTCGGGCAGCTCCAGGTGCTCGGTGGCCGGGCTGGCGTCGAGGTGTACGCCCCGGAGCCCGGCAACGGCACCGGTGACCCGGTGCAGGTGGCCCGCGCGTCGATCGAGCACGCGAAGCGGGCGGCCCGCGACATCGTCATCGTCGACACCGCCGGCCGGCTCGGCATCGACGCCGAGATGATGCAGCAGGCCGCCGACATTCGCGACGCGGTCCAGCCGGACGAGGTCATCTTCGTCATCGACGCGATGGTCGGTCAGGATGCCGTCCGCACCGCCGAGGCGTTCCGCGATGGCGTCGGCATCACCGGCGTGGTGCTCTCCAAGCTCGACGGCGACGCCCGTGGTGGTGCCGCGCTGTCGGTCCGCGAGGTGACCGGGCAGCCGATCCTGTTCGCCTCCACCGGCGAAAAGTTGGAGGACTTCGACGTCTTCCACCCCGACCGGATGGCCAGCCGGATCCTCGGCATGGGCGACGTCCTCACTCTGATCGAGCAGGCCGAGCAGGCCTTCGACTCCGATCAGAAGGAGAAGATGACCGCCAAGCTGATGGGCGGCGAGCAGTTCACCCTGGATGACTTCCTCGACCAGCTCATCGCGGTGCGGCGGATGGGCCCGATCGCCAACGTGCTGGCCATGATGCCCGGCATGGGGCAGATGAAGGACCAGCTCTCCGAGCTGGACGACAGCCACTTCGACCGGGTCACCGCGATCATCCGGTCGATGACCCCGGGCGAGCGGACCAACCCGAAGATCATCAACGGGTCCCGCCGGGCGCGCATCGCCAACGGTTCCGGGGTCACCGTGATGGACGTCAACCAACTGCTCAACCGCTTCGCCGACGCGCAGAAGATGATGAAGCAGATGGGCGGCATGATGGGCCTGCCCGGCGGTGGCCGGCGCAAGGCGACCAAGTCGCCGAAGAACAAGCGCAAGGGCACCAAGGGTGGCGGTCGTCCGCGTACCGGTGCGGGCGCCGGGCTGCCGGGCGGCTTCCCCGGCGGCATGCCGCAGCTCCCGCCGGGCCTGGACCCGAACGACCTCGCCGGTGGCCAGGGCCTGCCGCCCGGCTTCAAGCTTCCGAAGATCGACTTCAACAAGCTCGGCAAGGGCGGCGACAAGGGCCCGCGCTGACGCGTGTCGGTGACGGCGGGCGACATCACCCTTGCTTAGGGTGATGTCGCCCCCTGGAAGGAGATGTCATGACCGCAGCCCCGATCCTGCCGGAGCGGCACGAGTGGACGGTCGACGATCTCGGCGAGCTGCCGAAGGACCTTCCGTACGAACTGATCAACGGAAGGTTGATCGTGCCGTCCCCCACACCGCTGCATCAGTTCATCTGCGGTCGCGTCATGTTCGCCCTGGAACTCGCCTGCCCGGACGACTTCTTCGTCAGCATGGACCAGTCGCTGTCGATCGACCGCCGTAACGAGCCACGACCGGGCGTGGTGGTCATCCGTGTCGAGCAGGCCAACCGGTCACCCGTGCCGGTGCAGGATGCCCTGCTCGCGGTCGAGGTGATCTCGCCGGACTCCACTATTCGTGACAGGCGCGAGAAGGTTCGCATCTACGCCAACGCCGGCGTCGCCGCGTACTGGGTGATCGACCCGTTGCGGGAGAAGATCACTTTCACCGAGCTGCTGCTCAGCCCCAAGGGCGGCTACGAACCCAGCGTGGAGACCGATGGCCTTGTCACCATCGACCGCCCATGGAAGGTGATATTGGACCTGCCGGCGTGGACGCGCCGCCGACAGGAGGTCCTCGAACGGGCGAAGAGGTGATCGGGTAGGACTGTGCGCATGGCTCTTCATGTGCGCGGCGTGCTGCTCCCCGACGACGAGGTCCGGGATCTCTGGCTGGTCGGCGACCGGGTGACCTTCACCCCGGTGCCCGGTGCGGAGACCGTCGTCGACGGCGGTTTCGTGCTGCCGGGGCTGGTCGACGCGCACTGCCACATCGGCATCGCCCGAGGTGGCGCCCCGATCACCTCCCTCGACCAGGCCCGCGAGTTGGCCCACGTCGACCGGGACGCCGGGGTGCTGGCGATCCGCGACGCCGGCTCGCCGTACCCGTACCCCGAACTGGACGACGAGTCGGACCTACCGCGACTCGCCCGCGCTGGCCGGCACGTCGCACCGCCGAAGCGCTACCTGCGCGACATCGGCGTGGAGGTCGGCGCGGC
This sequence comes from Micromonospora arborensis, assembly GCF_003205615.1. Taxonomy (GTDB): domain Bacteria; phylum Actinomycetota; class Actinomycetes; order Mycobacteriales; family Micromonosporaceae; genus Micromonospora; species Micromonospora arborensis. The sequence continues at coordinate 432,538 of NZ_PYBV01000005.1, read as the reverse complement.
CGAGGTCGCCGCGACGGTGGCCGCGCAGGCGCGGGCCGGCAACGGCTGGGTGAAACTGGTTGGCGACTGGATCGACCGGGGCGTGGGCGACCTGGCACCGGCCTGGGACGCGGACACCCTCACCGCGGCCGTCCGGGCCGCGCACGACGCCGGGGTACGCGCCGCCGTGCACACCTTCTCCGAGTCCGCTGTCGAGATCATGGTGCGGGCCGGGGTGGACTCGGTGGAGCATGGCACCGGGCTGAGCCTCGACCTGATCGACGAGATGGCCCGTCAGGGCACCGCGCTGATCCCCACGATGATCAATATCGCCACCTTCGGGGGCATCGCCGAGCAGGCGCGGGCCAAGTTCCCCGGGTACGCCGAGCACATGCTCGCGCTGCGCGACGGTTTCCCCGACGTGGTGCGTGCCGCCCACGAGGCAGGCGTGCCGATCTACGTGGGCACCGACGCCGGTGGCGGCATCGACCACGGGCTGGCCGCAGAGGAGATGTTGCTGCTGCACGAGCAGGCCGGCATGGCGCCCATCGACGTGCTCGCCGCCGCATCCTGGGGCGCCCGGGAGTGGCTCGGCTTCCCCGGCCTGGTCGAGGGCGGCCTCGCCGACCTGACCGTCTACCCCGAGGACCCCCGTAGTGACCTGCGCGTCGTCCGCGCCCCCGCCCGCACGATCCTGCGCGGCCAAGTGATCCGCTGACCCTGCCCCACGCCGGTCCTTGCCCCGCGCCCGCGCCCGCCCTGTGTCCGCGCCTGCCCGCTGGCTGGCGTGATCCACTCCGTTTCGCCGATGTGGCGGTATCTCGCAACACGGATACCGCCACATCGGCGACATGGAGTCGATCACGTCCGAGTCGACCCCTCGCCGACCCTGGGTGAGCCCGAGGAGACGACCCACCCCACCCCCCAGGGAACAAACCGGACACGAGCGCGATCTTGTTGTCTGCGGACGTACGTGTTCTGCGCGCTGTGCGCGTCTTGCCGGGTCTGCGTGCCACGTGGGTCAGCGGGTGGGCTGGGGTTGCGGCGGTGAAGAGGTGTACGGCGAGGTCGGCCAGGGCCGGGGCGGTCTGCTCGATCGGGGTGCGGGCGGCGCGAGGAGGGGGCGGCGCAGCGCACGGGCGGGTCGCTGGACACGACGGCGACTCCCGGGCGCGGTGGTCGTCCGCGTGGCGCATAGGATGTGCGGTCATGGCACGCGTGCTCACTCCCCGTGCGGAGGATTTCCCCCGCTGGTACCAGGACCTGATCGCCAAGGCGAAGCTGGCCGACAACGGCCCGGTCCGCGGCACCATGGTCATCCGTCCGGCCGGCTACGCCATCTGGGAGCGCATGCAGCTCGAGATGGACGCCCGGATCAAGGCGGCGGGTGCGGAGAACGCGTACTTCCCGCTGTTCATTCCGGAGAGCTACCTCAAGCGTGAGGCCCAGCACGTCGAGGGCTTCTCGCCGGAGTTGGCGGTCGTCACGCACGGCGGTGGCAAGCCGCTCGCCGAGCCGGTGGTGGTGCGCCCGACCAGTGAGACGGTCATCGGCGAGTTCATGGCCAAGTGGATCGACTCGTACCGGGATCTGCCGCTGCTGCTCAACCAGTGGGCCAACGTGGTCCGGTGGGAGCTGCGCCCGCGGATCTTCCTGCGTACCAGCGAGTTCCTCTGGCAGGAGGGGCACACCGCGCACGCCACCCGTGAGGACGCCCGGGCGTACGCGCGGCGGATCCTGCACGAGGCGTACGAGGACCTGATGGTCAACGTGATCGGCATTCCGGTCGTGGTGGGCCTGAAGACGGCGCGCGAGCGGTTTGCCGGCGCGACCGCCACGTACACCTGCGAAGGCATGATGGGTGACGGCAAGGCGTTGCAGTTGGGCACCAGCCACGAGCTGGGCCAGAACTTCGCCAAGGCGTTCGACATCAGCTACTCCTCCAAGGAGGGCGGCCGGGAGCACGCCTGGACCACCTCCTGGGGCACGTCGACCCGGATGCTCGGTGGCCTGATCATGGCGCACGGCGACGACAACGGTCTGCGCGTGCCGCCGAAGCTGGCGCCGATCCAGGCGTACGTCATGGTGGTCAAGGACGGCGACGGCGTGGGCGAGGCGGCGGCCAAGCTGCGCGACGGCCTGCGCGACGCCGGTGTCCGGGTCGCGCTCGACGACCGGACCGACACCCCGTTCGGCCGCCGGGCCGTCGACGCCGAGCTGCGCGGCTACCCGGTACGCGTCGAGGTGGGCCCCCGCGATCTGGCCGCCGGCAACGCGGTGGTGGTGCGGCGGACGGACGGCTCGAAGTCGCCGACGCCGGTGGCCGACGTGGTCGGTGCGGTGCTGGCCGCCCTGGAGACCGACCAGCAGGTGCTGCACGACCAGGCGCTGGCCAACCGCGAGTCGCGCACGGTGGAGGTGGCGACCCTCGCCGAGGCGATCGAGGCAGCCGCGACCGGTTGGGCCCGGGTGCCGTGGTCGGCGGTCGGCGTGGCCGGCGAGGCCGAGGCGAACGGGCAGGGCGTCACGGTGCGCTGCCTGCTGCGTGCCGACGGCTCGGTGCCGGACTCGGAGGACGAGCCCGGCCTGGTCGCCATCCTCGCCCGCGCCTACTGAGGTGACCGTCGACCGCTTCGAGCCAGGTCGGCTGATCCTGCACCGGAACGTGCGACGGGGGCGGATCGGGTGGGTCCGGCCGGCGCGGGTCGTCCTCGACGACGAGCGGGGGCTGCTGCTCTGGATCGCGGAGGGCTCGCCGGTGGCGCACGAGGTCAACGGGGTCGGCCTGACCATGCGGCGGCTGCCGTTCGCCGACTGGATCACGCCGACGTACCAGCTCGCAGAGGGGCGCTGGAACGGGCCGCCGCTGTTGAAGTTTCTGCCCACCGGGGCGGCGCACTCCGTCTGGTGGTTCCGCGACGCGGCGGGCCGGTTCAGCCACTGGTACGTCAATCTGGAGGAGCCCGGCGTCCGCTGGGACGACGGTCCGACGGCTGGCGTCGACGTCATCGACCAGGACCTGGACGTGCTCGTCGCCTCGGATCGCACCTGGCAGTGGAAGGACGAGGACGAGTTCGTCGAGCGGCTCGCCTTTCCGGAGGACTACTGGGTGACCGACGAGAAGGCGGTCCGCGCCGAGGGGGAGCGGGTGATCGGCCTCGCCGAGGCGGGCGTGTTCCCGTTCGACGGCACCTGGTGTGACTACGCCCCGCCGCCGAACTGGGGCGTACCGGATGGGCTGCCTGCCGGTTGGGATCGCCCACCAGTCCGCTGACCTGCGTCGATTACCCTGTGTCATCCTGCGGACATAGGGCGTGGTGCGAGCGGTGTGACGGCCTAGGGTTCAGGCAACGACACCACCAGTGGTGGGAGGCCCGATGGCCGACCAGATCAACACCTTCTCCGACCTGCAGGCCCGCGCCGGCGTGATCCTCGCCCGGCTGAACGCCGCTCCCGCCGTCGCGATCGCGGCAGCCACGAATCCACTGCTGGCCGTCGAGCACCTCGGCTACCAGTTCAACCCCGACACCCGTACCGGTATCGGTGACCGCATCCGGCTCGGACCGACCGCCGCCGAGAAGCTTGCCGAGCTGCGTACGACGATCGCTCGGCTGGTCGATCGCCAGGTCGACCCCGACGACGGCCCGGCCGTCCGCCGGCTCCTGACCGACCTGGGTGTGCTTCCGTGCTCCGACGGCGATGAACCGGATACCGACCCGCCGCGCTGGCAGCCCGGCGGTGCCGGCCCCGACCCGCTGGAACCGCTCCGGGACCGACACCCGGTGCTGGACCCGCTCCTTGAGTACCGGCGGATTTCCGCCCGCCGGCCGAGGTTCGCACCCCCACGGGCCTTCGCCGCGATCCTCAGCGGTGCGGTGACCACACCGTTGACGGCGGTGACTGGCCGGCTGCAGTCGCCGGACCCGGAACCCGACACCCACCCTCGCTGACCAACGGGCGGCCCGTCGCGCGGCGACGGCTGCCCGAGCATCTCCTGACGTCCGGTCCGGCATCCGGCGTCCACACCCTCCGGCCTCCACCACACCGGCCCCGAAGGGGGACCAATGGCCGACACCCATGGCTTCGAGGTCGTCGTCGAGGCGACTCCACCCGTTCTCCGCAAGGCCCTGCAGGGTGCCTGGAAGTCCGCCGAGTGCGGCGACACCAGCACCGACGAGGGACGCATCCGGCAGTTCCTGCCGGTCCCGGCCGGCCTCGGGATCGGCGGGTTCACCACGGCCGGCGGCCAGGTGGAGATCCCCCGCGACCAGCTCGACGCCGCCCCACGACCCGACATCGACGGTTGTGAACTCACCTTCGGCCTGGTCATCCAGGTGACCGTCGCCGACCCGCCGGTGCCCTCCGCGCAACTGCTGGACCTCACCGCCACCGCGCACGCCGCCGTGCCGATCGGGGTGCTGCCCGACTCGAAGAACGTGGGGCTGCGCTTCGACGGCCTGCCCCGCAGCGCGGTCACCGCGACCCTGACCAGCGGTGACCCTCTCGCCCCGAAGCTTGTCCAGATTCTCGGGGAGTACATCCACTTCGCCTACGAGAACGGCGGCCCCGGGGGTGTGCTGCATCCGGGGATCCCGACGATCCCGCACGAGCAGGACGACACCGGGCTGGTGCTGGGCCTCGGCGTCGGCAGTTACACCCTCGACACCCACCTGGAGATCTACGACGACCAGGCCGACCCGGCCCACCGGATCGACGTCAGCCAGCCGGATCCGGGGAACGTCCTCATCAGCATGCCGATCTATCTGCGGATGTTCCACATCGTCGGCAGTGGCGCGGCGCCCGCGCTGGCCGACCCGATGGCGGTGGAAACCCGGCTCGCCATCACGGTGCCGCTGGAGACCCCGCCGGGGGCGTACACGTTGCGCTTCGACACGGCGACAGTGGTGGCGGGGCCGATCAGCCCGGCGCCCGGCATCGAGGGCGCCCACTTCACCACCAACAACGCCACTCTCTTCGGGTTCCTCGACAACGCGCTGCAGGCCCAGCTCAACCAGCAGGGGGCGGCGCTGGTGCACGGCTTCGGTTCGCAGAGCGTCGTGGTGCCCACCGTGGCGCAGATCGAGACGGCCATCGGTGACCTGCTCTTCGACGACCTGACCGGGCGGGGCTTCCTGGCCCTGTGGACGCCGGAGGTCGGTGGCGAGGTGTTCGAGGCCGACAACGTCGCCACCCGGGTCTTCGCCGACCTCCTGGTGATCGCGATCAACGCCGGCGAGGGCGCCGACATCGGGGCGATGACCAACGTCGTACCGGCCGGGCGGGACTTCGCCATCCTGCTCGACGGGACGATCGTGCAGGAGAACATCGACTCCGCCCGGGTCACCAACGGTTGGGCGGACAGCGACCTGCCGCGCCGCGTCGACCAGGGCGACGACAAGGCGGACGTCCGGGAGTTGGACGTCGTACTGCGGGACGGGTCGATCCGGATGAGCGGTGAGTTGACGGTCATCGACGCGATCCTCGGCAGCATCGACGTCGACGCCAGCTTCCGGGCCGACGTGGGACTGCACTGGACCCCGAGCGGCGATCTCAACCCCGACGGCGTCCAGCGGATGGACAACCACCTGATCGGCGAACCGGACGTCGACCCCGAGGAGTCGGTCCTGTTCTGGGTCATCGCCATCATCCTGGCGATCATCAGCTTCGGTGCCGGGAGCATCCTGATCGGGATCATCATCATCGTGGTCGCCGCGGTGATCACGGCCGTGGTCAACAACATCGGCGGGTCACGCCTTGTCGACCCGATCACCGGGGCGGTCAGCGGCATCACCGGCTGGCCGCCCGAGCTGGCCCGGATCGGGCGGGTCAGGGCCGTCTTCTTCGACCCGGTCGTGATCAACGCCGACGGGCTCGTCCTCGCCGGTGACCTGGAGGTGCTCAGCTCCTGTGAGAGCACCGAGGTGCTCGCCGCCCGCAGCAGCGGACCGTACACCGGGACGGCCCAGTCGGCCCTGCTGTTGGCCGCCGGGCACACCAGCGCCGCGGCCGGCTACACCTGGCTGACCGGCGACGGCGCCGCACCGGCCGCCACCGCGGACGTCAACCACGTGTACGCCGCCAGCGGCACCTACCTCGCGGCGCACTCGTTGACGATCAACCAGCCCGGCGGCGCCACCAGCCGCCACTTCGCGTTGGTGTACGTCGCCAACGTGCCGCCCACGGTCGACGCCGGCCCGGACCTCACCGTCGACGAGGGGGAGCTGGTCACCCTCGTCGGCCGGTTCAGCGACGTCGAGTACGTCGACACCCACGAGACCACCTGGAACTTCGGCGACGCCCAACCCACCGAGCCGGGCACGGTCGTGGAGACCAACACCCCGCCGCGGGCCGAGGGCACCAGCACCGTCCAGCACGCCTGGTGCGACAACGGTGTGTACGAGGTGACCCTGCGGGTCCGGGACCAGAACGGCGGGATGGCGACCGACACCCGGACCGTGACGGTGCGCAACGTCCCGCCGGTGGTCGATGCCGGCCCCGATCTGTTCACCTACCCCTGCACGGTCCTCACCCTCACCGCCCGGTTCACCGACCCCGGTTGGTGCGACACGCACACCGCCGTCTGGGATTTCGGCGACTGCAGCCCCCCGCTGCCGGCGGTGGTCACCGAGACGCACGAGCCGCCGGCCGGTCGGGGGATCGCGGTGCTGTCCCACCGCTACCCGGACTGCGGCACGTTCCTGACCCGGTGCACCGTGATCGACGACGACGGTGGGACCGGGGTCGACGAGGTGGTGGTCCGGGCCATCGACGTGGTCAACCGGCACTTCGAGGACGGGTTCGCCCAGCGCACCACCGGACAGGTCGCCAACGGCTGGGAGCCGTACGTGCTGGCCGGCTCGGCGGCCGGCGGCACCGGCCAACACGCCGCGAGCAACTTCGTGGTGCACGGTGGCCGCCGCTCCCAGGGGCTCGTGCCCGGTCCGCAGCAGCGGGTCGGCGTCCGGCAGCAGATCGGGGCCAACCCGGGCTGGGCCTACCAGCTCACCGCCTGGTACGACCTCGACCAGGCCGAACCCGCGACCGCGCGGCTCGGCGTCGACCCCACCGGCGGCACCGACCCGGCCTCCGCCGCCGTCGTCTGGAGCGACGGCACGAGCGCCCAGCGGTGGAGCCCACTGACGGTACGCGTCGCCGCCCAGGCCGCCGGGGTGACCGTCTTCCTGGAGGCAGCGGCCGACGGGGGCGAACCCCGAAGGGGCGGCGGACGGGTGTGGTTCGACGACGTGGACCTGCTGGCCGCGCAGCCGTACTGCCCGACGGAGCCGCCGCCACCACGGCCGCGCGACTGTCTCGACTTCGCCGGCCGTCAGCCCGGCACCCAGTACCCGGCGGAGTGGACGGACCACGAGTTCCTCATCCGTTCCCTGGACGACGCCGGCCGGGTGGTCGTCGCGGTCGGGCCGCCCACCGGCGGCGCGGCCCTCCAACTCGGCGCCGGCGTCCACGTCGCACTGCCCCACCCGGTGGACCGGGTCGTCGTCACCCTGGCCAACCAGGGCGGCAAACCGGTCGAGCTGACCGCGTTCGACGACGACGGTACGCAGCTCGACCGCGTCGAGGTGCCGGCGAACTCGCCACCGGGCCCGGCGACGGTGACGCTCGCCGGTCCCGGCATCGTCGCCGTCCGGATCGTCGGCCGATCGGCGGAGGGGCTGCTGATCCGGCTCTGCGCCGAGTACGCCGACGACACCGGGTCCGACGACGAGCACGGCGACCCCACGTCGCACCCGGTTCCGATCGACCCCGGTGTCAGCGGCCCGACGCCCCGGTCCGACCCGCCGATTCGTGGTGGCTGCTGTGGCTGAACCCGACTCGCTCGACGCCGTCCGTGCCGTGCTGGCCGCGCACCGGGCTGAGCTCACCCGACGGTTCGCCGCCGTCGGCACCGGCATCGGCCGGCCCGACCCGTCCGGCCCGTACGTCATCACCGTCTACGTCACCGACCCCGTGTTGGTGGCCCGCACCAGCGAGCGCGTCGACGGTGTCGCGCTGCGCTTCGTGCTCACCGGGCCGTTCGAGGCCCGCCGAACCTGATCCATCACCCCGTTGCACCGGCAGGAGACGGCCATGTTCAATCCGAACGACGACAGCTACGTCAAGGCCCGGGCGTTGGCTCGGGCGGCCCGTCAGGGACCACTGGCCGGGTTGCTCGGCGACCCGAACGTCAGCGGGCTCGCCTACGGGCGACGGGAGGTCAGCGGCCGCCGCACGGACGAGCCGGCCCTGGTCGTGTACGTGGTGCGCAAGGTGCCGAGGCAGTTCCTACCCACCACCCGGCTGCTGCCGCGGCGGGTCTACTTCGGGTCCGACTTCGTCGAGGTCGACGTGGTGGAGACCGGCCCGTTCTTCGCCCAGGAGTTCACCGCCCGGGAACGCCCAGCGCCCAACGGGGTGAGCATCGCGCACATCAACGTCACGGCCGGCACGCTTGGCGCGCTGGTCACCGACAACACCGACGGTTCGCTCTGCATCCTGAGCAACAACCACGTGCTGGCGAACTCCAACGCCGGGGTGATCGGCGACGCGATCACGCAGCCCGGCTCGTACGACGGCGGCACCGCGCCGGCCGACACCATCGCCACACTCAAGCGATTCGTGATGATCAACCCGGCCGGCAACCGGGTGGACTGCGCGATCGGCCAGGTCACCCAACCCAACGACGTGATCGACCAGGTCAAGAACGACATCTTCCCGGTGGCCAACAGCGATCATCCGGCGGTCGGTCTACTCTTCGCCGGCTCGTGCAACCGGACCCTGATCAACCCCATCGACGAGGTGCTGCGTCAACTCGACGTGACCTTCCCCGCGGGGGCCAGCGCCATCGCCGGCGTCGACATCGGCAGCAACGTGGAGAAGGTCGGCCGGACCACGGAGTACACCACCTCCACGGTGACCGAGGTGGATGTCAGCGCGAGCATCGACTACGGCCCCGGCGTCGGCGTGGCTACCTTCGAGGGCCAGATCGCCACCGCCCACCTGTCCGAGGGTGGCGACTCCGGGTCGGTGGTCTACCTGGGCGGCGAGGGTGGCAACGAGAGTGCCTGCGGCTGCGCCTCCAGCAGCACCGCCCGCCGGGTCCTGGACCGGGACGTCGACCTCGACGTGGCGGTCGAGAAGGAGTTCCGGCAGCGCTACCTGCAGCAGACCAGGGTCGGCCGGTTCGCTGTCGACACCTACTTCGCCAACGAGGACCGGTTGGTGGCCCGAGCCCGGGCGACGAAGCTCTCCGACGCCGACCGGCGGCACCTGCAGAAGCTCTACGACACCTACGCCGAGACGGCCCGTGCGGCACTGCTCCAGCCGCAGCGCTCCGAGGCGACGCTCACCACCGAGCACCTCGACGAGGCCCGCAAGACGCTGCGCCGCTTCGCGGACCGGTTGACCGCCGAGGAGCTCTCCGCCGCCGAGGAGGTGCTGGCGCTGGCGAACGACGCTGTCGGTCGTACTCCGGTGGAGATCCTGCGGATGCTCGACGACGAGCAACTGCTGCACAAGGCGCAGGAGTTGGTCGAGCGGGTGCCCACCCTGTGTGCTCCGGGCAGTGGGCGGCGTGGCGACGGGGGCTGTGGCTGCGGTGGCGGTGGGAGCGGCGGCGACGCCGGCCAACCGGCGGCCGAGGAGCCGACCAAGCCGAAGCCGAAGCCCAAGCGGAAGCGGTGACGGTGAGCAACGCAACCGACCCGGACTGGCTGGCCAGCGCCCGTACCCGGGATGCGCTGGCCGGCCTGGACCGGCGGATGCGGGAGGCCGTCGCCGCGTCGGACCCGGCGCTCTGGGCGATGGCGACGGCCCTGCAACGTCGGGGCGGCAAGCGGATCCGTCCCGCGCTGCTGCTGGTCGCGGCCGAATTCGGCACCGTCCGTCCAGCGCACCTGCTCGACGCCGCCGCGGCGTTGGAGTTGCTGCACCTCGCCTCGCTCTACCACGACGACGTGATGGACCGGGCCGTCACCCGGCGGCACGGACCCAGCGTCAACGCCGAATGGGGCGAGCCGGCGGCGGTGGTCGCCGGGACCTTCCTGGTCGCCCGGGCGATCGCACTGCTCGCCGCCTTCGACGACCGGTACGGCCGGGAGGCGGCCGCCGCGCTCGTCGCGCTCTGCACGGGCCAGCTCCGCGAGACCGAGAACGCGTTCCACACCGGCCTCACCGAGGCCGAGCACCTGGAGATCATCGCTGGCAAGACGGCGACCCTGTTCGAGTTGCCCTGCCGGTTGGGCGCGCTGCTCGCCGGTGCGCCGCCGGCGACCGTCGAGGCGCTGGCCGGGTACGGCCACGACCTCGGGGTCGCCTTCCAGCTCACCGACGACGCGCTCGACGTGCGCGGCAGCTACGCGGCTCTCGGCAAGCGGCCGCTGACGGACGTCCGGGAAGGGGTCTACACCATGTCGGTACTGCGGTTGCTGGCCCGCGACACACCGGGGGCCGGGCGGGTGCGCGACCTCCTGGAGGTACGCGAGCCCACCCCGGCGGAGTTGGCCGAGGTGGCCGAGCTGGTGGTCGCCTCTGGTGCGGTGGACGAGGTCCTCGCCGAGGCCCGGAGCAGGGCCGCACAGGCCGCCCGGCGGCTGGACCCGCTGCCGCCCGGTCCGGCCCGGGACTCGCTGGTCCGGCTCGCCGACTACGCCGTCACCCGGGCGGGTTGAGGTGGTCACGTCGGACCCGCCGATCCCGGCGATGGTTCCGGACCGGCTCGACGGCTTCGACGCGGTGGTGGTGGGCGCGGGCCCGGGCGGCGCGGCCGCGGCGTACCGGCTGGCGGTGCTGGGCCGCCGGGTTCTGCTGATCGACCGGCGGGAGTTTCCCCGCGACAAGTGCTGCGGCGACGGCCTGACCCGCAGCGCCGTGCGGCTGCTCGCCGAGATGGGGGTGCTCGACGAGCTGACGGGCGCCCAGCGGGTCGACGGGGTGCGGATCCGGATGCGCGGGCGGGGCGGTCGCGACTTCCACTACGAGGACCCCGACGGCACCGGGTACGGCATGGTGGTGCCCCGACTGGAGTTGGATGCGGTGCTGTGCCGGCGGGCGGTGCGTGCCGGCGCGGTGCTCTGGACCGGGGCACGGGCCACCCGACTGCTGGGCGGCGCGGGCGGGGTCCACGGCGTGCAGGTCGAGTACGAGGGCCGCCGGTTCGCGCTGCGTACCCCTGCTGTGGTCGCCGCCGACGGGGCCTCCTCACGGCTGGCTCACCAGGCCGGGTTGCGTAGTCCGGACCGGGAGTGGACCGGGTTCGCCGCCCGGGGCTACTTCACGCAGGTGGCGGACCTCGACGAACTGCTGGAGATCCACCTCCCGCTGGCGGACGTCACGGACCGGCGGGTGCTGCCCTCCTACGGCTGGGTGTTCCCGGTCGGCGACGGGACGGCCAACGTCGGCGTGGGCCTCTTCGACCCGACCCACCGGGAGAACGTGCGGTTGCTGTACGAGCGTTTCGTCGCCGAGCTGGCGACGACCGACCACCGGTTCCGGGCGGCCCGGCCAGCCGGACCGATGACCGGTGCGCCGCTGCGGCTGGACTTCGACCCGTCCCGGTGTGGTGTGCCGGGGCTGCTCCTGGTCGGCGACGCGGCGGGGCTGGTCAGCCCGTTCACCGGCGAGGGCATCAGCTTCGCCCTGGAGTCGGGCCTGCTCGCCGCGGACCGGATCGACACGGCGCTTCGTCGCGCCGGGGCAGGACCGGTGGATCCCGCTCCGTACGCCCGGCAGTTGGCCGCCCGGCAGTCCGGCTATTTCGAGACCGGCCGGTACTCCGTGCGCCGGTACCTGCTCGCCTGGCGGGTGCTCGACGCCACCTTCGACGACGACCGCCCACTCTTCGCCCTCTGCCGCCGGCTGGCGCTCTTCCCGGACGGGGCGCGGGCCGGTGTCCTGCTGGACCCGCTGCCCCAGCCGGCTCCGGAACTCGCCCGCGACCTGCGGCGCGATCTCCTGGCGGTGGGCGAACTGCTGGCCGGCTGTGTCCGGGACGACTGGCCGATGTTCGTCCGGCTCGCCGGCGTGGACGAGGACCTGTCGACCCTCTCGCTGCGCCCGGCGGTGCTGCTGCTGGTCGCCGCGGCGGTCGGGGGCCGGGAACACCCGCTGCGGCACGCCCTCGCCGCGGCGGTGGACCTGGGTCTGCTCGCCGGCCTGGCGGTGGACAGCGCCCGGGAGGAGGCCCGGTCCACCGGCCCCCGACCGACGCCGTGGGGCAACCGGTTCGCGGTGCTGGTCGCGGACTTCCTGTTGGCCCGCGCGTACGAGTTCGCCGCGCAGGGCGGTGGCCCGGTCGTCGCCGAGTTCGCCGAGGCGCTGACGGTGGCCTGTGAGGGGCGGGCTCTGGAACTGCGTGACGACCCGTCGTCCGACGGGGGTGCCGGTGGTGCCGTCCTGGCCGGGCGGGCCGCCATCGCGTTCGAGTTGCCGTGTCGGCTCGGCGGTCGGCTCGGAGGCGCCCGGGTGCCGGTGGTGAACGCGTTGGCCGCGTACGGTCGCGAGGTTGGCGCTGCCTATGCCCTCGGCGAGCAGCTTCGGGAGCTGGCCGGGGCGTCCCGGTGGGGTGGGTCGGCACAGCCGGGTGCGGTCGCGCGCGACGACCCTCGGGTGGCCGGGCTGCTCGGCCTGGTCGCCGAGCACGCCCAACGGGCGCGGGAGGCGCTGCGGGTGGTGCCCGCCGGCCCGGCCCGCGAGCTGCTGGCTCGGCTGGCCACCCCCGGGCTGCCGGGGCCGGTGGACCCCGACGGCAGGGTGATGTCGGTCACGTAGCGGCGTTCGGCGGGCATGCCTGGGGCTCCGGTGCGAGTGATCGGCGCTCCATCTGGCAGAATGGGTCGCTGGTATCCGGCGCGCGTCCGGCGCCCTCTAACCCGGGCACGTCGCTAGTCCACCGAGTAGTCTCCGGCCCAACCCCACGGGTCCGGTCGGCGCTCACCCATGCACACCGCCCGCACGGGCCGGTGAGATCGCAACAGGAGCGAAACAACTGTGGCCGTAAAGATCCGGCTCCTGCGGATGGGCAAGATCCGCAACCCGCAGTACCGCATCGTCATCGCCGACTCGCGCACCAAGCGCGACGGTCGGGCGATCGAGTTCGTCGGGGTTTACCAGCCCAAGGAAGACCCCTCGATCATCGAGGTCAAGTCGGAGCGGGTCCAGTACTGGCTGTCCGTCGGCGCTCAGCCGAGCGAGGCGGTTCAGCGGCTGCTGGAGCTGACCGGTGACTGGCAGAAGTACAAGGGCCTGCCGGCCCCGCCGCCGCTGCTGGTCGCGCCCGAGCGGGCCGACCGCAAGGCGGCGTACGAGGCTGAGGCGAAGGCCGCCGCCGGGCTCGCCCCGGAGACCCCGGCCAAGCCGGCCAAGAAGGCCGCCAAGGCTGCCGAGGCTCCGAAGACCGAGGCTCCGGCCGAGGCGCCGAAGACCGAGGCCGCGGCCGAGGCTCCCGCCGCTGCCGACGCCGGTGAGCAGGCCTGACATGCCTCTGCGTCCGGCGTTGGAGCACCTGGTCAAGGGCATCGTCGACCACCCGGACGACGTCCGGGTGCGGATGGTCGATTCCCGTCGGGGCAAGCGGCTTGAAGTCCGCGTGCACCCCGAGGACCTCGGCACTGTGATCGGGCGGTCCGGCCGGACCGCCAAGGCGCTGCGCCAGGTGATCGGCTCCATCGGCGGGCGCGGGGTACGCGTCGACATCGTCGACTCGTACTGATGCAGCTCGTCGTCGGCAGGATCGGCAAGCCGCACGGTGTCCGCGGTGAGGTAACCGTGGAAGTGCGGACCGACGAGCCCGAAGCACGGTTCGCCCCCGGCACAGTGCTGCGCACTGAGCCGGGGGCGACGCCCCCCTCGCCCTCCACGGCGGACGAGGCCGGGGTGCCGTTCCGGGTTCCGGCGGAGCTGACCATCGAGGAAGCCCGCTTCCACCAGGGCCGGGTGCTGATCGCGTTCGGTGGAATCTTGGACCGCAACACCGCCGAGGCGTTGCGCGGGACCCTGCTCGTGGTGGACAGCGCCGACGTGGAGCCTCCGGAGGACCCGGAGGAGTTCCACGACCACCAGCTGGTCGGGTTGGCCGTGGTGACCCCGGCCGGCGAACGGCTGGGCGAGGTCGCCCGGATCGACCACGCACCCTCCTCCGACCTGCTGGTGCTGCGACGCCCCGAGGGGCGTACCGCGTTGATCCCGTTCGTCCGGGCGATCGTTCCGGAGGTCGACCTCGCCGGTGGACGGGTGATCGTCGACCCGCCGGCCGGACTGCTCGATCTTTAGGACCACCCCCATGCGCGTCGACGTCGTGTCGATCTTTCCGGAGTACTTCGCCCCGCTGGACCTGTCACTGATCGGGCGGGCGCGGGCCAACGGCGTACTCCAGCTTGCCGTGCACGACCTGCGGACCTGGACCCACGACGTGCACCGCACGGTCGACGACACCCCCTATGGCGGTGGGCCGGGGATGGTGATGCGCCCGGAGCCGTGGGGCGAGGCGTTGGACGCCCTCGCGCCGGCCGAGGCCCCGCCGCCCCGGCTGCTGGTGCCGTCGCCGGCCGGTGCGCCGTTCACCCAGGCCATGGCGTACGAGTTGGCCGCCGAGTCGCATCTGCTCTTCGCCTGCGGCCGTTACGAGGGAATCGACCAACGCGTGCTGGCGCACGCCGCCACCCGGATGCCGGTCACCGAGGTCTCGCTCGGTGACTACGTGCTCTTCGGCGGCGAGGTCGCGGTCCTGGTGATGCTGGAGGCGGTCACCCGGCTGCTGCCGGGGGTGCTGGGCAACGCGGGCTCGTTGGACGAGGAGTCGCACGCCCACGGGCTGCTGGAGGCTCCGATCTACACGAAGCCGCCGAGCTGGCGCGGGCACGACGTGCCGGAGGTGCTCCGCTCCGGCGACCACGGCAAGATCGCCCGCTGGCGGCGCGAGGAGGGTCTGCTGCGGACCGCCGCCCGGCGCCCGGACCTGCTCGCCGCGCTGCCCACCGACCGGCTCGACAAACGGGACATCGCGGCCCTGGACCGGGCCGGATTTCAGTGGCCCCCGGGGGATGTGGCAAAGTAGGGGGGTTGCCGCATCCGTCCGCGCCCGTGGGCGGCTGCGAGGATCCCCGACCGGGGTCGGCCCGCCGACCACCATCCGGGGATCAGAATCACCCACCCGCGCACCGAGTGACGGTGCGCCGTGAGCCTTACGAGGACGCAGCGATGAACATCCTGGACGCCCTTGACGCCCAGTCGAAGCGGACCGACCTTCCCGACTTCCGGGCCGGTGACACCGTCAAGGTGCACGCCCGCGTCGTCGAGGGCAACCGGTCCCGTGTCCAGATCTTCCAGGGCGTCGTGATCCGCCGCCAGGGTGACGGTCTGCGCGAGACCTTCTCGGTCCGCAAGGTCAGCTTCGGTGTCGGCGTCGAGCGGACCTACCCGCTCAACGGCCCGGGCATCGACCGGATCGAGGTCGTGACCCGCGGTGACGTGCGTCGCGCCAAGCTCTACTACCTGCGCGAGCTGCGCGGCAAGAAGGCCAAGATCAAGGAGAAGCGGGAGAAGCTGCCCAGCTGACCCCCCGCTCGCCACGCCGCCTGGCCTGCGCGTATGCCGTAACGACCAGACCGCACTACCCTGGTCGTCACGGGCGCAGCGAGGCGGCGGGCCCGCCCCTGTGGCGGGTAGCCGTCCACTACCGCCCGTGGAGCCTCGACGAGGCTCCCGGGCGGTGGTGTTTCTGTGGACCGGGGAGTGGCGTGTGCAGACGCTTGACGAGGACGGCACCGTAGATCCGTGGCGTCGACGGACCCGCCGCACCCGGCGGCAGATGCCCCTCTGGCAGGAGCTTCCGCTGCTGCTGGTCGTCGCGTTCTGCCTCGCGGTGCTGATCCGCACCTTCCTGCTGCAGGCGTTCTTCATCCCGTCCGGCTCGATGGAGGACACCCTCCTCATCGGGGACCGGGTGCTGGTCAACAAGGTCGTCTACGACGTCCGTGACCCGGAACGCGGCGAGGTGGTGGTCTTCCGGGGCACCGACCGCTGGGCGCCGCAGGTCGACGAGCAGCCCGAGCCGGGCTTCGCCGGCAAGCTGACCCGTACCGTCGGCGACCTGGTCGGGGTGAGCCGCCCCGGTGAGAAGGACTTCATCAAGCGGGTGATCGGCCTGCCCGGTGACCGGGTCAAGTGCTGCGACAGTCAGGGTCGGGTGACCGTGAACGGCACGCCGCTCGACGAGCCGTACGTCCTGCGGGACTCTCCACTGGACCTGCCGCCCAACCCCGCGGAGTGCCGCTCCCGGCGCTTCGACGAGGTCGTCGTGCCGCCCGGTCAGATCTTCGTGATGGGCGATCATCGCGAGGTCTCCCAGGACGCGCGCTGCCAGGGCCCGGTGCCGATCGACAACGTGATCGGCCGGGCCTTCATGGTGGTCTGGCCCTCGTCCCGCTGGAGTTCGCTGTCGGTGCCGTCGACCTTCGACGACGTGTCCGATCCGGGCGTGGCATCCTCCGGGGCGCCCCCGGTGCGACCAACCCCACAGGGCGGTGTGCTGCTGATTCTCCCGTTGGCGGCCGCCCTACGAGGTTCCCGCGCGTTCCGGACGATGACGTCCAGTTCGGCAACGTAGGCTCCTTGGCGTGATTGACGAGCAGACCGACAAGCCGCGCAGCTCCTTCTGGAAGGAACTGCCGATCCTGCTGGGTGTGGCGATCCTGGTCGCGGTGCTGGTCCGCGCCTTTGTGCTGCAGACCTTCTTCATCCCCTCCCCGTCCATGGAGAACACTCTCAAGATCGATGACCGGGTGCTGGTCAACAAGCTGGTCTACGACTTCCGATCGCCGCACCGCGGCGAGGTGATCGTTTTCAAGGCTCCGATCGAGTGGAGTGGCAACCCCAAGGGTGAGGACTTCATCAAGCGGGTGATCGGCGTCCCCGGCGACCACGTGGTCTGCTGCGACCCGGAGGAACGGCTGATGATCAACGGCAAGTCGCTGGACGAGCCGTACATCTTCTCGATGAACGGGATCCGCGACAAGCCGGCCGACCAGGAGTTCGACATCACCGTGCCGAAGGGCCGACTGTGGGTCATGGGCGACCACCGCTCCGCCTCTGGCGACTCGCTGGAGCACTGGCAGCAGTCCGGGCAGAACATCACCGAGGCCACGATCCCCGAGGACGACGTGGTCGGGCGGGCGTTCACCGTCTTCTGGCCGGTCAGTCGGGCCACCTGGCTGACGGTGCCCGATCAGTTCGACGGCATTCCCAAGCCGTAGACCGACGGGGCGTGGGCGATCCGCCGTCGGTCTGGCAGGCTGGGGCGGTGACCGTGAGCGCGAGGAGTGAGCTTGCGAGCCCCGCAGGCGCGAACAGTGCCGACCGTGTCTACACCCCTCGACGCGCGGCCCGCGTGCTGCTCGTCGACGCGGCCGGCCAGGTTCTGCTGTTCGAGGGCCTCGACCCGGCTCGGCCCGGGCACCGCTACTGGTTCACCCCGGGCGGCGGGCTCGACCCGGGGGAGTCCCCGGTGGTGGGCGCGGCCCGAGAGTTGGCCGAGGAGACCGGGCTGCGGCTCGACCCGGCCGAGCTGGGCGAGCCGGTCTGGTCCGACACGACCGAGTTTTCGTTCGACGGCACGTGGTACCGCCAGGAGCAGGACTTCTTCCTCCTCCGGGTGCAGTCCTGGCAGGTGGACACGGCAGGTTTCGACGCCATCGAGCAGCGCAGCATCGTCGGCCACCGCTGGTGGCTTCCCGCCGAGTTGGTGGCCAGCGGCGACCGGTTCTACCCACCGGAGTTGCCCGCCTTGCTGACCCGGCTGGAGCAGTCGACCGCCGCCGACCTGGACGAGTCGTCGTGCTGACCCCGCCGCGTACCGTCGTGCGCCGTGAGGCCGGGCTGTACGCCCTGGAACGGGCGCTGCAGCGGCGCGGCTTCCGGCACGTCGCCGGCGCCGACGAGGCGGGCCGCGGCGCCTGTGCCGGCCCGCTGGTCGCCGCCGCCGCGGTGCTGCCCGAAGGTCGGCGCGGTGAGATCGAAGGCCTGGCCGACTCGAAGTTGCTCACCCCCGCCAGTCGGGAACGGGTGTACGCGGAGGTCGTGGACCGGGCCCTCGCGTACGCCGTGGTGGTCATCCCCGCCGAGGAGGTCGACGCCCGCGGGCTGCACGTGTGCAACCTGGCCGCGATGCGCCGGGCACTCGCCTCGCTCACCACGCGACCGGAGTACGTGCTGACCGACGGCTTCGGCGTCGACGGCCTGGGGGTGCCGGGGCTGGCGGTGTGGAAGGGCGACCGGGTGGCCGCGTGCGTGGCGGCAGCCAGCGTGCTCGCCAAGGTCACCCGAGACCGGATCATGGTGGAGATGGACGGGGTGTTCCCGGCGTACGGCTTCGCCGAGCACAAGGGTTACATCACCCCGGAGCACTCCGCCGCGCTGCGCGAGCACGGGCCGTGCCGGGAGCACCGGTTCTCGTACGTCAATGTCGCCGCGGTCTCCGGCCGCGACGGCCGGCCGCCGCGTGCCCGACGGCCCGGCGGCCACGGCCCGGAAGAGCCGATGGAGCGCTCCGGGGCGTCAGGGGGTACCGTCGGCGTGGCGTTGGGCGAGCAGCCTCGGCCTCAGACGCCGGTGGGGGAAGATGTGGCCATGGAAGGCGGAGTGCGATGAGCGCGGAAGATCTCGAGAAGTACGAGACCGAGATGGAGCTGCAGCTCTACCGGGAGTACCGCGACATTGTCCGCCAATTCTCGTATGTGGTGGAGACGGAACGTCGGTTCTACCTGGCCAACCAGGTCGACCTGCACGTGCGCAACTCCGACGGCGAGGTCTACTTCGAGGTCGAGATGCACGACGCCTGGGTTTGGGACATGTACCGTCCGGCCCGCTTCGTGAAGAACGTCCGGGTGATGACCTTCAAGGACGTCAACGTCGAGGAGCTGGAAAAGCCCGACATCTCGCTGCCCGCCGACTCCGGCTTCGGCGGCTGACCGCACACCCCGTGTCGCCCGGCCGCGCCACGGGCCCCCCACCCGTGGCGGCCGGCCGAGCCACGGCCCGGCCCGTGGCGTAGCACGTACCGCCGATCACTCGGCCGGCACCACGACCTCGACCCGCTGCACCAGGTTGTTGGCGAACCCGCCACGGTTCCACGGTTGCTCGACCGGCTGGGTCCGCCCGGACGCGTCGGTCGCCCGCGCGCCGAGCACGTACCGGCCGGGCGTCGCGACCCACTCGTGTCGCCAGCGCCGCCAGGCGAAATCACCGCCGCCGGCCGGGTCCAGCTCGGCCGGGGTCCAGGTCTCCCCGCCGTCGGTGGTCACCTCCACGGCGACCACCGGCGCGTGCCCCGACCAGGCCCGACCATCCAGGGTGCACGGCCCGGGCCGCACCACCCGGCGACGGGACATGAAGTCCGGAAAACCGGGCGGTCGGACCAGCGCCCGCGGCTCGATCCGGGTGACCGGCACGCCCGGGTCGTCGGCGTCCCGGCGCACCCGGTAGGCCACCGCGTTCTGGTAGCCCTCGAACGGCTCGGTGCGGACCTCGATGGAGCGGAGCCACTTCACGTGCGCCATGCCGTACCAGCCCGGCACGATCAGCCGCAGCGGGGCGCCGTGCTGCGGCAGCAGGGGAGCACCGTTCATCTCGTACGCCAGCAGCACCTCCTCGCGCAGCGCGTCGGCGACCGGCAGCGCCCGCTGGTAGTCCTGCTCGACCCCGCGCTCGACCCCGTGATCGGCGCCGGTGAAGACCACGTCCACCGCGTCCGGCCCGAGGCCCGCCTCGCGCAGCAACGGCGCCAGTGGGGTGCCGGTCCACTCGGCGTTACCGACGGCCTCGACCAGCCAGGGCTGGCTCACCGGCCGGGGGTGCAGCAGGGCCCGACCGTTGCCCGCGCACTCCAGGGTCACCTGGTGGGTGACCCGCGGCCGCTCGCGCAGCTCGTCAAGCGTCACCGTCAGCGGCCGGTCCACCGCGCCGCCGATGGTCAGCGCGTGCGTCGCCGCGTCGACCTCCGGGATGTCGTAGTGGATCAGCAGGTAGTGCAGCCCGGCGGGGGTGACGTCGTAGCGCAGCGCCTCCAACGGGATGCCGTGGTTGCGGGCGGCGAGCTGCAACTCCTCGGCGCTGATCGCCTCGTCCGGCTCCGCGAGCCGGGACGGGTCACTCACCTCGGCCACCGTCGGCCCCTGGGGGGCCGGCGTCCGGTCATCGAGAGTGGTCATGCGGGCCTCCCCGGTCCAAACGGCGGCACCCGCCGTACGCGGCCCAGCCTAGGCCCTCGGTGGCGGCCCGAACACGGCCCGGGCAGCACCCCCGGCCCGCGCGCATAGCAGATCATCGACGCTCTTGGTGGTCGTCCACAGCACCTCCGATTGTCCACAGCCGGGTCGGCCGGGATCGCGGACGACCCGGCCCCGGCACGAGGCTGCCGTCATGACACCGCCACCCGCCCCGCGTACCGGCTCCATCGGCCACACCGTGCTGCTCTGCGCCGCGTTCCCACTCGCGCTGACCGTTCTGCTCTGCGGACTGGCCGTCCTGGTCGCGGCGGTGCCCGGCCGCCCACCGTCGAGGGCCCTGCCGGTGGCTGTCGCGCTGGGCGTCTCGGCGGCTGTCCCGGTGCCGGTGCCTGCCGCTGCGGGCGTCGGGCCGGGCCGGTTCCGCTGGCCGGTCGACGGGCCGCCTCGTCCGGTGCGCCGGTTCGACCCGCCGCCCCGGCCGTGGCTGGCCGGGCACCGGGGCGTCGACCTGGCCGCCCCGGCCGGAGCGGTGATCCGCAGCGCCGGGCCTGGCACCGTGCTGTTCGCCGGCGAGGTGGCCGGCCGACCGGTGATCACCGTGGGGCACGCCGACGGGCTGCGGACCACCCACGAGCCGGTCCGACCAGCCGTACACGCCGGCCAGGCGGTCGCCGCCGGTGCGCCGCTGGGCGAGCTGCTGCCCGGGCACCCGGGCTGTCCGGCCGAAACGTGCCTGCACTGGGGCCTGCGCCGGGGCACGGAATATCTGGACCCCCTGGCCCTGCTCGGCCTCGGTGCGGTGCGACTGTTCCCGCTCGACGGGGCCAGCGTCAGCGTCGGTGGTGTCAGCGCTGGGCGAGCAGCGCCGGCAGCCGCACGGCCAGCCGTTCGTACTCGTCGGCGGTGTTGTAGACCTGCCCGCCAAGCCGGAGCCACCCCCGGCCGTTCCAGCTCATCACCGCGACCTCGGCGGCGAGCCGCTCGCCGATCCGCGCCTGCAACGCCCGCGCCGCGTCGACGCTGGTGGCCGTCCCCGCCGGCAGCGGGATGAGGCGCAGAGCCACCCCCGGCCCGCCCGGGTCGGGCAGGTGGCCGGGGGGCACCCCCAATGCGTCCCCCACCACCCGCTGGCCGTACGCGGCGAGCGCGGCATTGTGCGCCCGCACCCGGTCGACGCCGAGGCTGCGCAGCGTGAACAGCCCCGCCGGGGCGGCCAGCCAGGACGTGTAGTCGAGAGTCGCCTGCCACTCGATCCGGGCCGGGAAACCCGAGTCCTGCTCCCAGGAGACCACCAGCGGGTCGATCCGGTCCCGCCACTGCGGCGCCACCGCCAGCAGGGCGGTTCCGCGCGGCGCGTACGCCCACTTGTGCAGGTTGCCAACCCAGAACTCGGCGCCGATGCTGCTCACCGTCGTGCCCAGCATCCCCGGGGCGTGCGCGGCGTCCACCAGTACCGGCACGCCGTGTTCGCGGGCCACCCCGACGATGGCGGCGGCCGGAAAGAGCTTCGCGGTGGCCGAGGTGAGCTGGTCGACGACGAGCAACCGGGTCCGTCCGGGGCGCAGGCCGGCGCGGATGGTCTGCACGATCTGCTCGTCGCTGGCGGCCAGTGGGATCGGCAGGACGCGGCTGACCGCTCCCGTGCGACGGCACTCACGCTGGATGGCCAGGCTCACCGCTCCGTACCCGTGGTCGGTGCTGAGCACCTCGTCACCGGCTTGCAGCCCCAGCGACTGCAGCACCACGGCGACGCCGGTGGTGGTGTTGCCCACCAGGGCGCTGCCGTCGGGTTCGGCACCCAGGAACCCGGCGAGGTGCCGGCGGGTGTGCGCGATCCGGTCGACCAGCCCCTGGGTGAAGAAACGCAGGGGATTGGCCTCCATCTCGTCGCGCAGCCGCTGCTGGGCCCGCTGCACTCCGATCGGGACCGCGCCGAACGAGCCGTGGTTGAGATGGCTGACCGCCGGATCCAGGGAGAAGAGCAGGCGGGCGCCCGGGATCGGCTCAGGGGGTTGCGGGACGCTCACTTGATGATCGTAACCGCCGGGCTCCCTCGCCCTCCGGCGCTTGAACAGGCGCGGGGGTGTGCCTGCCGGTAGCGGCGCGTTGCCGCTCGACCTCAAGCGCGGGGGTGTGCCTGCCGGTACGCGGCACGCAGCCGCTCGACCGAGACGTGGGTGTAGATCTGCGTACTCGCCAGGGACGAGTGGCCGAGCAGTTCCTGCACGGCGCGCAGGTCGGCGCCACCCTCCAGGAGGTGGGTGGCGGCGGAGTGGCGTAGATCGTGCGGGCTGGTCCGGGGCAGGCCGGCGTTCTCGGCGTACGCACCGACGATCTGACGCGCGGTCGTCGGGTTGAGCCGACCGCCCCGGGCACCCAGCAGAAGCGCGTCACCGGAGCGGGCGACCACCATCGCCGGGCGGCCCCGGCGCAGCCAGTCGTCCAACGCCCGCTGGGCCGGCACCCCGTACGGCACCGAGCGCTCCCGCCCGCCCTTGCCGAACACCCGGATCACCCGCCGACCGTGGTCGACATCCCCGACGTCCAACCCACACGCCTCGCTCACCCGTACGCCGGTGGCGTAGAGCAGCTCCAGCAGCACCCGGTCCCGCAGCGGCACCGCCTCGATCGCCGCCGTCGGCGCCGCGCCCGGCGTCGTCCCAGCCAGCGGGTCGTTGAGCGCTGAGTCCGTGGGTGGCGAGTCGGCGACTGCTGGGCCCGCGGTTGGTGCCGGTCGGGTCGGTGCCTCGACCAGAGCGGCGGCCTGGTCGGCGCGCAGCACGTTGGGTAGCTCCCGGTGCGCGCGAGGGCTGGCCAGGGCGGCGCCCACGTCGGCGGGGACCAGCCCGGCCCGGTGCGCCCAGGTGCTGAACGCCCGCGCCGACGCGGCCCGCCGCGCCAACGACGTGCGGGCTGCCCCGGTGGTGCGTTGCCGCGCCAACCAACTGCGCAGCACCGACAGGTCCAGCTCGGCGAGGTCGACGCAGCCCATCTGGACGGCGTGGTCGAGCAGCGAGACCAGATCGGTGACGTACGCGCGGACGGTGTGCGCCGACCGGTTACGGACCCGGGACAGGTGCTCGGCGAAGTCGTCGACCGCATCGCGCAGCGCTGGCGGCAGTGTCTGGTGCATGGCCCGGGTGCCCCGGTCCGACCGGCTCAACGCGGTCGCACCTGTCGCGTTGGCACATGGGCCCGTCGATCGGCCCCGGCACCCCCCATGACAGCTGGCACGGCACCAGCCTACGGCCGATCGTCATCCGTCACCGGCCACGACCTTGCCGGTGTTCGATCCGCGGCTACCGGCGGTTGGTCCTCTTGACCAGGAGCGCGACCAGACCGCCAACGAGTGCGACGGACGCGACGAGACAAAACAGGACGGCGATGTGCCACGGCTTGATAGCAATCATGACCGCGCACAGTAACGGCAATATCGGCTGGCGGGGATCCCGAGCAGCTACTGCGGGTGTCCGTCTCCGGACGATGGCCCACCCACCCTGCCACGACGCGTCCGCCTGCGGCCCTAAGCCGACGTCTCCGTCGCCGCGGTAGCCGGTTTCCCGCGCTTCGGCTTGGCGAGTGGGGCGAGGGCGTAGCCGTCGTCGCGACGGACCACCATGGACAACTCCTCCAGCAGGGACAGCTTGCGCAACGCCGTCCGTACGTCGACACCTGCGCGGGCGGAGAGCCGGTCCACGCCCATCGCGCCCCGGCGGGGGAGCGCCTCCAGCAGCGACCGCGCGTCGTCGTCGAGCGTGTCGGCGGGTCGCTGCGGGCCACGCGCCAGCGGGGCCAGGTCCGCGCCGATCCGGCCCACCTCCTCCAGCACGTGCGCCACCCCGGTGACCAGCCGAGCCTTCGGGTGCTCACGCAGGAACTCGTGGGTGCCCACGGACATCGCTGACGTCACCGGCCCGGGCACCACCATGGCCACCCGATTGGCGTAGATGGCCCGCCGAGCGGTCTGCGTCGCGCCACTGCGCGCCGACGCCTCCACCACGACGGTGCCCAGGGTGCCTCCGGCGATCACCCGGTTGCGGATCAGGAACCGGGGCCGCAGCGGTTCGGCGCCGGGCGGCCACTCACTGACCATCAACCCGGTCTCAGCGATCCGGTCGAAGAGCGCCGTGTTGCCGATCGGGTACGGCCTGTCCAGCCCACAGGCGAGCACCGCGACGGTCAGGCCGCCCGCGTTGAGGGCACCCCGGTGGGCGGCAGCGTCGATGCCGAACGCGCCACCGGACACGACCGTCCAGTCCCGTTCGGCCAGTCCATATCCCAGCTCGGTCGCGACGTGCTGGCCGTAGCCGGTGGCCGCCCGCGCTCCGACCACGGCCACCGAGCGCTCCAGGGCCTCACCCAGCGGCCAGCTCCCGCGTACCCAGAAGCAGAGCGGCGGGGCGGTCTCACCGTCCACCCGGCGGCTGACGTCCGGCAGATGCAGCGCGGACAGGCTGGCCACCCGTGCCGGCCACTCCTCGTCGTCCGGTGTGACCAGCCGGGCGCCGAGCCGGTCCGCCCGCTCCAGCGCCTCGGCCGCCACCGCCCGGGCGTCGCCGGCCGCCGACCGGGCGGCCACCGTCGTGTGCAGCCAGCCGTCCGGGCTGCCGCCGTCGAGCAGCAGGCCCAGGGCCGCCACCGGGCCGAGCCGTTCGACAAGTCGGTGCACCGCTCGGGTGCCCGGCTCGGCCAACCAGGTCAGTGCGACCCGGGCCAGCCTGCGTTCCTCATCGGCGCTCACGTCGCCTCCCCCGTCCGTAGTTGAAGTGCTTCCCGGACGTCGTCCAGGTCTGGCCGGTCCCGGCCGTCCAGATCGGCGATGGTCCAGGCCATGACGTGGATAGAGGTTTGGCGTAACTCGTTCGGACAGGAAATCCTCCGGTCCCACGCCGCCCACCTGGGCAGACTGTCCAACCAGTCCACATCACAACTGCTCTGACCAGGGCAAACGTAGATCAACTCTGTTGCACTACAGGTCCTGAAGCACTACAGTGGAGCCTGTACACGGGTGGCGTGGGAGTGGCACTCCCTACCCGTTGAATGCTCCTTCTGGCCTATGTCCCGCGCGCTGGTGAGCCACACCAGAGGCACGCGCAACACTCCGAACCTGGAGAGTTGCCATGCTCGCGGAGACGCCTCAGAAGCGCGGCGCACGCACCCTCACTGAGCGCACCACGCCGGAATGGCGTCGGGAGCGCGCCCGGAATGCTCACCTGGCCGCCGCCGTCAATGCGGTGGTGGAGCGGGCCCCGGAGCTGACCCCCGATCAGGTGGCCCGGCTCCGCGCTGTCTTCGGTACCGCCGCCGGCTCCGCCGGCCAGCGGGCCGCCTGATCTGACCCCAGATATGCCAAAGGCCCGGCTGGCACCGGGCCTCAGCGAAAGGTACTGACTCGTGACTCAGTCTAGCACTCTGCAAGTTGAGATCAACACTGGATGGCCCACTGACCTGGACCCCCAGACGTACGCGGTGGCGCTGGAGCGCGTGAAGACCGACCGGGAGTACCGGGACGCCCTGGCCGGCATCCTGGCCGAAGAGGAGGGCACGGAGGCCGATATCCTCCATCACCTCCTGGCTCAGGAGTTCACGGTCCGCCGGCTGGCCCGGCTCCAGGCGGCCCTGGTTGGCCAGGGAGTGGCCGTGACGCCGGAGGACCCGGAGGACGGCTGGCTGATCGGAGCCAACCGGGACTACTTCACGTTCCCGTGTCCAGAGTGCGCGGAGGAGGTCCAGGTCCGTGGGTCCGACCCGGAGGAGGCCCCGGTGGACCCGTTTGGATACGCCCAGCTCACCCACGCCCGTACCGCCGCCGCCGCGCGGTGCTCCCTGCTCATCCGCGACGGACGCGCGCTGGCGTCTGGTGACTTCACGGACGCCCTGGCGGAGCGACTGGGCCTGAAGGTGGCCGGCGTGGACCTGGCGCTGGTCCGCCTGAAGCGCCAGATGGCCGGCGGCCAGGTGGACTGGCTGATCCCTGGCGTGATGGAGCGCGGCACCCTGGCCGCCCTCTTCGGGCCGCCCGGGACCGGGAAGTCTCTCCTGGCGCTGGAGTGGGCCGCGAAGCTGGCGGCGGAGGGCCGCCGGGTGGTCTACCTGGATGAGGAGAACCCGCCGGAGTTGATGGACGAACGGCTGGAGGCCATGAGCGTGGACCCGGAAGGGCTGGAGGGTCTGACCTACCACTCCTTCCCCGGCTGGACGGCGGACACGGAGGAGGGGGCCGCGCGCATCGTGGCCGCGTGCGAAGGGGCGGACCTGGTGGTCTTCGACTCCTGGGCGAAGTTCTTCCTGGCCGCCAGCCAGAACGATGACGCCGCCGCCAACCGGGCCTATCGGCTGGCCGTGAAGCCGCTCCGGGCCGCTGGCGTCGGCATCCTCCGCCTGGACCACACCGGCCACGAAGAGGTGACCCGCCCGTCCGGGACCGTGGCGAAGCTGGCGGACGTGGACCACAACTGGCAGATCAAGGCGAAGGACCTGGGTGACAAGCGGGCGGAGGTCACGCTGGTCCACCGGAAGTCCCGGACCGCGCGTGGCCCCCGGACCATCAACCTCCGCCGGGAGGTGAGCCCGCTCCGCCATCTGGACGCTGCTGACCTCCCCGCCATCCAGGAGGAGGACCTGAGCGCCCCCACGGACAAGGTGGACGCCCTGGTGGCCTTCATGGATGAGAAGGGCTGGGAGACGGACTGGACCGTGGACACCTACCTGGAGGAGCTGCGGAAGCTGGAGCGGGGTGCCCGGAAGGCGGACGTGGCGGCGGCCAGGCGGAAGCGCCGGGAGCGCCAGCCGGCGGCCTGAGCCGGTTCCCGGCGGTTCCCATGATCGCGGAACCGCCGGGAACCGTACGGTTCCCAAGATCCCGGAACCGTCGTATCGACGGCCAGTGATAAGCCCAGCTCAGGCTAGGTAAAGACGGTTCCGGGAACCGCTGGGAACCGCCGGGAACCGCGCTCCCCGGTCCGGTTCCGGGGGACGGTTCCCACGGGGCTCTAGGAACTAGAGCCCCCGGGAACCGCGCCCCGCCGGAGGCATCCGGAACTGGCGGAACTGAAGAACAAAGATCAATCAAGATCCACACGGACACGGCGGCCAGAGGGGGGCTCCTCCCTGGCCGCCAGGTCGTACTCTGTCCGCCTGTTCCAGCCTCAGTCCGAAGGAGACAGACCACATGACCGATCCCATCGTGATCTCCGTGTCTAAGCCGCTCTGGACGGCCTGGGCGACTGACCGGAAGCTGGCGAGGATCAGCCGTCCCGGGCTGGCCCAGCTCTCCACCGAGCAGCTTGAGTCGGACCTGGCACCGCTGGAGGAAGCGGCGAAGGACGGGAGGGTGGAGGTAGAGGTGGTCTATGGCCTCTGGATGGACGGCTCCCAGAACCTTCCCCGGCCCATCACGAAGTACGGCCTGGTGGCCGAAGATGAGCTGTACGCCCTGGGCGAGACGCCGGAAGAAGCTGCAAAGAACGCTCAGGAGATGCGGGCCCGGACGCTGGTCCGCATCCGGACGGAGCTGGCACAGCGGGCCTGAGCCCTCCCTGGCCGCTGGAGCCCCCGGGACTGTCCTCCCGGGGGCTCCGCCACGTCTGGTGCCTGGTTACCCCTGGTTGCCCCATGGGGCAACGGAATCCCCAGGCCAGGGGCCATCTTCGCCTGGTTGCCCCTGGTTGCCCCAGAGGAAAGGCCACCGGAGCCAGAGAAAGGATCTCCAGGAAGTAGCGCCTTTGCCTGATGCGACTGTTGCCGGGGTCGGAGATGAACTTGTGGAGGGGGCCGGGAGTTGAGCACCCTCCCGGCCTCCTCCTGGGCTAGCTGCGCCGCCGGGCGGGCCGCTTGCGGAGCACCACCGCGATGGCGCTGATAGCCGCCAGGGCAACCCCGCCGATCGTGGTGATGGCCACCTGGGCGATGCCGCCCATGTCCGGCCCGCTGAGCTTGACGATGTAGACCAGAGCGCCGATGGACAGCGCCGCGATCAGCACAAGCGCGCCGATCAGGACGTGTTCCACGCCGCCGCCGGTCTCCCCGGTCTGGCGCTGCCGGGACCCTCTCGTTACCGTGGTCACCTGGTGTCGTTCTCCTTCATGTAAGTCCCTGCCAGGACGTGGTGGGTGCGACCGTTCAAGGCGGCCCCTGGGTTGCAGCCCAGGGGACCCGCCGCCTTGACCCAGACATGCGGGCCGGTCGTTCTCGGAGACTGTAGCGACCGAAGAGGACAGAGCCCGTTTTTCGCGAGCCATCTCCGCGCGTCACAGTGCTCAGGTTGTACACGAGGCTGTCTAGAGTGCGGACCGCCCAACATGCTCAGTCCCGCTGTTCTCGGGGGACTTTATCGGCGGCGTATCGGCGGCTCCACCGTCCGCACCGTCCATCACTCGGCCAGGGCCACCCCGATCAGTGCGGTTGGGCTTTCACCATGCGGCATCCGCCCTGCTCAGCGGCGGACGTTCTGTCCCGCCGCGTGAAGTGCTTGCCGAAGATGTCCTTCTTGGGGTGCCCTGGTCGGTCAGTAAGGCCATCTGGTGGAGACGCCGGAGGACCTTCTCAACGTTGGTGATCTTGTCACGGTACGGCGGCGGGCCGTGTCCATCCGGGGCCACGTGAGGTAGTGCCGCTGCACATGGAGACACCGACGCCGTGCAGGCGGACAGCGCTGGATCTCCCCGGCAGTCGTGTTGCAAGCCACAGCAGTTCTTCAGGACCTGCCCGTTGTTCGCCGCACGGGATGTACTTGATCGCGTCCTTGCGGACGCACTAGATCAACCGGGACGCACATAAGTGTCACTATGGTGTCTCCACCAGTGGCACTTTGGACTAGTTGCTGGCACTTTACGGGTATACGGTCCGGAACATGAGCCGCATGACAGCCGGCAAGCGCCACGCCCAGGAGTTGGAAGCCCTGGAGCTGAGCAACGCCGGCCACTCCATCGACGTGATCGCTGAGCGCCTGGACATCAGCTCCAGGACCGCCGCGCGACGTGTCCGGGCCGCCCTCCAGCGCATCCCAGCCCAGGAGGCGGACACACTCCGCCGCCAGTCGGAGGCGCGCTTCAACGGCTGGATGCGCCGGGCCAATGTCCTCCTGGCGACGGAGGACCTGTCCCTCCAGGACACAGTGAAGGTCCTGGGTCTTCTCTTGTCCCTGGAGCGGGAGAGGGTCCAGCTCTACGGCCTCCGCCTCCCCTCCGCCGTAGTGGTCCAGCATGAGCTGGGTCCTGGGGTCCAGGACCTTGGCATGGGGGTCCACCGATGAGCCCCCTTGCGTTTGGACCCGGACGTGGGACCCACCGGGTCCTAGGCGTCAGCGGGACCCCGGAGCGCTGTAGGACCCACCGGGTCCCGCTGGGTCCCTCACGGGTCCAGGAGGTCCCCGGTGAGCGGGCAGCGGTCCTCCGTCTGGTCGAAGATGCCGCCGCCCGCCTCCGTGAGGAGGGTCTGATCCTCCGCCGGGTCCGCCCGGTGACCGACCGGCAGGCCCGCTGTCCGGAGTGCGTCCAGGGGGCCGCCCTGGCCGCCGTGGCCCGCCTCCGTGGAGAGGGTGAGGACTGGTGACCACTCAGGACACCGCCGCCCAGGCCAGGCTCCGCCGCGTGGCCATGCTGGCCGCCCAGGCAGGGAAGTCCCCCGCCCAGATCACCCGGGCGGTCATCACTCAGGTGAAGCGGGACGCCGCCGCCCGACGCCGCGCCATGCTGGCCGGCGGCCAGGAGGAGCCAGCCCAGGAGTCGGCGGAGAGCGCCACCACTGACCAGACCCCCACCAACCCGGCGAAGGCACGCCGCCGGGCCATGCTCGGACTGAAGGAGACCAACTGATGATCAAGGATGAGCGGGTCCGCTACTCCCCGGAGCTGGGCGTCTGGACCGTCGACATGAGCGGCATGACCGCCGTGAGCCCCGCCCAGGGGGAGCGCATCCTGGGCTGGGCCATGTTCCAGGCCAGGGAGGCGGGGGCCGCGCTGGAGGATTGCACGTGTGACCCGCTGGACCAGTTCTGGGACGGCCCTAACCGCCGGGTCCCCACGGCACCGCACGCCCACACCGTGGTCCAGGCCCGTGGAGCGGACAGCCGGCTCATGGTCATCGGCCACGGCGGGCGGGCAAGGGTGGCGGCCATGACCGGCCAGGAGCACCAGGGCCACCAGTGCCCGCTCCAGAACGTGGACGGGGAGCACCGGGCGAAGGAGCTGGTGGAGCACGGCGGCCTCACGGAGTTGTGGGGGCTCACCGTGGCCTTCCCCACCGGAGCCGGCCCGCTCCAGCCCCTGGCGGATGGTGAGCAGGCTCCGAAGCTCTGGGAGGCGGAGCCGGTCAGCTTCAACGCCGCTGGCCTCCACGTGAGCCTCCCCGGTCGCCACGTCCACCCCGCCGTCCAGCCCTCCCTGGCCGCGTACCGGGACCTGTCGCTGAAGGCGACGGAGCTGGACCGGGCCGCGCGGGAGGCCCAGGACCGGGCACAGAACGCTCCCCAGGACCTCCGCCGGGCAGCGGCCCAGGCCGCCGCCTCCGGCCAGGCGACGAACACGGCGAAGGCCGCCCAGGCCATCCGGGACCTGGAGCTGGAGGCCCAGGCCGCGAAGGCGGTAGCCCAGGGCACGGAGGACGCCCTGGAGGCCACCCGGGCCGCCGTGCTGAAGGCGGTGGAGGACAACCGGGCGGAGTGGCTGGCGTACCTGAGCGGCCAGGGCCGGGCCGCGCTGGGCCGGCTGGACGCCGCCGTGGCCGCGCTGGACGCCGCCCTGGGTGACCTGGTGGCCGTGGATGCTATGCGGGCCAACGTGGAGAAGCCGCTCCACGCGCGCCAGGTCTTCGCCCAGGGCTCCGCGCTCACCGGCCAGGTGAACGCTTCGCGGGCCGCCACGCGGGCGGCCCGGGAGAAGGTGGCGGAGACGCTGGCCCCGTTGTCCCGCTACGCCACGGAGCCGGAGCCGAAGGCGGCCAGGAAGATGAAGGCCGCCGCCTGAGCCCCGTACGGACAACGGCCCGCCCTCTGGTCTACAGGGCGGGCCGTTCCGTGTGCGCGCTCAGCTCTCCGGCGGCGGGGGCTCATCCGCTCCCCTGGCCTTCCAGGGCTGGTGCTGGCTGATCCAGGCTTCCACGTCATCCACCAGCCAGACGGTTCCGCCGGCCAGGTGATCGAAGGGCTCCGGGAAGTCGGGCCGGCTGGTGAGCTGGACTACCCGGACGCGCGAGACGCCCAGGCGCTCCTGAAGCTCCGCGCTCCCGTACAACCGCCGCTGCCAGGCCATCTCCTGAGCATCACCACGGCACCCCCTTGCGGACCTGAAACCCCTGGTGAGGTCACTCGTAAGCGCTGCTCAGAGCCAGTTTTGACGTGTAGCCAGTCCACTTCCATACTTGACAGGGGGTAGGGCAATCCGGTCCCCTGGACGGGCAACACACCGGGTAGCGGTCCGGGTACGCGAGCGGGGCTCCGTGCCCGGACCTGCCATTTCAGGAGGTGGAGCTGTGCCCATGGATGACGGTCCCGTGACCCCCGCGCTTCTGCTATGGACGGCCATGCGCGTGATCACTCAGCACGCGGAGCCACCCAGCCCACACCGGGAGACCGGGCGGTGTGCTCAGTGCGGAGACGGCGCGTGCGGGATGCTCGCCTGGGCCATCGGGGAGGTCAAGCGCCAGCGGATGGCCGGCAACCGGGCGGCCCGGTACGGCATGGCCGCCGCCGACCAGTGAGCGTCCCGGAGGAGGTCCCCCGGGAGGTCTGGGTCCCCCGGCTGGCCGCATGGACCATCGCTGAGCACCAGGAGGCCCGCTGTCCCCGGTGCCGGGAGGACGGGTGCCGGTCGCTGGACTGGGCCCGGGACCGCCTGGAGCGGTATGCCACACCTACGCCCGGCCAGTCCTAGCGGTCGCCAGGACGCGCCGGGCGTACCTCAGCGCTCGGTCATAGAGTTGGCGGCACTGGCTTTGCGCTGCTCCGCAAGGTCCATTTTCTTCCGTTGGCGGATTGTCCGCATTCGGATGCTCATTTCCATTCGAAACTTGATGCGGGACGTGCGGTTGCGGAACCAGCGACTCAAGCGATACGGAGGGGCTGACACCGGCCAGCAATAGAGCCACAGCACTCGACTGAATGGAGTTTCTGCCGGGCGGAGTGGACCCCTTATCTTCACTGGCTGTCCTCGTTCTCTCCGAGCCCATCGGATGCCGCAGCCGTCCGTGAAGATGGTCGAAACCACAGGGCGCAAACCGTAGCCGCTCGCAACGGCTTTCTCCAGGTCGGCTGCGCCAGATTCACTCTCGCCGGGCCCGATGTAGTTGATCACGGCGACAACCGTTGGCTCTTCGCGCGTGCGCCCCTCATCCACCTCCAAAAGGACCTCGCGAATCGGCGCTTGACTGTGATTAAAAACTTGCCACTGGATCACCTTGTCAGAGCCGTCACCTTCTTCTACCCCGCTCCACGTGACACTGATCAATCGGGCCTGGGCGGCCTCCGCGTCTGCCTTTTCCTCTCGACGCATACGCATCTCGTGACGCAAAAGCATTCCAGTGATGATCACGGCCAAGCTGGAGACCGCGATTCCGATCAGGCTTCCCCAAGCCTGCATCCAGTCAGTGATCTTCGGTACCTCGGCAGCGGCAAGCACCGGATCAGGGTAGGGCCACGGGGCGAATTCGTTGCCCGCTCACGTCCCCGAGCCTGAATCAGCGCCAGTCGATCACGATGGACGCGCTGATCCGCTCCGCCACGCGCTCCCAGGACTCCACGTCCTGGCCGAAGCGGACCCCACGGCCAGGGGGGAGGAGCGTGACGGTCATCAGCGTGTCGATGACCACCCGGAGCCGGTCCGTGTCCAGGGCCTCCACGGCGGCCCGTACGTCCGGTGCGTTGATCAGCGGTCCCAGGACGTTGACCCGTCCGGCGTCCGCCTGGGCGGCCTCCACCTCTGCCAGCTTCGTCCGGAGCTTCACGGACTCCCGCCGGACGCCCACCTCCGTGAGCACCCCGTCCGCCAGGAGGCCCGCCAGGCTGTCCAGGCGGACCCGGAGCGCGCGGGCCTCCCGCCTCAGCTTCGCGGCGTCTGGGCGCTTGTCGTCGGCCAGGAGGAGGGCGGCGTCCGGGCGCTCCAGGCGTCCGATGACCACCTCCGTCACCCACCAGTCCACCGGCTCCGACGCGCGCCCGACGTGGCCCATGCTGGCCCGGCATCGGTAGGTGGGGTGGCCCTCCCTGCCCTTCCTGGCCGGTGCCGCGCCACGGTGGACGGTGGCCCCACACTCCGGCACTCCGCACCGACCCACCCCGGTCAGGAGGCCCCGCCCGGAGCGCGGGCCAGTGTGCCGGGACGGGTCCGTGATGAGCTCCACCGCCGCGCGCCAGGTCTCCTCCGTGACCAGTTCCTCCCACGCCGCCGGCCCCACGATGGCCTTCAGCCTGGCCGCCCGGGGGTCCATGGTCTCCCTGAGCGCTTCCGTGACGTGGGAGCGAAGGCCCGCGTACCGGGGATTCAGCAGCGTGGGACGGAGGGTCTGGGCGGTCCAGGGGGAGGGGGACCCGTCGCGCTTCGGCTGAGGGGTGTTCAGTCCACGCGCGTTCCAGTCCGCCGCGATGCGGCCCAGCGGGACGCCGGCCAGGACAGCCTCATAGGCGTCCCGTACGGCGGCGGCCTCCGACTCCCGGATGGTCACGCCGTCCGACTCATACCCGAAGGGCCGGCGGCCTCCGATGCGGCGGCCCTGCTCCGCCGCCTGGATGGCGGCCCGCCGCTGGCGCTCCGACTTCTGCTCAATCTCATGCCTGGCCGCCGCGATCAGGATGGAGGCGGTCAGCCGGCCAGCGGCGGTACTGAGGTCCAGGTCTGGCGCGCGGACAAACCAGAGGTGGAGCCCCGTCTCCAGGCCCAGCTCCAGGAGGCGGACCTCATCGCGCGCCTTCCCCCGGGTCAGCCGGCTCATGTCGGTGGCAATGATGACCCGGGCCTCACCCCGGCGGACCAGTTCCAGGCCGGTCTCAAAGTCAGGCCGCCGCCGCTTCCCCGCCGCGCTCACGTCGTTGTCAGTCAGCTCCCGAACGATCCTGGCCTGACGGAGCTGGGCCAGGGTCCGGTGGTCCTCATGCTGGCGGCCTACGGACAGTTCTTCGCCAGTGCGGTCCTGGCTGGCGCGTGCGTATGAGAGTGCGTCCACGTCTGCCATCTTGGCATCCTTGCTATCCGGATCACCCGGTCGAAGCCGCGTGCCGACAGCGAGCCGGAGTCGAGCCGGCCACGTAGCTCGGCGGTGGCCCGGGCGGGCAGCCGCCACGGTGGTCGACGCAGGTGCGGGCCTTCCACCTCGGCGTTCAGCCGCCGGCCGAGTCCGGCCCAGCGGGTGGCCGCCGCCTGCCGGGCCGCCGCCACCCGAGCGGCGACGGTCGCCGACGGCTCGGCCTCGCCGTCGGGCGCCATCAGCTCCGCCGCCCGCACCGGCATCAACCGCACCTGTACGTCGATCCGATCGAGCAGTGGCCCACTGAGCCGGCCCAGGTAGCGACGGCGGGCCAGCGGGGTGCACTCGCAGTGCGCGTCGCCGGACGGTTTCGCGCACGGGCAGGGGTTGGCCGCCAGCACCAACTGGGTCCGGGCCGGGTAGACAGTGCCGCCCCCGCTGCGACTCAACTGGATGTGGCCGTGCTCCAACGGCTGGCGCAGCGCCTCCAACGCGCCCTTGCTGAACTCGGGGGCCTCGTCAAAGTCAACCCTTTGACTCCGCTTCCCGATGGCCTCTACCCTGCCGATGCGTCCCAACAGGAGGTGGCCAACATGGGCAGGGTGCTCGGCGTGATCAGACTCTCTCGCGAGCGGAAAGAGTCGACCTCGGTAGCTCGGCAGCGCGGGTACATCACGACATGGGCTGAGCAGAACGGGCACACCATCGTTGGATGGGCTGAGGACGAAGGCGTGAGCGGAAGCGTTCCGCCGGGGGAACGTCCGCAGCTCGGCGAGTGGTTGCCGACCAGCCTCGGCGGCAGGGCAGACGTTCCGGCGTTCGACATCCTCTGCGCGTGGCGGTTGGACCGGATCAGCCGGCGGGTGCTCCACCTCGCCGCACTCATGGACTGGTGCAAGTCCAACGGGCGAGCCATCGTGTCGACCTCGGAAGGGTTCGACATCAACAGCACGATGGGCGCGGTGTTCGTCAACATCCTTTCCGCGCTGGCAGAAGGGGAGTTAGAAGCGATCCGCGAGCGTGCCCGGTCATCGTTCGCTCACCTGATGAAGCAGGGTCGCTGGCGTGGTGGGTTCGTGCCGTACGGCTACCAGGCTGTCAAGGCTGACGCTGGCCAGGGTTGGCGGTTGGAGGTTGACCCAGAGACCAGCAAGACAGCGCGGGAGATCGTGCGTCGCATCATCAACGGGGACTCGGCCAACTCGGTGGTTCGCTGGCTCAACGAGGAAGCCGTACCGAGTCCGCTCGACGCTCAGCGGAAGCGCGCTGGCAAGGCGACAACGGGTACTGAGTGGCGCGTCGCAAACCTGCTCAAGATGCTGCGCTCTCACACCCTGCTCGGGTACGCGGAGATGACCGAGACCCGCACCAAGGCGGACGGCACCAAGGAGACGTTCACTCGGCTGGTTCGTGGCGAGGATGGGTTGCCGCTGCGGCGAGCCGATCCGATCGTCAGTAGTGCCGACTGGGAGCGGCTTCAGGAAGCGTTGCGAAAGAACGCCAACCCCAATGCGGGCAACCGGGTCGGTGGCTCGCCCCTGCTGCGCGTGGCGTACTGCGAGTGCGGAGAGCCGTTGTACCGCAACCGGGGACGGGCCGGCATGTACTACCGCTGCGGGTTGCGTGCCCGCGCTGGCCGCAACTGCCCCAAGGGCATGACGTCGATCCCTGCTCACGTCCTGGAGCACGTTGCCGAACAGTTCTTCATGGCTATCGCCGGGGACCTGGAGGTGATGCGCCGGGTGTTCGTCCCCGGATCGGATCACGCTGCCGACCTTGCCGAAGTAGAAGAGTCGCTTGCCGAGCTGCGGGAGCACCAGGCCGCCGGAATTTTCCGAGGCGAGCGGGGCAAGGCAGAGTTCCGCCAGATGTACCGCTCGCTTGAGGATCGCCGGGAAGTGTTGGAGGCGTTGCCATCCGAGCCGGATCGGTGGGAGTTGGAGCCGACCGGGCAGACGTACCGCGAGCGGTGGGAGTCGCTGTCAACGGTGGCCGAACGCAACCGAGAGATGCGGGAAGCCGGGTTGAAGGTGATCGCGTACGGGCTGCCCACGGATGAAGAGTTGGCAGCGATGGAGGATCCCGACAGCTACAGCCGGGTACGCGTGATCATTCCCGAGGATCTGATGGCGCGGTTGGAAGCACACGCAGCCACGGCAGCCTGAGCGATGCGGGAGGCGCAGACACAGCGAACCTGTTCAAGTCGGCGAGCCTGCTGAGTGGCGCGAGGTTGATAGCCTGCCAAGACTGAAACCGCCGTCGATACTTGGGCAGGCAGAGTGACCACCACCGAGAAGATCACTTTAGGTGTAGCCATCGCCGGTGCGCTGGGCGCTGGGGCATTGATCAAGTCTTGGGTGGATCATCTTCTCAGCCGGCATGATCGAAAGATCAACATTGCTGACAAGTCGGTCCAGATAGCCGAGTCCCTGATGTCGAGGATGGAAAGCGAGCTAACCAAGACGCTTGACGCGCTCGAAGAGACGCAGCGGCAGGGCGAGCGCTTGCGGGCCGAGCTTGCCATGACCGCGACGGACCGCGACGAGTTGAGTGCTCGGGAACTGAAGTTGACTGCCCAACTGCGTCAAGCGAATGCTAGAGCTGAAGAGTTCGTCAAGACCATGCGAATTATCCGGACTCAGTTTTCCGACATCCTTGATCACGCGGCGACGACCTCAAAAGACCAAACGCGTCCTGTTCCTCAAAGTTTCTACACCCGAATGGTGAACGAGTTGGATCAGCCGTCAGCGTCGACGATGATCGACCGCGTGATGAAGGTCGGCAACAGCGTCCGCCATCGGAGCGATAAAGACTCTGACTCGCAACCTGGCTGATCTCGGACTTTCGCGCAGCCGTTGTGAGGCGTTGCGGGAGTGCCCACAGGGTGTGGGGGATAGACCCCCTGAGCCTGAATGCCGTACCGGATAGTCCTTAGCGAGCGCCATCGCGCCACAGTCCCAGGGTCGCCGGCTCGCCCCTGAACAGGCCCTGAGCTGGGCAGATGGGGCCAAGGCACTGTAACGTTATGCACTCCTCTGCATTGCCTTGCGGATGGATCGCCGGCTCAGTGACCCCCCGAGGCGTGAGGTCCCGAAAAATGCGGGGGCACCTCAGGGGGTCGACCAGGTCACAGCAACCCGGGATGCTGCTCGGTCCGCCGGTATCGCCCGTCCACCTCGCGACGCTCCCGAGCCCGGATCCGTGCGGCAGCCGCGCCACCTTCGCTGGACGACTTCCACGCATGGCACGCGGTGCACGCTGCCCGCAGGTTGTCCATGCTGTGATCGTCGCCGGGGTTGATGTGGTCAACCTCGGTCGCCGGCTTCCCGCACTGCTCCATCCGGCCACGCTCGTTACGCCAGACGAACTGGCAGGCGTGGCCATCTCTGGCAAGTACCCGCTTGCGGATGCTCGACCAGTTGGCGGGGAGACGCTGTGCGCGGTTGCTCCCTTCCCATGTCATCAGGCACACACCTTCTCGGGCTCGATGTCGACCAGGTCGCCGGCAGGGTCAAGCAGAGTCCAGATGATGGCTTGGCCGAGCGGGATCGGCTTGTCCGCAACGGACTCCCATCGGGCATCCCAGTGATCCGCCAGGCTCTTGGTCCGCTTCTCCCAGACGTTGCACGCCAGGTGCGCGGTCACGGTGTTGTCGTACGTGTGAGAGCCACCCTCGGTCAGCGGGATGGTGTGGTCGACGGAAGCCGAACGGGGATCGGTGCCGGTCTCCCGCAACGTCGGTTCGCCGCAGAGCTGACACAGCCAGCCGTCACGCTCGAACACCTCGCGACGCTTCACCAGCTCGACAGCGGGAGCGCCATGGTCGCGGGCTCGCCGCTTGGCCATCTCTGCCCAACGCTCGTCCCTGCCGGCCGCAGTCTTGCGGTGGGTCTTCTTCCATGCCGTGCGGCTGTCCTTCTGCCGGGCGTTGCGTTCGGTCCCGTGACGCTGCGCGGAAGCCCTCTCCTTGCATCGCCGGGAGCAGTAGACGGCGCGGGTCGTCTTCCCTTGCATCGAGCCGCCGCAGTGCTGGCACGCTCGGTCGGTCATCTGGTCGTCGGTGGTGCTCACTCTGGTTCGTCTCCTGTAGTCGTACGCAGCAAGGGCACAGGGCTCCGCAGATCCCCTCAGACGCCCTGAGAGATGCTGAGATCCTGTGCCCTTGCAGGGGTTGGGCGGTGGTGTGTTCGGCCGTCAGCGTTGATCTGAGCGGGCTGCTCTGCGCTGCCTACGCTTGAACCTGTTCCGGTGGTAGGCGGTGCAGAACTTGGAAGCCCTGCCGCTCTTGATCCGCACGGGTCGACCGCAGTCAAGGCATGTCGGGTTGCTGGTCGGCTCCTGGCCGACGAGTAGTCCGCCGTGCCCGTTGCGTCGCCAGCGTGCGTGGTGAGTCGCGCACAGTCCTCGGGCTCGGTGCGGTCGGGAGCAGTCGTCGACCAGGCATCCCCGGTCGGTGGGTTGGTTCGTGTTCGTCATGTCGTCACCAGGGGGAGGGGGCAGGCGTGAACCTGCCCCCGTCATCCGTTGGTCAGCCGGCGATCCGGGCGACGGCGACAACCTCGACGACCACGCGCACGCCGGACTTGGGCGAGCTGAACTCCTTGCCGGGGGTCGGCCGCTCGGTGGTCGGGTCCTCGGTCACCACGCGGGCAGCCTCGACCCGGCCGACGCCAGCGACGATCTCGCCGACCAGGCCGCTGACGCCGGTCTTGGTGTACCCGCTCAGGTCGAGGATGCCGAAGTAGCGGGAGGACAGGTCGAAGTCAACCCGGACGGTGCGCCGCTCCTGGTCGCCGTCCCGCTCAACGTTGGCGATGGTCGCGCCGTTGAGTCCCGACAGGATCCGCTTGGTCCGGTTGCCGAAGCTCCCTCGGGTGTTGCCGTACATGCCGCCGCCGTACTGGTCGGCGTTGCTCAGGTCGACCCAGCCGCCCTGCTTGGTGATCGCGTCCGTCACGTCCAGACCGAAGTTCCGCAGAGCCTCGCTGTCGACATCGGTCGCCAGGGTCGGCACGTCCGGCTTGATGTTGGACAGCCGAACATCCACCGTCACCCCGTTGCGGCTCGGGCTGGCGTTGGTGCTCACCTGGCCGTTGCCGCTCGCCTCGATGGCAGCGAGACCGGCGAGGATGGCAGCGCCGTCGATCGGGGAACCGTTCGGCGAGACCACGGTGATCCCGACCCTGCCGGACATGATGCCGGTAGTCGGGTCGGTGCTCGTCGCCGTCGCCTGGTTGACGTACACACCTGGGTTGCTGCGGTCGTCGGCGTTGACCGCGACCGGGAAGCCGTACACGCCGAACACGAACGGGTCAGCCTCGATCCGCTCGGCGACGAACCGGGCAAGGCTCGGGTTGTCGATCGCCTGAGCGGAGTCGAGCGCAGTCTCAGCCGGCTTGATGCGCTTGCCGGCAGCCTTGGCCAGCAGCTCGGCACGCTCGATGGCGAACGTAGCCGCAGCCAAGTCAAGCGAGGTGATCGTGTCGTCGCCGCTGGACAGGCGAGCGGCCAACTCCTCCCGAGCGATCTCGGCCTGCTCGTGCTCAGCCTTGCGGGTGGCGACCAGGGCGACAGCTTCGGTCAGCTTCTCCCGAGCGATCTCGGAAGCGGTGCGGTTGTCGGTACGGGCGGTGGTGGTGCGGGTGTTCTTGGCGGTAGCCACTGGTGTTGCTCCTTCTTGGACACGAAGAAGGGCCGGCAGGTAGCCGGCCCGTAGGTGGTGGTGCTGTTCGGTTGTGGGTGGTGCTCGGTCAGGCGAGGGTGGCGACGGCGGACCAGTAGTGAGCGGCGTAGGAGGGAAGGTCGTCCCGCCAGTTGTTGCCGCGCCTCTTGGCGACGGTCCGCAGCTTCATCGACACGCCAGGCAGACCGGCCATGTGCTCCGG
The DNA here is from genome assembly GCF_003205615.1 of Micromonospora arborensis. Taxonomy (GTDB): domain Bacteria; phylum Actinomycetota; class Actinomycetes; order Mycobacteriales; family Micromonosporaceae; genus Micromonospora; species Micromonospora arborensis. The sequence continues at coordinate 392,284 of NZ_PYBV01000005.1, read as the reverse complement.
CAGGACATCCCCGGTGATCCGATCAACCAGGTATAGCGGGTTGATGATCATCGGGGATCTGCCCTCGATGAACGTGATCACGACCAGCCGGCCGGTCATCCGACCATCGGCGGACCACGCGCTGCCACGGGGACGGATGCGGATCGCCGGGAGCTTGTCAGGCGCGAGGGTCCGCCCACGGGTGGCGGACGACTGAACGTCGACCAGGTCGCCGCAGGCGTTGGTGAGCACCTGAGAGACAAGCGTCGGCAGAACCATGTCCGACTGCGGGTGAGTCATCGTGCGGGGGAGTCGATGGGACAAGGGAGTGCGGTTGATGTGGGACAAGGGGTGGCGCTCTCCTGTTCGTCGTGAGGGTGAGTCAGCCGGCTTGCCGGGCGGCAGCCTGAGCAGAGCGGTAGAGGCTGGTTGCCTCGCTCAGTGCTTCCGTTGCTGCGGTGATCTCGGCAGGGGTGGAGTCGGGATCGGCTTGCACCCGAGCGAGTCGGTCAGCGGCGTTGCGCTTCACGTCGTGGGCGATGGCCCATCGCTGCTCGGCGAGGTTGCGTGCTGCCTCGCGTTCGGACTTGCTGGTCTTGCTGATGTTGATCAACTCCATGGGGGAGCGCCGGCAGATGAGTCCGGCGGCAGGGGTGATGAGGGTGCTCCCGGTGCAGTGGCCCAGGGCGAAGCAGAGCGCCGGGGCACCTCGGGGCGGATGGGTCAGCGGCAGAACCGAGTGCGCCCCGGAGGGGCACCACCTGGTGACCAGGTCTCCCCGGTTGATGCGGCCTCGGCCGCTCATGCTCTCGCCGCTGCCTGGTCAGCCAGAGCGCAGCGGCACAGAGCGCACAGCGCACAGCGCCCCAGGGCTACCGCTTCTCGGCGAGTGCCCAGACGTCAACGGTCGGCTTGGTCTCGACCTTGACCGGCATGGCCGGCGTAGCCGGCGGGAGAGGTTCGACCAGGTCCCAGACGGAAGGCTCGGGAGCCTCAACCTGACTCGGCCTGACGAAGATCCCCGGAGATCCCTGGGTAGTTACATGGGTAGTTACATGGGTAGTTGTAGTACCGATTTCGGTACCCGGCTGAGTATCGATTTCGGTACTCGACTGAGTATCGATTTCGGTACTCGGGGGATCCTCGGGCACCTGCTCCCGAGTATCGATTTCGGTACTCGACGGGTCGCCAGGATCAGCCAGCGCCGACAGGTTCCACAGGCTCGGCGACCCGAGCCGGTACTCATCCGACGTGCCCCGCTGCCAGTCACCCTCACCCACCCGCACGAACACCCGCGCCGCCCGAGCCTTGTCGAGCGCCTTGCTGATGGTGTTCCGGTTGGCCCGGGTGTTGGTCTGCAACAGCTTGTAGCCAGGGAAGATCCCCGCGCCCGTGTTGGTGTTGGCGTAGGTCGCCGCCGAGAAGATGATGCCCATCTCAGCCGCAGAGAAGTACTTGCCGGTGCGGTTCACCTGGCCGAACGCATCGAGCCAGTCGAACAGAACGGCTCGGCCGCTGGTGCTCACTGCCGACCCTCCATCGCTGCGATCAGGTCCGACTCACTGAACCGTCCCAACGGGTCGGCGACCTCGTAGGCGTACGTCGAGACGTACTGAATTTCCAGGTCTAGCCGTCCGTCTGCCAGCACGCCGCGCAGCCAGGCACCACGGGGGGACTTGTCTCGCCTCGCTCGCTGGCGCATCTCTCGTACCCGTTGGCGCATCACGCCTGCCGGGGCAACGGTGTCGGTGTCGATCACTGCTCGGCCCCCCTGGTCGACGGGAAGTACATGGACCCGATGCCGGGCTTCCTGCTGGCTGCGCCGCTGACGCTGCGGTACCACTCGGCAAGTTCCGATCGGTCGTCGTCGCCGATGCCCATCGGGTCAAGCCCACCGGAGAGGTTCGGCGGTGCGATGGGTTCCGGGTTGCGCTCGGCTTCCCGTGCGACCTGTACGCGCTCGGCTTGCTTGGCCTGCTCGACTTGCTCGGCTTCCTTGGCCTCGACGATGGCGAGGATCCGGCCGATCCTGGCGTGGCTCACGGCTCGGTCACCTCCTGGTCGTCGTCGTGGGTCCATCGGGGCAGGCTGGTCAGCCGGTGAAGTACGTCAGCCATGCGCTGCCGGCTGGTCGGGTCGAGCAGGTTGCGTAGCCGGCGATAGGTCTCGGGCTCGATGTGGGTTGTGGGCAGGGTCGTCACTGGCTGACTCCGTGTCAGGTCGGGGTGGTTGGTTCACTCGCCGCTGAGCAGGCCGCGTAGCCGTGCTCGCTGGTCCGGTGTGAGGGGCGGTGCCTCGCTGGCGATGCGTTCGGCGATGCGCCGTAGTTCGTCGCTCAACGGCCATCCCGGGCAGCCAGAGCCTCAACGTCGGCGAGCCGGTAGAGCACCCTCCCGAGGTGCTTGATGTACGGGACGTGCGGGCGACCCTCGCTGCGAGCGTTGATCAGGGTCCGGGCACTGAGCCCGAGCATCGCCGCTGCCTGGTTGGTCTCGACGTACTCGACGCCGTTGATCGTGGTGGTCTTCACGGGTGTTCCTCCTGGTTGTAGTAGGTGTCCTACCGATCGATGGGCATCAAAAAACGCCGCATCCCTGGTGGGACACGGCGTGCGGGGTGTTGCTCAGGTGGTCGGGAGATGCCCTCACAGTTAAGTCCGGCTCAGACCGGCGTTCTGCAAGCAGTCGTGACCGGGGTCACTCTGGCTGTTCTGGCGACCCGCTCGGCGAGATGCCCTCACAGTTAAGTCGGGCTCAGAGCGGCGTTCTGCAAGCAGTCGTGACCGGGGTCACTCTGGCTGTTCTGGCGACCCGCTCGGCGAGATGCCCTCACAGTTAAGTCGGGCTCAGAGCGGCGTTCTGCAAGCAGTCGTGACCGGGGTCACGGGACTTGCCTGCCGGGCGGCCTGGCTTCACACCCTCTACAAGTAATTCGGGATGATCTTGGAGTTTGATGCGCTCCTGTGGTGCGGCTCACGCTTGCCGGTCTGATCGACCCGGTGTAGGGGGCGCTCGCTTCACACCCTCTACAAGTAATACCGGATGATCTTGGCGTTTTACCGGGATGTGTGACGCGGCTCATGCTTGCCGGTTCGCTCGGCCCGGTGTAGGGGGCGCTCGCTCCGCACCCTCTACAGTTAAGACGGGTTGATCTTGGCCGTTTTAGCGGTCCCTGTGGCGCGACTCACCCAAACTCACTGACAGCCTCTCAGCGTCGTTGTCGCTCGACACCTACACAGGACTACCCCTGCCGGCCGTTCGCCCCGCAGCGTGGCTCTCAGCCGGCCGCAGCCCCGGTCTACCGGGGGGTACCTCGACGGGTCCACCCGATGAACCTGATGAACAGTGCGTCAGGTCCGGGCACCTCGTTGGGGTTGAGCTTCACCAGGTCCCCGGTCGCCTCAAACAGGTAGCAAGCCATCTCGATCGACAGCCCCGCCGGGTCGTCATCGAAGACAGCGCGCAGGGTCAGTCGGGCAGTCGGGCACGGCCAGACTCCGCAGCCTCGGCGGCAGTGCCAGATCGGACGGATGGGTGCGTGGCCAACGGAGATCGGGAGGCAGTGACCGGAGGGAGCGTGGCGTGACGGCATGCTCACATGCTGTCGGTGTGGGATGGCATGCGTCAACAACGTGCATCACCAACGTGACACGTTGCCGCTCGGCTAGCATGCGTCGTTGCCTACTGTCAAGGGCGTGGACCTCGTCGGCGTTGCGGAGATCCGAGACATGCTCGGCGGCATCTCTCGCCAGCGGGTCAGCATCATTGCGAACAGCAAGGGTTTCCCTGACCCGGTTGCCGTGCTTGCCATGGGCAAGGTGTGGCGACGGCGGGACGTTGCCCGCTGGATCGCTGAGCACCGACCCGACCAGGCTGACTGACCCTCCAACTTCTATTCCGGCTCAGGTCGGCGTTCTAGAAGCAGTCGTGACCGGGCTCACCCCAACGACAGCAAGAGCCCCGGTCACCCGTGATGGGTGCCGGGGCATCTTCGTTGCTGGCTACTCGGTGACCACCTGGGCGACGGCAAGCAACTCCCGCCACGCCTCGGCAGCCTGCTCGGCGCTCGGCTCAGAGATCACCGGCTCTCGCCCGTACAGACCGATGACCTGTCGCCCGTCCGCCGTGGTGCCAACGTCCATGGTTCCGCCGTCGTCATCCTCGCTCGGTTCCCAGCCTCGCTGGTTGAGATCCCTGATCGCGTGATCCCAGCCGGCAGCTTGCAAGGTGACCGGACCGGCGAGCGGGTCGATGTCGTCGGCAACGCGGGGGAGGATCAACAACCCCTCGCCGGTCATCGGGTCGAGGTGGGCAACGTGGTCGGCGTAGGTGATGGTCTCGATCACTGGCTGATCCTCTCTCCGGTCTCTGCCCAGCGGGCGAGATCTTGACGCGCGTACAGGTCGGCGTTTCCGTCCTTGCCTCTCGGTGCGGGCACCTCGCCGACTCCGCGCTGTAGTCGCTTCTTGGCTGCGTCGAGCTTCCACGGGATGACTCCCGCCTCGGCTGCCTGCCGCAGCGTCAGGAAGTCCCCGGAAGGGCTTGATAGGCCGCTGACCTCGGATGTCCCCGAGGACCGGGGACAAGCCAACTCGCGAGCCTCGGCAGCGGTGAGGTAGGCGACCTGCGTCTCTGTCGCCTGACCACCGATCACGATCTGCCACCGTCCGAGGGTGCGGGATGTTCGGGGCATGGCTGCCTCGGGGACCAACATCTTCCAGTTGTTCGCCGTGTACCGAGCCAGGCAGCGGATGCCGAAGTTCTCGCGTGCCTCGGGTCCGCCGATCGCCCGAGCGGTGAGCATCTGCGCGATGGCCAGCACGTTGACCTTGGCACTGCGACCCATGAAGAGAAGGTCAGCCAGCGCCGACACGGCAGGGGAGCGCTTCGGGTCACCCTTGCCGCGAGCCTCGGCCCAGAAGTTGACGAGCTGCCCGATGGTCGCGTTCAACTCCTCGCAGATAACCAGCACCCGCGCGCCTGGATCCCAGTCTTCCGGGGCGTGCAGGGCGAGGCTGTTCCGCTCGTCGGCCAGAACGGCGAGGCGCACCAGGGCGTCATGCATCTGCGCGGGCTTGGTGCAGTAGTCGACCCCGGCCAACCCGAGCGCCCAGCGGTGCGAGCCCTTGCGGTCGAGGATCACCACCCGTCCGCCACGGGCGAGCACCTGAACGGCGATCAGCTCGGCAAGGACACTCTTGCCCGCACCCGTGCCCGCGCTCACCGCGAGGTGGGGGGAGTCATCCCGCAGGGACAGAGTGACCGGCCGATCGCCAGCACCCATCCCGATAAAAAACTCCCACTCAGCCAGCCGGGGCAGGTGCTCGGCGACCTGGTCGACACCAACCCGAGCAGGGGGACGCTTGCGCACAGTCCAGGTAGCCCGCACCCGAGGGCCGACCTGGTGCCACGACTCGACCAGGTCGGCAACGGGGATCTTGCTGCCGATGATGGAGGAGACAAGCTGCCGTTGTTCCTTCGTCAGGTACGGGGTGTCTGCGGTCAGCTCGATACGCGGACCCTGGTCGCCGTCGACCGGACGGCGGAACACGGCCAGCTTGGACGTGACCGGCTCGGCCTTGCGCTGGATCGACCAGGCTGCCCGCTGGGCACGCTCGGGAAGCCAGCGGATCACCGGCTCGACCTTCTCGCCGTACCAGGTCCGCATGGCAACCTCGGCCGGGCTCAACGGTTTGGCCAGCCGGGGAGTGAGGGTGCCCAACGACGGATCAACGTGCAGGTGCACGCCGGTCTGTAGACCCATCGCCGGGGCAAGGGCAGCCAGGGTCGGGGTGACGTACTCCCGGTTGAACCGGCGCATGGTGAACCGGCGACGCACCCGCCAGCCAGTGACGGCAACGGCAGTGCCGAGCACCCCGCCAGCCTGCCCGGGGTAGGCCGCAGCCATGACGGCTGCGGCCGGAACCCCGAGGCGTACGGCTTGACGCTGCCAGCCGGCCAGCCGGCCCGGTCCCCGGTGCCGGTACGGGTAGCCCTGCCGGCCGTCGAGCGGCCGACCAGACAGGTACCGGTACGCCACCCGAGAGACCGTGTGCTTGCGCTGTAGCTTGCGGATCGCTCGCTCGATCTCGGTCACTGGTCGCTCCCCTCGTGCGCCAGGTGAGCAAGGGCAGCCGCCATGCCGAGCACCGCAACCGGCAGGCAGGCAACCAGGGTGGTGATCCACCAGGGGGCAGACGTGATGCCGGCAGCAACCAACAGGTGATAGGCGACCTGACCGGCGGCACCCACGATCAGAGACCCGATGGCGGACCACTTGGCGAACCGGCGAGCCCGAGGCGGAACCAGACCCGACAGCCAGGCTCGCAAGGCGTACGCGGCGTACACCTCCACACCGATCGGGAGCGTGATCGCCGTGTTGATGCTGAACCCGTCGGCGATACCGGGTAGCGGGTGGACCACCCCGAACCCAGTGAGTCCGCCGAGCCCGACCCAGCCGGACCAGATGGCCACGAACGCGGGGAGAGAGATCAGCACCACCGGCCAGGAAGCCAGCCGGCGACGCTTGACCGGAACCGGGGTGGTGTCGGTGGTGACCGGCGAGTGTCCAACCTGGTCGACCTCGGGCGACGGGTCGGCGACCGGCTCGGCCGGCAGAACCAGCGGAACCGGGGTGGTGTCGACCGGGGGAACCGGCGGAACCGGGGTGGTCACCGGGGCAGGCTCGGCGTACTCCCACGGGTCCGAGGCAGGCTCGGTCTCGACCTCGTCGGGCATGGTGACGGGCTCGACCAGGGCCAGCCGGACAGCTTGAGCCTTGGGCGCACCGATCTTGAACTCACGCATGATCCGGTTCCGAGACGGGATCTCACCGAGCCTGTCGGCGAGGTTGCGGGCAGCGGGGAGCAGGTCATCGATGGGACGCGGGTAGGCGCTGGTGATCGTCGCGGTGGTCATCGGTGGCTGTGCTCCTTGCGGGTGGTGGCGGGGGTGGTGTCGAGGTGGGGGAAGTGCGCGACGTTGTCGGCGACCTGGTCGCCGTGCTGGTCGACCAGCCGGCGAGCGATCACGAACGGCGCGAGCATCGCCAGGGGTCCGCCGATGAGGACCAGGGCGAGCGCGTAGGCAGCGGTCTCGTTCATCGGCCACCCGCCAGAGCCTCAGAGCGGCACGGGCCGCAGTTGGCAGCCGAGCTGCCTCGGTGCCTCGGGCACTGATCCGTGTCCCGCTGGACAGGCAGTGCGGCACCAGTGAGAGCGCGAGGGGTGAAGGTCTTCTTGCCCTTGATCTTCGGAGAACTCTCTCCCGCGCTTGCGCGGAAGGACGGTTCTTTATGGTTCAAGGACGGTTCGTAGGAAGCCTGCTTCCGGTCGGTGCGGAAGCCTGCTTCCGGCCGCTCGACGCTCTGCTTCCGGTCGGTCGGTACCGGGCGGAAGTCTGCTTCCGGGCGGTTATCCACAGGCTCGGGGACCTCGGTCGGTCGACCAGGCTGCGGCTCGGCGAACGGGTCAAGCGCGTCGGGGACGGTGCGCCGACGCTCCATCGCGAGATCCCACACAACCGGACGCCGGTCGGTGGGCAGGTGGAAGACGTGCCGCTGATCGCCTCGCCGGATGATGGCGAGCCGTTCCAACGTCGCAAGGTCGCTGCGTACCGAGCGGGTCGACTTGCGGGAGTAGTGGGCAAGCCGTTCCTGAGACGGGTACGCGGCTCGGCCGTTGGCGTGCGCGTGGTTGGCGAGACCGATCAGCACAGCCAGGCAGGCAGGGGGTACGTCGGGCGCATCGTTGAGCGCCCATGACAGAGCTTCTACACTCACAGCGGGCGGACCTCCGAAGTCCGTCAAGGCCCCGGATCACAGACGTTGGCGCGTCTGCCGGGGCCGCTTTATAGGGCTGGCGTCAATGCTGATCCTTCGCGTCGTCGAGGAAGAGCACGCCGCGGTGCGCCAACGACACCGCGCCGGGTCGGGCCAGCCCGGAGCCGCCCCCGACCAGCGACGGCACGGTCGCGGTGTGGTGCGGTGCCTGGAACGGCGGGCGACGCAGCAACCGGCCGCCCGGCGGCAGCAGCCCGGCGACCGAGTGCAGCGCGGTGACCTCCAGTGCCGCGTCGTCATCCAGCTCGGGCAGGATCGACGGCAGTCGTTCGGCGAGCATCGTCTTGCCGGCGCCCGGAGGACCGAGCAGTGCCACGTGGTGCCCGCCGGCGGCGGCCACCTCCAGTGCGCGCCGGCCCATCTGCTGCCCGGCGACCTCGGCGAGATCCGGCCCGTCGACGGCCGGTGCGGGAGTGGCCGTGGGCGGCTCGATCAGCGGGGTGCCGTCGCGGACGAAGGCGACCAGCCGGTGCAGGGTGTCCACCGCTCGCACCCGTACCCCGGGGATGACCGCGGCCTCGGCGGCGTTGCCGACCGGGACGATCACCCGCCCGACGCCGGCCTGGGCTGCCGCGGCCACCATCGGGAGCACCCCGCGCACCGGTCGGACCGTGCCGTCGAGCCCCAGCTCGCCGAGGATCACCACCCCCTCCAGTGGGAGCAGCGGCAGCTCACCCGAGCCGCCCAGCAGAGCTGCGGCGATGGCCAGGTCGAAGGCCGAGCCGAACTTCGGCAGCGTGGCGGGCAGCAGGTTGAGGGTGATCCGCCGGTTGGGCCAGCGCTGGCCGGAGTTGACCACGGCGGCGCGGACCCGGTCGCGGGCCTCGTGCAGGGCGGTGTCCGGCAGGCCGGAGATCACCACCGCCGGTAGGCCGGCGGCCAGATCGGCCTCCACCTCGACCAGATGGCCGGTGACCCCGACCAGCCCGACGCACAGCACCTTCGCGTAGCTCATGGCGCGTCACCGATCCTTCGGGCGCGCATCTCAGAACGCGCCCTTGAGGTGGTCGACCTGGGCTGGGCCGGCGTCGGGCAGCCGTACCGACAGCACGTCGAAACGCACCTCGTCAGCGGTCGTGCCGGTCTCACTCAGCCACCGTGCGGCGAGCCCCCGCAGCCGGCGGGCCTTGGACGGCACGACCGCCTCGGCCGGGGTGCCGAAGTCGTCGCCCCGGCGGGTCTTCACCTCGCAGAAGGCGAGCACGGACCCGTCCCACGCGATGATGTCGATCTCCCCGGTCGAGCAGCGCCAGTTTCGGACGATCGGGCGCAGCCCTGCCTCGGTCAGGTGCCGGGCGGCGCACCGCTCGCCGTACGCGCCGACCGCCTGGTTCCGCTTCGTCATGGCCGGCACGGTGCCCGACGAGGCGGACGCGCTGCGACCCCGGCGACGGCCGCCTGTGGACAACGGGTGCCTTGTGGACAACCGCACGATCAAGCCCGGCTGTGCTACGGCACCCGCGCGGGCCGGGGGCTGGCGTAGAACCGCCGACGCGCCACGGCGAGTTGCCCCAGGCCCCGCCGGGCTTCTGCTCCCACGCAACGGGGTTGACCGACGCAGCATCAAGTGATCAGGCGCGGGTCGGCTCAGCCCCGAGCCGGTTGAGCCCCGAGCCGGTTGAGCCCCGAGCCGGTTGAGCCCCGAGCCGGTTGAGCCCCGAGCCGGCTCGACCCCGGGGCCGGGGTTGAAATGGCGCGGGAGCAGTCGGTCGCATACGGTGCCGACGTGGACGGACGACGGAGCTTTCCCGAAGATCAGGAGTCGCGTTGGTATCCCGAGGAGCGGGGTCGCGGCTTCGGCGAGTCGGAGTGGCGTGGCGCGGGTGAACAGCGGTACCGGGACAACGAGGTTCCCGAGCAGCGCGCTGCCGAGGAGAGTCGCTACGGCGAGGACACCGGCGCCGGCCGGCGCCGCGAGCCCGACTCCGGCCGCTCTGGCGCGGTGGACCCGGGTCGTCTCGGTTTGCCGGAGCCGGACTCGGGGCGTTTTGGCGCGGTGGACCCGGGTCGTCTCGGTTCGTCGGAGCCGGACTCGGGCCGCTTTGGCGTGGTGAACACCGGCCGTTTTGGTTCGCCCGAGCCGGACTCCGGTCGCTTTGGGGCCGTCGACGCCCAGGCTGCTCGTTTCGGTACGGCCGAGGCCGACTCCGGGCGGTTTGGGGCGGTCGACCCGCTGTCGGACGCACGGCCGGAGGCCGACGGTTACCGGGCTGCCCGCTCACGGCGGACGGACCGGGATCCCTCGGAGATCTCCGGTGAGCTGCCCGGTCGCCGGGCGGCCCGGGAGCCGGGCGCAGCGGGTCCCCCGCCGACGGTAGGCAGCCGCGAGGCACCCGCCGGTGCGGGAACGCCGCCCACCGACACGCCCGCCGCGGTGCTCGCCGACCAGGCGCGTCCGGCCCCGCTCGGCGGGTACCCGATCATCGAGCCGACCCGGGGCGGCGGCGAGACGCCGCACCCGCTGGAGATGCCGACCGGCCCGATGCCGGGGATCAGCCCCCGCACGGACCTGCCCGCGACGGAGCCCTCGGTGTACCCGGCAACGGCCGACGGCGTCTACCGGACTCGGCGGCCCGTGCTGGCCGTACTCTTCGCTCTGCTGGTGTTGATCTTCGAGATTCCCGCGTTGCGGGTGTTGCTGGCCGGGGTGACCGGCGATCCGGTGGACGCCGGGAACGTGGTGGTGGGCATCGCCCTGGTCGCCGGTCTGCCGATCTTCGCAACCGGGCTGTACGGGCTACGAACCGGAGGTTTGGCGCTCGGCGACGGCGGTCGGGGCTGGCTGCGCCCGCCCACTGCCTACCTGACCGTCGGCCTGGTGCTCTTCGTGGCCGCCGCGCTCGCCGCCAACTGACCCGCGCTCGCAGCCGGCCCGCCGCGGCTGCTGATTCCGCCAACAACCAGGAAATAGTGGCCTCCGGCGACGCGGAGGCCACTATTTCCATGTTCTGGGGCGATCTTCCAGAATCCCGGGCCGAGACTGCTCGCATGATCGACTCGATATCGGCGTTGTGGCGGTATCGCGCGGCTTGGATGCCCCACCATCGGCGGTGTTGAGTCGATCAACCCTCGGCGGCACCGGTGGCCCGGAACTCCGGCACGGTCACACGCGGGGCGGCGCCCCGCGCGTACCCGGGGGCGGGGGCACCCCGTGCGTACCCGGGGCGGGCCCCGCCCCGCGCGTATCCCCGGGGCGGGGACGGCACCCCCGGGCGTCCCCACCCCGCGCGTGCTCCGGGCGGGGACGGCACCCCCGGGCGTCCCCACCCCGCGCGTGCTCCGGGTGGGGGCGGCACCCCCCCGGGGCAGCTCGCGCGTACCCGGGGGCGGCTGAACGGGTGAGGGGCGTACACTGGCCAACTGGCGACCGCCTCGTGCGGTCGACCTCGCGCGCCCTCTTCACGAATCGTCGTGGAGCGACGGCCTCCCTGGTCCCGATCTTGATCGGGTCCACCATGGGTCGGCGACCAGGCGCCAGGACGCCCGGCCACCGGCCGGGCGTGACAACCAGGGATCTTGAGGAGTACCCCAACCATGGCCGTCGTGACCATGCGCCAGCTGCTGGAGAGCGGTGTCCACTTCGGGCACCAGACCCGGCGTTGGAACCCGAAGATGAAGCGCTTCATCATGACCGAGCGCAACGGCATCTACATCATCGACCTGCGCCAGACCCTCGAGTACATCGAGAAGGCGTACGAGTTCGTGCGTGGGACCGTCGCCGAGGGCGGCAGCATCCTGTTCGTCGGCACCAAGAAGCAGGCCCAGGAAGCGATCGCCGAGCAGGCGACCCGGGTCGGCCAGCCGTACGTGAACCACCGCTGGCTCGGTGGCATGCTGACCAACTTCCAGACGGTGTACAAGCGGCTCCAGCGGATGAAGGAGCTGGAGGGTCTGGGTGACCTGAGCGGCACCGCCGCCGGTTACACCAAGAAGGAGACCCTGCAGCTCTCCCGCGAGAAGATCAAGCTGACCCGCACCCTCGGTGGTCTGCGGGACATGCAGAAGCTTCCCGCCGCGGTCTGGATCGTCGACACCAAGAAGGAGCACATCGCCGTCGACGAGGCCCGCAAGCTGGGCATCCCGGTGATCGCGGTCCTGGACACCAACTGTGACCCCGACGAGGTCGACTTCCCGATCCCGGGCAACGACGACGCGATCCGTTCGGCCGAGCTGCTGACCAAGGTCGTCGCCGCTGCCGTGGCGGATGGTCTGATCGCGCGTTCCGGCCGTCGCCGGGGCAACGACGAGAAGCCCGAGGGTGTCGCGAGCGACGAGCCGCTGACCGAGTGGGAGCGCGAGCTGCTCGAGCCGAAGAAGGCCGACGAGTCGGCCGCCCCGGCTGAGCAGCCGGCCGCTGCCGCCGCCGAGCAGCCCGCCGCCGAGCAGCCCGCCGCTGCGGAGCAGCCGGCGCAGGCCGCCACCGAGCAGCCGGCGGCCGCCACCGCGGAGTGATCGCACCGTCGCTGCCCCGCTGTCCGTTTCGGGCCGGGGGCAGCGACGGTACGCCGGGCACGATCCGCCCGGATCCGGGTAACCGGCACCTCTGACCATCCACACGCCGTCTCAACATCGAAGAGAGAGCCATGTCCCAAATCACCGCCGCAGACGTCAAGAAGCTCCGCGACCTCACCGGCGCCGGCATGATGGACAGCAAGAAGGCGCTGACCGAGGCCGAGGGCGACTTCGACAAGGCCATCGAGATCCTGCGCGTCAAGGGCGCCAAGGACGTCGGCAAGCGGGCCGGTCGTACGGCCGCCAACGGCCTGGTCGCCCACTCCGGCAAGGCGCTGCTCGAGCTCAACTGCGAGACCGACTTCGTCGCCAAGACCGAGTCGTTCATCGCGCTGGGCCAGCAGCTGGTCGAGCACGGCGAGCGCGTGGGCGTGAACACCGCCGAGGAGCTGCTCGCCACCGAGCTCGACGGCAAGGTCGTCGCGGACCTGATCCAGGAGCAGTCCGCCAAGATCGGCGAGAAGCTGGTGCTCAACCGGTTCGCCCGGGTCGAGGGCACCACCGCTGTCTACCTGCACCGCAAGGCCCAGGACCTGCCGCCGGCCGTTGGTGTGCTGGTGTCGTACACCGGCAAGACCGACGAGGCGGGCGACGCCGACGCCCGTGGTGTGGCCATGCAGATCGCCGCGATGCGGCCGAAGTACCTCACCCGGGACGAGGTTCCGGCCGAGGTCGTCGAGTCCGAGCGGCGCATCGCCGAGCAGACCGCTCGCGAGGAGAACAAGCCCGAGGCGGCCCTGCCGAAGATCATCGAGGGTCGGGTGAACTCCTTCTTCAAGGACTACGTCCTGATCGAGCAGTCGTCCGTCGCCGACAACAAGAAGTCCGTGAAGCAGACGCTGGCCGAGGCTGGCATCGAGGTCACCCGCTTCGTGCGGTTCGAGGTCGGCCAGGCCTGAGCCGCCACCGGGCGCCGCGAGCGCCCGTGGGCAGGAGACGTCAACGAGGAGGCCGCCGGTGTACGTGACAGGCACCGCGGCCTCCTCGTCACATAGGGTCGGCAGCGGCAGGTTCGCGGTACGCGCCGCACGGGGCGTGCGCGTGGGGAAGGGCGGGGCGGATGACGCAGGTTGTGAGTGACCGAACGCTGGCGATGGACGATCCGACGGCACCGCCGCCGGGACGTGCCCGCCGGGTGGTGCTGAAGCTCTCCGGTGAGGTGTTCGGCGGCGGCGCGATCGGTGTCGACCCGGACGTCGTCCAGGCCATCGCCCGGCAGATCGCCACCGTGGTCCGCCGCGGTGTGCAGGTCTCCGTGGTGGTCGGCGGCGGCAACTTCTTCCGTGGCGCGGAGCTGCAGAAGCGCGGGATGGACCGGGCCCGCGCCGACTACATGGGCATGCTCGGCACCGTGATGAACTGCCTCGCGCTGCAGGACTTCCTGGAGAAGGAAGGCATCGAGACCCGGGTGCAGAGCGCCATCACCATGGCCCAGGTCGCCGAGCCGTACATCCCGTTGCGGGCGATCCGCCACCTGGAGAAGGGCCGTGTGGTCATCTTCGGTGCGGGCGCGGGGATGCCGTACTTCTCCACCGACACGGTGGCCGCCCAACGGGCTCTGGAGATCCGGGCCGACGTGGTGCTGATGAGCAAGAACGGCGTGGACGGCGTCTACACCGCCGATCCCCGGATCGACCCCACCGCCAGCAAGCTCGACTCGATCACCTTCTCCGAGGTGCTGCGCCGCAACCTGCGGGTGGCGGACGCCGCGGCGTTCAGCCTCTGCATGGAGAACGGCCTGCCGATGCTGGTCTTTGGTGCGCAGGGTGACGACACCATCATCCGCGCGGTGGGTGGCGACAAGATCGGCACCCTGATCACCGCCTGAGTCTCGCCGACGGCGATGGCAGCGGCGGTCTGACGACTTTCAGCAGAGCCCACGACGAGCACAGAAGGAGGCGAGGAGACCGGTGATCGACGACACCCTCCTCGAGGCCGAGGAAAAGATGGAGCGTGCGGTTGAGCACGCCAAGGAGGAGTTCGGCGCCATCCGTACCGGTCGCGCCAACGCCGCCATGTTCTCCAAGGTCATCATTGACTACTACGGCACGCCCACGCCGCTGACCCAGATGGCGTCGATCGCGGTTCCCGAGCCGCGGATGGCCATCATCAAGCCGTACGACAACTCGCAGATCAACGCGATGGAGAAGGCGATCCGCGACTCGGACCTCGGGGTGAACCCGAACAACGAGGGCAACCAGCTGCGCATCCTGCTCCCGCAGATGACCGAGGAGCGCCGCCGCGACATGATCAAGGTGGCCCGGCACAAGGGTGAGGAAGCCAAGGTGGCGATCCGCAACGTCCGCCGCCGAGGCAAGGAGGAGCTGGACCGGGTCGTCAAGGACGGCGAGGCCGGCGAGGACGACGGTCGCCGCGCCGAGAAGGAACTCGACGACCTGACCCAGCGCTACGTCGCCAACATCGACGACCTGGTCAAGCACAAGGAAACCGAGCTGCTCGAGGTGTGATCGTCCGCCCGCCGTGCGGGTGAGGTGCTCCGAGGTCCGTCCTCCGTGCGGGGGCGGGCCTCGTGCCGTACGCCGGTCGGGGGAGTGGCCCACGGGGCAGATGGGCCGTCCTGTGTCGGCGGGGCTACGGCCGTGGCCGTGCCTCGTCCGCCATGCCCGTGCGGCGGGTGCAGTAGGCTCTGCAGGATTCCCGGCCACCGGGCGGTGAACACCGGGAATCGACCGACCGTCGGGGCGGTCAATCGGAGGAACATCGCGCGTGTAGGGGATGCTTGTGGTCTTGCGTCATGTGGTGGTTCTCGTGCCGCGTCGCGGTGCGTGATGTCCCACCCCGACCCCTACGCCAGCGAGCCCCGAGGCTGGGACCGCCCGGAGCACCCGGTGACGCTGCCCTGGCCCGATCAGGACCTGGACGCCGGCCAGTGGAACGGCCGTCCGGCCGCCGGCTCTGAGCTGTACGCCGATCCGCACACCCGGCCGCACGCCGACCCGCACCCGACGGACCCGTACGACGAGCGTGGTCGTGCGGTCCGTCCGGACGATCGCTTCGACGACCGCGACCGGCACGATCGTTTCGGCGACCGGGACCGGTACGAGGACGACCGGAACCAGCCCGACCGGTACGACGACCGGGGTCGCGCAGGCCGCTACCTCGACCGGTCGCCCGCCGTTGGCGACGGGCCGAGGGGTTTCGACGGCCCGGACCGGGGGCGGTTCGACGAGTCGTCCCGTTTCGACGGCCCGGAGCAGCCGGAGCAGGGCTTTCCGGCCCGTGTCGACGACCCGGGTTATCCGACCGAGCAGCTCGCGCCCGTCCGGGCCGACCTGGCGCCGGACGAGGTCCCGGCGCCGACCGGTCGACGGCCGAAGGGTCGACGCCGGGCCAGCGCCGACCGACCGGCCACCCAGCAGGTGGGCAATGGGCGGGCCGGCCGTAATCTCCCGGCGGCGATCGGCGTGGGGCTCGGCCTCGGCGCGCTGATCGTGGTGCCGCTGGTGTTCTTCCCGTTGGCGTTCCTGCCGGTGATCGCCGCTGCCATCGCCATCGGCATCTGGGAGATGGCCCGGGCAGTTCGGCGCAGCGGCGCCCACCCGCCACTCGTTCCGCTGCTCGCCGGTGGTGTGCTGACCGTGGGTCTGGCCTGGTTCGCGGGCCCGGACGCGCTCAGCCTGGGGCTGCTGGTCACCGTGCTGGGCACCATGATCTGGAGGCTGGGCGACGGCCCGGCCGGTTTCCAGCGGGATATCACCGCGGCCACCCTGATCACCGTCTACGTGCCGTTCCTCGGCGGTTTCGCGGCGCTGCTGGCGGCGGCCCCCGACGACGGCCCGCGGCGCATCCTGGCCACGCTGATCGCGGTGGTCCTCTCCGACACCGGCGGGTACGCGGCCGGTGTCTCCTTCGGTCGACACCCGATGGCGCCGTCGATCAGCCCGAAGAAGTCCTGGGAGGGTTTCGCCGGTTCGGTCACCGCCGCGGCCCTGGGCAGCGCGCTGCTGCTGTGGCTGATGTTCGAGGTGGCCCCCTGGTGGGGTGCCCTGTTCGGGGTGGCGGTCTCCGGCGCGGCGGTCCTCGGCGACCTGGCCGAGTCGATGATCAAGCGGGATCTCGGTGTCAAGGACATGAGCAACCTGCTGCCCGGCCATGGCGGTCTGATGGACCGACTGGACTCGATCCTGTTCGCGGTGCCGACCGCCTACCTGCTGCTGGCGATCTTCGTGCCGGTGGTGAGCTGAGGCATGAATCACGGTGTCCCGGTCATCCGGCTCCACCGGTCGGGGCCTGTTCGGCACCTCCGGATCGGCAGTTGCCGCCGAGGGCGTGACACACTGGACCAGCCATGACGAGCCTGCCGTTGATCCCCGCCCTCTCGGACGCCCCCGCCGCGCGCCGGGCCTCCATGCCGCCGAAGCACCTTGCCGACCTGGACCTGGCCGGCCGCCAGGCGCTGGTCACCGAGTTGGGTGAGCCAGCTTTCCGTGCCAAGCAGGTCTCGAACCACTATTTTGGGCGGTTGGTCCGCGACCCGCAGGCCATGACCGACCTGCCTGCGGCGACCCGGGAACGACTGTCCGAGCAGTTGCTGCCCCGGCTGCTCACGCCGGTGCGTGAGCTGGCGTGTGACGACGGCGCGACCCGCAAGGCGCTGTGGCGGCTGCACGACGGCGCGCTGGTGGAGAGCGTGTTGATGGGCTATCCGGACCGCGTGACCGTCTGCATCTCCAGCCAGGCGGGCTGTGGCATGGCCTGCCCGTTCTGCGCGACCGGCCAGGCCGGGCTGACCCGCAACCTGTCCACCGCCGAGATCGTCGACCAGGCGGTGTATCTGGCCGGCGTGGCGGCGTCCGGTGCCGTCGCCGGTTCCCCGCCGCGGTTGTCACACGTCGTGTTCATGGGCATGGGCGAGCCACTGGCCAACTACTCCCGGGTCATCGCGGCCATCCGCCGCCTGGTCAGCCCAGCTCCGGAGGGGCTCGGCCTGTCCCAGCGGCACATCACCGTTTCCACGGTCGGCCTGGTTCCGGCCATCCGCCGACTGGCCAGCGAAGACCTCTCAGTGACCCTTGCGCTGTCGTTGCACGCCCCCGATGATGATCTGCGCGACGAACTCGTGCCGGTAAACCAGCGCTGGAAGGTTGCTGAGGTGCTGGACGCGGCGTGGGACTACGCCGCCCGCACGGGCCGTCGCGTGTCGATCGAGTACGCGATGATCAAGGACGTGAACGACCAGCCGTGGCGAGCCGATCTGCTCGGGCGGCTGCTGGCCGGCAAGTTGGCCCACGTGAACCTCATCCCACTCAATCCGACGCCGGGCAGCCGCTGGGACGCGAGCCCGAAGCCGGTTGAGCGGGAGTTCGTCCGGCGGTTGCGCGACGCCGGGGTGTCCACCACCGTACGGGACACCCGAGGTCGCGAGATCGACGGCGCGTGTGGTCAGCTCGCCGCCGCCGAGGACAACGACACCTTCACCGACCGCGCCGGAGAGGCACCGGCGTGACCGGGCGTGGCGAACGAGACCAGGAGACATAGTGGCGAGTCAGGGTCAGCGTTTCCGGCGCAAGGCGCTCCGCCGGGGATACAAGGTCGACGAGGTGGATGCCTTCCTCGACCGGGTCGAGGCGACGCTCGACGGCCGACAGGTCGGTGCGCCGGTGGCCTCGCAGGAGGTCCACGACGTCGTCTTCCGGGTCCGTTTCAACGGCTACGACGAGTGGCAGGTCGACCTGCACCTGGACCGGGTCGAGCGGCAGTTGGCCGAGCTTGAGGAACGCAACAGCGCCGGCCGTGGCGGCGACCCCCGGATGGGCCCACCGGATCGCATGGGGCCGCCGATGCGCGATGACCGGGGCATGATTCCGCAGCCGATGCCGCCCCGGCCGATGCCCGCGCAGGCCGGCCCGCCCGCCGACCGCTACGGCCGCTACGACGAGCCCACCGGTGCCTTCGCCGGCGGGTACGACGCCCCCCGCGGTGGTTACGACGCGCCGCGCGGCCCGGGCGGCCCCGGCCCGATGGGTCCCGGCGGCCCGATGGGCCCGGGTCCGATGGGTGGCCACGGTGTTCCGCCGCGCGGCCTGCCCGCCGGCCCCACTGGTTACGGCCCGGACGACCAGCGCGGCCCCACTGGTTACGGCCCGGACGACCAGCGCGGCCCCGGTGGTTACGGCCCGGACGACCAGCGCGGCCCCGGTGGTTACGGCCCGGACGACCAGCGCGGCCCCGGTGGTTACGGCCCGGACGACCACCGTGCTCCCGGTGGGTACGGCCCGGACGACCAGCGCGCCCCCGGTGGCTACCCGACGGAGGAGCCGCGCTTCGACGGCTTCGAGGCCGGCCGGCACGGCCGCACCGACATGACCGCCGAGATCCGGATGCCGGAGCGGGACCTGCGCGACATGCGCCGGGGCCCCGCCGGTCCGCCTCCGATGCCGCAGCAGGGCATCGGAGGCCCGCCGATGGCTGGTCCGCCCGCCGTTGCCGGCCCGCCCATGGGTGGCCCGCCGATGGGTGGCCCGCCGATGGCCGGTCCGCCCGGCAGCGACCTCTACCGGGTCGACCAGATCCGCCGTAGCTTCCAGGTCCGCCGGTTCGGCAGCGGGTACGACCCGGACCAGGTGGACCGGTTCTTCGACACCCTGCTCGGTGGCATGCAGCGCCGCAATCCGATGCCGGTGGACCCGAAGGACCTGGACACGCTCCGGTTCGGCCTGGTGCCCGGTGGCTACTTCGAGGCCGAGGTCGACGCCGCGCTCAAGGACGTGCAGGACATCCTCTTCGGGCGCTGACCCCGACACGTACGGACGAGGGCCCGTCCCCGGTGGGGCGGGCCCTCGGCGTACGGTGGCCGGTCGTCCGGCGGCTGGTCGGGTCAGGAGCGCAGACCGTTGCGCCGCAGCACGGCGTCGCCGATCACGATGATCAGCAGCAGTGCGGCCAGGCCGATCAGCCAGATGTCCTCGACCTTGCCCTCGTGGTTGCCGCAGATCATCGCCAGCAGCGCCAGCGCGGACAGCACCGCGCCGATCCGCCCGAGCTTCCGTTGCCCGGGCTTGTGCTGGTCTGGCGACGTTACCGGCTCGCTTCCTGCCACTGTCGGTCCTTCCCTCGCGATCGGATCTTTGGTTAGTCTGGCACGCCTCGTACGCGGTGCGGTGCGGTGGGGGTTTCCCGGCCATCAGCCCTGCCGACCTGGGCCGAACGACACTACCGGCGTCGCAGGGCGGCAGTCAGACTCACTCCGGTAGCGTTTGGCGTACACCTGATTGTCTGTTTGAGGGGGACTGTGCGGTGCGAGTGACCGGAACCGGGCACGCCAGCATGCGGATCGACACGGCCGCGGGCAGCATCCTGTGCGACCCGTGGGTCAATCCGGCCTACTTCGCCTCGTGGTTCCCTTTCCCGGACAATTCCCTGCTCGACTGGGAGAGCCTGGGCCAGGTCGACTACCTGTACGTCTCCCACCTGCACCGGGACCACTTCGACGCGAAGCACCTGCGGGACTTCGTCTCCAAGGACGCCACCGTCCTGCTGCCCGAGTTCCCCACCTCGGAGATGGAGGACGAGTTCCGGGCGCTGGGCTTCACCAAGTTCCTGAAGGCCCCCAACGAGCAGGTGGTGGAGCTGCCCCGCGGTCTGAAGATCATGATTCAGGCGTTGACCAGCCCGACCGACGGGCCGATCGGTGACTCCTCGCTCTGGGTCGAGTACGACGGGGTGCGGCTGCTCAACCAGAACGACGCCCGCCCCACCGACCTGAGTGTCTTCGCCGACCTGGGGCACGTGCACGCGCACCTGCTGCAGTTCTCCGGCGCGATCTGGTACCCGATGGTCTACGAGCTGCCGCAGGCGGCGAAGACGGCGTTCGGCAAGCAGAAGCGTGACCGGCAGTTCGACCGGACCTGGCGCTACATCGACGACCTGAAGGCCGACCACGTCTTCCCGATCGCCGGCCCGCCGTGCTTCCTCGACGACGCGTTGTGGCAGTTCAACGACATCCACGGCGACGAGGGCAACATCTTCCCCGACCAGTCCGTGTTCCTGTCGGAGTACGCCAAGGTCGGCGGCACCAACGGCATCGTGCTGCTGCCGGGCAGCGTCACCGAGGTCACCACCGAGGGCGCGACCACCACGCACCCGGTGCCGGTCGACGAGTTCTTCGCGAACAAGGTCGCCCACCTGGAGGAGATGCGGGAGCGCAAGCGCCCCGTCATCGAGGCGGAGAAGGCGTCCTGGCGGCACCCCGAGGTGGACGTGCTCGGCCAGATGAAGCAGCGGATCGAGCCGCTGCTCGAAGAGTCGATCTACCTCGCCAAGGGTGTGGGCGGCCCGGTCCGCTTCGACCTGGTCGGGTACGACGGCGAGAGCGTCGAGTCGATCGTGGTGGACTTCCCCGGCAAGGAGGTCCGGCCGTACGCCGACGAGAAGGTGCGCTACCGGTTCCGTACCGAGCGGGCGCTGATCGAGCACCTGCTCTTCATCGACGAGGTCGACTGGGTCAACTCACTCTTCCTGTCCTGCCGGTTCTCGGCGGCCCGGATCGGCCAGTACAACGAGTTCGTCTACGCGTTCTTCAAGTGCCTCTCCGAAGAGCGGCTCCAGTACGCCGAGGGCTGGTACGACGAGCACGAGCGCAGCACCGACGCCGAGGACATCACCCTGGGCGACTGGGTGGTGCAGCGGCGCTGCCCGCACCTGAAGGCGGACCTGACCCGGTTCGGCATCGTCGAGGGTGACCAGCTCACCTGCCAGTTGCACGGTTGGCGCTTCGACCTGCCCAGCGGTCGTTGCCTGACCAGCGTCGGCCACAAGGTCCGCGCCCACCGGGTGGACGCGGAGGCTCCGGCCCCCGCCGGCGAAGCCGTGATCTGACCCCCTTCGTTGATCATGAGGTTATTGTCACGACTCGCCGACACGGCAGGCAATAACCTCATGATCAACGAGGTGGGATGGGGTGGGGTGGGGTCAGCGGCCTAGGTCGGTGAGGATGCGGCGGGCGGCGTTGTGGCCGGCCGCGCCGATCACGCTGCCGGCCGGGTGACAGCCGGCGCTGCCGGCGTACACGCCGTCGATTCCGGTGGCGTAGGGCATCCGATCGGTGAACGAGACCGTGTTGTCGACGTGGTGAATGTGCCCGCCGGTGATGCCGAAGTGCTCCTCGATGCCGGGCGGGGGCAGTGGCACCGCGTCGGCGATCAGATCGCCGGTGCCGGGGGCGTACCGCTCGACGATCTCGATGAGCCGGTCGACGTAGCCGGGCAGCGCCGCGTCCCAGGTGGTGCCCGCCAGCTCGTAGGGGACCGACTGGACGAAGAGCGCTGACGAGTGGTGCCCGGCGGCGTCGGAGAGCGACGGGTCGACTGTGGTGTGCAGGTACCACTCGATGGTCGGCTCCGCCGGCAGCCGCCCGGCCTGCACGTCCGCCCACATGGCGCGCAGCGCCGTCATCGGCGAGGTGGTGTCCCCGCCGACAAGCGATGCGGAGCCGGGCAGCAGGTGGATGGTCGAGCCGAACGGGCTGGGCGTGCCGGCCGGTAGGCAGGCGAACTGTGGCAGCCCGGTGAGCGCCAGGTTGAGTTTGAGGGTGGTGCCGGGGCGGCGGACCGCCGCCATCCGTTCACCGAGCGGCGCCGGGAGCGCGCCGTCGGGCAACAGGTCGATCAGCCGGTACGGGTCGCACGCGCCGAGCACCACCCGGGCGGCGACCTGTCGGCCGTCGGCCAGCACCACGCCGCTGGCCGCGCCGCCGTCCAGGGTCACCGCACTCACCGGCGTACCGGTTCGGATGGTCGCCCCGGCGGCACGGGCGGCCTCCGCGAACGTGCGCGACACCGTGCCCATCCCGCCCTCGGCGATCATCCAGGTGCCGCCGGATCCGGGCAGTCTGCACATGTTGTGCACCAGGAAGTTGTGGCCGGTGCCGGGGTCGTCCGGGCCGGCGTTGAGCCCGGACAGCCCGTCGGTGACCGCGTACATGCTGACCAACAGCTCGGAGCGGAACTCGAATCGGGCCAGGTAGTCGGCGACCGACCCTTGGACGAGGTCGACGAAGACCTGTCGTAGCGCCGGGCGGATGTGCAGCTCGGCGGTCTCCTGGACACTGAGCGGCTCGGCCAGCCAGGCCGGGGCGAGATCCGCACGCAGCGCGGCCAGCTCGGCCTGCATGGCGTCGTCGGCGGCCACGTCGGCGGGGGAGAAGAACTCGGCGAGCTGCGCCCGGGTGGCGGCGGTGTCGCGGCCGTTGAGCAGGTACGGCGAGCCGAGGCCGCCGGGCGTGGGGAGGAAGTAGTGCGGGTCGCGGCGCAGCACCGGGATCCGTACGTCGAGCGTGGCGAGCAGCTCCGGCGGCATCAGCCCGAGCAGGTACGAACCGGTGGAGTGCCGCAGGCCCGGCACCTTCGGGAACGGGTTCTCGGTGCGGGTGGCGCCGCCGATCACGTCGGCGGCCTCCAGCACGAGGACGTCCAGACCGGCGCGGGCCAGCAGGACGGCGGAGACCAGACCGTTGTGCCCGGCACCGACGATCACGACGTCGGCGCGGGCCGGAATCTCACTGCTCATGCCGCGGCAGCCTAGTCCGCCCCACCGGCCCGGTCAGCCCTTCCGCTGTCCGTGCTGGGCTCGCCAGCGGGAGAGGGCCAGGGTGGCGGAGTAGCCGGCCAGGACGATCACGTGGAACAAATAGAGCCAGAGGAGTACGGCCACACCCGCGCCGATCTCGTCGAAGCCGCCGAACGGCACGCCCAGGTTCAGGGGGAGCGAGGCGAAGAGCACGAAGCCGTGCATGAAGCCGGACAGGTTCGCCGCGGTGAACGAGCCGATCGCGAGGGTGGAGAGCCAGTCCGGCGAGGCTGGCCCGACCACCCGGAACACCCAGACCAGCACGGGCGTGAGCACCAGCCAGACCGCCAGGAACGACAGCACCACGCCCAGCACGCCGAGCCAGCCGCCCTGACGTACGAGCCGGGTGGTGAGCGGCAGCGCCAGCAGGATCGACAGCAGCAGTGCCGGGGCCGGCGCGAGCAGCGGCAGCAGCAACAGCCGGCCCCGCCAGCCGACCAGGTGCTCGTCGGAGCGGGGTGCGGCAACCGAGACGAACGCCCGGCGCAGCCCTTCGCCGTAGAGCGACGCGGGCAGCAGGGAGGCCAGCGCCAGCAGTGGGGTCAGCTCCACCCCGGCGTCGACCAGCGCATGCACCGCCCGGGGCGCGCCGATCGCGGTGGGCAGGGCTTCCACGGCGTACGAGGTGAGCCGGCGGACCCGGTCCGCCCCGGCTGCCAGCGAGGTGAGCCAGATCGCCAGCAGCGCGACCGGCACGACCGCGATCGCGCCGTAGAAGGTGATCGCCGCGGCGTGCAGTGACAGGTCGCGTCCGCGCACGGGTCGGAACGCGGCACTGGTGATCCGCTTCGCCCGCTGCCAGCCGCTGCCCATCGTGATTTCTTTCCCTGTGGTCGGGGCCGTCACTCCCTAAGATCGCCTGCCATGACTGTTCTCACCACCGAACGTCTGATCCTGCGCGATTGGACCGACGATCCGGCCGACCTGGCCCGGATCTACGACATCTACTCCCGCCCCGACATCACCCGCTGGCTGGCCGTGTCACCGGGCCTGCCGATGACCGACCCGGCCCAGGCCGTCGAGCGGCTGCGTTTCTGGCAGGACCGGCACGCCGCCGACGGCGGCCGGTACGGCACCTGGGCGATCGAGGTACGCGAGACCGGCGTGGTGGCGGGCACCGTGTTGCTCAAGCCGCTGCCCGGAACGCCGGAGACGCAGCTCACCGAGGACATCGAGACGGGCTGGCACCTGCACCCGGATTCGTGGGGTCACGGCTACGCCACCGAGGCGGCCAGTGCGCTCCTCGCGCGGGAGTTCGCCGCCGGCACCTCGGAGATCTACGCGCTCGTGTCGCCGGGCAACGAGCCGTCGATGGCGGTCTGCCGGCGACTCGGCATGGCCCACGTGGGCCGGCGCACCGACTGGTACGGCGGCGAGGAGTTGGAGACCTTCGTCCTGGCGGCACCAACCAACTGATCCGTTCGGCGGCTGCGCGTGAGCCGCCCTGCGCCCCGATGAGCCGTATACCTCAGGGTCATGAATATGACTCTGAGGTATACGGCTCAGAGCAGCGGCTGGCTCTCGCCGCGAGCGCGGCCATCAATAGTCAAGTTGGTCGAAGTGTTGACGCTCCCGTAGCACGTCAGTAACCTTTGGTCAAAGTCGCGCAAGATTTCGACAAAGACGTGCAGGTTTCGTGCACACCTTCGGAAGATTCAGCGGGCTCCCTCCTGGTCCAGCCGCCTGCGGCAGCCGTCCCCCCAATGACAGGACTGTGATGAGACGAAGGAATCTGTTCAGGACGGTGGCGGCGACAGCCGCGGCCACGCTGATCGCCAGCGCAGGGCTCACCGCCCTCGCCAGCCCGGCCAGCGCCGCCCGCCCTGCCGACGCGGCGGCCGCGCCGAGCAGCGGCTTCGCCCCGGCGGCCACCAACCTCGCCCTGGGTCGTCCCACCCAGGAGAGTGGCCACGCCGACGTCTACGACTCGTCGAAGGTCGTCGACGGCAACGCGGGCAGCTACTGGGAGAGCGCCAACAACTCGTTCCCCGAGTGGGTGCAGGTCGATCTCGGCTCGGCGCAGGGCGTCAACCAGGTCGTGCTGAAGGTGCCGACCTCCGGTTGGGGCACCCGTACGCAGACGTTGAGCGTGCAGGGCAGCGCCAACGGCTCGTCGTTCACCGACCTGGTCGGGTCGCAGACCTACACCTTCAACCCGGCGAGCGGCAGTACCGTCACGATCAACTTCGGTCAGACCACAACCCGCTACGTGCGGATCAACGTCACCGCCAACAGCGCCTGGCCGGCTGGCCAGTTCTCCGAACTGGAGGTGTACGGCAGCGGCACCACCGGGGACACGACCGCGCCGAGCGTCCCGGGGACGTTGGCACAGAGCACGTCGGGCAGCACGATCACGCTCACCTGGGGTGCTTCCACCGACTCCGGTGGCAGCGGTCTCGCCGGCTACAACGTCTACCGGGGCGGCAACCTGATCGCGACGCTGGGCACCACCCTCACGTACCAGGACACCCAGCCGGCGACGGCGACCGTGTCGTACTACGTCCGTGCCCGCGACGGTGCCGGCAACCTGTCCGGCAACAGCAACACGGTCACCCGGACCGGCAGCAATCCGCCCGCCTGCACCAACGTGGCACAGGGCAAGACCATGACGGCGAGCGGCTCCACCTTCACCTTCACCCCGGAGAAGGCGAACGACGGGCAGCTCACCACGTACTGGGAGGGTGCGGCGAGCTACCCGCAGAACCTGACCGTTGCGCTCGGCGCCAACCACTCCATCTCCGGAGTGACCGTCAAGCTCAACCCGGACCCGGCCTGGGGCACCCGCACCCAGACCATCCAGGTCCTCGGCCGTGACCAGACGTCAGCCACGTACGCCAATCTGGTGTCGGCGGCGAGTTACCAGTTCGCCCAGGGCGCCAACGTGGTGAGCATCCCGGTCAGCGCGACCACGGCGGACGTGCAACTGCGGTTCACCGGCAACACCGGCGCTCCGTCCGGCCAGGTGGCCGAGCTCGAGGTGTGTGGCACGCCGGCACCCAACCCGGACCTGGTCGTCAGCTCGGTGGCCTGGTCGCCCACGTCGCCCAGCGAGGTCTCCCCGGTCACGCTCTCCGCCGTGGTGCAGAACATCGGCTCGGCGTCCGCCGGTGCGACCACTGTCAACTTCAGCCTGGCCGGCGCGGTCGTCGGCAGCGCCACGGTGGGCGCGCTCAGCGCGGGCGCCTCGACCACCGTGTCGTTCAACGCGGGTACGCGGCCGATGGGCAGCTACGCCGTCGCGGCGGTGGTCGACCCGACGATCACGATCGTCGAGCAGAACAACGGCAACAACAGCTTCACGGCAGCGTCGCCGCTGGTGGTGGCGCAGGCCCCCGGCCCCGATCTGCAGGTGCTCAGCATCGCCTCGAACCCGCCGAACCCGGCCGTCGGGGCGTCCGTCACGTTCACCGTTGCGGTTCGCAACCGAGGCACCACCGCGACCGGCGCGACCACTGTCACCCGGCTGGTGGTGGGCGGCACCACGCTCAACACCAACACCGCCTCGGTCGCCGCCGGCGCGACGGTCAACGTGGCCGTCACCGGCAGTTGGACCGCCACCAGCGGCGGCGCCACCATCACGGCCACCGCCGACGCGACGAACGCGGTCACCGAGACCAACGAGACCAACAACGCGTTCAGTCAGTCGATCGTGGTCGGACGTGGGGCGGCGGTCCCGTACGTCTCCTACGAGGCCGAGGCCGGTCGCTTCCAGGGCACCCTGCTGGAGACCGACCCGCTGCGCACCTTCGGCCACACCAACTTCGCCTCCGAGTCCTCGGGCCGCAAGTCGGTACGGCTCAACAGCACCGGCCATTTCGTCGAGTTCACGTCGACCAACCAGGCCAACTCCATCGTGGTGCGCAACTCCATCCCGGACGCGCCGGGTGGCGGCGGCATCGAGGCGACCATCAGCCTCTACGTCAACGACGTCTTCTCCCGGAAGCTGACCCTGTCGTCTCGGCACAGTTGGCTCTACGGCAACACCGACGGGCCGGAGGCCCTGACCAACACCCCGCAGGCCGACGCCCGACGACTGTTCGACGAGTCGAACGCGCTGCTGGCGCAGTCGTACCCGGCCGGCACCCGGTTCAAGTTGCAGCGCGACTCGGGGGACTCGGCCTCCTTCTATGTGATCGACATGATCGACCTGGAGCAGGTGGCACCGGCGGCGAGCCAGCCGGCGGGCTGCACCTCGATCACCTCGTACGGTGCGGTCCCGAACGACGGCCTCGACGACACCGCGGCCATCCAGCGGGCGGTGACCGACGACCAGAACGGCGTCATCGGCTGCGTCTGGATCCCCGCCGGGCAGTGGCGGCAGGAGCAGAAGATCCTGACCGACGACCCGCTGAACCGGGGTACGCACAACCAGGTCGGCATCAGCAACGTCACCATCCGGGGCGCCGGCATGTGGCACTCGCAGCTCTACACGCTGACCGAGCCGCAGAACGTGGTGGGCGGCATCAACCACCCGCACGAGGGCAACTTCGGCTTCGACATCGACAAGAACACCCAGATCTCCGACATCGCCATCTTCGGCTCGGGCCGGATCCGTGGTGGCGACGGCAACGCCGAGGGTGGCGTTGGTCTGAACGGTCGCTTCGGAACCGGCACCCGGATCAGCAACGTCTGGATCGAGCACGCCAATGTGGGCGTCTGGGTGGGTCGTGACTACGACAACATCCCCGACCTCTGGGGGCCGGCTGACGGGCTGGAGTTCAGCGGCATGCGGATCCGCAACACGTACGCCGACGGCATCAACTTCAGCAACGGCACGCGCAACTCGCGGGTGTTCAACTCGTCCTTCCGCACCACCGGGGACGACGCGCTCGCCGTCTGGGCCAACCCGTACGTCAAGGACCGCAACGTCGACATCGCCCACGACAACCACTTCGTCAACAACACCATCCAGCTGCCCTGGCGGGCGAATGGCATTGCCATCTACGGCGGCTACGACAACTCGATCGAGAACAACCTGGTCTATGACACCGCCAACTACCCGGGCATCATGCTGGCGACCGACCACGACCCGCTGCCCTTCTCCGGGACGACGCTGATCGCCAACAACGGGCTCTACCGCACCGGCGGCGCATTCTGGAACGAGGACCAGGAGTTCGGTGCCATCACGCTCTTCCCCGCCACCAGGGACATCGTCGGGGTCACGATCCGCGACACCGACATCATCGACTCGACGTACGACGGGATCCAGTTCAAGAACGGCGGCGGCAACATGCCGAACGTCGCCATCACCAACGTGCGGATCGACAAGTCCAACAACGGTGCGGGCATCCTCGCGATGAGCGGGGCCCGCGGCAACGCCAACCTGACCAGCGTGACAATCACGAACTCGGCCGACGGCAACATCGTCATCCAGCCGGGCTCGCAGTTCGTCATCACTCCCTGATCGACACGGTTTGAGTGAAGTCGGGGGGTCCGCGGTCTGCGGGCACCCCGACTTCCGTGCTGGGCACTGCGGCGCAGAGTCCGTCGTGGGCGTCGGACCGCCGGCAGCGACCGGCGCCGCGGAGCGCGGCGTCACAAAACACTCGGGTACGCAGGAACTGCGCGTCCTCCTCGCTCAGCGTGGTCTCGCCGAAGTCGAGAACGCTGAGATGGCCGAGCGAGTCGCGCAGCGCCACGGCCAGAGCGGTGACCTCGTCCAGGCTGGTCAAGGTGGTCGGCAGGTGAATGATCCACCGCTGCGCTGCTGGCATCGCTGGTGGTGGCGGGTGGTCCCCGGTCGCGGGGGTCATCGCAGTACCACTGTTCCTCCGGTGAGCAGCGTCTGGATCTGCCCGCCGGTCAGGCCGCGCTTCTGAAGGACGTGACGGCCCCAGCGGTGCAGCCGGCACGGGTGCGCGGCCTGGTCCTTGCGGCACCGCTGACCGTCGGGCCGTTGCTCGGGGGTATGCACGCTGATCGCCCGCAACGCGAACACGACGTCCTCGGCGCTCACGTAGGGCGGCAGTGGCAGGTCATCGTAGATCTCGCCAACCGGGTCCATGGCTCTCCTTCACTGCGGTCTCGCTAGTGGCCTGGTGATCCACGATGGTCATTCTGGGGATGGTCCAACGCAATCTTTCGCGGCAGAATGCAGACCAAGGGATGAGGTGCCTTACGCGACGACAGCCAGGGAGATGACGTGGACGACTCCGGCAGCACAGTCCCGCGGAGGCAACTCGGCAGATATCTGAGAGAGCTTCGCGAAAATGCTTATGTGACGGTCACCGCGGCGGCCAAGGAATTGGAATGGTCGTCACCCCGAATCTGGCGCTACGAAACCGGCCAGGTCCCGATGCACCCGAACGACGTGGCGGCCATGTGCCGGGTCTACGGCGCGTCCCCGGAGACGATCGAGACGATGCGGGCGCTGGCGCGGGAGACCAAGGCACACGGCTGGTGGCACAGCTACGGCGAAGCGATCAAGGACTGGTTCAAGCTGTACGTCGGCCTGGAAGCCGCCGCCACCCGCATTCGGAAGTATGAAGCCGACCTCGTGCCCGGTCTGTTGCAGACGGTCGAGTACATGACCGAGGTCATCGCCACCGACCACCCGCAGCTCGGCGAGGCGGAGCGCAAGGCTCGGGTGGACATCCGGCTGCGTCGGCAGCGATTGCTGGCGCGGGCGGTGCCCCGTGCCCCGCATCTCGACGTGATCCTCAACGAATCCGTGCTGCGTCGGCCGCTGCGCGACCGAGCGGCAATGGTCCGGCAACTGGATGCCCTGGTGGTGACGAGCGAGCGCCACAACATCAGCCTGCGCGTGCTGCCACTGGCTGCTGGGCTGTTCCGTTGGGCATCGTCGGGCACCTTCACCATGCTCGACTTCCCGTCCGAGGTACGGGAGCCGGAGCCGACCACGATCTATATGGACGGCCCCTGCGGCGCGGTCTACCTTGACAAGGCCCACGAAATCGAGCTTTACGAGAACGTGTGGCGCTCACTAGGGGAGCGAGCGCTGCCCCCGACCGAGTCCCGCGAGTTGATTGCGGCGATAGCGAAGGAGATGGCCGATGGTGCGTGACGGAGTCTGGCGCAAGTCCTCCCGATCCGGTGGCGACGGCGACTGCGTCGAGGTGGCCGGGTTCGTCGACGCGGTCGGGGTGCGGGACAGCAAGGACCGGCAGGGGCCGGAGTTGACCTTCACCCCCTCGGCCTGGACCGCCTTCATCGCGTCAACCCGCCCACGGCAGGTAAACAACCGCCGCTGAGCCGCCAGGGCGAACTCGTTCACCGAGATCTTGGAAGAATTCGGCCCCGGGAGGGGCGATTTCCCTCCAAGATCTGTCGCAGGCCCGGGTTAGCCTCCCCGCGATTTCTGGGGAGGGTGCGGGGTGGACCGGTTCGAACACATCGTGGCGCTGTTACGCAGTGGACGGACGGCTCGTGCCGATCAACTACGGGCCGAGGCGCCCGGGGCGCTGCTGCCCCGGTGGACGGCCGGCGAGCCGTTGAGCCCTGCGCTGCGGCAGGTGCATCAGTTCGCGTACTCGATCAGGGCGGTTCGCGTGGACGACACGTACGCCTGGGCGATGGTCGACGGCAGCATCTACCGGATGCCCCTTGCCGGCGGCGAGGCGCAACGGCTGCGCCTGGAGGGCCGACACGAGTCTTTCTACTGGGACGCCGTGTTCGACGATGCGACAGTCGTCGCCGTGGAGGACGAGCGGCTGCTCGTGTGGGACCTCGTGACGGGGATGCTGCTACTGGCGACCGACCCGGATGCCATTCCCCTCCGCGCGGCGCCCCTGCGGAGCCTCGCGATCGGTGCCGGAGTGGCGGTCACCGGCACCAAGGACGGCTATCTGCTGAAGTGGGATCTGGCCGACGGTCGGCTGCTGGGCAGGACCGCCGCCCACAGCGGTCATGTCACCCGCGTGGCGATCAGCACCGACAGCGCTCCGACCGTGTTGAGCCTCGGCGGCGAGGACAGATTCACGGAGACGCTGTGCTTCCATGACCTCGACGGGTTCCGTCGCACCGGCGAGGTGGCTGTGCCCGCGCAGACGGGTTGCGGCGGCTGGACGGTGCTGGACGGTCAGCGGCGGGCGGTGACAGTCGCCGAAGAGGGCCTACTGACCGTCTGGGATCCTGTCGCGGCGGCACCGGTGGCACAGTTTGCCACCGCGGCACGCCTACGCGAAGCGCTGGTCTTCATCGCTGGCGGGGCCTGTGTGGTGCTCGACGAGGACTCGGCGCTGCGCATCATGGACCTTCGGGACGGCACGGTGCGCGGGACGATTCGGACTGACTTCACCCACCGCGTCGACAGGGTCGCCGTGCACGGCACGTTCGTCTTCGCGGCGGGGGACGTGCGGACCAACCTCCTTGAGTTGACCGATCCCCTCGCGCAGGACGACAAGGACCGGCCGTACTTCCGAGACGCCGTCCCAGCCACGATCGACGGGCGGCCCGCGATCATCGCCGTGGACGCGGACGGCTCGTTCGAGGTCATCGACGCGGCCGATGGGCGGAGGTTCGGCGACCCGGCCGCCGAACGGAGAATCACACTCCGGACCGCAGTCTGGTACCCCCGACCGGGAGTTGTCACCGCAGGCGACCGGGATCTCCTTGTCGTCGTGTCGGAGTGCGGCCCGACGACCGTCGACCCGGCCACTGGCGATACCCACACCGCAGCCGAGTCGTCGCTGAGCCCAGCAGGACCTCGGTTGATCGCCACCGGCAACGGCCTCATAGCGGCGACAAACGATAAAGGTGTACTCGCTGTCTGGGACGCGGCCACCCTGACGCTGCGCGCTTCGCTCCAACTGGCCGACGTATACGGGACGATCTCGCTTGCGCTCGCTGACCTGCACGGCCGCACCGTGGTACTGGCCGGCACCGAAGGCGGCGGGATTCGTTGGTTCGACAGCGCCGACCTGAATGAGATCACCCCACCAGGCCGATTCGCCGAGCGACCCAACCACCCCGCCGTCAGGCGCCTGGACTGGCCCGGACCGGCGGCCGTCACCGGATTGGATGTGTTCGGCTCCGTCGTGATCGTGGCCGTGGACGACACCGTCACCTGCGCCGACATCGCCACCGGGGAGCCGTCCGGACCGGCCCTGGCCCATCCGAACAAGGTCTTGGCGATACGGCCAACGGTCCTCGATGGTGTCCCGGTGGTCGCCACCAGCTGCGCCGACCGGACTCTTCGGGTCTGGGAGATCGAGACAGGCCACACGATCTGGTCCGTCGCTCTGCCCCAACAGGTCGGCCGGATCGTCTCGGTCGCCGCCGACCAGATCATCGTCCTCACCGAGGGTCATCTGATCGCGGTCGGCCCCGGTCCCAAGATTCCGTCCAGCTGAGGGACGGGCGCGCAGATCTTGGACACTTTCCGTCCGCGCGGAACGGAAAGTGTCCAAGATCTCCGTCGATGCGCGGCCGATCGACGTCGGCGGGCCGGGGTCGGGGGCGGGGTGGGTCGGCGGGGCGTGAAGCCCGCACGCCCGTTGGCGGACACCGCGTGCGATGTGCCTGTTGTCGGGGCTGCGCGACTAGGCTGAGCTGAGCAGGATGGTCCGCTGAGGGGGTGAGCCCGGATGGCCCAGGCAGCGTTCGCGCCGGAGCCGGCGCCGCAGGACACCGAGCCGTCGTTCGACGTGCTGCGGTGGCACGACGAACCCTGGACTGCGCAGCTCGCCCTCGACCTGTTGCCGGAGACCAGCGGCCCCAAGGTTGAGGTCCTGAGCGGAAGCGTGATCGTGACACCACACGCGGGAATCGATCATCAGTCGGTCGAGCGGGAGTTGCCGTACGTGCTGCACCGTGCTGCGCGGAAGGCCGGCTTCTGGGTCTACCCGGAGATCAACGTCATCTCCGGGGATGACCTCTTCATCCCCGACATCGCTGTGCTGCGCAAATCAGGCGGTGGCCGCACGACGGTCCCCATCGCCGAGGCGGTGCTGCTGGGGGAGATCGTGTCGCCCGGAAATCGGCGCAAGGACGTGATCGACAGACCCCGGGAGTACGCCGCCGCCGGGGTGCCGTTCTTCCTCCGGGTCGACCTGCGCAATCGGGTGCCCACCATGGCGCTGCTGGAGCTGGTCGACGGGGAGTACCGGCCGCTGGCCGCCGCTGCGGCAGGGAGCACCTTCGCGATGCGGGAGCCGTTCGAATTCTCCATCGACCCGGCCGAGTTGCTGGACGAGGAGGAGCCGGACGGCGGGGAGGGCTGAGGCTCCCAGCGGGCGTACAGCGGCAGTGGGGAAGAATGGCCGCGTGACTTCCCCCCGCGACCTTGTTCTGCTCGGGTCCACTGGCTCGATCGGCACGCAGGCCATCGACATCGTCCGGCGCAATCCGGACCGGTTTCGGGTGGTCGCGGTGGGTGCCGGCGGCGGTAACGTCGAGCTGCTCGCCGCGCAGGCCCTCGAACTGGGCGTCGAAGCGGTCGGGGTCGCCAAGGCGTCCGCCGCGCAGGACCTCCAACTCGCGTTCTACGCCGAGGCGAGCCGGCGTGGCTGGGCCACCGGCGACTTCAAGCTTCCGAAGATCGTGGCCGGCCCGGACGCGATGACCGAGCTGGCCCAGTGGCCGTGCGACATCGTGCTCAACGGGGTCGTCGGCTCGCTGGGCCTCGCTCCTACGCTGGCCGCGCTGCGTGGTGGTCGTACTCTCGCGTTGGCCAACAAGGAGTCGCTCGTGGCCGGCGGCCCGCTGGTCAAGGCCGCGGTGATGCGGCCGGGGCAGATCGTTCCGGTCGACTCGGAGCACACCGCGTTGGCGCAGTGCCTGCGCAGCGGGACGCGCCCGGAGGTGCGTCGGTTGATCGTCACCGCCAGCGGCGGCCCGTTCCGGGGCCGGACCCGCGACGAGTTGACGCAGGTCACGCCCGAGCAGGCGCTCGCGCACCCGACCTGGAACATGGGGAAGGTCATCACGATCAACTCGGCCACCATGGTCAACAAGGCGCTTGAGGTGATCGAGGCGCACGAGTTGTTCGACGTGCCCTACGCCGACATCACCGTGATGGTGCACCCGACCTCGGTGATCCACTCGATGGTCGAGTTCGTCGACGGGTCGACGATCGCCCAGGCCAGCCCACCGGACATGCGGCTGCCCATCGCGGTCGCGCTGGGCTGGCCGGACCGGGTGCCGGGCGCCGCCGCCGCGGTCGACTGGACGGCCTCCCACACCTGGGAGTTCGCCCCGCTCGACGACGAGGCGTTCCCGGCGGTCGCACTGGCCAAGGCCGCCGGCGAGGCCGGGCGCTGCCGGCCGGCGATCTACAACGCGGCGAACGAGGAGTGCGTGGCGGCGTTCGTGGCGGGCCGGCTGCCGTTCCTCGGCATCGTCGACACCCTCGAACGCGTGTTGGAGGAGGCTCCGGACTTCGACGAACCAGGTACCGTCGAGGACGTGCTCACGGCTGAGTCGTGGGCACGCGCGCACGCGCAGGAGATCATCGCGGGTCCGGTGGAAGGAAATTGATGGCAAACCTGCTCGGGGTGGCGATCTTCGCCCTGGCCATCCTCATCTCGGTGAGCCTGCACGAGGCGGGGCACATGCTCACCGCCAAGGCGTTCGGGATGAAGGTCACAAAGTACTTCGTCGGCTTCGGCCCCACCGTCTGGTCGTTCAAGCGGGGTGAGACGGAGTACGGCCTCAAGGGGATCCCGCTCGGCGGCTTCTGCAAGATCGTCGGGATGACCGCGCAGGACGACGACGTCGATCCGGCCGACGAGCCGCGGGCGATGTGGCGCTTCCCGGTGTGGAAGCGCACGATCGTCATGTCCGCGGGCTCGATCACCCACTTCGCGCTGGCACTGATCGCCATCTGGGTGGCGGCCGTCTCCCTGGGCCTGCCCAACCCCAAGTTCCCCACGAACGACGCGGAGATCCGGCAGGAGCCGGCGGTCATCTCGATTTCCGACTGTGTGGTGCCGGACAGCACGCCCCGCGCCTGCGCGCCGGGTGACGCGGCAAGTCCCGCCGCCCAGGCCCAGTTGCGGGACGGCGACCGGATCACCTCGCTCAACGGCAAGCCGATCAACAACTACGGTGAGATGCTCGCGAGCCTGCGGGCCCTGAAGCCGGGTGAGACCGCGCAGATCGGGTACGTCCGCGACGGGCAGCCCGGCCAGACCAGCACGGTGCTGGCGCAGACGCAGCGTCCCCCGATCGACGACCCGAAGGGTGCTGTCGGCCCGGTCGCCGCGCTCGGCGTCGCGCTCACCGTCACCACCCCGACCCGCGTGACGTACGGGCCGGTCGCGGCCTTCGGCGCCACCGGCGACTTCACCCGCGAGCTGGCCGTCGGCACCGTCCAGGCGTTGCAGCGACTGCCGCAGAAGGTCCCCGCCCTGTGGACCGCCATCACCGGCGGCGAACGTGACGTGGACACCCCGATCAGCGTCGTCGGCGCCAGCCGCCTCGGCGGCGAGGCGTTCGCCAACAAGGCGTGGCTGCTGTTCGTGACGCTGTTCATCTCGCTGAACTTCTTCATCGGCGTGTTCAACCTGCTGCCGCTGCTCCCACTGGACGGTGGCCACATCGCCATCGCCTGGTTCGAACGGGCACGCTCCTGGCTGTACGCACGGATCGGCCGCGCCGACCCCGGCCGGGTCGACTACCTCAAGCTGATGCCCTTCACGTACGTGGTGATTCTGATCGGTGGCGTGTTCACGCTGCTGACCATCACCGCGGACGTCGTCAACCCGATCACGCTCTTCCCAAGGTGAGTGCTGAAGTGACCGCTGTCCGTCTCGGTATCCCCGCCATGCCGCCCCCGCCGCTCGCTCCCCGCCGGGCCAGCCGCCAGATCATGGTCGGTTCGGTGCCGGTGGGTGGTGGTGCGCCGGTGTCCGTGCAGTCGATGACCACGACCCTCACCTCCGACATCAACGCCACCCTCCAGCAGATCGCCGAGCTGACCGCGTCCGGCTGCCAGATCGTCCGGGTGGCCGTGCCATCACAGGACGACGTCGAGGCGCTGCCCGCGATCGCCAAGAAGTCGCAGATCCCGGTGATCGCCGACATCCACTTCCAACCCAAGTACGTCTTCGCCGCCATCGACGCCGGCTGCGCGGCCGTCCGGGTCAACCCGGGCAACATCCGCCAGTTCGACGACAAGGTCAAGGAGATCGCGGCAGCGGCCTCCGCCGCCGGCACTCCGATCCGGATCGGCGTCAACGCCGGCTCGCTGGACAAGCGGCTGCTGGCCAAGTACGGCAAGGCCACCGCCGAGGCGCTCGTCGAGTCGGCGCTGTGGGAGTGCTCGCTGTTCGAGGAGCACGGCTTCCGCGACATCAAGATCTCGGTCAAGCACAACGACCCGGTCGTGATGATCCGGGCGTACCGGCAGCTCGCCGAGCAGTGCGACTACCCGCTGCACCTCGGCGTCACCGAGGCCGGCCCGGCCTTCCAGGGCACCATCAAGTCGGCGGTCGCCTTCGGCGCCCTGCTCGCCGAGGGGATCGGCGACACCATCCGGGTGTCGCTGTCCGCCCCGCCGGTCGAGGAGATCAAGGTCGGCAACCAGATCCTGGAGTCGCTGGGCCTGCGTGAGCGGGGCCTGGAGATCGTCTCCTGCCCGTCCTGCGGACGCGCCCAGGTGGACGTCTACAAGCTCGCCGAAGAGGTCACCGCCGGTCTGGAAGGACTGCCGGTGCCGCTGCGGGTCGCCGTGATGGGCTGTGTCGTCAACGGTCCGGGCGAAGCTCGCGAGGCCGACCTCGGCGTCGCCTCCGGCAACGGCAAGGGCCAGATCTTCGTCAAGGGGCAGGTCGTCAAGACGGTGCCCGAGGCGCAGATCGTGGAGACGCTGATCGAGGAGGCGCTGCGAATCGCCGACGAGATGGGCGCCGAGCTTCCCGAGGAGCTGCGCGGGCTGGTCACCGGCCCGACCGTCACCGTGCACTGATTTTCCAGGTGGAAAAAGCGGCCGTTCCCAACAGGGAACGGCCGCTTTCTCGTCTCCCCGACCCGCCGGTGCGTGGCAGGCCGGTGCTGAGGTGCGGCTTCGCGTCACTCGGATTCGGCGAGGATCGCGTACAGCTTGCGGCGGGTCTCGTCGAGCACCTGGGCGGCCCGCTCACGCTGGTCGTCGGTGCCGTTCATCATCACCTGGCGCAGGGCGTTCATCGCCTGCGCGCCGGAGTCCCGGATGTCGTGCCAGCTGCTCACCGTGCCCTGGGCGACGTCCGCCCACGGTGGGGTCTGCGCGGCCTCGGTGGCTTCCGCCTGACCGACCTCGGTGACCGTGAACCGCTTGCGCCCGCCGCCGGACTCCTCCGTGCTGGCGACGATCACGCCCTCGTCCTCCAGTAGCTGGAGGGTGGGGTAGATCGAGCCCGGGCTCGGCCGCCACGCACCGCCGGTGCGGGAGTCGATCTCCTGGATCATCTCGTAGCCGTGCATCGGCCGCTCGGTGAGCAGGGCCAGCACGGCGCCTCGGACGTTGGGGCGTCGACCCCGTCCACGCCCCCGACCGCCCCAGGGGCCGCCGTGTCCGCGCTCGTGGCCGTGCGGGCCGGGCGGGATCGGCGGGAAGCCGAATCCACGCATCCGGGCCTCGTGCATCGGGTGGTGCTCTCGGTGGAACCTCATCGGGTTCTTCCTCTCTTCGTACTGTCGCTGATGCATCAACGATATATCGGCAATGCATCGCCGACAACCCTCTCTTTGTAAACCGTACGTACGTCTTGCTAAAGTGCCGATCATGCACCTGCTTCCCCCGCCGGGCCCGGCCCGGGTCCTCACCGTCGGCACCCTGGTCAAGACCGTCGGCCGGGGCCTCTGGCTCGTCGCGAGCGCCCTCTTCCTCACCCGCTCGGTCGGCCTGTCGGCGACCCAGGTGGGTATCGGACTGACCATCTCGGCGCTGGTCGGTGTCCTGGCCAGCACGCCGAGCGGCTACCTGGCCGACCGCGTCGGCCCGCGCGGCGTCCAGGTCGGGGCGCTGTTCGCCGCCGGCATGATGACCATCGGTCTGATCGCCGTCCGGTCGTTCCCCACGTTCGTGCTGGTGGGCACCGCCACCGCGCTCGCCGACGCGATCGAACGCGGTGCCCGAGGCGCGCTCATCGCCGGAGCGCTCCCGGCCGACCAGCGGGTACGCACCCGCGCCTACCTGCGGGCCACCACCAACGTCGGAATCTCCGTCGGTGCCGTCCTCGGCGGCTTCGCCATCGCCGCCGACACCCGAACCGGGTACGTCGCGCTGATCCTCACCGCAGCGGCAGCGTCACTGGCCGCAGCGGCGATCTTCCTCCGACTGCCCGCCGTCGCCCCGATCGCCGCCCCCACGCACGGCCCCCGGCTGATCGCCCTGCGGGACCGTCCGTTCCTCGCCTTCACCCTGGTCGACGGGCTGATGTCGATGCACTTCAGCCTGCTCACCATCGCCCTGCCGCTGTGGATCGCCGACCACACCCGGGCACCCGCCTGGATGATCTCCGCGTTGACGCTTGTCAACACCGTGCTGGTGGTGCTCCTACAGGTCCGCGTCGCGCGCACCGCCGCCACCCTGCCCGGAGCCGCCCGCGCCTCCCGTCGAGCGGGCGTGGCCATCGCCCTGGCCTGCGTACTCTTCGCCGCCAGCGGCGCGCTACCAACCGCCGGCGCCGTGGGCCTGCTCGGCGTCGGAGCGCTCGCCCACGTGATCGGGGAGTTGTGGCACTCCGCTGCCGGCTGGGGCATCTCCTTCGGGCTGGCACCAGCGGACGCCCAGGGGCAGTACCAGGGGGCGTACGGCATGGGCTACGAACTGGGCAAGATGCTCGCGCCGGTCGTGGTGACCACCCTCGCGCTCGGTTGGGGCGTACCGGGCTGGCTTGTGCTCGGTGCCCTGTTCCTCCTGCTCGGGGCACTGGTGCCGCCGGTCGTCCGCTGGGCCGGCCGGACTCGGCCGGTCAGCGAGCCCGCAGAACCGGCGACCGTCTGATTGCGGCATCGTCACTCGACCGGCGGAGCGGGGGGTCGATCTGGCAGGCTGGGAGTCGTGCTGACGGTGCCGGTACGGCAACTCGGGGAATCGGAGCGCCGCGCGGTCGAGCGACTACTCGACCACGACCCGTTCGCGGGCGCGCAGGTCGCCGAGCGGATCGCCGCGCGCGGACTCTCCTGGTGGCGGGCCGAGGGCAGGATCCTGGGGTACGGCGCCCGCCGCAACCTGGAATCGCTCTGCTGGCTCGGCGGCAACCTGACTCCGGTGCTGGCGACCGACGCCGCGGTGGCCGCCTTCGCCGACCTACTCGCGGGCGAGGAACGACTCTGCTCGTCCATCGTCGGTCGTGCGGACGCCGTCCTCGGGCTGTGGGACCGGCTCTCCGACACCTGGGGGCCAGCCCGAGACGTCCGCCCCAACCAGCCACTGCTGGCCGCCGACGCCCTGCCATCCGTACCTGCCGACCCGGAGGTACGCCGGGTCCGCCCCGGCGAGGTCGACCGACTCTTCCCGGCGGCGGTGGCCATGTACACCGAAGAAGTCGGCGTCTCCCCGCTGGCCGAGGACGGCGGGCGCAGCTACCGCCGACGGGTCAACGACCTGGTCCGCTCCGGCCGGGCGTACGCCCGCTTCGTCGACGGCAAAGTCGTGTTCAAGGCCGAACTGGCCGTGGTCACCAAACGGACGGCGCAGGTCCAGGGCGTCTGGGTGGCACCGGAATGGCGGGGTCGAGGGATCGCCACGGCCGCCATGGCAGCCGTGGTCCGCGATGCGCTGCTGCGAGTCGCCCCCACCGTCAGCCTGTACGTCAACGATTTCAACCTTCCGGCCCGCCGGGTCTACGAGCGCTGCGGCTTCCAACCGATCGGCACCCTCGCCACGGTCCTCTTCTGACCGCTGGTCGCCGTCGGCTTGATCGGCGGTTCGGCGGTTCGGCGGTTCGGCTGAGCGTGGAGCGCGCACCCCAGCCTGGGTATGCCGGTGGCCGGCACCCCGGGTTTCGGGGTGCCGGCCAGCGGTCGGGTGTTCGGGTGGTGCGGGGGTCAGCTGTTCCAGTACTGGCCGACGAGGTCGGCGGCCTGCTGCTCCCACTGGGCGTAGGCGTCGGGGTAGGCGGAGACCTGGACGGTCTGCGCGGCCTGGGTCAGGGGCATGTCCTGCCACCCATCAACCTGCTTGAGGCCCTTGAGGAACGCGGTGGTCGAGTAGGCCGGGTCGGTGATCTGCTCCGGAGTACCCCAACCACTGGACGGGCGCTGCTGGAACAGGCCCAGCGAGTCGTGGTCGTTCATGTCGCCGAGGTGGCCCAGGTTCTCCAGCTTCGACTCCTGCAGGCTCGTGGCGATCGAGATGACCGCGGCCCGCTCGGGCAGGCCGGCCTTCTTCGTGGCCGCGATGATCGCCTTCGCGTTGCCGACCTGCTCGTCGTCGAGGGTGATGTGGGACTGGTCGCCCTGGGTGCCGTGCGGGATCAGCTTGGCGGTGTCCGGCTTGTCAGCCTGCACCGCGACAGCGGCGGGCTTGGCGTCCACGGCCGGGTTGGCGTGGGCGGCGATCGGACCGGCGAAGACACCACCGGCGAACGCGAGACCCGCAACGGACAGGACACTCTTACGCATGATCGTGTTCATGGGGGTAGCTCCTTCGGGGGTAAGGACACCCACACACCAGGGGGAAGGCGTGCCGGGTGTGAGCACCTCGTCCGGGCGCTGCACTAACGGGAAAAGTCTGCAAGGGGTCGGCGCTTACAAGCGGGGGGCTCGTGCGCCGGGGGCGGCGGCCTGCAAGCGGGGGGCTTGCGGCGCCGGGTCTGTGTGTAACGACCCGCGGTCCGGAGTCATTCCCCGGGGTGGGCCACGAGCGAGGGCTTGCGGCGCCGGGTCTGTGTGTAACGACCCGGGGGCCGGGGTCATTCCGGGGGCGGCCCGTCCATCAGCAGCCTCGTCGAGGCGGCGGCCGGGCGGCCGTTCGTGGGGATCACAACGACCCGGTGGGGGTCGGCATTCCAACCCCGCGACCAGCACCCCAACGCACGGGGCCGGCCGGTGGTGCTGCGATCGTCAGGGTGTGTAACGACCCCGGCCCGGCCATGATTCCGGGCCACGGATGCCACCGGTCACAGGCCAGGCCGCCCTAAACCGGGC
Source organism: Micromonospora arborensis (assembly GCF_003205615.1). Lineage (GTDB taxonomy): Bacteria > Actinomycetota > Actinomycetes > Mycobacteriales > Micromonosporaceae > Micromonospora > Micromonospora arborensis. The sequence goes on along the minus strand of NZ_PYBV01000005.1, from coordinate 351,331 downwards.
GAACCACCATACGCCCGGCACAGGTAGCCCTCGCGTCGCGGATCACCCGCCTGATCCACTCCAGATCGCCGACATTGCGGTATCCCCGGCGCGCGACACCCCCACATCGGCGACATGGAGTCGATCACGCCCCCGCCACCCCCGGCGACCACCCCGCCCACCCCCCGCGACCCATCCGCCACACACGATGGGGTCGGGCAGGTCCGACCTCCCCGGACCGGACAAACCACCATACGCCCGGCACAGGTAGCCCTCGCGTCGCGGATCACCCGCCTGATCCACTCCAGATCGCCGACATTGCGGTATCCCCGGCGCGCGACACCCCCACATCGGCGACATGGAGTCGATCACGCCCCCGCGACCCCCCGCCCCACCCAGCTAGCTCGGCACGGCCGGGATCTGGCGACAGTAAGCGACCTTATGTCCGAATCGGGGCTAGTGGTCGTCGGAGGCCCAGGTGCCACTCCGATAGAGCGTCCCGCGCCCGCCGGGATCAGGCACCCCGGGCGCGGGCTCGCCGGGACCGGGGATGCCGGATTCGGCCATCTCGGGGTTGCGGGCGGCGCGGCGGGCTCGCAGCACGCGGGAGCCGACGAACCAGGCGGCCGCCGCCACGCAGACCACGATCACCACCTTCTGGAGCACGCCGACGTACCCCTCGACGAGGTGCCAGTTGTCGCCGAGCAGGTAGCCGGCGAGCACGAAGGTGGAGTTCCAGATCAGGCTGCCCAACGTGGTGTAGAGCAGGAACGTGGCCACCGGCATGCGCTCCACCCCGGCCGGAATGGAGATCAGGCTCCGGAAGATCGGAATCATCCGGCCGAAGAAGACGGCCTTCACGCCGTGCCGGAGGAACCACGCCTCGGTCCGGTCCACGTCGCTGAGCTTGACCAGTGGCAGCCGGGCCACGATGGCGCGCATCCGGTCGCGACCGAGCGACGCGCCGATCAGGTAGAGCGCCAGCGCGCCCACCACCGAACCCAGCGTGGTCCAGAAGATCGCACCGATCAGACTGATCCGGCCCTGCGCCGCGACGAACCCGGCCAGCGGCAGGATCACCTCGCTGGGGATCGGCGGGAACAGGTTCTCCAACGCCACCGCCAGGCCGGCGCCCGGGCCGCCCAGCCGTTCCACCAGGTCACTGACGTATCCGACGATCCCACCCTGTGGCGGTTCCGCTGCGGCGGTGGGGGTTCCGGTGGCGAGCACGGCGTGGGACGTTCGAATCATGCGCCCACCGTACGAAGTGATCCTGAGAGTCGACCATGCGGTTGACCACCCGACCACGCAGGATGACCACACCGGCAGGGATGCGGAAACCCGCACCCCGCTGCGGCTCGCGGCGGTGCAGCCGCTGTGCGTACCCCTGGATGTCGCGGCGAACGCTCGGGCGCACGCCGCCGCCGTCCGCGCGGCGCGTGCCCGGGTGGTGCTCTTTCCGGAGCTGTCGCTGACGGGGTACGAGTTGGACGGGCCGGTCGTGGCGGTCGACGACCCACGGTTGGCGCCGCTGGTTGAGGCCTGCGCCGAGACGGGAACGCTGGCGCTGGCGGGCGCGCCCGTCGCCGGCGACCACATCGCGATGTTGGCGGTGACCGGCGACGGGGTGTCGGTGGCGTACCGGAAGATGTGGCTGGGTGACGCGGAGTCCCGCCGGTTCCGGCCGGGCGACACGCCCGCCGTGCTCGATGTGGACGGCTGGCGGGTGGGGCTGGCGATCTGCAAGGACACCGGTGTCGCCGCGCACGCGGCGCGCACCGCCGCACTCGGGATCGACGTGTACGCGGCGGGAGTTCTGGAATTGGCAAGTGATGCCGCCGTGGTGGACGAGCGGGCGCAGCGGATCGTTGCCGCGCACCGGGTCTGGGTGGCGATAGCAAGCTTCGCCGGGGCGACCGGCGGCGGCTACACCGAGGCGGCCGGGCAGTCGGGGGTCTGGACGCCGGCCGGCGAGGTGCACGCGCGGGCGGGCACCGAGCCGGACGAGCTGATCAGCGTCGCGATCACCTGAAGGCAGCATCTGCGTTTGCCGGGCGGAGTGTCGTACGCCTGGGGCAGGATCATCCGCATGGGCACACTCCCCTCTCGACTGTCAGTGGTCACGCTGGGGGCACGCGACATCGGCGCGCTGCGGTCGTTCTATCGGTCACTGGGTTGGTCCGAGCTGCCGGCCAGTGACGACAGTTGGTCGGCTTTCCTGCTCGGTGGCGTCCTGTTCGCGCTCTTCCCGCTGCCGGAGCTGGCCGCCGAGGCGGCGCCGGGTGTGCCCGATCCGGCCGGCGGGTGGTCCGGTGTCACCTTGGCCTGCAACGTCGACAGCCGAGAGGAGGTCGACCTGGCATTTGCTGCAGCGGTCGCCGCCGGCGCGACGGTGGTGGCGGAGCCGACCGACCGGCCCTGGGGTGGGCGCTCCGGCTACATTGCCGACCCGGAGGGCAACCGCTGGGAGATCGCCTGGGCCGGCACGGCCCGCTTCGACGAGCGGGGTGCTCTCGTCTCGTTCGGCTGAGTGGCTGCTGTTTGCGCCTCGACCATGACCTTGGGATGCTTCGCGGATGACCACCTTTCCGCCGACCTTCGCCGACGACGTCATCGGCCAACCGGCCAAGGCGCAGTTCGAGGCGTTCATCGACGAGCACCGCAGAGCGCTCAACGGCTACCTGGACGGGCTGACCGAGGAGCAGGCGCGGCGATCGTTGGTGCCGTCGCGGACCACACTGCTGGGTCTGGTGAAGCACGCCGCGTTCGTCGAGAAGGTCTGGTTCGACGAGGCCGTCACGTGCCGGTCCCGTGCCGAGATCGGCATTCCCGCGACGCCGGACGAGTCGTTCATCCTCGACGACGCCGACACGATCGCCAGCATCCAACGAGCACACCGGGAGGCCTGCGAAGCCTCCCGCCGCGCGACGTCCTCGTTGAGCCTGGATGACGTGCTTCGTGGCCATCGGCGTGGCCCACTGCCGCTGCGCTGGGTGTACCTGCACGTGCTGCGCGAGCTCGCCCAGCACTGCGGGCACGCCGAGATCCTGCGTGAGCAACTCCTGAACGAGTAGTGCGCGCGGTCACCCGGCGTCCAGCACCTCCCGCAACCGTGCCGCGAACTCCTCGGGCTTGCCCGCGTATCCGAACTCACCACCGAGGAAGCCGCCGTGGTGACTCGGGAACACCACGGCCTGCTGGCCCAGCATGGCCGCCAGGCCGAGGGCCGTACGCGCGGTGTACGTCCCCGCCGACTCCTCGCCGACCGCGACCACGATCCGCGTCGGCGCCGCGGTGAGCAGGCCCGCGTCGGGGCGGTAGTCGCTGATCGCCCACGAAAGGTCCGACAGCAGCGGATCGTCGCGGGTGCCGTCGTCCTCGGTCGACAGCCCGAACGTCGCCGGGTCGGGAACGGGCTGCCCGAAGTAGGCATCGGTGAACTCGCCCTGCCACGACGTCATCGCGATGAACGCGGCCATGCCGGCGCCGGTGCCCTTGGCCTGGTACGCCTCGTAGAAGTCGGCCCGTGCGCGCTCGGCGGCGCTGGCGTCGGGGAGCACCGCGTTGATCGGTGGTTCGTGCGCCACCAACGTGACGACGTCACCCGGGTAGGTCGCGACGAGTTCGAGTGCCGTCACCGCACCGCCACTGCTGGCGAACACCTCGACCGGGCCGGCGCCGAGCGCCTCGATCAGCAGGTGCAGGTCGGCTGCCTGCTGCTGCGGTGTGTGGTCGGTGCGGCCGTCCGTGCGGACGCTGCGGCCCAGGCCCCGCGGGTCGTAGGTGACAACCGTGCGGTCCGTGAAGTGTGGGGCAAGAGCGTTGAAGCCCTCCGCCGTCATCGGCTGGCCGATCATGAGCAGCGCGGGGCGCCCGCCGGACGGGGGTAGCGGGCCGCGGACGTCGTAGACCAGGTCGACGCCGGGTACGGCGAGGGTGTGCGTCTGCGTTGTCGTCATCCGGTGAGACTACGGCCGGCGGGCGCCGGGGGACGACCTCGCCGTGCCGGCGACATCCAACATCGGGTCGGCGAAGACGATCGAGCGCTGCGGCGGCGTCCTGGAGGGCATCCGGGACACCGACCTCGGTCCGCCACGGCGGTACTGGATCACGCCCTAGGCCACCCGCCGGTGTCGGCGAAGCGACGTAGCGTCCAGCGGGCCGGCGGCCAACCGCCGGGATCGTGGTCGGTGGTCCATTCGGTGATCGAGGCCGGGGGCACGTCCAGGTCGAACGCCCGAAAGATCGGCTGCGCGGCGAGCGCATGGAAGGCTCCCTCCACGGTCTCGCTGTGGCCGACCAGGACGACGGTGGCGCCCCGGTGCCGGTGGGCGATCTCCATGATCGCGCGGCTGACGCGGACCACCAGTTCGGCCCAGCTCTCGTTGCCCTCCTCGAACGGCCGGAACACACCCCCACCGGCCACCGCGTGTTCGGTACGGAAGCGGGCGGTCGGCAGGCCGTCGGCGTACGGGGGTGTGTGCCAGGTGCACAGACCACAGTCGGCAACCGGTCGGACGCCGAGCGCCGCGCCGATCGGTTGCGCCGTCTCGACGGCCCTGCGCAGGACCGACGAGTAGACCGCTACTGGTCCGTCGGCAGCAACGTCACCGGTGAGCCGGTTGGCCAGGTCGTGTGCCTGCTCGTGGCCGAGGGCGGTGAGGCCCCGACAACCCCGTGGCCCACCCACGATTCCTTCGAGCTGGTGGAGTGACTCGCCATGTCGCACGAAGATCAGACGTGTCCGCATCGGGACATCATGCCAGCGGCATAGGCACAGGTATCAGTCGTCCGTACGGCCGGTGGAAAAGGTGCTGGCCTGGGTCAGCAACGCGTCGAGTTGGGCGCCCGTCTGCGCTGGTAGCCGGTCGCGGTCCACCAGTTCGGCGATGTGTTCGCGCAGGTCGGCGACGCGCTTGGCCCGGTCTCGGGTACGGCGACTCAGGTCGGTGAGGTCGTCGCGCAGATCTTCGGCGGTCTTCGGGTCGACGTCCCCCCGGGCGACCGCCGCGGCGAGGACGGACCCGAACTCGCTGGTCACCTCCCGGAGGCTGACCGGCATCTGCTGCCCGACGGTCGGCGGCGCGGCGCTGCTGGCGGGCGGCGGGGACGACGGCGCCACCGGCGTCGGCGACTGCGTCGTGGGCGCGGGCGCCGGGGCGGAGGTCGACGGCGGACCGGCGACCTCGGCCGGGTTGGGTGTGGCCGGGTTGCCGAACGGGTCCTCGGTTAGCAGGACGCCCAGGCCGACCAGCACGGCGACAGCGGCCGCGACCAGCACTGCGAGGGGACGGCGCGATCGGCGGCGGGCCGGCACGGGGGCAACCGGGACGGGACGCGCCACCGAGCGGTCGATCAACGTGGGAGGGTGGGCCGCCGGCAGGATGCGCAGCAGCTCGGTGGGCGGCTCGATCGGCTGGCCGGCGCCGAAGCGGCGAGCCAACTGCGCGGCGCTCGGCCGGCGGGCCGGGTCGGCGGCCAGGCAGGCGACGGTCAGCTCGGCGATGTCGGCGGGTAGGCCAGGCACCCGCAGCGGCGGCACCGGAGTGCCGCGCCGGTGCACCTCCAGCGCGTCCTCCCAGCTCTGCACGGGCAGCGGCGCCTGCCCGGTGAGGGCGCGATAGAGCAGCGCGCCGAGGGCGTACACGTCGCTGGCCGGGTCGGGTGGGCCGGCGGTGAGTCGCTCCGGGGCGAAGTAGGCGGGTGTGCCCATCAGCGGCTCGCCGGACTGACCGTCGAGCCCGCCGAGCGCGGCGATGCCGAAGTCGAGCACTTTGGCACCGGTGTCGGTGAGCATGACGTTGCCCGGCTTGACGTCGCGGTGCACGACGCCGATGCGGTGCGCGGCGGCGAGCGCGGCGGCGATCTGCCCGGCCACTCGGACCGCCTCCGGCCAGGGCAGCGGCCCGGACCGCAGCCGGTCGGCCAGGTTGTGGCCGTCGACGAGTTCCATCACCAGGTAGGGGACCACGACGCCGCTGGCCAGGGTCGCCTCGGCGTAGTCGTACACCTGGGTCACGTGGGGGTGGGTCAGCCGGGCGGCCGCGCGGGCCTCGCGTTGGATGGTGGCCCGCAGTTGCGGGTCGGCGGCGAGCTGCCCGGCGAGGACCTTGATCGCGACCGGCCGGCCCAGCACGTCGTCGTCGGCCCGCCACACCTCGGACATGCCGCCGAGCCCGATCCGCTCGTGCAGTACGTAGCGGTCGTGGAGACGGAGAGTAGGCATGAAGGGCGACATGGCCTCACCAGTCTGCCTGGCCACGCCTCACTCGACCACCCTCGGTGCCCGGACCTGCACTGTTCGTCCCGTGCGTACCGGAATGAGTTTCGGCCGGGTCAGGAGCACCGCGGCGTGCTGCGGCGTCCACGGGCGGAGCGAGCAGGAGTTCGGCGGCGATCCGGACCTTCTCCTCGGCGGGCTGCCGGACCGTGGTGAGGCCAGCCGGGTCAGGGCAGGCGGGCGACCGCGCCGTACATGCTCACCTCGACGGCCGAGGGACGTGGCGGCGGCTCGCTCTCCGCCCGCCACTCGGCGACCGAGGTGATGCCCGGCTCGACCAACTCGAGATCGGCGAAGAAGCGGGCGAACTCGTCACGGGCGCGCAGGTTGATCAGCCCGTGCGGGCCGCCGCTTCGCGCCTTCGCCCTGAAGTCCGCGGCGACTGCCGGCGGAAGGTAGTCGTGGGTGCCGTGCGAGGCGGCCAGGTAGCTGCCGGCCGGCAGCGCGTCGAGCAACTGCCGCACCAGCGCGTACGGGTCGTCGTCGTCGGGCAGGAAGTGCAGAACCGCGACCAGCATGAGCGCGACCGGCTGCGACAGATCGATGGTGCGGCTCAGCTCCGGGTGCGCGAGGATCCGCTGCGGGTCGCGCAGGTCGGCGTCGATGTAGGCGGTGGCACCCGCCGTCGAGCTGCTCAGCAGCGCGCGGGCGTGGGCCAGCACGATCGGGTCGTTGTCCACGTAGACCACCCGGGATTCCGGCTCGATGGCCTGGGCGACCTCGTGGGTGTTGTCGGCGGTCGGGATGCCGGTGCCGATGTCGAGGAACTGCCGGATGCCGGCCTCACGGGCCAGGTATCCCACCGTCCGCTGCAGGAAGCGGCGGTTTTCCAGGGCGGCGGTGCGGACGGTCGGGAAGGCGGCCGTTATCGCGTCGCCGGACTCCCGATCGGCCTGGAAGTTGTCCTTGCCGCCCAGCCAGTAGTTGTAGCGGCGGGCCGGGTGCGCCACGGATGTGTCGATCCGGTCGCTGGGCGAGCCGGCCGTCGTGCCCGCAGCATCGGTGGTCAAGGCAGCCCCCGCAATGACGTGTGTCCACTGTAGCCGTTCGCCGACCATGTTAGTGCCACGTCGGGCGGGGCGTGGCCCCACCCGACGTTCACGCGGGATAGAGGTCGTCCAGCAGTCGGCCGAGAATTTCCGGCGTACGCTCCGGCGGCTCGGCCTCGACGCAGAGCCGTTCCATGGCCACCGCGTAGTAATCCAGGTCGTCACGCTTGTCGAGGTAGATGGCGCTGGTGAGCTGTTCGATGTAGACGATGTCGGGCAGCTCCTGGTCACCGAAGCGCAGGATGGTGAAGGCGCCCCCGGCGGCGGCGTGGCCACCGGCGGCGAACGGGATGACCTGGAGCCGGATGTTGGGCGACTTGGTCGCCTCGATGAGTGCGGCGAGCTGGCCGCGCATGACCGCAGGACCACCGATCGGGCGGCGCAACGCCGCCTCGTCCACGACGGCCCAGAGTTGCGGCGGGTTCTCCCGGCGGAGCAACTGCTGACGCCGCATCCGCAGGGCGACGCGTCGGTCGATCTCAGCCGGGTCGGCCGTGCCGTGCCCGAGCAGCACGACCGACCGGGCGTACTCCCGGGTCTGCAACAGGCCCGGCACGAACTGCACCTCGTAGCTGCGGATCAGCGCGGCCGCGGCCTCCAGCCCCAGGTACGACTGGAACCAGGTCGGCAACACGTCGCCGTAGCGGTGCCACCAGCCGGGGCTGTTGGCGTCGCGCGCGAGCTTGAGCAGCGCCTCGCGCTCGTGGTCCTCGGTGACGCCGTAGAGGGTCAGCAGGTCGGAAACATCGCGTTCCTTGAAGCCGACCCGGCCCAGCTCCATCCGACTGATCTTGGATTCGGAGGAGCGAATCTCCCAGCCGGCGCCCTCCCGGGTCACCCCGCTGGACTCCCGCAGGCGGCGCAACTGGGCGCCAAGCAGAATGCGCAGCACGGTCGGCCCGGTTGTCGGACCGCCCTCGGCGGGAACCATCGTCACGTGCGGACCTCCGCATACCGACCCACGGTGCCCGGACACCCGGGCCGGCCGACGTGTAAGCATGCCATGGACCGACAGTGAGTTGAACTCCTCCGGACCGGCGATTCGGTCTCGTCGGCGGGACGACCTCCGCCACCGAACGCCTAGTTGATCAGATGGTCGAAGTCGCCGTCCCGTGCGCCGAGCACGAAGGCGGCGATCTCATCCACTGTGTAGATCAGGGCCGGCCCCTCCGGATGTCGTGAGTTGCGGACCGCGATGCCCGCTCCCCCGGGCAGTTCGGCGAGTTCGACGCAGTTGCCGCTGGGGTTGCTTCGGCGGCTCTTCTGCCAGCTCAGCGGGGGCAACTGATGGATCGGTACGCCATTGGGTGGCTGTTGCATGAGGGCGTCTTTCTGCTCACGAGCCCGCCGGTGGCCGTGGGAGGAGCGGTGACGGCGAGGGGGTGCGGTATCGACATTGGACCGTCGTGCACGTGCATCTGCTATTGCATCTGCATCGGACGGCGAGCATGATAACGCACATGATCGGTGGCCATCCGTTCACGTTGAGTTACCCCGAGAGGGGTGACCATCAGGCAAAACGTGGCCCGACGCGGCGAGCCGCGTCGACCGGAGGCTGGAGGCGGTCGAGGCGATGGGGGGGTTCGTGCCGGATCCGATGAGTGTCGCCTCCGGCCTCTGTGCCGCCGGCGCGCTGGTCTCCTCCTGGCAACTGCGCCGACGCGCGGTGCGCGCCGAGGCCGAGATCGACCACCTCCAAGCCGAGCTCGCGGCCGAGCGGCACGCCGCGAGCCACGACCCGCTCACCGGTCTGCCCAATCGACGCGCCTTCTACCGCCTGGCCGCCACCCTGCTCACCGACGCGGCCGGCGAGCCGTTGATCGCCGTCGTGCTCGACCTGGACGACTTCAAGCAGATCAACGACCGGTACGGGCACGCCGCCGGCGACCAGGTGCTGATCAGCGTGGCCGACCGCCTCGCCGGTTTCGCCGGAGACAACCTCGTCGCCCGCCTCGGCGGCGACGAGTTCGCCGGGCTGCTCTCCAGCCCCACCGTCGACAGGCGCTGGATCGAGCACGCCACCCGCCGCCTCAGCGAGACCGTCGCCGCGCCGATTCGGCTCAACGGGTGCAGCGTCCGCGTCACCGCCTCCGTCGGGCTCGCCCCGGTGACCGGCCCGGCCCAGCTCACCGACGCGCTCAGCCGTGCCGACGCCGCCATGTACCAGGCGAAGAGCCTCGGCGGCGCACGTGCCCCCCGGCAACTGATCGACAGCGTCCGCCTGCTGGAGCGCTGACCGCTGCCGCGAGGCCGCCCGGTCAGCGCAGCGGTCGATCGTCAGTCAGGGAGATTGCCCGTGGGGGGGGGTCTCCTTCAGGTCGCGCAGGTAGTCGTTCAAGGTGTCGTATCAACTTGCGAATTGAATATACGTATGCCTGCCGGGTATGGGGAACGAAACCCATCTGACGGCCGAAAGGAACTCGACGTGGCGAACATCCGCGCCCTCGTCCTCAACTGCACCCTCAAGCCGTCGCCGGCGCCATCGAGCGCCGAGCAGCTCGGTGGGGAGGTGCTCGCCGAGTTGGCCGCGCAGGGCGTGCAGGGCGAGATGATCCGGGTCGTCGATCACGACGTGCGTTTCGGGGTGTCCACAGACGAGGGCGACGGCGACGGCTGGCCAGCGATCCGCGCCAAGCTGATGGCAGCCCAGGTGCTCATCATCGCCACGCCGATCTGGCTCGGTCAGCCGTCCAGCGTCTGCAAGATGGTCCTCGAACGTCTCGACGCCGAACTCTCCGAGACCGACGACGAGGGCCGGCTCCGCACCTACGGCAAGGTCGCCGGGGTGGCCGTCGTCGGCAACGAGGACGGCGCGCACCACACCATCGGCCAGGTGCAGCAGGCACTCAACGAGGTCGGGTTCACCCTCGCCGCCGCCGCGGCGACCTACTGGGTCGGGGAGGCACTGCGGACGGTGGACTACCGCGACGCCGGACCCAAACCCGACACCACCGGCCGTACCACCAAGGCCCTGGCGCTCAACACCGCACACCTGGCGCGGCTGCTCGCCGACCGGCCGTACCCGCCGCCGGACGCGAAGGGTGCCGCGGTCGGCCCGAGCCGCGAGTCGGCCTGACCACGTCGATCAGGTCCGCGCCGGCTCCTGACCCAGGACGCCTGCCTGCGTCGCTGTAGAGCTGCCCCAGTAACGGGGCAGCACGCAGCCCAGCGCACCACCGGACCGCGCGGCACCACCCCAGACGCCCCATTGCCGGGTGCAGCACGCAGCCCAGCACACCACCGGACCGCGCGGCACCACCCCAGACGCCCCATCTGTGGGGCAGCTCGACAGGCACGCACCGAACACCTCGGCCGGGCGGCCTGGGAGACCTCGAACAGGGGCAGCCGCAGCGGCGCGCGGGTCAGCGCCAGCCGTAGCCGGCGCGCAGCGCCTGCCCGACCCGGTCGAACCGGGGCCGATCCAGCACCGCACCCTCGCGGCGGATGCTGTCCTCGCGCATGGTGAGCACCCGGTCCAGCCGGACCCAGCTCGGCCGGTTGTCCCGGTCCCACTCACCCGGCCCGAGCGCGAACCAGTGCCGCTGCCCGTCCCGCTCGCTCTGACTGGACAGCATCAGCCCGAACAGCGTCCGGCTGTGCCGCCCCACGACCAGGACCGGCCGGTCCTTGCCCTGCCGGGGGTCGTCCTCGTACGGCACCCACGTCCAGACGATCTCGCCGGGGTCGGCCTGACCGTCCCGCTCCGGTGCGTAGGTCAGCTCCCGCCGCTGCAGGGCGCTCACCTGACGGCGGCGGGCCACCTGCGCGGGGGCCGGCCCGGTCCGTCGGGGTGACGGGATCACCGCGCCTACCCGGGAGATGCGAGCCGCGACATTCCTCAACAGACCAGCCACGGCGGGCAGCCTACCCGCCGCCGCGCCGGCCGTCGGCGTGGGCACTGCTGCGGCAGACTGAGCCCATGATTGACCTACCCAACGACCTGCCGATCGTGGAACGGCGCGCGGTGCGGGTGGTGGTCACCGACGGCACCGACCGCGTGTTGCTGTTCCACACCCGCGACCCCGACCATCCTCGGCTGGGCACCTGGTGGGAGTTGCCCGGCGGTGGCATGGACCCCGGGGAGACCTACCTCGACACGGCCGTGCGGGAGCTACGCGAGGAGACCGGCATCGTGGTCGCCGCCGACCAGGTGGGGGCGCCGACCTGGCGCCGGCGGGCGAGCTTCCCGCACCGCCAGTTGCGGCACGTTCAGGACGAGGTGGTCGTCACCGTACGGTTGGAGGGGCCCGGCCCGGACGTGGACGAGGCGCACCGGCTGGACTACGAACGGGAGGACTACTTCGGCTTCCGCTGGTGGCCGCTGCCCGAGGTGGTGTCCAGTCGGGACCGGTTCTACCCGGGGCGGCTTCCCGGGCTGATCACCCCGTTCCTCGCCGGCGAGGACATCGACGAGCCCTTCGAGCTGTGGTCGTGAGCCGGGTCGGCGGGCAGAGTGGGGGCATGACGACCGATCTGCACGGGCCGCTCTCCGCGTACGCCGCGCGGCTGCACGCCACGATCGGCGACCGGCACCACGTCGCCTCCCCGCTCGGCGCCTGGCTGCTGCTCGCCGTCTGCGCCACCGCGGCCGACTCCGACCCGGCCGCCGAGGACCTGGCTGACGCTCTGGGCACCGACCTGGCCAGCGCGGCCGAGGCCGCCCGGACGCTACTGGACGCGCCGCATCCGCTGGTCGCGTCCGCCACCGCGCTCTGGCACCGGCCGGGCCAGGGCAGCCGCGGGTCGACCGAGTGGCGAGCCGCGCTGCCCACGACGACCGACGTCGGCGTACTTCCCGATCAGGCCGGGTTGGACGCCTGGGCACGCGAGCACACCCACGGCCTGATCGACACCTTTCCCCTGAAGGTCAGCTCGGACGTGGTCTTCGCCCTGGCCAGCGCGCTCGCCACCCAGATCTCCTGGGCGACCCCGTTCGACCTCACCGACGCCCACGCGCTCGGCGCCGGCAGCGCCTGGGCACGCGGCCTACGCCGGGCCCTGCGCAGCCCGAGCCACGGCCACCGGTGCGCCATCGTGTCCGACACCCGGGCCGGTGACGTGATCGTGCACGCCGCGCCGGCACAGACCGACAACGGCCCGGGTCTGGTGGTCCTCTCGGTGGCCGCCGCACCGCAGGTGCCGCCGGCCGAGGTGCTGGCCGTCGCGTACAACCTCAGCGCCGGCGCGGCCGACGGCGCGCAACCGGCCGGCAGCCGCTCGCTCTTCGACCTGCCGCTCGGCGAGACCCCGCTGTGGACGCTGAGCGAGGAGCGGGTCCGGACCCGGGCCCGCGACGGCCGCGAGGAGCGACACACCGCGACACTCCCCTGCTGGTCGGCCCGCAGCGAGCACGACCTGACCGCTGCGGCGCTCGGCTTTCCGGCGGCCACGGCGGCGCTGGCGAAGGCGCTGTCCCAGCCGGTGCTGGGCTTCGAGGCGCGACAGGCGGCGATGGCCCGCTACGGCCGCTACGGCTTCGAGGCGGCGGCGGTGACCGGCATGTTCGGACTGGTCAGCCTGCCGCCGGAGGGCGTGGCCCGTACCGCCGAGCTGCGCTTCGGCCACCCGTACGCCGTGGTGGCCGTCGCCACCGACACCCGCGCCGACGGCGCCACCGGCCCGTGGCACGGGGTGCCGGTCTTCTCCGCCTGGGTCGCCGAGCCGGAGGACGTGCCGGAGGACGACGCTTCCGAGCGGTGATCAGCCCAGCGCACACCGCCCGTCCGGCCTCCGGATCACGCCGCAGCGAACCGGATCCGCGGTTCGCCGCCGGGTCAGAACGCTGCCCCACCGCCGTCGTCGTCGCGCGGCAGTCGCGCCACCATCTCCCGGAACTCCCCTACGGTCATCGCCTCCCGCAGGGTGGCGAAGACGGCGCCGGTACCGGCCCGGGCGGTCGCCGGGTCCACCCCGGCGCGCTGTCCCACCCGACGAAGGAACTCCGCCGGACCGGCATCCGTCGGCGGCCCAGGTGCAGCGCCGCCGACCTCCAGACCCACGCCGGTGTTCAACCCGCCCCCACCGCTCACATACGGCCCCACGTCGAGGTCCGGGCCAACGGCCCCGGCCGGATCCGAGGTCGGCCCGGTCAGGTAGCCGCCCACGTTGTTCGGAAGGTGCCCGGCCAGCGCGTCTGGCGGGCCGCCGGTCACCCGTTCGGCCATCGTCTGCAGGACGGCGCGGGCGAGGGCAGCGGCCTGCTCGGTAGGTAGGCCGGACCGCCGGGACACCGCGTCGATGAAGTGCGGAAACCCGTCGCCGCCCGCGCTGTCGGTCACGCCCGGGCGGTTACCCGAGACCGACGCCGACAAACTGCGGCAGCGGCGCAGCGGCCCGCCGCCAGCACGATGCTCCTTCCGGCCGCCGGGACCGGGCACGCTACCACCCCACGTCGGTGGAGTGCAGACTCACTCCGCCAGCAGGTCGAGCAGCAGCGCGGCGGTCCAACTGAACGCCGGTGAGCCCAGCCCCGCGCCGGTGTCCGGGTGGAAGTACTCGTGGCAGCCCGCACCGACGACCAGGCCGATCATCGAGCGGCGCAGTCCGGCGGCCAGCTCCGGGTGCCCGTGCGCGAGCAGCCCGCGCCGGATCAGCCAGCCGATGTTCAGCCAGCTCGGCCCGCGCCAGTAGCGCAGCGGCTCGAAGTCGGGCGCGGTGCGGTCGTAGGTGGGTAACGGCTGGTCCATCCGCCGGTCCACCCCAAACCGGGCCGACCGGGCCTCGACGACCAGCGCGTCGGCGTGCCGCGCCGGCAGGTCGGGCAGGATCAGCGGCGTCAACCCCAGCACGGTACGGGCGCCGACCAGCCGGTCGGTGCGCAGGTCACGGGGCTGGAACGTGCCGGTGCTCGGGTCGTACAGCCGTCGTAGGAGTGCCTCGGTGACCCGGGCCGCGCGGACCCGGTGCGGCCCGGGGTCGGCGTCGACGAGCGTGGCGATCTCGGCGAGGGCGTGTTCGGCGGCCCCGAACGCCGCGTTGAACAGCGGGCACTCCACCAGGAACGGGTGGGCGTCGGCGAGGTCGCGGTCGGAGTAGCCGTGGTCGCGGTAGGCGGTGACGATCGCCAGGTAGCGCGCGTAGTCCAGGTCCGTGGGGCGGTGCGCGGCATCGGCGTGTGTGGTGTCATGCCGACGGTACGCCCGCATGACGGCCGCGTCGGCTCCGACCGCGCCCATCGGCTCGTCCCAGGCGGGGCTGTTGTCCAACCCGGACTCCCACGGGTGCACGATGCAGACCAGGCCGTCGCCGGCGACGTCCCGCCGGTCGGCCAGGTAGCGCTGCTGGGCGACCAGGGCGGGATAGAGCCGGCGCAGGGCGTCCAGGCCGGCCGGGCCGGGTGCCCGCCGGTACGCCAGCCACGCGGCGAGCGCGTGCACCGGCGGCTGCACCAGCCCGGAGGTGGCCACCGTCGGGGCACCCTGGGCGTCCGCCGAGCGCCACATCTCCGGCCCCGGGAAGTACGCGCCGACGCGCATCGCCGGGTTGAACACGATGTGCGGCACCCGCCCGTCGGCCCACTGCGCCCGAAAGAGGCTCGCCAGCTCCCGCCAGGCTCGTTCGGGGCGGACCTGGGCCAGCCCGATCGCGATGAACGCGGAGTCCCAGCTCCACTGGTGCGGGTAGAGCGTGCGCGACGGCACGGTGTGGTCGTGCTCCCAGTTGGCGTCGAGCGTGTCGACCGCGAGTCGGCGCAGCCCGGCCACGTCGCCCGGCCCACCCGTGCGGGCCGGGTCGGCGTCGGCGGTCACCCCACCGGCGGTCACGCGGCGGCCCTGCGGGGCAGCGCGTGTCGCAACACCGTGGCGGCCTGCTGCAGCGCGCGCACCGGGTCGCCGCGCAGCCGGCACTCCAGGGCCAGCCAGCCCTGGTAGTCCAGTTCCAGCAGGGTACGCACCAGCGCGGGCCAGTCCAGGTGCCCGGCGCCGGGTTGGAACCGGTTGGAGTCGCTGACCTGCACGTGCCCGAGGTACGGCGCGGCGGCGCGCAGCGCGCGGTGCATGTCGTCCTCCTCGATGTTCATGTGGAAGGTGTCGGCGACCACCCGGACCGAGGGCAGCCCGAGCGCGGCGCAGAGCGCGACCGCCTCGTCGAGACGGTTGACCATGTGGTCCTCGTACCGGTTGAGGGGTTCCAGGAAGACGGTGACCCCCTCGGCCCTGGCGTGCTGGGCCAGTTCGCCGAGGGCGTCGAGGAGGACCTGCCGGTCGCCGGCCGGCGGGCGCGGTGGCTCGAACGGCGGTAGCCGCCGGGAGAACATTCCCCAGGCTGCCGGAGTCATCACCCCGACGCCGCCCAGCTCGGCGATCACCGAGAGCTGTGAGCGCAGGTTGCGGACGGCGTCGGCGGACCGGGTGGGGTCGAAGTCGCCGATGAAGTGGTCCATCTCGACGCAGACGGTGGGCATCACCACCCCGGCGGCGCGGGCCCGGCGCAGCTCGGGCAGGCGGCGGGCGAACGCCAGGTCGCCTCGGCCGCGCAGTTCGATGCCCTGGTAGCCGAGGGCGGTCGCGAGGGCGTACTTCTGGATCAGGTCGGTGCCCGGCAGGAGTTGTTCCTGGCAGGCCAGCGCGATGGTGGTCATCAGAACCTCAGCACCACTTGGAGGACGTCACCGGCGCCGCGGTCGAGCAGCGCGAGGGCGTCGGCGACCGCGCTGGCGTCGACGATGTGGCTGACCAGCGGCATCGGATCGAGGCTGTGCTCAGCCACCAGATCCATGAAGGTCTGTGCCACCCGGTCTCCGGTCCACCGGCCGGCCATGCTCGGCGCGGGGGTGGGCCCGGAGACCTGGGCGGCCACCAACTGGATGCGGTTGTGGTGGAACTCCTCGCCGAGGCCGAGCGCGTCGGCCTGGCCCTGGTAGAAGCCGGCGGCCACGACTCTGCCGGCGTGTGCGGTGGATCGGATCGCCTCGTGCAGTGCCGGGTACGCACCGGACAGCTCCAGGCAGACGTCCGCGCCCCGGCCTCCGGTGGCCCGGCGCAGCACGGCGGCGGCGGACTCGACAGCGACGTCCACGGTGGTGCGGGCGCCGTAGCGGGCGGCGTGCGCCAGCCGGTCGGGCATCCGGTCGACGGCCACCACCCGGGCCCCGGAGAGCACGGCGAGTCGGGTGGCGAGCAGCCCGATGACGCCCTGCCCGAAGACGCCGACCCAGTCGCCGAGGTGCAGGTCACCGGCGAGCACGGCGGTCAGGGCGATGGCGCCGGGTCGGGCGAAGACCGCGGCGAGGGGGTCCAACCCGGTGGGGAGTGGACGGACCGCGTCGGCGGCGAGCACCGCCTCGGCCCGGTGCCCCCAGATGCCCCAGACGAGCTGCCCCGGCTGTCGGTCGGTGACCTCCGGCGCCACCTCGACGATCTCGCCGACCTCCTCGTAGCCGAAGCCGATCAGCGGGTAGGGCACCGGGGTCTGCCGGGGGACGAACATCCGGGCGGTGTCGTCCCAGTCTTTGCTGAGCCGGGGATTGCTGCCCCGGTAGAGAGTCAGCTCGGTGCCGGCGGAGATTCCCGAGTAGCAGGTGCGGACCCGGACCTGGCCGGGGCCGAGCGGATCCGGCGGGCAGGGCTCGAGGCTGATCCGTCGAGGCCCGGCGAGTGAGACAACCCAGTTGCCCATGTGTCACATCCCGGTAGCACTGGGCTCCAGGATAGACACAAAATCGCAATATGTCTTGTTATTGATCTATCGAAGGTGTTGAATCCGGCATGTACCCTTCGAGAGGAGTGCCACCGATGTCAGCACCTCCGAGGCGGATACTCGCCACCACCCTGATCATGGCACTAGCAGCGTCCACCCTGCTCGCCTGCGGAGACGACGAACCGGACAGCAACAGCAAGAAGATCACCGTCTGGAGCCTGGAGGACGTCGCCGACCGGGTCACCGCCACCAAGGCGATCATCGCCGACTTCACCGCGCAGACCGGGATCCAGGTCGACCTCGTGACCGTCAACGAGGACCAGTTCCCGTCCCTGATCGCCGCCAACGCCGCCGCCGGCGACCTGCCCGACGTGGTCGGGTCGGTCTCCCTGGCCGGCATCCGTACGCTCGCCGGCAACGAGCTGCTGCACGCCTCGGCGAACGCGGAGGTCGTCGACAAGCTGGGCAAGCAGACGTTCTCCCCCCGAGCACTGGCGCTCACCGCCGACGACGGCAAGCAGCTCTCCGTGCCCAGCGACGGGTGGGGGCAGCTGCTGGTCTACCGCAAGGACCTGTTCGCCGCCGCCGGGCTGGCCGCCCCCGACACGTACGAGCGGATCACCGCCGCCGCGGCGAGACTGAACACCGGCGGCGTCGCCGGGATCACCGCGGCGACCGCCCCCAGCGACGTGTTCACCCAGCAGACCTTCGAGCACCTGGCGCTGGCCAACGGCTGCCAGCTCACCGACGATTCCGGAAAGGTGACACTGGATTCGCCCCAGTGCGTCGAGGCCTTCCGCTTCTACGGCGACCTGATCCGCACCAGCTCGGTGAAGGGCGCACAGGACGTGGACACCACCCGGGCCACCTACTTCGCCGGCAAGGCGGCCATGGTGATCTGGTCGCCGTTCATCCTCGACGAGCTGGCCGGGCTGCGTAACGACGCCAAGCCGACCTGCCCGCAGTGCCAGGCCGATCCGACGTTCCTGGCGAAGAACAGCGGGTTCGTCACCGCCATCAAGGGCCCGAACGGCACCGAACCGGCGCAGTACGGCGAGATCAGCTCGTGGGCCGTACTGGACGGCGCGGCGGCCGACCCCGCGAAGTCCTTCGTGGAGTTCATGCTCGGCGACGGCTACCCCCGCTGGTTCGGGATGTCCCCGGAGGGCCGCTTCCCGGTGCGCAAGGGCACCGTCGCCGAACCGGAGAAGTTCCTCACCGCGTGGAACACCAGCCAGGCCGGGGTGGACGTGAAGAAGCCGCTGGCCGAGGTGTACGGCGACGAGGTGCTCGCCAACCTGCGCCGCAGCCCCGACACCTTCGGGCGCTGGGGGCTCACCCAGGGGCAGGGCAAGCTGGTCGGCGCCATGCTCGGTGAGCTACCGGTGCCCAAGGCGTTGAACGACGTCTACTCCGGCAAGTCCGACGCCGCGGCCGCCGCCGGCCGGGCCAAGAAGGACGTCGAGGCCATCAAGGCGGGCGTCAATTGACCACCACCGCGCCCGAGACCGGCCGCTCCCCCACCGGGGAGCGGCCGGCACGGGCCCGCCGACGCCGACCACTGACCCTGCGCCGCCGTGAGTCCCGCGCCGGGCTCGCGCTTGTCGCACCGACCCTGCTCGTCACCATCGCCGTCATCGGCATTCCGATCGTGTGGACCGTGGTGCTGGCCTTCCAGCGGGTCCGGCTCGCCACCCTGCGAAAGACCGGCCTGTTCGGCGATTTCACGATGGACAACTTCGACCGGGTGCTGCACACCCCCGGCTTCGCCGACACGCTGTGGGTCACACTCGTCTACAGCGTCGGCGGCACCGTCGGGTCGATCCTGCTCGGTCTGGTGGCCGCCCTGGTGGTGCGCCGGCCGTTCCGGGGCCGCACCCTGGTCCGGGCGTCCATGCTGCTGCCGTACGTGGCGCCGGTGGTCGCGGTGACCTTCGTCTGGCAGGTGATGCTCGACCCCCAGCTCGGCATCGTCAACGCGTGGGGTCAACGGCTGCTCGGCTGGGACGCCCCGGTGCCGTTCCTTTCCCAGGAGTCGACCGCACTGACCACGGTGATCGTGTTCGAGGCGTGGCGGTACTTCCCGTTCGCGTTCCTGTTTCTGCTGGCCCGGCTCCAGGCTGTCCCCGGAGAGTTGGAGGAGGCCGCCCGGGTCGACGGCGCCACCCCCACCCAACGCTTCCGGCACATCCTGCTGCCCCAACTGCTGCCGGTGATCGCGCTGCTGGGCGTGCTGCGCTTCATCATGACGTTCAACAAGTTCGACGACGTCTACCTGCTCACCGGTGGTGCGGCCGGCACCGAGGTGGTGAGCGTGCGGGTGTACGAGTTCCTCACCGCCCGTACCGACATCGGCGCCGCCTCCGCGCAGGCGGTCGTGCTGGCCGTGGTGCTCATCGTGTTCGTGCTGATCTACCTGCGCTTCTTCGGACGGAGGGTGGGCTGATGGACCGGGACCTCGTCGAGACGGTGAGCCTGCGTTGGCTGCGCCGCCTGGTGATCGCCGCGTTCCTGGTGGTCACCGTCTTCCCCTTCTACTACATGCTGGTGCTCTCGGTACGCCCCATCGAGCGGCTGCTACTCGACCCCGGCTCGCTGGTGGTCGGCTTCGGTGAGCTGACCGTGGCCACGTACGCCGAGGTCCTCAAGGCCACCGACGACGGTGGCCAGGGGTTCCTCACCTTCATCCGCAACAGCGGGGTGGTCGCGGTCGCGGCGACCGTGCTCACCCTCGTGGTGGCGATCCCCGGCGCGTACGCGGTGGCCCGCCTGCGGTTCTTCGGACGGCGGCAGGTCGACTTCCTCTTCCTGGCGGTCTACCTGTTCCCGTCGATCGTCATCGCGATCCCGCTGTTCGTGGTGTTCAGCCTCGCCGAGCTGCGCGGGTCGTTGTTCGGCCTGGTGCTGGTCTACATCTCGCAGACCCTGCCGGTGTCGGTCTACATGCTGCGGAACTACTTCGAGACCATCCCGGTCAGCCTGGAAGAGTCCGCCGCCATCGACGGCGCCGGTCGGCTCGGCATCATCCGGCGGGTCAGCCTGCCCCTCGCCATGCCGTCGATCATGGCGGTCGCGCTCTACGACTTCATGATCGCCTGGAACGAGTTCCTCTTCGCCCTGCTGTTCCTCGTCGACAAACCCGACCGGTGGACGGTGTCGTTGGGGTTGTCCCTGCTCGCCGACGGGGTGGAGGTGCCCAAGACGGTGCTGATGGCCGGGTCGGTCGTCCTCACCCTGCCCATCGTGATCCTCTTCTTCGCCAGCGAGCGGCTTCTCACCGAGGGGCTGACCAGCGGCGCGGAGAAGGGGTGAGCGTCTCCCCCGGGTCTCCGGCCGCGCCCTCGGCGGCCCGGTTACGGTGGCCACATGGCCAACCCGACCCGCTGGGCGACCGATACCGGTCCCGAGCACTCGCAGTGGTATATCGACCGGTTTCGGAAGCTCGCGGCCGAGGGCGCGGACCTGGCCGGCGAGGCCCGACTGGTGGACGCTCTGGTCGCGCCCGGCTCCCGGATTCTCGATGCCGGCAGCGGCACCGGCCGCGTTGGTGCCGCGCTGGCCCAGCGTGGGCACACCGTGGTCGGGGTGGACGCCGATCCCGCGCTGGTGGCTGCCGCCCGCGCCGACCATCCCGGCCCGACGTGGCTGGTCGCCGACCTCGCCGAGTTGGACCTACCGGCGCTGGGTGAGGCGGAGCTGTTCGACGCGGCGGTGCTGGCCGGCAACGTCCTCGCCTTCGTCGCCGTCGGCACCGAACCGGAGGTGCTGCGCCGAATCGCCGCGCACCTACGCCCCGACGGTGTGCTGACCGTGGGCTTCGGCACCGAACGCGGTTATCCCCTGACCGCGTTCGACGCCGACGCCGTGGCCGCCGGGCTGCGCGTGGAGCAGCGCTTCGCCACCTGGGACCTGCGCCCGTGGCGCGACGACGCGCCGTTCGCGGTCACCATCCTGCGCCGCCCGGCCGACTGACACCCCTCCGCCCGCGTTGCCTTCCGGTGATCAAGAGGTTTGCGTCAGACTCGCGCCAATTTCTGACGCAAACCTCTTGATCACCGCCGGCAGGCAGGCCGGCCGGCGGGCGGGCGGGCGGGCGGGGTTTGGGTGATCAGTCTGGGGCGGCGACGGCCCGGGCGGCGGCCGGGTCCAGGGTGGCGCCGGCGGGCACGAGGCTGACCAGGCCGGCCGGCAGTCGCAACGGGCGCACGTCGCGGTAGCCGAGCATCGCGAGGACCTCCCGGTCGGCCAGCACGTACCGTCGGCCCAGGTCGGTGACCACGGAGACCGCGCCGCCGGTCGCGCCGGGCGCCGCGGCGGCCTCGACCACCGCGCCGCGACCCGGCTCCACCACGACATGGTCGGCCAGCACCGCACCGCCGGTCGGCGCGGTCCGTGGCGCGGCCGCCAGGTCCCGCAGCGGTACGCCCCAGCGCACCTCCCCGACCCCACCGTCGTCGGCGACCCGAGTGCAGAGCGCGCCCTCGCCGCCGGCCGCGAGCCGGGGCGGGGTCGGCGGCGGAGCGTTCGGGCCGGTCGGAGCGAGGTCGGGCACCGTGGGCAGCGCGGCGAACTGGCCCAGGGTCATCGGCACCGGCTCACCCTGCCCGGTGCGGGCCAGCAACAACCCCGCCTGCAGTTCGGTGATGCCGGCCAACCCGGCGTCGAGGGCCACCGCGTACTGCCGGCCGCCACCGGAGTTGCTCACCAGGTAGACCGTGCCGATCGTGGTGCCCGGCACCTGGGTGGCGGGCTGGCCCAGTTGGGGTAGGTCGAGCGGGGCGAGGTCGGCGCCGGTGGGCAGCGAGTTGAGCAGGGCGGGCGCCACCGGCACCGCCTGCGCGCGGGTGGTGGCGAGCGCCGCCAACACCCTGCTGGCATCGCGGACGAGGTAGCGCCGTTGGTGCCAGACCAGGTGCAGCCCGCCGTCGGGGTGACGCAGCAGCAACGCCTCGTCGCCCAGCAGCCGGCCACCATCGGGCTCGGTGCCGATCAGTAGCGCGGAGCGGGGCGCCTCGCCCGCGGGGGTCGTCGAGCAGACGGTCCAGGCCGCGGTGGCCAGCCGGCCGGCGGCGGGCAGCGAATCAGGCGCGTCGGCGATGCCGAGCGGCAGGCCACGCGGCACACCGGCGATCGTGCGTCGGGACACCAGCACGGTCTTCGACGTGTCCGCGCCGACGATGAGCAGCGCCGAGGCGTAGTTGAGCACCGGGTGCAGCTTCTGCTCGCGATAGACGAACCGGGCGCCGGACTCCTTCTCCACGATCACCGCGCCCTGGTCGCGCCACCCTTTGCCGCCACCGGCGAACAGGCCGTAGAGCGCCGACCCACCGAGCCCGATCGCGGCGACCAGGACGCTGGCCAGACCGGCGCCGGCCAGCCGCCGAAACGGCGACTGTGCGGGGTCGGTCTCCCGCATGACCAGGGCGGCGACCGCCCGCTGAACGCTGAACTGGTAGGAGTGCAGCTGGTCCTGCCGCGACGGCATGAGGTCCCCTCCGGTGGATCGGCCGGGCACAGGATATGCGTTGCGTCGATGTCCCGTGGACCCTGCGTGGCCGGCACGGGGCAAGCGGTAGCATCCGGGGACGAATCCGACGGCGAGAGGGCACCCGTGGGCGCGCGTTTCGAAGAGCTGGCCTGGCGGGAAACCCCGATCGGCGCGATCAGCCTGCGCCGACGCCGGGACCCGGCACTCCAGGTCGAGGTGTACGAGGTCAAGCTCGACGACGAGTTCCTGATGTCCAGCCTGTTCCCGGTCGCGGAGATCGAGCTGGCCCGGCTCGGTCTCGCCGAGGTTGCCGGTGACTCGCTCGACGTGGTCGTCGGTGGCCTCGGGTTGGGTTACACGGCCTGCGCGGCACTGGGCGACCCCCGGGTGCGTTCGCTGCTGGTGGTGGAGGCGATCGAAGACGTGATCGACTGGCACCGGCAGGGGCTGCTGCCGTTCGCGGCGGGGCTCGCCGAGGACCCGCGGACCCGGTTCGTGCAGGCCGACTTCTTCGCGGCGGTGGCCGGTGACATCGGCTTCGACGTCGAGGTGCCCGGGCGGCGGTTCGACGCCGTACTGCTCGACGTCGACCATTCACCACGCAACGTCCTGCACCCCAGCCACGCGGCGTTCTACCCGCCGGCCGGGCTGCGCCGGCTGGCCGCCCTGCTACGCCCGGAGGGGGTCTTCGCGCTCTGGTCCGACGACCCGCCGGACACCGAGTTCACCACGGCCCTCTCCGAGGTGTTCGCGAGCGTACGGGCGCACGTCGTGCCGTTCGCCAACCCGCTGACCGGCGGTGAGTCCGCCAACACCGTCTACGTGGCGCGTGCCGGCGCCTGACCGACTCCGGTATGCCCCTCGCGCATGGTGTCGCCCGGACGGGGAAGGAGAAGCCGGGCCGGCCGCACCAGGCGCGGCCAGTTACGGGAGGTCGAGATGCGTGCCATGCTCTGGGTCGTCGGCGTGGTCGCTGGCGTGCTGATTCTGCTGGGGCTGATCCTCGAGGCGGTCCGCTGGCTGATCATCATCGGTCTGATCGCGCTGGTGATCGTGATCATCCTGGGCGTGATCAAGGGACGGCAGGCCATGAGCCACCAGGCCCGCCGACGGTGAGACCAGCCCCGCTCAGAACCAGTCCGTCCGCATGTCGAGGGTGGTCCGGTCCCGGCTGGCCAGCAGGTCGAACTGCGGGCCGGTCCGGGGCAACTCGACAGTGAAGAAGTAACGGGCGGCCTGGCGCTTGCCGGCGTGGAACGCGTCGCCGGCGCCCTCCGGGGGCAGCGCCAGCACCTGCTCCAACCACATCCACGCGATCACCACGTGCCCGACCGCTTCCAGGTAGGCGCTGGCGTTGGCCAAGGCGAGCACCGGGTCACCGTCGGCCCAGAGTCGACCGGTGACCGCGGTGACGCGGTCCACAGCACCGGCCAGCCGGTCCGCCAGACCAGCCGCCTCTCCCCCGGCCCGCCGAGCCCGCTCGATCGTGTCCCCGATCGTTCGGGTCAGCAGGGCAAGGCCCGCACCGCCCTGCATGGTCATCTTGCGCCCCAGCAGATCCAGCGCCTGGATGCCGTGGGTGCCCTCGTGGATCGGGTTGAGCCGGTTGTCCCGGTAGTGCTGCTCCACGTCGTGATCACGCGTGTAGCCGGCACCTCCCAGCACCTGGATCGCCAGGTCGTTCGCGGCGAGGCACCACTGCGACGGCCAACTCTTCGTGATCGGGGTGAGCACGTCCAGCAGCAGATGCGCCCGCGCGCGGTCCGCGTCGTCGGGGGCGGTCTTCTGCTCGTCGAGCAGCCGCGCACAGTAGAGCACCAGCGCCAGCGCCCCCTCCACGTAGCTCTTCTGTGCCAGCAGCATCCGTCGTACGTCGGGGTGGTCGATGATCGGCACCTGCGCCGCCGCCGGGTCCTTCGCACCGACCGGGCGGCCCTGCGGCCGCTGCCTGGCGTAGGCCAGGCTCTTGAGGTAACCGGTGTAACCCAGCGCGGTGGCGCCGGCACCGACCCCGATCCGGGCCTCGTTCATCATGTGGAACATCTGCGCCAGCCCCTGATGCGGTGCGCCGACGAGGTGGCCGACCGCACCGGGACGGCCGCCCGGGGTGTGCCCGCCGTCGCCGAAGCTGAGCAACGTGTTGGTGGTGCCCCGGAAACCCATCTTGTGGTTGAGCCCGGCCAACACCACGTCGTTGCGGTCGCCGAGCGACCCGTCCGCGCCGACCAGCACCTTGGGCACGATGAACAACGAGATGCCCTTCACCCCGAGCGGCGCTCCGGGAATCCGGGCCAGTACGAGGTGGACGATGTTCTCGGCCAACTCGTGGTCACCGCCGGAGATCCACATCTTGGTACCGAAGAGGCGGTACGTGCCGTCCGCCTGAGGCTCGGCGCGGGTGGTGATGTCGGCCAGTGAACTGCCGGCGTGCGGCTCGGACAGGCACATGGTGCCGAAGAACCGCCCCTCCAGCATGGGCCGGACGTACGTGTCGACCTGTTCGGCGCTGCCGTGCGCCAGCAGCAGGTTGGCGTTGCCCAGGGTGAGGAACGGGTACGCCGAGGTGGCCACGTTGGCGGCCTGGAACCAGGTGAAGCACGCCGCCGCGACGGCGTGGGGCAGTTGCAGACCACCGACCGAGGCGTCCAGCCCGGCGGTGAGCAGGCCCGTCTCGGCGAAGCTGTCCAGCGCCGCGCGGACCTGCGGGATGAGTCGCACCCGCTGCCCGTCGAAGGTGGGCTCGGCGAGGTCGGCGGCGCGGTTGTGCGGGGCGAACTGCTCGGTGGCCACCCGTTCGGCGAGGTCCAGGGCGTCGTCGAAGGTCTCCCGGGAGTGCTCGGCGTAGCGGGGACGCTCGACGAGTTGGCACACCCGCAGCCAGTCGTGCAGCAGGAAGTCGAGGTCGCGGCGGGAGAGCAGGGTGGACGGCACGGCACTCCTCAACGGGCACGGGGGTGGGTCGGGCCAGGACGACGGCCCGGGGTCGCCTCGGCCCATCCTGGCGGATCGACACGGCGGGCACCACCGGCCCGGGCCGCCTTCGACGAGCGGAACTTGTCACACCGGCCGGCTAGCGTCGCTGCCCGTGAGCGCACCCGGAGACGTTGCACCCGAGATCCTCGACCGGCTGCGGCCGATCTGCCTCGGGCTGCCGGAGACCTACGAGGAGCCCGCCTGGGTGGGCACCCGCTGGCGGATCCGCAAGCGGACCATCGCCCACGTCTACACCGTCGACCCCGACCGCCAGGCGGTCCTCGCGCGGGCCGCCGCACTCGACCAGCCCGCCTGCCTGCTGACCTTCCGGTCGCCACTCGACGAGATCGCCGGGCTCCTCGCCGGCGGGCACCCCTTCTACAAACCGGATTGGGGCCCGAACGTGATGGGCATGGTCCTGAACACGGACACCGACTGGGAGGAGGTCGGCGAACTCCTCACCGAGAGCTACTGCGTGCTTGCCCCGAAGCGGCTCGCCGCCCTGGTCGGCCCTCCGCCCCCGCTGATCGGTTGAGCGCTGGCCCCGCATCCTCGATATCGTGCCGTGCATGCACCGAAGCCGCGTGTACGCGTTGCTGATCGACACTCCCGAGGCGGAAGCCGCCCGGGCGGCGGAGTTCTGGTCGGCGGCGCTCGGCGTCAGCACCCGGCCCGTTCCGGCGGAGCCGCAGTTCATCGGCCTGCATGAGGCGCTGCCGGGGCTGGTCACCGCGGTTCAGGCGGTCGACGACGCACCGCGCTACCACCTGGACATCGAGACCGACGATGTGCCAGCCGAGACCGCGCGTCTGCTGGCCCTGGGCGCCACCGAGGTGTCGCAGTGGCTCGAATGCCGGATCCTGCGGGCACCCGGTGGTCACCTGCTCTGCGTGCTTCCGGTGGAGAGTCCGCCGGAGGTGTTCGCCGCCGGGGCCCGCACCTGGTCGTGACCCGCCGATCTGTCGCAGGGCGGCGCTAGGGTCCTCGTCATGGCTGATTTCGTGCTGGTGGCGGGGGCGTGGCTGGGGTCGTGGGCATGGGCCGAGGTGGTGCCGTCACTTCGGGCGGCCGGCCACGGCGCCCACCCACTGACGCTCTCCGGGCTCGCCGAGAAGCGGGGCGTGCCCGCTGGGCAGCAAACCCACGTGCAGGACATTGTGGACGAGGTCGAGGGCCGCGACCTGCGCGACGTGGTGCTGGTGGGGCACAGCTACGCGGGCATTCCGGTGGGTCAGGCCGCCGAGCGGATCGGCGACCGATTGACCAGGGTGGTCTTCGTCGACTCGGAGGTGCCGGTCGACGGCGAGTCGTTCGCGTCCGGCTTCTGGCAGGGCCGGGCGGCGTTCGAGGCGATGCTTGCCGACGACGGTTTCTGGCCGCAGCCCGGTGCGGCCGAGTTCGACGGTCAGGGGCTCACCGACGAACAGGTGACACGGCTCGTCGAGGGCGCTACTGCGCATCCGGGTGCCACGCTGACCGAGCCGGCCGTGTTGACCGGCGCACTGGGTGATCTCCCGGCGACGTACATCAAATGCCTGCTCGACGGGCCTGAGCCCAATGACGCCGTGGCCAAGCTGCTGACCAGCGACCGCTGGCGACTGGTCACGATGGCGACCGGCCACTGGCCGATGTTCTCCCAGCCCACCGAGTTGGCCCGGGTGCTGTCGGCCGAAGCCGCCTGACCTGCGGTCGTCCGCCTCGGTGACTGGCTGCTCCGCTCGCCTGTCCCCTGAGCGCGATATACCTCAGTGGCATATTCATGACTCTGAGGTATATCGCTCGTTCAGGTGAGCGCCCGCGCGGATCAGGCAACCGGGTCGTCGAGGGTCCTGATGTGGCGCACCGGCGACATGAGCAACCAGAGTACGGCGAGCACGCCGCCCAGGCCGGCGACGACCAGGGTGGGCCGCAGCCCGATGCTGGTGCCCAACACACCACCGACCAGCGCGCCGAGCGGTCGGATCCCGTAGTTGACGGCGCTGTAGGCACCTGCCCGACGTCCTCGCGCGTCGTCGGGTGTCACGGCGGTGAGGAGGGCGTTCAGGTTCACGTCCATCAGCATCACCCCGACGCTCGAGACCAGCTCGATGGCCGCCAGCATGGCCACCTTCGTCCACGTGGGTCCAGACACCAGCGCCGTCAGCGCCAACGGCGCGGGAAAGAGCACCACGCCGATCATGGCGGTACGGCCCAGCCCGATGGCGCGCGAGATCCGTGGGGCGAGCGCCGCGCCCGCGAGCCCGCCGAGTGCGCCGAATCCGAAGGCGACGCCGATCGCGCCGGCCGACAGGTCCAGTTCGCGGCTGGCGTAGAGCACCAGCAGCGCGCTGATGATGAAGGTGAAGAAGTTGACGGTGCTGGTGCAGCCGAGGGCGGCCCGCAGCACCGGCTGCCGCAGCACCAGCGCCAGCCCTTCGCGGACGAGGCCGAGGGTGGACGTCCGACGCGGCGGCGGTGGCGGCTCGGTCACCGAAATGCGGCTGAGCAGCAGCGCGGAGCCGAGGAAGGACACCGCGTCGACGACGATCGCGACCGGCGCGCTGAGCGCCTGGATCAACCCACCGCCGACGGCCGGGCCGGCGATGAAGGACAGCGACCGGCTCATGCTCAGCTTGCTGGTCGCGTCCACGTACGCCGAGCGGGGCACCAGGGCGACGAAGAACGCCTGACGCGCCATGGCGAACAGCACCGCCCCAACGCCGGTGAGCAGTGCCACCAGGTAGAGCTGGGTGAGGGTGATCGCGCCGAACAGGTAGGCCACCGGCACGCTGAGCAGCACCGCGGCGCGGACCAGGTCCGCGATGATCAGGAGTCGTCGCTTGTGGGTGCGCTGGTCCACCCAGGCACCCAGGAACAGGCCCAGCAGGTTGGGCAGCCAGATCAACGCGGTGAGGACGCTGACCTGCACGGGTGTCGCGGCGAGCAAGGTGACGGCGATCAGCGGCAGGGCCAGTTCGCTGATCCGATCACCGAACTGGGAGATCGTCTCGCTGAGCCAGAAGGTGCGGAACCGCCGGTCGCGGTGCAGAGCCAGCCGGGGCGCGGTGCCGGTGGCGGTCCCGGTGCCGGTGGCGGTCACGACGCGGCCGGGTCGTCGCCGGGCTCGGGCAGGAGGTAGCGCAGCATCCGGACGAGTTGGGCGCCGGCCGGCGAGGCGTCGTCCTCCTTTCGTCGCACGTAGGGGGCGAGCAACTCCTCGATCGCGGTCTCCAGCTGACGCAGTTCTTCGGGGGTGGCCACGAACCGGGTGTCGGCCACCCCGGCCAGCCCGCGCCACTCGTCGTCCAGCCGCGGCTCGTCGTGCAAGAGCCACTGTTGTGGCGCCTCGGCGGTCCGGGCGAACATCTCGCCGCGTAGCTGGCGGCCTGCGGCCTGCCCCTCGGCATCGTCGGGCAGCGTGAAGCGGAACCCCCGGGCGGAGGCCTGCCACCAGCGTTCGCGCTTGCTGGTGGTGCCCTCCGCGTCGGCGACCAGGCCGAACGTCGCGAGGTGCCGCAGGTGCCAGCTGACCACCGAGGGCGTGGCGCCGACGTGCGGCGAGAGCCCGGTGGCGGTGGCCGGGCCGTGCCGCTGGAGGCGGTCGAGGATGGCCAGCCGGACCGGGTGGGCGAGGGCCCGCAGCGCCTGCGGCTCGGTGATCTCGAAATCCCCGTACGGATTCTTGAGAGACATGTTTCGAAAGTAGTCTCTCACGTTGAGTGTCGGCAACCCCCGACCGCGGCGGGCACCGCGACGATCAGGCGATGCCCAGCCGGGCCAGCGGTTCGACCAGCTCACGCTCCTCATAGCTGAGGTGCGACAGCAGGGCGTCGGTCAGCAGGTCCACCGCGGCCCGCAGCTCGGCGAGGCCGTCCGGGGATCCGACGTAGGCGACCAGGGCACGGTCGACACCCTCCAGTACGTCGTGGATGACGTGGTGTTCCTGCTCGAGCCGGTCGACGACCGGACCGAGCCGGGGGTCACGCGCGCGCAGCCGGGGAAAGAACGACTGGTCCTCGATCGTGTGGTGGGTGGTGACGATGCGGCAGTACGACTCGCAGTAGACGCCGAGCGTCCACCGGTTCTGCCGCATCGTCATCGTGTTGATGTGGGACCGGGCCGCACCCGCGTCGATCTCGCCGGCCGCCACCTGCTCGATCAGGTCGTGAATCTGGGCCAGCTCGCCGCGCAGGCCGTCGTGAATCTGCACCAGGTGCGCACCGGTGGCCTGCTCGTGCGGGGTGTAGGTGCGGTTCGGATCGGGCGCGGGACCGGTGGGTCGGGTCGACTCGTCCCAGACCTGCTGGTCGCTGCGCCGCACGCCATCGTCCGGGGTGGGCACCACAGCGAAGGCGCCGCCGGTCACGGTCGCGCGGCTCGGCCGCACCGGGGGCGCGGCCATCGGCTCCGGTGCCAGCTCCGGTTCCGGCGTACGCTCCGGCTCCGTGCCGCGGTCGCGCTCGGCCGTGACCAGTTCGCGCACCGCGGGGGCCACCTCGCCGGCGAACCGGCGCAGGTCGTCGGGGTCGTCGCTGGCGATGATGAAGGTGCTGACGCCCTCGCCCAGCGCCAGTTCGGCCAGCTCCTGCACCCACTGCTCGGCCGGCCCGTTGAGCTCGCCCCGCCCGCTGGCCGAGAACGTGCCGGCGATGTTGAGGAGCCGACGCACGTCCTGCGGGGCTCGGCCGGCCTGCTGCGCGGCGTCGTCGATGATCGCGTTGCCCTTGGCCAGGTCACCGGGCTGGAGGTAGCTCAGCGAGGGCAGCCAGCCATCGGCCCGACGGCCGGTGAGCTGGAGCATCCGAGGCTTGTACGCGCCCAGCCAGATCGGCACCGCGTGTGCCGGAGCCGGCCCTCGCTTGGCACCCCGCACCCGGTAGAACTCGCCGTCGACACGCACTCCGCCGCGCGCCTCGGCGTCCCAGAGCTGACGGATGACCTCGATCGCCTCCTCCAGCGCCCGTACGCCCTGCCCGGGGGTCAGCCGTCGGCCACCCATCGCCTCGATGGCCTCCCAGAACGCTCCCGCGCCGAGGCCGAGGCTGACCCGGCCGCCGCTGAGCAGGTCCAGGCTGGCCACGCTGCGGGCGAGCACCGCCGGTGGGCGCAGGGGCAGGTTCGTCACGTTCGCCGCCACGTGCACGCGGCTGGTCCGGGCCGCGACGAAGCTCAGCAGTGTCCAGGTGTCGAGGAACGCCGGCTGGTACGGGTGGTCCTGGAAGGTGACCAGGTCCAGCCCGACCTGCTCGGCGAGGACGGCGACGCCGACCGTGCGGCCCGGATCGCCGGCGCTGGGGGTGACGAAGGATCCGAAGAGCAGGTCATGGCCGTAGTCGCTCATGTGCGAGCCTCCCGTTTCACGCGACGCCTCGGGCGATGCGTCATGGCCTAAACCTTATGCCACACAGAACATCTTCTGCCAACAAGGTCTGCGCCACTGCGCTATTGTCGGGGGATGACGGACGCCACCCAACGGCCGGACCGGCCCGATCCGCTCGACGACGACCTGGGCTGGATGCTCGGGATCGTCTTCCGTGGCTACGTCCGGGCGGCCGAGCACGCGCTCACCGACTTCCCCGGTGGCCCACGCGGCTACCAGGTGCTCACCGTGGCGATCAACGGGCCAGCCCGAAACCAGGGTGCGATCGCCGAGGAGCTCGGCATCGATCGCACCGTCCTCACGTACCTGATCGACGACCTGGAGCGACCCGGGTTCGTCGCCCGCCGGGCGGACCCGGCCGATCGGCGCAACCGGCTGGTCGACGTCACCGACGTCGGCCGCGCCGCCTGGGAGCAACGCCGCCTGGCGCTGCGGCAGGTCGAGGCACACCTGTTGGGGGCGCTCGTGCCAACCGAGTCGGCGACGCTGCGGGCACTGCTCCAGCGGGTCGCCTGCTCGGCCCAGGCGACCGACCCGCTGCGTGACCTCTGTGCGGTGGTGGCGCAGGTCAAGCCGGCGACGGCACCCGCGACCGGCCGGGCCGGCGCGGCAGCCGTCCGTGGCGGGCGCACCGCCACTCCCCGAGGCCGCCGCAGCAGCACCGACTGACCCGGGGGACGGCCGCAACCAGGGGAGAAACGCGACGCGGGTCCGCCCGGCTCCACCCGACGCCGCACGTCGGGTGATGCCGGACGGACCCGCTGTCCGCTGTCGCGGTGGGTCAGCGCACGTGCACGAACACCGGGTTCGAGTAGAACCACAGGTCGTCCCACGGGCTCTCCAGCCCGTCGGCGAGCGGCTCGGCCTCGTCGGTGCTGGTGCCCCGCACCCGCGCGTAGGTGTCGGCCTCGACGTTGCGCAGGGTGTGCCGGATGACGTAGTCCTCGCCCTGCCGACGCCAGTCACGCGGGCCGAACCGGGCCACCACCTTGGTGGTGGGGTTGGTGTCGGCGTCCAGGTTGGCGCTCGGGCCGGTGATCTGGCCGACGATCAGGTCGACCCGGCGGACCTCGGGCCGGTCGCCGTTGCCGTTCACGCCGCCCAGCGGCCGGAACTTGATCTCGATCTCGACATCGGTACGGCTGCGCCGGCTGACCGTGACGGTCTCGCCCACAGCGGCGGTCTTGCCCTGGGACTTGGCGGTGACGTCGAGGTTGCGGATCAGGTCACCGGTGGTGACGAAGATCCGACCGTTGCGCAGTCCGTCCATGATGTCGCCGTAGTCCTGGCGGGCGTGCACGTACGTCTTGCTGTACTCGCCCGGCCAGAAGTCGGAGCCACCGCGGGTCCAGTGCACGTGCGAGTCCGAGGTCGCCGTGATCCACCAGCGACGGCCCTCGCCGAGCAGCGAATCCCACAACCCGCCGACCCGGGCGGTCATCTGGTCGAACCCGCCGTAGGTGGGGTGGTTGTTGTAACCACCCCGCGCGCCACCGTTGAGTGGGCCGGCCTGGTGGCCCGGGGCGCCCTCGAAGCCGATGTAGACGTCCGGCGCCGCATTGTTGCCGTTACGGAACTCGCGCGGAGTGTCCTGGCCGTAGACGCCGAGGCCGGGCGCCGAGCGCGACGCGTGGTGGGCAATCACCAGCGGCTTGTGCGGCATGCCACGGGCGACCTTGAGGAACTCCACCATCTTGGCCTCGGTGTCCCGGGCCGGGTCGGTGGGGAACGCGTCGTACTTGGCGAACCGGCTCTCCAGCTCGAAGAGCTGCTTCGCCTCGTCGTCGTGACGCGGAATCATCAGGGTGTGGTGGTCCAGCGACGGCGCGTCGAACTCCATGCCCCAGAACTGCAGCACCTCGGGGACCAGCTTGCGCGACCGCAGCAGATCGGGGTAGGCCTGCTCGATGTTCACCTTCGAGTGGGTCGGTCCACCGTGGTCGGTGCACATCGCCCAGGTCAGGCCGAAGTTCTTCGCCATGATGGCGTTGGTGACGATCGGGTAGACCGCGTCCGCGCCCTTGTGGAAGACGATCGGGGACTTCGTGGTGTCGAACTCACCGCTGTACTCGGAGTGGACGTGGTGGTCACCAGCGCGCCACACGCGGTTCTTGGAGCTGCCCCGGTCGCTCGTGTCGTCACCCGGCCGACGGTCCTCGTCGGCCCACGCCGCACTGGCACCGACCAGCGGGCTGGCCGCGGCCAGCGTCGCGCCGACGCCCGCGTACTTGACCAGCTTGCGCCGCGACAGCTGCGCGCGCTCGGTCTCTTCGGGTTGCATGTCTCTCACGTGAGAGCCTCTCCTCGATCAAGCGAATGCTCTTTCGATCAAGGAGCCTCGGAGAGGACGGTGAACACCCGTCGTACGCGGCGAGTGCGCCCGATGAACACCCTGCCCCGACCTGCGCGGAGCGCAGGTCGGGGCAGCAGTGGGTGACCCCTCGAACGCGCGGAGTGTCCAATCGGGACCAGCCTTGACCGGGCCGGGTCAGGGCACCGGCCGGGTGTCACGGGCCGTCCGGGCGGCCGACGGATCGGCCGGCGCGGTCCGCACCGGTGGTGCGGCGTCGACCGCGGGCAGGCCGGCTCGGCCGGCGATCGGCAGGATCAGCTCGCTGCGGCCCAGGTCGACCCGGACGGTGGCGTCCCGGTCGTCGGTCTCGGTGAACTCCGGGTCGCTCTGACCGAGCACCAGACCGAGTACGTGCCCGGCGGGCAGCACCGCGTCGTAGGCGTTCAGCGGCACGGTCACGGTGTACCACCGATCCGGCAGCAGCGGGGTGCGCAGGCGCAGCGAGCGGTGGTGTGCGGCGTCGAGCCAACCTCGGGTCAGCACCGCGTGGTCGGTGCCGTCGGTGATCTCCTCGGTGTCCCGGTAGCAAGCATCGTCGGCGTCCGTGGAGGCTCCCCAACAGGATTCGGTGTCCAACGTCCGCACCCCTTCCGAGGTGCCGTACTGGAGTCGCTCGGCGGTGCCGTAGTCGACCAGCCGGGCGGTCAGCTCGGTGGTCGGCCGATCCACCCGGATCCGCAGCCGTACCGACGGGCTGCCGGATATCCGCAGCGCGGTGGTCAGCGTGCCGGAGAGGAAGACCAGCCGGCCGGCGGTCGCCGTGCTCGGCTCGGCGACCAGCTCGGCCTCGGTCAGTAACTCGTCGACGTACGCCCGCTCCTGGCCCGGCCGCGCGCCGCGACCGCCGAGGGTGCCGGTCAGGCCGTCACCGTCGCCGAGTGCGATCCGGACGTCCCGGGTGCCGGGGGCCGGCCAGTCCCGCTGTGTCGTCCAGGTACCCGGAGCGGTCTCCAGGTCGACCCGCGGCTCGTCCATCACCCCGTTGCGCAGACCCTGCAACCAGTAGTCGAACCAGCGGTGCAGGGCGGCCACCCACTCGGCTCGCCGAACGTCGAACGGGTCCTCGTGGCCGGCCTGGTAGAGCCAGAGCTTGCGGGGCACGCCCTCGTCGGCCAACTCCTGCCACCAGTCGGCGAACTGGTTGGTCGTGACGTTCAGGTCGTTGAGGCCGTGCGCCACGAACACGCTGGCCCGGACCCGGTCGGCCGAGGGCCGGTAGTCACGCTGTGCCCAGAACCTGTTGTAGTCGCCGGTCTCCTCGCCGCTGTCCGCGCGGAGCCGGGCCAGCACGTCCGCGCAGGCTTCGTCGTCGCGACCATTGACGTACGAGTGCAGGTAGCCGGGATAGTCGGTGGAACGAAGAACACCTTGGTAACGCATGTAGTCGTACCAGCTGGAGATCGCCGAGATCGGCACGATCGTGGCCAGCCCCGGCACCCCGGTGGCGGCGACCCCGTTGGCGACCGAGCCATCCCACGACTTGCCGATCATGCCGACCTGTCCGGTGCTCCAGGCAGCGCTCACCGGCCGGCCGTCGGCGGTGTAGGCGCGAGCCCGCCCGTTGAGCCAGTCGATCACCGCCGTGGCGCTGTCCACCTCGGCCGGGCCGCCGACGTCCTCGCAGCCGGTCGAGCGGGCGGTGCCCGCGAGGTCCACGGCGGCGAAGGCGTATCCGCGCGGGACGAAGTAGTTGTCGTAGAAGAGCGGTGCCTTGGCGATCACGCCGTTCGCGTCGTACGTCTTGAGTTCGCTCTCGTTGCCCCGGCCACAGCAGAGGTAGTAGGGCGACGCGTCCATGATGACCGGCACACGGACCCCTGCGGCGGCGGCCTCGCGGGGCCGGACGAGGTCCACGGCCACCCGGTCTCGGACGCCGTCACCGTCGCTGTCGGCGCGGGTCTGGACCCAGACGCTCTCCCGGATCGCGTCGGCGTAGGAGTAGGCCGGGACCGTCTGGTCACCCACGACGTGCGGCGGAACGGGGTGGTGGCGGGTCGCCGACCCGGCCTGGGCCGCCGGGGACCCGGTCCCGGGAGACGCGGCCACCGGGGCTGCGGGCAGCGCCGCCACCAGCATGCCGACCAGGATGCTGGCGACTCGTGCGCGGGTGCCGACGGACGACGGAGCAGACGTCATGGGTGTCCTCCCAGGGCGCGACGCGTGGTGCACATTCCATCGCATCGATGACCTTTTTGCCTAGTGCCAATCCCGGCGGCTGACCGGCCTCCGGCTGGGACGCCCGACGGCCTGGTCAGATCCGGGCGCGGGGCAGCCAACCCAGGAATCGGTTCCGGACCCGGGTCAGCGGCAGCGTGGGCAGGTCCTGGGCGGCGACGACGAGGCAGGAGCCGAGATAGACCGCGAGAGCGGCGCGCGCGCCACCGTACTCGGCGAGCAGTTGACTCTGCTTGGTGGCGCAGGGCCACTCACCTCCGCATCCGGTGCAGGTCCAGCTCGGCGCGTTGGGAAGGTGCTCGGGCAGCTTCGCTCGGCGGTATCGGCCGACGACACTGTTGTCGGCGCGCACGTCGCGTCGCTGCGGCACGGGGCGTCCGTTGCGATGCGGGACCGGACGGGCCCCGGGCAGGTAGCGCCCGACGGTGCCGAGGAGCACGCCCACCCGGATCAGAGCGTCCGGCCCGACGTGGTGGGTCAGCAGCGCGGTCATCAGGTAGTGCCCCAGCAGGTCGAACGCTTCCCGGTTCAGGCCAAGGTCACGGCACTGGTCGACGAAGTCCGGTGTGGTCAGCGGCACCCGGTCGTCGAGTGCGCGCCGCAGCACCTCGCGCAGGCCGGCCCCGAGCCGTTCCAACGCGTCGCCCTCGCCCAGCCCCAAGCTGTCCTCGTCCGCCACCCGGGCCAGCACCTCTGCCACGGCCAGTCGAACGATGCGGTCAGGATCGGTACTGTCCAAGGTTTACCCCCTCCTCAGGCCAGTCACTCGGCGGTAGCCCGGTCGCCCCCCGACTTCCGGGTTAACGTGAACAAGATTTCGCTGTCCACCGCGAAGATGGCTAGGCCCGAAGGCGCAGAGTCAGCCGGCGCGCTAGTCGGAAAGCGAAGTCGACCTGCCGACACACCCCTGCTGTTCGTGGGACGGCCGACGACGGTTGTCGTATGGTGACATTCCCATCGACAGATATTGCGTACGCGTTCCCTTCACCGATCAGGCCAGCTACGACGCCACCCCGACCGGTCGCTGCCGTCCCGCTCGCGACGTTCCACCGCACCACACCGCCGGCCAGCAATCTGCGGGTCACCGCCGAGCACCCCGGCACGTCCCGATCTCGCCACCGGTCCCGTTCCATCACCCGGCGGCACCTTCACCGGACGGAGACAGCGGATGACGTCATCAACAGTGCAGACCAGACACTTCGACAGCTGGGACCCGGTGGCCATCCACGGGTTCCTGTCCACCGCGTATGACCCGAAACTGCGCATCCACAGCAGCAGCAAATACCGGTTCACCCATCACAGCGTGGAGACCGGACCCTTCGCCATGGCGACCGTCCGCCACACGGGGCAACTCGACATGCGAGCGAGCAACCTCGGAGGGCTGGCCATCACCCACACCCGCACCGCCCGGATCGACCGCACCTGCGGCGCATCGGCCAACCGGTTCGGACCCGGCGACGTCTACCTCGTCACGAAGCCCGGAGAGCCGTGCAGCGCACGCTGGCTACCCGGCGAGGTGGAGATCTGCGTGCTGGACCTGTCAGTGCTGGAGCAGGTGGCCACCACCGCGCCGGCCCGACGGCCCGGTCCGATCCAGTTCACCCACCTGGGTCCCGCCGACGCGGCGCTCGCCCGGCAGTGGCGCATCACCACCAGCTTCGTCACCGACGTCGTGCTGAACAGCCCGATCGCCAGCGCGCAACCGCTGGTGATCGGCAACGCCGCGCGGATGCTCGCCGCCGCGGCGCTCGCCGTCTTTCCCAACACCGCGTTCACCGAGCCGACCGCCGCGGATCGACACGACGCCAGCACCGCCACCTTGCGACGAGCGATAACCTTCATGGAGGAGCACGCCGACCGGGACATCAGCGCGGCCGACATCGCGGCTGCCGCCGGCGTCTCCCTGCGGGCGGTGCAACTCGCCTTCCGCCGTCATCGCGGCACCACCCCGATGGCGTACCTGCGTCGGATCCGACTCGCTCGGGCCCACCACGACCTGGTACGGGCCGATCCCCGCCAGGAGACCGTCTCGGCGATCGCCAGTCGATGGGGCTTCGCCAGCCACAGCAGGTTCACCGCCCGCTACCACGCCAGCTACGGCGTGCCGCCGCGCGAGACGCTGCACGCCTGAGGCGTGGCGCGTGGTGCACGCCCTGTGCCGGGAGGAGACGGACATGACACGCGCTTTCCTGCGGCCGGGCGATGTGCGTGACCTGGTGGCGGAGCAACTGGGCAGTGCCCGGAGACTCACTGCTCTGGACCGGCTGACCGGCGGCAGCAAGAAGGGTGTCTACCGACTTCGGCTGGACGACCAGACGAGCGTGATCCTCTACGTGTGGGCAGCCGGCGAGAACTACTGGCCGCCGTCGCCGACAGTCCCAGACGACCCGTTCACCGACGCGTCGGGGGCGGAACTGTTCGCCATCAACCATGAGGCGCTCACCGCTGCGGGCGTACGGATCCCGCGGCTGCTGATGCTCGACCGCGACGGCCGCTACCTCCGCTCCGACATCGCGCTGGTCGAGGACGTCGGTGACCTGACGCTCGAGGCGCTGATGGATCGCGACCCGTCCGCAGCCGCCACGGTTCTGTCCGCGCTCGGTGACGCCCTGCACCGCATGCACACCACACTCGGCCCGCGCCACGGCAAGCTCGCGACCATCGCCCGCGACGACGCATCCCCGAGGCGATGCGCGGAGGACATCATCGTGGACCGGGCGCTCGGTCATCTCGACACGGTGGCGACCGGCGACGCTCGGCTCGCGGACGCACACGGCCGGATCACCGCCCACGTGCGTCACCTCCGCGGCGCGGTCACCGCACGGCAGACGTACGGGCTGATACACGGCGAGCTGGGACCAGACCACGTATTCGTCACGGGCACCAACGAACCCGCCATGATTGACATTGAAGGCCTGACGTACTTCGACGTCGAGTGGGAGCACGCCTGGCTCCAGTTGCGCTTCGGCGACGCGTACCCGGCACTGCGTCCCGTCGACCTCGACCCTCACCGGCTCGAGCTCTACCGGTACGCACAGGTGTTGTCCCTGATCGAGGGACCACTGCGTATCGCTGCCACGGACTTCCCCAACCGGCAGTGGATGCTGGACCTCGCCGAACGGAACATCGCAAAAGCACTCGCCCCGCTCTGACGCCGCACCCCGCGCCCGTGAGCTAGGCCCGGTCGCGCTCGTGGGTGTCGCGGGCGGTCTGCAACTCGGGCACCGAGGCTTCCAGCAGGTCGGCGAGGCCGCGTAGCTGCTCGGCGACCCGGGCGCCGAGGGGGGTCAGCGAGTATTCGACGCGCGGTGGGATCGCGGTGAGCACCTCGCGGGTGAGCATTCCGTCGCGTTCGAGGGTCTGCAGGGTCTGCGAGAGCATCCGCTCGCTGACCCCGTCGATACGGCGACGCAGCGCGTTGAACCGGTAGCGGCCCTCGCCGAGCGCCAGCAGGGCGAGCGAGGCCCACTTCGAGGTGACGTCCTCGAAGGCGGCACGGGAGGTGCAGCCCCGCGCGAAGACATCGCTGACGAGTTCCTGGGTAGGCCCCGCCGGGTGCTGGGACGGATTGTCGCTCACCTCACCAGCCTACCTTAAGCTTACCCAAGAGCTAGTGCTATAGATTCGTAAGTGCCTGCAGATCTGCCACTGCATTAACGGAGGTTCCCATGCCCACCTATGCCGTCACCGGCGCCACCGGTCGGCTCGGCCGTCTGGTCATCGACCAGCTCCTCGACACCGGCGTACTCGCCACCGACATCGCCGCCATCGTCCGCACCCCGGAGAAGGCCGCCGACCTGGCCGCGCGCGGGGTCGAGATCCGCAAGGCCACCTACGACGACCCGTCGACGCTGCCCGGCGCCGTGGCCGGCGTACGCCGCCTGTTGCTCATCTCCGGTGACACTCCCGGCCAGCGCGTCGCGCAGCACACCGCGGTCATCGACGCGGCCAAGCTCGCCGGGGTCGAGCGCCTGATCTACACCAGCATCCTGAACGCCGACACCACCACGAACCCGCTCGCCCCGGAGCACAAGGCCACCGAGGAGGTCCTCGCCACGTCGGGGTTGGCCTACACCGTGCTGCGCAACAGCTGGTACACCGAGAACTACACCGACCAGCTGCCGCAGTACCTGAAGTCCGGCACGATCCTCGGTGCCACCGGTGGCAGCAAGGTCTCCGCCGCGACCCGGGCCGACTACGCGCGGGCCGCCGTGGCGGCGCTGACCCGCGAGGAGGACGGCAACGCCGTCTACGAACTGGGCGGCACCGCGTTCACCTTCGACGAGTTGGCCGACGCGGTCACGGAGGTCACCGGCACCACTGTCGTCCACCAGGACCTGTCGGCCGCCGAGCTGGCCGCGACCCTGGAGGGCGTCGGGCTCGACGCCGGCACCGCCGGGTTCGTCGCCGCGCTCGACCATTCGATCGCGATCGGTGAGCTGGTGACCGACAGCGACGACCTCAGCCGGCTGATCGGCCGGCCGAGCACCCCGCTGCGCGATGCCATCCGGGCGGCGCAGGCCTGACCCGACCATCGACCACGCTGACACCGGGTGGGCCGCGGCATCCACGTCCCGTCGCCCGCCCGGTAGTCGGCCGTGACGCGCCGACTACTCTTCCTCGGTCTCCTCTTCGGTGAGCTCGGCCAACACGTCGGCCGCAGCGCGGTTGCCCCCGTCGGCGAGCCGTCGAAGCTCGCCCACGTCGGCCCGTTCCGCCGCCAACTCGACGAGTTGATCGGCCGCGTCCCGGTCGCCTCGGTCGGCGAGACGCCGCAGCTCGTTCATGTCACCAAGCTCGCTGGCGAGCTCAACCAGTTGGGCCGCCGCGTCGGCGTTGCCATCCTCCGCGAGCTGGCGCAACTCGGCCAGATCGCCCCGTTCGCCGGCAAGCTCGACGAGCTGGTCGATTGCGTCCCGGTCACCGTTCGCGGCCCGTTCCCGCAGACCGGCAAGATCAGAATCTGCCATTGCGCACCTCTCACCAGCTCACGCGCGACCTTCTCGTCGCCCGTCGACGCTCACCCGCCGGTCCCCCACCATCGAAACGTAGACCAGCCGGGGCCACGCCGGAGGACGGTACGGCCGACACCACCTGGGCGCCGGGCCCGTCAGGCGCCTCGGACGGCTCGGCGAGCAGCAGACCGCTCAGCAGACTGCGCAGGGCCCGCTCGAAGAGGTCGGTTCGGGGCGCGGGCGCGGCGGGCTGGCGGAACGCCGCGACCAGGTGCGGGTACGCCGCGAGGTCGGCACCGGCGAAGCTGAATGCCCCGGAGGCGGCCTCGCTGCGGGCGAAGAGGGTCACCACGCCGTTCATCTTCGCGATCGCCTCGAGCTTCGCGGCGACAACGGCCGGCACCGGCTCCAGGATCCGAATGCAGTTGTCGAACCAGGCCAGGCTCTCGGGACCGATGCCGGCCGTCCGGTGACTCACCTCGATCAGCCACGGGTGCAAACGGTGCAGCGCCAACTGCCGGCGGCCCAACAGCAACATCGAGTCCAGCCAGCCCCCTCGGCCTCCGGATACGGGGACGACGGGCACGGACGGCCCCACCGGGACGGCACCCGCTCCAGACGGTAATCCGACGCTCGCGCGGTGTCATCCAATTCGGATAGTGTCGACGGCGGTCCCACCCGGTCTGACTGAAGGGACACCCGCATGACGACCATTGTCGACAATGCCCCATCCGACGCCGATGTCGCAGACCGGCTCGGCACGGTCCTCGACGAGGTGATCCGCCCGCAGGCCGCGAACGTCGACCGCGAAGGCACCTTCCCCCGTGAGGGTGTCGCCGCCCTCGCCGCAGCCGGCCTGCTCGGCCTGGCCTCCTCAACCGAGGTCGGCGGCAGCGGCCACGGCATGCGGACGGTCGCCGAGGTCATCGAGCGGCTCGCCGCCGAGTGTGGCTCCACCGCGATGGTGGTGCTCATGCACTACGCGGCGACCGCCGTCATCGAGGCGCACGGCCCGCGCGAGGTCCGCACGGCCATCGCCACCGGCGGTCATCTCACCACGCTGGCCTTCTCCGAGTACGGCTCGCGCAGCCACTTCTGGTCCCCGACCGGCACCGCGAGCGTCACCGACGACGGCAGCGTCCGCCTCGATGCCCGCAAGAGCTGGGTCACCTCCGCCGGCGAGACCGACAGTTACGTCTGGTCGAGCCTCCCGCTGTCCGGCGACGCCGGTCCGATGACGCTGTGGCTGGTGCCGGCCGGCAGCGCCGGCCTGAGCGTGACCGGCGATTTCGACGGGCTCGGCCTGCGTGGCAACGGCTCCCGGCCGATGACCGCCGAGGGGCTTCGGGTCCCGTCGGCGGCGATGCTCGCGGCCGACGGCGCCGGGCTCGACACCGCGCTCGGCGCGGTCCTCCCCTGGTTCCTGGTGCTCAACGGCGCGTTCTGTCTCGGCCTCGCCGACAGCGCGGTCGCCGAGGCCGGCCGGCACCTCACCGGGACGACCCTCGCGCACACCGGGGCCGCCCTCCGCGACGCGCCCGTCACCCGACGCGACCTCGCCCGCCTGATGATCCGCACCGACGCGCTGCGGGCCTTCCTGGGCGACACCCTCACCGCACTGGAGACCGGCCGCGACGACGCGATGCTGCGGGTGCTGCAGGTCAAGGCGCTCGGCGGCGAAACGGCCGCAGACGTCACCGATGGCGCGATGCAACTCTGCGGTGGCAGCGCGTTCCGCAAGGAGTTGGGCCTTGAACGCCGCTTCCGCGACTCGCGCGCAGCCCGGGTGATGGCCCCGACCACCGACGCCCTGCATGACTTCGTCGGTCGGGTAGCCACCGGGCTGCCGCTGCTCGACGAGGCCAATCGCTGATGTCGACGCCAACCGTCCTGATGGGCGCTGTCGCGTACGACCCCAAGGTGGTGACCATCTGGGAGGGCTTCCGCGCCTGGCTGCGCGGACGCGGCCTGGACTTCGACTTCGTGCTCTACTCGCACTACGAGCGCCAGGTCGAGGATCTCGTCGCCGGGCGGATCGACGCGGCATGGAACTC
Source organism: Micromonospora arborensis (assembly GCF_003205615.1). Lineage (GTDB taxonomy): Bacteria > Actinomycetota > Actinomycetes > Mycobacteriales > Micromonosporaceae > Micromonospora > Micromonospora arborensis. Next base: position 309,027 of record NZ_PYBV01000005.1, on the reverse strand, counting down.
ACCCCTGGCCTGGCTACGGGCCGAGCGACTGGCGGCCGCCAACGGCACGGCCGTCCGCGCGCTCACGATGCGCGACACCGACCAGGACCTCACCTCGATCGTGGTGGTCCGCGCCGACTCACCGGCGCGGCAGGTCGCGGACCTCGCCGGGATGGTGGTCGCCGTCGGCGCGGTCGACAGTCCACAGGCGACGCTGATTCCGCTGGGTCACCTCGCGGCGGCCGGGGTCGAGGTCGACGTGCGCCGTTTCGACGTCGGCGTCGGCCTGCACGGCGACCACATCGGCGGCGAGCGTGACGCGGCCCGCGCCCTGGTGGCCGGCGAGGTCGACGCCGCGTGCATGATCGACGCCAACCACCTGGCGTTCGTGAAGGAGGGCACGCTGCCACCCGAGGGCACCCGGATCATCGCGCAGACCGCCCGGTACGACCACTGCAACATGACGGTCCGGGAGCCGGAGTCCGCCGGGGTCCAGCTCTTCGGGACGCTTCTGCTCGGCATGTCGTACGCCGATCCGCAGGTGCGCCCGCTGCTCGACCTGGAGGGGCTGACGGCCTGGAAGGACGGCCGCACCTCGGGGTACGACCTCCTCGCCAGGGCGGTCGACGCCACCGGTTTCTTCTCGCCCGACGGGCGGGTGACGGCCACGGACTACCGGCCGTGAGCGCGGCCCCGGGCGCCGACGTCGAGGTCCACCTCGGCGACCTCGGCTTCGGCCGGGGGGCGCACCTACTCGTCCAACGTGCTCTGGCCGGGCTGCCACCCGGAGGCCGGTTGGCGGTTTCCGGGCGCGACCCGGCGCTTCCCGTACACCTGCCGGCCTGGTGTCGTGTCCGGGGCCATCGGGTCGAATGGCCGGACCTGGGCGACCGGAGCGAGCTGGTCGCCGTGGTCGTCCGGGGTACGGCGGATGACGACCGCTGGTTCGGCGCGGAGCGGGCCGGGCCCGCCCTTCCGTCGGCACTGAGCAGCCGCCCGCCGGCACGGTGGGGGCTCGGCGCCCGGGGCGCGCTGCTCGAAGCCGGCGGTCCCGAGGCCCGGTTCGACCTGGACGACCGTGACCTGGTGTGGGCCGATGTCGCTCCGCACCTGTACGCCCAGGCAGCCGCGCGACAGTGGGATCCACAGACCGCGGTGCCCTGGGACGATCCGTTCGCGCTGCCGGCCGATGTCGAGGCCGCGGTCGTGCAGGTGATGACCTACCTGGTCGAGAACGAGCAGGCCGCGCTCGTCGTGCCGGCCCGGTTCGTGGGGCGCATCCACCCGCACTTCCGTGAGGTGGTGCAGCTTCTCGCCGTGCAGATGGCCGACGAGGCGCGGCACATGGAGGTGTTCAGCCGGCGGGCGCTGCTGCGGGGTGCCGAGCTGGGCACGTCGTCGGCCGGCGGCCGGCAGTCGCTCTTCACGCTCGTCGCGGAGTCCGACTTCGCGCTGGCCTCGTTCCTGCTCTCCGTGCTCGGCGAGGGCAGTTTCGTCGATCTGCTGTCGTTTCTGCACCAGAACGCTCCGGACCCGGTGACCCGGCAGGTCTGCTGGCTCGCCATGCAGGACGAGCGCCGGCACGTGGTGTTCGGCATGGCGCACCTGGAGCATCAGGCCCAGCTCGACCCGCTGCTGCGAGATCGGCTGCGGGCGGCGATCCACCGCCGCCACGACGCGCTCGTCGACACTGCGGGCCTCAACGCGGACGTCTTCGACGCGCTGGTGGTGCTCGCGGCGGGTGGCTGGCACCCCGACGACGTGTCCGCCGGCTTCGACCGGGTGCAGGCTCTGCAGCACGCGATGGACCAGGGCCGCCAGCGTCGACTGGTCCGGCTGGGTTTCCGCCCGGACGAGGCCGCCGCGCTCTCCGCCCTGCACACCCGCAACTTCATGTGACCGACCCCCGCGCAGGCCGTGGCGTGCGCGGGGGTCGAGGTACGGCAGTTCAGCGACCTCTGGTCACTGACCGAGCAGGGTCCGGATCTTCTGCGCGTAGCCGGCCACCGTGAAGTCGGGGCTGACGGAGTCCACCAGGATCAGGTCGTTGATGGTGTGGTTGACGCGCAGCGGCAGGATCGCCTGGTACTCGGCGGAGTTGTACCAGGTCTTCGCGGTCTCCGCGTCCGGGAACTCGATCAGGACCGCCGAGCCCTCCCAGGAGCCCTCGATGACCTGCACCTGGGCGTCCAGGACGAGCCACTTCGCGCCGTACGGCTTGGTGGTGGCCTCCACCTGCTCCAGGTAACGCAGGGACTCCTCGGTCGGCACTCCACCCGGAATACGCAGGTGGTTGATCAGGTACGTGCTCATGTCTCACTCCTATGGGGTGATGGTTGCCCGGTCGAATGCGTACGACCGGTCGTCTTATAACGGATACACTCCGCGACAAACAGGACAACGCGGACTACTACGGTTTGGATCCGGCGCGAATCACGTGAGGATCCGCGCCGTGGTGATCGCGAAGAACTCCTGGACGGCTGTCGGGTCACCGGACGCCTTCGCCCGCGCCGCCGCCCCCTCGTAGCTGGAGACGACGAAGCCGGCCAACTCCCGGGCAGGTTCGTTCCCGTGCAGCTCACCGGCGGCACGCGCCTGCTCGATCGCCACCGCGAGAGCGGCGACCCAGCGGCCGAAGCCGGCGTCGACCGCGTCCCGCAGAACGCCGCTGTGGGCCGGGATCTCGGTGGCGAAGTTGCCGAGCAGGCAACCACGGTCACCCATGGTGTCACTGAGGCCGGTGATGAAGCGGAGATGGTTGGTGATCCGCTCGAGCGGCGTGCCGCCCTGCTTCTCGTCGAGCATCTCCAACCCCATCGCCGCGGAGTACCTCGCCACCGAGTCGAGAGCGAGGTCTTCCTTGCTGGCGAAGTGGTTGTAGAAGGTGCCCTTGGGCGCCCCGGCGGCGGCCACGATGTCCTGGACGCTCGTCCCGTTGTAGCCGCGCAGGTGGAACAGGTCCAACGCGGCGTCGGACAGCCGCTGCCTGGTCCCGGCGGAGGCTTGCGACTTCGGTCGTGGCATCTCCTGGCACTCCTCTCCCCGGATCCCGGCTGGCTGACAGACACCACGATATGACCGGTCGTCTCGGAATGCCAGGTCCTGTGACCACCGTCATCCCGGAGTACGGTGGAACGGCCATGAACCAGGATTCCAGCGCGGTTCGTCAGGAACTGCTGCGGCTACGCGAGCAGACCGAAACTCAGGCCACCGCACTGGACGGCGACCTGCGGAGCCTGTTCGAGGCGTCCCGGTCGTCCAACGCCGATGACGAACACGACCCCGAGGGCAGCACGATCGCCTTCGAACGCGCACAGCTCACCGCCGTCCTGGACGCGACCCGCCAACGCCTCGCCGAGCTGGACGTCGCGCTGCAACGCGTCGACGCCGGCAGCTACGGCGTGTGCGAACGGTGCTCCCGTCCAATCCCCACCGAACGGCTCGTCGCCCGCCCGTCGGCGCGTACGTGCGTCGCCTGCGCCGACCGACGGTGACGGTCCCCGTCGAACGGGCCGGTGGCGGGGACCGTCGTCGTAGTCGGTGATCAGCCGGCGCAACAGCCGTCAAGCTGACCGTCGGCGGGGTTGCTGTTGCACACGCCGGTTGCGGGCAGGTCGAGTTGGACGTCACGAGCGGCCTCCCAGTCCCCGGCGAGGGCGGCGACGACGGAGCGGACCTGCTCGTAGCCGGTGGCCATGAGGAACGTCGGCGCCCGACCGTAGGCCTTCATGCCGACGGCGTAGTAGCCGCTCTCCGGGTGGGCGAGTTCGTCCACGCCGTGTGGCGCAACGGTGCCACAGGAGTGCTCGTTGGGGTCGATCAGCGGGGCCAGAGCACGGGTGGCACCCAGGATCGGGTCCAGGTCCAGTCGCAGCTCGGCGGCGATCCAGTGGTCGGGGCGGAAGCCGGTGGCAGCGACAATCCGGTCGACGGTGACCGACTCGTCGGTGCCGTCGACGTGCCGCACGACCACGCGTACCCGACCGTCGGCCGGGGCGAGGGTATGCACGGCGAACCCGGTGCGCAGCCGGATCCGCCCGGCGTCGACGTGCGTACGCAGCCGTGCGCCCAGGGCGCCGCGTGCGGGCAGCGCGTCGGCTTCCGCGCCGCCGTAGGTACGCGCCGGCGAGGCGGTCCGGATCGCCCAGGTCACCTCGGTACCCGGTGTGGACTCGGCCAGTTCCGCCAGGGACAGCAGTGTGTTCGCGGCCGAGTGGCCGGCGCCCACGACCAGGGTGTGCCGGCCGGCGAACCGGTCCCGGTCGACACCGAGCACGTCCGGCAGCGCGTGCTCCAGGTACGCCGTCGCGTCCGCCTCACCCCGCGCGGGCAGGCCGGAGGCACCGAGGACGTTCGGCGTACGCCAGGTGCCGGAGGCGTCGATGACGGCACGGGCGAACAGTTCGTCGCCGTTGGCGAGGCGGAGCAGGAACGGCGCGGTGTCGCGTCCGGCGGTGCGCAGCCGGTCGAGGCCGAGGCGGCTGATCGCCTCGACGCGTGCCCCGTACCGCAGGTGCGGCTTGAGCTGCGGCAGCTCCGCGAGGGGCTGGAGGTAGTCGCCAACCAGCTCCGCGCCGGTCGGCAGGGCCTCCGGGTCGGGGACGACCCAGCCGGCCTCGTCGAGGAGCCGGCGGGCGGCCGGGTCGATGTTGAAACGCCACGGTGAGAAGACGCGCACGTGCCCCCACTGCCGTACGGCGGCACCCGGGTTTTCGCCGGCTTCGAGGACGGCGAAGGTCAGGCCGCGCTCGTGCAGGTGCGCCGCCGCGGCGAGACCGGTCGGGCCGGCGCCGATCACCACGACAGGAAGCTCGTCCAGGGCACTCATCACACAACTCCTCTATCTAGAAGATTGTCGAAACAAAAAGGTGGGCGGAGGCCCGGTTTCCGGGCCAGGATCGGTCAGGCGATGACGCGACTGCGTCGCTCGAGCAGGACGACGTCGCGCCAGCGGCCGTGGTGGCGACCGACCCGTTCGCGTACGCCGACAACCCTGAACCCGGCCCGCTGGTGCAGCGTCAGACTGGCGGCGTTCTCCGGGAAGATCCCCGACTGGATCGTCCAGATGCCGGCCGCCTCGGTCGAGGCGATCAGCGCGTCGAGCAGCAGCCGGGCGATGCCACGGCCCTGGGCGGCCGGGTCCACGTAGACGGAGTGTTCGACCACACCGGCGTACACCGCGCGGGTCGAGGTCGGCGAGACGGCGATCCAGCCGAGGACGCCGCCGTCGCGGTCGACAGCCACGAAGCGGTGCGCGCTCAGCCGCGCAGTGTCGAACGCCGACCAGGTCGGCGCGGTGATCTCGAAGCTGGCGTTGCCGGCGTCGAGGCCGGCCTGGTAGATCGCCAGGACCCGGTCGGCGTCGGCGGCGACCATGGGACGCACGGTGATGTCGACCATCAGCGGGTTCCCCTCCCGGAAGACATCGGACGCCTGACTCGACGTCCGTCGAAACAGACAGTTGCACGCTGATTAGATCAGTGTCAACCTAGAGAAATGTCGAATCAAGCCGCGCCGGCCGTGGACGCGTCCTGCTGTCCTTCCCTGACCGAGCGACGCGTGCCGGCCGAGGCCGCCGCAGTGCTCGCGTCCGCGTTCAAGGCCCTGGGCGACCCGGTGCGTCTGCAACTGATGTCGATGATCGCTTCCGCGGAGAGCGGCGAGATCTGCGTCTGCGACCTGACCCCCGCGTTCGACCTGACCGGCCCGACCATCTCGCACCACCTCAGGACGCTGCGGGAAGCGGGGCTCGTCGACGCCGAGCGTCGGGGCACCTGGGTCTACTACCGCGCCCGGCCGGCGATCCTGCGCCAGCTCGCCGCCCTGCTCACCGTCGCACCGGCCGCATGAGCACCACAATTCGGAGCGATTCGCCGGAGAGCGCCATCGTCGGCCGACTCTCCCGACTCGACCGGTTCCTCCCGCTCTGGATCGGGCTGGCGATGGTTGCGGGGCTGCTCCTCGGCCGACTGATCCCCGGCCTGAACAGCGCGCTCGACTCGGTGACGATCGGCGGGATCTCGCTGCCGATCGCGATCGGCCTGCTGATCATGATGTACCCGGTGCTCGCGAAGGTCCGCTACGACCGCCTCGACACCATCACCGGCGACCGCCGCCTGCTGATCTCCTCGCTGGTCCTCAACTGGCTCGTCGGCCCCGCGGTGATGTTCGCACTGGCCTGGATCTTCCTGGCCGACCAGCCCGCGTACCGCACCGGCCTGATCATCGTCGGCCTGGCCCGCTGCATCGCCATGGTCATCATCTGGAACGACCTCGCCTGCGGCGACCGGGAGGCCGCGGCGGTCCTGGTCGCGCTCAACTCCGTCTTCCAGGTCGTCGCCTTCGGTCTGCTCGGCTGGTTCTACCTCTCGGTGCTCCCCGGCTGGCTGGGCCTGTCCGGGGCAGAGTTGACCATCTCGGCCTGGGACATCGCGCGCAACGTGCTCATCTTCCTGGGCGTCCCGCTGCTCGCCGGCTACCTCACCCGCCGTCTCGGCGAGCGGGCCAAGGGCCGCGCCTGGTACGAGCGCCGTTTCCTGCCACGGATCGGACCCGCCGCCCTCTACGGACTGCTGTTCACGATCGTGATCCTGTTCGCCCTGCAGGGCGACGCCATCACCAGCCGCCCCCTGGACGTGGTCCGCGTCGCCCTGCCACTGCTGGTGTACTTCGCGCTGATGTGGGCCGGCTCGTACGCCCTCGGCCGGGCCATCGGCCTCGGCTACGAACGCACCACCACCCTCGCGTTCACCGCCGCCGGCAACAACTTCGAACTCGCCATCGCCGTCGCCATCGGCACCTTCGGCGTCGCCTCCGGCCAGGCCCTCGCCGGAGTCGTCGGCCCCCTGATCGAAGTGCCCGTCCTCGTCGGGCTCGTCTACGTCTCCCTGTGGGCGCGTCGCCGTTTCTTCACCCCCACGCACTCCCGCACCGCGTAAACCGGAAGGCGCCACACCATGAGCGACAAGCCCAGCGTCCTGTTCGTCTGCGTCCACAACGCCGGCCGTTCCCAGATGGCCGCCGGCTGGCTGCGCCACCTCGCCGGCGACACCGTCGAGGTCCGCTCGGCCGGCTCCGCGCCGGCCGAGACGGTCAACCCCGCCGCCGTGGCGGCCATGCGGGAGGTCGGCATCGACATCACCGACCAGACCCCCAAGCTCCTGGAGTACGCGACCGCGCAGTCCTCCGACGTCATCGTGACGATGGGCTGTGGTGACGCCTGCCCGGTCTTCCCGGGCAGGCGCTACGAGGACTGGAAGCTGGAGGACCCCGCCGGCAAGGGCGTCGAGGCCGTCCGCCCGATCCGCGACGAGATCCGCGGCCGGGTGGAGAAGCTGCTCGCCGAGCTGAGCCCCACCACCTGAGGAAACCAGGGCGCCGCACAACCGGGTACGCTTAACGGCTCCCGGCGTAGATGGCGCGGTCGCCGAGCTCCTCCTCGATGCGGATGAGCTGGTTGTACTTGGCGGTGCGGTCGGAGCGCGACAGCGAGCCGGTCTTGATCTGACCGCAGCCGACGCCCACGGCCAGGTCAGCGATGGTGGTGTCCTCGGTCTCCCCGGACCGGTGCGACATCACCACCCGGTAGCCCGCCTTGTGGGCGGCGTCCACCGTCGCGAGGGTCTCGGTGAGCGTGCCGATCTGGTTGACCTTGACCAGGATCGAGTTGGCGTAACCACCAGCGATTCCGTCGCGCAGCCGATCGACATCTGTGCAGAAGACGTCGTCGCCGACCAACTGCACACGCTCCCCCGCCATCGCGGTCAGCCGCTTCCAACCGTCGAAGTCATCCTCCGCCATCGGGTCCTCGATCGAGCTGATCGGGTATCGGGCCACCAGGTCGAGCAGGTAGTCGATGTGCTCCTCGACGGTGCGCTTGCGCCCCTCCCCGACGTAGTCGTAGACGCCCGCGCGGAAGAACTCCGAGCTGGCCGGGTCGAGGCAGATCAGCACGTCGGTCCCGGGCTCGTAGCCGGTGTCCTCGATGGCGCGCAGCACGAACCGCAGCGCCTCGTCGGCGCCCGTGAAGTTCGGCGCGAAGCCACCCTCGTCACCGACGCTGGTGCTGTGCCCCGCGGCGGCCAGGGACGCCTTGAGGGTGTGGAAGACCTCCGAACCCATCCGGACCGCCTCGGCGAAGGTCGGCGCTCCGACCGGGGCGATCATGAACTCCTGGAAGTCGAGCGGATTGTCGGCGTGCGCGCCACCATTGATGATGTTCATCATCGGCACCGGCAGCAGGCGGGCGCCGACGCCACCGACGTAGCGGTAGAGCGGCTGCCGGTGGGCCAGCGCCGCCGCCTTCGCGGTCGCCAGGGACACCGCCAGGATCGCGTTGGCGCCCAGTCGACCCTTGTCCTTCGAACCGTCGAGAGCGATCATCGTCTCGTCGATCAGCGCCTGGTCCTCCGCGTCGAGGCCGACCACCGCGTCGGCGATCTCGCCGTTGACCGCGGCGACGGCCGTACTGACGCCCTTGCCGTGGAACCGCGTGCGATCTCCGTCGCGCAGCTCGACCGCCTCGTTCGCCCCCGTCGACGCGCCGGACGGCACGGCGGCCCGGCCGACCGAGCCGTCGGCGAGGACCACATCCGCCTCCACGGTCGGGTTACCCCTGCTGTCGAGGATCTGCCGACCACGCACCCGACTGATTGCCGTCATCACACACTCCCTGCTCAGGATGCCTTTTCGCAGCCAGACTGACAGGAAACGGCGGCCGTGACACCGCGACGATGAACACGTTGACCCGTACCCTGGGGTGCGGGTTTAGGGTCGCAGGATGCGGGTGGGTGAGTTGGCACGTCGGACCGGGACCACGGTCCGGGCTTTGCGGTACTACGAATCGGTCGGGCTGGTCGTGCCGCGACGGCTCGGCAACGGCTACCGCGAGTACGACGCGATCGCCGTCCGGCTGGTGGCACAGATCCGCGAGCTGATGGCGCTCGGCCTCACCGTCGAGGAGACCCGCCCGTTCGTGGAGTCGATCGCCGGCGGTGCCGACGACTCCGACGTGTGCGCGGCGGCGGTGGCCACGTACCGCAGCACCATCACCAACCTGCAGGAACGGATCGGCAAGTTGACCGCCCAGCGGGACGCGCTGGACGCTCGCCTCGACGCGGCCGCGACTCAGGTCGCACCCGGCGGTCCCGTGGTCGACGCCGACCCGTCCGCGCTGGTCGGCAGCAGATTGCCGTCTTTGTCCTTCTACGGCACCGATGGCCGTCCGGTCGATCTCGGTGCGCTCGGCGCCGGGCGAAGCGTCATCTTCGTCTACCCGTTGACCGGGCGGCCGGGCGTCGACCTGCCCAACGGGCTGCTGGAGATCCACGGCGCGCGCGGCAGCACCGAGCAGGCCACCTGGTTCCGCGACCACCACGCGGAACTCCGCGCGGCCGGCGCTGCCCGGGTCTACGGCCTGTCCGCGCAGTCGACCGGCTATCAGCGTGAACTCGCGCACCGGCTGCGGCTGCCCTACCCGCTGATCCCCGACCCGAGGCTGACCCTGGCCGACGCGCTGCGTCTGCCGACCCGCACCGCAGGTGACATGACGCTCTACGAGCGGCTGACCCTGATCATCGCCGACGGCGAGGTGGAACACGTCTTCCACCCGATTCCGGACCCGGCGTCGCATCCCCTGCACGTGATGCGGTGGCTCACCAAGCGACGCCAGGCCCCCGGATCGGTCGCCGCCTAGAAGTCGTCGTCGAAGGCGACGGTGCCGGTCACCCCGACCTGGTACGCCGACACCCGCCGCTCGAAGAAGTTGGACAGCTCCTGCACGTCCTGCAACTCCATGAAGGCGAACGGGTTGCTCGACCCGTAGTGCGGGGCGATGCCGAGTTGGGCGAGGCGGCGGTCGGCGACGTGCTGGAGGTACTCCCGCATGTCGGCCAACGTCAGGCCGGGCACGCCGTGGCCCAGCAGGTCCTCGGCGAACTGCACCTCACACTCGACCGCCTCGGTGAGCATCTGCCGAACCTGCTCGGCGAGGTCGTCGTCGAACAGGTCCGGCTCCTCGCCGCGGACGGTGTCGACCACGTCGAACGCGAACGCCATGTGCATCGACTCGTCACGGAACACCCAGTTGGTGCCAGAGGCCAGGCCGTGCAGCAGGCCACGGGAGCGCAGGAAGTAGACGTAGGCGAACGCCCCGTAGAAGAACAACCCCTCGATGCAGGCGGCGAAGCAGATCAGGTTGAGCAGGAACGTGCGCCGGTCCTCCCGGGATCGCAGCTCCCGCAGGTCGTTGAGGGAGTCGATCCAGCGGAAGCAGAACTCGGCCTTGCGGCGGATCGAGGGAATGTTCTCGATCGCGGCGAAGGCGGCGAACCGCTCGCTCTCGTCCGGCACGTACGTGTCGAGCAGGTTGAGATAGAACTGGACGTGCACGGCCTCCTCGAACAACTGCCGGGACAGGTAGAGGCGACCCTCGGGGCTGTTGACGTGCTGGTAGAGGTTGAGCACCAGGTTGTTCGCGACGATCGTGTCGCCGGTGGCGAAGAACGCCACCAGCCGGCTGACCAGGTGCCGCTCGGCCGGCGACAGTTTGTCCAGGTCGGCGAGGTCGGCGTGCAGGTCGACCTCCTCGACCGTCCAGGTGTTGCGGATGGCGTCGCGGAACCGGTCGAAGAAGTGCGGGTAGCGCATGGGGCGGAGGGTGAGGTCCATCCCGGGGTCGAGCAGCATGTGCGTGGTCCTCGTATCGGTGGTGTCGGTGGTGGTGTCGGCGGCGGTCACTGGCAGGCCTCGCACGACTCGGGGTTCTCCAGCGAGCAGGCCAGCGCCTCCGCGTCGACAGCGACGGGTGCGACAGCGCTGACGGTGGCCTGCTGGATCCGCGTGGCCGGGCGCGAGCGCAGGTAGTAGGTGGACTTCAGCCCGGCCTTCCAGGCGTACAGGTACATCGAGGAGAGCTTGCCGATGGTCGGTGCGGCCAGGAACAGGTTCAGCGACTGCGACTGGTCGATGAACGGGGCGCGGGCGGCGGCCAGGTCGATCAGCGCCCGCTGCGGCAGTTCCCAGGCGGTGCGGAACAGCTCCCGCACAGCGGCCGGCAACTCCGCGATCTCCTGCACCGACCCCTCGGCGCGTTTGATCGCCGACCGGATCCGGTCGGTCCACAGACCGCGGGCCTTCAGCTCGCGTACCAGAGCGGTGTTGACCTGGAGGAACTCCCCGGACAGGGTCTCGCGCTTGAACAGGTTGGACACCTGCGGTTCGATGCACTCGTAGCACCCGGCGATCGAGGCGATGGTCGCGGTCGGGGCGACCGCCACCAGCAGCGAGTTGCGCAGCCCGTACGCCTCGACCCGCTCCCGCAGCGCGGCCCAGCGCGCGGTCTGCGTACCCTCGACACCCCACAGGTCCGGTTGCAGCTGGCCCCGCGCGGCCCGGGTCTGCCCGAACGCCGGGTGCGCGCCGAAGCGGCGGGCCAGGTCGGCGGAGGTCTCCAGCGCGGTCAGGTACAGCTCCTCGCTGATCCGGGTGGACAGCTCCCGCGCGACCGGGGAGTCGAACGGCAGCCCCAGTGCGAAGAACACGTCCTGCAGGCCCATCAGGCCGAGCCCGACCGGCCGCCAGCGGGGGTTGCTCGCCGCCGCCTGCGGGGTCGGGTAGTAGTTGATGTCGATGACCCGGTCGAGGAAGGTCACCGCGGTACGGACCGTGGCGCGCAGCCGCTCCCAGTCGATGCCGTCGTCGGTGAGGTGGGCGGCGAGGTTCACCGAACCGAGGTTGCAGACGGCCGTCTCGGCGTCGCTGGACACCTCGACGATCTCGGTGCAGAGGTTGGACAGGTGCACCACGTTGCCTTCTTCGGCGGTCTGGTTGCACAGTCGGTTGGCGGCGTCCTTGAAGGTCATCCACCCGTTGCCGGTCTGGGCGAGGGTCCGCATCATCTTCCCGTACAGCTCCCGCGCCGGGACCTGCCGCACGTAGCGACCCTGCGCCTCGGCCTCCCGGTACGCGGCGTCGAAGCGCTCCCCCCACAGGTCGGGCAGCTCGGGCACCTCGTGCGGGTCGATCAGCGACCACATCTCGTCGGCCTCGACCCGGCGCATGAACTCGTCCGGGATCCAGTTGGCCAGGTTCAGGTTGTGGGTGCGCCGGGCGTCCTCGCCGGTGTTGTCCCGCAGTTGCAGGAACTCCTCGATGTCCGGGTGCCACGGCTCCAGGTAGACGCACGCCGCGCCCTTACGCCGGCCGCCCTGGTTGACCGCGGCGACGCTCGCGTCCAGCGTGCGCAGCCACGGCACGATTCCGTTGGACTGCCCGTTGGTGCCGCGGATCAGGGCGCCCCGGGACCGGACCCGGGAGTACGCGATGCCGATCCCGCCGGCGAACTTGGACAGGTTGGCGACCTGGGCGTACCGCTGGTAGATCGAGTCCAACTCGTCCAGCGGGGAGTCGACCAGGTAGCAGGAGGACATCTGAGTGTGCCGGGTACCGGAGTTGAACAACGTCGGTGAGCTGGGCAGATAGGCCAGGCTGGACATCAGGCGGTAGAAGCCGATCGCCTCGTCCGGCGTTTGGGACAACCCGCAGGCCACCCGCAGCAGCCAGTACTGCGGGGTCTCCAGGACCAGCCGGCTGGTGGGGTGGCGCAGCAGGTACCGGTCGTACACCGTGCGCAGGCCGAAGTACTCGAACCTCCGGTCGCTGGACGGATCGACGGCGTCGTCGAGCAGCGCGGCGTGGGCGGCGACGAACGCCGCGGTGTCGTCACCGATGAGTCCCTCGGCGTGGCCGATCCGGATCGCCGCGCTGAACGAGGCGATGCCCTGCCGGCGCACCTCCTTGTCGACGTAGCCGGACAGGAGCCGGGCGGCGAGGCGCGAGTACTGCGGTTCCTCACCGATCATCTCGGCCGCGGTCTGAATGGACAGCCGGTCCAGCTCGGCGGTCGTCGCGCCGTCGTACAGGCCGCTGATCGTACGGGTGGCGACGCGCATCGGGTCGACGTCGGTCAGGTCGTCGGCCCACCGCTCGACCGCCCGGACGATCTTGTTCAACTCGACGGTTTCGGTGCTGCCGTTGCGCTTGCGGACCTGCATCGGCGTCCGTCGCAGAGCCGCGTCGCCGCTGGCCGGGACTACCTCGGTGACTGTCACCACTCACTCCTCGCGAGTTCGAGACCTGAGGGCCCTCGGACGCGTGGAGGCAGACACCGGCGGACGCCACGCCCTGCGGACGTGGGTCGGGTGGCGTCGGCCGTCCCACGCGGCCTCGGACCGCCGCGCGACCCGGGTGCGGGTACGCGGCGCGCTGGCAGGTCTTCGGACTCGCGGGCACGACCGGGTTCGCCGGTCTCCTACTGGCCGTCGCTTCCCAGACCGATTGGTGGCCCAGTGCTGATGACGGCTGTCGTTCCCACTCACCGCTGCGGGACAGTCCCGGATTCCCACCGGGTTCCCTGTTGCCTCGGCCGCTCCGGATGAGCGGCCGAACCAGCTGCGCTCGACACCATATATAGGGACGCTGCCGTTGTCACACCCCACATGTCGGTCCCGGGCGTGTCGACGGTGCTGCCCGTGACGGTCGTCACCGGCCGCGCCGACGGGGCCGAGCCCTGCCGACGCGCGGCCGGCCGATGCCCGCGCGGCACGCGAGACCCGAGCAGGTGTCGACATTCGGAAAGGTGTGATGTATTAAGTCTTCAGATGTAAAGGTCCCTACCCATATTCGGCCGTCAATGCAGCTTTCCGCAGTGGACATCCAATCTTCTCGGCCACTGTCCACGCCCCGCACCACTGCCCCCATCGGGCCGGGAGCGTCTCAGCAGCCGCCGGGTCGAGGAGGGGCCGCCGCACCGCGAGGGCACCCACCAGCGCGACGAATGCCGCCACCACTGCAGCCAGTGCTCGCGGACCGGGTACGACGATCGGGAGGACGGCACACCGACGAATCCGTACCACCGAAAAACATTAGATGTCTTCGATTCCGAGGTGATCGACGTCGTTGACTCGCCGGATTGACCCTCCGTATACTCGCAGAGATCATCTGATCTTTGGCCTAGCCGGGCGAGGAGCGCATGCCGCAGATCACTGCCGTCACCGTCGAGGATGTCCGCTTCCCCACCTCTTTGACCGCTGACGGCTCCGACGCCATGAACAAGGACGGCGACTACTCGGCGGCTTACGTCGTTCTGCACACCGACGGCGTCGACAGCGTGGGTGCGCCCCTCGCGGGCCACGGTCTCACCTTCACCATCGGTCGGGGCAACGACATCGTCGTCGCGGCGGCGGTCCATCAGGCACAGCGCCTCGTGGGCCTGGACGTCGCGACGATGGCAGCCGACATGGGCGCGGTCTACCGCCTCCTCACCTCCGACTCCCAACTGCGGTGGCTCGGGCCGGAGAAGGGCGTGGTCCACCTGTCGCTGGCCGCCGTGCTGAACGCGTCGTGGGACCTGGTCGCCCGGATCGCCGACAAGCCGCTGTGGCGGCTGCTCGTCGACATGACCCCCGAGCAGCTCGTCGACATCGCGGACCTGCGCTACCTGTCCGACGCGTTGACCCGGGACGAGGCACTGGCCATCCTGCGCGCCAAGGAGAGCACGAAGGCCGAGCGTCTCGCCGAGCTCGACCGGACCGGCTACCCCGCCTACACCACCTCCGCCGGCTGGCTCGGCTACGGCGACGACAAGCTGCGCCGACTGTGTCAGGAGGCGGTGGACAGCGGCTACGGCTACGTCAAGCTCAAGGTCGGCGCCAACCTCGACGACGACATCCGCAGGTGCGGGATCGCCCGCCAGATCCTCGGCCCGCACCGCAACCTGATGATCGACGCCAACCAGGTGTGGGACGTGGGACAGGCGATCGAGTGGGTGAAGGCCCTCGCCCAGTTCGAGCCACTGTGGATCGAGGAGCCGACCAGCCCCGACGACATCCTGGGCCATGCGGCCGTCCGCCGCGCCGTCGCTCCCATCGGAGTCGCCACCGGCGAACATTGCCACAACCGGGTGATGTTCAAGCAGCTGTTCCAGGCCGGGGCCATCGACTTCTGCCAACTGGACACCGGCCGGCTGGCCAGCATCAACGAGATCGTCGCCGTGCTGCTCCTCGCCGCGAAGTTCGACGTCCCCGTGTGCCCGCACGCCGGCGGTGTCGGGCTGTGCGAGATGGTGCAACACGTCTCGGTGCTCGACTACGTCTCGATCTCGGGTGATCTCACCGACCGTGTCACCGAGTTCGTCGACCACCTGCACGAGCACTTCACCGACCCGTGCATCATCCGCGACGCCGGCTCCGGCAGCGGTTACGTCCTGCCCAGCCAGCCCGGCTACTCCACGCGGATGCGTCCCGAGTCGGTCGCGCTCTACCGCTTCCCCGACGGCGCCTACTGGGCCGCGGCCCAGCCGACTACCGTGTCATCTCCGGAGCCGTACGTCATCGCGGGTGGGACGGCCACGCCCGCTGGCCGCTAGGAGGTGTCATGTCGCGCACCGACGAGGTGGTGAACGGCATCAAGCGGATGATCCTCGAAGGAAGGTTCAAGCCCGGGGACCGGCTGCCCATCGAGAAGGACCTCGCCGAGTCGCTCGGCGTCTCGCGGGGCTCGCTGCGCGAGGGAATGTCGGCCCTGTCGATCCTCGGCATCGTCAACATCCGCCAGGGTGACGGCACCTACGTCACCAACCTCGACGCGCCGCAACTGCTGGCCCCGATGGGCTTCGTGGTGGACTTCCAGGGCCAGGGCGACCCACGGCACATCCACACCGTCCGGCGGCTGCTGGAGTGCGAGGCCGCCCGGTTGGCGGCGACCAGGATCACCGACGAGGCTCTCGCCCAGGCGGGGGAACTGCTCGACGAGGCGGCCCGGATCGCCGGTCAGTCGCCGCAGGACCACGAGCGGATCATGGAAATCGACATCGCCTTCCACCGGATCATCGCGGTGCACGCCGAGAATCCGGTGCTCGTCGGGCTGATCGAGGCCTTCGCCGGGCGCACCCTACGCGGGCGGCTCTGGCGGAGCCTGCACGAGGAGGGCGCGGACCGACGTACCCATGACGAACATGTCGCCATCCTGCGGGCCCTGCGGGCCCGCGACCCGGAGCGGGCCCGCATCCGGATGGCCAACCACCTGATCGGGGTGGAGGAGTCGTTGCACGGGCTGCCCGACGACGGTGACACGAACGCCGAGCCGGTACGGTTCTGAGCCGCCGTCAGCGCTCGTCCCGTTCCGCGCTGAGGCTTCCGGTCATCGCCGCGACCAGGTCGTCGGTGGTGACCTCGTCCGTGCGCAGCCGGGCGGCCCGCCGGCCGAGACGCAGCACCTCGACCCGGTCGGCGATCTCGAGCACCTGAGGCATGTTGTGGCTCACCAGCACCACCGACATGCCGGCGTCGCGGGCCCGCCGGACGACGTCGAGCACCCGCTGGGTCTGGACCACGCCGAGCGCCGCGGTGGGCTCGTCCAGGATGACCACGCTGGTGGCCCAGATGATGGCGCGGGCCACCGCGACGCACTGCCGCTGCCCACCGGACAACATCGCGATCGGGGTGGTGACCCGGGGGATCCGGACACCCAGTTCGTCGAGGGCCGCGGCGGCGCCGTTCCGCATGGCGCGCTTGTCCAGCAGCCCCAGCCGACCGAGCGGCCCGGAACGCAGGATCTCCCGCCCGAGGTACAGGTTGGCGGCCACGCTGAGGTCGTCGGCGACGGCGAGATCCTGGTAGACGGTCTCCACCCCCGCGCGCCGCGCGTCCAGCGGGGTGGAGAACTGGACGGGACGGCCGCCCACCCGGATCTCGCCCTCGTCGGGCGGGTGCACACCGGACAGCGTTTTGATCAGGGTGCTCTTTCCGGCGCCGTTGTCGCCGATCAGCGCGACGACCTCACCCCGGTGGACCGTGAAGTCGGCGCCGCGCAGCGCCTCGACGTGCCCGAACCGCTTGACGATGCCACGGGCTTCGAGGACCGGCGGTTCGGTGGCGGTCGGCTGCCGTTCGCTGTCGGCGGTGGCCGTCGGGGTGGTGGCCATCACTGCACCGGGGGGTTGGCGCAGCTCGGTTCGAGGACCGCCTTGATCTCCGCGGAGTCGATGTTCTCCTTCTTCACGAACGTGACGCCGGTGTCCGCCGACGCCAGCGGCGCCTTGTCCCGCAGGTGCTTGACCATCTTGTCGACGCCGAAGTAGCCCATCTTGAACGGGTTCTGCACAACCAGCGCCGAGATCTGGCCGCTGCGCACCCCAGCGATCTCGTCCGGGGCGGCGTCCCAGCCGATGATGACCACCTTGCCGGACTTCCCTGCCGCCTGGATGGCCTGCGCGGCGCCGAGCACACTCGGCTCGTTGGCCGCGAAGATGCCGGCGAGGTTGGGGTTGGCCGTGAGGATGTTCTCGGTGACGCGTCGTGCCTCGTTGACGTCACTGCGGCTGGGCTGCTGGCCGACCAGCTTCAGGTTGGGGAACTGGGCGAGGCCGGCCTTGAAGCCGTCGACCCGCTCGGTGTTGGTCTGCGATCCGGGCTGGAACTCGACGAGTGCCACCTGGTGGTCGCCGGGGCCGAGTTCGGTGGCGAGCAGCTTCGCGGCCTCGGTCGCCGACGCGCGGTTGTCGGTGGCGAACAGCGGCACGTTCGACGGCTGCGGGCTGGTGCCAGAGTCGATCATCGCGACCGGGATGTTCGCGGCGAGCGCCTTGTCGGTGGCGGGCGCCAGCGCACTGGAGTCGGTCGCCGCGTAGACGATGCCGTCGACCTTCTTGGTGACGAAGTTCTGGATCAGGTTGACCTGGCCCTCGACATCGGTCTCGGTGGTCACCCCGTCCCACTGGACGGTGACGTCCCCCGCGCGCTGCGCGGCGCACTCCGCGCCCGCCTTCACCGTGTTCCAGTAGTCGGCCCCGACCGCCTTGGGGACGACAGCGAGCTTCAACGGCCCGCTCGCGTCCTTGGTCGCGCCGTCGCCTCCGTCCCGAACCTCGACGCCGCCGCAGGCGCTGAGCAGGGCGGTCGCCGCGGCCAGGGCCAGGATGGCCTGTGCGCGCAGGATGGGCCGTCGCGTCCGTCGGCTGGTGGTGGTGTGCGCCATGGTGCGTGTCCTTCCTCGTTCGGACTCTCGGAATGGCATGTCAACCCCGTGCTTCCAGCCGCCGTCGGCGGTACTGGTCGAAGTAGACGGCGGCCCAGATGATCAGGCCGACGATCACCTGCTGGTAGTGGATGCTGATGTCGAGCAGGACCGCGCCGTTGCGCACCAGGGCGATGAGGAACGCGCCGATGATGGTCCCCACGATCCGGCCCTGGCCTCCGAAGAGGCTGGCGCCACCGATGACCGCGGCGGCGATGACATCGAGCTCCAGCGAGATCCCGTAGTTCGGCTGGCCGGAGTTGACCCGGGACGCGGCGATCATGCCGCCCAGCCCGACCAGCACACCCGCCAGGACGTACACCCCGGTCAGGTGACGCCGCACCCCGATGCCGGAGCGGCGGGCCGCCTCCAGGTTGGAGCCCATCGCGTAGGTGTACTGGCCGAAGCGAGTCTGGGAGAGCAGGAAGGCAACCCCGACAGCGACAAGGACGGTGATCACCACGGCGAACGGGATGCCGAGGATCTCCCCGTTGCCGAGCAGTTGGAAGGATCGGGGCAGACCGTAGACGCCGACCGCTCCGCTGAAGATGAAGACGAGACCGCGGCCCACGGACATCGTTCCCAGCGTCGCGATGAACGGCGGGATCCGGGCCACCGTCACCAGCAACCCGTTCAGCAGCCCGGCCAGCGCGCCGACGCCGATCGCGACGACCGTCGCCGCCCAGAGCGAGAAGCCGAGGTCGCGGACGACCATCGCGCCCAGGACGCCGGCCAGCGCGGCGACCGACCCCACGGACAGGTCGATGCCCTTCGTGATGATGACCATCGTCTGCGCCGTGGCGATGATGGCGATCACCGCGGTCTGCGCCCCGATGTTGAAGAGGTTGTCCGCGGTCAGGAAGTAGGGGCTGGCGAAACTCAACGCGATGAACAGGACGACGAGCGCGGTCGCCGCGGTCAGCTCGGAGACGGCGTGGGAGATCCGTTCCCGGACCCAGTCGCTGAACTCGCCGCGCTGCGAGCCGGCGGTTGCCTCGACCGTACTCATCGTCGGACCTCGCATGCCCGGGCACCGCCCGTAGAGATAGGTCGGATGTTTCCCTCGATCAGGCGTTACCTTGCCACGCATCTACATATGTTGCCAAGGTCTTGCCGACATGTTTTGTCGGCGATACCCAGGCCACTGCGGGCATACGTCTGATCAAACTGGCACAACCTACGACCGATCGATCAGCAGGCCCAGGCGGCGGGGCCCTCGGCCCGTCAGGCCGCGGGCCGCCACGGCGTCACGACGTCTCCAGCCGGTACGCCCGACGGGCCGTGCGTCCCCAGATCGCCGCACGCTCGTCGTCGCGGAGCGGGTCCAGCAGGTCGGTGAGGGCCTCGACCCACCGGGTGTACGAGGTGGCCAGCAGACACACCGGCCAGTCCGAGCCGAACATCAGCCGGTTCGGGCCGAACACGTCGAGCGCGCACTCGACGGCGGGCCGCACGTCCGCCGTCGTCCAGGACGGGCTGTCCACCTCGGTCACCAGGCCGGAGAGCTTCGCCGTCGTGTTGGGCTCGGCGGCGAGCGCACGCAGGTGA
The DNA here is from genome assembly GCF_003205615.1 of Micromonospora arborensis. GTDB lineage: Bacteria > Actinomycetota > Actinomycetes > Mycobacteriales > Micromonosporaceae > Micromonospora > Micromonospora arborensis. The sequence continues at coordinate 289,428 of NZ_PYBV01000005.1, read as the reverse complement.
CGGGGCCAGTCGCCGAGGCCGGCACGCCCGAGCGATGGTTTGCCGAGGTGGTCCAGGACAAACCGCATCTGGGGCAGGTCACGGACGAGCCGGGTGGCCGCCGGGAGCTGGTGGTCACGCACCAGCAGGTCGAAGGCGAGGCCAGCCGCGCCGACGGCGGCGATGCCCCGCCGGACGTCCGGGCGGTCGAGGTACGCCGGGTCGGGTTCGGATTGGACGAGGTGCCGGATCCCGACCAGCCAGTCTCCGCCCCGTGCGGCCCGGAGCCGGTCGAGGCGATCGCCGACGTCGGCGGCGGTGAGGTCGACCCAGCCGACGACGCCGGCGATCAGGGGATCGTCGGCCGCGATGCCCAGCAGCTCGGGCGTCTCCGTCCGGACGGCGACGGACTGCACGACGACGGTCTGGGTGACTCCGGCGGCCCGGGCCGCCGGGGCCAGATCGATCGGGGTGAAGTCGGCGTCGATCGCGGCCATGGTGTGCGGGTCGATCCAGGGCTGCGGGTGCCGCGCCCGGACCCAGAGGTGATGGTGCGCGTCCACGATGCCGGATCCCGGCAGAGCCTCGTTGGTCGTCATCGGACACGTCCCGGCGCGCTCACGTACACCCACACCCCGCCCAGTCATTGGTCAGATGTCCGGGGTCGGCCCGACGCTGCGGACCACCCGGCAGTTCGACCATGCTAGCGGCAACAGGGCGCCGATGGGTCACTGAGGGCACTCTCGGCGCAATCAAGCATCATATCTTTGGCATCTAGGTATGTCGATTATTCTTCTGCCGCCCGTCCGGCCTTGGTGGGGGCGGGTTGACCACCAGAGGCGGCACCGATACCGTCGACCCACTATCTGCGGCGACGCGAGGGAAGCCGGTGTGAATCCGGCGCGGTCGCGCCACTGTAAGCGGTTCCTCGGCCTCACCGGGGTCCGCGAGCCAGGACGCTCGGTCGTCCGCAGCCTTGCGATGGGGACGCGTCATTCCCGGGGAGGTTCGTGCTCGTATGTCTACTTCCACGTCCAGCCAGCCGTTGGTGCACCCCGCTGGCAGCTCACGTCTCCTGTGGACGGTCCTGGCGACCGTTGCCGTGCTCAGCCTGCTGACCTACCTCGTCGCCTTCGATCAGGGGGCGGTCTCGCGCAGTGGCATGTACCTGCACGAGCTGATGCACGACGGTCGGCACCTGCTGGGCGTCCCGTGCCACTGACAGCCACCACCGCTCCCCCGTTCGTCACCGTCCTCGTTCGTGGCCTGCTCGCCGGCCTGATCGCCGGCCTGCTCGCCGGGGCGTTCGCCTACGTCGCCGGTGAGCCGCACGTCGACGCGGCCATCGCCATCGAGGAGGCGGCGGCAGCGCACGCCGAGTCCGCAGCCGGTGGGCACGACCACGAGGACGCCCTGGTCAGCCGGAATGGCCAGCGTGGCGGCCTGTTCCTGGCCACCGGCCTGTTCGGCGCCGCGATGGGTGGCCTGCTGGCCACGGCGTACGTCCTGCTGTCCCGTCGGCGGCGGACCTACGACGACGGTCGGGCGGGCCTGCTGCTGGCCGGCGCGGCACTGCTCGGCGCGGTGATCGTGCCGTTCCTGAAGTACCCGGCGAACCCTCCGGCCGTCGGCGACCCGGCCACCATCAACCAGCGCACCGTCACCTATCTGCTGATGGTGGTGCTCGGCCTGGTGGCGGTCTGGGCCGGGTCACTGGGCTATCGGGCGGTCGGCAACGACGCGCCTACGTGGCAACGTGCCGCTGCGGCCGCTGGCGGGTTCCTGCTTGTCACCGTGGTGTCCTACGTGGTGATGCCCTCCTTCCAGGAGGTCCCGGACGACTTCCCCGCAACTCTGCTGTGGGACTTCCGGCTGGCCTCGCTCGGCACCCAGGTCGTGCTCTGGACCGGGATCGGCCTGCTGTTCGCGGCGCTGATGCACCACGATCGGCGCCGTCGAACCGCCGCCGCGCTGCCGAGCACGTGAGCCCCACCAGCCTCCGGCTGGTCGCCCACGGTCACACCACCGCCCTGCGCCGGGCCCGGTTCGGCGGGACGAACGACGGCTTGGACGAGGGCGGCCTGCGTGCCGCCCTCGCCCAGGCCAGCGCCGCATCCGGCCGGCGCGGTCACCTGCGCGTCGACGACGCCTGCCTGTCCAGTCCGGAGGCAGCCGCCACACAGACCGCCGACGCCCTCGGTCTGCTGCCGACCGTCGAAGCGGCGTTGGCCGACTGTGACTACGGCGACTGGGCCGGACGGTCGTTCGAGGAGATCGCCGCCGAGCAGCCGCAGTCGTTGCACGAGTGGTTGTCCACGCCGGACTCCGCACCCCACGGAGGCGAATCCGTCGCGACGGTGCGGGACCGGGTCGGTCGCTGGCTGGACGGGCAACGCACACGCGGCCAGCGGATCATCGCCGTCGCCCACCCGCTGGTGATCCGGGTCGCGGTCGTCCACGCCCTCGACCTGCCGACCGCGACGTACCGGCAGTTGGACGTGGAGCCGTTGGCGATCATCCGGCTCACCAGCCAGGGTGCGCGCTGGCAGTTACGACTGTCCGCACCGCGAGCAGGCTGAGCCGCCACCGGCGGGTCGATGGTCCAGTGAGCGATATACCTCAGAGGTATGAATATGACTCTGCGGTATACCGGCCGACAATGACACCGCCGCGCCGTCGTGACGGCCGCGCCTGACGGTACGGGTGCTGCCACCCGCAGACACCACAATTGGGTCAGCCCGCCGTTGGAAGGCGTCGAGCCCTGCCCGGGCGACGTCGGCGAGCTGCGCGTCGTACGCCATCACCTGCGCCTCCGGTGCGGTGTCCCCGCCCTGGCGGTAGTGACGCAGGTCGGGCGGGCCGTGAGCACGGCCCGCCCGACACTGCGGCACCAACTAGCGCCGGTCCGGTTCTAGCCGGTGACGGTGAACGGTCGGGCCACCTTCGTCGCGGACGTGGCACCCGTCAGCGTGACGCTGGTCGCGCCCGTCTTCGCCGCACCCGGCACGCTGACCGTCGCGCCGGAGATGACACCGTCGCCGTTCGCGCGCACGGTGCTGACCGCGAGGCCGTTGCCGAAGGTGATCGTGACCGCCTCGTTCGGTGCGAACCCGGAACCGTCGACCGTGATCGACGTGGCGCGCGGCCCCGAGGTGGTCGTCAGCGCGACCCGCGGCTGGTACGTCAGCGCGGCCTGCTGCTCGGTCACCTGGACCGTGGCCGTGGCCGGCGTACGCGAGGAGGTTCCCGTCGCGGTGACCGCGTACCGGCCGGGCTGCGCGTCACCGGACGTGGTGACCGAGGCTCGGACCGTTCCCGCCTTGGACGCCGTGACCTTCGTGGTCCGTGCCGGGTCGGTGCCGACGGTGACGGTCACCTGCTCGCCGGCGGCGAACCCGCTGCCGTCGACGGTGATCGCCGCGCCAGTGGCGACGGTGCTGTCGGCCGACAACGCGATGGTCGGCTGGGACCTGCCACCTGCCACGGTCACGGTGAAGGACCCGGTGCTGCTCGACAGCGTGTCCCACGCGGTGACGCGCACGGTGTAGGTGCCCTCCCGCGCGTAGGTGTGCTGCCCGCTCATCGCACCGGACGCACCGATCGTGACGTCGTCCGGAACCGTGCCGTCACCCCACTGGACGCGGGCGCGGTAGCCCGTCGTGCCGGGAACGCCGCCGGTCACCGTGCCGAGGTTCGCCGCGAGAACCTGACCGACGTTCGCCGTCTGGTCCTTCGGGGCGACGGTGGCGAGTGCGGGGGCCGGCGTGCCGTCGTTGGCGACGGCGAACACGTGGATCCGGCCCTCCGAGCGAGGATCGCCGGTCTGCGTCGGCAGGGTCACCGACACCAGCGTCTTGCCCGCCGGGATCTGGTACGGCGCGGTGGCGAACAGGAACGGCTGGGCGCCGTCCCGGCTCGTGCCGTACAGGCGGTACGCCGTCTTCGCGACGACGATGTTGCCGTACGACGGGGTGCCGTCGGGGTTGCCGCCCAACGTCCAGTCGCTCAGCTGGATCGGAATGCTGGCCGTGCTGCCGTCGCTGAACGTCGCCGTGCCGGTGGTGCTCTGGTTGCCCTGCGTTCCGGCGCCGACGAAGGAGATGCTCCGGGCGTCGTCCGGAAGGTCGAGAACGACCGTCGCACCGTTGCCGGAGGCGTTGTCGGGCCGCCCGGCCGGGATGACCGGCAGCGTGAACTGCAGCGCGGTTCCCGGGACCTGCTGCCGCTGGCCCTGGGTCGCGCCGCCCGCCGCCAGGGCCGCCCGCGAGTACGCCCACGACTTGGCGTCGCAGTCCGCGGCGAGGACCCCTTCGTCGCCGACGCAGACGGTGTCGAACGCGGCGGTGAGTCCGGAGCTCGGGGCGTACCCCACCTCGACGCCGACCGTCGCGGAGCTCTGGCTCTCGCCGTCGGTCACCGTGACGTTCGCCTGGTGGTAGCCCGGCGTGGCGTAGGTGTGCGACCCACCGATGCGGTAGACGGTCCGTGAGCTCAGCGTCATGGTGCCCGCGGTGACCGGCGTGCCGTCACCCCAGTCGATCGTGGCCTGGTAACCGCTGGCGGTGCCGCCGGTTACGGAGGCCAGCGGCACCGAGACCGGTACGCCGGACGTCGCGTGCACGCTGCCGGCGGCGGTCACTGCGATGTCGCCTCCGGTGAGGTCGACGTCACCCCCGGCGAGCAACTCGATCTCGGCGAGGTTGGTCTGCGCGGCGCCGACGGTCTTCGTCACGGCGAGACGGAACTGCGCGAACCGCCCCGGCTTGTCGATGGTGTACGGGCGGGTCTGGTTGCGCCACGGGAACGCCTGGTCCTTGCGGGAGTCCACAGTGGTCCAGGTGATGCCGTCGTTGGAACCCTGCAACCGCCAGTCCGCCGGATCGCCGGCACTCGCCCCGGAGGTGACCGTGTAGTACGTCGGCTTCTGCTTGCCGGTTCGGAAGGCCCAGTTGATCTGCGGGGTCGCCGAGGTGAAGGTCAGCTGCGTGGTCGACGAGTCGTCGAACAGCTTCGACGCGTCCTGGCCGTCCGTCGCGGTCGCGGTGCCGATACCGGGGCCGGTGGTGTCCTGCAACGGCTTCGGCACCTTGTCACCCTTGGTCAGCGACGGTGGCGCGTCGTTCTTGCCGCTGCCCCAGGACGACGGGTTGGGGCCCATCTGGAAGTCGATGGTGCCGCCCTTGGCGAGCGCGGCCACATCCACCGACAGGCTGCGCTGCTTCTTGCCGTTGACCGACACGTCCTGCACGTAGACGTTGCGCGTGCTGTTGTTCGGCGCGTTGACGACGATGTCGCCGCTGGCGCGGTGCACGGTCATCTTGGTGAACTGCGGCGACCCGATGGCCCACCCGGACGACCCGGCCTGCAGAGGGTAGATGCCCAGCGAGCTGAGGATGTACCAGGACGACATCTCGCCGTTGTCCTCATCGCCCAGGTAGCCCTGGCCGATCTCGCTGCCGACGTAGAGGCGGCGCAGGATCTCCCGTACCGTCGACTGGGTCTTGGCCGGCGCACCGGCGAAGTCGTACATGTACGGGATGTGGTGCGACGGCTGGTTGCTCATGCCGAGCTGACCCATCCGCACCGCACGCGCCTCGATCATCTCGTGGATGATGCCGCCGTACCCACCGGGACGGTCGGCGTTCTCCGGGGTGGAGAAGAACGCGTCGAGCTTGTCCCGCAGTGCCTTCGGCCCGCCGTACAGGTTGGCGAGGCCCTGGCCGTCCTGCTGTGCGGTGAACGCGAAGTTCCACCCGTTGGTCTCGGTGTAGACGCCACCCCAGTCCAGTGGGTCACCGGCGAGGAAGTTGCCGGCCGCATCGCGACCCTGGAAGAGCTTCGTCTTCGAGTCGAAGAGGTGGACGTAGTTCTGGGCACGCTCCAGGAAGTACCGCGACTCCTCCTTGAGCCGGTCACGCTCCGACTTCGGCGTGGCCGGGTCCTTGGCGAGGGCGGCACCCATGTTGCCGATGCCGTAGTCGTTGATGTAGCCCTCCAGCGCCCACGACACCGACTCCGCCGTGGACGTCGGCGTGTAGCCGAGGAACAGGGAGGTCTCGATGCCCTTGCGTCCGACCGCGCCGCGCCCGGACGCGACGGTCGCGTCCTTCACGGCCGCGTCGTACGCCGCGAGCGGGTCGGGCAGTTTGACCCCGGTGAGGTACGCCTGGGCCAGGGCCACGTTCGCGCTGGTGCCGGTCATCAGGTCGGCGTAGCCGGGCGACGACCAACGGGCGATCCAGCCACCGTCGCGGTAGTGCTGGACGAACCCGTCGGCGATCTTGGCGGCGATGTCGGGGTACAGCAGCGAGTAGGCGGGCCACACGGTGCGATAGGTGTCCCAGAAGCCGTTGTTGACGTAGATCTGCCCGTCGACGATCTTCGCACCGGTCCGGGTGGGGGTCGATGCGCCGGTCGGCGCCGAAACCGGGCTGGCGTACTGCCAACGCGGCGCGGCGGCGGTGCCGGTGTTCTCCGACTGCGAGTTCGGGTAGAGGTTCAGCCGGTACAGGTTCGAGTACATCGTGACCAACTGCGCCTCGGTGGCGCCCCGCACCTCGACCCGACCGAGCCGGTCCTTCCACGCGGCCGTCGCGGCAGCGTGGACCTGGTCGAAGCTCCTACCGGTGACCTCCAGGTCGAGGTTGCGGCGTGCCTGGTCGACGGAGAGGAACGACGTCGCGAGGCGCATCGTCACCTCCCGGGTCGTCGAGACGTCGAAGGTGGCGGACGTCGCGGCGGAGGCCGTCGGCGCCCGGTCGAACGCGCCGGACACGAACATGCGGCTCCGACCGGCCGACAGGCCGCTGCCGTTGTCGACCCAGCCGGTGACGGTGCCGTCCGCGCCGATGGTGAACGTGCCGTTGTGGAAGACGAGGCTTCCCCGCGCCTGTCCCGACGGGAAGGTGAACCGCATGATCCCGGCGTGGTCGGTGGGCGACATCTCCGCGATCAGGCCGTTCTGCAGCGTGACCCGGTAGAGGTCCGGCTGTGCCGTCTCGTCGTCGTGGCTGAAGGCGACCGCACGGCTGGCGGGCGCACCGCTGAGGGGTCCGTCGCCGACGACCGGCATGACCGACATCTGGTTGCGGTCACCCATCCACGGGCTCGGCTCGTGTGAGATGGCGAGACCCTGCAGCATGGGCAGGTTGGCCTCGTTGTTGGTCCGGTGGTACTCGTACGCCCACGAGTCGGACGTCGCGTCGGTCACCGGGGTGAAGAAGTTGAAGCCGTTCGGCACCGACGTGATCGGCAGGTTGTTGCCGCGCGAGAAACCGGACGTCGAGTTGGTGCCGCGCCGGGTGTCGACGTAGTTGGTCAACGTCGACCCGTCGATCGACGCCGGGGCGGCGGTCAGCTCGATGTCGTCGATCCAGCCCTGGAACCGGGTCTCCTCGGTGGCCTGCGGGTTGTCGTACGCGAGCAGGATGCGGTCGATGGTCTTGCCGCGTGCGACGGTGCCGAGGTCGGCCTGCACCAGGTTCCACTGGTCGGCGTAGAGCACCTTCGAGGCGCCCTGGCCGGTGCCCGTCAGCGGGTAGCCGTGCTGGTCGACGGGCGAGCGACCACTCAGGTAGCTGCCGTCGGTGAAGTGCAGGTCGACGGCGGCGTAGGTGGACGGGTACCGGGAGTCCCCACTGGTGAACTCGGGGAAGAGCTTGTACGACAGGCGGGTCTTCGGACCGACCGGGATGTGGACGTCGAACAGTTTGTTGGTCGCGTACGAGCGGCCGTTGCCGTCGGCACCACCTGCGTAACGCAACGCGGCCAGTCCGGTGAACCCGGCGCCCGGCTTCGTGGTGTAGCCGCCGTCCGGGCCGGCGGTGGCTTCGCTGACCATCGGCGGGAGGACGTTCGAGCCGTCGCTGATGTTCCAGTCGGCGAGCTGCACGAGTGCGTCACCGGAGTTCGCGGTGATGTTCAGCCGGTAGTAGCCGTAGGCGCTCGTGTTGGTGAAGCTGTACGTCTTGGTGGTGAACCGGCCGCTGAACGTCTCGCCGGTGCGCTTGTCCAGGTCGGTCCACGTGCTGCCGTCGTTGGACCCCTGCACGACGAAGTCCTTGGGGTCCCGGGTCGGTTCGTCGTTGGCCGCGGTCAGCGAGTAGCGCACCACCGTCGCGGGCTTGGCGAGCTGGTAGGTCACCCAACCGCTCGGCTGGAACATGAGCCACTTGGTCGACGGGTCGGCGTCCGTGAGGTTCGCGGCGACCTCGCTCGGGGGGTGCTCGGCGCTCGCGGTCACGGTGCTGACCTGGCCGAGCAGGCTGCCGGGCAGTGTGGTGATCTGGCCGCTCAGGTTCGCCTGGACCGGCTTTCCGTTCGCGCCGAGTTCCACGGTGCTGGTGGCGGGCTGCGGGTCGGCCGGCTCGAACGAGGAGCTGAAGTTGCCGGGCGTCGCCGTGGTGGGCGCGGCGTGGGCCAGGGGCGCGGCGACGAGGAGTCCCAGCGGTAGCAGGGCGGCTGTTGTCGCGGCGATCAGGCGGGGTGACAGGGAACGCGCATGGAGGGTATGCGACATGAGGGACGGGGCCTTTCGACTCGATCGGGGTCGAGTACGTCGAACGTCTGGGCAGAGTGGACCCCTGGGGGCGCCGGTCTCGGCCAACACGCTCTCCTTCGGAGTTGCCCTGACATCGTTGTCATGAGACTCGTGACATGAAGGCAGGGGCAGTGGACTGCCGCTGATAGTTCCGGGCACAGCACGACGGTGTCAACGGCTTGATCAAAGCGAAACCTACGCCGGGGCCGGCCAGGACCCGGATCAGCGCGTCAGGTCGTCGGCGCCGCGGTTCACCGAAGGGGCGAAGGGACCGCCCGGTCACCCGCGCCGACCGGCGCCGAGCACCGCCGCGCCAGTCGACCTGCCTGCGCGATCGGATCGACACCGATAGTTTCGGCAAATGTCGGATCACTTCGAGCAGGACCTGATCCCCCGACGGTCCAACGGTGTGCACCGCTGGTCGCCCACCTGGCCAGACGCGGCGTGGTCCGCCATGCGTCACCCCCGATTCGTTTCGGAGCATTACCGGAACTTGTTGACGTGTTGGAATTCCCGCTGTAATACTCCGATCCATCGAGGTCAATGTGATCGACGTCGTGACGGTTGCGGTTCGACCTCCCATCCACCCACACCTGTCCGGACTGTGCTGCCCGCACACTGGGCGCATCCGGCCTGCGAGAAGGGGCACCAGATGAGCAGGCTCTCCCCCGGCACGGCCCTACGGTCGAGGCGGTTGCGCGCGGTACTGGCCGTCCTCACCACCGCCGTGGCGATGTGCGGCGTCGTCCTCGCGGCCACCTCGACCTCGTCGAGCGCCGCCGCCTGCAACGGCTACGTCGGCCTGACCTTCGATGACGGCCCGACCGGCAGCACCAGCGCGCTGCTGAACGTGCTGCGCGCCAACGGCGTACGGGCCACGATGTTCAACGTCGGGCAGAACGTCCAGAACAACCGGTCGGCGGCACAGGCACAGGTGGCCGCCGGCATGTGGGTCGCCAACCACAGCTGGAACCACGCCCACATGACCTCGATGAGCCAGGCGCAGATGCAGTCCGACCTGTCCCAGACCAGTTCGGCGATCCAGTCGGCCACCGGCGTCCGGCCGCAGTTGTTCCGGCCGCCGTACGGGGAGACCAACTCCACCCTTCAGTCCGTCGCGTCCTCGCTCGGCATGCGCCAGGTGATCTGGGACGTGGACTCACAGGACTGGAACGGCGCGAGCGTCAGCCAGATCGTGTCCAACGCGAGCCGCCTCCAGGCGGGTCAGGTCATCCTCATGCACGACGGGATCCAGAACACCCGCGACGCCATCGGGCAGATCATGGCCAACCTCACGAGCCGCAACCTCTGCCCCGGCATGATCTCGCCGTCCACCGGCCGGGCGGTCGCGCCCGACGGCTCGACCCCGCCACCCAGCACCGGCACCCCGCCGCCCGCCACTGGG
>NZ_PYBV01000005.1:279149-279446 GCF_003205615.1 Micromonospora arborensis | reverse complement strand
CCGCGACGGCGACGACCCCCAACGTCTGGGGCGACCGGTACAACACGTCGGTGACGGTCAGCGGCGCCAGCACGTGGACCGTGGTGGTGGCCATCACCGCACCGCAGCGGGTCTCCACCGTCTGGAACGGCACCGCCACCTGGGACAGCAGCGGCACCGTCATGACCATGCGGTCCAACGGCAGCGGCAACACCTTCGGCTTCACCACGATGACCAACGGCAACAGCAGCGCTCGTCCACAGATCCGCTCCTGCACCGCAGGCTGACGACACCCGGACTGACCCGACGTCGGCGGGC
>NZ_PYBV01000005.1:117451-279122 GCF_003205615.1 Micromonospora arborensis | reverse complement strand
GCCCCCCGCCGCACCCGTGGCGCGGGTCACCTGCCACTAGCCTGCGTTGATGCGACACACCCTCACGCCCGGGGACGACACCCTGCACGGCCACTTCTCCCCCGACTTCGCGCCCGTGCTCACCATCGACCCCGGCGACACCGTCACCTACCGCACCCTGGACTGCTGGTGGTCGGCCGGCCCGTATCCCGGCGGGAACAACCGGGACCGGCCCCGGGCACCGCAGTACCAGACCGACCACGGGCACGCGCTGATCGGCCCGGTCGCCGTCCGCGGCGCTCGCGCTGGCCAGACCCTCGCGGTACGCGTCGACGCGGTCGTCCCGGCCACCTGGGGCACCACCGTGGCCGGCGGCTGGTCCAGCGGCTTCAACCAGCGGTACGGCATCGAGCAGGACGGCGTGGTGCATTCCTGGGAGTTGGACCCGGTGACGATGACCGGCCGCAACCAGCATGGCCACGCCGTGACGCTCCGGCCCTTCATGGGTGTGCTCGGCATGCCACCGGCCGAGCCGGGGCGTCATTCGACAATCCCGCCGCGGGCCTGTGGCGGCAACCTGGACTGCAAGGAGCTCACCGCCGGCAGCACCCTGCTGCTGCCGATCCCGGTCGACGAGGCGCTGTTCTCCGTCGGGGACGGGCACGCCGCACAGGGCGACGGCGAGGTGGGCGGCACCGCCATCGAATGTCCGATGGACGAGGTGACGTTGACCTTCGACGTCCGCGACGACTTCCCGGTCACCGGGCCGGTGGCCCGCATCCCGGGCGCCTGGCTGACCATGGGTGTCGGCGCGTCCCTCGACGACGCCACGTTCATGGCCCTGGACTCGATGCTGACCCTGATGCAGCGGATGCACCGCCTCAGCCGCCCGGACGCCGTGGCGCTGGCCAGTGTCGCGGTCGACGTACGGGTGACGCAGATCGTCAACCAGACCGTCGGCGCGCACGCGGTGCTCCGCGACGACGCACTGCGCCGGTCGGGGCACTGACGGGTCGAGGCTCGGACGAGCCGATTGTGTCGGGGGTCGCCGTTAGCGTGTGGTCACTGTCGCCGCGCCGGCCATGTCGGGTCGGTCGCTGACCCCTCGGAGGTCCCATGTCCCAGGAGACGACCTACCTCGAACTGTCCGAAGTGGACGGTGCCCACAAGTTCTACGAGGTCATCGTCGACAACGCCACACTGACCGTGCGCTTCGGTCGGATCGGCGACCAGGGGCAGGTCAAGGCGAGCGCCTATCCGGACAACGCCCGGGCCCGGGCAGCCGCGGCGAAGAAGATCGGGGAGAAGGTCCGGAAGGGTTATTCCCCGGCGGTCCCCGGCGTCCGGCAGAAGCGCACCGTCTCTCGTCGGCAGATCGTCAGCACCCGCTCCACCGCCCACACCGCACCAGTGCTCTGGCGCTACGACTCCGGCGCTCCCGCCTTCGGCATCTTCGTCGACGGGCGGCACTGCATGGTCGGCAACGAGCACGGGGTGATCACCACGCTCGACCACGACGCCCAGGTGCGCGGCCAGGTCCGCCTCCCCGACGGCGTCAAGTGCATCGTCGCCGACGACGCCTGGATCTACGCGGGATGCGACGACGGCAACGTCTACGACCTCTCCGGGAAGGTCCCCCGGGTGGCGTACGCGATCGCCCCGGAGATCGACATCTACTGGCTGGACATCCACGACGGCGTCCTGGGCGTCTCGGACGCCGACGGCGGGATCACCGCCGTCGACCACGAGGACGAGTTCCTGTGGCGCCGGCCCGGGCGCGGGCGCTCGGCCTGGATGGTGCGGTGCGACACCGACGCGATCTACCACGGCCATTCGCAGGGGGTGACCGGCTACGAGTGGCGTACCGGCCGCGAACTGTGGCACACCAGGACCGGTTCGGTGCTCTTCGGCTGGCAGGAGCACGGCAGCGTGTTCGCCGGAACCGGCACCCGCGAGGTGGCGCGGCTGTCCAAGGCCGGTCGGCTCGAACGCAGCTACCTGTGCGACGCCCCGGTGTTCTCCTGCGCCACGGCGGAGGGCGGCCGGTACGTCTTCGCCGGTGACAGCCAGTCCTCGATCTACTGCTTCGACGCGGCGGGCACCCGATTGTGGAAACTCGGCACCGGCTGCGGCTCGGCGTACTCGATGCAGTATCACGACGATCGGCTCTACGTTGTCACCACCGGCGGCCATCTCGCCTGCATCGACGCGAGCGAGCCGGCCATCCGGGCGGCCCAGGCCGGCGAGGTGCCCGAGGTACGCGACGTCAAGGCCCCCCGTCAGGCACCACGCCCCGTCGAGCCGACGGTCGTCGAGGTGACCAGCGACGCGGGCGGCGGTGTGGTCGTGCAGTGCCTCGACGAGCGGGGGCGGTTGCGGGTGCAGGTGCTCTCCGACGGCTACCGGCGTGACTGGAGCGTGCAGTTCCCCAAGGGGATCCGCGAGCCGGGCGCCCGCTATCTGGTGACCGAGGTCCGCGAGTCCAGCCGGGGCGGGTTCTACCGGGCGTTCGGCGACATCCGCCGCCTGCGCTGAACCGCCGCCGCCGAGGGGCCCCGGTCACGCCCACCGTGTCGTAGGGTGCCGGCATGGCGCATCCCGTCCAGGCCAACGGAGACGCCAACGGGGCCTGGTGGGCCATCCCGCCGACGCGGCGAGTGAGTCACCTGCCGGGCGTCGACCCGGAGCTGCTGCGGGTGACACTCGACCCGTTGCCACCGGCAGCGCCCGCGATCGTGCACTACCGGCCCACGGTGGTAGGCCCGCTCGGTGACCTCGTGGACACCCTGCTCGACCAACTGGACACCGCAGCCCTCGCGATGTTTCCCCGCTGGCTGGCAGGGGCCGACCGTTTCGACAGCGAGGGCACGCTCGGCGTGGCGGCGGTGCGCGCCCTCGCGGCCCGTACCGCCGCCCACTCCCGGCACTTCGGCCCGTTCCTCGCCGACCTCGCCGAGCGTGGGTTGCGCGATCCGCGCCGCCGCGCCGCCCGGTCCCGCTTCGCCCCGGGGGTACGCGCCGCCGGGCTCGCCCGGGTGATCGCCGAGGCGTACGACCGGGAGAGCTGCGTACTCGTCGTGGCCCTGCCCGACCTGGATGCGGACGCCGAGCGGACGCTGGTGGCCGCCGCCGAGTGGTTCGTGCGACACGGCGGCCTCACTGTGTGGTTGGCCGGCGGGCCCTTGCGCCACGCAGACCGGGTTCGGTCGGTGCCGATGATGGTGCCGGCGCCTTGTGCCGACCTGGCCAGCACGGCCGATCGAATGCCGGACACGGCCGCCGAACGGGGGTCGACGGTGTTGGTCTGGCCGCCGATCGCGGGCGTGCCACGCGGTGACAGCGCCGCCGAGCAGGCATTGGAACGTGCGCTCGCGCCGCACGACTGGGCGCGGGGCCGGCGGTGGAACCAGACCTACGAGTGGCACGTCCTGGGAGCCGCGTACCGACTGGATCTGTTTTGGCCCGTGGAGGGTCTTGCGGTCGAGGTTGACGGCCCGGAGCATCGTGGGCGAATCGCTTTCGCCAACGATCGGTGGAGAGACGTGCAGCTGCAACTTCTCGGGCTGGACGTGCTCCGCTTCACCAACGAGCAGGTGCTCACCGACGCGCCGGCGGTGGTCGACGGGATCCGTCGGCTGCTGACCCGGCGACGCGCGGGCAGCACGCACCCCCACGGAGATGAGACATCATGACGAGCCCGGCGGACGTCCCGCACCTGACGCCGAACCAGATCAACGCCCTCGTGGTGTTGATGGTCGAGGCACGCCGACTCACCAACGTCGAGCTGAAGGAGCTGGCCGGCTTCACGCTGACCGGCAAGGACAACACGAAGCTCGTCGACCTGGGCCTGGTGGAGACCGATCGGACGCACCGGCCGTTCGCCCACGAGCTGACCGACGAGGGCTGGCGGGTGGCACGTCAGCTGCACACCTCCACGCCGCCCAAGCAGGGCGGCTCGACGACCCGGTCGCTGTTCGTCGTCCTGTCCAACCTGCACCGTTCGCTGGACCGGCTCCGGGTCAGCCACGGCGACTTCTTCAAGCAGACCGGAGCAACGGCGCTGGCGGCCAGCAAACCTCCGCACGAAGCACCGGCACCCGCTGCGGCGGTACCGGCGGCGGCGGCACCCGTGTCCGCGGCGGAGGTGGAGGCGCTGGTTCGTTCGGCGTACCGGGATCTGGCCACCGCGCCGGGCGCCTGGGTCGGCCTCGCCGACGTCCGGGACCGGCTCGCCGACACCGACCGGGCCGCCCTGGACGCGGCGTTGCGGGCGATGGTCGGCCGGGATGACGTCCGCATCATCCCGGTGGCGAACACCAAGTCGCTGACCGAACGGGACCGGGCCGCGGCCGTCCGCATCGGGAACGAGGACAACCACGCTTTGGCGATCGGCCCGGCATGATCTCCGACGAGCAGCGAATCGCGCTGGAAGCGGTCAGTTTCAACCCGGCGGTCACCCCGGACGACGTCTGGCGACCGAGCCCGCACAACGTGCCGGAGCTGCACGAGAAGGTGGCCGCGGAGATCCTGCGCGGGGTGGCGCGGGCCCGCACCGACGACACGAGCATGCCGCTCGGCGTGGCCATGCAGGGCCGCGCGGGCGCCGGCAAGACGCACCTGCTCGGGGCGGTCCGCGAACGGATCCAGCGCGACGGCGGCTACTTCTTCCTGGTCGACATGGTCAGCGGCAAGACGTTCTGGGAGAGTGTCGCCCTGGCCCTGGTGGAGGGCATGGGCCGCGCCCACGTCGGCTGGGGTACCCAGCTGAAGACGTTTCTGCGTCGACTCACCCCCCAGCTCGGCCTGCCGATGGAGGTCCGCGACGCGGTCGCCGGTGCCCAACCGGTGACCCGTGCGCAGCTCGACACCTTCATCCGGGCACTGCGCGAGCGCGATCGGGAGGTCGGGCGGGACGCCCAGGACACCGCTCGGGCGCTCGTCCTGCACGGCGCCACCGACTTCGAGGCACAGGACGTCGGTTACGCCCATCTGATCTCCGAACCGGGTGACCCGGCCGCGCGGGCGGCGTGGGGTTTGAGCGTCGCGATCCGCACCCCGCAGCAGGTCGTGCAGGACATCTCCCGACTGATGGCCCTGACCCTGGACCCCACGGTCATCGCCGTGGACCAGCTCGACACGCTGTTCGCCCAGACCAGCACCTCGCTGCTCAACCATCACCAGGGGTTGGAGGACGGCCAGGCCAAGATGCTCGGCCCGATCGCCGACGGCCTGCTCAAGCTCCGCGACATCACCCGCCGCACACTGGTCGTCGTCTCGTGCCTGCCGGACACCTGGGTGCTGATGACCCGCAGCGCGCCCACCCCCGTCGGCGACCGCTTCCGAACGTCGACCCTGCCGGACCGGATCCCCACCCCGGAGATCGGGCAGGCGATCGTGGCGAAGCGTCTCGCCGCCGCGTTCGCGGGTCCGCGCTTCGTGCCACCGCACCCCACCTGGCCGATCGCCCCCGCTGCCTTCGCCGACGCACCCACCCTGACGCCACGCGCTCTGCTCCGTCGGGTGGACCGCCACATCGCGTGGTGCCGTGACCATCACGAGGTGGTCGAACTCGACCGGCTCGTCGACGGCGCCGACTCGACGCCGACGGTGCGCGCCGTCCGTGGCGCTGCCGGTGATCCGACGACGGACGAGCGCCGCCTGCACGAGTTGGACGCACGGTTCGCCGAACTGGTCGAGGCCGCTGACGTGTCGGCCGCCGTCGACCCGGCGGGCGAGGACGAGCACATGCCGCCGCTGCTCGCCGCCGGCCTGGCCGCCTGGATCGCCGAGCAGGCGCCGACCGGCGCCACCTACAAGTACGATCCGCCGCCCGGGCGCAAGCCCGCGCTGCACGGGCGGCTCATCGAGGTGCTCGACGAGGCCACCGAGAACGAGGCGCACTGGTGCTTCCGGGCCATCGCGCACCCCAATGCCGTCGCCGTCACCGCGCGGGTCAAGGCCGCGTGCACGCTTGCCGGGTTGGACCGGGACCTGCCACAACGGCGGCTGATCCTGCTGCGCAACGGTCCGTGGCCGACCGGGAAGCGTACGACCGAGGTGTTGGCGGGCTTCGACGCGGCCGGCGGCCTGCGGTGCGCGGTGCCGGAGGCGGACCTGCGGGTCTTCGCGGCGTTGCGGGTGATGGCCACCGAGCCGTCCACAGCCCTGCAGGAGTGGCTGGTGGCCCGTCGCCCGGCCAGCGGCACCGAGCTGTTCCGGGCGGTCCTGCCCGGGCCCGACGGCACGCGCGGCGCTGCCCCGCCGACGACGCCCGACGACGGCGAGCCACCGTCGGGCGGCAGCGACTCCGACCCAACGAACGTGCCGGTCGCCGACGTGGCAGATGGTCCGTCGACCGGCTCGACGGCCGCGCCCGTACCCGCTGACCCGGCCGCCGTCGCGATCAGCGCCGGCGGTCCGGCGGTCGGGCTGGGGCAGACCGCCGACGGTGGTCACCCGTTCACGGTGCCCCTGGAGTCGCTGCGCCGGCACGCCGTCGTGTTCGCCGGGTCGGGCTCGGGCAAGACGGTGCTCATCCGCCGGTTGGTCGAGGAGTGCGCCCGGGAGGGCGTCTCCGCGATCGTGCTCGACCCCAACAACGACCTCGCCCGCCTCGGGGACGCGTGGCCCGAGCCGCCGAGCGGCTGGGGTCCTGGCGACGCCGAACGGGCCACGGACTACCTCGCACACACCGAGGTGGTGGTGTGGACACCCCGGGTCACCGCCGGGAGGCCGTTGAGCTTCCAGCCGCTGCCCGACTTCACCTCGCTGCGGGACTGGCCCGACGAGTTCGACCAGGCTGTCCGCTCCGCCGTGGAGGCGCTCGCGCCACGGGCCGGCGTCGACCGGTCGAGCAGGCTCGCCCAGCAGGGCAAGGCCGTCCTCACCGAGGCCCTCCAGGCATACGCACGAAGCGGGATGGTGGGTCTGCCCGGCTTCACCGAGTTCCTCGCCGACCTGCCCGAGGGGGTCAGTCGGCTGACCCGTGCCGGCAAGCTCGCCGAGGAGTTGGCGGAGGCGCTCAAGGCGGCGATGGTCACCGATCCACTCTTCGGCGGGGTCGGTGCACCGGCTGACCCCGGGCTGCTGCTGACGCCGTCGCCAGGCCGGCGGGCTCGGGTGTCGGTGATCAGCTTCGTCGGCCTCACGTCCGATCAGGAGCGGCAGAGCTTCGTCAACCAGCTGCAGATGGCGCTCTTCGCCTGGATCAAGCGGCACCCCGCCGGTGATCGACCGCTGGGTGGGCTTTTCGTGATGGATGAGGCGCAGACGCTCGCGCCATCGACCGGCACCACGGCCTGCACGGCCAGCTCGATCGCGCTCGCCGCACAGGCCCGTAAATACGGGCTCGGGCTGGTCTTCGCCACCCAGGCGCCCAAGGGTCTGCACAACCAGATCTCCGGCAACGCGACGACGCAGTTCTTCGGGCTCCTCAACGCGCCCGCGCAGATTGACGCGGCCCGTCAGCTCGCTGAGGCCAAGGGTGGGCGACTTCCGGACATCGGCCTGCTGAACAGCGGTGAGTTCTACGCCGCCGGGGAGGGTTTCTCGTTCGTCAAGGTGCGTACTCCGCTGTGCCTCACGCACCATCCGAAGGCGCCGTTGACCCCCGAGGAGGTCATTGCCCGCGCGCACTCGAACGACGGCCGGTCTGGGTAGCCGGCTCCCGGGCTCCGTCAGGACGTAGCCTGGAGCCATGATCTTTATTACCGCCAAGTTCCGGATCCTGCCCGAGCACGCCGACCGCTGGCCGCAGATCGCCGCCGAGTTCACCCGGGCGACCCGGGCTGAGCCAGGCTGCCTGTGGTTCGACTGGTCCCGCAGCGTGGACGACCCGACCGAGTACGTGCTCGTCGAGGCCTTCCGCGACGACCAGGCCGGCGCGGCTCACGTGCAGTCCGCCCACTTCCGCGCGGCGCAGGAGACCCTGCCGCCGCACCTGGCCGAGACGCCGCGCATCGTGAATGCCACCGTCGCGCAGGAGGACTGGTCGCTGCTGGGCGAGATGGCCGTTCCCGAGGGCCGCTGACCGCTGCCGCCGCGCTGGCGGGTGTTCCCGGCCCGCCAGCCCGTGGCTTCGACCGCAGGTCAGCGAAGTCGGCGGGCGGTGAACCGGGCTGGCGGGTCGGCGATCACGTCCTGTGCCGCGATCAGCTGGATCTCCCGGGTGCCGGCCGCGAGGGTCGCCTCGAGGACGGCGAAGACCGAGGCGATGGTGCGTTCCAGCGCGGTCGCGGGTGAGCCGGTCGTGCACAGGTGCGCGAGGTACAACGCCGCGGTGACGTCGCCCCCGCCGTTCGGGTTGATCGGCAGCAGCGGTGTGGTCACCGCCCAGGCGCCCTCGTCCGAGACGGCCACCACCTCCAGCGAGTCCGGTGGCAGGTCGCCGTGCAGCACGCTGGTCACCAGGACGTGCCGCGGCCCGGTCGCGCGCACGACGTCGACCGCGTCGAGCACCTCGGCCAGCGAGTTCGTCGTACGGCCGGCGAGGAAGTCGAGCTCGAAGTGGTTCGGCGTGATGATGTCCGCGCGCGGCACGACGGTGTCCCGCAGGTACTCCGGGATGCCCGGCCGGACGAACATCCCGCGACCGGTGTCGCCCATCACGGGGTCGCAGCAGTACACCGCGGCCGGGTTGGTCGCCTTGACCTTCTCCACCGCGTCGAGGATCACCGCGCCCATGGCCGGGTCGCCCTGGTAGCCGGAGAGCACCGCGTCGGCGCTGCCGAGAACGCCACGGTCGGCGATGCCGTCGATCACCTCGGCCACGTCGGCCGCCGCCAGCATCGGCCCACGCCACGCGCCGTACCCGGTGTGGTTGGAGAAGTGCACCGTCAGGACCGGCCAGACCTCGTGCCCGAGCCGTTGCAGGGGGAAGGCTGCCGCCGAGTTGCCCACGTGACCGTAGGCGACCGACGACTGGATGGACAGGATCTTCACCGGCTCATCATGGCCGTTGCGGCCGGCGCCGCACACGCGGCCCGCTGTTTCTGTCAGGTGGCCCACTCGGCACTCACCCGTCGGTGGTGGCACGAGCGGGCGGCCCGGACATCGTCGTCCGGGCCGCCCGAGTGGTCGTACGGTCAGCCGCCGAGGCTCGCCGCTGCCGAAGCGATCGACGAGGCGAAGTAGCTCACCTGGGTGTAGACGCCCGGGTAGTTGGGTCGGGCGCAGCCGTTGCCCCAGCTGACGATGCCGACCTGGATCCAGGCGTTGGCGGCGTCGCGGCGGAACATCGGGCCACCGGAGTCACCCTGGCAGGTGTCCGTGCCGCCGCTGGCGTAACCGGCGCAGATCTCCTGGGCCGGGATGAGGTCGCCGCCGTAGTTGGCGTTGCAGGTGGAGTCGCTGACGAACGGGACGGTCGCCTTGAGCAGGTACCGCTGCTGGCCGCCGCCCTCACGTGCGGCGCCCCAGCCGGCGATGGTGAAGGTGCCGCTGTCGTACGCGGTGGTGCTGGCGATCGGCAGCGTGCTCAGCCCGGTGACGGGGGTGGCCAGCCGGATCAGCGCCCAGTCCCGGCCGCTGCCGTTGTAGCCGGGGGCCCGGTAGACGTAGTTCGACCGGACGGTGATCCGGCTGGACGACTGGAGGTCGACGGTCCCGAGCGTCGCGGTGATGCTGGTGTTGGTGCCGGTGGCGCCCACGCAGTGCGCGGCGGTGAGCACCAGCCGGGAGCTGTACAGGGCACCGCCGCAGCCCATCGAGAGCCGCACCATGAACGGGAACTCGCCCTGGGCGGCGCGGGTGCCGCCGACGACGTTCGGCGTCACTGGGTTGTCGGCCGCGGCGGCCGGCGCGGTGAGGGTGAGGCTGGCTGCGGTCACCGCGGCCAACGCGGTGGCCAGGAGGCCAGTGAGAGTACGCCAGCGAACCATGCATTCCTCCGCATCAGGATGGCACGCCTCGTGAGCGCACCTCATTCGAGATAGCGGCCATCATATTTAGAACCGTGGATGTTGCGGGTCATCCTCTCTGGGTCGTACCACCGGCGCTATGGATCTCGAACGACCGGCAGGTCTGGCCGCCGGCGGCTGCTACTCGTTCGAGTCGATCAACTTCCTCGCGCAGTACCTGCGCCACCAGAACTCCCGGGTCCGCAACTCGCCGGACGACGGCTCGGCACTCATGCGGACCGACGCCACCTGGTGCGCGCGTGTCGGACCGACCGGCGCGGGAGTGTCGCTGGAGTCGCACAACTTCCGGGGCAGGTACCTGTCGCGGAGATGGCCCTCGCCAGCAGGGGCGTCCGGCGTCACCCGCCGTCCCGGGGGTCGTTTCTCCGGTCATGAGGAAAAGTGGTGCGTTGTTGCGACCGTCCATCATGGTCGGCTGTCCGCCCCAGCCGCCCCTGATCGTCGGGTCATCGCGCATATCGGGGCACCTCCGTCGCCGGGACACCGCGAGTTTCCTGAAGCGGAGTGGACCAGGTGGCGTTCACCGGATGTGGCGCTTGGAGGGCCTGCCCGGCTGGGCCGGCTGACGGCAAGGACCGGGCCGCAACTTGCAGCTGGCCAGGCTCTCCCGTCCGCTGCATTCCGCAAATATGTAGGACCATAAATAGACATCAGCCTATCTTGACTTGCGCAGCCAGTCGGCGCACCGTAAAGCGCAAGTGGCAGATGAGCGCCATTATCGGCCCGACTGACGTGGATCGTTCAATGGGGGCGCTGCCGGTTTCGCGCCGTGTGCATCAGGAGGCGTTCCATGCGGTTGAATCCGTTCACCGGGGCCTATCTCACCGATCCGGCGAGCAGGTGGCGACACCTTCTCGACGACCCCGCAGGGGTGCACTACGCCGAGGATCTGGACCTGTGGTTGATCAGCAGACACGCACACGTCCGTCGTGCCCTCGCCGACGCCGCGACGTTCGCCAACGCCCTCACCCTCGTTCCGGTCTACGAGGTGTGCCCCCAGGCCATGAACGTGATCATGCAGATCGACGCGCCACCCACGACGGCAGCCGCGGATCCGCCGGTGCACCCGCGCACCCGCCGGGCCCTGCGGGCAACCTTCGCGAACACCGCCGACCGGGTCGAGGCCGACTACGGCGCGATCGTCAGCCGCCGGGTCGATCAACTGGTGTCCCGGCTCGTCGCCCGGCAGGGCGACGAGGTCGACCTGATCCCGGAGTTCGCCACCGAGCTTCCCCTGCTGGTGGTCCTCGATATCCTCGGCGTGCCCGACACCGACATCGGGCGGATCCGGAGCTGGGCGGACGGTCAGATCGCCCTCATCTGGGGGCAGCCGGACCCGGCCGAGCAGGTGCGTCTGGCGCAGGGTCTGCTGGAATTCTGGCACTACTGCGAGGAGCTTGTCCGGCAGCGGGTGGAGAGCGGCCCGCAGGGCGACGACTTCATCAGCCGCGCTCTGACCTACCGGGACGACGATGACGCGGTGCTGACGGTGCCCGAGGTAGCGAGCCTGGCCTTCAATCTGCTGGTCGCCGGCCACGAGACCACCGCCGGGCTGCTCGCGCACGCCCTCGACCAGGCGCTGTCCAGCCCCCAGCGGTGGTCGACGATCGCCGCGGACCCGGGGTCCGTCCCCGCGTTCGTGGCCGAGACGCTCCGGTTCGCGCCCGCCATCGACGGCTGGCTCCGGGTGACCCGCCGAGATGTCACCCTGGGAGAGACCACCATTCCGGCGGGGGCGCGCTGCCTACTGCTGATCGGGGCGGCCAACCGGGATCCTGCGGTCTTCGCCCACCCGGACCGGTTCGACCCACACCGGTCCGACGCGGCGGATCACCTGTCGTTCGGCCACGGCCCACATTTCTGCATCGGGGCGGGATTGGCGCGACTTGAGGCCGGGATTGCCCTCACCCGACTGGCCGCGGCCATTCCCGGCCTACGGCTGACGCCCGAGCAACGTCGTTCGTTCAAACCCAATGTTGCGTTTCGCGCCCACCAGACGCTGAGCGCGACAATCGATATCACGGCGCCCGCCGTGGTCCCGGTGACACGAGAGTCGGCGGTTGCCGAGATGCACACCGCCCACCAGTGAGCGCCCGGCACGCGGGGCCGGCCTGCACCCGATCAGCGGGTCTGCGGGGCATCGCGGCCTGCCGCGAACGCGCCGCGACGCCGCGCCCGCGCCGGGTCCGGCACAGGCCTTCCACGCATTGCCCGGCGATCCATGTCGATGAACGTCTTCACACCCAACGCTTCCTGGGTTAAGAATTGCCCTCTACGAATGTCACGCGCATCGGCCGCGTTCGATCTGCGGTCCGCTGCTGACTTCCGTTGCCACGAAGGTGAGCGCATGGAGCACACGTCCCCGTCAAGCTCTGCTCACTCTGCGGCCAGCCAGCGATTCCGGTGGGAACTACGCAATTGCCGCGTCCGGCGCGGCCTGACGCAGCGCGCCCTGGCGGATCTGGTGCGGTTCAGCCGGGAAACGGTCGCCGCGGTCGAGTCGGGCCGCCGGTTCGGCAGTCACGAGTTCGCGCTGCGGTGCGACGACGCGCTGCGCACCGGCGGCCGGCTGGCGGCACTGTGGCCCCAGGTCGCGGCCGAGCAGTTGGCCGCCGACGGTCGCCGAGGCCCCCGCGCCTCGGAACCCGCCCCGCTGGCACCGCAGCAACGTGGTCGGCGCGACGCACGTGACCCGGCTGCCGTGGTGGACGCGATCGACGAGCTGCGCGAACTGATCGGCCAGGTGCTCAACGGCCAACCCGACCCGGACGACCCGGAGCGGCCGGCCGGCCCCCTCGACGACCAGCGCTGACCGCACCGACCCCGGGCCGCCCCGCGGCGTCACCGGCTGCTGACTCTGGGTACAGATACTGGTACGGGCAGTTTGTACCACGGTCAGGTCTGGCCTATGAGCGCGGCTTCCGGCCGAATGGGACTTGCATTTGGCAATGTGCGGATAGACCGTCATCGACGAGTCGCGGGAGTCAACTTGGCGTCGAGCACGAGGTCCCACGCGGCCCGACCCTACCCGAGCCGTCCGCGCGGTTGGAAGATTGCCGGTCGGATGCGCCTCATCGTCGCGGCACCGCTCGTCGCCGTGATCGGCTTCGCCGGCCTCGCGCTGACCGAGAGCGCACGCCAGACAGCCCGCGCCAGCGACCTGGAAGTCCTGGCCCGGGTCGGGGCCGAGGCCGGCGACCTGGCCTACCGTCTGCAACGCGAGCGCATCGCGGCAGCCGACCTGCTCACCTATCCCGCAGCCCAGCAGCAGGACGCCTTCGGCACGGAGATGGCCGCCACCGACGAGGCCGCCGCCCGCTACCGCCGGCAGCGGGATCTGCTGCCCGCCGACGCCGAAGCCAACCAGGCCCTGCTGCGCCGCATCGACGAGGCGCTGGACGGCCTGGCCCCGCTGCGCACCCAGGTACGCACGGCGGCGCACGCCTCGGTGTCGGCGATGACCTTCAGCTACCGCATCGCGATCGCCGACCTGATCAACTTTCGGGAGAACGTCTCGCACGGCGTGGTGGACGCCCAACTCGCCGACGGGATCCGGGCGTCCGCGGCGCTGTCGAAGACGGCGGAGGCGATCGGCCAGCAGCAGGTCGCCGTGCTGCGCGCGGTCGCGGGCGGCGAGCTGACCCCGGCCATGCAGCAGGACATCACCGCCGCCCGTACCAGCTACACCGAGTCGAGCCTGTCGTTCCTGGCACTGGCTCCGCCCGACTGGAGCATCTGGTGGGAGCAGGCCGGCACCGGGAAGGAAGCGCTCACCCTGCAACGGATGCAGGACGAGGTGTCCCGCGCCCAACCGGGGTCGCAGCTGAAACTGGAGACCCCCGCCTGGGTGTCCACCACACAGACGCGCGCCGCCCGCCTGGCCGACCTGCGCGGGCGGGTCGACGGCGCGGTCCTCGACGACGTCCGGACCGCGCATGCCGACCAGCGTCGCCGGGCCGTGGCCGAGGCGGTCGGCGTCCTCCTGGCGCTACTCCTCACCGCGTTGGTGACCTGGGCCGTCGCCAGGCAGATCACCCGGCGGCTGCGACGCCTGCGGGATGCGGCCAACGCGGTGGCGTTCGAACAGCTCCCCGCCGTGGTGGCCCAACTCCAGCAGCCGGGCAGCGCCGCGATCGACCCGCAGCAGTTGGCCCGCCAGCAGTCCGCCGCCGCCCTCGAACCGTCCAGCGACGACGAGATCGGTGAGCTGGGCCAGGCGTTCAGCGCCGTGCACCAGGCCGCCGTACGGACCGCCGCCGAGCAGGCCGTCATGCGCGCCAACACCGCCGACATCTTCATCCACCTCAGCCGCCGCGAACAGCGACTCGTCGACGCCGTGCTGGCCCAGGTCGATCTGGTCGAGCGGGACGAGACCGACCCCGACCGGCTGCACCAGCTCTACACCCTGGACAACCTGGCGACCCGGATGGGCCGGATCAACGCCAGCCTGCTGGTGCTCGGCGGCGTCGGTGTCGGTCGCGTACGCCAGCGCGACGTGCCGCTGCAACAGGTGCTTCAGGCAGCGCTGTCCCAGATCGAGCACTACGCGCGGGTCCGGCTCGGCATGATCGACGGGGACGTCGCCGTGGCGGCCAAGACCGTCGACGAGGTCGTACACCTGCTCGCCGAACTCATGGACAACGCGACGACGTACTCGGCACCGGACAGCGAAACCTGGGTGAGCGGCCGGAGCCTCGGTGACCGCGTCATCGTGCAGATCAGCGACGAGGGCGTGGGACTGTCCCCGCAACGGATGCAGCAGCTCAACGAACTGCTGGCCCGCCCACCCGCCATCGACGTGGCCGCCGTACGGGCGATGGGCCTGGTCGTCGTGGGTCAACTCGCGGCGCGGCTGGGCGCCACCGTCCAACTGCGCCGCGGCCCCCGCCGCGGCACCCTCGCCGAGGCGACGCTGCCCGCGGCGATCATCCGGTCGATGCCACCGGAGGAGTTCCTGCTCGCACCCGGCCGGCTGTCGCGGCGGGCGGCGCGCACGGCCAACCCTCCGCCGCCGTACCAGCCCCGCCCCGAGCCCACCGCCGGGCGCCCCCCGGCCGAGCGGCTCCTGCCGGCGGCGCCGGTGTTCCGACCCGCTCCCCCACCCCCGGACCGGGGTGACGCGCCCACCGAGGAGTTACTCATCTTCGAACAGGTCAACCACTGGTTCCATACGGATGTCGTCGACGGCCACGACGGCCGGGAGTGGTCCAGCCCCGCGGACGACGCCTGGCGCACGGCCGCCCAGGCGACCGCCCCCGAGGTCGCCACCACCACCAGGGCCGGCCTGCCCAAACGGCAACCCCAACGGCATCTCGTGCCCGGCGGCGTGACCGTGCCCGAGCAGCAGCAACGCTCCGAGTACCGCGACCCGGCCCAGGTGGCGACGGCGATGGCCGCGTACGCGCGGGGTGTGGCGAACCGACGGCGCACCCCGATCAACCTCGCCAACAAATGACGCGACAGGAGAGCACGTGAGCGACCAACAGGATCTCGGCTGGCTGCTGGACAACTTCGCCGCACGCGCGAGCGAGGTCAGCCATGCGATCGCCATTTCCAGCGACGGTCTGATGGTGGCCGCCACCCGCGATCTGCCGCCGGACCGGGCCGACCAACTGGCCGCGACGGGCAGCGGGCTTGTCAGCCTGCTGCGCGGGGCGGCGGCCTTCTTCGACGCCGGCGCGGTGATCTCCAACGTCACGCAACTCGAGGGCGGATTCATGTTCTCGATGGCCTTCAACGACGGCGCCTCGCTGCTGGTGCTCGCCGCACCCGAGTGCGACGTCGGCAAGGTCTCCTACGAGATGACCGAGCTGGCCAACCGCATCGGGGACGCCCTGACCCCCGCGGCCCGAGCGGCCCTCGCCCGCAGCCGTTGACAGCCCCGGCGCCCCCACGCCGGAGTCCCATCCTTCCCCTGGAGAAACAGACATGCCTCACACCACCCCTTGGCACAGCCGTGCCCTCGGCGCCACACTGCTCGCGGTCGTGCTGACCGTCGGCACCGCCTGCGGCGATGACGGGCCGGGCCCGAGCGCCAGCGGCTCGATAAAGGTCGGCCTGCTCGCGTCGCTGTCCGGGACGTACCAGTCCGTCGGTACGGAGATCCGCGACGGCTTCCAGCTCTACCTGGACACCCACGACGGCAAACTCGGCGGTCGACGGGTCGACCTCGTCGTCGCGGACGAGGGCAACGGTGCCCAGACCGCGGTCCCGGCGGCGACCAAACTGCTCAAGCAGGACCGGGTGGCCGCGCTCACCGGCATCGTCGGCGGTGGTTCGGTCGCCGGGGTCACTCCCCTGCTCGAGGAGACCAAGGTGCCGCTCGTCGGTTCCAACGGCCGACCCGAGCTCAAGGACGTCTCCCGGGTCTGGCACACCTCGTACCTCTCCGACGAGCCGGGGGAGGCGATCGCCCAGCACGTCCGCGACACCGTGCAGGGCTCCGTGTACGCGATCGGCCCGGACTACCAGGGCGGCTGGGACGAGCTTCGTGGTTTCACCGACACGTTCGTGAAGATCGGCGGGAAGCTCGCGAACTCCGACGGCAAGACGACCTTCACCCCGTTCCCGGCCACCACCAACTTCACTCCGTACTTCGCCCGCATCAAGGCCTCCGGCGCGGCGGCCGTCTACACCTTCTACGCCGGCAGCGCGGCCGTCGACTTCGTGAAGCAGTACGCGCAGTCCGAGATCAAGGACGTCCCGCTGTACGCGGCCGGTTTCCTCACCGAGGGCGGGGTGCTCAACGCGCAGGGCGACGCCGCCCGGGACATCTTCTCGGTGCTCAACTACTCGCCCGACCTGGACAACGCGGAGAACCGCGCCTTCGTCGCGGCGTGGAAGGCCAAGCACGACGGTTCGCCGACGACGTACGCACTCGCCTCGTACGACGCGGCGGCGGTGCTGGACCGGGCGATCGGCGCCGCCGGGAGCGACCCGACTCCGGAGGCCATCAACACGGCCATCGGGCAGCTCGGGCAAATCGCTAGCCCGCGTGGCACCTGGCAGTTCTCCACCACCACCCACTCCCCCGTGCAGAAGTGGTACCTGCGGCAGGTCCGCCAGGACGGCCGGGCGCTGTCCAACACCGTCGTGGGTGACCTCGCGACCGTCGGCCGATGATGGCGGTGGTGGCGGCCGGCACGAACCGGATCGACCCGTACGTGATCCCGGCGCTGGACGGAGTCGCCTACGGGCTGCTCGTGTTCGTCGCCGCGTCGGGCCTGGTCTTCTGTTTCGGCGTCGCCAACATCCTCAACCTGGCGCACGGCACGCTCTACGCGATCGGCGGGTACACCGCCGCGGCGTTGCTCGACGGCGGCTGGGCGAGCCTGGCGCTGGCGCTGGCGGTCGGTGTGTTGGCAGCCGGCGCGGCGGGTGTGCTGCTGGCCGGCCTGCTCACCCCGGTCGCCACCGGTAACCACCTGACCCAGGCGCTGCTGACGTTCGGGGTGGCACTGGCCGGCGGCAGCCTGCTCGTCGCCGGCTTCGGGCCCGACGATCCGCAGGTCCGGGTGCCCGCTGCCCTGGAAGGGTCGGTGGTGGTCGCCGGCCACCGCTACGCCGCGTACCGGTTGGTCTTCATCGTCGTCGCCGCGGCGATCGCCGCCGCGCTCTACCTCGTGGTGCGGCGGACCAGGGCCGGGATGCTGGTGCGGGCGGCCGTCGACGACGCCGAGATGGTCGCCTGTCTGGGCGTGAGTCCCGCACGGATCCGAGCCGGCGTGCTCGCCGCCGCCGGCGCGCTGGCCGGCGCGGCCGGGGTCCTGGGCGCGCCCATCATCGGCCCCGGCACGGACACCGCCGACACCGTGCTGCTGCTGTCCCTGGTGGTCGTGGTCCTCGGTGGTCTCGGGTCCATGGCCGGCACCCTGTTGGCCGCGCTCGCGATCGGCGAGATCCAGACGCTGGGGGTGGCGCTACTGCCGTCCGCCGCGCCGTTCCTGCTGTTCGCCGCCATGGCGGCCGTGTTGGCCGTGCGGGCGCGTGGCCTGGCCAGCCGATGGGGGGCGACATGAGGGACGAGGTGATCCGCCGAGCACGAGGCGCTGTCGCGGCGCTCGTCCTGGCCGGTCTGGTCGTGGCGCCCTGGGTGGTCGACGACTACACGACAGCGATCCTCGCCCGGACGCTGGCGCTTGCGCTGGTCGGGGTGAGCGTGGCCCTGCTCACCGGCGTCGCCGGCATGCCCACCCTCGGCCAGACCGCACCGTACGCGGCGGGCGCCTACGCCTGTGTCGTGGTCGGCAGCCGGATCTCCGACGTCGGCGTCGTGCAGCTCGCCGTCGCGGCGGGTGCCGGGGCGGTGCTGGCCGCGCTGACCGTGCCGCTCGTCGTCCACGCCCGGGGGGTGATCGTCCTGATGATCACGCTGGCCATCGGTGAACTCGTCGTGACCATTCTCGGTCGGTGGCGGTCGGTTACCGGTGGCACGGACGGGTTGGCCGGCATGCCCGCGGTCCGCCCCTTCTGGGGGCTCCCGCCCCTGGCCAGCGACCAGGCGCGTTACCTGTACACCCTGGTCGTCGTGGCCACGTTGGTCGGCGCGGCGCTGTTACTGCTGCGGACCCGGGCCGGGCTGCTGCTGCGTGCCGGTCGGGACGACGAGACACGGTTGCGGGCCAGCGGGCACCGCGTGCCGCTGCACGTGTCCGGCGCGCACATCGCCGCCGGGGCGATAGCCGGCGGCGCCGGCTCGCTGCTGGTCGTCGCCCAGCAGTACATCTCCCCCGCCGACTTCGGCTTCGACACGTCCGCGCTGCTGTTGCTCGGTGTCGTCATCGGTGGCACCGCCTCGATCGGCGGCGCCCTGGTGGGCGCGGCGCTCGTCATCGCCGTTCGGGACTGGCTGTTCGGGGTGCTGCCCGGCCACGCGCCACTGGTGCTGGGAGCGCTGTTCGTGGCGACGGTCTACCTGCTGCCCAGCGGCGTCAACCGGGCCCGGGTCCGGCTGCGCGCGTCGAGCGCCGCGCCGAGCCACCCGCAGGCGCCGCCCGCCCGTGACGCTGCGACGGTACCGGAACTACGCGCATGAACCCCCTGCTCAGCGCCGAGGAGGTAAGCGTGCGGTACGGCTCGCTCACCGCACTCGCCGGCGTCGACCTGTCCATCCACGAGGGCCAGCGGCACGCCCTGATCGGCCCCAACGGAGCCGGCAAGACGACCCTTCTGGACGTGATCGGCGGCGCCACGAAGCCACAGCGCGGCACTGTGCGTTTCGCTGGACGGGACATCAGTCGGCTCGGCCCGGCGGCACGGGCCCGCCGAGGCATCAACCGGATACACCAACGACCAGCGGTCTTTCCGACGCTCACCGCGACGGAGAACGTCGTGGTGGCCGCGCTGCCACGGGTCGTCCCGCGCCGTAGGTGGTGGTCCGGCGGACGCCGGCGCACCGCGCAACACCGGGCAGGCCCGCTGCTGGAGCGGATGGGCCTCGCCGACGTCGCGGCGGTGCCCGCCGGGCACCTCGCACATGGGCAACGACGCCAGTTGGAGATCGCGATGGCCCTTGCCGGTAGCCCCCGCCTGCTGCTGCTCGACGAACCTGCCGCGGGACTGTCCGCCAACGAGGTAGGCCGGCTGGTCGACCTGCTCCGGGCGCTGCCCAGGGCGATCGCCGTGCTGCTGGTCGAACATCGACTGGACCTGGTGTACGCCCTCTCCGACACGGTCACCGTGCTGCGTGACGGCCAGACGTTGGCCGCCGGTACACCGGACGAGATCCGCACCTCGCCGCTGGTACGGCAGGCCTACGCCGACGGGGTGGCCTGATGCTGTGTGTGGAGCGCCTGTGTGCCGGCTACGCCGGGGGGATCGTGCTGCACGAGGTCAGCTTCCGGGTGCAGCCTGGCAGCATCCAGGCCGTGGTGGGCCGCAACGGGGCGGGCAAGAGCACCCTCGTGCACACCATCGCCGGGCTGGTACCCGCCAGCAGCGGTCGCATCGAGATCGGCGGCGTGCACGTCGCCGGCCGGCAACCGCACCGGATCGCGCAGTCCGGAGTCGGCCTCGTTCCGCAGGGCCGGCGGGTCTTCTCCCGCTTGACCGTGGCCGAACACCTGGTCCTGGCAGCCGCACCCTGGCGGGCCGCGACCGCCGGCAGCGAGGGCTGGACGGTGGCCCGGATCCTCGAACTGCTGCCGAGGCTGGCGGAGCGGCTGCGCCACCGTGGCTGCGAACTCTCCGGCGGCGAGCAGCAGATGCTGGCGATAGCCCGCGCGCTCCTCGGTCAGCCACGGGTGCTGCTGCTCGACGAACCGTGTGAGGGTCTCTCTCCCGACCTGGCGGCGCGGGTCCGTGGGCTCATCAGCGCCCTCGCCGCCGACGGCCTGACCGTGCTGCTCGTGGAGCAGCAACTCCAGTACGCGATCGAGATCGCGGACCGGGTGGCGGTGCTGGAGTACGGCCGGGTCATCTACGACCGGCCGACCGGCGAGGCCCGCGTCGATCCGGCCCCACTGGCGGCGATGTTGAGCGTCGCCGCCGTCCCGCCACCCCCGGCCAACCGACCAGGCCCTCGGCTCTGGGCCGACACCCCGTAGTCACCTGAACCCCCTCGGAGAGGTGGACACCGATGACAACCGCTACGAGCGACAGCACGTACACGTTCGACAACGGCGCACCCGACGCTGTTCCCCAGATGCACGCGCTGGAGTCCTTCCTGGATCCGATCACGACGCGCCGCCTCGCCCACGCGGTGCTGCGACCGGGGGCCACCTGCTGGGAGGTCGGGGCGGGTGGCGGCTCGATTGCCCGCCGGATCGCCCGCGCGATCGGCGACACCGGTCAGGTGCTGGCCACCGACATCGACCCGGCGCACCTGGTGGCGAAGGGCAACCTGCACGTACGCCGGCACGACGTGCGCACCGAGCCGCCACCCGGGGACGCGTTCGACCTGATCCACGCCCGGCTGGTGCTGCTGCATCTCCCCGAACGACGGCGGGTGCTCCGCACGCTCACCGGCGCGCTGGCCCCCGGCGGGTGGCTGGTGGTCGAGGAGTTCGACTGCACCGCGCCGCAACGGGTGTTGACCGCGCCGAACGACGACGCCGCGAAGCTCTTCGCGCAGGTCATGGACGCCATAATGGGTGTCCTGCAGGAGCACGGCGCCGACCTGGGCTGGGCACAGGACGTGCACACCGAGATGACCCTCGCCGGTCTGACCGAGGTGGACACCATCACCCACTCGCAGAGCTGGGCCGGTGGTTCGACCGGGGCGTCGCTCTACGAGACGAACTCCCGCCAGTTGGAGCCGGACCTGCTCGCGGCGGGGCTGTCGCCCGACCAACTGAACGCCTTCCGGCGGCTGGTCCGTGACCCCGGCTTCGCCGTCATGTCGTACCACTTCGTCTCCACGCGGGGCCGCCTACCGAGCTGAGCAGGTGGACCACCGCGCGGAGCGCGGTCGCGCCGTCCGTACCTCTCCCGCCCAGCACGCCCCCCGCTGAGCCGGACAGCTCTACGACGGCCTCGACCGCACCGGCCGGGCTCCCCACCGGGAGCCCGGCCGGTCTGTACGCGGGCGGGTCGTGTCGGTGGCGATGTCGGTGGCGTGTCGGGGCGGTGTCAGCCGGCCCGAGCACACTCTGGGACATGACAGCTGACCTGGTGATCGAGGCCGAGGGCCTCGTCAAGACCTTCGGAAAGACGAGGGCGTTGCAGGGCGTGGACCTCGCCGTGCCCCGGGGGACGGTGCTCGGGGTGCTCGGCCCCAACGGCGCCGGCAAGACCACCGCCGTACGCATCCTCTCCACCCTGCTGACCCCGGACGCGGGAAGCGCCCGAATCAGCGGCTTCGACGTGGTCCGGGACGCCGAGCGCGTTCGGCAGAGCATCGGCCTCACCGGCCAGTACGCCTCGGTCGACGAGGACCTGACCGGGCGGCAGAACCTGGAGTTGTTCGGCACCCTGCTGGAGTTGGGGCGCACCGGCGCCCGGCGACGGGCCGCCGAGCTGCTCGACTGGTTCGACCTGACCGACGCCGCGAACCGGCCGGCCAAGACCTACTCCGGCGGCATGCGGCGGCGGCTGGACCTGGCCGCCAGCCTCGTCGGCTCCCCCGACGTGATCTTCCTGGACGAGCCGACGACCGGGCTCGACCCGGCCAAGCGCGAGGACATGTGGGACGTGGTCCGCTCACTTGTCGGCAACGGCTCGACGGTGCTGCTCACCACGCAGTACCTGGAGGAGGCCGACGCGCTCGCCGACGCGATCACGGTGATCGACCACGGCCGGGTCATCGCGCACGACACCCCGGAAGGGCTCAAGCGGGTGGTCGGCGGGCAGACCCTGGAGGTCCGGCCGTCCGACCCGGCGCACCTGCCCCGAACCGCGGAGATCCTCACCCAGGTCGGCTCCGGCGCGCCGGCCGACGAGATCCGCAAGGGCGTGCTCGCGGTGCCGGTCACCGACGACGCGGCCCTGACCGAGAGCGTCGCGCGGTTCGCCACCGCCGGCATCGCGGTCACCGAACTCTCCCTGCACCTGCCCAGCCTCGACGAGGTGTTCTTCACCCTCACCGGGCGCACGGCATCCGAAGACGACACCACCCGCCCCACGGAGGTCGCGGCATGAGCACTCTGATCGACGCCCCACCCACGAGAAGCCGCGGGCTCTCGAACTCCGTGCCGAACCCACGGCCGTTCCGGCTGGTCCGGCACTCGTTGGCGCTCGCCAAGCGCAGCCTCATCAAGACCTGGCGTACGCCGGAGGCGCTCATCGACGTCACCCTGCAACCGGTGCTGTTCCTGATCATCTTCGTGTACGTCTTCGGCGGCGCCGTCGCCGGATCCACCCACGACTACCTGCAGTTCCTGCTGCCCGGCATCCTTGCCCAGACCATCGCCACCGGTGCCATCGCGATCGGCGTCAACCTCAACACCGACATCGCCAAGGGCATCTTCGACCGGTTCCGGTCGTTGCCGATCCCCCGCTCCGCACCGCTGGTCGGCGCGGTCCTCGGCGACGTCGTCCGGTACGTCATCGTCACCGTGTCGACCCTCGCGATCGGCTACGTGATGGGTTTCCGGATCGACACCGACCCGTTCCGGGCGATCGCCGGTTGTCTGCTCGCGGTGCTGTTCGCGCTCTGCCTGAGCTGGCTGCCGGTGCTCGTGTCGATGAAGGTGCGGACCGCTGGCGCCGTGCAGGGTGTGATGTTCGCGCTGATCATGCCGCTGAGCTTCGCGTCCAA
Organism: Micromonospora arborensis; assembly: GCF_003205615.1. GTDB lineage: Bacteria > Actinomycetota > Actinomycetes > Mycobacteriales > Micromonosporaceae > Micromonospora > Micromonospora arborensis. The sequence continues at coordinate 256,031 of NZ_PYBV01000005.1, read as the reverse complement.
CGTGTTCGTCGGCGCCGACACCCTGCCGGGCTGGATGCAGGCCTTCGTGGACGTCAACCCGATGACCCACCTGGTGGCGTCGGTACGCGGACTGTTCCTCGGCACGCCGCTGGGCAACCACGTGTGGTGGACGCTCGCCTGGTGCGCCGGCTTCGTGGCGGTGTTCATGCCCCTGGCGCTGCGGGCGTACCGAAAGAAGATCTGAGCTAGGGCCCGTTTCAGAAGGACTGGCCGGCCGCCCTTCTGAAACGGGCCCTAGGCGAGCAAGTCGTCCATCAGCTCGCGGATCCGGGTGACGGCCGCGGCGACCGGACGCTCGCGCCACGCGGCCAGCAACGGCTCACGCTGCTCCTCGTCCCCGAGGGCGGCGTTGAGCCGTTCGCCCTTCCCGGCGGGGAAGAACATCTCGATGTGGGTGCCGATGCGCGTCGCGAGTGCGGTCAGCGCGCGGGCGGCGCCGACGTCCTCCCGGCACGCCGCGAGTTCCGCGCCGCCCGAGGCCCACGCCCCGATCACCGGAAGGTCCTTCGAGGCCAGCGCTTCGTCGCGAGCGAGCGACAGCAACGCGGCGGCCTGGACGGCGGCCTCGGTCCCTGGCGTCCGCCGTGCCTCGGCCACGCGCAGGTAGAGGACCGCCACCGCGACCCGGAGCACGACGCGCGGCTGCACCGGCGGCCCGGTCCACCCGGCGAGGGTGCGGGTCACCTCGTCGGCGTGGGCGAGCGCGTCGTCGTAGCGTTCACGCTGCCACGCCAGTTGGGCCAGGCCGAGACGTGCCTGCGCGACGTCCGTCAGCTCGGCGTGGCCTGGTATGGCGGTCTCACCCAGGCGCCGCTCGGCCTCCGGGTCGCCGGCGACGGCGAGTTGCACGTCCAGCATCACCCGGACCGACCGGGCGTCCTGCGTCGCGCCGAGAAGATCCATGTGGCGGACGCTGCGCGCCAACCATTCGGTCGAACGGGCGTCACCGCGCGGGGCGAAGAAGTGCCCGGCGGCCTGCGCCGCCACCGCCATGCCCCAGTGGTCACCGACGACCTCGAAGCGGTGGTACGCCTGCTCGGCGTCGATGATCGATTCCTCCGACATGCCGCTGTTCTCCCGTACCGCCGCGCGCGCGAACAGGCCGAGTCCCTGCACGTACGGGTCCGGATGCGCGATCATCTCGTCCGCGCTCTTGAGGCTCCGCTCCAGATTGGACGTGTCGAAGCCGGGCAACGCCGACGCGAGCGCGGTCAGCCGGGGCGACACCTCGGCGGGCCGCTCGGCCAGGAGCGTCCGCAGGGCCCGCCGGGCGAGCGCGGCGAGCCGCAGCTCGCCACTGATGCCGGAGTTCACGCTGATCACCACGCACGTCCAGGCGAGTCGATCGGCGTCCGGCAGTGGCCGGCCGCTGGCCCGGCCCCGCATGATCGCCGACCGCAGTCGCCGCTCCGGGTGATCGACGTATAGCAGCGCCCGCGCCCACGCGAGGACCTCGAGGTGCAGGCCACGCACGGTCCAGAGGTGGAACAACGCGGTGGTGACGTCGACGGCGGCGGGCTCGTCGTCCTGCCCCAGTGCCCACCGCAGGCCCGCGAGCAGGTTGTCCTGCTCGGCGGCGCAGCGGTCGAGCGCCTCGACCTGGTGGGGGCCGACGAAGCGGCCGGCGAGCGCGGCGGCCTCCGCCCGGGCCCAACCGACCAGGCCCGCCATCGCCGGAACACGGTCACCGGCGGCGTCCAGGCGAGCTTCGCCGTACTCGCGGACGGTTTCGAGCATCCGGTAGCGGGGTGGCCCGTCGCCCTCGACCAGGGTCAGCAGGGACTGTTCGACGAGCGTCGCGAGCCCTCGCCGTACGTCCGTGCTCTGCGCGACCGCGGCGGCGAGGTCCGCGGTGAACGGCGCGGGAATGACCGCGATCCGCTGCAGCAGCGCGCGGTCGTCGGGGGCGAGAAGTTCCCTACTCCAGTCGACCATCGCCCACAGGCTCGCGTGGCGGTCCGGCAGACCACGCAGCGCGTCGTCGAGCAGCGCGAACCGGTCGGTCAGCCCGGCGAGGACATCGTCGATCGGCATGTGCCGCAGTCGTGCGGCGGCCAGTTCGAGCGCCAGTGGCAGGTTGTCGAGTCGGTGGCACAGCGCGAGCGTCCGTGCCGTGTCCCAGGTCGGCACCGCGCCACCGGCCCGTGCCCGGGACTCGATCAGCGCGAGCGCGTCGGCGTCGGGCAGCGCGGTCAGTCGGTGGACCTGCTCGCCGGCCAGGCCCAGCGGGGCCCGACTCGTGGCGAGCACCGCGACCTCCGGCGAGGTCACCGCGAGCAGGTCCGCGACGACGGTGGCCACCGCGTCGAGGACGTGCTCGCAGTTGTCCAACACGATCAGTCCGTCGAGATCCGGCGCGACGGCGCGCAGACGTTCCTCGGGATTGAGGACCCGCCGTTCAAGGCCCAGGTTGCCCCCGGCCACCGCGGTGTCCGCGCCTCCGAGTGCCGCCAGCACCGTGGGCAGCACCTCGTCGGACGAGCGCAGGCCGGCGAGTTCGACCACCCGTACCGGCCGCCCGGCCGCCGCCGTGCGCCGGGCCACCTCGGCGGCCAGGCGGGTCTTGCCGGCACCGCCGGTCGCCACGATCGTCACCAGGGCCGCCTCGGTGAGCGCCTCGCCCACGGTCTCGACGTCGCGCTCCCGACCGACGAGGACGGTCAGCCGTCGCCGCCACGCGGCGGGCAGGGCGATCCGCGCCGGCTGCCGGGGTGGCGTCACGACGGCCGGTGCGGTGAGTTCGCCGCGCAGCAACGACAGATGCACCTGTGCGACCACGGGCGACGGGTCGGCACCGTACCGGTCGGCCAGTTCGGCCCGGAGTCGCTCCACCACCTCCAGCGCCTCCGCCTCCCGGCCCTGGGCGGCGAGCACCTGGACGAGCAGGGCGGCGGACGGCTCGTCCGGGGGCGTCCGCGCGACGAGCCGGCGCAGGTCGGCCTCGTCGAACGACCCCGCACCGGCGAGTGCCGCCTGCGCGCGCAGCGCGGCGACGTCCGCGAACAGGCGGGTGTCCTCGATGGTCACGAGTTCCGGGACCTCGGGGAACAGGGCACGCGCCTGATCGGCCAGGCCGCGGGCGGCGCGGACGTCGCCGCTGCCCAACACGGTCCGCGCCTGATCGACAAGCGCCCGCGCCTCGATCGCGTCGACGGTGACGTCCTCGGTGGGCAGACGGTATCCGCCCGGCACCGCGACCACGGCCAGCCCGAGCCGGCGCACCCGGGACACGAGCGCCTGGACGGCGCCGGTCGCGTCGTCGGGCGACGCGCCGTCCCACACGGCGTCCACGAGCAGGCTCGTGGAGACTGCCCGGCCACGCGCGTCGGCGAGCGCGCGGATCACGGCGGCGAGCCGTTCACCCCGAACGGGCTGGCCGTCGACGGCGAGTGGGCCGAGGGTCGTGATCTGCACGGAACCAGCATCCCCCACCCGTGCACGGACCCGACGACCGCCGGTCCGCCAGGCTGGCCTCGGACTCTCGGGCCGGCTTGACACGCCGCCACTTGGTTAGGTTAGCCTAACCTCATGCAGGCCCAGAACGGCACCACGACCGAGACCCTGCCCATCGCGCCGTGGCGCGTGTTCACCGTCACCGTCGGCGCGGTACGCCGACTCAGCCCGTCCTTCACCCGGGTGACCTTCACCGGGGCAGACCTCGACCGCTTCGCCGACAACGGTTACGACCAGCGGATCAAGCTGGCGCTGCCGCTGCCCGACCAGCGGGAGGTGCGGCTGCCCGAGGGCGAGGACTGGTACACGACGTGGCGGGCCCTGCCCGAGCACCTGCGCAACCCGATACGTACGTACACGGTGCGGGCGGTCCGACCGCACCTGGCCGAGGTCGACGTCGACCTCGTGCTGCACGGCGACAGCGGCCCGGCGACCCGTTGGGCCCGGCGGGTACGTGCCGGCGACGAGCTTGCCCTGGTCGGGCCGGATGCCGGCTACGACGGGGACCACGGCGGGGTCGAGTTCCGACCGCCGACGGGGGCCACCCTGCTGCTGGCCGGGGACGAGACGGCGGTGCCGGCGATCAGCGCCATCTGCGAGCGGCTCCCCCTCGCGGCCCGGGGCACGGTGGTGCTGGAGGTGCCCGACGCCGACGACGTGCTGCCCCTGGCGGCGCCCCCCGGCATCGACGTCCGCTGGCTGTCCCGGGGTGCCGACGGATACGGCAGCCGGCTGGTGCCCGCCGTCGCCGCCGCGGCGGGGGAACTGCTGGCCCCCGGCACGACGCCCGCCGCACAGCCGGTCCCGGACGTGGACGTCGACACCGGGATCCTGTGGGAGGTGCCCGACGAGGTCGCCGGGGCACCGCTGTACGCGTGGCTGGCCGGGGAGGCCGGCGTCATCCGCAACCTGCGCCGGCACCTGGTCGCCGAGCGGGGTCTGGACCGGCGGGCGGTGGCCTTCATGGGCTACTGGCGTCTGGGTCGCGCCGACACCGACTGAACGCAGACCCTGCTCACGCCGCCCGGCGAACGCGGGGTGCAGTGGGGACGGCGCGGTGCGTACAGTTTCGGGTCGGACTTGGGGCGGGCCGGCTGGATCCGGCACGGGATACGGGACGAGACACAGACGTATGACGGTGGACAACATTACCGAAAACGGTCAAAACGGCATTGACCGAGACCGGCTGGAGGCCTGCCTCAGCGTCTTCGAAGCGCTGGAGGAGCTGCCATCCGACCACCCCGACGTGGTGCGGGTGCAGCGGGCCACCGCGCGGCTCTACAAGGTGATCAAGCAGCGGCGACGCGAGGAACGGCGCGACGCCATCCTCGCGGCCGACCGGGCCGTGACGGAGGCCACCGCCACCGGTGCCCCGGGGCGGATCGACGACGAGACCCAGGGCATCCCGCTCGCGTCCTCCGTGCCCGGCGAGACGGCCGGGTTCCTGCACAATCCACGCGGCTGCTACGTCTGCAAGCAGCGCTACCGCGAGGTGGACGCCTTCTATCACCAGCTCTGCCCGTCCTGCGCCGCGCTCAACCGGGAGCGCCGCGACGCCCGTACCGACCTGACCGGCCGACGCGCGCTGCTCACCGGTGGCCGGGCGAAGATCGGCATGTACATCGCGCTGCGGTTGCTGCGCGACGGCGCGCACACGACGGTGACCACGCGCTTCCCGCACGACGCGGTCCGCAGGTTCGCCGCCATGCCCGACAGCGGCGACTGGCTGCACCGCCTGCGCATCGTCGGAATCGACCTGCGCGACCCCGCCCAGGTGATCGCCCTCGCCGACTCGGTGAGCAGCCAGGGCCCCCTCGACATCCTGATCAACAACGCGGCGCAGACCGTCCGCCGCTCCCCCGGGGCGTACGCGCAGCTCATCGCCGCGGAGGCCGCGGCCCTGCCGGACGGCCCGCTGCCGGAGCTGATCACCTTCGCCAAGCCGGACAGCCAGGGCGGCCCGGTCGGCAGCCTGACCGCCGGGCCGCAGTCGACCGCGCTCACCCCGCACGCGCTCACCGCGCTCGCCCTGACCAGCGGCTCGGCCTCGCCGGAACGGATCGCCGCGTCCACGGCCATCGACGCCGGAGGACTCGTGCCGGACCTCGACTCGGTCAACAGCTGGGTCCAGCGGGTGCAGGAGGTGGACCCGGTCGAGCTGCTCGAAGTGCAACTGTGCAACGTCACCGCGCCGTTCGTGCTGGTCAGCCGGCTCCGCCCGGCAATGGCCGCAGCGTCGGCCCGCCGCAAGTACGTGGTGAACGTGTCGGCGATGGAGGGCCAGTTCGGCCGCGGCTACAAGGGCCCGGGGCACCCGCACACCAACATGGCCAAGGCCGCGCTGAACATGCTGACCCGCACCAGCGCGCAGGAGATGCTGACCGACGGCATCCTGATGACCAGCGTCGACACGGGCTGGATCACCGACGAACGGCCGCACCCGACGAAGATGCGGCTGGCCGACGAGGGCTTCCACGCCCCGCTGGACCTGGTCGACGGTGCGGCCCGGGTCTACGACCCGATCGTCCGTGGCGAGCTGGGCGAGGACCTGTACGGCTGCTTCCTGAAGGACTACGCGCCCTGCGCCTGGTGACCGACTTTGCCACCGTCGAACGAGGAGAAGCACATGTCAGTTGACCGTGACCCGTGGCCGACGCTTGACGAGTTGCTGCGCGAGGAGGCCGAGCTGGAGCTCGCCGGCCTGTCCGAGACGGACGCGTACGAGCTGGGGATGCTCGCCGTCGCCGCCGCGAGTGAGCAGCGGCTGCCGGTCTCGGTTGGCGTGTGGCGGGCCGGCCGCCAGCTGTTCCACTGTGGCCTGCCGGGGTCGACGGCGGACAACGACGGTTGGCTGCGCCGCAAGGGGCGAGTGGTGATGCGGTTCGAGCACTCGTCGTTGTACATGGCCCGGTTGTGCCAGGACAAGCAGGTGACGCTGGCAGAGCGATTCGGTCTCCCAGCCTCCCGGTACGCGGCGGCCGGGGGCGCGCTGCCCCTGCGAGTACGGGGCACCGGCGTGGTGGGCTGGGTGGGGGTCTCCGGGCTTCCGCAGCTCGATGACCACCGCTTCGTCGTCGACATCCTGCGCAAGCTCCCCCGCTCGGCCCGCCCCTGAATCATCACTCGGTGCCTACTCCCGCCAGCCGGTCAGTTCCACCCCCTTGGCCAACTCCACCCGGAAGCCGATGGCGATCTCACCGCTGTCGCCCGGCGCGAGCGACAGCCGCCAGGCCAGCTCTCCCAGCTCCGTACGCTCCGCCGGAGCCGGCGTCAGGTTCGTCTCCCGCACCACCACCGCCTCGTCGCGGGACACCGGCAACTGGTCGCGTACCTCGACCGTCGCCGACCGGGGTGTGTGGTTGGCGACGGTGATCCGGTAGTCCACCTCCCGCCGCCGCGTCGACCCGAGCGTGGCCTTGGTCTCCGAGCGCCGGTGCAGCTTCCGCTCCACCCGCAGCCGGTCGTCGACCCCGAGCCCCAGCTCGATCTCCTCGCCCGGCGCCCACATCGGCAGCCCGGTGGCCGCGACGAAATCGGCGCCGTGGAACACCGCCGCCGGACCGGGCAGCATCGTGTGATCCGACGTGTTGCGTACCGTGGCACGCAGGTGCGCCTCGGCGGCGCGGACCGGCACGGTCACGTGGTCCAGTCGGGCTGGCAGCTCCAGCACGGCGATGGTGGCTCGGTGCGCGCTGCCGTCGGCCGGCACCGCGGCCGGCCGGGCCGGCCGATAGGTGGCCGCGCTGACGCCCTGCTCGACCTGGGCGACGCTCTCCTGCAACCGGGGCCGGGGCGCTGCGGACCGGGCCGGCGCCCCGCCCGGTGCCGGGGGCTGCATCCCGACCGGCACGGGCGCCGCCGCGGCCCCGACTGACACCGGCCGAAACCGGTCGAGATACCAGGGCGACAATTCGGGTACGCCGGTCGTCGCGGCAGGCCGGGCGGTCGAGAGCTGAAGCTCGCACTCCGGCCAGTCCTCTCCGGTGCTCTGGCTGACCAACCCGAACCAGGTGACGGTCATGGTGTCCTCGACCAGCCGCAGGTCATACGAGGGCCGCCACACCGCACCGTCGACCAGGTAGGTCAGCTCCAACTCCAACTCCGCGCCGTCGGCCGCCACCGAGACCGTCACCTCGGCGGCCAACCGGTCCGGCGTCCGCTTGCCGCGCGCGGCGTTCAGGTCACGCTCGACCGCGGCCAACTCCGCGGCCAACTCGGTGCGCCGCCGAGACAGCCCGCGCCGCCGGCTGCGTGACTCGGCGAGCTGCCCCGCCACCGAATCGGTGAAGGCCACCACGTCGGTCGGCGCCGCGTCGCCGGAGGCCAACGCCCGGGCGTACGTGCCACCGGCGCGCTCGGCCAACCGGGTGAGGAACTCCCCGCGCTGTTCCTCGATTCCGTCCGCGTCCCCGACCTCGGCCAACTCGTCGTTCAGCTCCCGGTGTCGCTGCTCGAGGCCGACGATCTGCGCGTCGGCGCTGCGGGCCTGCCGCCAGGTGGTCACGTCCACACCGAGTACCGTGGCCGCGCCCCGACCACCGACCCGGATGGAGTCGCGCCGCAGGCCGAGTGGGAGTGGCGCGATGCGTACGCGGTGCTCGCCGGCGGTCAACCGAGGACTGCCCCGGCGGGTGACCCGAGCCCGGTCCGGATAGACGGTGACGCCGACGATAGGTGCGTCGATCTCTGTGCTTTCCACGGCGCGAGGGTAGTCCAAGGGTGCCAGGCTGCCCGTCGTGCTGGAGGACGATCGGGTGGCGGCGGCCCGCAACAACGCCGGATGGTGTGACATCGTCTGCGGCAGCCACGGGCTGTTGCGGGATGCCGCGACACTCGGCGAACGGGCCGCGGCGCTTCGGTCGGGCGGGCAGGCAGGTGGTTCGTGGCACGAGGGGGAGGCGCACCGATGGTGGATGATGAAGTAGCAGAGTTGGCTGAGATATGGGGGCCTCCAACCTATTCCGCTCCGGTCCGCGCCGATCGGCTGGCTCAGTTTGCAGGTGCCGTGCCCGATCTACTGCTGGCGTGTTGGCGTCGGTATGGATTCGCCGGATTCGGTAACGGATCGTTCTGGTTGTGTGATCCCGAGGTGTGGCAGCCGGCGGTCGACGCATGGACAAGCGGCCTTGCCCTACCGGGAGAAGAGCGATGGATTGCCGTGAGCCGCAGTGCGTTCGGCGATTTGCAGGTGTGGGGACAGCAGACGGGCTCGCGGTTGACGATCAATGCGCAGTACGGGTGGGTGGTCCACACGGATCGGGCGGGCCGCCCGATGTCAGACGATCGCCGCAATGACCGGCTCTACGCGCTGTTGATGTGCCAGGACCGCCGCAGTGTTGACCTGCTCGGCGCCGATGAGAAGCCGTTGTTCGATCGGATCCTCGCACTGCGTGGCCCGGTGGGCCCCGACACCATCTATGGCTTTGTCCCGGCCTTGGGTCTCGGCGGGGCGCTGCGTCCCGACCGGGCGGAGATCTTCGACGGACCCGTCCACCTGGAGCTACTCGCCGAGCTCTCCGAGCGTCGCCTCGTGGACAAGGAAGACCTCCTGCACATGTGGATCGGTCAGTGACCGGCCCAGGCGCTGCCGACGACCGGACGGCAGGCGGGCACCACCGCGCACGGCCGCGCCTTTGCGGGTGTCCGTCAAACAGCCGACCAGGCCAGCGTTGATGGTGTGGCGACGAGTGCGGGCCACCGACACGGGCCTGATTGGACGTGCCGCGCGCCTCTTGACCAGTGAGCCGACCGACGATGCGGGATGGCCTGCCGACCTGCCGGCCGGTGTGACGGAAGTGGTCATCGTCGAGGACACTCCCAGCCCGACAGCAACTCTGAAGGTGCAGACCAGCGGGGACGCCCCGCCGAGGGATGCGCGGGTCAGGTTTGACCAACTCGCTGTACGCGATGCGTTCGTAGAAGGGTGACTGCGGTGTCGATGGGGCTCATTCAGATCACGGTCGTCGGACTGGCTGTGCTTCTGCGACTGACAGCCTTCGGCTGGTTCGCCATCATCGCGATCATCGTGAGCGCCTTCTCGCTCGGCACCGTACCCGCGATCGTGCTGGGGCCGCTGGTCTTCGCCGGGTTCTCCGCGCCACAGTCCGCATGGCCCCTGCTCATCGCGGCCGACGTCCTGCTCCTGGTGTGTGCGTTGACTTTCGAAGACGGCGGCGACAACGAAGGCACGACTCCACTGCAGGTGCTCACCGGCAGTCGTGGACTGTCCGGTCGCGCCACGGACAGAGCGTTCCGAGTCTGCGGCAGCGCCTATCTGCTAACCCTGCCGGTACTGGTGATCTGGGCTATTGCCGGTTAGTCGCATCAGCTGCTCGCCGTGGGCCGCCCGCACGGGACGAGCCAACCGTCAGCGTGCGCGGCGGTTGGCCCGCACGGCGCCGAGGAGCACCCCCGGCCTGGCCAGCGACAGTGGGTGCGCCCGCATGGAGACGACCTCGTTGAACCGTCGCGCGGTCGCCAGGTCCGTGACGGTCGCGGCGATGATCTGCCTGCTGGCCCAGCTGGTGATCCGGTAGCCGCGCGGGTAGGGCCCGTCGACGTGGGGCAGCGCCAGGTCGGCGGAGGTCGACGTCGACCATGCGGCGTCGACCACGACCTTCTGCAGTGCGAGGTACTGGTGCGCGGGCTGGGTCAGATCCGGGCCGGACCGCAGGTACGTCGACAGGCAGGCCGCGTGCAGACCCGCCGCCGTCATTCCCTGGCCGTACACCGGGTTGAAGGACGCGACGGCGTCGCCGACGCTGACGAGCCCGGCCGGGAACCGCTTCAGCGCGTGGAAGTCCCGTCGTCGACTGTCGGCATGGTGGTAGGTCTGGACGTCGCCGAGCATCTCCTGGCCGGCGACAGCGCCGAACTCGGGTGGGAACTGCTCCCGTAGTCGGCGCACGAAATCGTCTGCGGTGTGGCCGGGATGGTAGTCGCCGTAACCGGCCATCATGGCCATCCACCGACCGTCCTCGATGGCGAAGAACGCGGCACCGGCCACGTCCGAGGCCGTCTTCGCGGTGTTCAGCGCCAGGACGACCGTCGAGGCCGGCGTCGCCGCTGGGCGCCGGAACTGGGCCGTCGCGTAGTTCAGGCGCACGGTCATCCGTCGCGTGACGGGCCGGTCCCAGTCGGCCTGCTCCAGCCAGGCCGACAGTCTGCTCGAACGCCCCATGGCGTCCACCGTCAGGTCACCATTCTCGACACCGGGCACCCCACCGACGTCGTAACGGACACCGGTGACCGCGGTGCCGTCGAACACGAGGCCGGTGGCACGGGCGGTGAGCGTCTTGACGTTCGGCAGGCGGAGCACCTGCTGGCGGATCAGCCCCTCCAGAAGTGGTCGGCTGCCGGCCAGGGTGTCGGCGTCGTCGGGGACGACGACCCTCGGCCGGCCGTCGAGGTAGTTCCGCCTGGCCGTGGGCGGCGCCTCGACCGCCCCGCGGGCCACGGCCTGGTCGCGGAACCCCGGGAACAGGCGCTCCAGTTGGAAGAAACCACCGGGCAGCAGCGCGTGCAGCTGCGTCCCCTGGGGTACGCCGGGACGCGCGCCGGTCACCTGCGGGGCGTCCCGGTCGATGATGACGACGCTGTCGGCGTAGTCGGACAGCACGCGGGCGGCCAGCAGACCGGCGACACTGCCGCCGAGCACGATTGCCGTGCCCATGATCGGCGACGGCTGCACGGGAGGGCACACCGCGTTCAGCTCGGCGAAGATCCGGGATGGGGAGAGGGACATCGTGCTCTCCAAGGGGTACGAATGGTCGTCCGACGTGACGCCCGTCGATCGTCGCACATCCACCGAACACCAACTGTCAGTGCCCATCAGGTGACCGTGTGTCGTCTGATGGGGCCGACGCGATCGACGTTCGGGCGGGTCGGTTGGCGTGCGTCGTGGCACCGTCCACGACGATGTCGCCAACCACCTCGGCGGCGTCGCCGGTCACGCCGGCATCTTCGCGACCGCCGCCGATCTCGCGGCCATCGGACAGATGCTCCTGGCCGGGGGCACCCACCAGGGCAAGCGCATCCTCGCCGCGGCGACGGTGCGGCGGATGCTCACCAACCAGAACGCCGGGAAACCGGCCATCGACCCCGAGCGGCCCAACCGGACGTCGGCCCACGGCCTCGGGGTCGTCATCAACCAGACCTGGTTCATGGGCAGGCTCGCTTCGAGCCGGACCTTCGGCCACACCGGCTTCGCCGGCCCCTCGCTGCTGGTCGACCCCAACCGCAAACTCGTCCTCGCCCTGCTCACCAACCGTGCGCACCCGAACTGGAGTTGGTCGAACCCCGATCCGGTCCGTGCCGCCGTCGGCGACCTGCTCGCCAGAGAGGTCAACTGACCGAGGGTCGGCAGCAAGGCGACCTCACCTCGCGACGGTGGCCGGAACCCGCTCCTGCACGCGTCGCCCGGCGGCGAAGCTGACCACTCCCAGGGCCAGCCCGAGGATGCCCAGGACGACGCCGACCCGGGCCGGTGCGAGGTAACCGAACCCGGCGGCGATGGCGACGCTGCCCAGGGCGGCGCCCAGGCTGTTCGCGATGTTCATGGCCGACTGGTTGACCGCCGCCCCCATCAGCTGCGCTCCCGGGGCGACGGTGATCAGGCGTGCCTGCAGGACCGGGCCGAGGTAGAGGCTTGTCGCGCCGACCAGGAACGCGCCCACGAACAGGCCGGCCCGGGTCGACGCGACGAGGCTGAACGCGGCGATGCTGACGATCATCGCGACGAATCCGATGATCATGCTGCGCCGCAGGTCGCGGTCCGCGAGCCAGCCGCCGAGGGCATTCCCGACGGTCATGCCGAGACCGACCGCGACCAGCGCCCACGGCACCGTCGCGGCGGAGAGTCCGGCGACGTCGGTGGTGACCGGTGCGATGTAGGTGTTCACCGCGAAGAACCCGGCGAAACCGACCGCGCCCGTCGCGGCGACCAGCCAGACCTGCGAGGTTCGCAGCGCCCGCAGCTCGGCGGCCGGCGAGCCGTCGACCGCGGCGGCGACCTCCGGGACGACCGCCAGCACCGCCAGCAGGGTGAGCACGAAGACGCCGGCGATGAGCAGGTACGCGGCACGCCAGCCGGCCGTCTGCCCGAGCCGCGTGATGAGGGGTACGCCGACCACGTTGCTCACGGTCAGGCCGCTGAGCACGATGGCGAAACCGCGGGCCTCGTTACCGGGGCCCATCAGCGTTGCCGCGAGCAGGCCGGCCGCTCCGAAGTACGCGCCGTGCGGCAGCGCCGCCGCGAACCGAGCCACCAGCACCAGGTCGAAGGTGGGGGCGATCGCGGACGCGACGGTGCCAGCGGCGAAGAGCACGAGCAGCCCGAGGACGAGCTTCTTGCGGGGCAGGCGCGCACTCAGCGCGGCGATCAGGGGCGCGCCCACGACCACGCCGAGCGCGTACGCGGTGATCATCCAGCCGGCGTGGGCGACCGCGCCCGACGACGACCGGGCGTACTCCTGGGAGAGCAGATCGCGCGCGATGTCGGGCAGCAGCCCCATCGCCACGAACTCGGTCAGGCCGATCGCGACGCCACCCAGTGCCAGTGCGACCAGCGCCGCCGTCCGTCGACCTCTGCTCAACTCGATCACCGAGAGAATTTAGCAACAGCGTTGCGTAATAGGGTGGTGAGATGACTCGCATCACTGCGGACGTCACCTTCCTACGCGGCTACAACCAAGCGCTGGTCATGGCGGTGGGGCGTACCGTCGGAACGTTCGAGCGGTCGACCGTGGTCCAGGCCACCGGTCTGACGCCGCAGGCCGTTTCGAAGGTCATCGCCCGCCTGACCGTCGACGGCCTGATCCGTCCCACCGGCGTCCGCCGCCCCGGCGTCGGCAAACCCGCGGTCGTCTACGAACTCGTCCCCCACAGCCGGTACGCGATCGGCGCCCACGTCGCCCGGCGCACGCTGCGGCTGGTCCTGGTCGATCTCGCCGGCACCGTGCACCATTCGGCGGTCAGCCCGCTACCCCGCGACTTCACCCCACCGCAACTTCTCGACGCCCTGGCATCCGGCATCAAGGCGATGACCGGCGTCAACGACCTCGGAGGCGGCCAACTCACCGGCGTGGGCATCGGCATGATCGGCCCGCTGGACCACGCCCACGGCCTGGTCCGCGGCGCCCACGGGCTGCGCCACTGGCACGACGTGCCGTTGCGTGAGATCGCCGAGAAACACCTGGGCCTGCCCGTGCACCTCGACAAGGACGTCACCGCCGGGATCACGGCCGAGGCCTGGCGGCACGGCGCGACGTTCGGCGACGCGGCTCTCATCATGATCGAGTCCGGCATCGGCGGCGGCTTCTGGCTGGGCGGCACAGCCCACCGGGGCGCGCACACCAACGCGGGAGAATTCGGCCACACGGTCGTCGACCTGAACGGGCCCCGCTGCGTCTGCGGTCGCCACGGTTGTCTGGAGATCGTGCACAACCACGCCGCCGAGGCCGGAGACGTCGCACGCGCCGCACGGGTCGTGGCAGTGGGCGTCGTCAACCTGCTGCAGACCCTCGACCTCGCCCACGTGGTGCTGGCGGGCGCGGATCTCCTCCGGCACCCGGAGGCCTATCTCGCGGCAGTCGCCGAGGCCGTTCAGGCGGACGTGCGACGCACGGCCTGGCTCACCACGAAGGTGACCCTGTCCAGTCTGGGTGCCGACGTCATCGCGGCGGGCGCCGCCATGCAGGTCCTGGACCAGCACTACGGCATCCCGGAGCTCGCCCCGATCTGAGGGCCGACCACTCCCCCTCGGCGGCAGAGCCTCAGACGGCTGCCGGCGGCGACAACGCCATCTTCTGCCAGTTGCGGAACACGAAGCGGTGCACCGACTTCAGCCCACCCCAGAGCGGCGGCTCCAACGCGACGCGACGGTACCCTCGGACCGTCACTGTCGTGGTCCGGATGACCCGCGTGCCGCCGTCCATCGGCGCCAACTCAAATAGGTCTCCGAGGTGGTCGACGCAACGGTGGAAATGGAGGTCCGTCGACTCCATGTGAAACGCCAGTCGGCTCGGTGGCTCCCACACCGTGATCCGCTGCCGCACCACGACGTAGGTCGGGGCGTGCCCAGGTAGAAAACCGGGCAGGGCGGCTGCAGCTCAAGGCGCGAGTCACAGAGCGCCGGCCGACACCCACCGGCCCCACCGTCGAAGGCGGATGAGATCGCCACGCCCCTAGACGAGACAGTCCTAACCCCGGCTCGGGCTGTGGGCGCAGCCGGCGGCCAGCGGTGACCGTCGGTCACCTCCGGCAGGGCGGATGCGGTAGTGAGCGGTATACCTCAGAGTCATATTCATACCTCTGAGGTATACCGCTCAACAGCACACCCTCATGGCACGCAGCCGAAGCGCATGGCGAGCGCCCTTCGCTGCGCCCGCAGCCCCGTCTTGAGCTAGTGGGCGGTAACGGTCGACGCTCGCGCTGGGACCGGCGACTGACCGTGCTCCTACGCGGGCCTGAGCGTGGCCAGTAGGGTCTTTTCGAGGATCTCGCCGACGGACTCTGCGGCCAGCCGCCCGGCGGCGACCTCGTCGGCGGCCGCGTGCAGCAGTGTGTAGACGGTGGTGACCAGCCACTCGACCGGCAGGTCCGTGCGGAAGGCGCCCTCCGCCTGGCCCCGGGCGACGAGCCGCTCGACATGGGCCAATGGCTGATCGTGGCGGCGGCGCACTTCGTCGGCGGGCAGGGCACGCTGCACGGCGGCGTGCAGGCTGCCGAACCTGCTGAGCAGTGGCCAGCAGGACCGGATCAGCTGGGCGAACACCTCGGCGGGCGGCCCAGTATCAGGTGAAGCGGCCTCGATGATGCCGGCGCTCTCGGCGATCGTCTCGGCGAGCACCGTCCGCAGTAGTTGCTCCCTGGACGGGAAATGCGCGTAAAGAGTGACCCGGCCCAGACCGGCGGCCTTGGCGATGGTGGTCATGCTGGCGTCCGGGTCACGCGCGAAACACTCGGTGGCGGCGGTGATGATCGCGGCGATGTTGCGTTCCGCGTCGGCCCTCTTGGGTGTCCCGGCCCCTCGGCCTCCGTGGTCTCTGGTGCGCGCCATGGCCAGATCATAATTAGTCGAACACCCCTGTTCAACTTCTCACCCCGTGGGGTACCTTAAAGCGAACACACCTGTACGACTTATGCCTGGTCGGGCACCGCGATCGCCGCCGCGCCCCTCCAATCACCAGGAACGGAAAGCCCGATGCCTCATCCCTCACCTGCGCTGCACAGCCCACCGACGACCGAGGCCTCGGCACATCCGCGCCGCTGGGCGGCGCTCGCGCTGATCAGCGTGGCCCAGTTCATGTTGATCCTCGACGTGACCGTGGTAAACGTCGCCCTCCCCGAGATCGGCGCTGACCTGCGACTGGAGCGCACCGCGCTCACCTGGGCAATCACCAGCTACACACTGTTCTTCGGCGGGCTGATGCTGCTCGGCGGACGGCTCGCCGATCTCTTCGGAGCCCGCCGGATGATGCTCATCGGGCTGACGGTCTTCACCATCGCCTCGCTCGGCACCGGTTTTGCCCAGAACGAGACGCTGCTGATCGGCGGACGCATCGCACAGGGCATCGGGGCGGCTCTGCTGTCCCCCGCGGCGCTGTCGACTGTCACCGCCACCTTCCATGGCCGCGAGCGCAACAAGGCGCTCGGCGTGTGGGCGGGGCTCGGCGGCATCGGTTTCGCCGCCGGGGTACTGGCAGGCGGCGTCCTCACCGCCGGTCCCGGCTGGCGATGGGCCTTCTTCGTCAACGTGCCGATCGGCGCCACCGTGCTGGCGTTCCTCCCGGCGACCGTCCCCGCCACCCTACGAGCGCACCGCGGCAAGCAGCGCATCGACATCCTCGGAGCGCTGGCCGTCACCGCCGCCACCGGCTCGCTCATCTACGGGCTGGTCACCGCGGGCGACGCCGGCTGGGGCAGCGCCGCAACCCTGGTACCGCTGGCTGCCGCAGCCCTGCTGTACGCGGTGTTCGTCGTCATCGAACGGACAGTCCGTAACCCGCTGATGCACGTAGGGATGCTGACCCGCCGACCCGTGGTCGCGGGCGCGTTCCTGATGCTCATCGGATCTGGGCTGCTGATCTCAGTGTTCTTCCTCGGCTCGCTGTACCTGCAGCATCTACGCCACCTCAGCGCGATGGAGACCGGACTGCTGTTCCTGCCCGCCGCACTGGCCACCGGGGTTGGGGCGCACCTGGCCAGCCGCCTGGTCGCCAGCATCGGCACGCGGGCCGTCGCCGCCATCGGCCTCGCGCTGGTCGCAGTGGGCACGGGACTGCTCACGCAACTCTCTGCCGACGGCACGGTCTACACCGGGCTGCTGCCCGGGATCGTCATCGCCGCGGCCGGAGTCGGCCCCGTTTTCGTCACCGCCGCCACGTCCGCGTTGGCACACGTCGACCACGGAGAGGAGGGTCTCGCCTCGGGCGTGCTCAACACCTTCCACGAACTGGGCGGCGCCATCGGCGTCGCGACGGCCTCCACCCTCGCCGCGGCCGGGCTCACCAGTGCGCCCTCCATCGACGGATTCACCGACGCCTACACCGCGACGGCCATCGTCGCCACTGTGGCAGCCATCCTCGTTCCGGCCCTGGTCCCGCCCGGCAAGCCGGAGTTGAGCGGGCTGCCGCACGCCCACTGACCTCACCGGTCTGCGAAGGGCCCTCGCCATCCGCTTTGGCTGCCCGCCATGTTGATGTGCTGTTGAGCGGTATACCTCAGAGGTATGAAAATGACTCTGAGGTATAGCGCTCACCACCGCATCCGCCGCCATCGAGGTGACCGACGGTCACCGCCGGCCGCCTTTCTGGCTGGCCTTCGTGCTGAACGCCCCCTTCTTGCCGCCCTTCGTGTCGGCGGCCTCGGGCCTGGCCGCGAAGATCTGTCTACAGGTCCATCGCGTAGACCCGGACCCGGCGGCCGGTGTCCGGCTGCACGGTTTCGCGCTCCAGCGACATGCCCAGCTTGACCATCACCCGCGCGGACGCCTCGTTGCCGACGACGTGGATGCTGACCAGCCGCCGCAGGGCGAGCTCGGCACGAGTGTGGGCGACAACGGCCTGGGCAGCCTCGGTGGCCAGGCCCCGGCCCCAGTACGCGCGGCCGAGCCGCCAGCCGATCTCCACCGCCGGCATGATCTCCGGCAGGAAGGTCGGCACCGCCAGTCCGGTGAAACCGGCCAGCTCGCCGGTCTCCTTGATCTGCACCGCGTACAGGCCGAAGCCCTGTTCGTCCCAGTGCCGCTGGTAGGTGGCTAGACGCTCCGCGGTCCCGGCCCGGTCCAGGGTGCGGCCGTCGTGGATGTAACGCATCACCTCGGGCTGCGCGTTGACTGCGGCGAACCCGTCCAGATCATCGCTGTGCCAGCGGCGCAACAACAACCGCGGAGTCTCCAGGGACGTGGCATCAAGGTCAGGCACTTTCCCTTCGTAGCACTCAGGCACCCACGGGCGCGATGGATTATCGGGTTGGGAAGCTGCACCCCCCGGTCAGGGCTTGCTCATCTAGGACACGAGGGCGTCGGCGCGTGCCCGACGAGCCACCCGGTGCCGGTCTCCTCGGTGTCGTTCGTGATCTCGTACCCGTTGAGCGCGAACACGGACGGCATCACCCTCGCGTCCGGCACCTCGTTCTCCATGCACGCCGACTTCTTCAACGCGTGGAAGGACGAGGCGCTCGCCGCACGGGTGCGCAACTGCCTCGACCAGGGCGTCAAGTGCAACTCGGCAGGCAACTTCTAGCGTGATCGTCAACCCGGGGTCGTCGTGTATCGGCCCCGGGGTCGACGATCAACCCGTACGCATGAGGCTGCGGAAGTCGGCGGCGTCCGGGAACGGCCGGTCCTCGGCGAACTGACCGATGTAGACGACGGCCTCCTCGTCCTGGGAATAGGAGTAGCCGTCCAGGGTCGGGCCGACGACAAGGATGTTGCTGGCCCGCCGCCAGGCGGCGTACCGCCAGGAGTAGCCGCCGATGGAGATGTTCCTGCCTTCGGTCCGGACGTCCCACTCCGGGGGGCCGAGCCGTTCGGTGAGCCGTTCGATCGCGGCGTCGACGCACGCCTCGAAGTCCTGGCGACCGGCGTCCGGCTGGCTCGACCAGCCGGGCTGCGAGCCCCAGAAGTCATCCGGCCACAGCTCTCCACCCACCGTGTAGTAGTGGACGAAGGGCATGTAGAGGCAGTAGTCGCCGTAGATGGCGTGACCGGCCACGGTGACGAAGCGAGTTTCGTCGGTCGGCGCCGCGTCGGCGGTCCAGCCGAGAGCGCGCATCGCCCGGCTGGTGGCGTCCGGATCGTTCCACGGCAGGTCGGCCAGACCGATCAGCTGATCGGCCAGCTCCGCGTCGATGGGGCACTCGGCGACGTAGTTCTCGATGACCGTCTCGTCTTCGCCGTGCTCCGGCTCGTGATCTTCCGTCACGACCGGGGATTCTGCCGACGCCGGCACCGACACGCAAGCACGGGCCGCGACGCGGTACGACGGCGGCGGCCGGTCACCCCTCGATCCGGGGTGGCCGGCCGCCGTCGCGTCGAGCAGCTAGAGCCGGGCGTCGCCGGCCGCGGTGGCCTCCTGCACCGCCGAGGTACGACGGGTCTCGGCCCGCTGGTCGCCGGCGTCCTCCCGGTCCGGGGCGGCCGTCCGGGCGGCCCGGTTGGTGGTCGCGGCGGCCTGGTCACCGGTCACGCCGCCGCGGATCCGGTTGTTCGCGGCCACCTGGGCGGCCGGGTCGTTGGACGTCACGGTCAGCTGGCCGTCGATGATGTTGTCGTCGACGCTGACGCCACCGGTGGTGCTGGTGATGCTGACGTCCCGGCCCCAGTAGCCGCCGGAGGCGCAACTGTCGAGGGTGCCGTTCGGGCCGAGCTGCACACCACCCAGGTTGCCGGCGAAGGTGGCCTGGCCACGGACCGCGCTGCCGCACACCACACTGCCGGTGGCGCTGTTCAGCACCGACAGCGTGCCGTCGACGAAGGAGTCGTGCACGTCGGTGTAGTAGGTGCCGGTGCTGCTGACGTTGCGTTCCACCTGGGTGCCACGGTCGAGCCGCACCTCACCGGCGCCCGCGTTGACCGTCCCGACGATCGTCGACTCCTCCACGAACAGGAAGCTGTCGATGGTCGCGGAGCCCTTCGGCCGCACGGTCACGTTGCCGCTGCGGGCGTCTTTGAGGAAGACTCCGTAGCCGCCGGCGGCCAGCACCACCTGGCCGTCGATGGTCGTCTCGGTGGCGTCGAGGTAGCCGTCCGCGGCAACGCGGATCTCGCCGCTGACCCGGCCACCGGCAACCACCAGGTTGCCGCCGGCCGCGACGGTGACGTTGCCGGTGATCGTGGTGCCGGTCAGCGCGCACGACTGGCCGGCCGGCACCAGCAGGTCGTTGGGCACGGTCACGGCACCGCCGGTGCCGATGCAGTGGGTGACCAGGTCGGCGTGTGCGGTGGGCGCCACCGCCAACACCGAGGCGGCGACGAAGGCGCTCACGGTGGCGAGCTTGACGACGGTACGTCCGGGCATCGTTGTACTCCCTGTCGATGAGATTCGAGGACTCATGCGCCGACGTCCGATCGGGCCGCGGCCCGGACGATGGTGCCCTGCTGCCGCCGGTTGAGCGTGCCGTCGGTCACGAGCGCGGCGGTGACCGCCTCGACGTGCCGGACGAAATCGGCGTGGCCGGGGTAGTCGGCGTGTTCGTCGATCAGATCGTTGATGGTGCAGCCGTCGCCGGTGTCGACGTTGGCCACCCCGGTGTCGTCGCCGTCGATGATCACCGTGGCCCGGGTGTCCGAGTCGGCGCAGCCGTCGGTGCCGTCGGCCACCACCGTGAACGTCGTCGACTGCTCGGTGGAGGCGTTGCCCGCGGTGTCGGTCGCCCGGTACCGCAGGGTGTGCGCGCCGACGGTCCGGACGGAGACCGGGCCGGCGTACGCGGTCCAGCCACCACCGTCGACCGCGTACTCGACCGACGCCACACCCGAGTCGTCGTCGGTCGCGGTGACGGTGACGGTCGCACCGCCGACGTACGCGCCGGCGCTGTCGCGCTCGCCGGTGACCGTCGCGGACACCGCGGGTGGCGTGGTGTCCTCGGCCGCCGGCGGAACGACGGTGAAGTGTTCCATCTGCTCGGCCGACGTGTTCCCGGCGACGTCGGTCGCCCGGTAGTGCAGCATGTGCATCCCGGCCGCGGTCACGACGATCGGGTTCGTGTACGCGGTGAAGGCGGCCCCGTCCAACGAGTACTCGATGGTGGCGACGCCGGACCCGGTATCGGTGGCGGCCAGCGTGGCGGTGACCGTACCGATGTAGTTGCCGTCGCCGTCACGGTCGCCGGCCAGGGTCGCCGTCGCCACCGGAGCGGTGGTGTCCTCCTCCCCCGGCTCGACGATCCGGAACGACACCGAGCCGACGGCACTGGTGTTACCGGCCTGGTCGGTGGCCCGGAACTGCACCGAGTGGTCGCCGATCGCGGTCACCTGCACCGGCTGGGTGTACGGCTGGAAGCTGGTGTCGTCGACCTGGTACTCGACGGTGTCCACGCCGGAGTCGGCGTCGGTGGCCGTGACGGTCACCGTGGCCGCACCGAGGTAGTTGCCGTCCTGGTCGCGCTCACCGGCCACGGTGCCGGCGACCGTCGGCGGTGTGGTGTCGCCGCCACCTCCGCCCTCGGTGACCACCAGCTCGCCGACCATCTGACTGTGGCCGGGGATCGAGCAGAAGTAGCGGTACCGGCCCGGGGTCAGGTTGACGGTCGCCTGGTGGCGGCCGTCGTTGGCGTCGAACGGGCTGGCCAGGATGTTGAGCGTGACGTCGTGGTTGTAACCCTCGGTGGAGGTGTCGAAGGTCAGCGTGTGCGGCATCCCGGTGGTGTTGCCGGTGGCCGCGCTGTTCTCCCAGATGATGGTGGTGGCACCGGCCACCGCCGAGGTGGGTGCGGACTTGTAGCGGGTGATGTTGTCGTCGGCGGTCCAGGTCAACACCTGGTCGGCGGCGACGCGCGGGGCGGCGGAGGCGGGCGTCGCGGTCCACGGGATCACCGTGAGCAGGAGCGCCGCCAGCGCGGCCGTCAGTCGTCGGGTCATCGTCACTCCTAGAGTTCCCGCACGCGGACGTTGCGGAACTCGGTCAGGTCGTTGTCACCGTGGTTCTGCAGGCCGATGAAGCCGCGGAGGAACTGCCGCAGGTCGGTCGGCGGGTCGCCGGCCCGGGACGACTGCTTGCCCGGCGTGTTGTCGAACTCGTTGATCACCACACCGTTGCGGATCATCGTGTAGTGCTGCCCGACGACCCGGATCTCGTAGTCGTTCCACTGGTTCTTCGGAGTCACACCGGCCTGGGCGAGCGGCACGGAGTCGAAGTTGTAGACCGAACCGGTCTTCTGCGGCTCACCGGTCTCGCCGTCGTAGATCTGGATCTCGTGTCCGCAGAAGATCGCCACCCAGGCTTGCGACGTACGGGCCGATCCGACGGTGCCGCAGCTGCCCTCGGGCCGCTGCTCCAGCGGGATCCGCGGGTCCGGGAAGCGGGTGAAGACGCCGGTGTTGGCCCGATTCGTGCCTGGCGCGATGTCCTTGAACTGCAGCTTCACCGAGAAGTCACCGAACTCCTTGGTGTGCCAGAGCATGCCCATGCCACCGCTGGAGCGCAGCGCCCCGTCCGGCTGGATGCTGAACGATCCCGTCGGCGCCTGCTGCCAGCCGAGCAGCGACTCCGGGGTGCCGTCGTAGAGGGGCTCGTACCCGGTGTGCCCGTCCCGGCCGACCTCGGACGCGGCGGCCAGGCGGGTCAGCGTGCCGGATTCGCGGGCATTGAGCAGGCCGTCGTCCTGCAACGCACGGGTCACCGTGCTCACGTGCCGGACGAATCCGTTGTGGTCGGCCCAGGTGCTCTCGTCGTCGATCAGGTCGTTGATGGTGCAGCCCTGCCCGACCGTACGACTGGGCACCCCGGTGTCGGTGTCCCCGAGCCACACGTTCTGCCGGCTGTCCGGCACCGCGCAGCCCACCGTGACCGTGCTCTGCACCGTCGCGGTCTCACCGTCGGCGTACGTGACGGTCAGCTTCGCCGAGTAGGTGCCAACCTTGGCGTACGTGTGCCGGGGGTTCGCCTCGGTCGACGTGGCGCCGTCGCCGAACTCCCACCGGTGGCTGACGCCGCCGGAGCGGGAACCGTTGAAGGCGATGGTCAACGGCTTGTTCTGCACGGCGACCGAGGTCGCGGCCGGCGCCGGGGTGGGAGCACCACCGGTGTAGGTGACCCGGATCAGCTTCTGGTTGTCGTGCAGGCTGAAGAACCCGCCGCCGTAGTCGAGCAGGTAGAGCGCGCCGTCCGGGCCGAACTTGGCGTCCATCCAGCTCTGCAGCCGGGTGTCACCGTTGCCGCCGGGGATGATGGCCCGCAGCGACTCGGCGTACACCGGTGGGGCGGCCTGCGGCACTCCGGCCGGGTCGACGGTGACCGCCACCCGGTTGTTGGCGTTCGACTGGTCGCCGATGAACCACTTGCCGTCCCAGTGCTCCGGCCAGGCCACGCCACTGTTCGTGTCGACGAGTTCGCGGTGGTACGTCGGGCCGGACATGATGGCCTGCCCGCCGCCGCGCAGGTACGGCTGCGTGTAGGTGGCGTCGGCCGCGACGTACGTCGGGAGGCCGCTGCCGTCGGTCCGCTTGGGGAACACCGGGCCGCCGCCGTCCGGCGAATACCAGATCATGTTGTCCCGGGCCGCGGGGATGTCCACCAGGCCGGTGTTGCGAGGCGAGGTGTTCTTCAGGTTGTCGCAGTCGTACCAACCGGTGAGCACCGTCGCGTCGGTGCTGCTGCGATCCCGGTACGGCTGCCGGTTGCCCATGCAGTACGGCCAGCCCTGGTTGCCGGCCGAGGTGATGATGGTGGCGGTCTCGTACTTGGCCGGACCCAGGGTGGGGCTGGGCGATGCGGCGTCCGGGCCGACCCAGCCGGCGGTCAGCCACTGGTGCACCGGGTCGATCTGCAGGCGGGCGATGTTGCGTACGCCCATCACGTAGATCTCCGGCCGGGTCTTCTCGGTGCCCGGCGGGAAAAGGTTGCCCTCCGGGATGGTGTACGTGCCGTCCGCCTCCGGGTGGATCCGGATGATCTTTCCGGCGAGGTCGTTGGTGTTGCCCGACGTGCGGCGGGCGTCCTGGAACGAGATCCCCTGGTACTCCTGGGTCCAGTTGTTGCCGGAGTAGCCCTGCGACCCCTCGGAGGAGTTGTTGTCGCCGGAGCCGACGTAGAGGTTGCCCTTGGCGTCGAACGCCATGCCGCCACCGGCGTGGCAGCAGCTGTGGATCTGCACCGGGAACTGCAGCAGGTCCTTGCGGGTGGCCTGGTCGATGGTCTGCGCCTGGCGGTCGTAGGTGAACCGCGAGATGGTGCGTTGCCCGACCCGCTGCACCCGGTCGACCGACTCGTGTGGCATCCAGTAGACGTAGAGCCACCCGTTCTCGGCGAACGCGGGGTCGGGCACGATGCCGAGCAGGCCCTCCTCGTTCTTCACCAGTTCGGAGCCGCTGCCCCGGTTGCCCATCACCTCCAGGGTGGTGAGCAGTTTGACCTGCTTGGTCCGCGGGTCCCAGGAGTGGATGGTGCCGCAGCCCAGGCCGACGTTCGGGTCGTTCCAGTCGGCGATCGGGCCGCTCGGGCAGGCCGCCTTGCCGACGTAGAAGACCGTGCCGTCCGGCGCGATGGTGAGGCCGTGCGGCTCGCCGATCTGGTCCAACTGCCCGGTCTGGTTTGCCGCGGTGAGCCGCTCCACCTTGTAGTTCGCGGCGATCGTGGCCTGGCAGTCGCCGCGAACGCGGCCGGTGGTCCAGTTGAGAGCGCCGGTCAGGTGCGCGCGGAACGCCTCCTCGCCGTAGCTGCCCTCGGTGTGGCCCATGCCGGTGTAGAACGACCGGCCGCCGTCGTAGTCCCGGCACCAGGACACCGGGTGGAACGCGCCGTTCGCGGCCGCCCCCGGGTTGTAGTGCCGCTCCTCGACCTGGGCGAGCGTGTGCACCGTGCCGATCGGGTTCGGGTCCCAGTTGTCCCAGCGGTCGGACCGGGTGATCGTCAGGGGCAGCGACGCGGTCGCCGGGTGTTTGCGGTCCAGGATGTCGACCACCGCCCGGTTCACGGGGGTCGGCGGCGGCGCGGTGGCCGCGCCGGTGAACAGGCGCAGGTCGGCGAGCTGGATCAGCGGCTCACCGCTGTTGGCGGTGATGTTCAGCCGGTAGCGGGTGAACTCCTGCGGCGTGGCGATGTCGAAGCGGCGGGTCTGGAACCGCTCCGCGAAGGTCTGGTTGGTGCGCCGGTCCAGATCGGACCAGCTCTGGCCGTCGCTGGAGCCCTGCAGGGTCCAGTCCTTCGGGTCCCGCCCGACGAAGTCGTTGGCCGACGTCAGCGCGTACCCGGTGATCCGCTTGGGCGCGGCCAGTTGGTAGGCCACCCACGCGGTCGGGGTGCGGACCAGCCACTTGGTGTTGGCGTCGCCGTCGGACAGCTTCTCCTTGGACTCGGTCGGCGGGTTCTCGCCGCTGGCGGTCACCGCGGCCACCGGCTCGGCCACCGGGATCGCGCCCGCCGGGCGGGTGCCGATCAGGCCGGTGAACCAGGCCGAATCGACCTGGGCGCGGGCGGCGTCGGCGATGCCGACGAAACCGCCGCCGGCCTTCATGTAGCTCTGCAGCGCCGACTCCTGGTCGCGGTTGAGCGCGGCGCCCGTCGCGGAGAGAAAGACCACGCTGCGGTACGCCGACAGCCCGGCCGTGGTGAAGACAGCCGGGTCCGTGGTGGCTGTGACATCGATGTCATGAGCGGCACCAAGCTGCTTGATGGTGTCCACCGCGCGAGAAACCGGGTCCTGCTGCTCGGCCACCGGCCCGTGAAACACCAGGACCGCGGTCTTCTGCGGCTGCGCGGCGGCTGCCGTTCGTGGTGCGGCTGCCGTGCTCGGCGCGGCTGCTGCCGTCGTTGCCGGGATCAGCGCCGCGAAGGCCGCTATCGCGGCGAGGGTTCGTCGTGATTTTCTGGTCATCCCCGTCCCCACTTTCGGTTCGGTCAGCTTCCGTGCGTGTGGGTGTGGCCCTGGAACCGGTGGATCGCCTCCTCGGCGCCCGGCGGCATGCTGCCGTCGGCGTTGCGCACCAGGAAGATCCCCGACATGCCGCCGTCGGAGTGGTTCTGCACGTGGCAGTGGTACATCCACGCGCCGGGCCCGACGCCCTCCCCGGCCAGCACCTGGAACCCGAACGAGCTGCCCGGGTTGAGGTCCTTGTTGTCGATCACCAGACTCGGGTCGCTCAGCCCCTCCAGCATTCCGGTGCGGTTGTCCGCCCAGCGGTGCGCGTGCAGGTGGAAGGTGTGGAACAGGTTGCCGTGCCCGATGGCGATCCACTCCACGCGCTGGCCCAGGTTCGCCTCGAACATCGGGGTCGCCGGCGCCATCCGGTTGTTGATCGTCATGTCGTGGAACACGACGGTGAACTGCTTCTCCGGCAGGATGTCGCCGCGCCGCCGGACGATCAGCGCCCCGTAGAGGCCCTTCGCCACCCCGGCGGTGCCGTGGTCGGTGCCCATGGCGTGATCGTGGTAGTGCCAGTAGCCGGCGCTGCCCGGCATGAACCGCCGGCCGGCCGCGGCGAACATCTCCCGCGTGCGCCAGACGTACGTCCGCGTCTCACCGGGATTGTTGAACGAGGCGTTCAACGGGCTGCCGTCCGACTCGGTGCTGTAGTCCACCCCGTGCGGATGGATGGACAGCCTCTGGCTGGTGGTGTTGACCAGGGTGATCTCCAGGGTGTCACCCTCGTAGATCTCCAGGATCGGCCCCGGCACGGTCGCCTGGCCGGGTGCCAGACCGTAGCCGAACAGGCCGTCGGGCAACTGCTCGGCGTAGATGGTGACCTTCTTCGTGACGCCAGCGGCGGCCTGTGCGGGGCTGCCGCCGAACGCGGCGCCGATCGTCGGGGCGGACGCGCCCAGCGCCCCGGCGGCGAGCGCCCCGGTGGCGATCAGGGATCTGCGGGACAGGTGGCGGTGGGAGCCACCAGCGTGATCGTCCATGGGTCTCCGTTCCCAACCGGGCGAAGACGCGACGAGGGCAGGGTGCGTCGACCGCCGAGCACAGGCGGCGGCAGCACGACTGAGGTGAGGCTCGTCGCGGACTCTGCTCGGAAGACTCAGAACTTTCGATGGATGACAGCAACTTATGTAATCCATCGACGAAAGTCCAGGTCTGATTGCAAGAAGATTACCTTGACATCACGACGTCTTTCGATTGACATGAACCTGACACGCAGGCCGGCAGAACGACGTCGGGCCGCCTCATCGCTGAGGCGGCCCGACGTACGGAATCAGTTGGTCAGAGGTTGTGGCGGTCGTCGGCCGGCAGGCCGGTGGCCTGCGGCGGCTCGGGCGACTGGTCGGGCTGACCGAGCTGCGCGACATGGGTCGGGTCGAGGACCCGGGACAGGAACGCGCGGGTCCGTTCGTGCTTCGGCGCGCCGAGCACCTCCTGCGGCGACCCCTGCTCGACCACCACGCCGCCATCCATGAACACGACCCGGTCGGCGACGTCGCGGGCGAACGCCATCTCGTGGGTCACCACCATCATCGTCATGCCGTCCTCGGCCAGCTTGCGCATGACGGTGAGCACGTCACCGACCAGTTCCGGGTCGAGCGCGGAGGTCGGCTCGTCGAAGAGCATCAGCTTCGGCTCCATCGACAGTGACCGGGCGATCGCCGCACGCTGCTGCTGCCCACCGGAGAGTTGCGCCGGGAACGCGTCGGCCTTGTCGGTCAGCCCGACGCGCTCCAGGTTGACCCGCGCGACGCGCTCGGCCTCGGCACGACTGCGCCGCAGCACCCGACGCTGCGCGATGGTGAGGTTGTTCAGGACGGTCAGGTGCGGAAACAGGTTGAACGACTGGAAGACCATGCCGATGCCACGGCGCGCGGCGTCGATCTCGACGTCCGGGTCGGTCATCTCGACCCCGTTGACCCAGATCTTGCCGGCCGTGGGCTCCTCCAGCAGGTCGACGCAGCGCAGCAACGTCGACTTACCGGAGCCGGACGGGCCGATGACGCAGACCACCTCGCCCTGGCCGACCTCGAAGTCGATGCCCTTGAGCACCTTGAGCGAGCCGAAGGACTTGTGCAGATCGCGGATCTCGACGGCAGGGCGGGATGGGGTGGTCGTCATGCGGGTCACCGAGCCTTGGCGTAGCGGAGTTCGAGGCGTCGTACCACCTGGGACAGGGGCAGGGTGATGATCAGGTAGGCGAGGCCGGCCACCAGCAGCGGCGTGGCGTTCACCCGGTCGTTCAGCATGTCCCGGCCGAACTTGGTGATCTCGATGGTCTGCGCCGTCACGCCCAGCACGTAGGCCAGCGACGAGTCCTTGGTCAGCAGGATCAACTCGTTCGTCAGCGGCGGGATCACGATCCGGAACGCCTGCGGGATGACGATCGTGCGCATCGCGGTGAAGTGCGACATGCCGAGGGTGCGCGCCGCCTCCATCTGCCCCTTGGGGACGGCCTGGATGCCGGCCCGGATGGTCTCCGCCATGTAGGCGGCGGCAGTCAACCCGAGACCGATCGCGATCGAACCGAACACGCCGCCGGGAATCTCCCGCTCCGGGAAGGCGATGGGAATGCCGTACCCGACGAGGAACAGCACCAGCAGCGCGGGCAGACCCCGGAACAGCTCGATGTACGCCGTCGCCACCCAGCGGTACGGCGCCACCCGGGACAGCTTCATCAACGCGAGGATGGTGCCGAACACGAGGCCGAAGGCGAACGCACCCAGCGTGTAGAGGATGGTGTTGCGCAGCGCGACGGTGATGATCGTCGGGAACATCGACTTGATGATGTCGACGCGGAAGAACGCGTCCTTCAGCCTGTCCCAGTCCGCGGCGAACAGCACAGCGGCGATGATGGCGATGAAGACCAGGTACTGGAGCCCGAGGGACAACCGCTCCCGCTGGCGGCGTCGCAGCTTCACGTTCGCTCGTTGCCTTCCCGGAGATTACCGACGAGGAGGGCGCGCGAGACGCGCGCCCTCCAGTTGTGAGCCTCGATCACGCGCTCGGCCGCTTGCCGATCCACTTCTCGTAGATCGTGTTGTACGTGCCGTCCTGCTTGGCCTTGGCCAGCGCCTCGTTGATCTTCTTGAGCAGTTCCGGGTTGCCGTCCTTCTTGACCGAGAAGCCGTACTGCTCGCCGGTGTCGAACTCGGCGGACACCTGGAACCCTCCCGGGTTCGACTTGAGGTACTCGGTCCAGACCGGCAGGTCGTTGATGGCGGCCTCGACCTGGCCGTTGGCGAGAGCCTGCTGCTCGGCGGCGAGATCCTCGAACTCGACGATCTGCAGGCCCTTCTCCTTCTCGAACTTCTTGGCGTAGTCACGACCCGTGGTGGCCGCCTGCACGCCCACCTTCTTGCCCTTGAGGTCGTCGAGCGACTTGTAGGGCTTACCGGCCTTGACCAGCATCGCCTGCGTGGCGTCGAAGTACGGGTCGGAGAAGTTCATCACCTTCTGCCGTTCCTCGGTGATCGTCATGCCGGCGGCTGCCGCGTCGCACTTGCCGGTGTTCAGGTCCTGGCCGGACTTAATCCCCTCGAACGGGGTGTCGATGATCGTCTGCTCGACGCCCAGGTCCTTGGCCACCAGGTCCATGATCTCGACGTCGAAGCCGGTGACCTTGCCGCTGGTGTCCTTGGACTGGAACGGCGGGTACGGCAGGTGGGTGCAGACCGTCAGCTTGCCCGCCTGGACCAGCTTGACCCCGCTCGCCTGGACCTCGCTGTCGTCCTTCTTGGCACATCCCGCGGTCACCGCGAGGGCGGCGACCGCCACGACGAGACCGGCCTGGCGGACGGCGCTTTGGAACCTCACGGCTGTGTCCCTCCGGTTCGACTTCCTAGTCGCAGGAAGCCAGTAGTGCAAAGGCTTTGTGACAGGCGACGGTACCTGATCAACGAGCCGCACCCCAGACCCCAGCGGGTCGTTGCGCCCAGTGCGAGCAGCATCACCGTCGGCAAACCCGACACTCCGTGAACAACCACGCACGGCGACGAGCCCCGATCAATCGCGGTGGATTGACCGGGGCTCGTCGAGCGGAACCGTCAGGCGAGATCGAACCGGTCGAGCTCCATGACCTTGGTCCAGGCTGCCACGAAGTCGGTCACGAACTTGTCGCGAGCATCCTGGCTGGCGTAGACCTCCGCGAGGGCTCGCAGCTGCGAGTTGGAGCCGAAGATGAGGTCGACCGCGGTGGCGGTCCACTTCACCTCGTCGGTGGCCAGGTCGCGGATCTCGTACACGTGCTCGTCGGACTTCGACGCGCTCCACCGGGTGCCCGGGGAGAGCAGGTTGGCGAAGAAGTCGTTGGTGAGCACGCCGGGCCGGTCGGTGAGAACGCCGTGCTGGCTGCCGCCGGTGTTGGCACCGAGCGACCGCAGACCGCCGACGAGGACGGTCATCTCGGGCGCGGTCAGGTTGAGCATGTAGGCGCGGTCGACGAGCAGCACCTCCGGCTGGGTCTTCTCACCCGGACGCAGGTAGTTGCGGAAACCGTCGGCCCGCGGCTCCAGGACCCGGAACGACTCGGTGTCGGTCTGCTCCTGGGTGGCGTCGGTGCGGCCCGCCCGGAACGGCACGGTCACCTCGACGCCAGCGTCGCGCGCCGCCTTCTCGACGGCGGCCGAGCCGGCCAGCACGATCAGGTCGGCGAGCGAGATCGTCGCGCCGCCCGCGGCGTTGAACTCCCGCTGGATGCCCTCGAGGGTGTCCAGGACGCTCGCGAGCTGCTCGGGCTGGTTGACCTCCCAGCTGCGCTGCGGCTCGAGCCGGATCCGGGCACCGTTGGCGCCACCGCGCTTGTCCGTCGACCGGAAGCTCGCGGCGGACGCCCAGGCGGTGGAGACCAGCTGAGCGGTCGTGAGGCCGGACTCCAGGACCTTCGCCTTGAGGGCGGCGACGTCGGCGTCACCAACGAGTGCGCCGCTGGCGGCCGGCACCGGGTCCTGCCACAACTGGGGCTCGGCGACCCACGGCCCGAGGTAACGGCTGACCGGGCCCATGTCGCGGTGCAGCAGCTTGTACCAGGCCTTCGCGAAGGCCAGCGCGAACTCGTCCGGGTTCTCCAGGAAGCGGCGCGAGATCTTCTCGTAGGTCGGGTCGAAGCGCAGCGACAGGTCCGTGGTGAGCATCGTCGGCTTGTGCTTCTTCGCCGGGTCGAAGGCGTCCGGGATGATCGCCTCGGCGTCCTTGGCGACCCACTGCTTGGCGCCGCCCGGGCTGCGGGTGAGCTCCCACTCGTAGCCGAAGAGGATCTCGAAGAAGCGGTTGCTCCACTGCGTCGGCTGGTCGGTCCAGGTCACCTCGAGGCCACTGGTGATCGTGTCCGCGCCCTTGCCGCTGGCGTGGGTGCTCAGCCAGCCGAGGCCCTGCGACTCCAGCGGGGCGCCCTCGGGCTCCGGGCCCACGTGACTGTCGGCCACGCCGGCGCCGTGGGTCTTGCCGAAGGTGTGGCCGCCGGCGATGAGGGCGACGGTCTCCTCGTCGTTCATCGCCATCCGGCCGAAGGTCTCGCGGATGAAGTGCGCCGCGGCCCGGAAGTCCGCGCTGCCGCGGGGCCCCTCGGGGTTGACGTAGATGAGCCCCATCTCCGTCGAACCGACGCCCTCGGCCATCTGCGCCTCGGAGACGTAGCGCTCGTCACCGAGCCAGGTGTCCTCCGGACCCCAGAAGATCTCCTCGGGCTCCCACACGTCCTCACGGCCGAAGCCGAAGCCGAAGGTCTTGAACCCCATCGACTCCAGGGCGACGTTACCGGCGAGCACGAGCAGGTCGGCCCACGAGATCTGCTGGCCGTACTTCTGCTTGACCGGCCACAGCAGTCGGCGGGCCTTGTCGAGGTTCGCGTTGTCGGGCCAGCTGTTGAGCGGAGCGAAACGCTGCCCGCCGTCGCCGGCCCCGCCCCGACCGTCCTGGATGCGGTAGGTGCCGGCGGCGTGCCAGCTCATCCGGATCATCAGGCCGCCGTAGTGGCCGAAGTCCGCCGGCCACCAGTCCTGCGAGGTGGTGAGCACCTCGACGATGTCCCGCTTGAGGGCGTCGACGTCGAGCTTCGCGAACTCCTTGGCGTAGCTGAAGCTCTCCCCCAGTGGGTTGCCCTTGGAGGAGTGGGCGTGCAACACCGAGAGGTCGAGCTGGTTGGGCCACCAGTCCCGGTTGGTACGCGGACGACCGCCGGTCTTCGGGGTCGGCGAGTCGATCGCCGGGTTCTCGCTCTCGCTGCCCTGCGCGGTCACCGAGTCGTGCGCGACCGGGCAGCCCGCGCCCTGCGCACTGGTGGGGCCGTTGTTCTGGGTGTCGCTCATTTGCTTCCTTCCGAGCTTGCGGATCTCTGGGGCGTGCGTTCGGTCGCGCAGTCGGGGCAGATGCCCCAGTAGACGACCTCCGCCTCGTCGATCACGAACCCGTGATCGACCGAGGCGGTGAGACAGGGGGCGTGGCCGGCGGCGCAGTCGACGTCGGCGATCACGCCACAGGAGCGGCACACGACATGGTGGTGGTTGTCGGCGACCCGGGACTCGTAGCGGGCGGTCGCGCCGGCAGGCTGGATGCGCCGCACCAGACCGGCGCCGGTGAGCACACGCAGCACGTCGTACACCGCTTGGTGGGAGACCGTGGGATGATTCGCCCGTACCAGCGCGATCACCGCGTCGGTGCCGATATGGGGGTGGTCGCGCAGCGCCGCGAGCACCGCCAGTCGGGGCCGGGTCACGCGCAGCGAGGCGGCCCGCAGTTGCGCCTCGAAGTCGGACATCACGTGACGGACACTAGCTCACTATTCTGGAACGGATCAAGTTTTACGAAGGTCCGCGCGTCGCCGTGGCGGACGATCCACCCCCGGTTCACCCGCGCGAGGCGAGACCCTCCCGCCCGCCAGCGACGCCAAATCGGTCACTGCCGACAGCCGGCCGACCGCGGTCCGGAAACTATCCGGAACTTTCGGCGACCCCGCACTGGCCCCCGATCTTCGGGCGGGGCACCGCTGCGACCACATACCGAACCCTGATCAACTACTGACCAGGATGGATGCCGGCCCGCGCGAGGCCAGCCGTCGGAACGCGGACGCCGCGGCACTTCCGGAAATTGTTGACAAGTCGACGACCGGGTCAATACGGTCGCCATCGACGGTGCTCTATTACCGTCGATGCAGTCACCGCGACCCACTCCTCCGGTCGTCGTGCAGGACGACCGGCCGACCACCACCACGCGCTACGACGCCGACCCGTCACTCGGCCACCGCCAGCCTGCTGGGTCGTACGCACCGCTGGCCCCCGCCAGCCGCCACGAGGAGGAACACGTTCATGATCGACAAAGACACCCCCACCAGACCGAGGAGGCGCGGCCGCATGCGGCTGTTCCTCGGCGCCGCCTGCGCCGCCGTCCTGGCCGTCGCCGGCACGATGACGGCCACCAACGCGTACGCCGAGGCCGACCGGACGGTCAGCTCGAGCACCACCGGCACGCACAACGGGTACTACTTCTCGTTCTGGAAGGACAGCGGCAACGCCAGCATGACGCTGCGTGCCGACGGCCGTTACTCCAGCAGTTGGGACAGGAGCACCAACAACTGGGTCGGCGGCAAGGGTTGGGCCACCGGCAACCGCCGGACGGTCAGTTACTCGGGCACCTACAACCCGGGCAACAACAACACCTACCTCGCCCTGTACGGATGGACGCGCAACCCGCTCATCGAGTACTACGTGGTGGAGAACTTCGGCAGCTACAACCCGAGCAGCGGCGCCACCCGGATGGGCACGGTCACCACTGACGGCGGCACCTACGACATCCTCCGCAGCCAGCGGGTCAACGCCCCGTCGATCGACGGCACCCAGACGTTCTACCAGTTCTGGAGCGTCCGCCAGCAGAAGCGTTCGAGTGGCACCATCACCACCGCCAACCACTTCGACGCCTGGGCCCGCGCTGGCCTGAACCTCGGCACCAACCACAGCTACCAGATCATGGCCACCGAGGGCTACCAGAGCGCCGGAAGCTCCGACATCACCGTCCGCGAGGGCGGCGGTGGCAGCAACCCGACCTCCGGTCCCACCACCGGCAACCCCGGGACCGGTAACTGCAACGCGACGATCTCCGCCGGCGAGCAGTGGGGCGACCGGTTCAATCTCAACGTCGCGGTCAGCGGCACCAACAGTTGGGTGGTCAGCCTTGGCCTCGGCGGCGGCCAGAGCATCCAGAACAGCTGGAACGCCTCCGTCAGCGGCACGAGCGGCACCGTCACCGCCAGACCGAACGGCAACGGAAACAACTTCGGGGTGACGATCATGGCCAATGGCAACTGGAACTGGCCGACGATCACCTGCCGTACCGGCTGACCCCCGACCAGCTCCGGACACGACACGTCTGGCGTGGCGGCTTCGGCCGCCACGCCAGACCGGGTTCTGCGAGACGTTCCGAGCAGTCGACCTCGGCATTCAGGAAAGGGCCGGACGGTCGACGCGGTGCCGGCCAGTGGCGTGAACCTGGCCTCCGCTGCTAGACCTAGACCTGCGGCGCCCCGGTCCCCCCGGCTGTCGACTCCTCCGCCGCCGGTTCCTCGGTCGGATCCTCGGTCGGCTCCTCGGTCGGGTCGGCCGCTGGTTCCTCCGTCGGCTCCGCGCTCGGCGTCGATCCGCCCGTCGGAGCTTCCGTCGGTGTCGAGGGGGCGCTCCCCGAGGTGCTGGGGGCGGGCTCCGCGCTGCTCTCCCCCGACGGCGTGGCCTGACCTGTCGGTCCTGCGCTCGGTGGAAGCGTTGGCGTCGGGGTCGGGGATCCGGACGCTCGCACCGGCATGCCCGCAGGACCCTGCGTGGCCGGTTCGCCGCCACCGGCGCCCGGGCCAGGGTCACCCTTTGCCGGCACCGAAGGCGACACCGCAGGCGGCACCCCGGGAGGCACCGTCGGAGGCACCGTGGGTCGCCCGGACGGGCCCGGCATCATCCCGATGGGGTCGGCGAGCACCAGGACGGCAGCCGCGGCGGCCAACGATCCGAGAAGCACCGCGAGCGCCTTGGGTCCAGGGCCGGCCGCCCGACCCACCGCACCACCGAGCGCCGACCGCCGGCCAGCGATGCGCTCGGTTCGTACCCCGATCGAGATCGCCTCGGTGGCCTGGTCGGACGGGTCCGCGAGTGCCTGCGCGGCGGCGGCCATGGCCTCCGCCGTCGGGAAGCGGTGGGCGGGATCCTTGGCCATCGCGGTGGCGACCAACCGCCGTACCGCCGCCGGGACGTCCTCGGGCAGCGGCGGCGGCTCCTCTTCGAGATGCCGTAACGCCACCGCGAGAGCGTTCTCGCCCTGGTGCGGGGGTCGACCGGCGAGGCAGTGGTAGACGACGGCACCCAGCGCGTAGATGTCGATCGCCGGTGCGGTCTCGTTCTTCGAGACCTGCTCCGGTGCCATGTAGAGGGCGGTGCCGACGACCTGGTTCGTCCCGGTCAGGCTCGCCGCCTCCTGGGTCACGGCAACCCCGAAATCAACGAGTACGACGTGCCCGTCGGGCTCGATGATCAGATTGTTGGGTTTGACGTCCCGGTGGACGACGCCGGCGTCATGGGCGGCCTGCAGGGCGCGAGCGGTCTGCGCGGCGATCGACATCGTCTCGGCCACGTCCAGCCGGCCGACCTCGGCGATCCGCTCCGACAAGGGTTGGCCCTGCACACACTCCATGACGATGTAGGCGAGGACCGGCTCGCCGGAGCGGGACACCTCACCGTAGTCGTAGACCTGGGCGACACCCGGGTGACGCAGGGCCGCCATCGCGCGCGCCTCGCGGCGGAACCGCTCGGAGAAGCCGGCGTCGCTGACCAGCCGGGCCTGCAGCATCTTGACAGCCACGCAGCGGTCCAGGGTCTCGTCAACCGCCCGCCACACATCACCCATCCCGCCGCTGGCGATGCTCTCGACCAGGCGGTAACGGTTTCCGATGACTTGCCCCACGCTCGTCATAAAGCTTCCGGTACCCCGGACTCGCCGATCTCAAGCACCGCACAGGCGACGAGCCACCGGCGGCCGGCCCCGCCGCTGCTCGACGGGCCCGGCTCGACCGATCGCGGCTCGGTCAGCTGTTCAGTCTGGTGAGCAGGGCGGATGCCATGCCCTGCTCGCCGCGGGCGTTCGGGTGGAAGGGAGCGGCCGAGTTCTGTGGCACCAGTCCCTCGACCCAGCGGGTGCCGCTGCTCTTGCAGGCGTCGCGGCCGATCGACGGGGTGTAGACGTCGGCGTAGGTGGCGCCGTTGGCGCTCGCGGTGCTGGCCAGCATCGCGTTGAGTGACTTCTCGATGCCGCGCAGGTACGGCACGTCCTGGTAGGCGATCGGCACGACGGGCCAGCAGCCGTACCCGGTGTCCGGAAGGATCGCCGGGTACCCCAGTACCACCACCCGCGCGCCCGGCGCGGCCTGACGGACCGCCTGCAGCACGGCGGTCACCTTCGGCGTGGCGGCGACGATCCTCGCCTGCAACTGGTCGACGCCTCCGGCGGTGTACCGGTTCTTGCACGGCGAACCGAGCGGGCTGCTGAGGCTCGCCTCAGCGCAGTCGCCGATGATGCCGGAGAAGCCGATGTCGTTGCCGCCGATCTGCACCGTCACCAGCGCGGTGTTCGACGTGACCGCGCTGAGCTGTGGTGGCACCGTGACGCCCAACTGGCCGCTGCCGCCGTAGAGGATGTCGTCCGTGGTCGCGCCGGAACAGCTCACGTCGGCGAACGACGACGAGCCGGCGGACGCGGCCACCAGCGATGGGTAGTTGCGGTTGGACCGTAGGCAGTTCAGGTCGACCTGGGTGGGGATCAGCGGACCGGCGGCGTACGAGTCGCCCAGCGCGACGTATCGACCGGTGGGCACAGCGGCGCTGGCGGGCGTGGCGACGGTGAGCAGCACGCCGGCGGTGGCCACAGCGAGTGCGGCCAACCGGCTGGCGGCCCGCAGACGGGGCAGGCGGGGACGGGTCATGACGCCTCCCAGAGGGGATCACGGTGGTGGTGGTGCCGAGATCCTGCCGCTGCCGACGCCGGACGTCAATATCGATGAGACTCACTAAATTCTGTTCCGAGGTGTGGGATAAAGCGGTGGTGCGCAGACCAACGGCGGCTAGTTGCCGGCCGGCACCTGGTCCTTGACGTCGTCGTAACCGGCCTTTCCGGGTGCCTCACCCGGCGCGTAGATCACCCGGAGCACGCCCGTCGGAAACGCCTCGGTCGCCAGCACGCGCAGGTGGTAGGCCGTGTCACCCTCGTCGAACAGCCGGCGGCCCTTGCGCGCCGCGACCGGGTGCACCAGCAGGCGCAACTCGTCGACCAGCCCCGCGGCGAGCAGCTGCTGCACCACCGAGATCGACCCGGGGATGAGGATGCCCCGGACGCCGGCGTCAGCCTTGAGGGCGGTGACGGCACCGAGGAGATCACCCGTGATCAGCTCCGAGTTGCGCCAGGCAAACTCCAGCGACTGCCGCGAGACGACGACCTTGCGCACGTCCCCGAGCTGCTTGGCGAACCCGGCGTCCTCCCCTCCGGCGGCCTCCCGGTCGGGCCAGGCGCCGGCGAAGCTGTCGTAGGTCTCGCGGCCGATCAGAAGCACGTCAGCGGCGTCGTAGTCCTCGGTGACGGCGCGGCCCATGTTCTCGTCGAAGTACGGGAAGTGCCAGTCCGGGTCGATCTCGGCCACGCCGTCGGCCGAGATGAACAGCGTGGAGATGACCTTTGCCATCGCAGGATCCCTTCGGGTCAGATGGTTTCGCTGGGTAGACCGGCGCATCATCCCAAACTCTCCAGCCACAGTCCGTCCCGAAGAGAATGTCGGCGTTTCGCATCCGTGCCCCGCGAGAGCATGGGCATGTCCCGTCCGACCGGACACGTGCCGATGAGCCATATACCTCTGGGTCATAGCTATGACTCAGAGGTATATGGCTCACCGAGACAGGCATGGCCAGGCAGGCCAGCCGCCAGGGCCCACCGGTCAATCAACTCCAGGCGGAGGCAGCCCGGACACGCCGGTGCCGGGACAGACCGCGGCTCGGGCGGGCTCGGCACGATGCCGAGCCCGCCCGTGCGTTCAGCGCTGCAGGGTCAGCAGACCCGGCCGGTACGGCAGGAGGCCGTAGTCGCCGCCGGAACTGGAGGAACGGCCCTGGTAGAGCAGTTGCAGGTTGCAGGGGTCGATGGTCATGGTCTGGTCGGCGTTGGTGCGCAACAGCTCACCGTGGCTGATGTCGTTGGTCCAGGTGGCGCCGCTGTTGGCCTTGCCGGCGAACGGGTTGCTCTCGCTGGCGGCCTGCGGCGTCCACGTGCCGCCCAGGCTGGTGGCCGTGAAGGAGCGGAAGTAGCGGCCCTGCGAGCCGATCGCCTCGACGATCATGAGGTACCGGGTCTGGCCCTGGAGCTTGTAGACCTGAACGGCTTCGAACAGGTTGTTCGTCGAGTCGCTCATGATGGTCGTGTAGTTGGAGCCGAAGTTGCCCGGGAAGTTCCCGATCGGCATGCTGGCCCGGTAGATCTTGCCGTTGTCCCCGGCGAAGAACAGGTACATGTTCGTGCCGTCACCGATGACCGCCTGGTCGATCGGCCCGGTCCCCGAACCCGTGATGCTTCCGGTGAACAGCGTCTGCGCCGCCGACCAGCCATTCGGATTGGTCGGATCAGTCGACGTCCGGTAGGAGAACGCCGGCCCACCCCACTGGTACGCCAACACCCAGATGTTCTTCGGCGCGAAGTAGAACAGGGACGGCGCGACGGTCGCGGAGTTCATCGCGTTCTGACTGGCCGACGCCATTTCCGAGTAGTTCGTGAAGAGGCTGAAGTTCATCGAGCCCCACCTGGTCCCGGTGTCGTGCGTCGTCGCGTAGACCAACTGCCGGCCGTTGTAGGGGGCGACGGTGAAGTCCTTCAGCGACACCCAGCCCGACCTCGGCGTCGCCAACTGGCCGGTCGACGACCAGCGGTACGTCGATGGAAGGTTGCACGTGTTCGGCGGCGGCGTGGTCGGAGGTGGGGTCGTCGGAGGCGGCGTCGTCGGCGGTGCGGTCGTCGGCGGTGCGGTCGTCGGCGGCGGTGTCGTCGGCGTCGTTCCGCCGGTGCACGTGACACCGTTCAGGGCGAAGCTCGTCGGCGCCGGGTTGCTGCCCGTCCACGACCCGTTGAACCCGAACGACACCGCGCCGTTGGTCGGGACCGAACCGTTGTAGCTCACGTTCCTCGCCGTCACCGACGCACCGCTCTGGGTCAGCGTCGTGTTCCACGCCTGTGTGACCGTCTGCCCGGCGCCGTACGACCAGGTCAACGTCCAACTGCTCAACGGATCACCCAGGTTCGTGATCGACACGTTGGCGCCGAAGCCGCCCTGCCACTGCGACGACACGGCATAGTTCACCGAGCAGCCCTCGGCGGCGGCACCAGCCGGCAACGCCGCGACAACCGTCGACGACACCAGTAGAGCGACACCGGCCGACACCAGACCAACATTGGCAGCTCTGGATCTGTTCATACAACATCCTCCTGACGGGACGGCGGCCTACACATTGGTGGTGGTCGTTGGTGCGGGTGCTTTTGTGAGCGTTAACAGGCCGCGACAGATATGTTACGGGAGCGCTCCCACACCCTCAAGAGACCATCAGGTGCAGTGTCATTCCGGCGTCCGCGTGCCCCAGATTGTGACAATGGTTGGCCCACATTCCCGGGTTGTCGGCCCGGAACGCCACCTCCCACACCTCACCCGGTCGGACGTCGAACGAGTCCAGCCACAGCGGACTTCCGGACGCCGGCTTCCCGTCGCGCGACAGCACCAGGACGTGCTGGCCGTGCAGATGCCACGGGTGTACGACCTGAGCTCGGTTGACGATCGTGAACCTGACGATGTCACCGAGGCGTACGACCTGCGGCGGGATGTCCGGGTCGGCCGCGCCGTTGACGGTGTGGGCGTAGCGCGGAAGCAGTTCGTGCAGGTCGAGGCCCCGGTCGAGAACGAGGGTGAACTTCCTGTCGATCCGGGACCACGGTGCCGGGGAGGCGACGCCGTAGTGGAGCGGGTCCAGCACCGGCCAGGTGGTCGTCGCGGTCGACACCTCTCCGGTCGAATACACCACCCGTCCGTCCACGAACAACGCCACCGGCGTGGCGGGCGCGTTGAACACCAGGTCGTAGCGGCCCCCCGCCGGGATCAGCACGGCGGTGTCCACGAGCGACGTCGGGCCCCGCAGGTCGAAGCCGTCGATCGCGGCGACCCGGAACGCGGTCCCGGCCAGGGCGTAGCGGTGCGTCGTGCTGTCGGTGTTGATCAGCCGTAGCCGCACGGGGGTGCCCGCCTCGACCCGCTCCGTTCTCGGCGCGGGCAGCGGCCGGCCGCCCAGGGTGTGCACCGGCACCGTGACGTCGAGGCCGGTCATCGGCCCCGGACGGACCACCAGCACACCGTAGAGGCCCATCCGCACGCCGACGTCGGAGACCGAATGCGTGTGGTACCAGTACGTACCGGCCTGATCGGCGCGGAACCGGTAGACGAATTCCTGTCCGGGCAGCACCGCCGCCTGCGTCACGCCGGGCACCCCGTCCTGACTGTTCGGCACGTCGTACCCGTGCCAGTGCAGCGTGACGCCTCGCCCGATATCCCGGTTGCGCAGCGTCACCTCCACGACGTCGCCGACGGTGGCGGTCAACTCCGGTCCGGGTACCTGCGCGTCGAACGCCCACGCCGCGACGTCACGGCCACCCACCCGCACCGTGGCGGTCCCGGCCGTCAGGGTGAACCGCCTGGTGGGTTCGCCGACGGTCCGCGCATCCCGATACCCATGATCATGGGGTACGTCGGGCACGCCGTCCGGGGCGACGGTCAGCCCGGTTCCGGTGACCAGCGCCGCGACCGCCACCACGAGGGTCGCCCGGGACACCGTCCGGGACGGACGCGCACCGAGGGCACGCCACGAGACCGCCGTCGCCGCGACGACCCCGGCGACCGTGAGCAGCCCCGCTCCCGCCGACGCCGGATAGCCGTGCAGGACCGTCACGAGCAGGGCGCCGCTCGTGGCGTACCCGGCGAAGAGGA
Organism: Micromonospora arborensis; assembly: GCF_003205615.1. Taxonomy (GTDB): domain Bacteria; phylum Actinomycetota; class Actinomycetes; order Mycobacteriales; family Micromonosporaceae; genus Micromonospora; species Micromonospora arborensis. The sequence goes on along the minus strand of NZ_PYBV01000005.1, from coordinate 215,449 downwards.
GCGGGACCGCGACGGACCGGATGTCACCGGCGGCCCGCAGCAACCGCGGCCCGGCGACGGCCACCGCCGCGAGCGACAGTGGGGCGGCGATGAGGACCTTCTCCGCCGCGAACCACCAGCCGGCGCGGGCGAGCGCGGTGATCGTGATCGCGCGGGCCAGCGTGGCGAGCAGCGCGAAGGCCGCCAGTCCCCGTGCGAGCGGGCGGCGCCGGGCGGCCGACGCCGCACCGCCGCCCAGCCATCCACCGGCCGCGAGGACCGCGATCACCAGGTCGGCCGCGAGCAGCGAGCCCGTCGTCATACCGGCTCCCCTTCACGGACGTTCAGCGGGGCAGCGCCAGCCGGCACCTGCCGAGCCAGCTCGCGTGCCGCCCGGAGGATGCCGACGACGACGTGCACCGCGATGATTCCGTTGACCGCGTGCAGCGCGGCGATGGTCAGGCCGAGCGGGGTGCTGACGCCGGCGGCGTCGGTGGACCCGTTGGCGAGCATCGCGGTGAGCGCCTGCACCACGACGAGGCCGACCGGCAGCACCGTCAGTCCGATGAGCCGGCCCGGAGCCTTCGCCAGCGCGGCGAACAGAATCGTGAGCAGGGTGAGGACCGGGATGACCGCCATGCCGTTGACGCTGTGCAGGGCGTACGAGTCGTCGCCCGCGGGCCTCGTGAACGCGCCCACCGCGGCGAGGACGAACTGCAGGGAGAACGCGACGAGCAGCAGAACGCTGATGATGACGAATGCCTTGCGCATGGTGACCTCCTAGAAGTGGGCCGGAGCCAGGGCTCGGGCGACATGCTCGGTGGCCGTGATCGCCCCGTAGGCGACCAGCCGTACGAGGTCGGCGTCGGCCGGATGGGAGAGCCGCCACAGAGCCACGTCGCCCACGCTGACCGCGCTCGGTGCGAACGCCGCCAGCAGCGCGATGCGCGTTCCGACGCGATCCCGGCCGGGCACGTCCCGGACCAGGTCGACGGCCCAGTCCGCGGGCCTGGCGGGGAACCGCCCGTCCTCCCAGCTCACGGTGGCGGTGACGGTCTGGCGCGCCACCTCGCCCAGGAGCTCCCCGCCCTGCGCGGCGACGTCCCGCAACGACGCGTACGCGACGCCGACCGGGCTGTCCCCCGCCCATCCGGGCGGCGCGGTCGTGCCGGCAGGCAGGAGCGGGAGGCTTCGGCCGGGTTCCTTCGACTCCCGGGCCGTCTTGGCGTAGAGCCGGCCGCCCACCAACCGCACCAGCGGGGACCGTTGCAGGCCGCCGGGGAGCAGATCGGGATCGAGCAGCGCCGACACGATCCGGTTGATGAAGTGGAAGGCGAGCAGTGTGCCGGTGACCTCGGGGCGGTACGGGCTGGCCCAGTCGGCGGCTACGGGGCTGCGGCTGGCCTGCGCCCAGCCGACGAGCTCGGCGTGCCTCGGTTCGGGTGGTGTCCCGCCCCGGGCGACGACCTCGGCCAGCTTCGGTTCGCCCAACGCGTGCAGCAGCAGCACGTGGGCGTCGACGCAGAACTGACAGCGGTTGACCCGGGACACCGCCGCCGCGACGAGTTCGCGGTCGACCCGGGAGGCGTCACCGGCGAGCAGTGCCTCCCGCATCAGCGCCCAGGTCGCGGCCAGCACCTCCGGTACGGCCGAGAGCGCCTGGAAGGTGGGTAGCGGCCCGAGGAAGTCGTCCGACAGTTGGCGGTAGACCGCCGCGGTCAGACCGGTCGCGGTCGACGCTCTCGCGGGGGTGAAGAAGCGGTATGTCATGGGCTCGATGCTGGTCTCGACGAACCGGGAATACGTCGTGCCGCCGCAGGCACTTGGGCGGCAGCCGATACCGCGTCCGCGGTACGCCCTCCTACCGCGGCCGGTGGATGCTGCCTGCTGACGGCCCGTTCTACAGTTCGACCATGCGTCGCGACCTGCCGTACGCCCTCAGCGGCCTCACCCTCGGCGCCCTCCTGCTCGGCAACGCCGCCATCGCGCCGGACGCCGCCCAGGTCGGGGCGGTCGACGTGGCCCTGGTCCTCGCCATGGTGGTGGCCGCGGCGGTGTGCCGGCGGTACCCGGTGCTGGCGCTGAGCGTGGTGACCGCCGCCATGCTGGCGCTCCACGTCCGGGTTCACCCCGGGGTGTCCGCCGCCTTCCCCGTCCTCGGCGCGGTCTACGTCGCCGCCTGGCGGGGGCACCGGTCGGCCGCCGCCGTGGCCAGCCTCGTCTTCCTCGGCGGGTTCCTGGCCCGGGACGTCTCGGTGGCGCCGGCCGACCAGCCCGGCCAACTGATCGTCGAGCGGACGGCCCTGCTGCTGGGCTGGTTCCTGGCGGCCAACGTCGCCGGGCTGGTCGCGCGCCAGCACCGCGCCTACCTGGAACAGGTCGAGCAGCGGGCGCTCGAGGCCGAACGCACCCGCGAGGAGATGGCGTTGCGTCGCGCCGGGGAGGAGCGCCTGCGCATCGCCCGTGACCTGCACGACTCCCTGACCCACAGCATCTCCGTGATCAAGGTGCAGGCCGGGATCGCCGTGCACCTGGCGCGCAAACACGGCGAGGAGCCGTCTGCCACGCTGCTGGCGATCCAGGAGGCCAGCAGTGCCGCGATGCGGGAGCTGCGCACGACGCTCGACGTCCTGCGCTCCCCCGCCGACGAAGACCGCGTCGGCCTGGCCCGGGTGGACGAGCTCGCCGAACGGACCCGGGCGGCCGGGGTGCCGGTGCACCTGACCGTCAGCGGTCCGCCCCGGGACCTGCGCGCCGAGGTCGACGAGGCCGGGTATCGCGTCGTCCAGGAGGCGCTGACCAACGTGGCCCGCCACGCGGGCCTGGCCACCGCGCACATCCACGTCGAGTACGCCCCGGCCCAGCTCACCGTCTCGGTCACCGACGACGGTCAGGCGTCACCGGCCCGGCCGATGACACCCGGTGTGGGCCTGCGCGGCATGCGGGAACGGGTGACCGGACTGGGCGGCACGTTGCGGGCCGCCGCGCACGCCGACCACGGGTTCACGGTACGAGCCACCTTCCCGCTGGACGACCCGGCATGACCGATCGCCTGCGCGAGGTCCGACGAGCTCAGTCGCCCGCGGATCGTGGCGGCTCCGCCCGGAGGGGGGAGCCGGCATGATCCGGGTCCTGCTCGCCGACGACCAGGCGTTGATGCGCGCCGGATTCCGGGCTCTGCTCGACGCCGAGGACGACCTGGAGGTCGTCGGCGAGGCCACCGACGGCAGCTCGGCCGTCGAGCTGTCGCGACGTCTGCGCCCGGACGTGGTGCTCATGGACGTGCAGATGCCGGGGCTCGACGGCATCGAAGCCACGAGGCGCATCGCCGCCGATCCCGGCCTCGCCGCGACCCACGTGCTCATCCTCACCAACTACGGGCTCGACTCCTACGTCTTCGCCGCTCTCCGCGCGGGCGCCAGCGGGTTCCTCCTCAAGGACGCCGACCCCGCCGACCTGTTGCAGGCCATCGCCGTCGTGGCCCGCGGCGACGCGCTGCTCGCGCCGACCGTCACGCGTACGCTCATCAGCGAGTTCGTGTCCGGCCCACCGCCGGCCGACCCGGCGGCCGGACGCGACGTGCTGACCACGCGCGAGCAGGAGATCGTCGAGTTGGTCGGGAGGGGGCTGAGTAACGACGAGATCGCCGCGCGCATGGTGATCAGTCCGTTGACCGCCAAGACACACGTGAACCGCGCGATGATGAAGCTGCACTGCCGCGACCGCGCCCAGTTGGTCGTGTGGGCGTACGAGTCGGGACTTGTCACTCCGCGCCGCCGGTGACCGTCAGCGAGGTCCGTTGGTCGCCGGACCCCCCGTCGGCACACGGCGGAGGTCTGACGCACTAACATTGCCGCCGTCCACGACGGCTCTGCTGAAACGAGGCGACATGCGCTGGCTCCGGCGGTTGCTGGGCGGTAGGCGGGTCCAGCTCGATCCGGAACGACAGCAGGCACTGCTGCGCGACGTCCAGCAGCGGTACGGCGCCCATGCGCAGATCCGGTTCACCGAGCAGGTCCAGACGCTGACCGCGACCCTGGACAGCGACGACGGCCTGGTGGTGGCGGCCCGTGTCGTGGGTCAGGTCGCCGATGAGGCCCACCTGGACTTGCAGGCCCAGGCGCAGGAGATTCTCCGCCGGACGGGCCGGCGGCTCCTGGTGCACCGCCGCAACTACCGGCCGCTGTGGAAGGAGGCCGGTCCGGCCCTGCGGTGGCCGCTGTTCGCGTTGCCGTCCGGCTTCCACCCGTACGCGCAGGTGGCTGCCGCCGTCGCGGTGGTCGGCAGCCGGGCGCACCGGCTCGACCGGGTGACCGACCCGAACCCGCTGCTGACCCGCGTGTTCGAGGTGCTCGATCTCACCACCGCCGGCTGGGAGTACGGCCGGGTGCGGGTGGACACCGACGCCGCCACTCTGGCCGATCAACTGATCACGAGCGCCGGGCAGGTCCTCGCGGCCGTCGACGACCCGCCGCGGCTGCCACCCGCGGTCCGTGAGCTGATGCGCCGCAACAACACCACCGCCGTGCACGACCCGGCCGGCCCTCGGGTCGTGGCTGGGATCAATCTGGGTGCGCGGATGCGAGAGAGTTTCCTGGTCTGAGGGTGCCGGACGGACGGTGACGAGAGACGCCGGACGGCCGCGACGACAACTGCGCGCAACCGCTTGCCGGTGTGCGGAATGCCGCCTGACCATGTGCGCATGGGGCCAGGGCGTCGTGTCATTCTCGGAGTCGACGTGGGCACCACGGCTGTCCGGGCGGCTGCTTTCGCCCTGGACGGCACCGTGCGGCACGTCGCGACGCGGACGTACCCGATGCTTCAGCCGGTGCCCGGCTGGCAGGTACAGGATCCGGATGTGCTCGTGGCGGCCACGCTGGAGGCCATCGCCGCCTGTGTCGCCGACACCGCCGGGCCGGAGGTGGTCGCGCTCGCGCTGAGTTCCGCCATGTACGGCCTGATCGGGCTGGACTCGGCGCTGACGCCGACGACGCCGCTGCTGACCTCGTTGGACTCACGGTCGTCGGAGGCAGCCCGCGACCTGTGGACTTCCGGCCAGAGCCGGGAGCTGCACCGGTTGACGGGGACGCCCGTGCACCCGATGAGCCCGCTCTGCAAGCTCATGTGGTTCGCCCGCCACGAGCCCCATCTCTGCACGACGACGCGGTGGTGGATCGGCCTCAAGGACTACGTGCTCCACCGGCTCACCGGAAGGCTGGTGACCGAGCTGTCCTCGGCGTCCGGCACCGGGATGTTCGACGTCCACCGTCGGGTCTATAGCCCGGCCGTGCTCAACCTCGTCGGTGTGTCCGAGAGCCAACTGCCCCCCGTCCTGCCCACGACGGCGTCGCTGCCGTTGTCGGCGGCGGCCGGACGGGCCGTCGGCCTGCCGTCCGGTACACCCGTCGTCGTGGGCGCGGGAGACAGCCCGTCGGGCAGCCTGGGCGCCGCCGCGATCGACAGCACCGTCGGTGGCCTGACGCTCGGGGCTACCGGGGCGCTGCGTACGGTCGTCGCCGCTCCCCTCGTGGACCCGGCCGAGTCCCTCTTCTGCGCCGCGCTGACCGAGGACGCCTGGGTGGTCGGCGGATCGGTCAGCAACGGCGGCAACGTCGTACGGTGGGCCGGACACGCCCTCGCCCCCGACCTGCACCCGGCGTCCGGGGACGGCCGTTTCGTACCCGCGCTCCTGCGCCTCGCCGAGCGGATTCCTCCGGGAAGCGACGGCCTCGTGATGCTGCCGTATCTGCTGGCCGACCGGGCACCGGCCGGTGTGTCCGGCCCACCCGGCGCGTATCTGGGATTGCGGAGCGAGCACACCCGTGGCCACCTGGTGCGGGCCGCCGTCGAGGGCGTCTGCCTGCAACTCGGCGGTGTCCGGGACCGTCTGGCCGAGCTGACGCCGATCAGCGGCGTACGGCTGACCGGCGGCGCCTTCCGTGCGCCGTTGTGGCGCGAGGTGATGGCCGCGGTCCTGGATTGTCCAGCCCAGGTCGCGGGCGAGGCCGAGGACGCCGCCCTCGGTGCGGCCGCGCTCGGGCTCTTCGCGATCGGCCTCGCCTCCGATCTCAAGGAGGCGGTCGCCCTGCTCGACCCCGAGGGGGCCCACAGCGAGCCGATCACGGTCGATGAGAGCCTCGCCACGGCCTACCGTGGCCTGCGCGCGAAGCTGCCCACCCTCGTCACGGTCGTGGGCCGCCTGGGCGAGATCCTCGACGAGGTCACCGCCGGTCCGGGCGTCGACTGGCGGGCCAGCACGACGCCACGGGACACCGTCGGCGGTTGACCGCAGGGGCCTGCGCGCCGCCGGGCCTCAGTGCTCGGGATCCTCCTTGACCTGGGCCACGAGCTGGGTCGGGTTGACGTAGCGCAGTGCGACGACGAGCAGGACGAGCATCATCGAGGTGTAGATGACCGCCATCGCGTCGACCGACTGCTGCGCCCTGATCCCGGACGCGGACATCGAGTAGTAGAGCGCCACCACGAGGGTCTGTGAGTCCGGTCCCGCGGTCAGGAAGGTCAGCTCGAACATGCCGACGGTCCGCACGAGGACGAGGATCGCGGATGCGAGGATGCCGGGCACGAGCAGCGGCGTGAGGACCCGGAGGAACACCGTCCGCAGTCCCGCGCCGCACATCCGCGCGGCGCTCTCGATCCGCGGGTCGATCTGCTCGATGAAGGGGGTCATGGTGAGAATGACGAAGGGCACCGATGGTACGAGATTGGCGAGCACGACCCCGGACATGTTCCCCGCCAGGCCGAACTTGTAGAGGACGGTCGCCAGCGGGATGCCGTACGTGATCGGTGGCATGAGGATGGGCAGCAGGAACACGAGGAAGATCAGCCGCTTGCCGGGGAACGACCGTCGCGCGAGGACGTAGGCCGCCGGCACACCGATCAGCAGCGAGACTCCCACGACGAGTACGGAGACTTCCAGGGTCACGACGATGACCTGCAGAAGCGCGAACTCGTCCCAGGCCCGGCCGTACCAACTGGTGGTGTAGCCGTCGGGCAACCAGGTGTCGAACCAGCGCTGGCCGAACGAGCTGACCAGCACGGACGCCACGACGCCCAGCAGGTTGAGGAAGAAGAAGATGACGACGCCCCACACGACCCAGGCGGCCGGGCGCGCGGTGATGCGCGGCCGTCGGTCGGTGGTGGCGGGGGGCGGCGATGGTCGCGCCCGGGTGATCGTTGCCATCAGCCCTTGCCTCCGGTGGAGCCTGTGTAGAAACGGCTGCGCGCGGCCAGGACCAGCGCGATGATGACCAGCTCGACGAACCCCATGATCATCGCGATCGCCGACGCGTACGGGTAGTCGTACTGCTCGTAGGCCGCCTGGTAGGCGGCGAGCGAGATGACCCGCGTCTCACCGGCCGGATTGCCGACCAGGACGGCCGACGGGAACACGCTGAACGCCAGCACGAACGTCAGGCAGAAGGTCGTGGCCAGGCCCGGCATCAGCAGCGGGAGGGTGATCATGGTGAACCGGCGACGCCAGTCCGCTCCCAGCGTCGCGGCCGCCCGTTCCAGGGTCGGGTCGATCCCGGAGAGGTAGGAGAGCACCAGCAGGAACGCGAACGGGAAACCGGTGATCACCAGTGAGAAGAACACGCCCCAGTAGTTGTGGGTCAGCCGCACCGGCTCGTCGACGAGGTTCCCCGCGAGCAGGATCCGGTTGAACCAGCCGGTCGGGCCGAGGAAGTTCAGCAGCCCCTGGGCGGTGAGGACCGTGCCGAGCGTGATCGGGACGACCAGCAGTGTGGTGACCAGCCGCTTGCCCCGGAACCGGCCGCGCATCCGGTAGGCGATCGGCACGGCGGCGAGGACGTTCAGCAACGCGGCGGGCAACGCGATCCGCAGCGTGATCCAGATCGTGCCCCGCTCGTAGGAGTCGGAGAAGAACCGGGCGTAGTCGCTCAGCGGCCCGCCGTCGGTCGGCTGGAACGAGAGCGTCAGACCGTAGAAGAACGGGTAGAGGAACAGGGCGATGACGAAGACCAGGGCTGGCACCAGCAACCAGAGCTGACGATCGATGCCCCGCTCGGCGAGACGGTGCTGCCAGTGCGCCAACGGTCTGCCGGGCCCGGAGCCGCTCACCGCACCGCCCCCGAGGCGTCCACGAGGCGGTCGGTCTCCCGCGTCGCGCCGGCGGGATAGACGAGAAGCCGCTGCGGATCCATGGAGAGCTTCACCTGGTCGCCCGGCGCGACCCGCTGCTCGGTACGCAGGTGCACGAGCTGACCGCTGTCGGTACGCGCCTCGGCCGCCAACTCGCGGCCCTGATACTCCACCACCTCGATGGTCGCCGACATCGCGTTCGGGGTCTCGCCGGGGCCGTCGACGCGGATGTCCTCGGGGCGTACCGCGACCATCACGTCCGACCGGGCGGGGAGGTCCCCGATGGCCTCGCCGAGCAGCCGGTGGCCGGACGACTCGACCGCGGCCCGGGTGCCGTCCACCTGCTCCACCCGCCCCCGCCACAGGTTGCGGTAGCCCATGAAGTCGGCGACGTGCCAGTTCGCCGGCCGGGTGTGCAACTCACGCGGCGACCCGATCTGCTGCACCCGCCCCTCCCGCAGCACGACCAGCCGGTCGGCCAGGGAGAGCGCCTCCTCCTGGTCGTGGGTGACGTAGACGGTGGTGAGCCCCAACGACTGGTGCAGCCGACGGATCTCGGTACGCATCTCCAGACGCAGTTTGGCGTCGAGGTTGCTCAACGGCTCGTCCATCAGCACGAGCGACGGCTCGAACACGACGGCGCGGGCGATGGCGACCCGTTGCTGCTGACCACCCGAGAGCTGGCCGGGCAGCTTGTCGACGTGGTCCTCGAGGCGCACCAGCCGCACCGCCTCCTCGGTACGCCGACGCGTCTCCTCCTTCGGCAGCCGCCGCATGCGCAGGCCGAAGGCGATGTTCGCCCGGACCGTCAGGTGGGGGAAGAGGGCGTAGCTCTGGAACACCATGCCGAAGCCGCGGCGCTCCGGTGGCAGCGTGTCGATCCGGCGCTCGTCCTGCCAGATGCTCCCCTGGGTCAGCGGCAGGAGCCCCGCCAGGCAGTTCAACGCGGTCGACTTGCCGCAGCCGGACGGGCCGAGCAGGGCGATGAACTCGCCCGTCTCGATCGTCAGGTCCAGCTCGGTGAGCGCGTCCTGGCCGCCGAACCGACGGGACACACCGTCCAACCGCAGCTGGGAGAAGGCGCTCATCCCTGCTTGACCTTCCCGCCGCCGATCTCGCGGTCCCACCGGTTGAACGCCGCCACGAGGCTCTTCGCGTCGAGCGGGACCTCGGTCGGGTTTCCGGCGATCAGCGCGTCGTACTCGGAACGGCCGAACTCCCGGATCGCGTCCTGGCTCTTCTGTGGCGCCGACGACAGCCCGACGTCCTTCACCGCCGGCCCCGGGTAGAAGTAGCCCTCGTCGTACGCCTTCGCCTGCTGCTCGGGAGTGAGCATGAACGCGAGCAGGGCGAGCACCGCGGCCTGCGTGTCGGTCGAGATGCCCTTGGGCAGCACGGCGTAGTGCGCGTCGGTGACCCAGTGGAAACCGTCGATCGTGGCGATCCTGGCCTCCTTGGGCACGGTGCCCAGCACTCGGGGGTTGATGTCCCAGCCGGTCGTGCTGACGATCAGGTGAGCGGTGCCGTTGGCGAGGTTCTTCATCGTCTCGGTGGTGCCGGACGGGTAGTAGTCGACGTACTGGCCCAGCTCCTTGAGGAAGGCCCACGTCTTGTCCCACCCCGCCGTCGGATCCTTGGGGTTCGTGTCGCCCAGGATGTAGGGCAGGCCCATCAGGAACGTCCGGCCGGGGCCGGAGTTGGCCGGCCGGGCGTACTGAAACTTCTTGGGGTTGCCCTTGGCCCAGGCGAGCAGGGCTTCCGCGCTGGTCGGCGGCGTCGGCAGCCGGGACGGCAGGTATTCGAGCAGCGGACCGGACGGGTAGTAGGTGACCGTGACGCCGGCGTTGCCGGCGAGTTGCTGCATCGCGGCGGCCGGTTGCAGGTAGTTCCCCATGCCGCTGAGGCGGTCCTGGAACTTCGGCAACACGTCGATCCAGAGGCCCTGCTCGATCCCCGCGGCCAGACCGTCGACGCCGGTCAGCACGAGACCGATGTCCACCCGGTCCGCGCCCTGCTGAGCCTTGATCTTGCCGGCCAGCTCGGGTGCCGGCGCCTTCGAATAGGTCACCCGGGAGATCACCCCGGAGTTCTTGGAGACGAACTCGTCGATCATCCCCTGTGTCAGTTGCAGGTTGCCGGCAACGTCGAGAACGTTGAGCGTGACGGCCTTACCGGGCCGCTCCGGCACCTCGCCCGTGGTGTCGCCCGAGGACTTGCCGGGGCTGTCCGGCGCCCCACACCCGACGGCGCCCGCGAAGAGCGACGATGCCGTGACCATGAGAGCGCCGCGCCGCGTCATACCCATGAGTCGTTCCCTTCATCGACTACCCGGGCCGGCCAGGTAGGTCCACGCTGCGCCCAGGCGGGGTCGCCCTACCTGCGCCGTCCGTGAAGCATTGAGACAGCCGGCGCGGCGTCACGGCAACGGGTTGCCATGTATTGCCTCGCGCGAATGTGTCCGAGCCGGCGGAATGTTGCGCGGGCATTGCCGGGTGCTCACCGGCGACTTACCATGATCACGGCGCGTAGCCGGGAGGAGCATCAAGATGCCCGACCACACCAGGCCGCCCGACAAGAGGGTCACGATCTACGACGTCGCGCTCGAAGCCGCCGTCTCACCGTCCACGGTGTCCCGCGCCTTCTCCCGACCGAGCCGCGTCAACTCCGAGACCGCCGAGCGGATCCGGCAGGTCGCCGAGCGGCTGGGCTACCGGACCAACCCCCTCGCTCGCGCCCTGACCACGGCCCGCACACACATGATCGCGCTGGTCATCGCCGACATCACCAACCCGGTGTACGCCGAGATCGTTCGCGGTGCGCAGGAGACGGCGATCGGCGACGGATACACCACCGTGCTGATCGACGCCCAGGAGTCCGACCGGGTGGAACGGGCGGCGATCGAACGCACGATGTCGACAGTCGACGGCATCGTGCTGGCCAGCAGCCGGATGTCCGACTCGGCCATCCGGATGTTCGCCAAGCAGCGGCCGGTGGTGGTCCTCAACCGCGCCATCGCGGACGTGCCCTGCGTCGTGACGGACAACCCCCGTGGGACCCGGCGGGCCGCCGAGCACCTCGGTGAGCTGGGGCACGACCACATCACGTACGTCGCGGGGCCGGAGGCGTCCTGGCCGAACGGCATCCGCTGGCGGTCGCTGCTCGAAGCGGGCATGGAGCTGGAGATCAAGGTGCGCCAGATCGGCCCGTACAGCCCGACCATCGAGGGCGGCGAGCGAGCCGCCGAGGAGTTGTCCGCTCGTCCGGCAACGGCGGTCCTCGCCTTCAACGACCAGATGGCGATCGGCCTCATCCGTGGCCTCACCCGCAGGGGCGTCGACGTTCCGGGCGACGTCAGCATCGTGGGCTTCGACAACATCCTCGCCGCCGACCTCGTCACGCCCGGGCTGACCACTGTCGCGGCACCGTTCTACGCGGCGGGCTCGGCCGCGGCCCGGCACCTGCTCACGATGATCGAGGGAGCCCCGGGGCACACCGGCCGGCCGATGGTCCTGCCGGTACGCCTCGTGGTCCGCCACTCGACGGCCGCGCGCAACCTGAGCCCGGGTCGGGTCCGCCCCCCATGGGTACGGCAGCGGCCCGCGACCCAGCCGGCGGCGCCCCTGCCGTGAGGTCGGGAGGCCCGCGACAAGAAACGACAACTCGTTGCCGGGGCCGGGCGGCGCCGGACAGGATCGGCGCACCCGCCCATCCATCTACGTCACTGCGTTCGCGAGACGGTCGATCGACGTCTCGAGCGGACGAAGGAGGAGAAGGCAATGAACCGAGGTTCGGTGCCCCGGCTGCGGCGAAGTCTCATCGTGCTGGGCACGGCGCTCACCATGGTCGCGGCCACCCTGACGGTCGCCACCACACCCGTCGCCGCGGCCCAGTCGCCGGACGACTACAGCGGCTCAGACCTGTGGCTGCGGTACGTGCCGGTCAGCGACGCGAAGCTGCTGCGCGACTACCGTCGGACGGCCACGGCGATCGTGGTCGAGAACGCCGACGCCGACAAGGTCCACCGGCACACGGCAGACCTCGCCATGGCACCCGGCTCCACCGAGAAGCTGGCCGAGACAACCCTCGGAGCCGCCCGTGACGAGTTGGTACGCGGCCTGGGTGGGCTCCTCGGCCAGGCGACGCCGGTAACGGCGGTGAACGGCGACAGGATCCCGGACGGCTCGGTCGTGGTGGGGACGCCGGCAAGCTCACCGCTGGTGCGCCACGCCGTCTCGACCCGCGAGCTGGCCCAGGTCGGCGACGAGGGTTACCTCGTACGCTCCGTGTCCCGCGGCCAGGACAGGTTCACCGTCATCGCCGGCAACAGCGACCTCGGCGCGCTCTACGGGACCTACGCCTTCCTGCGGCTGCTGCAGACGCAGAAGCCCATCGACCACCTCCGCATCTCGGAGACACCGAAGATCAAGCATCGGTTGTTGAACAACTGGGAGACCGAGCGCCTCTACGCCGGCAACAACGCCTCCGGACTGGGCGGGTTGAACGGGGAGAACGGGGCGATCTTCAACTTCGCCGCCACCGGAGCGAGCGCCGGTAAGAATCTGCCCGTCATCCTCGACCGCTACATCGTCGTGGCACGCGCGTTGGCGTCGCTCGGCATCAACGGCATCACCATCAACAACGTCAACGCCGACAACGCGTACCTGACGAGCGCCCGCATCGCGCAGGAGGCCGCCCTCGCCGACGCCCTGCGTCCGTACGGCATCAAGCTGGGTCTGTCGATCCGCTACACCGCGCCGACGGACAGCCGATTCGCGCCGGACACGTTGACCAACAGCCAACTCGACCCGTACGGCACCGACTTCCGGGGTTGGTGGAACCGCAGGGCCCAGCTGATCAAGACCGCGATCCCGGACTTCATGGGCTTCACCGTGAAGGCCAACTCGGAGGGTCAGCCCGGGCCACAGGACTTCGGGTACGACCACGGCGACGGCGCCAACGCCATCGGCGCCGCCGTCGCGCCGCTCGGGATGACCGTGCACTGGCGGACGTTCGTCTACAACGCCGAGGTCGACAACGATCGCCTCAAGCGGGCCTACCTGGAGTTCGGGCCGATCGACGACGAGGTCCAGCCGGACGGCACCAGGGGACGCTTCGCGGACAACGTGTTCCTGCAGACGAAGAACGGGCCGCTGGACTTCCAGGCCCGGGAGCCCATCCACCCGATGTTCGGCCGGATGGAGAACACCAACCAGGCCCTGGAACTCCAGATCACGCAGGAGTACACGGGCCAGAACTGGATGCTGAGCTACCTCGGCCCGATGTACGAGGAGATCCTCAAGACCGACACGTACGCGACCGACAAGAACGGCAAGTTGCTGAAGAAGCGCCTGGTCGGCAACATCGTCGACGGGAGCGCCCAGCACCACGCGGACACCGCCATCGTCGGTGTCGCCAACCTCGGCAACGCCGACAACCTGACCGGGCACCACTTCGCCCAGGCGAACCTCTTCGCCTTCGGCCGGCAGGCCTGGGACTGGGAGCTCGACGCGGACGAGATCGCCACCGACTGGATCCGGATGACCTGGGGCAACGACAGGCGTGTCGTCGACACCATCCGGAAGATGATGATGGGCTCGTGGGAGGCCCTGGTCAGCTACCAGACCCCGCTGGGCATCGGTCACCAGTTCGCCGAGGGCGCGCACTACCGCCCCGACCCGGCCGACTGGGCAGGGCGCGACGACTGGAGCCCGGTCTACTACAACCAGGCCGACACCGTCGGCCTGGGCTTCGACCGCTCCCCCACCGGCAGCAACCTGGCCGCCCAGTACTTCCCCCGACTCCAGCAGCGCTACGGGGACATCGACTCGGTCCCGGAGAACCTGCTGATGTGGTTCCACCATGTGCCGTGGGGCCATCGGATGGACAGCGGCCGGACCTTCTGGGACGAGCTGGTCTACCGCTACCAGATGGGCGTCCAGTACGTGACCTGGATGCGGGAGACCTGGGACGCGCTGCAGCCCGACATCGACGCCCGACGGTTCGCCGAGGTACGCGCCAAGCTGGCCGTGCACGAGACGGACGCCGCCGACTGGCGGGACACCTCGGTGAACTACTGGAAGGAGTTCAGCGGACGCGACATCCCGGTCGACGACGCGCCGCTCTCGGCGAAGATCGTCGTGAACGGGAAGGAGTTCGGCGGCTTCAACCTGTCGGACAACTCGTACACCATCCCGGTGCCGGCCGGGGCCTCGCCGACCATCACGAAGGTGAAGACCGCCGACCGGAAGGCGCGCTACGAGATCCTCTCCCAAGCGTCCGGCGTGCCCGGACAGGCGGTCGTCAAGGTGACGACGGAGAGCTTCTTCGGGCCGCTCGTGAAGAACTACGTCTTCAACCTGGTGCCCGACACGACGCTGACGGCCCTGCGCGTCGACGGCAAGCGCCTGGCGTCCTTCTCGCCGACGGTGCTGCGCTACAACGCCCTCGCGCCGGCCGGCACCACGACCGTGCCGACGGTCACCGCCAGCGCCGCCGACCCCGCTGCCTCGGTCGCCGTCGAGCAGGCGACCAGCGCCACCGGGCAGGCGCGGGTCACCGTCACGAACGGTGCGGCATCGTCGGTCTACACGGTGGACCTGAACACCACGATCACCGGCAGCGACGAGTTCGGCTCGGCCCAACTCGGCTCCCAGTGGCAGTGGGTACGGCCGGACGAAAGCAGGCGGCGTCTGGCCGACGGATCGCTGGTCATCACCGCGCAGCAGGGTGACCTGCAGGGCAACACCAACACCGCCCGGAACCTGGCTCTGCAGGATGTCGACGGCGATTGGACGGCCGAGTCCAGGGTCGTCTTCTCCCGCCCACTCGCCAACAACAACGAACAGGGCGGTGTGCTCGCCTACGCCGACGACGACAACTATGTGAAGCTCGCCTGGGAGATGGGCAACGCGACCGCCGCCTACAAGGTCCGGATCGTCCTCCTGCGCGAACAGAACGGCGCGGCATCGACGCTGGAGATCACCGGCGCGGACGCCCAGCGGATCGTCGGGGCCGACGGCGCCATCTGGCTTCGACTGACCAAGGTCGGAAACAGTTACCGCGCCTACTACTCCAGCGACGGAAGCGTCTACCGCTACATCGGCTCCACGACGTTGACCGCCGAGCCGACGAAGGCCGGGCTGGCGGCCTTCAACCGGGCGGGCACCGGCACCGACCTCGACGTCGCCTTCGACTACTACCGGATCGAGAGCCGAGGGGAGCGCATCCGCTAGATCAGTGAGTCCTGACTCAAGACGGGGCTGGGGTCGCAGCGAAAGGCGCTCGCCATCCACTTTGGCTGCCCGCCATGTCGATGTGCTGTTGAGCGGTATGCCTCAGAGGTATGAATATGACTCTGAGGTATACCGCTCACTACCGCATCCTCGCCCATGGAGGTGACCGACAGTCACCGAGGGGCAGCGTCTCGGTCCACTGGGATCACTGCTCCGCCGACTGGCCGACCACCTGGTCGCCAAGAGGGCTGCGCCGGTACAGCACGTGCCGTCCGTCGCGGGCGCGAGTGATCAGGCCTGTCGCGTGGAGGACCTGTAGGTGTTGTGACACGGCGCTGGGTGTGACGGTGAGCCGGCGGGCCATTTCCACGGTCGGTAGCGGTTCGGCAAGGAGCTGGAGCAGTCGCGCTCTGGGCGCGCCGAGGAGCGATGTGACGGCGGTCGCGTCGGCGGTCGGTGTCGGCGCCCAGAGCGTTGCTACTCCACGGCAGGGGTACGCCAGCATCGGTGGCTCGTCCGGGCTGACTGGCGGGGCGGGCCGGTGGGAGAAGATGGATGGCACCAGCAGCAGTCCTCGGCCGGCTGCCGCGACGTGGTGCCTGCCGATCATCTTGTCGATGTGCAGGACGCCGTCCTGCCAGCGCAGATTCGGGTGCATGTCGGCGAAGAGCAGGCGTGCGCCTCCTACGGCCAGTTGTCGGGCGCGGTAGGTCGTGTCCGCCTCCAGAACGAGTCGCATCTGCGGCCACGTCGGCTTGATCGCTGCTTGCCAATAGCGGTGCAGGCGGTCGCAGATGGCGTCGCGGAGTGCGAGCACCGGCTCATCCTCGCTCGCGGTGACTTCCTGAACGACGGCCGGTAGCCCGCCACGTGGGTACAGGGCCAGCACGTCGCGGCGTACGACGTCCGGAGGTGTCCGGCGTACGGCGGCCAGTTCGTCCTCGAAGGTCGCGGCGAAGGTCGCCGGTCGGGGCGTGAGGAAGTCCGGAACGCAGCGGTCTGGCCCGACCAGGGACATCAACAGGTCGGCACCGAGCGCGTCGAGTCTGCCGAGAACCGACCTGCGCCAGGGCAGGTGCAGCGCGTACAGGCCAGGCTCGCGTAACACTCGCAGGCTGAGCACGGCCTCGTGGATCGGCGAGATCGCGAAGCGGGTGTCCGCGAGGTCTTCGACGCCGAGCATGAAGCTGATCATTAAGCTGCACGCTACATCGCTTGGCGAGCACCGCCAAGGTGCCGTGGACTCTCCGGCATGACACAGATCAACATGACAGACCAGGCCATTCGGCGCACGGCGATCGTCACGGGCGCGGCACGCGGCATCGGCGCCGGGGTGGCCAGGCGTTTGGCGCGCGATGGCCTCGCGGTCGCCGTGGTCGACCTGGTCGAGGAAGACTGCGCCGGCACCGTGGCTGCCATCACCCGCGACGGCGGAACAGCGGCGGCGTTCGCCGCCGACGTCAGCGACGAGTCGGCCGTGACCGCCGCTGTCGCTCGGATCGCGGCCGAGCTGGGATCACCGACGGTGCTGATCAACAACGCCGGCATCGGCGGCCCCAACGCCGGCGTCGAGGAGACGAGCACCCAGCAGTGGGACGCGGTCACCGGGGTCAGCCTGCGCGGAGCGTTCTTCCTCACCCGGGCCGTGACCCCCTACATGATGGCGGCCAACTGGGGACGAATCGTCAACATGTCGAGCATTTCCGCGCTCGGCGATTCCGGCCGCGTTGACTACGCCGCCGCGAAGGCCGGTCTGATCGGCTTCACCAAATCGCTCGCGCTGCGACTCGGGCAGCACGGCGTGACGGCGAACGCCATCGGGCCAGGCTTCGTGGTCAGTGACATGACCAGGGTCGGGGCCCAGCGGCGGGGCCGCAGCTTCGAGGAGCACCAGCGGATCGTGGCGCAGACCATCCCGGTGCGCCGGGTCGGCCAGCCCGAGGACATCGCGCACACCGCGTCGTACCTGGTCAGCCCCGAAGCCGGGTTCGTCTCCGGCCAGGTCATCTACGTCGCCGGCGGGCCGGTGGACTGACGTGATCGACGCTTTCGCACAGGCGGTTCGCACATGAGTCGCAGGCTGCTGGTGCTCCTCGCCCTCACCTGCGGGGTCGCCGTCGGAAACATCTACTTCCCCCAGACGACCAGCCCGCTGGTCGCCGCCAGCCTGCACGTCGGCGCCGACTCGGCCGCCCTGGTGGTGACCGCGGTGCAGTTCGGCTATGCCGCCGGGATCTTCCTGTTGGTGCCGCTCGGCGACCGGCTCCCGCACCGCCCGCTGATCGTCACCCTGCTCGGCCTCACCGGGCTGGGGCTGCTCGCCGCGAGCGCCGCACCCGCGGTCCTGGCGCTCCTCGCCGCGATCGCTCTTGCTCGCCACCTGGCGTCAAGCCCTGCCACCGGCCACCCTCGAACCACAGTCGCCGCCCAGCACACCTGACCAAGGATGATTGTCGTGCCAGCCTCTACCCGCCGCCCATCCCTGTCGCCGGATGTGCCGATGCACGATGGCCAGCTCACAGTCTCACTCAACGCGGTGCGTGAGCTGGTGGACGCGCAGTTCCCCGAGTGGCGGAGCCTGCCTCTCAGGCGCGTCGCTTCGCAGGGAACGGTCAATGCCATCTTCCGTATCGGGGAACGGTTCACGGCCCGGTTCCCCCTTCAGCCTCTCGAGGTCGACGCGGCGCAGGGCTGGCTGGAACGCGAGGCGGAAGCGGCCCGGGAACTGATGGGTCGTACGCGATTTCCCACCCCCGAGCCGGTCGCCCTCGGTGAACCCGGCGCCGGCTACCCGCTTCCGTGGTCGGTACAGACGTGGGTACCCGGTGTCGTAGCCACCGACAAGGACCCAGGCGACTCCGTCGCGTTCGCGCACGATCTGGCCGATTTCGTCAGTGGCGTGCGAGCCATCGACACACGGGGACGCACGTTCACCGGCGAGGGTCGCGGTGGCGAGCTACCAGCGCACGACGGGTGGATGGAAACCTGCTTCGGGCGCAGCGAGGCGCTGCTGGACGTCCCGCTGCTCCGCCGGATCTGGGAGGTCATGAGGGAACTGCCGCGGGGCGAGGCCCCGGACAGGATGAACCATGGTGATCTCATTCCGGGAAACGTCCTCGTCTCCGGTGGGCGGCTGGCCGGGGTTCTCGACGTGGGCGGGCTGGGGCCTGCCGACCCTGCCCTTGATCTCGTCAGCGCCTGGCACCTGCTGGAACGCGAGCCACGTCAGGCATTTCGGCAGCAACTCGGCTGCGACGATCTCGAATGGGAGCGTGGCAAAGCGTGGGCCTTCCAGCAGGCAATGGGGGTGGTTTGGTACTACCACCAGACCAACGCCACCATGAGTCGGATGGGCCGACGCACCCTCGCGCGCATCATTGCCGACCCAACATCAGCCTGAGCCGGCACACCCGAACGAGTCGTCGCCGCCAGCAATACCGCCGCGTCGGCCCGCGCCGGATGCCGTGTACCGCCACAGCACCAACGAAAGCCGCGACCGGGCCCGTCCCCGGTTGGGACGGGCCCGGTCGCGCTCCCCCGAGCGGGATCCGCTGCCGTCAGCCCCCGATGGCGATGGCGAAGATGTGCATGGTCGACACGTTTGTTGCCGGCCGGGCGCTGATGTTGGGCAGCACGACCGAGGCGACCGCCTTGCTCTGCAACGCGACACCCACGTAGTAGACGCAGGCGGCGGTGTTCTGCCGCTGGTTGTTGGGCCGGTTCTGGTACGCGGAGACGATGGCGGCCGTCCCGGCGGAGCTCGGTCCGCCGTACCAGTCGGGCGTGCTCAGCGTGAACGTCTGGCGGGTGCCGTCGGCGTAGACCACCGTTCCGGTGCCCGACGGAGCGCCGTAGGTGCCGGTCAGGAGGAAGCCGAGGGTCCTGCCCGTGCCGGTCACGCTGATCGACTGCCCGGAGGCGATGGCGTTGTCGGCGGCCCCGGAACTGACGTTGGGCCAGCGGAAGTTGACTCCGTTGCGGCTCACCGTGCCGCCTGGGCTCGCGCCGGCCGCCGCCAGGGCCTGCGCGGAGAGCGACGCCCCGCCGCCGTCGAAGTTTCCGACGTTGGTGTTGCTGTCGCTGGTGATGCCGACGTTGCTGAAGCTCTGCTCCAACGTGGGTAGGGCGACACCTGTGCTGGTGACCCGGTAGGTGCGCCCGGCCTGCACGGTGACCTCGATCAGGTCGGATTCGATCCGGGTCGTCCGGGCGGCCGTACCGTCGGCGGTGTCGACCACCGTGACGGTGCCGGTCAGGATCCGCGAGCGCAGGCGGACGGTGCCGGCGCGGTCCGGTCGGATGAGCACCTCGGTGGCCTGACCGCTCGCCCACGTGATGCCGACCGTGTGTCCACCCCGACCCCGCAGGCCGGTCACCCGCCCACTCGGCCAGGCCGGCGGCAGCGCGGGAAGGATGTGCAGCTCACCGGCGTGGCTCTGCAACAGCATCTCGGCGATGCCGGCGGTGGCGCCGAAGTTGCCGTCGATCTGGAACGGCGGGTGCAGGTCGAACATGTTGGGCGCGAGCCGTGCGGTGGTGGCGAGGTAGCGGATCAGGTCGTGGGCCCGCTTGCCCTCCTCCATCCGAGCCCAGAAGTTGATTTTCCAGGCCAGTGACCAGCCCGTGCCGTCGTCGCCGCGCAGTGCCAGGGTCCGGCGGGCCGCCTCGAACAGCTGTGGGGTGCCGCGCTTGGTGATCTGGTTGCTGGGGGCCAGGCCGTACAGGTGCGAGATGTGCCGGTGGTTGGGCTCGGTCTCCACCCAGTCGTAGAGCCACTCCATGATGTTGCCGCGCGAGCCGATCTTCATGGGTGGGAGGCGATCCCGGGTGGCGCGAACCTGGGCCCGGAAGGTGCTGTCCACGTCGAGGATCTCGCTCGCCCGGGCGCAGGCGTCGAACAGGTCCCGCAGGATCTGGTTGTCCATCGTGGGGCCGGCGCACACGCTGGCGTTCGCGTGGTGGCTGAGCTCCGGCGAATTCGACGGGTTGGTCACCAGGTAACCGAGGGTCGGTTCGGTCACCAGGGTGTTGAGGAAGAACTGCGCGGCGCCCTTCATGGCCGGGTAGTTCGTCCGCAGGAACTCGATGTCACCGTTGAACAGGTAGTGGTCCCAGATCAACGTGGACAGCCACGCGCCGCCGGTCTGCCACATGCCCCAGAACGCGCCGTCCACCACCGCGGTGGCCCGCCACGCGTCGGTGTTGTGGTGGGTGACCCAGCCACTGGCGGCGCCGTACTGCACCTGGGCGGTCCGCGTTCCGGTGACGGCAAGGTCTCTGACCAGGTCGAAGACCGGGTTGTGGCACTCGGCCAGGTTTGTGGTGTTGGCCGGCCAGTAGTTCATCGGCAGGTTGGCGTTGATCGTGTACTTCGAGTCCCAGGAGGGGGCCAGCGAGTCGTTCCAGATGCCCTGGAGGTTGGCCGGCTGCGTGCCGGGCCGCGAGGACGAGATCAGCAGGTACCGCCCGAACTGGAACAGCAGCGCCGAGAACTGCGGGTCGTTGACGCTGTTGTGCTGGGCGATCCGGACATCGGTCGTCTGGTCGGCGGCGGAGGTGCGGCCCAGGTCGAGGCTGACCCGGCCGAACAACGCCTGGTAGTCGGCCACGTGCCGGCTGCGCAGTTGGTCGTAGCTGCTGGCCCGCGCGGCGGAGAGACGCTGACGGGCGATGCCCTGGTAGTCGCCGCCGACGTTACGGTAGTTGACGTAGCTCGAGCCGATGGAGATCAGCAGGGTCACGCTGGTGGCGTTCGTCACCCGCAGGGTGCCGCCGGAGCTGGACACACTGCCGCCGCTGACTGTCGCATTGGCCAGGGCGAGGAAGCGGACCGCGCCGGTGACGCCCTCCATGTTTCCGGAGACGCCGTCGAGGCCGATCGTGGTGCCGTCCGGGCTGGACACCGTGGTGCGCTGCGGGCTGTCGAAGGTGGCGGTGAAGCTGATCGACCCGCTCCGGTCGGCGGTCAGCCGGATCGCGATGACCTGGTCCGGTGCGCTGGCGAACACCTCACGCTGGTGTCGAACGCCGTTCAGCACGTACGTCGTCGTGGCCGTGGCGGTGGTGAGGTCGAGCGTCCGGTTGTACTGAGACGCTCCGCTGGCGGAGCCGAAGGCGAGCCGGAGGTTGCCGACGGTCTGGTAGGCCAGCTGGCCGCCGGGGTTGCCCATCATGGTCTGGTTGATCAGATCCTGGGCCTGGGTCCACTGGTTCGCGTTGACCAGCCGCCGGATCTCCGCCAGCGCTCCCGCGCCTCTGGGGTTGCTGGGATCGTGCGGACCGCCCGCCCAGACGGTGTCCTCGTTGAGCTGGAGTCGTTCCGTGTCGACATTGCCGAAGACCATGGCACCGAGCCGGCCGTTGCCAATCGGCAGGGCTCGTAGCCAGTCGGTGCCGGCTGCCTCGTCGTACCAGAGCGCGAGGTCCCCGGCGGCCAGCACCTGCGGCGGCGCCACCGAGTCTGCTCGGGCCACGGCGGTCCACGGCAGTGGCAGGAGAGCACCGCCCGCGCCGGCTGCGCCGACCTTGAGGGCTTGCCGTCGGGTCAGGTCTGACATCGATCCTCCAAACGGTGACCGATCCGGCCACCCCGAAGCGTGACAACAACGAAACCCGACCTGGGGATCCGCTCGATGGCCAACCGGGGGGCCTTGCTGCGCAGGCCGGCGCTGGGCCCTGAGACAGTCAGACATCTGATGTGTTTCGGGAAGGTTACTCCGGAGCCACAGAATAGGCAATGATCGATCGATACGTGGAAGTTGTCCTACCGACCCTGGTGACCGGGCGAATCAGCAGCAAGTCAGCGGTGGACCCACCCGACCCGCCACGGCCGAACACCGCAGACGGGTCGGCGCTCGCCGCTCCAGACACCCATACATCCGATGTACGGCGCCGAGCAGGCACTCCACAAGCCCTGAGACGAACGGTCGACGACTTGGCCGTCACGCTCCACGACGAAGGTAGGCGTCGAGCGCCCCGGCGCCGCTGAGCATGGCGCGACTCCTGGCCGAGAGGCGGGCACGCCAGTCGCGCAGCATGGACTCGATCGGCGCGATGCCGCCGGCCGACCGGACCTGGGCGATCAGCGGGGCGATCTGCTCCAGTAGGTAACCGCCTCGCCTGAGCTGGTGCGCCAGCAGGGCGTCGCGCACATCGGCCGCGCTGTAGACGCGGTAGCCCGTCCGCGGGTCACGGTGCGGCTGAATCACCCCAGCTCGCTCCCATTTGCGCAGCGTGGCCGGGCGAACACCGAGCCTCCTCGACAGTGGACCGACGAACATGTCCCTTCGCTCCGGCGGCGCGGGCTCCAGCTCACCAAGAGCGGCTTCGACGGCCTCGAGGGTGCGGCGGTCGTCGACGAGCTGTGCGTGACTTTCGTCGATGAGTTGGAGCGCGTCCTCGGTCGCGTCCCGGTTGACCGCCTGCATGATCGCCGTGGCCGTCCGATGCCCGTGTCCGGGCACGAGCGCGAGGAACGCGTGCAGTGCCTGCGCGTGCAGCGGTGTGTAGGTGCGATAGCCGTGCGCGGTGCGCTCAGCGGCCGGCAGGATGCCAACCTCTTCGTAGTTCCTGACCGCCTGTGTCGACAGACCGTGCGCTCGCGCCAGGTCGACCGGCCTGAGCCGTCCACGGTCTTGAAGGTCTCGCCCCACAGCCCTGCCAATACCGCTCGAAAGTCTCAACGGCCGGCCCAACCATAGCGTTGAGGGGGCGACTACTTGTTCACCCGGGCCAGCCACCCCCTGGCGATGGCCAGCCGGTCGGCGGTCCCACGATCAGCCGTCACCCGGTCGGGTCGATCCGGTCCCGACCGCCCGCAGGTGTGCCAGGCCCTGCGCCCAGGACTGGGTCAGGGTGGTTTCGTGGTAGGCGATGCCGTGGTCGGCGCAGAACTGGCGGACCAACGGTTGGGCGTCGCGCAGGTTCGGCCGGGGCATGCTGGGGAAGAGGTGGTGCTCAATCTGATAGTTGAGCCCACCGAGCAGCGCGTCGACGAGCCGCCCGCCACGCACGTTGCGGGAGGTGAGAACCTGTCGGCGTAGGTAGTCGAGGTCGTCGGCCTCGGTCAGGATGGGCATCCCCTTGTGGTTCGGGGCGAAGGAGCTGCCCAGGTAGAGGCCGAAGATGGCCTGGTTGACCAGGATGAACACGATCGCCTGTGGAACGCTCAGGACCACGAAGACGGCCGCGAGGTAGCCGGCGAGGTGCAGGACGAGCAGACCCGCCTCCGTTGCTCGGTGCCGGAGTCCGCCGCGGATGACGATCGCCCGGACGCTGGCGGCATGCAGATGCAGACCCTCCACCAGCAGCAGGGGGAAGAACAGCGCCGCCTGGTGCCGGACGAACAGCGCCCGCAGGCCACGCTGCGTCGCCGCCTGGCCCGGGGTGAAGGACAGCGGAACCACCAGGATGTCGGGGTCCCGGCCTTCGGTGTTCGGGTGCGCGTGGTGGCGGTTGTGCTTGTCGACCCACCAGCCGTAACTGATCCCGGTCAGCAGGTTTCCACAGACCAGGCCGACCACGTCGTTCGCCCGGCGGGTGCGGAAGATCTGTCGATGTCCCGCGTCGTGACCAAGAAACGCCAGTTGGGCGAGGAGCACCGCGAGCGCAGCGGCGGTGGCCGTCTGCCACCACGACGGCCCAAGTCGAACGAAAACCACGCCCACGACCACGAGGCACGCCAGCACCAGCGTCACTCGCACCGCGTAGTAACGAGGTCGTCGGTCGAGCAGACCCGCGCCCCGGACCAGTCGGGACAGGTCGGCGTATTCACTGCCCCGGTCACTGCGGGCGCCAAGATCGGTATTGCTCACCCTCGCCACTCCTTGTCAGCCCGCCCGCGAGCGCGCTGGCTCCGCCGTCAGCCATGGCCCGAGAGGCGCGCGATCCGATCGTCGTAGCACCGAGATCGAACGCGAACCGCCGCTGACGGTGCCAGTCTTCCGCACTGCTGGGTCCCCGCAGGAGAAAACGGCGGCTCAGAGGCCCGTGCGGTCCTGCTGCCCCCGACAGACCGGGGCCATCGCAAACGATCATCCTGATTTACACTCTGCGATCGAATGCACTGCTGAACGTGGCCGCGCAACCTCCCCGAACTCCCTACCGAAGCCCAAGACACCTGCCTGCCCACCCGGCGTCTGGTCGTGTTCTGGGGAGGCCTAGCTGCAGTGTGACAGTCACGAGGCGAGTCCGTAGGCATAGGAGCGAACTAAATGTCCCAGGCACGAAAACCGGCCGGCAAGTGGTTGGCCACGCTCACGGTGGTGACCCTTACAAGCTTGCTGGCCGCCGTACCGGCCGGCGCGGTCGGGGGAGGTGGTGCGGTCGCCGACGGCGCGTACCCGTACCTCGCCAAGATTGACGTCGGCGGTGGGGGACCCTCCGGTCGCGCCTGCACCGGCGCGCTGATCTCGCCGCGGTGGGTGGCCAGCGCGAGTAGCTGTTTCGCGGTGAACGGCCAGCCGATCACCGCAGGTCCGCCCGCAGCGCCGACCACCGCCACCATCGGCCGCACGGACCTCACCACCAACACGGGCCGTGTGCTCACGGTGATGGAACTCGTGCCGCACCCGGACCGGAATCTGGTGCTGGCGAGATTGTCGGCCCCGATCACCACCATCACGCCGGTGACGATCGGGTCCACCGCTCCCGCCGTGGGCGACGTGCTGCACGTCGGCGGCTACGGTCGCACCGCCACCGAATGGCTGCCGGATCGCGCGCACGTCGCGGCGTTCGAGGTGACCAGTGTCGGTGCCAGCACACTGGGCATTCAGGGACAGGCGCCCGGCCAGAGCAGCCCGTGCAAGGGCGATGCCGGCGGCCCGGCTCTACGGGAGGTCGCGGGACGCGTCGAACTCGTCGCCCTCAATCACCTGTCGTGGCAGAACGGGTGTCTCGGCGAAACCGAGACGCGGCAGGGCGCAACCGAGACTCGCCTGGACGACATCGGCTACTGGGTCCGCCAGAGGATTGCGGAGACGCAGTCCTCCATGCCGAGTGGCGAGTGCTGGAACTGCTCGAGGTCACGCTCTCTGGCTTCCGCGAACGACCACTTCTCGCTCCTACTCCAGGCGGACGGCAACCTCGTGCTGTACGTGGGTGGCCTCCCCATCTGGGCTACCCGCACCACCAACGGGGCACGCCTGGCCAACCAGTCGGACGGCAACGTGGTGCTCTACGGTGCCGACGGCAGCGCAGTCTGGAGTACCGGCACCTTCGGCAACGGACCGTCGACGCTGCGGTTGCAGAACGACGGCAACCTGGTCCTCTACCGCAACAGCGACCTGGCGCCGGTCTGGTCGAGCGGGACCCTGCTCAGCGGGTCCCTCATCCGGAACGAGACGGGTGGCGTCGCGGTCCTCGCTGGCGGCGCGGCCATCTGGTTTGCCAGCCCGCAGGAGCTCGCCGCAGCGGGTTATGCCACCACGCCGGTTGTTCCGGTCTCCACCAGTTGGGCCGCCTCTCTGCCCAGCATGCCGCAGAGCGGCACGCTCATCCGGAACGAGACTGGCGGCGTCGCCGTGATCGCCGGCGGCGCGGCGGTCTGGTTCGCCAACCAGGACGAATTCCGTAACGCGGGGTACGGCACGACGCCCAGTATCGGCGTTCCGACCGCCTGGGCTGTATCTCTACCCGGTATACCGCAGAACGGCACCCTCATCAGGAACGAGACCGGCGGCGTCGCCGTCGTTGCGGGGGGCGCCGCGATGTGGTTCCCCACTCCGGAGGAACTCCGTGAGGCCGGTTACGGCACCGTGCCGAGCATCGGGGTCCCCACCAGGTGGGCCCTCGGTCTCCTTAGCAAGCCACAGGACGGCACGCTCGTCCGGTCGGGCGCCTCGCCCCAGGTGTGGCGAGTCAACGGTGGCACCCGCACGGCGGTGACATCAGGCCCAACGGAGAATGTCACCACCATCGGTGTGACTTCCCTACAGGCCATCCCGGTCGCATGACGGTCGGTGCCGCCCGCGCGCACCGGCGTGGGCGTCACCGTGTCAGAGCCGTCGCGGCCCGCGTTGTCGCGGCGGTGGCCGTCGGCACCGCTGCACGGCCTCGTCAGACGGTCACGCGGTTGCTGGCCGGTAGTCCATGCCGTCGAGACCGGGCAGCAGGACGGCGGCATACCTCTCGTCGGCGGTGATGTCCGCGTCCTCGTCGACCTCGAAGCCGATGACGGCACGTTGGATGGGCACGTCGGCGTGCACGGCGACGGCCACGTCGGCGAGCCACCGATCGAGCGGGGCACGCCAGGTCAGTGATTCGACCCCGCTCCGTTCATCGAAGGGGTACCCGCCGATCCGCTCGTCGAGCCGGGCCAGCGCACCGAGCGGTAGGTAGAGCTCGAGGCTGTCGATTCCCTCGTACCGGGAGGAGAAGCCACCGCAGACCACCCGGCCGCCGGACGGCAGGGTCAGCGTCCCGCGCAGGTGCCCACCCACCTGAAACGCGGCCGCACCAGGCTCGACGTCGACCAGTTCCGGCCCTACGCGGCACTCGCGGACACCGGCGGCTCGCCACAGAGACCGCACGGCTCGGTCGAGTCTGGCGTCGTCGGTCGCGCCGAGGACGAGAATGACCTCGTAGAACCCGCCCGCCCAGTTCTCGTCGTCGCTCAGGTCATCCGCGGTTGCCACCACTACACCGTCCACCAGTGGGCGACACGCGTCATCTCGGTTTCCGACCGTCGTGTGGTCGAGAAGGCCGCTGATACGGGCGCAGAAGTCGGCATCATCGGGTCCGGTAACAAGCCGGTAGCCATCCACACGCTCGCTCCCCTGCTTGCGCGGGCCACCGCTTGTCGTAACCCGACCCGTACAATCGACGCGTGTCGAATCACCTGTGGCGCGGGAGCCGATAGACCAATGCGGGCACCGTCCGCCGCCACCGTCATCTTCGATTTCGACGGCGTACTGTTGCGCGGGGATGCGTTCGGGCTTTTCCTGCGACGCATTGTTTTCGCGGGTGCCCGATTGCCGGTTGCCGTCATCCTGGCTGTCCTCCTCGCACCCATGGTCGCCATTCCCGCCTACCGCCCGCGGGCGGCGTGGTGGATGAGCCGAATCGGCCTGCGGGGCCGCAGCGCGGACCGGCTGCGGGCGGAACTTGGGCGTTTCGGAGCGGACCTCGGTGCCGAGCCCGAGCGGATCATTGCACCCGGCCTGCAGATGATCCGCACCCACCTCGACGCGGGCGACCGGGTCGTCGTGGTCACCGGCTGCGAACACACCCTGGCGCGCGCGGTGCTCGACGCGATCGGCCTCGCCGAGGTCGAACTCGTGGCCTCGCACATCCACGGGCCGAAGCTGCTCGTGCACAACTACGGGGCGACCAAGGTGGTGCAGCTCGCCGCCCAGGGTGTGACGCCGCCCTGGCGGGTGGCCTACAGCGACTCACTGTCGGATCTGCCCGTCCTTGCCGCCGCCGGGCAGGCGGTGTTGGTCAACGCGAACGCGCGTCAGGTCGCCAGGGCGCGGAAGCTGCTCGGTGCCCGGCTGACCACGGTGACCTGGAAGGGTGGCCGCCTCTCCCGGGAAGACGAGGCATCGGGGCCGGTCAGCTGACCGCGGCGCCGCGACACCACTGTCGAAGCCTGGGTGCCGCGGCGGGGTCACGGCAGGCAGCCGTTGCCGGAAAGGTGGACAGCATGACCCGATACGACAACATCGACGCTCTGCTCCAACGGGCCGGCCAACCACTCGGCACGACCGGATGGCACCTCGTCGACCAGGCCCGGATCAACACGTTCGCCGAGGCGACCGGCGACCACCAGTGGATACACGTCGACGAGGAGCGGGCGGCAGCGGAGAGCCCGTTCCAGACGACAATCGCGCACGGCATGCTCACGCTCTCGCTCTGCGCCACCTTCCTGTCCGAACTGGTCGAGGTCGACGGCGTCGGCCTGGTCATCAACGCCGGGCTGAACAAGGTGCGCCTCCGCGCTCCGGTTCCGGCCGGCGCACGGGTGCGCGGCGCGGCGACCCTTTTGGAGGCCCGCCGAATGGCCGGCGGGTGCCGGGTCGTCGTGCAGATGCGGGTGGAGATCGAGGGCGAGACCAGACCCGCCTGTGTCGCCGACTGGGTCCTGGTGTTCCAGCAGTGACCGCCTCCAGCGACGGTGGTTGCGCGCCGCTGCTCGTACCAGTTGTCACCCGGACAGTCACTCGGCCGTTGCTGGGGCAGGAGATCCCTCGTTCCGCGGAGGGCGCTCCGACATCATCGGAACGGTCGGCGCGAGGATCCACCGTTCGGACAACCGGTGGACAAGGTGCAGGTCATCGGAGAGGATCTATTCCGTGAATACCCGCTCCACCGTCGCCCGGCAGGATGCCGAAAACGCGAGCCCCGAACAGACCTCCGACGACCCGACTCCGGGCGGGCGGGGCCGGTGGCGCTGGGCCCGGCACGAATGGACGTTGGCGGCACTGGCGAGCCTGCTGCTGGCGGTGGTGCTGACCTGGCCGACGCTTCGGCATCCGGCGAGCACGATCCCCGGCGACCTCGGCGACCCCACGTTGCAGGCGTGGCAGGTCGCCTGGTCTGGGCACGCGCTTCTCAGCAATCCGCTCGACCTCTGGCACTCGAACACGTTCTACCCCGAGAAGTACACGTACGCCTACAGCGACACCCTGCTCGGGTACGCCCCGATCGGGATGCTCGGCTCCGGCGTCGAGGCCGCCATAATCCGATACAACGTGCTGTACGTGTTGCTGCACGCGCTGGCGTCCCTCGGGGCGTACGCGCTGGCCCGGCAACTCGGGGCGAACCGGTGGGGCGGGGCCGTCGCGGGGGTCGCGTGGGCGTACGCGCCGTGGCGGTTGGCGCACTCCGGTCACCTGAACATCCTGTCCAGCGCGGGAATCGCGTTGTCCCTGGCGATGCTGGCCCGTGGTCACGGCTGGTCGTTGCGCCACGGGTACCGGCCGGAGCGACGACGGCCCGGCTGGGCGTTGGCCGGGTGGCTTGTCGCCGCCTGGCAGATCACCCTCGGCTTCGGCATCGGCCTGCCGCTGGTGTATTTCCTGCTGGCCGCGGTGCTGGTGGCGGCCGGCTGCTACGGCTGGTCCTGGTGGCGCAAGCGGGAACGCCCGCCGTTCGGCCGGCGGCTGCTGCTCGCGGATCTGGCCGGTGGGGCCGTGTTCGGCGCGGTGACGCTGTTGCTCGGCCTGGTCTACCTGCGCGTCGTCGACCTCAACCCGCAGGCCGAGCGGACGCTGGACTGGACGAAGATGTTCTCGCCTCCGCTGATCGGGTTCGTCACCGCGCCGGCGGACTCGTGGTTGTGGGGTGAGCCGCACGCGGCCGCACGCGAACAGTTGTCCTGGCCCCCGGAGATGGCGCTGCTGCCGGGGATGACGCTGATCGGGCTGGCTGCCGCGGGGCTGTTCTTCTCGGTGTTCCGGCTTCGGCACCAGGTGGCGCTGGGGCTGGGCGTGCTCGGCACGGTGCTGCTGGGCTTGGGCGCCACCCTCGGCGGTGACGGGGATCCGGGCTATCTGACTCTGTCGCTGCACCTGCCGGGCTGGGACGCGTTGCGCACACCGGGCCGGATGATGCACTGGACCAGCCTGCTGCTGGCGGTGCTCGCCGCCGGAGCGGTGACGGCGCTGGCCGAGTCGTCGGGCCAGCCCTCGACCCGCCGCTGGACGCGGTTCGTCATGCCGCTGGTCCTGCTGGTGCCGCTGACCATGGTGACTCTGGAGGGCGTCAACCGGACACCCCACCCGACCGTGCCGCAGGCCCCGGCCGCGATGCGGGCGGCGCAGGAGCCGCTGCTGGTGCTGCCCGCCGGCGGTGTGGGCGACCTGACGTACATGTTGTGGTCGACCGACGGGTTCCCACGGGTGACCAACGGGCTGGCCGGTTTCGAGCCGGTCAGCCAGGCGCAGACCCGGACGGCCGTGGCATCGTTCCCTGACCAGGGCAGCGTGGCATACCTGCGGGGCATCGGCGTGCGGTCGGTGATGGTCGTGCCGAGCCGTGCCGGGGGCACGCCGTGGGAGGGTATCGAGGCCCGTTCCATCGACGGACTGGGCATCACCCGGGAGGATCTCGATGGCACGCTGCTCTACCGCCTCTGACCAGGGGTGCGCCGGGCGTGCCGGCGGCAGGTGCCCGGCCACGGGCCGGGCCGGGTGACGAGGGTGCGACTGTCCGTCGTGGTGCCGTGCTTCAACGAGGAAGCGTCGGTGGAGCGGTTGCACGAGACCGTGAGCGCCGCGCTCGCCGACCTGCCCGACGTGGACGTCGAGGTGGTGTACGTCGACGACGGCAGCGAGGACGGCACCCTCGCGGCGCTGCGCCGGCTCGCCGCCGCCGACCCCGCTGTCTGCTACACCTCGCTGAGCCGAAACTTCGGCAAGGAGGCGGCGATGCTCGCCGGTCTGCAGCGGGCCACCGGCGACGCGGTCGTCATCATGGACGCCGACCTGCAGCACCCACCGCGGATGCTGCCCCAGATGGTGGCGCTGTACCAGCAGGGCTTCGACCAGGTGATCGCCCGCCGGGACCGGCGCGGTGACCGGTTCGTGCGAATGGTCGCTTCGCGGTCCTTCTACCGCGTGATCAACTGGTGGATCGATGTGCGCCTGCTGGACGGGGCGGGTGACTTCCGGTTGCTGTCCCGGCTCGCGGTGGACGCGATCCTGGCGATGCCGGAATACAACCGTTTCTCCAAGGGGCTGTTCTCCTGGATCGGCTTCCGGACGGTGGTGGTGGCCCATCACAACGAGACCCGGCAGTCGGGGCAGAGCCGGTGGAGTTTCAGCAAGCTCTTCAACTACGCGTTCGACGGCCTGCTGTCGTTCAACAACCGGCCGCTGCGCCTGGCGATCTACGGCGGCCTGTTCCTCACCCTCATCGCGTTGGCCTACATGATCTGGGTCGTCGCGGACGCCGTCGAGAAGGGCATCGACGTCCCCGGCTACACCACCATCATCGTCAGCGTCATCGGGCTCGGCGGCATCCAGATGACGATCCTGGGAGTGATCGGGGAGTACATCGGCCGGATCTATTACGAGACCAAGCGCCGACCGCACTATCTGGTGCAGGAGACCGAGCACCTGGCCACGGAGACCGGCGAGGCGCCACGGATGCCGACCCGGCCCGGGGCACGGTCGACCGAGCGGGGCCAGCAGGCGGTGCCAACCCGGGAGGACCCACCCCGGCGTCCCCCCGGCGCCCGGCGGCCGGAGACCTCGTGACCGGCGACGAGAAGATCGACTTCAAGATAACTCTCGACGCCTATCAAGCGCATCGGGGCCAGTTCCGGATGGTCGACGTACCCGATCTGCAGTACCTCATGGTCGACGGCCACGGCGATCCGAATACCTCGCCCGCCTTCACCGAGGCGATCGAGACGCTCTACCCCGTGGCGTACAAGCTGAAGTTCGCCAGCAAGCGCACCCTCATGCGGGACTACGTCGTCCCGCCGTTGGAGGGCCTGTGGTGGGCCGAGGACATGGCCTCCTTCACCACCGACCGGGACAAGTCCCAGTGGGACTGGACGCTGATGCTCATGGTTCCGGTCTGGATCGACCAGACCATGTTCGCCGCCGCCGTCGAGCAGGCCGGGGCGAAGCACCGACCAGCGCGCCTGGACGACGTCCGCCTCCAGACGCTGACCGAGGGGCGCTGCGTGCAGACGCTGCACGTCGGTTCCTTCGACGAGGAGGCCGACGTGCTCGCACGACTGCATGAGGAGTTCATCCCCGGACACCGCCTCCGCATGGCCGGCACCCACCACGAGATCTATCTCAGCGACTTTCGGAAGGTCGCACCCGACAGGCGGCGCACCATCCTCCGGCAGCCGATCACCAGCGAGACCTGAGCGTGAACGGCTGGTGTTCGACTTCGGACGACTTCCGGCTCGTCCCCCGTCCAGGCTCCCGCCGCGTTGGGTAGGTGACGGAGTGGCGGTCCCACGAACTCGCCGGCGCATCCGACGCCCCGACGAGCCGTTGGGAGGAGCAGGTGCAGGCACCCACCGCGTGTGCCGTACGGCCCCGCCGGGGGTGCCGGGAGACCGGGAAGGAGAACCGAGATGGCTGGTCAGGGCCGCCTGGCGACGTTGGCCGTGCTGAGTCTGCTGCTCAGCGGATGCGGTCGGCAGGGCAACTCGGAGCCCGTGGCTCCACGGCCGCCGCTGTCGGGCACCGCGGGTGTCGTGGTGCCGTTGGCGCCGGAGTCGCTGATCGGGGCTTGGACGCTCGTTGACGTTGCCGACCCCGGCGCGGGCAAGATCCTGCACCTCGCAGGTGGCGAGCTGCACCTGGTCGGCACCCGCTGCGGCACCCTGGGCGGGACCTGGCGGGCCAACAGCGAAGGTGCCTTTCTCGCCGACATCTGGCAGGCTTCCACTGACGCCGTCGAAGGCATCCCTGGCTGCGAAAAGGCCAGTCAGGAGACGCCCGGGTGGCTGCGGCGTGTGACGGCGTACCAGTTCGACGGCAAGGGGCTACCCGTCCTGTTGGACGAGGGGAGGCAACCGGTTGCCCGGCTGGTTCCCGGGGCGACACCGACCCCCGAGCCGAACCTGGCCGACTCGGTGCTGGCACCACCGCTGGTTACCGATGAGGCTCGGCGAGCCCTGGCACCCGCTGTCGCACTACCGGTGACGCTTGTTCCCACGGATCAAGGCCGGCTGGTGGGTCGCTGGGTGCCCCTCAGCGGGCACAAGGCGGCGTACGTGGAGTTCACCGCAGACGGTGAGTGGCGCGGTTCCGACGGGTGCAACGGCGAGAGCGGTCGGTGGATCAGCGGTGCCGGCGGTGCCCTGCTCGCCACTGCGAGAGGGGTCACGCTGGCGTTCTGCACGGACAGCGTGCCGGTCGGCCAGTGGCTCACGACGGCCAGACGGGCCGGCCTCGGCGGTGAGGTCCTGGTGCTCCTTGACGCCCAGGGCGACGAGACCGGCCGGCTGACGGCCACAGACTGAACGTCGGCCTGCCGGGCGGCGGCCACGAGCGCGGACGGGTCAGACTTCGTGGGCACCGACCCCGGCTGACGCGGATCAGACCGATCAGACCCGGCCACGGCAGACCCGCTGGCGGCTACAGCGCGGCAGAGGTCTTCGCGAGGATGCCGGCGAGTGCGTCGTAGTCGACGTCCTGCCCCTCGGTGATGTCGACGGTCTTGCGTTCGCCGTTGCCCATTGCCCGCAGGAATCCCTTGACCTCAGGGATGTCCTTCGCGTTGAAGACCATGAATGAGATCTTGGACTTGGCTACCGCGATGACCGCCGCGTAGTTGCCGTTCTTGACGTAGTGCGGCTTGCCGTACTGAAACTGTTCCTCGACACCTGGGACGGTTTGTCCGATCATCGCCCGTAGCTTCTCGCAGACGTCGATCTGCCACGGCTGCGTCTTGTTGATGTACTGGGTGACATCGTCGTTCACGGTCTTCTCCTTCATCACTGTTCACTGGAGAGCACGGGCCTGCAGATCGTGTCGTAGGCGAGGGTCGAGCGCCACCCCGCCTCAGTCTTCACCGCCCGGGGCCTCGGGCTCCTGCCCCCACCCGACGAGCTTGTCCCTGGTGGGGGCGTAGGTCAGCACGACCACGCCCGAGTCGAACGCCTGTGCGTCGACCAGTCGGAGGACTGCCGGCTCGTTCGACTCCGCAAAGAGGCGCACGCCACCGCCCATCACGACGGGGTAGGTGACCAGACGCAGTTCGTCGACGAGTTCGTTGCGCAGCAGCCACCTGACCAGCGCGACGCTGCCGTAGACCAGGATGTCTCCGTCCACCTCGGCCTTCAGCTTGGCGATCGCCTCGGCGACGTTCTCGCTGATGACGGTGGTGTTGTTCCACTCGCCCCGGTCCAGCGTCGTCGAGACGACGTACTTGGGCATGGTGTTCATCTTGTCGGCGAAGCCGGCCTCGTCGGTCATGGTCGGCCAGGACGCGGCGAACCCCTCATAGGTGACCCGGCCCAGCAGCAGCGCGTCGGCGGCCCGCAGTTGCGCCAGCCCGGTCCGCATCGAGTCCTCGCTGACGAACTGGAAGGTGAACCGCTGCGGGTCGCCGACGACCCCGTCGGCGCTGGTGAAGATGGACAGAACGATGCGCCCCATGGTGTCTCCCAATGGTCTCGGTAGCTCAGCTAGAGCCTGCGACACGCCGGGTACGACGGGCATCGGTGGCGGCCACGCAATCCACCACTCATTGGACTACGCACCAGTGATCGAGCGTCGGGCATGATGGCGCGATGGACGTCACCCATCCCGCCGGAGCGTCGAAGCGGGAAATCGAGGTGCTCGTCATGCTCGGCGCGCGCCTGTCCAACGCCGACATCGCCGGCCGGCTGCACATCTCCGTGCGGACCGTGGAGAACCACGTCTCCTCACTGCTGCGCAAGTACGGCGTGGCCGACCGGAGGGCGCTCGGCGAACTCGCCGTACAGGTGCAGGCGGGGGCGCCGGTACCGGGGCGTCTGGCCGGGATTCCATCGGCGCTCACCACGTTCGTCGGCAGGAGCGCGGAACGCGAGCACCTGATGGAGACGCTGCGCGGCGTCCGACTCGTGACCGTGGTGGGACCAGGCGGGATGGGGAAGACCCGCCTGGCCGGCCAGATCGCCGGGGCGGCCGGACCCTCCTTTCCCGCCGGCGGGGCGTTCGTCGACCTCGTCGCGGCGCGTGACGGGTACGTCGCACAGGCGGTGGCCAGTGCGCTCGGCGTCAGCGAGCGCCCCCAGCAGTCGCTGGAGGACGCGGTGGTGGAGCGACTCGGAGAGAGCCGATCGCTGCTGGTGCTGGACAACTGCGAGCATGTGATCGACGTGGTGGCACCGTTCGCGGAGCGTGTGCTGGCCGCCTGCCCGGGCACCCACATCCTCGCCACCAGCAGGGAACGCCTCGGCGTACGAGGTGAGCGTGCCGTACCGCTGGGTCCGCTGCCGCTGGAGTCCGACGCCGAGCGGCTCTTCGTCGACCGCGCCACCGCCGCGAACCCCGGGTTCGGTGCGGACCCCGTGGTGGTCGCCAAGCTGTGCGCGCGACTGGACGGCATGCCGCTGGCGATCGAGTTGGCCGCCGCCCGCAGTGCCACCCTGGGCGAGGACGGGTTGCTGGCCGCGCTCGACGACCAGCTACGGCTGGTGGCCGGCGGCAGGGGTGTGGACGAGCGGCACCACTCGCTGCGCGCGGTCATCGGCTGGAGCCACGACCTGCTCGATGACGAGGAAAGGGCGCTGTTCCGGCGGCTCGCCGTCTTCGCCGGGGCGTTCGACCTCACCGCCGCCGCCGGGGTGAGCCCGGCCGGGAGCACCCGCGGTGTGGTTGCCGACGTGCTCGGCAGGCTGGCGGACAAGAGCCTGGTCAGCGTGCACCGCTGGGGTGGAGCGGCCCGGTGGCGAATGCTGCAGACGGTGCGCGCGTTCGCCGTCGAGCAGCTTGACGTGTCGGGTGAGCGGCCGGAGGTCCAGGACCGGCACCTGCGTTGGGCGACGGAGGTCGCCTCGGAGCTGGAGACGAGGCTGGACGGCGACGAGTGGTACGAAGAGTTCGACGGTGTCGCCGACGATCTGCGAGCTGCCCTCGCCGTCGCCCCCGACGGCCCGGGTGAGCTGCCGCACCGACTGGCCCGGGCACTGGCACACCTCGCCTACACGCGGCGGTTCCTGATGGAATCGCTCGGCCACTATCGGACCGCAGCCGTTCGGGCCCCCGCGCCGGGCGAGGCCGCGACGGACCTGCGCGCTGCCTCCGCCGTTTCCCATGCGATCGGCGACGACGGTCAACGGCCCTTCGACCTGCTGCTCGCCGCCGCGCGACTGGCCCGGGCAGCCGGGGATCCTGGGGCCACGGCCATCGCGTTGGCGCAGGCGGTCACCACCGCGCGGCGGCACCCGGCCGGGTTCGCCGCCGAGGTTCCGTACGAC
Organism: Micromonospora arborensis; assembly: GCF_003205615.1. Taxonomy (GTDB): domain Bacteria; phylum Actinomycetota; class Actinomycetes; order Mycobacteriales; family Micromonosporaceae; genus Micromonospora; species Micromonospora arborensis. Next base: position 179,239 of record NZ_PYBV01000005.1, on the reverse strand, counting down.
CGCCTGTGTGACCTCCTCGACGAGGCGGCGTCGGCAGCGGACGGGTCGAGTGACGCCGTGGTGGCGGCCCGCCTCGCCGAGGCGGTGGCCTGGGCCGCGACCTCCGACGGGCACGAGGCCGACCCGGAGCTCGCCGCGACCGCGGTGGCAGCCGCCCGGGCCACCGGTGATCCGGTGCTGATCAGCGCGGCTCTGGACACGGTGGCCACCGCCGACCTCGTGGCTGGGCGGGGCGCGGACCTTCGCCGGATCATGGACGAACGGTTGACTCTGCTGCCCGCGATGTCCCGGCACGATCCGAACGCCGCCCCGGAGATCGTCGACACGTACCGGATGGCCCACCTGGCTGCCCTCGGCGTCGGTGACCTGCCGGCCGCCCTGTCGATCGGCCGGCGAACCATGGACGACGACCTCGCCGGCAGCTCCTACTACTCGGCCGCTCTCCTGATCACGCCGCTGGTGCTCAGTGGGCGCTTCGACGAGGCGCTGCGGATGGCCGGCACCGCGTGGGAGGGTTGGCGGCGGGCCGGCCGTCCGCGCACCGGCACGATGTCGCCGCCGATGGCCGCGGTCGCCCTCGTCCATGGGCTGCGCGGCGACGACGAGGGGTACGCGCTGTGGCGGTCCCGGGCGATCGAGGTCATCGGGGAGCTACCCCCGCACTCCACGTTCGTGACGATGGTCGACGCGCGGCTCGCCGTACACGCCGGACGGGTCGAGGACGCCGCCGCGCTGGTCCGCCTGACGTTCAACGGCACCCGCAGTTGGTCTCCGCCCTATTCCCGGGCGGTCGGCGCTGAGCTGGCCGTCGTCGCCGAACTCCCGGACGCCGCGGACCTGCTGTCGGCGGCCGAGCGGCACGAGAGCGCGTGGGCCGCCGCCTGCACCGCCCGCGCCCGAGGCCGCCGGTACGGGGACACCGCCGCCCTCACCGCCGCGGTGGCGGGGTGGGAGCGCATCGGTGCCCGGTTCGAACGGGCCTGCACGCTCCTGCTGTTGCCCGACCGTGCCGCTGAGGGCCGGCGAGACCTCGCGGCGCTCGGTGTCGGCTCGGGCCGATGACGACCACCGAGCGGCACCGCTGGCCCGGCATCGAATCGCGCACCATCCTGGTCACCGGGGCGACCGGCTTCATCGGCGTGCGGCTCGTGCGGCGACTGGCGGCCCTGGGCTGCACCCTCGTCGCGATGGTCCGACCGACCTCCGACCGCACGCTCCTGACCGGCATCCCCGGGCTGCGCGTCGCCGTCGCCGACCTGGACACCGGCGCGGGCGTGCACGCGGCCATCGATGGCGTCGACACCGTGGTGCACCTGGCGGGCCAGGTGAAGGCCCGCCGCCCGAGCGCCTTCCGGCGCGGAAACACCGACTCCACCGGCCGGCTGGTCGCGGCCGTCGCCGACGCCGACCCGCTCCCCCGGCTGGTGCTGTGCTCGTCCCTGGCCGCCGCCGGGCCGTCGGACCCGGGCCGGCCACGGGACGAGTCCACGCCGGTCGCGCCGGTCTCGGAGTACGGCCGCAGCAAGCTCGCCGCCGAGGAGATCGCCCGCGCCGCTCGTGTTCCCACGGTGGTTCTCCGCCCGACCATCGTGTACGGCCCGGGCGACCACGACTTCCTGCCGTCCTTCCTGCCGATGGCCCGCCTGGGCACCCAACTGCGTCCCACCCGCCCGGAACGCGAGTACTCCTTCGTCCACGTGGACGACCTGTGCGCCGCCCTGATCGCGGCCGTCGTCCGCGGCGAGACGCTGCCACCGGACGGCGGGGACGCAGGCGTGTACCTCATCAGCGACGGCCAGGTGTACGGCTGGAGCGACTTCTGCCGCGAGCTCGCCACCGCGATCGGCCGCCCCCGCCCGCGCTTCGTCCCGGTGCCGGGCCCGCTCGTCCACGCGACCGGCTGGCTGTGCGACCTGAGCCCGGTGCGTCGTGGGCCGGCACTGACGATGAACCGGGACCGCGCTCACGAGATCCGGCAGTTGGCGTGGACGTGCGCCACCGACCGCGCACGGGCGGACCTCGACTTCACCCCCGCATACCGCCTACCGGACGGCCTGGCCAGCGCGGTGGCGTGGTACCGCGGCCAGGGCCTGCTCCCCTGACGACACCCCGGGGTGGCACGCCGCGAATGCCCTGTATTCCGAGCGATTCGCTGTGGTGGTGGACACGAATCCGCTGCGGTGCCGTCTTTTTGCCGATGGTGCGACGTAGCGTTGAGGGCTGCCCAGGGCGGGTCCGCATGCCGCACGCCTGGTTGACGCTGACCCGCGAGGTGAAGATGGTGCACGCCCGGTGACCGTGACGACTGATCCTCAGCCTGGCGCGCTTGCGCCACTCGTCACCGCCCCGGCGGCCGCCGCGATCTACCGTTCCTCCTCGGCCCCGGCCCGCCGCACGCTTGTCGACATTCTTGACGAGACCGTACGCGCACACACGGCGGCCGATGCTCTCGACGACGGGGCCACGGCCCTGACGTACCGCGAACTGGCCGACGAGATCGAGGCCGTACGGGTGTCGCTCGCGCAACACGGGATCGGCCGCGGCGACCGGGTGGGCGTACGGATGTCGTCGGGTACGGCCGAGCTGTACCTGGCGATCCTCGGGGTGCTCGCGGCGGGCGCGGCCTACGTTCCGGTCGACGCGGACGATCCCGAGGAACGCGCCGAACTCGTCTTCGCCGAGGCGGGCGTCGCCGCGGTCCTCGGTGACCAGCTGACGGTGTCGCTGCGGCGTACCCCTGGGAGCCGGACCGGCCGGCCCGGCCCGGACGACGACGCCTGGATCATCTTCACCTCCGGCTCGACGGGCACCCCGAAGGGCGTCGCGGTCCGCCACGGCGCGGCGGCGGCGTTCGTGGACGCCGAGGCGCGGTTGTTCCTCGCCGACGAGGCCAGTGAGGCGATCGGCCCGCAGGACCGGGTCCTGGCCGGGCTCTCGGTGGCATTCGACGCCTCCTGCGAGGAGATGTGGCTGGCGTGGCGACACGGCGCCTGTCTGGTGCCGGCCGCGCGGTCGCTCGTCCGCAGCGGCGTCGACCTCGGTCCGTGGCTGGCCGAGCAGCGCATCTCCGTGGTGTCGACCGTGCCGACGCTCGCTGCGCTGTGGCCGGTCGAGGCACTGGAGGAGGTCCGGCTGCTGATCTTCGGCGGGGAGGCCTGCCCGCCGGAGCTCGCCCAGCGCCTGGCCGTCGAGGGCCGCGAGGTCTGGAACACCTACGGGCCGACGGAGGCGACCGTGGTCGCCTGCGCGGCGCGAATGACCGGCGATGGCCCGGTACGCATCGGGTTGCCGCTGGCCGGCTGGGAGCTCGCGGTGGTCGACGGCTCCGGCGTTCCCGTCGAGATGGGCGAGACTGGCGAGCTGGTGATCGGTGGGGTGGGACTCGCCCGCTACCTGGACCCGGGCAAGGACGCCGAGAAGTTCGCGATGCTGCCGGCGCTCGGCTGGCAACGGGCCTACCGCAGCGGGGACATCGTCCGGGCGGACCCGGAGGGGCTCGTGTTCGTCGGTCGCGGCGACGAGCAGGTCAAGCTCGGCGGACGCCGGATCGAGCTGGGTGAGATCGACGCCGCGCTGCAGGCTCTGCCGGGAGTCGCCGGTGCCGCCGCCGCGGTGCAACGGACCGCTGCGGGTAACCAACTGCTCGTGGGGTACGTGGTCCCGCACGACGGCGTCGCGTTCGACACCGCGACGGCGGCGCTGCGGATCCGTGAGCAACTACCGGCCGCGCTCGTTCCGCTGCTGGCCGTGGTGGACGCGCTGCCCACCCGGACGTCCGGCAAGGTGGACCGGGCCGCGTTGCCCTGGCCGCTGGCCGACGCCGACGACACGGCGGGCGAGCTGACCGCGACCGAGGAGTGGCTCGCCGGTGGCTGGGCCGATGTGCTGGGCGTACGTCCCACCGAGGCTGATGCGGACTTCTTCCACCATGGCGGCGGCAGCCTGAACGCGGCGCAACTGGTGGCGTGGATCCGACGCCGGCACCCGCGGGTCTCGGTGGCCGACATCTACCTTCACCCGAGACTGTCGCAGCTCGCGGCCGTACTCGACGCGCTGGACAGCACGGCGGAGGTTCGCCGCGAGGTCCGGCCGACGCCGCGGCGCACCGGGCTGATCCAGGCCCTGCTGATGGTGCCGATGCTCGCGCTGGTCGGCCTCCGCTGGTTGACCGTCCTGGCCGCCCTCGGCAACGTCCTCGCCCTGTTCGCTCCGGCGCCCTGGGCGCCGACGGTGTCCTGGTGGTGGGTGGCGCTGGGCTGGGCGGCGCTGTTCAGCCCGCTCGGCCGCATCGCCCTCGCCGCCGGAGGAGCGCGGCTGCTGCTGCGCCGGGTACGCCCCGGCAGCTACCCGCGCGGGGGCAGCGTGCACCTGCGGCTGTGGGCCGCCGAACGGCTCGCCGAGCTGACCGGCGCCACCAGCGTCGCCGGAGCATCCTGGATGATCACCTACGCCAGGGCGCTCGGCGCGCAGATCGGCGACGACGTCGACCTGCACTCCGCGCCGCCGGTCACCGGTCTGCTCAAGCTCGGCCGCGGCGCGGCGATCGAGCCGGAGGTCGACCTGGCCGGCCACTGGGTCGACGGCGATGTCGTCCACATCGGCAAGGTACGCGTCGGTGCCGGCGCCCGGGTCGGATCCCGCAGCACCCTGATGCCGGGCGCTCGAATCGGCAAGGGTGCGCGCATCGCCGCGGGCTCGACGGTGGCCGGCGCCGTACCGGCGAACCAACGGTGGGCCGGGTCACCGGCCGCACCCGCCGCTGCCAAGGATTCGGCCGGGTGGCCCAGCCAGCGTCCGCCGCGATCGCGGACGCGGGCACGCCTCTGGCCCGTCGCGTATGGAATGACCGCCCAGTTGCTGGGGCTGCTGCCGGTCGTCGCCGCACTGCCGGCGCTGGCCCTGCTCGGCTGGACGCTCGTCGTCCGACCGACGGTCGGCGCGGTGCTGGCCGCCGTCGCGGTGGCGACCGTCACCTACGTCGTGGGCTACGCGCTGCTGGTGCTCGGGGCGGTCCGGGCACTCAGCATCGGTCTGCGCGCCGGGTACCACCCGGTGCAGGGGCGGGTGGCGTGGCAGGTCTGGACGACCGAGCGGCTGATGGGAATGGCCCGGGTCGGGCTGTTCCCGCTCTACGCCAGCCTCTTCACGCCGGTGTGGTTGCGGCTGCTGGGCGCCCGGGTGGGGCGCGGGGTGGAGGCGTCGACGGTGCTCGCGCTGCCCACGATGACCACTGTCGACGACGGGGCCTTCCTCGCCGACGACACCATGGTCGCCACGTACGAGCTGAGCCACGGGTGGCTGCGCGTCGCTCCGGCCCGCATCGGCAAGCAGGCGTTCCTCGGCAACTCCGGGATGGCGGCACCCGGCAGGTCGGTGCCCAAGCGTGGGCTTGTCGGCGTGCTGTCGTCCGCGCCGCGCAAGGCGAAGAAGGACTCGTCGTGGCTCGGGGCGCCGCCGATGCCGTTGCGCCGCACCGTGGAGGCCGCGGACACCAGCCGTACCTTCGACCCGCCGGTCCGGCTGAAGCTGGCCCGGGCCGCGATAGAGCTGTGCCGGATCGTCCCGGTAATGTTCACCGCCGCCGTGGCGGTCGGCGTCCTGGCTGTGCTCGCGTCCGTGTCGCGGACCGCCGGGTGGGGCGTGGCCGCGCTCGTCTCCGGGCCCGTGCTGCTGGGTGCGGCGCTCGTCGCCGCCGCCATCGCGACGGCTGCCAAGTGGCTGCTGGTGGGGCGGTTCCGGGCCACCGAACGCGCGCTGTGGACCTCCTTCGTGTGGCGCAACGAGCTCGCCGACACGTTCGTCGAGGTCCTCGCCGCGCCGTGGCTGGTCCGCTTCGCGACCGGCACCCCGCTGCTCACGGCGTGGCTGCGCACGCTCGGCGCGAAGATCGGCCGGGGCGTCTGGCTGGAGACGTACTGGCTGCCGGAGTACGACCTGGTGCGGCTCGGTGACGGCGCCACGGTGAACCGCGGTTGCGTGGTGCAGACCCACCTGTTCCATGATCGGGTAATGAGCATGGACGAGGTGACGTTCGGCGCGGGGGCAGCGTTGGGGCCGCACGGCATCGTTCTGCCCGGCGCGAGCATCGGTGCGCGGACCACCGTCGGGCCCGGTTCGCTGGTGACCCGGGGCGACGCCGTCCCGTGCGACAGCCGGTGGCTGGGCAACCCGATCGCGACCTGGCCGACGTCGGCTTCGCGGCCGGCATGATCACCGACACCGAGCGGCACACGCCGGAGCGTTCGCGCGGCGCCACTGGCGGGGGCGTCCCGGCATGACTCCGAAGGAATCGGTGTCGCGCGGTGCCACCCCCGGCGCCGACCGCTCGGACGACTCGTACCTTCCGGAGCACGGCAACGGCGGCTACCGGGTGCTGCACTACGACCTCGACCTCGACTACCGGGTCGTGTCGAACCGGCTGGCCGGCCGGGCGGACATCATCGCGGTGGCCGGACAGCCGCTGTCGCGGTTCACTCTCGACCTCGGCCAGTTCCGCGTCCAGGACGTCCGGGTGGACGGGCGCCCGGCGAAATACCTCCACCGGCCGGACAAGCTGCAGATCAAGCCCGAGCGGCCGATCGGCGTCGGGGACACCTTTCGGGTGAATATCCGGTACGCGGGCAAGCCGGTGCCCATCGCCGGCCGTTGGGGCAACCTCGGCTGGGAGGAGTTGACCGACGGGGTGCTCGTGGCCAGCCAGCCGAACGGGTCACCGTCGTGGTTCCCGTGCGACGACCAGCCCGGCGCCAAGGCCACCTTCCGGGTGGCGGTCACGACGTCCTCCCCGTACGCCGTCCTGGTGACCGGTGATCCCGTTCTCCGGCGGCGTGGCGCGGGCAGCACGACCTGGGTGTACGAGCGGCGCGAGCCAACCTCGCCGTACCTGATGAGTGTCCAGATCGGACGCTACGAGGTGGTGGACCTGGCCGTTGGTGGCGTGGTGCAGCGTGTCGCGCTCCCGCCCGCGCTGCGCCGGAACGTCGCCCACGACTTCGGTCGGCACGGCGAGATCATGTCGGCGCTGCAGCGGCTCTTCGGGCCGTACCCGTTCCGGGAGTACGTCGTGGTGGTCGCCGACGACGAACTCGACGATCCGGTCGAGGCGCAGGGCATGGCCGTCTTCGGGAGGAACCACGTCGACGGGCGGCGCACGCACGAGCGGCTTGTCGTGCACGAGTTGGCCCACCAGTGGTTCGGCAACAGCCTCACGGTGGCGGACTGGCGGCACATCTGGCTCAACGAGGGCTTCGCCACGTACGCCGAGTGGCTGTGGTCCGGCGTCTGCGGCGAGGGGCCGGCGGATGCTCTGGCCGCGCACTGGTACGCGTGGGTCGCGGCTCGCCCGGCGGACGTCATCGTCGCGGATCCCGGCGTCGACCGGATGTTCGACCCGCTGGTCTACAAGCGTGGCGCCCTCACGGTGCACGCCGTGCGGAAGAGGATCGGCGACGAGTCGTTCTTCGCGCTCCTGCGGGCCTGGGTTGCCGAGCACCGGCACGCGACCGTGACGACCGAGCAGTTCCGGTCGCACGCCCAGCGCTTCGCCCGCGAGCCCCTGGACGGCCTGTTCGCCGACTGGCTCGACAGCCCGGCGCTGCCCCCGTTGCCTCGCTGAACCGCCAGGTGCCCCGCCCGCTCGATCGTCGGCGGACAATCGCGGCCTCCGGAACACCCGGTCGATAAGGATTCGCGATTGGGTGAGGCCACGATCTGTCCAGAGCTGCAAGGGTATTGAGACTCGCATCTCTGCCGACTGAACTCCTGGCCGACGAGGAGAACCAACTCTATGCTTGCCGCCGTATTACACTGCGGCTCGTCCGGGCCGAGGGAAAGCACGAATACAAGGATTTGCGAATGCGCCGCAATTCTGCTCTGGACAACGGCACTGCTGACCCGCGTCGATCCGCGGTCGCCGAGGAACAGGAGTTTCTCGACGTGGCCACGGCCCGGCGGGACAGACTGGCCGACCATCTGCGGGCCGAGCTTTCCGCCGAGGCGCTGGACGCGGTGGAACAGGCCCGGCAACGCATGATCCGCCAGCAGTACGAGGAGCTGCGGCGAGCATCCGAAGGGCTGGTCTTCGGCCGCCTCGACGGCCTCGACGGCACCGTGCGACACGTGGGCCGTGTCGGTCTCCGCGACGACGGCGAGGACGACGAGCCACTGCTGGTGGACTGGCGCGCTCCCGCGGCCCGGCCGTTCTACACCGCGACGGCTGTCGACCCGCAGGGTCAGGCACGGCGCCGGCACATCCGCACGACGGGATCGACCGTCGTCGGTGTGGACGACGAGCCGCTGGACGGGACCATGACGACGGAACTCGTCGGTGAGGGCGCCCTCCTGGCCGCCCTCGACCAGCGGCGCACCGGCCACATGTCGACGGCGATCTCCACCCTGCAACGCGAACAGGATGACATCATTCGCGCCGAGGCGACCGGCCCGCTGATCGTCCAGGGTGGTCCCGGCACCGGCAAGACCGTGGTCGCGCTGCACCGCGTCGCCTACCTGCTGTTCACCCACCGAACGATGGCCGACCAGGCAGTCCTGGTCCTCGGCCCCTCGCCACGGTTCCTTGAGTACATCGCCCAGGTGCTGCCCGCGCTCGGTGAGACCGCCGTCGTCTCGGCAACCTGTGACACTCTGCTGGCCAATGTTCGGGTGGGCCGCGACGAGAGCCGGTTCGTCGCCGAGATCAAGGGCCGCGCCCTCTGGCAACCCGCGCTGGAAAACTACGTCACGTCACTGCTCCCCCGGCCCCGTGACCTGAAGCTGCGCTGGGAGGGCGAGTTCCACGTCATTCCCGCGGCAACGGTGACCCAGGCGCTCGCCTCGGCGGTGCAGGCACGCCCCTACCAGCACGCCCGTACGGCGTTCGCCGAGCAACTGCACCACCTCCTTGCCGAAGCCGTCGTCGAGCAGCGCAGGGCGCTGATGGACGAGATGGAGGAGGGCTTCGAGGACATCCTCGCCCGCGTCGACAAGGGCATGCAGAACGACCACCACTTCGGCAGCGCCTCGTCCGGCAGTGACGTCGACGGGCTGTTCTCCGAGGACGAGATCTCCGATCTTCGTTCGCGCATCGCCGAGAACGCCACCATCGCCCGGTTCATCGAGGCATGGTGGCCCACCCTCGATGCCGAAACCCTGCTGCGTGAGTTCCTGGCCGACCGCACCCTGCTGGCCCGGTTCGCCCCGCGGCTCTCCCCGGAGGAGATCACCGCCGTCTCGGCCGAGCCCGCCCCGTGGGCATCGAGTGACATCCCCCTGCTCGACGCCCTCGCCGACCTGCTGGGCGAGGGCGAAGCCCCGCAACCACAGGGCGAGTTCGTCGCCGACCACGCTCGCCGGCAACGCGGGTGGGTGTACGGCCACATCGTCGTCGACGAGGCGCAGGAGCTGTCCGAGATGCAGTGGCAGATGGTCCTGCGGCGCTGTCCCAGTCGCTCCATCACCGCCGTCGGTGACATCGACCAGGCCGAGGCAGCGCACCGGCACACCACGTGGGGACAGGCGGTGCAGGCTGTTTTCGGAGACCGCTGGACCGCCGCGGAGCTGACCATCTGCTACCGGACCCCGCGTGAGGTCATGGACCTCACCGAGCCGGTCTTGAGAAACGCTGGCAGCCACAACGCGCCGCCACGGGCGGTACGCTCCGCCGGCATCGCCCCGTGGACGCTCACGGTCACGCCCGCCGAGCTTGCCGACACCGCCGCCCGAGCCCTACGACAACTGCGGCAACGGTGGCAAGGCGGCATGGTCGGCGTCATCGCCCCCGCCGACCGCATCGCCGAACTCCTACCCGTGCTGGACGATGTACCGGTGCTCACCGCGACTCAGTCCAAGGGACTGGAGTGGGACGCGACGCTGCTCATCGACGCCCAGGGCATCGCCGCCGAACCGCGCGGCTGGAACGGCCTCTACGTCGCGCTCACCCGATGCACCCAGGAACTCGGACAGTTGGTCCTCACGCACTGACCACACCGGACCTGTCTGACCCTCGGTAGCCGAGGCTGAACGACTAACTCAGGCAATGCTCAAGATCGAGCCCACGCGGTCTGTCGATGCGATGAATTCGCATACACTCACCGCTTCGAGCTCGCTCACAGCCCGCACGTGCCTGGCGACGACGACGACCGCCGTCGTTACCCGGCTCACCGTGGGCGATCTCCGCATGTCCGTCCGTTTGGAGCGGTCCGGTCCGCTCGTGGGCCGGCCACGGCATCAACCACAGGCCGCAAAAGAAGGAGGGAAGCATGCACCGCAGACGACTGCGCATCGCGCTTCTCACGCTGCCCGCCCTGGTGGCGAGCGTCCTCACCGTGCCCGCGCCCGTAGGCGCGGATCCCTCGGCGTCCACCGCCGCGGCGGAGTCTGGGCGTTCCCCACTCGAGACCCAGGAATCGGTACGCCTCGTACGCATCCAACTGACCGGCGCCGACATGCTGGACAAGGTCGCCGCCGCCGGCTTCGACCTCGAACACGGCCTTCGGCGCGTGCCCAACGGCATCGAGGGCGAGGCGGTGGTGACCGCCGCGCAGACCGCCGAACTCCAGGCGATGGGCGTCACAATCCTCGGCGACAACGAGGGTTTCGCCTGGAGTGAGGAGGCCGACGGCGGCATCCAGGCCTTCCGTACGCAGGCTGACCAGCCACACAGCCACGAGGCGACGGTACGGGTCGTCCGCGCCGACTGGTTCACCACGAAGGGCCAGGGTTTCCTCTACGTCGAGGCGCGGACCACCGAAGGGCAGCAGGCGGACCCGATCGTCACGATGCAGCTCGAGAACGACTCGGGCCGGCGCACGCCGTTCGGTTTCGCCCGGACGATGAGCCGGTTCGTCGACTCCGGGCAGTACATGTTCCACCGGAACCTGTTCAAACTCGACGCCCGCCCAAACCAGATCCGGGTCACGAGTTCGACCGGCGGCGTCGCCACCGGTGACGTCTCCGACTGGCTTGAGGACGCGCCGCCGCCGCTGACGGAGAATCGGGGCTACAAGTCGGACTTCGTCGACGGCTACCGGAACCCGCAGCAGCTCTACAGCCGCGCCAAGGAGATCGCCCGGCAGTACCCGGACATCGCTGAGATCGTCTACCTGCCGAACCAGACGAACGGCTACCAGCGCAAGGCGCAGGCCACCATCGGCGGCACCGGGCCGTCCGCGGTCGTCGTCAGCTCGGCGGCGTGGGGCCACGAGGGTGGCAACGACATCACCGTCGAGTTCGTGCAGCGGCCGGAGGCGAACCTTCCGCTGAGCGTCGAGGTGGCGGGCAAGGCGATCCGCGTCCTCCTCGCGAAGGACGCCTCCGCCGGGGTCGCGAGTACGGCGACCGAGGTGGCGGCGGCGCTGGAGGCCCAGTCCCAGGGCCTCATCGACCGGGCGCACCCGTACCGGACCAACGCGGGCACCGGCATCGTCGCGCCGACGTCCGGCCCGGTCGCGCTCACCGACTTCCTCGACCAGAAGCGCGTCGGCGCACCGGAGGGCGAGGTGCCGCGCGGGCCGGTCACGATCCCCGTCCTGCGGATCGGCAAGCACCGCGACGGCAGGAACCCCGGCGTGCTGATCCAGGCGCAGGACCACGCCCGCGAGTGGGTGCCCGCGACGACCTCACTGGAGTCGGCCGAGCGTCTGGTGCACAACTACAAGACGGACAAGGAGACCAAGAAGATCGTCGAGGGCACCGACGTCTTCTTCATCCTGTCCAACAACCCCGACGGGGCGAACTACAGCTTCTACAACTTCGCCTCACAGCGCCGGAACATGACGAACCACTGCCCGGATGAGAACGCCGATCCGGCCCGGCGTAACTCCTGGGGTGTCGACCTGAACCGGAACTACCGGGTCGGGTCGGGTCACGACGGCTACTCGGGTGCGTCGACCAGCTGCGTCAGCGACACCTACCAGGGGCCGGAAGAGCTGTCCGAGCCGGAGTCGAAGAACATCATCTGGCTGGTCGAGAAGTACTCGAACATCAAGTTCATGATGTCGGTGCACTCCAACGGCGGCCAGCTGTTCTGGCAGCCCGGCGCCTACATCGCGGACGGGCGGATCACCACGCCGCGCCCGCCGCTGGGCGACGAGGCGTTCTACTGGCAGTCGGCCGGCAGGATCCTGTCGCAGGTCAAGGCGCACCGGGAAACCGTCGTCACGCCGGAGAACGTCGGCGGCTCCTCGGACGTCCTCTACTCCTCCGCCGGTAACGTGCGCGAGGACCTGTACCACACCTATGGGATCTACGCGTTCGGCTGGGAGGTCGGCGGCTCGGTCTACAACCCGGCCACCGGCGACTGGCAGGGCGGCTCGTTCCAACCGGTGTGGGAGGGCGATCCGAACCTCGTCAGCGGACACGCCGAGACGATGGAGTACGCCAACGGAATCATGGAGATGTTCCGGGTCGCGGCGGACTGGGGCAAGGACAAGAAGGACCCGACGTCCAAGCTCGTTCCCGGCGGCGGGAAATACTCCCAGCCCGTCGACGTGCGCTTCGAGACGAACGAGCCGGCCACCATCTACTACACGACCGACGGCAGCCGGCCCACCCTCCAGTCGCCGCGTTACGAGGCGACCGAGTTCCGGGAGCCGGGCGAGGTGTTCCACGTGACCGAGACGACGACGTTCCACTGGTTCTCGGTCGACGCGGCGGGCAACATCGAGCAGAACTACGACCCGACGAAGAACGACAGGCGCGACAACTACCGTAAGGCGACGATCACGATCCGCACGAAGTAGGCGCTCGTCTGGCCGGTGGAGCATCTGGTCCGCCGGTACAGGTTCCCCTCGCGGGCCGGTACCGGCGGACCTCACCACCTGCCCGAGGTTCGGTTGAACGAGATTGTGGATCAGACCGGGATGGTGACGTTGGCTGCCCTGAGCTGACCGATCGTCGACAGGTGTGAATATAAGGCCGTTCTGCCCGGTCAGCACAGTCAGAAGTTGGAGCTGATGGAGGGGCTCCGCTCGCCGGGCTCGCTTGGTTAGCTGCTTCCAACACTGGAGGGGGCATCATGCCGGACCGGCGGGCGTACGAGGCGAGCGTGGCGGACTGGCCCCGACTGCGCGCCTACGCCAAGCGCGTGGCGCGGGATACGCGCAAGCCACCGGAAGGCCCCATCAGCTACACCACGACGGAGTACCAGACCGTCGAAAAGGAGCGTGTGCGCAAGTACGGCCCGTTCGGGCTGTTCACGCGTAGGGAGCTGACATCCCAGAATCAGCCGGTCACGAGGCGGATCGACGTCGCCGGCCGCCACTGGGCACTCGACCACCGCAACTACCACATCGAACGGAACACCCGGCAGCGCGGCGGCACGCTCCAGGAGATCACCCACGAACAGCACACCTTCCTCCTCCTGCCGGACGGTGCTCTCAAGCACGTCGTCCTCTACGAGGAGGAGGTCATGAACGTTGAGCGAGGCGTGACCAGGGCCTTCGTCAAGCACTCCCATTCCGTCCGCGATATCGATGACTTCCAGTTGAAGTCGTTCGACTTCGAGAAGACGTACGCCGAGCACGGCACGCACGGTCGCGGCACGAAGACGTGGGGTGATCGCGAGCCCGGCAGGCGGCTCCTCGTCCACGCCCGGGGCGTTGGTCTGTCTCTCGCCCTGAAACGGCTGCTGTGAAACGGCCGCGAAGGACGTAGCGGACCAGCAGCGCTCGTACCGGAGCCGTTTTGGTCGTATTGTTCCGGTATGGCACAACGACTCGTCAGCGTATGGCAACCGTTCTTCCTCCGTACAGAAAGCCGGGGCGCGGCCGTCGACGCCGCGACCGAGTTGGAGGAACTTGGCTACTCGCGGCTCTGGTTCTCGGGCGGTTTCGGGGAAAACATCGCCCCACGCTTCCGGGAGATCCTGGACGGGACCAGCCGCATCGGGGTCGCGTCGGGGATTGTGAGCATCTGGCACTCGTCGCCCCCGGAGGTGGCGGCGTTCGCACAGGACGCGCAGCGGGCTCATCCCGGCCGGTTCCTGCTCGGTCTCGGCGCCAGCCACGCGGTGCTGCTGGAGGGCAGCGGCACCGACTACCGCAAGCCGTACTCGAAGATGGTGGATTATCTGGACGGTCTCGACGCGGCGGGCCTTCCGCCCGAGCGGCGGATCCTGGCCGCGCTCGGCCCACGGATGCTAGAGCTCTCCCGCGACCGTTCGGCCGGGGCGCACCCGTACTTCGTCCCAGCCGAGCACACCGCCGAGGCCCGGGCGGCGATCGGGCCGGACCGGCTGCTCGCTCCCGAGGTGGCGGTGGTCCTCGACGCGGACGCCACCACGGCGCGCGCCACCGCGCGGCAGTACGCGAGCGGATACCTCGCACTGCCGAACTACACCAACAACCTGCGGCGGTTCGGTTGGACCGACGAGGACTTCGCCGGGGGCGGCAGCGACCGCCTCGTCGACGCCCTGATCCCCTGGGGCACGGTCGAGAAGGTCGCCGCCGGGCTGGAGCAGCACTATCAGGCCGGCGCGGACGAGGTGGCTATCCAGGTACTCAACGGTGGCGACGCCACGACCTTCCCCGCCGAGTCGTTCCGTGCTCTCGCCGCGGCCCTGATCTGACGTTCGGAAGGCCCCCGTCCGCGACGGGCACCACCCCTGGCCAGGCACTTGGCGGTCCGTAGGATTGCGGCCATGGCCAGTGCCTCCGCGACCGCCGACCACCGCCGCGCCGAACTGCGCGACTTCCTGCGCAGTCGCCGAGAGCGGGTTTCGCCCGCTGACGTCGGCATGCCCGGCGGCGGCCGGCGGCGCACACCGGGGTTGCGCCGGGAGGAGGTCGCCGTGCTGGCCGGCGTCGGGGTGTCCTGGTACACCTGGCTGGAACAGGGCCGCGACATCAACGTGTCCGAGGACGTCCTCGACGCGATCGGGCGCACGCTGCGGCTGGAGGCAGTCGAGCGCGCGCACCTCTACCGTCTGGCTGGCCTCAATCCGCCCGAGACGCCACCCGCCCCGGCGGTGCCCGCGTCGCCCGAGCTGCAACGGCTGCTCAGCGCCTGGTCGCCTCGCCCGGCCTACGTCCGCGACCGGCACTGGAACTTCACGGCGGTGAACGACGCGGCTCGGGCGGTGTTCGGCTACGGCGAGACCGACCACAACTGCCTGGTCTCCTTCTTCACCAACAACCGCTACCGGGTGGCGCACCGGCACTGGACCGAGACGGCACCCGCCGTAGCCGCCGGCTTCCGCGCCGACGCCGCGCGCTACCCGGACGATCCGGAGTTCGCACGCGTCGCCGCCGACCTGGCCACGGTCAGCCCGGAGTTCGCCGAGTTGTGGGCACGCCACGACGTCGCCGAGCACACCAGCGCGGTCAAGGCGGTCGACCACCCCGAGGCCGGCACGCTCCTGTTCGACGCCACGCTGCTGCCGCTGCCCGAACACCCCGGAAGCCACCTGATCCTGCACAATCCGCGTCCAGGCAGCGGCACTGAGGAGCGGCTGGCACGGCTCATGCGCGAGCGCAGCCTGGTGGTGGCACACCCCGGATAAGCCGACACTGCCTGGCGCCGCGCCAGCCACCCAGGATGGTCGTCATGAACAACGACACCATGCAGATGACGGCAGTGACGATCCCCAGCTTCGGTGCGGCCGACGTGCTTCGCCGCGACGAGATGACGGTTCCCGAGCCAGGGCCGGGCGAGGTGAGCATCGACGTGGCGTACGCGGGCGCCAACTTCGCCGAGGTCCTCTACCGGCGCGGCGTGGTCGACGTGCCACTGCCGTTCGTACCCGGCATCGAGGTCGCCGGGCGGATTCGGGCCGTCGGCGCGGGCGTGGACAGCGTGACGGTGGGCCAGCCGGTCGCGGCGCTCACGATCGTCAACAGCGGCGGCTACGCCGAGGTGGCCGTGACCGCCGCCGCCCTGGTCGCCCCACTGGACGGCTTTCGTTCCGGGCTTGACGTCGCGGCGGCCCTGCCGTCCAACAGCACCACCGCCTTCCTCGTGCTCGACCGCGTCGCCCGCATCGCGCCCGGCGAGCGGGTGCTGGTGCATGCCGCCGCCGGCGGCGTGGGCAGCCAACTCGGTCAGGTCGCGCGGCTGCTGGGCGCAGGCCGGGTGGTGGGCACCGTCGGCAGCACCGCCAAGATCGAAACGGCGATGGGCTTCGGCTACGACGAGGTGGTCCCCCGCGACCGGCTCACCGATGTCGGCGAGTTCGACATCGTGGTCGACATGGTCGGCGGCGCTACCCGCCGGGCCAGCCTGGACCGACTGGCGCCGATGGGACGCCTGGTCGTCATGGGCAACGCCTCCGGCAGCGACGACGTCGGGATCCCCGCGAACGAACTCTGGTTCACCAACAAGACGGTCTCCGGCTTCAACCTCGCCGCCTTCGCCGCCGCGTACCCTGACGAAGCCGGCCGGGCGCTGCGCCGCGCGGTCGCCGCCGCGGCGAAGGGCGACCTACGCGTACGCGTGGAGACGCTCCCCCTCGACCGGGCCGCCGACGCCCACCGCCGCATCGAGTCCGGAACTACCACCGGCAAGCTCGTCCTCCAGGTGGCGAATTGAGCGCCCGTCGGGCACCGTCCTCGTCGCCGACGTCGACCCCCATCGCCTGCAGGAGGTCTGGCAGGTCTATTTTTCTTGATGTCAGCGCATTGACCAGGGTCTTTATGTATCGCGTCGATACGTGGCGAAATTATCGAGGTGGAACCGGTGCGTTCCGCTGGTTATCGACATTAGGCTGCCTTATACCCGCATCGACGGTCCGCACCCAACGTCGTGCCGGCCGCCGTGACCACGCACGACGCGTCGACCGCCGGCCTTGGCGAGCGCCGACGCCGATTGGAGCATCCGATGACCTGGCGTCCAACCACCGCCGCACTGGCCGGTCTGTGCCTCGCGCTCAGCACCGCAACCGTCCCCACCGGTGCCGCCGCCGCGCCCGCAGAAAACCAGCGCGTCACCGATGTTAACGCTCACGCTGCGCTCGCCGGCCCGCCCGGCACGCCGCCCGGCGTCTGCCCGACCGGGACCGGATACGGCCCACCGCTGCCGAGCAGTTCCCTGCAAGCCACGAAGATCCAGAGTGGCTTCTCGTTCCTCGAAGGGCCGGTCTGGGTCGCTGACGGCGGCTACCTGCTGATGTCCGACATGGCCGCCGGCTCCGGGCCGTACAACGTCCAACCGTCCACGATCCGCCGGTTCACCCCACCGGCGACCTTCGACACGTTCATCGCCAACGCCGGCAGCAACGGCCTGGCGCTCAGCGCCGACGCCCAGCAGATCATCGCGGCCACCCACGACCAGCGAAACGTCTCCGCGTACCGGCTGAGCGACAGGTCCCGCAGCACCGTCGCGGCCAACTACCAGGGCCGGGCGTTCAACTCGCCCAACGACGTCGCGGTCCGCTCGGACGGCGTCGCCTACTTCACCGACCCCAACTTCCAGCGGGGCAACCGCTCGGACCAGATGAACGGGCGTACCAGCGTCTTCCGCGTCTCCGGCGGCCAGGTGTCGCTGGTGGACGACCGGCTGCGCCAACCCAACGGCATCGCGCTCTCGCCGGACGGGACCGCGCTGTACGTGGGCGCCTACTCCGAGAACAAGATTTACAAGTACGCCATCCAGCCCGACGGCAGCACCGGTGCGCGCAGCGTGTTCGTGAACTACGTCGGCGGTCCGGACGGCGTCACGATCGACTGCGCCGGCAACGTGTACTGGGCGTCGGGCTCGGACGGTCTGGTTCACGTCTACTCCCCCGCGGGCACCCAGCTCGGCACGATCCGGCCCGGCACCTCCGGTACGACAAACGTGGCGTTCGGCGGCCCGGACCGGCAGACCCTCTACATCACCTCGGGCCCGCGGAACGACTCCGGCCTGTACAGCGTGCGGCTCAACATTCCCGGCTACCCGTACTGATCAGGAGCCTTGAAGAGGCGGTCCGCGGTGTCGTGGGCTTCCGAGCGGGCGGGTCGCCGCGAACCGCACCCTCAGTTGTCGCGATCCGTCGCGTCAGGAGGTGGCCGATTCGCGCGGTCGTAGGCTTCCTGCGACGCTGACACGTCGCCGAGGTGCGCGATCGACCACTCCTGCAGGGCACGCAGCGGCTCACGCAGGGTGCGGCCCGCCTCGGTGAGCGTGTACTCGACGCGGACCGGGACTTCCGGGTAGACGGTGCGGCGCACGAGTCCATCGCGTTCGAGGCCGCGAAGGGTCTGCGTGAGCATCTTCTGCGAGACGCCCTCAACGCGCCGGCGCAACTCCGAGAAGCGGGCGCTGCCGTCCCAGAGGGCGCCCACGATGAGCACCGTCCAACGGTCGCCGATGCGATCCAGGATGTGACGAGTCGGGCAGTCCGCGCGGTAGGGGCTGCCGCGGAGCACCGATTCGGCCTCGGTGGTTACCACAAAGTGCCTACTTCCCGATGGAGAGCTGGGCTCCTACGGTAATCACGGCGCGTCGACCGACGCCACCCGTACCGTGGAAGGGCACCTCGTGTCTCGCATCACCGTCATCGGCGGCACCGGCTATGCCGGTTCGGCCATCGTCGCGGAGGCCGCTGCTCGCGGTCACCGGGTCACCGCACTGAGCCGCTCGCTCCCCAAGGCGCCGATCCCGAACGTGACCTATATCCAAGGCGACGCCACCGACGAAGCGACGCTCTCGGCACCCATCGCCGACGCGGACGTCGTAGTCGCCGCACTCGCCCCACGCGGCTCGCTGGCCGGGGCCTTCCGCGACGTCTATCGCACCGTCGCGCGTCTGGCCGATGTCGCCGGCGTACCGCTGTTCGTCGTCGGCGGCTACTCGTCGCTGCGCCCCGCGCCCGGGGCAGATCGCTTCGTCACCGACCTCAGCCACATCCCCGCAGAACTCCACGACGAGATCCGTGCCGGGGCGGCGCTCATCATCGAAGACCTCCCGGCCACGCCGCCGACACTCGACTGGGTCTTTGTGAGCCCGGCGCTCAGGTTCGGCGCACGCATGCCCGGCGAACGACTCGGCCGTTATCGACTCGGCGACGACGTCGCGGTTCAGCCCGAGGACGGCGGGGGGATCTCCGCCGCGGACTACGCGCTCGGGTTCGTCGACCTCATCGAGAAGGGCGATCAGCACCGGGCACAGGTCAACATCGGCCACTGAGCAGGTCGTCCAGAGCGCTTTCGGCGACCAACCACCACCGGTCAGCCCCGCTCGCCGATCAGAAGGCGAGCGGGGCCTGGCTGCGCGCAGCTCTACTCGGCAGGCGCGCTCCTGCGGTACCGGATCCGGGGTGAGACGAAGTCCAGGTTCGCCGCGCGGACGAGGGGTCTCGGCGGCCCAGGACGCGGTGGGAGCGGACACCCCGAGCAGCGTTATGACTCAGGTGAATATTTATACCTGCGAGTCATACCGCTCATTGCCACATCCGCCGCCCAGCGAGGTGACACGCCGACTCCGTCCGTACCCGGCAGGCACGTCACGCCATGGAGACCCGACCCGGATCCACCACCGGATCCCGTTAACGAGCTGCCGTTCTCCCACTTGGGGTGGCTGACCCTGGCGTGGCGGTCATGACCAGATACTCGAGTTCCAGCCGGAAATGCGCGCCGCGCCGGTAAGACCTCCTGAGCCCCTCCCCACGTACCTTGTTGCGGTGACCACCATCGCGCGAATGCCGATCACGGCCCGTACGGTGCGGCTGCTCATGCCGGTGGCCGCGCTGCTGTTCCTCGGCCTCGCGCTGCTGATCCGCGCCGTCGACGACGGTGCGCTGCGGCAATACTCGGGCACCGCGCTGTACGCGTCGATGGTCTGGGCCGCGGTGCTGTTCCTGTGGCCGCGAACGGCACCGCTGCCAGCCGGGGCCGTCGCCACCGCCTTCTGCTGGATAGTGGAGCTCACGCAGCTGACCGGTGTGCCGGCCGAACTGTCGGCGTGGAGCGTGGCCGCGAGGCTGGCGCTGGGTGTGCAGTTCGACCCCGTCGACCTGGCCTGGTACCCGGTCGGCGTGGTTCCCCTGCTGGTGCTGCACCATTTGGTACGCGCCCGCCACCGCCGCACGTTGGCCGTGTGGGTGGAGAACCCGGACGACGTCCGTCGGACGGCGACCAGCTTCCTGACGCACGACAGTCGCGAGACCCTCAGCCGGGTTCACCGCGAACCCTCGGGCCCGCAGTAGCCCGCCTGGGCAGCGACGGGTGCTCAGGACGAGCGGAGCTGCTCGCGAAACCAGGCCCGATCGGGGTTCACGACGGCCTGACCGGCGAGCACGACGGTGGGCACCGTCTCGTTGCCGCCGGCTACCGACCGGACGGCGGCAGCACCCGCCGGGTCGTGCCAGATGTCCACCCAGTGCGCCCGCCGGGCGAGCCGGCCAAGGGAGAACCGGAGTTGGAGGCAGTACCGACAACCAGGGCGCCAGTACACGATCGGTCGGCCGTCCGCCACGCTGGCCCGCTGCGCTTCGGCGGCGTTGACCGAGCGGGGGAAGGCCCACGGCGACAGCAGCAGCGCCAGCACCAAGAAGATCAGCAACTCGACGCCACCGACGACGGGCAGACCGTCGGTCAGTTGCGACACCGCCACCAGCACACCGCACACCGTCATCAGGATCGCCAAAGTCCACCGCCGCAGCACGCCGGCGACTCTACGCCAGACGCCCGGAGGGCTGTCTTCGCTGGCTGTCGTATGTTTTTCGAGAGCGGCGGGCAGCAAACGTGTTCCGAAGGGGATGCCTCCGATATCCGTGCCGCCACGCCACCGTCAGGCCCGCGGTGTGAAGCCCGGTCCGAAGGGCGTGGCCCTCGCCGGGCGCGCTGGACATGCTGGACGTGACGAGACGCCGGGTGGCTGCCGCGCCGCTGACACGGCAGCCACCTGGGCCGTCACCTGTTGTGCTTCTCCTGGCACGGCACGCAGAAGCGCGCATGCGGGAGAGCCTCCAGCCGCTCGGCCGGGATGCTCTGCCGGCACTTCTCGCAGGCACCGTAGGTGCCGTCGCTGATCCGGCTCAGCGCACCGGTGATCTGCTCGATGTTGCGGCGGGTGGCCACCAGCAGCGCGGCCTGGTTGTGGGCCTCGCCGGGGTCGCCGGTGTCCGCGTTGAGCTCGGTCAATTCCCGCAACCGAGCCGTCTGTGTGGCGAAATCGTCCGCCAGGGACGCGCGCAGATCGGCCAACCAACCCTGGTCGACAACTCGATGATCGAGGCTCATGGCTTACCTCTCAAAAAGGGGTGTGAAAAAGAAAAAGGGCCGAAGCTCAAATAGCTTCGCCCTGGCGGTCGTCCTGAGATGCAACGACTCCGCCGGTGGGCCTCGGCTGCTCCGCGCCGGGCTCGACAGCCTGTGCGTGGACGCGGGCCACGGCCCGCAAACAACCGCCACCCGCATCCCGGCCATCAGGCGTGCCGCCGTCGCCACCCGGACAGCACCGGGTGCCGCCACCTCGGTGACGGCAGGCGAACAGAAAGTCACCGGCGGCATGCACCCCACCATAGAGTGGCGTTCGCCCTTATGCCAACGCAGGATTCGGGCCCTGCGGGTTGCCGAAGATGATGACCTGCGTGTCGGGCATGCTCAGGCCGGCCCTGCGAGCGGCCGCCGCATGATCGACCACCGCCGCCACCGCAGCACCCACGCGCTCCGCCTCAGCCCGCAGCACAGAGACTGTCTCTCCGACATCGTGGGCGCTTCGCCTGGTCACCAATCCGTCGTTCACGGCCGACCCCCGCTCACCGTGTCGCTGGCCGAATCCATCTCATCCTGCCCACATAGGGGACCGGCCCGGGGAGGTTTGTCGTAAAACGGCGGCCGGTTCTGCCCATCTAGCCGCGGTAGCCTCGATTGAGAATGGGCGCGGCCTTGGCAGAATACGGGCCGTTTTATGATCATCGCGTGATCGATGCCGAGGTGACAGTGCGCCGGGCCTCCGACGCGGATGCGCCCGCCCTGGCCGGGCTGCGCTGGCGACGGGCCATCCAGGAGCGCGGCTACCAGGGCGACAACCTGGACGAGTTCGTCTCGACGCTCGGCGACTGGATGCGCGGCCACCCCGAGCACCGGGCATTCGTGGCCGAGGCCGCCGGCGAGGTGGTCGGGATGGCCTGGCTGGCCGTGCTCGACCGGGTGCCCACCGCGAACAAGTACGCCCGGCGCGGCGGCGACGTGCAGTCCGTCTTCGTCGTCCCCGA
Source organism: Micromonospora arborensis (assembly GCF_003205615.1). Classification (GTDB taxonomy): domain Bacteria; phylum Actinomycetota; class Actinomycetes; order Mycobacteriales; family Micromonosporaceae; genus Micromonospora; species Micromonospora arborensis. Next base: position 157,113 of record NZ_PYBV01000005.1, on the reverse strand, counting down.
GCTGCGCGACCGCCGGGTCGGCGCGCTGCTGATGTCGGCCGTGCTGGACGAGGCCCGCCGCCTGGAGTTGGAGCACGTGACGGTGCACTCCAGCACCCGGGCGGTGCCCTTCTACGAACGCAACGGGTGGGGTCACGATCCCGAGTGGCTCAGCTGGGCCTCCGAGGCGTAGAGCCGCTCCTGCCAGCCAGCTGTCAGTGGAACAGCACAACGGCATCCTGGTGAAACGGGTACAGGAGATCGCCGAACTGCTCCTCCATCCAGAGGGATAGCTCTGCTGCGGATCGGCGACTCCTGCTCAGCCGGCGGCCTCGTCCTGCGCCCGCAACCCGTGCAGGTCGTAGCTGAACTCACCGGCATCCAGCCGGGCCCGCAGCCGGGTCTCCTTCTCGATCCGACTCCGCGTCGCGGCGGCCACCTCGGCCGCACTCCCCCGCGCCACGACCACGGCACCGTCGGCGTCGAGCACCACCACGTCCCCCGGGTTGACGGTCGCCCCACCCACCCGGACCGCGACATCGAGCGAGCCCCGCTCGCGCTTGGTCGCGCCTCGTACCCGGCGCCACCGGGCCCAGATCGGCAGCCCGAGTTCTCGGAGCTCGTCCACGTCGCGCACCGCCGCGTCCACCAGCAGGCCAGCCGCGCCCGCGACCTTGGCCTGGGTGACCAGCAGCTCACCGACCAGGGCGACCGGGGCGGGCTCGGGCATGGTGAGCACGAGCACGTCGCCGGGGCGGACCAACGTCATCGCCTCGTGCACGGCCCGGTTGTCGTCCTGACCGCAGCGGACGGTCCGGGCCACACCGGCGACCCGGCTGCCCGGAACGACCTGGACAAGGTCGACGTCGAGCAGGCCACGCCGGCCAGCAGCCTCGTAGACGGTCGCCACCCCGCCGGCGGTCAACGTCTCGATCACGCCCGGCCCGACGACCGCCACGTCGCGAAGCTCGCTCACAGTGCCCCCACCACGTTCGGGATCAATCGTTGGAACGCCTCGGCCTGTCGAATGGTGGCGTCACCGGTCACCCGGCGGGCGTGGTTGCCACGCTGATCAGCCCGCTGCGTGTAGTACTCGCGCAGGTAGCCCTGGGCGCCCATCGACGCCATCGCCTCCTGCTTGGCCAGCATCACATCGGTGATGTCGACGAAGACGGTGGGGACGAACCCGCACAGCTCGGGCTGGTGCGGTTCGAAGACCAGGAACTCCGAGGGCGGGGCCGTCCGGAAGCCGCTGGACACCCCAGCTCCCGCGGTGAGCTGCCGGGCGGTCGCCACCATGGTGTGCGCCACCGGGTGATCCGGGTTGAACGGGTCGCGGTCCGGGTGGGTGAGCACCACGTGCGGCGCGTACTCCCGCATCAGCGCGGCCAGGCGGTCGACGTCCTCGTCCCTGATCCGCAACGGGTAGTCGCCCAGATCGAACGTCTCCAGACGGGCACCGACCGCGGCGGCGGCACGCTCCGCCTCCGCGTGCCGCAGCCGTTTGACGTTCTCCACCGTCTGGTTCGGGTCCTTCCAGAGCTCGCCGGACTCGCCCCGTTCCCCGTAGGAGAGCGCCAGCACGACGGCTTCGCCACCCGCCGCGGTGTGCTTGGCGATCGCCCCGGCGGCCCGCCAGACGAAGTCGGCGGAATGAGCACCCACCACAAGCATCCGCCGCGCGCTCATGCTGGCACCGTCGCCCTGGGCGTCGCCAGACGACGCGAGTTGACCACCGCCATGACGTGGATCTCCTCATCGGTGAAACCGGCGTCGAGCAAGCGGTCGGCGAAGAGCGCCAGACCGTCCTCGACCGGCGGGTTGAAGGGTTGCCCGAGGTCGCTGGAGAGGACGGAGTGCGCCACGCCGACCGCCCGGATGGTCGCGAACAGCTCCGCCCAGGCGACCTTGCCCGAGTGCGGTGTGGTGAAGCAGCGTTCCAACAGGGCACCCGCCTCGGCCAGCTCCCGCTGCTGCTCGGCCGGCAGCCGCTGGGAGGTGAACTCGGGATGGGTGACCACGATCCGGCGTACCCCCTCTTCACGGGCGGCCCGGACCACGGCGACGATCTCGGCGCCGCTCAGGTGGCCGGTGGCGAGTGCGATGTCATGCCGGGCGATCACCCGAAACACCTGGCGTACCCGCTCGAGGACGCGCCCCTCGTCATCGACGACCTCGACCGGCTCCGGCACGATGCCCTGGCTGTGCAGGTCGGCTTGGAACGCCCCCCACATCGCCGGAGTGGCGCCCGGCAGATCGGTGGCGGTGTTGCGCCGCTGGTTTCCGGAGTCCACCGTCGGCATCCAGACGACCCGCGCGCCCTGCCGTGCGGCGACCTCGACGGCGACCGGGTTGATGCCGCCCATGGCGCCGTTGAGGGTGATCGCGCCGAGCGCGTCGACGCCGGGGACCACTTTGCGGACGACCGCCGCCCGCTCGGCCGTGGCCACGTAATGGGACTTGAGGACGAAGCCGGCGAGCCCGACCTCGGCGCACCGGTACGCCAGATCGACATCGTCGATCCGCCGCGCCATCACGTCGGGGGCCACGTGTACGTGCGTGTCGTAGGCACCGCGGACCAGGTCCCGGGCCCGGGCGGACGGGACAGGGTGATCAGACATCGTGCTCCTTCGAAAAGTCTCCGCGGCTCCGCGGCTCGACTGTCCATTGTCAACCTACCGGTAGCTGCGGAGACACTTGCTTCGCAGGGTCCATGAACAGGAGTCCGCGAATCGGTGCGGTGACAGCCAAGGCGATCATCATCTATGATCATCCACCGGCGAGAGCAATGTGGACAGACCTGACTCAAGCGGTCTGCGCCAGCGCCGTCCCCAAGACTTTCAAGCTGGAGGCAGCACATGTTCAAGCGCTCGCGTGCGCTGGTGGTTACGTTGCTGGCGGCGGCCCTTGCCGTGACCGGTTGCAGCGGTTCCGATGACAAGAGCGGCGACCCGACCGGCAAGGAGACCGACAAGGTCGCCTACATCACGGCCTTCGGCGCTGTGGGTCGGGACGCGTTCGCCTGGGTGGCGAAGGAGAAGGGCTACTTCGCCGAGGTCGGCATCGAGGTCGACATCAAAGAGGGCGCCGGCAACCAGCAGAACCTGACGGCCCTCAAGTCCGGTCAGGTCCAGTTCGGTGCGCTCGACTTCACCGGTGCCGTGATCCAGGCGGGTAAGGGTGAGTTCACCGACTGGCGGGCCATCGCCGCCGTACACCAGCAGACGCTGATCTCGGTGATGACGACCAAGGACACCAACATCACCACCCCGAAGGACCTGCAGGGCAAGACGATGGCGACCGGCGCCGGGTCGGTGACCGAACTGCTCTTCCCGGCCTTCGCCCGGCTGGCCGGGTTCGACCCGACGACGGTGAAGATCGAGGGCGTCCAAACCACGGCGCTCAACGGACTCATGGCCAGCCGGAGGGTCGACGCGCTGGGCACGTTCCTGCTCAGCCGTGGTGCGCTGCAGGCCGCGTCCAAGAAGGAGGTCGTGGTGCTGCCCTACAGCGACTATCTGCGGGACCTCTTCGGCAACGCGATCATCACCACTCCCTCGCTCATCGAGAAGGACCCCGACCTGGTGCAGCGATTCACCAACGCGGTGCTCAAGGGACTCCAGTACAGCATCGAGCACCCGGACGAGGCCGCGGCGATCCTCAACAAGGCGAAGCCCAGCTATTCGGTGGCAGCGGGCAAGGGTGAGATCGATGCGATGTCCCCGCACGTTCGCCCCACGGGTGGTGCCCCGATCGGCTTCATGGATGAGAAGCAGGTGGCTCGGACCATCACCGTCCTGCAGGCCGCCAGCCTGATTCCGCCCGGCCTGACTCCCGAAGAGGTCATCGACCCGAGGTTCGTGAAGAGGTCCTGACGAAAGGCGTCACCCACGGAGCCACCGAACGTGGGCCGTGACCCCTGCGGCCCACTCTCGAACCTCAGGAAGATCATCGTGACTGACCGCCTCCCGCCGTCACAACGCTGGCCCCACGTCGGGCTGCCCGCCCTCGGCTCGGTGCTGACGATCGCGCTCTGGTGGCTGGCCACCTGGGCCTTCGACATCGAGCCGTTCTTCCTGCCCGCGCCCCCGGACGTGGTCGACGCGTTCGTCCGGCTCCCCGGCTACCTCGCCGAGCAAACCATGGTCACTCTTTTGGAGACCGTCATCGGGTTCGGGATCGCGGCCGTGGGTGGGCTCCTGCTCGCCGTCCTGCTCGCCGCGTCCCGGACGGTCGAACGGATGTCCCTCCCCATGATCGCCGGAATCAACGCGGTGCCGAAGGTGGCGCTCGCACCGCTGCTCCTGGTCTGGATCGGGTTCGGCTACGAAACCAAAGTCGTGATGGTCGTGCTGCTCTGCTTCTTTCCGATCCTGGTCTCGACCATGGCCGGGTTGACCTCGACCCCGAACGAACTCGGCGAACTCGCCCGGTCCCTCTCCGCCTCGTGGTGGCAGACCTTCGTGAAGGTACGACTGCCGTGGGCCCTGCCGCAGGTCTTCGTCGGACTGAAGGTCGCGACGTCGCTGGCCATCATCGGCGCGACCATCGGCGAGGTGATCAACCCCGATGCCGGGCTCGGCTCGGTGATCGCCAGTTCCGGCCAGTCCGCCGACACTCCACTCGCGTTCGCGGCGCTGACCCTGCTCGCACTCATCGGCGCGCTGCTCTTCTACCTGATGGCCGGCCTCGAACGTCTCCTCGCCCCGTGGGCACGGGCGATCTCGTCGTAGTCTCGACCGTCCGTACCTGGTGGATCGACCTCGCGTACAGCAGCACCAGGGGAAACGGCACACCGACGGTGCCGGTCCGCCGACGTCCGCTGGGGACGTCGGCGGACCGGCTTCAGCGTACGTCGGCGGTGGTCCAGCGCGGGGAGGCGTTGGTGACCTCGACGATGTCACCGACCAGCGTGGTCACCGCCTGCGTGGCCCGCTGCACGCTGGTGCCGACCCAGAGTTCGACGTCGCCGGGCTCCACCACACGGGTGAACGTGCGGTCGGAGAAGGCCAGGCGGGTGGTCGGGACGGTCAGCTCGACCGTGACCGACTGGCCGGGCCCCAGGTGGACTCGTCGGTAGCCGAGCAGCTGCGCCACCGGCCGGGTCACCGAGGCCACCAGGTCACGACCGTAGAGTTGAACCACGTCGTCACCAGCGACCGCGCCGGTGTTCGTCACCCGCACCGTCACGCCTACCGCCCCATCGGTGGGTACCGTGGTGGGCACGGTGAAATCGTCGTACGCGAACGTGGTGTAGGACAGGCCGTGGCCGAACGGCGCTACCGGGGTCGCCGGCAGGTTGGTCACTTCGTTGCCCGTACCGAGGGTGGGGTGCAGGTAGGAGTACGGCTGGGCGCCGGCCGACCCGGGCAGGGTGACCGGCAGCCGGCCCGACGGGTTGACCCGCCCGGAGAGCACTCCCGCGATCGCCCCGGCGCCCTCCTCGCCCGGGAAGAACGCCTGCACCACCGCCGCGCAGCGCGACAGCGCCCAGCCGACCGTGTACGGCCGGCCGGTGACCAGCACGAGGACAACCGGCGTGCCGGTTGCCAGCACCGCCTCGACGAGTTCGCGCTGGACGCCGGGCAGCTCCAGGTCGTCCCGGTCGCAGCCTTCGCCGACCGTGCCGCGTCCGAAGAGGCCGGCGTGGTCGCCAACGACCAGGACGGCGACATCCGACGCGGCGGCCGTGGCGACGGCCTCGTCGAAGCCGGATCGGTCGTCGGTGTCCACGTCGCAGCCGCGTGCCCAGGTGACGAGATCGCCGCCGAACTCGACCCGCATCGCGTCGAGCACGGTCGGCACCTCGATACCCGTCTCCACGCCGGGGTGCTGGACGAGAACGTGGTTGAGGAACGAGTAGCACCCGAAGAGCGCACCCTGCCGGTCGGCGTTCGGGCCGATGAGAGCCACCCGTCGTCCCGCCGGCAACGGCAGCGCGCCCTGGTTGGCGACCAGCACGATCGATTCCTCGGCGAGCCGGCGGGCGATCGACCGGTGCTCGGGCGAGTCGAGGTCGATCGCCTCAGGCGGCTCGTCGGTGAAGGTCGCGTCGAGCAGACCCAGGTCCAGCTTCTGGCGCAGCACCCGCAGCACCGCGCGGTCGATGAGCGCCTCGTCGAGCTTGCCCGCCCGCACCGACTCCCGCAGGGTCAGATAGGCGTCACCGGTCGGCAGTTCGACGTCGACACCGGCGCTCAGCGCCTGCCCGGCCGCCTCCGCGTGGTCGCTCGCCACGTGGTGCAGCAGGTTCAGGAACGCGACCCCGTAGTAGTCGGCCACCACCGTGCCGTCGAAGCCCCACTGGTCCCGCAGGACGCCGGTCAGCATCGTCGGGTCGGCGGCGACCGGCACCCCGTCGATCTCGGCGTACGAGTGCATGACACTGCGTGCGTCGCCGTCGAGGATCGCCATCTCGAACGGCAGGAGGAGCACGTCGGCCAGTTCCCGCCGGCCGGCGTGCACCGGGCCGAAGTTGCGCCCGGCGCGCGAGGCGGAGTAGCCGGCGAAGTGCTTGAGGGTGGCGTGCACCCCCTGCGACTGCAGACCACGCACGTACGACGTGCCGATGGTGCCGACCAGGTACGGGTCTTCGGAGATGCACTCGTCCACCCGACCCCAGCGGGGGTCACGGATCACGTCGAGCACCGGAGACAGCCCCTGGTGGATGCCCAGGGTCCGCATCGAGGCGCCGATCGCCGCAGCCATCTCGGTGACCAGTTCGGGGTCGAACGCGGCCCCCCAGGCCAGCGGGGTGGGGAAGGTTGCCGCCTTCCACGCCGACAGCCCGGTGAGGCACTCCTCGTGAACGATCGCCGGGATGCCGAGCCGGGTGCCCGTGACCAGCTCCCGCTGGAACTTCCACAGCCAGGACGCGCGTGCCGCCGCGTCCAGGGGCCGGGTGCCGTAGGGGCGGGTGAGGTGACCGAGCCCGTGCCGGGAGAAGTCGTCGAGCTTGAAGACGTCGCCGAACTCTCCCTGCAGCGGTGCGACCGCCTCGCCGTCCTCCTTCTCCCAGAAGCCGACGACCTGGGCGATCTTCTCCTCGATCGTCATCCGGCCGAGCAGATCGCGCAGGCGTGCTTCCCCGCCGAGCCCGTCCGGTCGGCCGTGGTCCCGACCTGTCTGGGCCGGCGCCGGCCCGTCCACCAGCGTGTGGACCTCAGTCATGCTGTGCCTTTCTCTGGTCGTGCTTGGTACCGCTGCCGCTCAGCCCTTGACCGCACCCTGCAGGCCACCGACGATCTGCTTCTCCGCGAGCGTGAAGAAGAGCAGCGCCGGCAGCATCGCCAGCGAGGTGAAGGCGAGGACGCCTGCGGTGTCGGTGGAGTACTGGCTGGAGAAGTTCTGCACCCCCAGCGGCAGGGTGTGCAGGTTGACGTCGCTGAGGACGAGCAGCGGCAGCAGGAACGAGTTCCAACTCGCCACGAACGCCAGGACGCCAACGGTGACGAGCGCGGGCCGTGACAGCGGCATCGCGATCCGCCAGAGGAAACCGAGCCGACTCGCACCGTCGATGGCGGCCGCGTCCTCCAGCTCTCTCGGGATGGCCGACAGGAACGGACGCAGGATCACGATCGTCAGTGGCAGTGAGAAGGCGACCTGCGGGAGGATCACCGCGTAGTAGGAGTTGATCAGGCTCAGGTCCCGCAGCATGAGGTAGAGCGGCAGGATCGCCGCCCCGGCCGGGAACAGCAGGCCGAGCGTGAAGAAGGTGTAGAGCCCCTCCCGCCCACGGAAGGAGTAGCGGGCGAGCACGAACGCCGCGGCCAGCCCGAGCACGACGACGGCGAGCGTGGTGCCGAGGGAGATGACCGCGCTGTTGAACGCCTGCCGCCAGAAGTTGCTCTGGGTCAGCACCCTCACGTAGTTGTCGAAGACGAACGGGTCGGGCAGGCCGGCCGGGTTCGCGACGATCTGCCGAGTGGTGCGGAAACCGCCGATGACCACGTAGATGACCGGGGCGATCGACACTGCCGCGACCGCGAGCGCGAGCGCGTAGGTCAGCGGTGTGCCCCAGGACACCGGACGGCGCCCGGTGGACGGGGAGGGAACGGAGTTCACAGCCATCGTCACTTCGCCCTTCCGGTGATGGCGCCCTGGATGTCGCGGCGAAGCAGGAACCGCTGGAACAGCAGCGCCGCCACGAAGGAGATGACGAACAGGATTACCGCCACGGCGTTGCCGTAGCCCCACAGCCGGGCGAAGAACCCGTTGTCGACCATGTACGTCGCCATGGTGGCCGATGCGCCGAGCGACCGCACCGCGGGCACCGAGGTCACCCAGATCATGTCGAAGATCTGCAGTGAGCCGATCATGGACAGGAACATCCAGATCCGGATCGTCGGGCCGAGCAGCGGGATCGTGACGTGCCGTTGGATCTGCCACCAGCTCGCGCCGTCGATGGCCGCCGCCTCGGTCAGCTCGTCGGGCACGTTGGACAGCCCGGCGAGGAGCAGGATGATGGCGAAGCCGACGTACTTCCAGGTGAGGACGGCCAGCAGGGTCCAGATGACCAGGTCCAGGTCGGCGAGCCAGGCGTGCACCAGACCGCCCATTCCCAGTGATCGCAGCAGGGCGTCGACCGTGCCGTTGCCGGTCAGGAGCAGCTTCCACATGATGCCGACGGTGACCTCGGCGAGCACGTACGGCACGAACACCAGCAGGCGGAACACGGCGCGCCCACGGAAGCGACGGTTGAGCAGCAGGGCGATGCCCAGGGCGATCGGGCCCTGGATCAGCAGCGACCCGAACACGATGATGGCGTTGTTGCGCAACGCGTCGAGGAAGATCGGGTCCTGGAAGGCGAGGGTGTAGTTCCGCAGGCCGACGAACTCGGTGGGCGGGCCGACCCCGCGCCACCGGAACAGGCTGTAGTAGACCGCGAAGCCCATCGGCACCAGCACGAACATCACGTAGATGACGACGGCCGGCGTGGTGAGCCCGATGATCTCGTACCACTTGCGGCGGGTCTCGGCTCGGCGGGCGGACGCGCGCCCGGCCCCGTCGGGGCCCGCCGGCGACGCGGAGGCGCCGCCGGCGGGCATACGGATCTGGTTGGCGGAGGTCACTTGCTTGCGGCCGCCTTCATCCCTGAGACGACCTTCTCAGGCGTCCCGTTGCCGGCGAAGATAGCGACGACGCCGTCGTTCATCGCGGTGCCGACGGTGCTGCCGTACGCCGTGTCCAGCCAGAGCTGGACGTAGCTCGCTGCGGCGGTGGCGTCCGAGATGGACTTCAGTGCGGGGTCTTTCACGCCGGCCTCGGCGCCCTTGACGACGGGCAGGCCCGTGCCGGTCTCGGCATAGCCCTTCTGCACCTCGGGGCTCGCGATGTACTTGAGGAACTCGACGCACTCGGCCGGGGCGTTCTTGGAACAGGAGAACCCGTCGCCACCGCCGAGGGCCGCCTTGGGGTCACCCGGGGATCCGGAGATCGCCGGCACCGGGAACCAGCCGAGGAACGTCGCGAGCTTCGCCGGGTCCGTGGCGACGGTGTCCAGCGTGCCGCGGTTCCAGTCACCCATGAGTTCCATCGCGGCCTTGCCGTTGGCGAGCATGCCGTTGGCGCTGGTCGGGTCGTTCTGGCCGGGCGTGGCGATGAAGTTGGGCTGGAACGGCTTGGTGTCGATGAAGGCCTTCAGGTCCTGGCCGGCCTTCAGGAAGCACGGATCGTCGAAGGTCTTGTCCTTCGCCGCCTTCTTCAGGGTGTCGACAGAGCAGGCGCGCAGCGCCATGTTGTACCACCAGTGCGCGGCCGGCCACTTGTCACCGGCGCCCACGGCGATCGGGATGACGTTGATCGCCTTGAGCTTGGTGACCGCCGCGTTGAGCTCTTCGAAGGTGGTCGGGGGCGCCGCGATGCCCGCCCTGGCGAACATCTCCTTGTTGTACCAGATGCCCTCGATGCCCATCCGGAACGGCAGACCGTACTGCTTGCCGTTCACCTGCCAGATTTCCGCGGGGCTGCCGATGCTGGCGACCTCGGTCTTGGTCTGGTCGGTGATCTCCTTGAGATAGTCGGCCTCGACCTGCTCGGTCATCTCGCCGCCGCCCCAGGTCATGAAGATGTCCGGCGGGTCGCTGCTCAGCAGCGCGGCGGGGATCCGGGTGCGCTGGAGCTGGTTCGTCTCGATCGCCTCGATCTCGATCTTGACGGTGGAGTGGAGTGCGGAGAAGTCCTTGGCGACCTTCTCCCAGTAGGTCTTGCCTGGCCCGTCCTGTGAGGCGTTGTGCCACCAGGTCAGGGTCACCGGGTTCTTGTACAGCTCGCTCTGAGGGGATTCCTCGTCGCCGCCGCCGCTACACCCGGCGACAACGAGAACACTTGTCATTAGCAGTGCCAGGACGGCACCCGCACGTCGATTCGTTGCCATCGATGTCTCCTCGACTACTCAGTCGCGGTACTCGGCTTTCCGGCGAAGTTTTACAGTCATGTAACTTGATGTCAATCGGTATCGATAACGTTTTCGAGTCGCTCGTGACGCGGCCGAGACGGGGCCCTATCATCATCGACGTGGTGTTTCAGGAGCGCGTCAAGATGTCGGATGTCGCACGCACAGCCGGCGTCTCGGTCGCGACCGTATCGAAGGTCGTCAACGGCCGATACGGCGTGGCCCAAGCCACCGTGCTGCGCGTCCAGCAGGTCATCCACGAGCTCGGCTACGAGGCGAGCCTGGGGGCGCAGAGCCTGCGCAGCCACCGCACCAACGTGCTCGGCATCCTGGTCGCCGAGTTCGAGCCGTTCTCGACCGAGTTGCTCAAGGGGGCGTCCCAGGAGGTCGCGGGCAGCGGATACCAGTTGCTGGCCTACTCCAGCGGCGACGGCGAAGGAACCGCCGTGGGGTGGGAGCGGCGCTCGCTCGCCCGCCTCTCCGGCACTCTCATCGACGGGGCCGTGATCGTCACACCGACGGTGGTCGAGACCAAACACGGCTTCCACGTCGTGGCCGTCGACCCGCACACCGGGCCGTCCGACCTACCCACCGTCGATTCGGACAACTTCGCCGGCGGCGTGCTGGCGACCAACTACCTGCTGTCCCTCGGCCACCGACGGATCGGGCACATCAGTGGACGCACCGACCTGAAGTCGGCGCGGCTGCGCGAGGCCGGCTTCCGCCAGGCGATGGCCGACGCTGGCGTCCCGGTGGACGAGCGGCTCGTCCGCGTCGGCGGGTTCCGGATCGAGAGCGCCGCCGGCACCGCCGCGGAGCTTCTCGCCCTCCCCGACCGACCGAGCGCGATCTTCGCGGGTAACGACCTCTCCGCGATATCCACGATGGACGTGGCACGCGGCATGGGCCTCTCGGTGCCCGACGACCTGTCGGTGATCGGCTTCGACAACGTCCCGGAGTCGGCGCTGGTGAACCCGCCGCTGACGACCATCATGCAACCGCTGCAGCGGATGGGCGCCGAGGCGTTGCGCCTGCTGGTCGACCTGATCGCCGGAGTCGAACGGGACACCCACATCCGACTCCCCACCGAGCTGGTCATCCGTTCCTCCTGCCGCCCGCTGCGCTGACACCCGCAGCCGGGCAACCGCACGGCCCGCGGCGCCTCCCCGCTGGCGAACCGCCAGCGGGAAGGCCGCACGGCGGACGTCACGCGAAGTACGTCGACCAGAGGTTGTGGGTCGGCCAACTGGTCACCGCGCGGGAGGCGGCCCACAGCGCGGGGTCGATGTCGCCGTAGGCCAGCCCGGACTCGTCGTCGCGGCGGTTGAACACCGCCGCCCAGCTCAGGCCGTGATAGGTGCGGACCACGATGCTGTACGTGCCCGGCAGGCTGCCGGTGTGCCAGGTGTTACGCCCGGTGCCGCCGGTCGTCACCGGACGCACCTGCCAACCCAGGCCGTAATACCAGCCGTCGGCGTTCACACCGGTCGGGTTCGGCACCGCCCAGGCCCGGCCCAGCGACGTGCTGTTCAGGATCGGACTGCCGGCGTCGAAGGCCGACGCCCAGCGCACCAGGTCCACCGCCGAGGCGATCCACCCGCCGTTGGCGTCGTGCAGTCGCATGCTGAACGTGCCGTACGGCGAGTCCACGATGGTGCCGGAGTTGTCCAGCACGGTCGTGCCGGTGTACTGCGACTCGTACCCGACCTCACCGCTGTGCCGGGCGATCGAATACCCGTTCGCCATCCGGGTGATGCCCAGCGGCGCCAGCAGCTTCTGCCGGACGTACGTCTCGTAGGGCTGGCCGGTCACCGCCTCGACCACCCGGCCGGCCAACAGGTAGCCGTAGTTGCTGTAGGACACGTACGAGCCGGGGTCGTGCAGGAGTGGCTGGCCGGACATGAACCGGACCACGTCGGCGTGGGTCAGCTCCAGCGGCACCCCGAGCGACCGGGCGATGATCAGGTCCTTGGACAGGGGGTCGAAGTTGGTCGCGTCCCGGTCCCAGCCGCCGGTGTGCTGGAGGATTCGCCACAGGCTGACCTTGGCCATCCGCGGGTCTACCGCCTGGCCGGCCGGCGGGGTCAGGTCGACATACTTGCCGACCGGGTCGCCGAGGCTGAGCTTGCCGTCCTGGGCGAGCCGGAGCAGCGCCGCCGCGGTCAGGGACTTCGACAGACTGGCCACCCGGAACAGCGACGTCGGCTGGATCAGCTGCACGGACTGGTTGCTGTAGCCGCGGGCCAGCACCAGCCGACCCTTGTAGGTCACGGCGAGTTGCCCAGCCGTGACGTGCCGGGCCTGCATGAAGGTCTTCATGGCGTTGTCGAAGGCCGACAGCGCGGCCACCGTCGTTCCGGTCGTCGTCCAGGCGGGCAGCGGTGCCGCCTGGCCCGGCGACCCGCCCAGCGTGGCGGCGACGAGGGTCCCCGCACCCGCCGCGCCCACCAGCTTGCCGAAAGCGCGCCTGCTGACAGTCGTCCCGTTCATCCCGTGCCCTCCCAAAGATCAAGATCAGTGGCAGGCTACGGGATGTGATCTTCCAACGCTGCCCCACAGAACCGAGACGAGTCATCCGGAGGTGGTGAAGGTGAGAAAGGTATCGGGGGGCCGGTTGTCGGGAGTGGGGCCGTCGTGGATTTCCCACGCATCCCCGACGACCTGGGTCGCCACCTGCGACCAGAACGCTTCGACGCCAGAGTTGTAACGCTGAAAGGCGATGCTCCACCGGCCCGGGAACAACGAGATGAGCTGACCGGCCGCGGCACGACCAACGCCCGTGCGGCGCAACGCGCGCACGACGAAGAAACCAGCGATGGACGTACCGCCGTCCTCGGCCGGGGTCGTCATCACGAAGCCCGCTGTCCGGCCGGCCGCGGTGATCAACCACGCCCGGCGTTGCGCGTCGACACCGGCGAGAAACCGGTCGAGCGGTCGGTCGTTGAACGTGCCGTCGTCATTCGGGAGGTGACCGTAGGCCTCCGACAGATCATGACGGTACAACTGACCCAGATTGCCGAGCACCGCCCGGTGCGAACGGTCGACCGGCATCAGGGCGACGGGACTCGACGGCGGTCGAGATGGAATCGCGGCGTCCCAGGGCATCCGGGCAGTCTCTCATGTCGGAAGCGCGTCCTCACCGGCTGCCGCCGAGAGCCCTTACCCAACACAGCGCTGAGCTTCGCGCCTACGGCTGGAAGTACTCCGACATCAGGGGCTGACCCTGGAGGCACGCGTCGCCGAAGCGCTCGTCAACCGTGATCGTGCTGCGGACGGCACCGCAGTTGTCGGAGTGCTGAACATCCGTCCTGTCATTGCGGACCGTACCTATCGGGGTGATCTCGACCGGTGCAGCCCCACGCTCTCCACCGAACAGGCGGCATGACCGGCACGCCGAAGATCGACAGAAGTGCGCGGAGTCGGAGACTCTTGGCCTCTTCGTGGGGTCAGGCGTGGGCGACCGCACTGGGGCACGAGCAGGCGCGCTGCCCGCATCATGATATCCCGGATCGGCCTTGTTCTCGGGGTCGTGCATGGTGCCCCGCAGGGTTCGGCCGTACGACACCGCCGCCTGGCGACCGGCGGCAGCCGGGACGGGTCGCGAGTGTCCAGGCGCGTTGATCCACTCCAGATCGGCGATGTGGGGGTAACCCGGCGGGTGCGATGCCGCCATGTCGCCGAACTGGTGTCGATCAACCACCCACCGCCCGCGCCGGCAGGCGGACCACTGCCCGACCTACGTCGCTTGGTTCGGAGTGCCCGATGCCGCGCTGCGGCATGGACCCTTGCAAATCTCAGGGCAGCTCTGGCGTCGCCTGCCAAACAGCCCCGTGCGCTGCGGGGAGCAGACCGGCCATACCAGGGGCTGATCTAGTCGTCACGAATACCCGGAGGCAGTGCAGCCGCTGATCCGAGCGCTACCGCTCTACCACAGCATCGAGCTCGTCCGCGAACCGGCGCTGGGCCACCTCAGCTGGGATCTGCTGATCCCGGCCTGCTACCTCGTCGCCTTCGGGTCGATCGCGATGTATGTCGCCGTCCGTCGAATGACCTGGGCGATGCTGCGCTGACGATCGTCGGCACGGACACCACCAGGGCTGTCCCTAGGCCATCGACAAGCGCGCCATGATCGGATCAGCCGCTTCGGCGGTTACCCCACTGGCGCGGGCTCTGGACCGAGCCGCGACCGCCGAAGTGCTGACCCTTTCCATGCGGTTGCGGCGAGGCGACCTTGCCCTTCGCGCGTCGGGCAGCCCGATTGGCGGGAGCGGCAGGCTCGTCGGCCTCGGCCGTGGTGTCGGCATCCGCCGCCTGGGCGTCTTGAACGGGCTCGGGTTCGGGCATCGGTGTCTCCCTGGATTCGTGGGGCGCCCTGCGGACCATCGGCAGCCGACGGACGCGGACCACTCGACGCCAGCCTGGGCGCCTTGACGGTATCGCAACACCGAACCCGTCCGGTCGACGGTCTCCGGCCCGCGTACGGGTGGCAACCGCCCACCGCCGATTCGACCTCGCGCTCAGGGACCCGAATCGATTCGCACCCGTCACTTAGAGTCGAGTGGGTTGAGACGGACAGGCGTCTCGACGGTGCGATGACGTCCTCACCGAAGGAGCTCGATGATCCCCACCGCTCACCGGCCCGCCACCGACGTGTCCCGGGTTCCGCCGCCGAGCCGCAACGCACGGATCGCCGGGTACGCCTCCGCCGCGGCTGCGGTGATCGGCTTCATCCCGCTGCACCTGGTGTGGGCGTTCGAGGTGCCGCTGTTCGCGAACGAGGCCAAGTTCCACGACTGGTACGCGGACGGCGGTGGCGCGTACCTGTTCGCGCTGTGCGGCCTGGCGGTGCTGCCCGCGGTGCTGTCCCTCGCGCTGGTCCGGCCCTGGGGCCTGGTGTTCCCCCGGTGGGTGCCGATGCTGGCCGGTCGCCGGGTTCCCCGGCACCTGCTGGTGATCTCGGGTTACGCGGTCGCCACCCTGCTGCTGCTGTACTCCCTCTACGCCGTCGTGCTGACCATCGTGCAGTTCGGCAGCCCCGAGGTCATCTTCAGCCCGTGGACCGGCGTCTACGGCATCATCCAGTTCATCCCCTGGTGGCTCGGCCTGTTCGTGGCCACCCGGTCGTACGCGGCACGGACCACGCCTTCCCGCCCGTGAGTACGGGCGATGCCATCAACCAGATGACGAATCCCGGAAGGCCTACTTCGCTGGCGCGCGGCGAGCGGGCGTCGCCTGGTTGACGGATAGCATAATTGTGGCGTGCGTTCCAAAAGCGACATTTCGCGGTTCACGCGTCGCCCGGACCGGCTGACGGCTTTCAGCGACGGCGTCTTCGCCATCGCCGTGACGCTTCTCGTGCTGGAGATCCAACCTCCACAGAACTTCGGGCATCTGCTGCGGGGGCTCGGGGCACCACGCTCTGGACGGCGGCATTCCTGTTCAACATCATTTGGGCCCGTCTCCGCCGCGCCAAACTACTGGACCCCGGCCTCGGGCCTCTCGGCCTCCACGCCATCGGCCGCCGATTCGCGTTCGCGCTGATCTGGATCGGCCTCGGCATCCTCGTCGGAGCGTTCGCGCCGATCGCGGGTGTTGCCATCATCGCCGGCTTCCTACCCGCCTACTACCTTCCCATCCGCGGTGAATACGGCGAGGAAGTCGACGCCACCGAGCGACCGAACTGATCGGCTTCTCAGGCGACGGCGGTGGCCATTCGGCGTACCGCCTCGGTGATCAACTCCGGTGCGGTGGCCAGATTCAGCCGGACATGACCGGCACCACCGGTGCCGAAGGCCAAGCCGGAGTTGAGGGCCACGCGGCCACGGTCGAGGAACACGGCGGCGGGGTCGTCGCCGAGGCCCAGGGCGCGGCAGTCCAGCCAGGCGAGATAGGTGGCCTGGCCGGGGTGGTAACGGATGGCCGGCAGGTGCTCGGTGAGCAGCGCGGAGAGGAGCCGACGGTTGTCGTCCAGCCCGATCAACAAGGCGTCGAGCCACGCACCGCCGTCGCGCAGGGCAGCGGTGTGGGCGATCACGCCGAGGTGACTGGTGCTGACGCTGGCCTCGAACGGCACACGGGCGATGTCTTCGGCCGCGGCCGGGCCCGCGATCAGCAGCGCACCGCGCAGGCCCGCCAGGTTCCACCCCTTGGAGGCGGACATCAGCGACAGGCCGTTCTCGGCGCCAGGCACCGAGAGGTACGGCACGAAGCCCGCTCCCCCGAGCACCACCGGAGCGTGGATCTCGTCGGCGACCACCCGCACCCCGTGCCGGTCGGCCATTCCAGCGACGGCGGCCAACTCGTCGGCGGTGTGCAGGACGCCGGTCGGGTTGTGCGGGCTGCACAGCAGGTACGCCGCCGGCCGCCCACCGGCCCGCGCCTGCCGGAACGCGTCCTCCAGCGCGCCGAGATCTATCCGCCGGTCTCCGCCGAGCGGCGCCTCCACGATCCGGCGGCCGGCGTGCGCCACGAACTCGTAGAACGGCGGGTAGACCGGGCAGTTGACGACCACCGCGTCGCCCGGCTCGGTGAACAGCCGCAGCGCCTCGACGACGCCGTGCATCACGTCGGGCACCAGCGCGGTGCGCTCCACGGCCAGCCCGTCCCAACCCCACCGCCGTCGGGCGAACTCCGCCAGCGCCTGCGGGTACGCCGTGCCGGCGGTGTAGCCGGTGTCACCGCGGGCGACGGCGGCGGTGATCGCTCGCGCGACCGGCTCGGCCAACGGCACGTCCATCTCCGCCACCCACAGCGGCAGCACGTCGTCCGGGTACTCCCGCCACTTGAGGCTCGTCCGTTGCCGGAGCTGGTCGATCGTGAGCTGGCGAAGGGGATTCAGCGGGGCACCACTCAGCACGCCACTCATGGTTGAAGCCTATTCCGCTCCGTCCCGGCCCGCGCCGGTGCCCGACCGAAGGTATCGGCCGACCTGACCGTCCCCTCGGCACAGGTCAGAGTGGGCGAGAGAATTCCATCCGGTCAGCGAAGTTGTGGTAGCCCGCCCGTTCGAACCCCTTGACCATGGCGATGTTCGCCGCGTCGCAGTCGCCACGGATCTCGGTGGCGCCGTTCTCGGCCAGGATCCGGGTGCCCCGGGCGACGACTGAGGTGCTGTAGCCCTTGCCCCGGTGGGCGGGGGCGACACCGACGAAGCTGATCACGGGGAAGGCCGGGCTGTGGGCGGGCAGGCTGATCACGGCCGGGGTGCCGTCGGCGTCGTACCCGATCTCCCACCACTGCGGCTCGTGCGCGAACTCGGTGGACTCCTCGAACAGCAGCTCGGCGGCCTTACGGAGTCCGTGCTCCCGCACGTCGGCGGCGAGTAGCGCGTCGGCGGTGTCCGCGAGCAGGGCCTCCAGCAGGTCGATGAAGGGCCCGGGTCCCAGCTCGGTGAGGGAACGGAACCGCAGCCGCCCGTCGTGCGCGGGCAATTCACCACCGGCCAGCCAGCGGAAACGTCGACCGTCGCGGGCCACGGCGAACCCGGCTCGACGTAGCAGTTCTGCCCGCTGTTCGGGGTGGCGTTGGAACTGCGGCGCCTGGGCCGGGGAGTCCACCACGTGGCCCTGCTCGGTGGCGCCCAGTTTCCTGGCCAGGTTGGCTGCCTCGGTGAGCAGCGCGAGCCCGACGGTGAGCTCCGGGTCGTCCCAGGGAGCTTCCACGAGTACGACGTCGCTGGGTACGTCGTTGCCGGGCATGGTCCAGAGCGCCACGGCGCCGATCAGCGTGTCGCTGTCCTCGGCCACCAGGCACCATTCGGTTCGGGTGCACCGCTTGGCGAGCAGGTCGGTGAGGTAGGTGCTGGTCGCGGTGTTGCGCTCGGCGTCGTCGGGATACCGGACGAGGCCGGGGATATCGTCGGGGCGGGCAACGCGGATCGTGGTCACAGCAGCGGTCCTTCGGTGGGGTTGTCCGGGAGCCTACGCAGGGTGCGATCGAGGCGACCAGCGACGGTACGACGACAGCCAGGCCGCCGGCCCGGGGTTCTCCTCGCTGAACTCAACTATCGACGCCGACGGAACAGCGGGCGAGTGACATCCACTCACTCGGCACTTCGGCCTGGCGCTCGCCTGGGTGCGGAATCTCGGTGGAGCAGGCGGGTCCCGATCTGTGAGGATCAGGTCGTGTCCGTCCCTGCCCGTCAGATCCGTGCTCGCTACTCGGCCGACACCATCACTGTGTACCAGGCGTATCCCCCGCAGATCGCGCTGCCGGCGGTGGCAGCCGGCCGTTTCGTGGCCCCCTTCAAGCGGGACCGGATGACGTGGATCAAGCCGTCGTTCCTGTGGATGATGTACCGCTGCGGCTGGGCCACCAAGCCAGGGCAAGAGCGCGTGCTGTCCATCGACATCACGCGGGAGGGTCTTGAGTGGGCGCTGGCACGAGCCTGCCTGAGCCACTACGACCGCGACCTGCACGGCGACAGGGCGACCTGGACCCGGCAGCTGAAGACCAGCCCCGTACGAGTGCAGTGGGATCCGGAACGTTCACTGCAGCTGAAGGCGCTGCCGTACCGGTCGCTGCAGGTCGGGTTGTCCGGCGAGGCTGTCGACCGATACGTCGACGAGTGGATGGTGGCCATCACGGACATCACCCCCACCGTGCACCGCGTGCGGGACCTTCTGCGCCGCGGCGACGAGCAGGCGGCAGCAGCTCACCTGCCGGTCGAGCAGGTCTATCCGCTGCCGGCCCAGATCGTCGCCGGCCTCGACGCCAGCCCGGACGTCACCGCCGGATCACGGCGACTCCAGGCATCACCCGACGGCAAAGCCAATGCTGGTACGGGCCAGCAGGAAATCCTTCGCAGTCGCTAATGTCGCCATCGTGAGCAATCACCACGACGGCGCATGGACGCTGCACCGGCGCGACGATGGCGAGGTACTTGCTGACCTCGTGGTGACCGGTGGCGACTTCCCATGGCTGAACGCCCGTATCGATCCGAAGGAAGGGCTTGCGGAGGTCCGGCCGCTCTTCGCCACGGAACTGCGGCTACTCGACCGCATCGACGAAGACATCGACTCCTGGGAGCGCGCGTACGACGCGGTACAGGATGCCGTGACGCTTCGGTACCCGGACGGCCGGAAGGTTCCTGAGTTCCTTCTCCACGTCGACGGCGACGAGGCGTGGTGGCGGTGGAGCGACGAGCCGTTTGACGAGAAGGACGGCTAGGCAACGCGCATCGCCGACGCCCGAAGAGTGGTCCCCTGCCGGAGATGGCGTTACCGGAGGTGCTGTCGCACCCAGACCAGTGTGGCGTCGGCGATCTCGCGCCAGCCGCTGTCGATCGGCATGGAGTGCCCCCGGTCGAGGAACTCCTGGTAGTCGGTGACGGCCGGTGCGGCGGAGTAACGCTTGACCGTGGCCTTGACGACGGCTCGATGTGCGCTGTGGTCCTTTCCGCCGGCGATCATGAGCAGTGGTCCCCGGCCTGGGTTGGCAGCGTCGATCGTGGCGGGTGAGCGTCGGGAGAGGTTCGCGGACACCAGCTCGAAGACCGGCCTGCCGGGTGATGGGATGGCCCACTGCCGGTACAACTGGTCGGATTCGATGGCGGTGAGCGCATTGCCGTGGCTGTAGCGGAACTGCCGTGCGGTCAGCGACAGCGCCCGCCACCGGTTGGCCGGGTTGCGCAGCAGGGGCCAGCCCACGGGAATGCTCGACGGCGCGAGGTTGGCCACACCTTTGATCGGTGGAGGTTGCAGCGCCACCGCCGCCGCTGCGAGGCCCTGATCGAGGAGTCGCTGGGCGACCAGTGCGCCGGTCGAATGGCCGATGACGACCGGCCGTCTGCCGAGCGTGCCGATGATCTGTGCGTAGTGCGTGACGATGTCGTCGATGCCGATGCCTGCGACCCGGTCGGGCTCTTGCCGCGCTTCTGCGACTGTGCTCGGTTCTCCCGGCCAGCCTGGATTCATCGGGTCATACCCCGTCGTCCGAAACAGCTCGACCCAACTGGCCCACGACGCGGCGTGCAGGAACATGCCATGGACGAACACGACCGGCGTGGCTGTCGCTGCCATCTCTTCCCCTCCCGTGGGCATCCGTACCAGGCGCCGCGGACGCCGGCACAAGCCTCTAGTCGACCGCCAGAAGCGAACGCGCCCCGCCGATCACGCGTGCTCATGCGGCTACGTTAAGAGCCGACGCACCGGCATGAGGCAACGTCTCCTGGTCTAGGGTCCCTGAGATGGTCATGAGCGCGCAGGACGTGGTGGGCGTGATCGAGTCAGACCCGGGAGCAATGAGAGTCCTTCGGGCTACGGCCGACCTGGGGTTACCGGACTGGTGGATCGGTGCCGGCTTCGTACGCAACCGCGTCTGGGACGTGATCAGTGGCCTCCCGGTCTCGCCGGAGCGCGACGTGGATGTCGCCTACTTCGACCCGGAGAAGCTGGACCCACGCGAGGACGCACGCGCCGAGGCCCAGGCCATGGTGGCCCTGCCTGAGGTGCCGTGGGAGATTCGTAACCAAGCGCGGATGCATCTGCGCAATGGCGATGAGCCCTACACGTCCGCCCTGGACGCGATATCGCGCTGGCCCGAAACGGCGACGTGCGTCGCGGTGACCCTGCGCGACGACTGTGTGCGCCTGGTGTCCTGCCACGGTCTGGCTGACCTGGCGGGAATGGTTGTCCGCCCGTCTCCGGCCATGAACAACGCAGCGGGCCGCGCGACGGTGCTGCGCCGCGTGGAGGTCAAGGGATGGCGCCACCGATGGGCCGGACTGCGGCTGGAGATCTAACCGGCACGGACCTCACCTGACCACGTCACCGCGCGCTGCCAACGGCAGTTGACTTCACTCAGCGCTCGCCGCCGACGAGCTACGGCAGCGGTTTCGCCCTAAGCGGTCACTCCTCCGGCGCGATCAGCCGGTCGTCGGTGGCGTCGCGGACCGTGATCGCCTCCACCGGGCACGAGTCGGCGGCGTCGAGGATGACCTCGGCCGGGGCGACGACGTCGGCCAGCGGCGCGGACAGGCCGTCGACCAGGCGGAAGTGCTCGGGCGCGGTACCGGCGCAGATGCTCGTGCCGATGCAGCGACGCGAGTCCACCCCGATCCGCCACGCGGCACTCACCAGGCCACCGGCATGCCGAGCAGGCCCCGCACCAACATGCCCCGCTTCCACTCCAGCTCGACTTCTGGCACGGCGAGCCGCAATCCGGGCAGGCGAGTTACGAGGGTGGCGACGGTGACCTGCAACTCCATGCGGGCCAGCTGCGCGCCGACGCAGTGGTGTACGCCGTGCCCGAAGCCCAGGTGCGGGTTCTGCTCGCGGTCGAGATCCAGCCGGTCCGGGTCGGCAAAGACGGTACCGTCCCGATTCGCCGACGACAGCGAGCCGAGAACCGGCTCACCTGCCCGGACCAGCACCCCGCCGACCTCGACGTCCTCCTTGGCGTACCGGGCGAAGGAGGAGCCGACGCCGAGCGGCACGTACCGCAACAGTTCCTCGACCGCAGCCGGCACCAGCGACGGGTCGGCCCGGAGCCGAGCAAGCTGGTCCGGATTGTGCAGCAGCACGTAGATGAAGTTGGGGATCTGGGTCACCGTGGTCTCGTGGCCGGCCGCGAGCAGCCCGCTTGCCAGCTCCACCAGCTCGGTCTCGCTGAGCCGATCCTGATTCTCGTCCCGGGCACGCACCAATGCGCCGAGCAGGTCGTCGATCCCCGGCTCGCGGCGGCGCTCGGCGACCAGATCACCGATGTAGCCAAAGAGATTGTTCAGGTACTCCTGGATCGTCTCCACAGGCAGGGAGGTTGTCGAGACGATCGCCTCGGACCAGATGTGGAAGCGGTCACGGTCGGCGTACGGGACCCCGAGCAGCTCGCAGATCACCTGGATCGGCAGCGGTGTGGCGACGTGCTCCACCAGGTCGGCCGGAGGACCGAGCCGGACCATGTTGTCGACCAGTACGTCGGCGATCTCCTGGGTTCGGGGTCGCAGCGCCTCGACCCGACGTGCCGTGAACGCCTTCGCCACCAGCCGGCGCAGCCGAGTGTGATCGGGCGGGTCCATGGTCAGCATGCCGCTGTACTGCTGGCGCGCTGTGAGCCTGGGCTCGTCGCGCTGCACGGCTGGGGCGCGGCCGAACCGCACGTCGCCGAGGACCGTACGGACGTCCTCGTACCGGGTGGCGAGCCACGCCTCCTCGCCGTAGGGAAGCTTCACCCGGCTCATCGGCTCGTTCTCGCGCAGCTCGCCATAGGTCGGATCGACGACGAGGCGGTCGGGCACACTGAACGGGTACGGCCGCGCGGGCGGAACGGATCGGCTCTCGGTGGTCTGCGCGCTCTCCGTCATCCGGATTCCCTTCGTCGAGACGGCGTGATCCTCAGGCCGGCACCACGTTCGTAGCGGCGCCGGATTGCCAGCGTCCAGGGCTTACGGACAGCACATATCAACGCTCGGTAATCTGTCGATATCGGATCGTAGCGAGAGATGTCGATGATCGCCATGGAGGCGGAGCGGGCTCCGGCGCGAAGGATTCCGCCAACTGCGGGTTCTCGAAGAGCGTGATCGCGACGATCCCATCGTCGGCGACCGTCAGCACCGCCACGCCGAAGGGCTCGCCGCGGAACCACGCCACTGCGGCGGGCTGGCCGTTTGCCTCGGTCGCCGCCATCCGCCAATCCCCGGCGTCGCGCATCGCAGGCGTCGCGAAGGCCAGGCACGCCTCACGACCGGCGTACGAGGCGGGCGAGCCGACCGGATCGATGGACGCGTCGGCACGCAGTACCTCGCGGAAAGCGTCCGCGTCGGACGCCTCCCACGCGGCCATGTACCTGGCGAGCAACTCCCGGGCCCGGGGCGAGGAGGCGTCCAGCACCTCGTCGCGGGCGGGAGCCGCCTCGGAGAGCCGGGCCCTGGCCCGCTGCAGGGCGCTCTTCACAGCCGGCACGGACATGTCCAGCGCCTCGCCGGTCTCGGCCGCCGAGAAGGCCAGCACCTCCCGCAACAGCAGAACGGCGCGCTGCCGGGGAGCGAGGTGTTGCAACCCGACCACGAAGGCGAGCCGCACACTCTCCCGCGCGGTCACCAGATCGGCCGGATCCATCGGGAACGGCTCAAGCCAAGGACCCAGGTCGTCCGGACCGAGATTGGACGAGAGCGCGCGCCGCCCGCGGCCCTCGATCACGTTCAGGCAGACGTTCGTAGCGATCCGGTAGAGCCAGGTCCGTACCGACGAACGCCGCTCAAGCGTCCCCCACCCGCGCAGGGCCCGCACGTACGTGTCCTGCACGACGTCCTCGGCCTCGTGATAGGCACCAAGCATCCGGTACGCGTGGGCGAACAAACCCCGACGTTCGGTCTCGAACGCCTCGGTCAGAGCCCCAGCTTCGGGCGCACCCATGCGGCCAACCTCCCAATCGCCTCGTCGGCCACCGGTGCGCGCCCGGCCGCCATCTGGAACGTGTGCAACTGCCCGTCGAAGACGTCCAGCCGGGCGCCGGTCAGCTTCGCGAGGCGCTCGCTGTCACCCCGGCCGCTCTCCTCGCCGCCGCACTGCACGTAGACCGGAGGCAGCGCGGACAGGTCGGCGTGGAAGGCGTTGACCTCCGGCGCAAGGCCACTTTCTCCCTCGGGCAGGTACTGCGCAATGAGACCCTGCACCATCGGCCGGGTGAAGAAAAGGTCGGTAGCTTCGTTCTCCTCGTACGAGGTCGCGGCCTGCGCCGGGTCCATGTCGATCCACGGCGACAGCAACAACAGCGCCGCCGCGCCGGGCTCGCGGAGGGCGACCTGCACGGCGAGGCCGCCGCCGGAGGAGTCGCCCGCCAGCGCCACCGTCTGGGTACGCGCCGCCGCCCACCGGTACGCCGTGACCGCGTCCTCGATCTGGGCCGGGAAGCGGAACTCGGGGGCCAGCCGATAGGTGGCGAGCAGCACCCGCACACCGGCCGCCTTCGCGAGGTGCCCGTACATCTTGCGGTGGCTGTACAGCGACCCGCTCACGAAGCCGCCACCATGCAGCGCGACGATGACCTGGTCAGGGCCGACGGCGTGCGGGATGAGCCACATCGCCGGCACGCCGCCCGCCGACACCTCCACGTAGTCCACGCCGCGTGGCTCGGCTGTGACGTCTCCCCACTGGTCGACCTCACCCATGTCCCCTGCGGCCCAGCGGGCGTACATCTCTTTTATCGCAGTCATGTGAATACCGACCGCCGGTGTACCCGAAAGGAATCGGCGTGTGCCGGCGCAGGTGAAGATCCAGGGGACGCTCTTGATCGATGCTCGCTCATCGATCCGCGCGCAGGTCGCCGCCTCCCGATGCATACTGACCGTCGCGCCGAACATTCAGTACCGTACTCCTTGATGCAGGACAGCCTCGGGTGCCGGCCGACCACTGCGGCCCGGGGCCGTGCCGCCGCTCGTGAAGGGATGTTCGAGGTGACCCTGTTGACGGCGTTGTCCCGGTCCCCGGACGACTGCCCGGACGCGGTCCGAGTCTCCGGCCGGTCGATCCCCGGTACGCACCTGTTGGAGAGCGCCACGGCCGTGGCCGACCGGGTGCACGGGCTGGATCGGGTCGCGGTCAGTGCGGTGGCGTCGTTGGAGACCGTCGTAGCGATCGTCGGCGCGCTGCTGGCGGGCGTCACCGTGGTTCCCGTGCCGCCGGACTCGGGGCCGATGGAGCGCGACCACATCCTGCGGGACTCCGGTGCGGGCGCGATGCTGGCCGCGGCGGACGAGCGTGTCGACGGTGGCACGCTACCGGTGGTGCCGGTGTCGCTCCGCGACCGCTCCACGAGCCACCACCGGGAGCCGGACGACGAGAGACCTGCGCTGATCCTCTACACCAGCGGGACGACCGGCCTGCCGAAGGGTGTGCTGCTGTCCCGTCGGGCGATCGCCGCCTGCCTGGACGGCCTCGCCGACGCCTGGTCCTGGACCCCGGACGACCGACTGGTGCACGGGCTGCCGCTGTTCCACGTGCACGGTCTCGTCCTGGGACTGCTCGGCCCGTTGCGCCACGGCAGCCGACTCGATCACGTCGGCGTTCCCCGGCCCGAGCGGTACGCCGCCGCCGACGGCACGCTCCTGTTCGGCGTGCCAACCGTGTGGTCCCGGATCGGTTCCAACCCGGCGGCCGCCCGGGCGCTGCGCGGGGCCCGGTTGCTGGTCTCGGGCAGCGCCCCGCTGCCGCCGGCGGTTTTCGAGCGGATGTGGGCGCTCAGCGGCCACCGGGTCGTGGAGCGCTACGGCATGACGGAAACTTTGATCACGGTGAGCGCCCGGGCCGACGGGCTGCGGGAGGCGGGCACCGTGGGGTTGCCGCTACCAGGTGTACGGACCCGACTGGTCGACGAGCACGGCGCCGCGGTGGCCTCGGACGGCACGGGCATGGGTGAGCTGCTGGTCCGGGGACCGACCTTGTTCAGCGGTTACCTCAACCGGCCGGATGCGGATGCCACGACGTGGACCGACGACGGTTGGTTCCGCACTGGTGACATCGCGACGATCGCGCCGGACGGCAGGCATCGGATCGTGGGCCGCGCGTCGACCGACCTGATCAAGAGCGGTGGGTACCGGATCGGCGCCGGCGAGGTCGAGGACGCGCTGCTGGCCCACCCCGCGGTGCGCGAGGCAGCGGTGGTTGGCAGCCCACACCCGGACTTGGGGCAGCAGGTCGTGGCCTATGTGGTGGGTGACCGCGTCGCGGAGTCGGAGTTGATCAGTTTCGTGGCCGGCCTGCTCGCCGTGCACAAACGCCCGCGTCGGGTCCACCTGGTCGACGAACTGCCCCGCAACGCGCTCGGGAAGGTGCAGAAGTCCCGCCTGGGCTGACGAGAAGGTCCGGTATTGCGGGGCGGCTGCCGCCGCGTCCGCGACCGGCGCCTCCCGCCACACCGCGATCAGCCTCGACCAGGCACGCCAAGGGAGCACCTCACGATCGTGGCGCCTTGTCGGCAGCGGGTCAGGGTGCCAAGGTTGTCTTTGTGATCATGGAGAGTGCTCGCGATGACGCAGCTTAGGGTGATCGATGTTCCGGATCGAGTTTGAGCTTCGGCCTACAGCCGAGGTGCCGCCCTGGGGAGGCGACCGCCCGAGCCTGCACTGGTTCGGGTTGACCAGCGGCTGGTACCGCTTCATGGTCCAGGACTGCGAGTTCCTGCGCTACCGGGACGAGGCTGTCCGCAGCTGGAATCTCGAGCGGCCATACCCCGACTATTACGTCGCCCGGCTGTGGGAAGACCTGATCGTTCTGCGCTGGGCGCTGCAAGAGCCGGTACCGGAGGACTTGATCCCGTTTGTCGACGGGTCGTTCCTGCCGCGGGAGTTCCCCGAGAGAGACGACTTCGGCGACGACGTGGACGCCGCGTTCCATCTTCAGAGCGACTACGCCCTCGACGTGGGTTACCTGACGAACGCGCCAGCCCTGAGGTGCTGGCGGCATACCGTTGACGGCTTGGACCTGGTGACGCTGAGCCAGCAGATTCCGCCTGGGAAGCGGGGTGCTTTCGAGGGTCCCGAACGGCTGGATGCCACCATGCCGGCCGCGGAACTCCTCGCAGCGGTCGATGACTTCGATCGGCGGTTCATTGCGGCGATGGGGGTTCGAGTCGCTGAACTGGAACGCAGCGGGCCGCCTCCCGGCGTGGACCTGGATCTCCAGCATCTGCGGGTGGAGCACACGCAGCGCAGCAGTTGGCTCGATCAGCGTCTGGTTTCACCTCGCGATGTCGATTGGACGAAGGTGCGCGCCGGTGTCGCTGAACTTGGCTCGTGGCCACCGGTCTCATAGACAACGCGCAGATGAGCACTGCGACATCGGCCGCTTACGGGTCAGACCGGCCAACCGCGGTGAAATGCCCATGCGTCCCGGTGGTCCTCTCGGTAGGGTCGCCAACGGCCTGGCGACGGCGATCTGCCCGCCGACCGCTGTCGTGCTGCCCGACCGGAACCGGAGGCCCCCAGCAATGGCCCGCAAGACGTATCAGGTCATCGTGCGCGGCAGGTTCGCGCCACTCGATGACGAGCAGCGGGCCGCGCTGCTCGCCAAGGCGGACGATCACGACGTGTTTCGGGCGAAGTTCACCGAGGAAGGCACCGTGACCTACGAGCGGTCCCTGCTCGCCTTCACCTTCCGCTGTCTGGTCCCGGCCACCGATGAGGACGGCGAAGCGGTCGTGATCGGCAAGGCGGAAGCGCTCGCGGCAGCCGCCGTATCGGGAATCGGCGCCGACTACCGCGACCTCAGGTCGGTGTCGACCGACCTCGACAACATCAAGATCCGCCGCCGGGAGCACCGATACTCATAGGGCTCTGCCGTCTGTGGGACTGCGGGCCGACGCGGGTGGTCGGGCGACGGATTGCGGTGCGTGGGTGTGGTCGGTAGGACTCGAATGGCGGGCACGTGGGTACGCTGCACCGGAGGCGCCAGCCAACACCGTGGCCACCGTCACCGATCAGTGGCACCATCGGTCGTTCCCCGCATCCGCAGACGAGAGGCGACACCACACCATGACGGCGGTTTCAGGCCAGAGGCCTACTGCTGCTGCTGCTGCGGGTCCGGCGACTGCCGGGCGGGCCGCGGAGGACGACCTGCGGGCGTTGTTCGGGCAGTCCATCGCCGTCTTCGCGTCGCTGGCCGGGCCAGCGCACGTGGTGGAGACGGCAAACCCGGCGTTCTTCGCCACCGTCGGCGAAGAACGGGCCCGCGTTGGGGTCGCGCTCGCCGAGTTGATGCCTGAACTGGCCGATCAGGGATTCATCGCTCTCCTGGACCAGGTCTTCGCCACGGGTGAGCCCTACACCGGCCGTGACGTCCGGGTCGTGCTGGGCAGCGGCCCGCAGGCGCGGGAGGCGTTCTTCGACTTCACCTACGAGCCACGCCGAGACGCCGACGGCAACATGGTCGGCATCCGCCTGATCGGCGTGGAGACCACACAGGTCAAACATGCCCAACGGCTGATGACCGAACATCGCGCCCTGCTGGAGCAGATCGCCCGCCAGGCACCCCTGACCGAGGTGCTCGACGGGATGGCCCGCTGTATCGAGAACCTCGCACCGCAGGAGGTGCTCGTCTCCGTCCTGCTCGCCGATCCCGACGCCCGGCACCTGCGTCACGGTGCCGCGCCGAGCCTGCCCGACTTCTACAACCAGGCGATCGACGGCATCGCGACCGGCGAAGGTGTCGGCTCGTGCGGCACGGCCGCCCACCGGCGGGAACCGGTCATCGTCACCGACATCGCCATCGATCCGTTCTGGGACGACTTCCGGGACCTGGCCGACCAGGCCGGACTGGCAGCCTGCTGGTCCACGCCGATCCTGGCCCGCGACGGCGGCCTGTTGGGCACCTTTGCCATGTACCATCGCACCCCGCGCGTCCCGCAGGACACCGACCTCGCCCTCACCCGGCTCTTCGCCGACACCGCGGCACTGGCCATCGAACGCCACCATATCGAGCAGGCGAAACTCGCCGCCGAAGCACGCGCGACGTCAGCCAATGACGAGCTCGCCAGGGTCGTACGCGTGGAGCGGAAGCTGCGCGCCGAGGCTGAGCAGCGCGCCGCCGCCGCTGCCGAACTCGCCGCCCAGATGCGTGCCGCCGCAGCCGCGCAGGCCGCCACGCCCCACCCCGAGCACTGCCAGCTCGGCGGCGCCGCCGGCTGCACCGCGCCGGCCGAGATCAAGATCGCCGATTCGTGGGGCGACGCGGCATGGGGCTGCCCCGCCCACGTCGAGGAGGCCATCCTCAACGTGCGGTCGGTGTTCATCGCCAACGAGGAACTCGGTGGCCTGACCGCCTACGTCAACCGCTGAGCGCAGTTCAGTCTCCAGGGTCGTCGCACTACCCTTCCCCAGCATGACGCGTTACCTTGTCGTGCCTGGTCGAGGAGTTCCATTCTCCGACCACTGGTCGCGCTGCTGGGTCAGGGACTACCCGACGTACCGGTGGGCGCCCGAACCGCCCGGGCCACCGTACGTCGCCGCCGAACGGGTCGCCGCGCTGCACGCTGCCATCTGCGCCGACAGCGAGCCGGCGATCCTCGTGGCGCACAGTGCGGGATGTCTGACCGTCGCCCTCTGGGCCAGCCAGCACGCCGGTCCCGTCCGTGCCGCCCTGCTGGCCACGCCACCGTACGTGGATCCGGACTGGACTCCCGACCCGCACGAGACCGTCGATGTCTTCATCGGCCACGTGCCACGCGAGCCACTGCCCTTCCGCTCGATCCTCGTCGCCAGTCGCAACGACCCCAACGCCACGTTCGAGCAGTTCGAAGCGTACGCGCGAGATTGGGGATCGGAACTGTTCGACGCGGGCGCGGTCGGCCACCTGGACTCCAAGACCGGGTTCGGCGCGTGGCCCGACGGCCAGCGCCTGGTCCGATCGTTGACCCGGCCAGTACAGCCACCACACCGTTGACGCCAACGCGTCAGTGGCCACGGAACGCTTCCTCCAGCCACCATGACCCACGCGCAGTCGCTGACCTTGGCGTCGATCACCAGCGGCCGGGTACGGGTTCCGGCGAGCCAGCGGCGTACCGGCCCGAGATCGTCGACGGTCCGGACGGTCAACCCGTCGCACCCGTAACCACGGGCGATGGCGGCCAGGTCGGTCTCGGGGAAGGTGACCGTGTCCAACGGGTGCCCGTCCGGGCCGAAGTGGTGCACCTCGGCGCCGTACGCCGCGTCGTCGTAGATCACCACGAGCAGGGGTAGCGCCAGCCGGACGGCGGTGACCAGTTCGGTCGCGGACATGACGAAGCCGCCGTCGCCGACTGCGGCGACGGTGAGCCGGTCCGGCCGGGCGACCGCCGCGCCGAGCGCACTGGCCAGGCCGAGCCCGATCGACTGGAACGCCTGGGTGAAACAGAATCCGGCCACGTCCGGCACGTCGAGCCACATCGACGGGTAGCCCATGAAGTTGCCGGAATCGACCACCACCGTCCGCCGGAAAGAGCGGCGACAAACTCCTGCAGCACCGTCATGCGGCGACGGTACACCGCACGCCCGCTCCACGATGGACTTTGATGTGGTACTCCAACGCCGCCTGGTTGAGAGCCTGATTCGCGCAGTTCTCCATGGCCGGATAGCGACATCGAGGCAGTGCGCTCCGTGGAGACGGGCGCGGTGGTAGCGTGCGGCGAGCCTTTGCGATCTTGGTCAGATCCCTTCAGCGGCCCACTAAGGAGATCATGATGGCAGGTGTTCCGGCCGATCCGGGCGTGTTGCATCCGATACCCGAACAGCCGCGCGTGGTGCTACTGAAGCCGCTGGTCACCTCGCCGCTGATCGAGGTTGGGGAGTTCACCTATTACGACGACCCGGATGATCCAACCACCTTCGAGGCCCGCAACGTGCTGTACCACTACGGGCCGGAAAAGCTGATCATCGGGAAGTTCTGCGCGCTGGGCGAGGGCGTGCGTTTCATCATGAACGGCGCCAACCACCGCATGGACGGCCCGTCGACCTTTCCGTTCCCGATCATGGGTGGTTCCTGGGCCGAACACTTCGATCTCATCACCAACCTGCCCGGACGGGGTGACACGGTGGTGGGCAACGACGTGTGGTTCGGATACCGAGCCATGGTGATGCCCGGTGTCCAGATCGGCAGCGGAGCGGTCATCGCTTCCGGGTCCGTCGTCGTCGACGACGTCCCCGCTTACGGCATCGTCGGCGGCAACCCAGCCAGGCTCATCCGCCTCCGCTACAGCGAGGAAGACGTCGCCCGCCTTCTGGCACTTGCCTGGTGGGACTGGCCAACTCAGGACATCACCGAACGCCTTCGCACGATCATGTCCGGTAGCGTCGACGACCTCGAGGCCGTGGCACCCAAGCATCGGTAGTGCCGGGTCGGGCCTGGGCGGGCTGACCCATAGCAGTCGGGCTGGCAGTGGCCCCTATCATCCGGAGCGTGGTGGAGGTTGCGGATGTCGTCGACGCGTTCGACCGAGCTGCCGAGCGGCTGCGGTTTCCCGAGCCGGAACACCCCCACAGCTATCTGGTAGCGGCTCGACTACACGCCTTCAGCGATGCTGAACGCTGGGCATTGGTCGTGGACACCGTCGGTTACAACCCGCGCGCCGCCAACGTCGTGGACGTTCTGCACGCTCTCGGCAACTGCCTTGTCGGCACGAACGAAACGTGGACCAAGCGGTTCGTCAACCGTATCGACAACTTCGCGGAGGTATTCGAGGACGAACCGGGAGCCGCCTGGTACCGGCAGGTGTCGTTGGTCATCCGAGGGCAGTCCGTGCCCGTGGCCGCCGCGGCGACGACCTCTCCGCAGAACCTCTTCAGACTTCTCACTCCCCAGCATCGCGACCTTCTGCTGGCCGAGGACCCAGAGGTGCGTCAACTCGTCCCGGCAGACCTACCTCAGGTGCTACGCCTCGACGACTGGCACCACACCGCCCTGCGAGTGCAGCCACCGAGCCCCGAGCGAGAACGGCGACGACAGGTACACGAGATTCTCACCCGCCACACACCGCCGCAGGAGCGGGTACCGTTCGAGGTGCGCCCAAGCGACATCGGAACCTACCAGCAGATCGCTCAGGTGTTGGCCACCGCCGACCCCTCCCACTACCGGCCTACCCTCCCGGGCAACACGCACTGGAGCAACTGGCCGATGTCGGGAGCGCTGTGACGGCATTCCAAGATCCAGCGCGTGGATGGCGACCAGGAAAGTGAGACCGTTCCTGGCGTGCCGAGGCAACCGGCGCACTCGTCCTAGATAGCGACCGGGAGCGTCTCGATCCAACAGGACGCGACCTTCGGGGCCAGCAGGGCCTGGGCCTCCTCGGCGTCCGCCTCGGTCAGGAACACTCCGGCGCCAGAAATCTTCGGCCTGTTCTCGGAGCCCACGTCGGTCATGAGGACGAAGACGTAGCGGAACCGGTCCCGGCGCGTCTGCTGCTGGTGGTCTGCGTGCAACGCGCCAACCAGGTCCTGGATGGAGGCGGCGTTGAACCCCGCGTTCAGGCCGTCCAACGGATCCGTGGGCCACCGTCGCATGTGGGCGTTCGCGCTGTTGAAAAAGCTGCCCTGA
The DNA here is from genome assembly GCF_003205615.1 of Micromonospora arborensis. Classification (GTDB taxonomy): domain Bacteria; phylum Actinomycetota; class Actinomycetes; order Mycobacteriales; family Micromonosporaceae; genus Micromonospora; species Micromonospora arborensis. The sequence goes on along the minus strand of NZ_PYBV01000005.1, from coordinate 124,743 downwards.
GTGCGGGGCAGGATGCCTTCATGCCAACCGACGGCCATGCTGACGACGTAGTCGGATCGGCCTTGGCTCTCCAGTACGAAGACCCGGTCCCCGCGGTCGGCACGTACACCGGGGAGGGACGCCATGATCTGGGTCGCCTCCCCAACGGTCGCGCATCTGACGACGAGCCCCGCGAAGCCATCGCGGATCTTGACGGCCTCGACCGGCTTGAACAGCAGGTCGATCGTGGTCTCGTGCTCGTCGTCGATCGGGTTGCTGCGCAGCAGCAGTTGGCCGTGGCTCGCCGAGTATGCCTCCATTGCGAACCGACGGTCGCTACGGAAGATCTCGGCACCGGGGGGCAGCTCATGATCTTGCCTCAGCCAAGCGTGCGCAGTCATGGAGCCATGATTCCGACCGGGGATCACGGCGGTCAAAGAAGATTCGTGTCGAGAGTCGGTTCACCTGATCTCTCCGGCCAACCAGTCGGCAGTCGCGGGCAGCCAGTCGGGCTGGGCGTTGCCGAGCAGGTGGTCGCCGTGCGGAACGAGTAGGTACTTCCCGTACGGGGCAAGGCGGGCCAGCGGCTCACCGTTTGTCACACCGGGGATGACGTCCTGGCCGCCGTCCACCACGAGGAGCGGGCCAGTGACGCGGGGCGCCAGCGTGGACAGGTCGACCTGGCGGGCGAAGTCGCGGGCCGCAGCGGTCCCGCCGGCACGCCGGGCGAGCACGTCCTGCACCGGGGGCGGTAGGGCATCCCAGTCCAGACGGAACGGACCGCTGACGGTGGCGGTGGCGGCGACGCGTGGTTCGTGGGCGGCGGTCTCGGCGACGTAGTAACCGCCCAGGCTGAGCCCGATGAGACCGACACGGTCGACGCCGAGCGCGTCAATGACCTGTCCGATCACCGTGTGGTAGTCCGGGCGGATGGTGGAGGTGGCCGCGAGCGCACCCTGTCCGGGACCGTCCATCGCGAACACCGCGACACCCCTGCGCAACAGGGCCGCGGTGACGGCGTGGAACTCCTCCTTGCTGGAGTCCAGGCCGGGCACGACGATGACGGTGCTCGTCGCGTCGGTGCGGCCGCGCAGCCAGCCGGTGAACCCAGGTCCCTCGATTCGTCGGGCATGCGGTTCCAGGAGCGCCAGGGCGCGGCCCATCGCGGCGTCGGCTTCGGCGGCGGCCAGCACGTACTCGGCTTGCGGCGCCAGGGTGGCGAAGTGGAACCAGCGTGCCGCCACCTGGTAGTGCTCGCCGGCGGACACCGGCGAGGCCGCCTTCTCGGCGCGGGCGAGGTGTTGTCGCCCAGCGCGGATGAATGCCTCGTCCCAGTCGTCAAGTGCGGCCAGCTCAGTGGTGACACGCTGATACTCGTGCGGATCCAGCCCTGCCCCGACGGCACGCGTGAAACTGGCGGCGGCGAACCCTGCGACGCTCATCGCACTGCTCCCGTCGTGAGGACGGCCTTGCCGCGAATGCGGCGTTCCCGCAGGTCGACCAGGACCTCGGCGGTCCGGCTCCAATCGAGCACGCGGTCGATCTCGGGGTGCAGCCGCCGATTGACCACCAGGCGCACCAACGTCGCCAGATCCTGGCCATATGGTGCGCCCGCGTAGTGGAAATGCCGGATTACAGCCCGCTCCGGCCCCGCCAGGATGTCGAAGAAGTTCAAGGTCACCGGGGTACGGCTGGCCTGACCGAACCACAGCAGCGTGCCTCCAGGAAGCAGCTTCGACAGGGCGACCGGAAAGTCCGCACCGCCGGTGGATTCGAGCACCAGGTCGAACGGGCCGTGGGCGTCGGTGACAGCCTGCACGACCGTTGCCGCACCAAGCTCAAGCAGTCGCTCACCACGCGCCGGCGTGGCGGTCACCGCGGTCAGCTCCGCCCCGGCGGCGGCAGCCAGCTCGGTCAGGTAGTGCCCCACGCCGCCGGAGGCGCCGGTCAGCAGCACACGCCGGCCCGCCAGCGCGCCGGCCGCCCGCAGCAACCGCAACGCGGTGATCCCGGCCAGCGGCAGGGCGGCGGCCTGCACGGCGCTGATGTCGTCGGGCAGCACGGCAAGCGAGTGGGTGGGGACCGCCACGTACTCGGCCCAGCCGCCCATGGCCGGATGGCCCACCACCCGGGTGCCCATCGGCGGGCCGGAACCGTCCGCGGCCGCCTGCACCACCAAGCCGGCGACGTCCTTGCCGGGAACCAGGTCCAGACGTGGCTCTTCCAGGAGGAAGGTCTCACCACGGTTCGGTGCGAATGCCTCGACTTTGATCAATGCTTCATCCGGTGCCGCGACGGGCTGCGTGTCCTGGGCAAACACCACCGGACTCCGCGGGTCGCCGGTCGGAACCAATCTCCTCATGCCGGTCAACGTACGAGCGGCACCGGCGGGGCATCCAACAACGTTCGAGAACAGCCGACAACCATCGGTTGTAACCTAAGGTGGGGACCGTGGATCTTGACATGGCGCAGGTTCGCGCGTTCCTGCTCGCGGCCGAAAAGCTGCACTTCGGCCGGGCGGCCGAGGAACTGTCGATCTCGCAGCAGGCGCTGTCCAAACGAATCGCACGCCTGGAATCGCGGCTCGGCAGGCAGTTGTTCGACCGCAATGTTCAGGGCGTGCAGCTCACCGAAGCCGGAGTGCGTTTTCTGGCCCCGGCCAGACAGGCACTGACCGCCGCGAACCTGGCTGTGGCGGCGGTGCTCGAACCCTACCGGCCGCTGCGGATCGATGTGTGGGGCCACCTGTACGGCCCCATGCGCACGTTGGCTCACGTGGCGGCGCGGACCAGCGAGCTGCGGTTGGAGCTGGGGCACGGCCGGGACCTGCCATCGGTGGCGGCCGCGCTGCTGCACGGCGACATCGACGCCGCCTTCGGCCGCGTCCACCCGCCCTTGCCCGCCGGGCTGACGCATCGGCTGGTACGCCTCGAACCGGTGGACGCGATCCTCAGCGCGGACCATCCGCTCGCGACCGAACCCGCTCTCCGGCCCGAGCAGCTGCGTGACAGCGTGCTGTGGACCCCCGGAGCGCTCGACCGGCTGGACTTCCTGCACCGCTTCGCCGAGCACTTCGAGATCCGCGACCATGCCGAGGGCGCCAACCTGGGAATGGACCACTTCCTCGCCGACCTGGCGGTGGACCCGAGCCGCTTCTCCCTACTGCCAGCCGACGTGCCACTTCCCGACGCCCCAGGGATCAGGCTGGTCCCGCTGGTGAACCCGACGCCCCTGTACGCCTGGTCGCTGCTGTGGCGCGGCGACGGGCATCCGCTGCTGGACGCCCTGGTGAGCGCCTTCGTGGCCGAAGCCGGGCGGAACCGCTGGCTGGAGTACGACCCCGCCCGCGACTGGCTGCCAGAACCCAGCCTCACCCGCTCCGGCGAGCCGGTTCGAAGATGAGGATGGGATCGGCCTCAGGACGCTCGTAAGCGTTCCGAAAGGGTTCGCGAACAGTTCGACGGCTTGCGCGGCCGTACGCTGCGGGGGTGGGAAAATGGATCTTCCGGTCGCCGGTGGCACGGGCTGGTCTCGCCTCCGCTGCCGTCGTGGTGATTCTGGTCCTCTACTGGTTCCAGCCGTGGAAGCTGTTCACCAACACGTACGTCGACGAGGCGGTTCCCCGCGTCGCGACGGCATCGGCCACCCCCACCCCGGCGTCGGCGACCTCGGACCCCGCGACCTCGGCAGCCGCACCAGCGGCGATCGAGATCCTGACCGTCGGCGAGTTCGTCACCCATGAGCACCGGACGACCGGCAGTGCCGAGATCCACCGGCTCGCCGACGGGCGCCACCAGCTCGTCCTTCGGGACCTGAATACGTCGAACGGGCCGGACCTGCGGGTGTGGCTGACCGACCAACCGGTCACCCGAGGCACGGCCGGCTGGCGGGTGTTCGACGATGGCGAGTGGGTCGAGCTGGCGAGGCTCAAGGGCAACAAGGGCAACCAGGTGTACGAGCTACCGGCTTCGGTTGACCCACGCGACTTCCGGAGCGTCTCCATCTGGTGCAAGAGATTCGCGGTCTCCTTCGGCGCGGCGGATCTCAAGACCGCCTGACCCGGCCACCCGGCTCCAGGCCGTCTGCACCCCTACGCGGGTCGGGGGGCTGCCCTGCCGAACACGTCATTGACTTCCGTCACTGCATGATCTAGCGTCGGAGCGAATCGATTCGACGTCGAGCCGGGTGCTCCGGCACCACCCGACGGTCGGTCGCGTGGCGTTCGGGCGTATGTGGGCCACCAACGATTCGACGAGCCACTGGCCCCGCAGGGGCGGCGAGGCCGGTGGCGGGAACCTGTGGCGATGAGCCGGCCGGGCGCCGTGAGCACATCGCGCCTTCTGGGGTTTCGTCCACGCCACGTGTGGTCGGCGGAGGAACCGGGAGCGGCGCGTCGCCGCGGCGTGGGGGTCGCCGTGGACCTCACCACCTGAATCAGTTCGTGCCGAGCGGCGGGAGCCCCCTCATGACAAGACGTAGACCCATCCTTGCTTCTCTTGCCACGGCGGCGGTTGTCGTCGTGACCGCGGGCGCGGCGGCGCTGGGCGGTGGCTTGAGCACCACCGCGTCGGCCGCGAACCCCGCAGCGGCCGCGGCGACCGCCGGGTGCGGCAAGGCGCCCACGTTGACCAGCGGCCAACGGTCCATCCAGAGCGGCGGTCAGAACCGTAGTTTCATCCTGAGGATTCCTGACAACTACGACAGGAACCACACCTACCGGTTGATCTTCGGATTCCACTGGAACGGCGGCACCGCCAACGACGTCGACGGCGGTGGGTCCGACGGGGCGGCCTGGTCCTACTACGGACTGCGGCAGCAGGCGAACAACAGCACCATTTTCGTCGCCCCGCAGGGCAACGGCAACGGCTGGGCCAACCCCGGCGGCCAGGACGTCACCTTCGTCGACGACATGATCAGGGTGATCGAGGCCGACCTCTGCGTCGACACCACGCAGCTCTTCGCGCTCGGCTTCAGCTACGGCGGAGGCATGAGCTACTCACTGGCCTGTTCGCGCGCAGGTGTCTTCCGCGCTGTCGCGGTCTACTCCGGCGGGCAACTCAGCGGGTGCAGCGGAGGTACCCAGCCGATCGCGTACATGGGGATCCACGGCATCGGGGACCCGGTGCTCAACGTCTCCGCCGGACGTTCCCTGCGGGACAGGTTCGTGCGGAACAACGGGTGCACCGCACAGAACCCGCCCGAGCCGAGGGCGGGAAGCCTGACCCACATCACCACCACCTACTCCGGCTGCCGGTCCGGCTATCCGGTGGTGTGGGCCGCCTTCGACGGCGGGCACACCCCCGGCCCGGTGGACGGCGGCGGGGACAGCGGAGCCAGGACCTGGACCAAGGGCGAGGTGTGGCGATTCTTCACCCAGTTCGGTAGCACCGACCCGACGTCGGGTCCGACCACCGCGCCGCCGACCACCCCGCCGCCGAGCGGCACGTCGGCCCTGCGCAGCGCGTCCTCCGGACGGTGCCTGGACGTCAACGGCGCCTCCCAGGCCAACGGAACTGCGGCGATCATCTGGGACTGCCACGGCCAGAACAACCAGAGCTGGACGTCGACCGCCGCCCAGGAGCTGCGCGTCTTCGGCGGCAAGTGCCTCGACGTGAACGGCGCCGGTACCGCGAACGGCAGCTCGGTGATCATTTGGGACTGCAACGGCCAGTCCAACCAGAAGTGGCGGCTCAATGCCGACGGCTCGATCACCGCGGTTGGTTCGGGCCGGTGCCTGGACACGGTCGGCAACGGTACGGCCAACGGCACCCGCATCCAGATCTGGGACTGCACCGGCGCGGCCAACCAACGATGGAGCCGGAGCTGAGCCCGGCGAATTTCATTCCTGAACAAGGAGGCTCGACTGTGCCACTTCGCAAACTCTTCACCCCCTGGATAGGGGTAGCCATGGCTGTCATGGTGCTGGCCGCCGTGGGAGCGTACGTCGTCGCGACTGTCGCACCGGCGGCCGCGGCCACCACTGCCGGCTGCGGCAAGGCGCCCGGACTGAACAGCGGCACCCACACCATCCAGAGCAGCGGGAAGAGCCGCAGCTTCATCCTTCGGCTGCCCGACAACTACAACAACAACTATCCGCACCGGCTGGCCTTCGGGTTCCACTGGTTGGGCGGCACCGCCAGTCAGGTCGCGTCGGGGGGAACCGACGGCGCCGCGTGGGCCTACTACGGCATGCTCTCCCAGTCGAACAACACCACGATCTTCGTTGCCCCGCAGGGCCTCAACAACGGTTGGGGCAACTCCAATGGTGAGGACGTGACCTTCACCGACGACATGATCCGGGCGATCGACAACGCGCTCTGTGTCGACACGACGCAACGCTTCTCGGTCGGGTTCAGCTACGGCGGCGCGATGAGCTACTCGTTGGCGTGTTCCCGGCCGACGGTGTTCCGCGCGGTCGCGGCAATCGCGGCCCCGGGGGCGATCAGCGGATGCAGCGGCGGCACCCAGCCCGTGGCGTACCTGGGGATCCACGGCATCAACGACAACATCCCCAGCGGTCGGTCGCTGCGCGACAGGTTCGTCCGGAACAACGGTTGCGCCGCACAGAACCCGCCCGAGCCGAGGGCGGGCAGCCTGACCCACATCACCACCGCCTACTCCTGCCAGCCCGGATATCCGGTGGTCTGGGCCGCGTTCGACGGCGGCCACCAGCAGGGTCCAGTGGACGGGTGTGCCGGCTGTGAGAGTGGCGCGCGGAGCTGGGTCAAGCAGGAGGTGTGGCGGTTCTTCACCCAGTTCGGGTCCACCGTGCCGCCCACCACTCCCCCGCCATCGACTCCGCCGACCGGCCAGCAGAACGTGCTGATCGCCGGCAGCCAGTCCGGTCGCTGCATCGACGTACCCAACTCCAGCACGACCAACGGCGCCCGTCCGCAACTGTGGGACTGTCACGGTGGCACCAACCAGCGTTGGACCCATACCGCCAACCGCACCCTGACCGTCTACGGCAACAAGTGCCTGGACGCCAGCGGGGCGGGCAGCAGCAACGGCACCGCCGTCCTCATCTGGGACTGCAACGGCCAAGCCAACCAGCAGTGGAACCTGAACTCCAACGGCACCATCACCGGAGCCCAGTCGGGGCTCTGCCTCGACGCCGTCAGTTCCGGTACGGCCAATGGGACGCAACTTCACCTCTGGGCCTGCCACGGCGGCGCCAACCAGCAGTGGAGCACACGTAACTAGGTGCTGATCAGTACGGCGTGATAGCGGACTGCAAGTCCGTCGTAGTGGGCGCCCGCCGCGAGAGCCCTTGGCTCTGCGGCGGGCGTCCTCTGCTGCGGAGCAGGTGGGCG
>NZ_PYBV01000005.1:0-117336 GCF_003205615.1 Micromonospora arborensis | reverse complement strand
CTGCGGAGCAGGTGGGCGTCGTTAGCCGCGGAGCAGCTGCTTCTGGGGCGCCTCGGCGATCCGCCGGGCCACGCGCACGAAGGCCGCGACTGCGGGCGAGCGTGACTCGGCCGGCCAGGCCACCTTCAGCGTCACCGGTTCGAGCTCCGGCACGGGGCGGAAGGCGGTGCCCGGCCGGGAGTACCGCAGAGCCACCCACTCCGGCAGGAACCACACGGCGGTGCCCACTTCGACCAGGTTGAAGATCTGCGCGAGGTCCAGCGGTCGCCGGCTGCCCGCCATGCGGCCCCGCTCGGCCGGCGACACGTCCGGGAGCCGCCGGCCGGCCAGGTCGGCCAGCCGGATGGTCGTCCGCGCGGCCAGCGGGTCGGTAGCCGGTAGCGCCACCATGCTCGGCCCGGTCAGCAGCAGCTCGCTGTCCAGCCCGTCCTCGTCGCCGAGCGCCGGTATCAGTGCTACGTCGGCACGCCCGTCGCGCAGCGCCGGCACCTGCTCGCCGTATCCGCCGAGCAGCAGCTCGACCGGCATGACGTCGTACGCGTCGAGGATCAGCGGCAGCAGCCCCCCGTCGTAGTCGGCCTTGAGCGCCAGCCGCAGGGCCGGCGTCTCCTGCCCGGCCCGGCGGGCCCGGCGCTGGGCGGCGCCGATCGCGTCCAGCGCCACCTTGGCGTCGGCCAGCAGGGTCTCGCCGGCCGGGGTCAGCGCCACCTGCCGCGTGGTGCGGATCAGTAGCTGCACGCCGAGCTGCCGCTCCAGATCGCGGATGGCGCGCGACAGCGGCGGCTGGGCCATGCCGAGCCGCTCGGCGGCCCGGCTGAAGTGCCGCTCCTCGGCGACCGCCACGAAGTAGCGGAGCTGCCGCGTCTCCAGATCACTCATACCAGCACGGTATCAATCCAGAGGGAGACGGTCTTTCCGCTCCGCGGTCGATCCGCGTTGACTACAGACGTCAGTTTCCCCAACGAACAGGGAGGAAAGCCATGATTGTGGTGACCGCTCCCACCGGCCACATCGGCGGCCGGCTGGTCCAGGATCTGCTCGAGGCCGGCACGCCCGTGCGGGTGGTGGCCCGTGACCCCGCGCGGCTGACACCGGACGTCGTCGAGCGGGTCGAGATCGTCCGGGGTTCGCACGGCGACCCGGCCGTCGTGACCGAGGCGTTCGCCGGCGCCGCTGCCGTCTTCTGGCTGGTGCCGGCTGACCCGCGGTCGGCGAGCCCGGACGAGGCCTACTCCGGCTTCACCCGCCCGGTGCTCGACGCGTTGGCCGCCGTCCCGCGCGTGGTCGGCATCTCGGCGCTGGGCCGCGGCACGTCGGTGGCCGGGCGGGCCGGGCACGTCACCGCGACGCTCGCGATGGACGACCTGATCGCCGCGACCGGCGTGCCGTACCGGGCCTTGACCCTGCCGTCCTTCATGGACAACACGCTGCGGCAGCTCACTCCGATCACCCAGCAGGGCGTCCTGTACGGCCCCATCGTGCCGGACCTGTCCGCGCCCACGATCGCCACCAGGGACGTCGCCGCGGTGGCCGCCCGCCTGCTGCGCGACGACACGTGGACCGGCTTCGAGGATGTGCCCGTCCTCGGCCCGGCGGACCTCACCCAGAACGAGATGGCCGCCATCATTGCCGACGTGCTCGGCCGTCCCGTCCGCTACCAGCAGGTCCCCGGCAAAGCCTTCAAGGAGAACATGCTGCGGGCCGGCCTCTCCGAGGCCATGGCGCAGGGCATGCTCGACATGGCCGTGGCCAAGAACGAGGGCCTGGACAACGGAGTGGTCCGGATCCCCGAGTGGAGCACGCGGACCACCTTCCACCAGTGGTGCCTCGACGTGCTGAAGCCCGCCGCCGACGCGTGACATGCGGCCAGTCGGCTGCCGAGACATCAGGCAGCCAGCTGGCCGCACAAGGGGGTGCCGGTCGTGGAAGACGTCGTCCGGCGTCCAGCACGGCCCACACCCCCGGTCACCGAGCACCAGCTCGGTGACCGGAGACGATCGTCAGACGGCCGTGCGGGACCACTGCTGGTTGGTGCCGGTGTTGCACGCATACTGCTTGAGGACCACGCCGTCGGCGGTCGAAGCGGCGGGTACGTCCACGCATTTTCCGCTGTGCCGCGCCCGGAGCTGGAAGTAGCTGCCGTTGGCGACCATCTGGAACTGCTGGTTGGTCCCGGTGCCGCAGGTGTACTGGACGAGTTCGGCACCGTCGGCGGTCGACGCGCTCACCACATCGAGGCACTTGCCGCTGTTTCGGCTGACGATGCGCCAGTAGCCGCTGCCGGCGTCCTGGAACTGCCACTGCTGCCAGGCGTTGCCGCCGTACGTGTACTGCCCGACACGCGCGCCGTTGTCGGTGTTCGGTGACTGGACGTCCATGGCCTTGCCACTGTGCCGCACGTTGATCCGGTAGAACGTCCCCGTCGACGGCGGGGGCGTCGTCGGGCCGCCGCCGCCGTTGGTGTCGCCCCACGCGTACCGGATCCGGTCCGCGCCGGAGGTGTTGCGGACGGTCAGGTTGAGGTCGGTGCCGCTGCCGGTGAGGGCGAACATCGAGTACCAGTCGTAGCCGATGGTGCCGGTCTTGCCGCCGAGGGCGGGCCAGTAGGTGCCGCCCATCTGGTTGTCCCGCATGGCCTGGGCCATGGCCCGGATGTAGCGCACGAAGTTGTCGGTGCTGCCGGCGTCGGCGTAGTTGCGACCGTCGTTCATGGGCGCGCCGAACTCGGTCGCGACCGCGCGGGAGGCGCAGTTGCCGAGGAGGGTCTGGATGTGGCTGCGGAAGGCGTCGTAGGTCATCGCGCCGTAAAAGAAGGTGTAGTAGTGGAAGGACAGCAGCGTCGAGTTGAAGCGGCTGTCGTTGCAGATGTCGCGCAGGTCCTGGCTGAAGCCGGTGCCACCGATCAGCACCCGGCCGGGCACCGCCGAGGTGTGGTAGCTGAGCCAGTTCGCGGCGACGTTGCGCCACTCCGTCGAGCTGTAACCGTGCGGCTCGTTCATCGGCTCGAAGTAGACGTTGGTGTTCGAGCCGTACGTGTTGGTCACCGTGGACCACATCGTGTTCCACGCGGCGAGATTCGTGATTCTGCCGCCGGAGGCGGCGCCGTCCTCCCAGTAGGCGAGGATGACCTTGAAGCCGCGGGCGGTGGCGGCGTCGATGGCGCCTCGGTAGGCCTCCCACCAGGCGGTACCCACCGTGTGGGTGTTGATGGGCAGCCGGACGGTGTTGACCCCCATGGTGGACGCCATGTCGTCGTAGAGCGCATTGGCCTTGGCCCGCACGGTCGCGTTGCTGTCGGACATGCTCAGGCCCTGCACGACGAGCGGAGTGGTCTTGAAGTTGTCACCCAACATGGCCCAGTTCATGCCTCGGAACTGGCTCGTGGCGGCGGTGGCGGGCGACGACGCGACGACGACCACGCCGCCGACCATCGCCGTCATGGCGGCCACCAGGGCGATCAACGTCCGGCGCATCGACCGGCTGATCCGTTTCATGCGTTGTCCAATCACTAGTTCGTGCCTCTCCGGGCCCGACATCTTGAGGGGGTTAGCTGGTCACGCGGAAGGTGGCGTCCGCACGGCCTTGCGCATCGGTGACCGGGTCGAGCCGGAGCAGGTAGCTGTAGTGCCGGAGGTAGCGGTCCGGGTGGCTGTAGGACTGGAACGACGTCCATGACGGGTTGGCCAGGCCGGCGACCCGCCGGAAGGTGGCGTCGGCGGCGAAGGTGGCGCTGCCGTCGTTGGCTTCCAGTCGGAAGTCGAACCCGTAGTGGCGCAGGTAGTAGCCCGGGTAGTTGACCGACTGGATGGAGACTGTGCCGGAGCCGGCCAGGCCGGGCACCAGTCGCCACTGGCTGTCCTGGGCCGGGCTGACGTTCGGGTCGATGCGGACGTCGTAGTCGTAGTGCCGCACGTACCGGTCCTGGAAGTTGTACGACTGGAGCCGGTTGACCGCGGTGACGGGCCAGCGGGCGAGCACCCGGTCCTGTTCGGCGGCGGTCAGGTTGAGGATCGTTCCGTGCCGCTTCTTGGTGCCACCCATGGCGTACGAGCCGGACGCAGGCAGCCGGAAGCTGCTCGGGCTCGACGGGTTCGTGGTCAGGACGGGCAGGTAGCCGCGCCCGGAGGAATACTGGTCGAGGTAGAGCACCCACTCGTTGCGGTTGTTGTACTTCATCCACATCGGGCCCTCGACCTGGGCACCGGTCAGCCCGATGCCGGACAGGTTCCCGAGGCTCGTCCAGGTGCCGAGGATGGAGTTGCTGCCTTCGATGGCGATCTGGCCGTCCCGGGAGGCCCGGACGTACCGGTAGGCGCCGACGCCGGCGGGCACCTCGACGATCTGGGTGTCGATGATCTCCTGGCCGCCGGGTCGGTTGATGTAGACCTGCGGCGTGGTGATGCTGCGGAAGTTCGTCGTGCGCGCGGAGTAGATGCGGTGCTTGGTCGCCCCGTTGAGTGGGACGTTCGTCGCCCAGTAGAGGACGTAGTCGCCGGTCTCCGGGTTCCAGATCGCCTCCGGCGCCCAGGCGTTGCGTCCGTCCGGAATCGCGCCGGCGACGTTCAGCAACCACGGCGCGGACCAGTTGACCAGGTCGGTGGACTCCCACACGACGAGGTTGCGGCTGCCGTTGTTGATCGCGGTCGACCAGTCCTGGCCGCAGCCGATGCACAGGTCCGTAGCGATGATCCAGTACCGGTCACCGTTCGGTGAGCGGACCAGGGCGGGGTCGCGGACGCCGCGGGTGCCGACTGTGGAGCGCAGGACCAGCCCGCCGTTGTTGAGGTCCGTCCAGCGGAGGCCGTCGGTGCTGTGGGCCAGGCAGATCTGTTGGTCGGTGGACGACTCGCCGGTGAAGTGCGCCATCAGGTAGCCGACGGTCGGGTCGAGCGCCGCCGCCTCCTTCGGCGTTGCCGCCGACCAGGTCGTGAACAGCAGGCACGCCGCGACCGACACCGCGCAGAGCCGGGCGAAGACTCTCGACATGGGTCCTTCTCCTTCGCGGAGGCGCTGACGAGTCGGTCAGAGGCTCAGTACGACAGGCGGAGGTGCCGTCGGCGTGGAACTCCATCCGGTCGGTGCCGTTGCCGGCGGCGCGGCGATCCGGTGTTGGGCGGCGTGCGCGGCGTCGCTGCCGAGTGCCCGATGATGATCACGCTGTTAGCGTTAACATCATTGCGTCGTGCACACCTTGCGGCCGTGCGGCAGGCACCATGCCGCACGAGCAAACCACGGGTCTACTGCTATGTGTTCGGTTCGTTAAATTCGTGTTGCGGACAAGTGTTAGCGATCGCATCTGGAGTGTCAAGGCATCGAAGGCACTCGTTCAGCTTGGTCCGCGGAGGAGTCCGGGGGCCGCAGCTGCGGCTCAGATCGTGGCGGCCAAACGCTGCGAGACCAGCTTCAGGATGCCCCCGCTGCGGTAGATCTGCTGTTCCCGGGTGGTGTCCAGCCGGACGACGACGTGGAACTCACGCTCGTCCGCCTGCACCGTGATGGTCGACGCGACTTCCATCGACGCCAGACCACGGATGGTGATCATCTCGCGCCCGGTCAGTCCGAGCGTCCGGGCATTCTCGCCCGGGCGGTACTGCAGGGGCAGCACGCCCAGCCCGATCAGGTTCGCGCGGTGGATGCGTTCGAACGACTCGGCCAGGACGGCGCGCACACCCAACAGCGCGGGACCCTTCGCGGCCCAGTCGCGGGAGGACCCGGTGCCGTACTGCGCGCCACCGAGCACGACCAGGGGCACGCCCGCGTCGCGATACGCCATGGCGGCGTCGTAGACGGTGCGTACCTGACCGTCCTCGGCGAGACTCAGCGTGTAGCCACCCTCGACGCCCGGCACGAGCTGGTTGCGGAGCTGGACGTTCGCGAACGCGCCCCGGACCATCACCTCGTGGTTACCGCGCCGGGAGGCGTACGTATTGAAGGCGAACCGCCCCACCCCACGGTCGGTGAGGTAGCGGCCCGCCGGCGAGTCCACCGGGATTGCTCCCGCCGGCGAGATGTGGTCGGTGGTGGTCGAGTCACCGAGCATCACCAGGACCCGCGCGCCTTCGATGTCCGGGACGGGGTGCGTGACAGGTCCATCCGCGAAGGGCGGACGCCGGAGGTAGGTGCTTGCCGGATCCCACGCGAACCGGCCGCCGTCGGCCTGACCGAGGTTCTCCCACCGGGCGTCGCCGGTGTAGACGGCTCGGTATGCCTGGGTGAACATCTCCGGCGTGAGCACCGAGTCGATGACCTCGGTGACCTCGTCCGCCGTGGGCCAGAGGTCGCTGAGGAAGACCGGCGTCCCGTCCGGGCTGTGACCGACCGGCTCGCGGGTCAGGTCGGTGCGCATGGTGCCGGCGAGCGCATACGCGACCACCAGCGGCGGGGAGGCGAGGTAGTTCAGGCGGGTGTCAGGGTTGATCCGCCCGGCGAAGTTCCGGTTGCCGGACAGCACGGACACCGCGGTGACGCCCTTGTCCCGTACGGCTTCCTGAAGTTCGTCGACGAGCGGGCCGGACGCGCCGATGCACGTCATGCAGCCGTACCCGGTCAGGTGGAAACCCAGCTCCTGCAGGAAGGGAGACAGCCCGGCGGCGTCGAGGTAGTCGGTCACCACCCGCGAACCGGGTGACAGGGTCGTCTTGACCCACGGCTTGCTCGTCAACCCGCGTTCGACGGCGTTGCGCGCCAGCAGGGCCGCGGTGACCATCAGCCTCGGGTTGGAGGTGTTCGTACAGGACGTGATGGCCGCGATGCCCACCACTCCGTGCTCGTCGCCGACGCGACCCTCGGATGCCAACTCGGCGTCGAGCGCCGACGCCGCTGCGGACAGGGTGATCCTGTCCTGTGGCCGGCGCGGCCCGGCCAGCGACGGCAGCACGCTGCCCAGGTCGAGTTCGACGACCTCGGTGTAGTCGGCGACGGAGTCCGGCTGGTGCCACAGCTTCTGCGCCTTCGCGTACGCCTCGACGAGCGCGACCTGCTCGGCGGGCCGACCGGTGAACCGCAGGTACCGGATGGTCTCCTCGTCGATCGGGAAGTAGGCGCACGTCGACCCGAACTCGGGGCTCATGTTCGCGATGGTCGCGCGGTCCGGCAACGCCAGTCGACGCACTCCCTCGCCGTGGAACTCGACGAACGTGCCGACGACGCCGTGCGCGCGCAGCAGCTCGGTGATCGTGAGGACGAGGTCGGTCGCGGTCGCGCCGACCGGCAGCGCGCCGGTCAGGCGTACGCCCACCACCGGCGGCAGCAGCATGGTGACGGCCTCGCCCAGCATCGCCGCCTCGGCGTCGATGCCACCGATGCCCCACCCCAGCACGCCGAGCCCGTTCACCATGGTCGTGTGCGAGTCGGTGCCGAGACAGAAGTCGGGGTACGCCCAGTCGCCGTCGGTCATCACCACCTGGGCCAGGCGCTCCAGGTTGACCTGGTGCATGATTCCCTTCCCGGGCGGCACGACATCGAGGTTGCGCATCGATGCCTGTGCCCAGCGTAGGAAGCGGTAGCGCTCGGCGTTGCGCTCGTACTCCACGTCGACGTTGCGCTCGAAGGCCGCCGAGGTGCCGAACACCTCCGCGATCACCGAGTGGTCGACCACGAGCGCGGCGGGTATCCGTGGGTTGATCGCATCCGCGCGTTCGGCGACGTCCCGCATCGCCGCGATGTCCGCCAACAGGGGCACTCCGTTGGTGTCGTGCAGGAACACCCGGGCCGGACGCAGGTCGACCGCTGTGGCGAAGGACCGCTCCGACCCCCACTCCAGCACCGCTTCGAGGTGGCTGCGGGGGATGCGATCGCGGTGGCGCAGCAGGTTCTCCAGCAGGATGCGGATCGTGTAGGGCATCCGAGACGTCACCAGGTCGGCGATCCCCGCGATCCGGTAGCGGCGTGGCCCGACAACCAGTTCCGACATCCCTGCCCCCTCCACCCCGAAGCTTATAACCTGGAGCCTATTTGATCTCGGGCCCGAGCTGAGCCAGGTGAGATTGAGGCAACAGGTTATAAGCTATGCCGAGCGGAAGGAGCACCAGCGTGGTGGTCGACATCTACACAACCAAGAGCGACTTTGCGTACGCCCTGGTGCGCGACAAGATCCTCACCAACGTGTACGGCCCCGACACGGTGCTCAACCAGGCCGCCCTGGCGCGCGAGCTGGGCATCAGCACCACTCCCCTGCGGGAGGCGCTGCGCCGGCTCAAGTCGGAAGGCCTCGTCGAGCTCGACGCCCACCGCGACGCACGGGTGACCGGCCTGTCCGCCGAGGAGGCCCGGGACCTGCTGGAGATGCGCCGGGCGCTCGATCCCCTGGCCGCCGCACTCGCCGCGGAGCGCCGAGCCACATCGGACATCGCCGCGATGCGTGCCGCGTACGACCGGCTCAGACCACTGCCGGACCGTCCCGACGCGGGCGATCTGACGGCACACCGCGAGTTCCACCGCGCCATCTACACCGCCGCGCACAACGAGGTGCTCATCGCCACCCTCGACGGGCTGTGGGACAAGGCCGACCGCTACCGCCTCGTCGGTCTCCGGGACAGACGCGACCAGCCCGAACGCGACGAGACGGCGGCCGAGCATCGCGCCATGCTGGAGGCTGTCATCGCGGGTGACGGCGACCGCGCCGCGACGGTGCTGCGCACGCACATCCGTGGCAGCCTCGGCGCCAAGGCGTTGTCCAGCCTCAGCGGCCACGCATGACCCGGGTGATGTTGTTCGGCGACAGCATGTTGGCGCGCTTCACCAAGCCGCACATCCAGCGGTTGGAGCACGAACTCGGGCTGGACACGACCGTGTTCAACTGCGCCGCCAGCGGCTGGGACAGCTCCGACGGGGCCGCCCGGGCCGCCCACCTCGGTCGGCTGGACTGGTCGGTCGTGGTGCTGTCGTTCGGCGCGAACGACTGTGCACCGTGGAAGCACGTACCGCTGGACCGTTTCACCTCGAACATCGCGACGATCCTGGCGGCACTTGGCAGCGCCCGACCGGTGGCGTTCCTGCCGCCGTCGATCCGTGAGGTGGACCGGCCCGGCCTCGGCATGCGGACCAATGACGAGCTGGACGCGTACCGGAACGTGCTACGGGCGGCGGTCGGGCCCGAGGCCAGCCTGGAGACGGGCGCGCACATCGACACGGGTGGGCTGGAAGCCGACGGCCTGCATCTCACCTCGGCCAGCTACCGGCGGTTGATACCCGCGCTGGCACGGGTCGTGTCAGCGCGGGTCTGAGTCACCCCAGCGCCGCGAGCACCGCGTCGGTGGTCGACCTGGTGCCGCTCGCCACGGTCCCGTCCGGGTTCAGGCGTACGCTGCCGCCGCGCAGGGCCGCACGGACCGCGCCACGGATCCTGTCGCCCGCCGCCCGTTCACCGAGATGGTCGAGCAACATGGCGGTCGCCAGGATCTGACCCAGCGGGTTGGCGCGGTCCTGGCCCGCGATCGTGGGCGCGCTGCCGTGGATCGGTTCGAAGTAGGCGTGTGAGTCGCCGATGTTGCCACTGGGGCAGAGCGCGATGCCTCCGACCGTGCCGCCGCCGAGGTCGCTGAGGATGTCGCCGAACAGGTTCTCGGTAACGATCACGTCGAAGTGCTCCGGTGCCAGGACCAGCGCCTGCGCGGCGGCGTCCACGTACAGGCACTCGGCCTCGATGTCCGGGTACTGCTCGGCGACCTCCAGGAACACGCTGCGGAAGAAGTACATGCTGCGCAACACGTTCGCCTTGTCGACGCAGGTGACCCGGCGGACGCCATCAGCCGGCGCGCCGGACCGGCGGGACGCCAACGTGAACGCGAAGTGGGCGATGCGCTCACAGCCGGCCCGCGTGACCAGAAGGGTGTCGGTCATCGCGTGGTCGTTGCCGACACCCTTGCCGCGCGAGGCGTAGAGCCCTTCCGTGTTCTCCCGGACGATCACGTAGTCGATGCCGTCGTCGACCCGCAGTGCCGATCGCACACCCGGCAGCAGGGTGATCGGCCGGACGTTGGCGTACAGGTCGAGGCCGTTGCGCAGGATCCCACCGAGCAGGCCGGCTTCGGTGCCGTCGCTCTGCCGGACGTCCGGGAGGCCGACCGGCCCCTTGAGGGTCGCGTCGGCCTCCCGGATGACGGCCAGTCCGGCGTCGGACAGGGCGGAGCCCTCGGCACGGTACGCGCCGGCACCGGCCTGGACGTCGACGAGTTCGATCGGGAAGTCGGCGACGGCGTCGAGCACCGTGAGCGCCGAGTCGACCAGTTCGGGGCCGATGCCGTCGCCTCTGATCACGGCGACGCGGTACGTCCTCGCTGTCACCGGAGCCGCTACCTCGCGATCAGGTCGCCGAAGAACTGGCGCACCGTGGGCAGGACACCCATGCCCCGGTGGCCCACGCCCTCGACGAGGTCGAACTTCACCGAGATGCCGTTGGCCTCGAAGTTGCGTCGCAGGGTCTGCAGACGCTCGATCCGCGTCAGGCCGGTCTTCTCACACCCGTCCATCCAGTTCGAGTCGCCCGGGTTGTTGATCTCGAACGTGTCGTCGTCCTCGCTGCCGACCACCATGTGCACGGGCACGCGTCGTATCGCGGCCAGGTCGATGGGTTTGCCGAAGCGCTGCTCGAACTCCTTGGTGCCCAGCCACCACGGCAGTGAGTCGTCGAGCTGGGTGATCCGACCGGGCGCGCCGATCGACGCCGCGGCGAGTCGGTCCGGGTGCAGGAAGAGGAATCGGTGGGTGAACTGGCCTCCGCCGGAGAATCCGTGCAGGTAGAAGCGGTGGGCATCCACCGGGTAGCGGGCCGCGACCTCGTCGATGATCGTCAACAGCATGTGGTCGAAGCGAATGCCCCGGTAGGAGATGAACTTGAAGTTGTGCACGTCGTCCGGGTCGATCAGGCCAGCCGGGAAGATCGGCGCCAGGATCACGGCGCCGTGCTGGTCAGCGAAGTCGCGCATCGCGGTCCGGTACTTCTGCGCCGTGCGGCCGGTGCCGTGCTGGATCACCACGAGCGGGGCCAACCTGTCACTGGGCAGGTCGAGCGGGACGTGGAGGCAGTAGTGCAGCCGTTGGTCCACCTGGGACGCGACGACCGGCGTGGAGCCGTGGGTGTAGAGCACGCTGGTCATGTCAGCCTTTCTCATTGATCGTGAGCTACTGCGAACGCGGCGCGCAGTTCGGCCACCCGCTCGGGACGCCAGCCGGGCCCGGGCGCGGAGGACAGCAGCATCTCGGTGTACGGATGCTGTGGCCGGCGGAGCACGTCGGACGTCGGTCCCTGTTCGACAGCTTGTCCCCGGTACATCACCAGGATGGAGTCGGTCACCTTGCCGACCACGGCGAGGTCGTGCGAGACGAAGATCAGGCTGACCCCGGTACGGGCGCGGATGTCCGTGAGCAGGGCCAGGATCTGTGCCTGCACCGACACGTCCAAGGCCGATGTCACCTCGTCGAGGACGAGCACCGCCGGCTCGACAGCGAGCGCCTTCGCGATCGCGACCCGCTGCCGTTGGCCACCGCTGAGCTGGTGCGGGCGGGACGCGAGCAGCCGCGACTCCAGCCCGACCGAGTCCATCAGCTCGGCGATCCGCGCGTCGGCCGCGGAGCTGTCCACCTGGTGTCGGCGCAGGACGTCGCGCAGTGCGACCTCGACGGTCAGCCGCCGGTCCAGTGAGCCGTACGGGTCCTGGAAGACCATCTGGACTTCCTTGGCCCGCCGTAGCCGCGCGACCCGGCCCCGTTCGCGCCACTCCCGGACCCGCCCGTCGAACTCGATCGTGCCCGCGTCCGGGCGGGTCAGGCCGACCAACATGCGGGCCAACGTGCTCTTGCCCGATCCGGACTCGCCGACCACCCCGATGGCGTCCGCCTTCCCGAGACGGAAGCTCAGGTTCTCGACGGCGACGATGCCCGGGCTGCGACGGGTGGCGTCGAACGCCTTGCGCAGTCCGTCGACGCGGACGACGTCGTTCATGGCCGCACCTCCACCGGGTCACGCTCGGGAAGCACCGGCACCGCGTCAGCCAACGCCCGGGTGTACGGCTCGGTGGGGTTGACGAAGATCTCGCTCCCCTTCTGGTGGTTCACTATGGAGCCGTCCTTCATCACGTAGACGCGGTCGCAGTACGCGGCGGCGAGGTGCAGGTCGTGGGTGATGAACAGGACGCCCATCTCCCGTTTCCGCTGCAGACGTCGCAACAGGGCCAGCACCTCGGCCTGTGTCGTCACATCGAGTGCCGAGGTCGCCTCGTCGGCCAGCAGCAGCCGGGGCGCGCTGCTCAGCGCCGCCGCGATCACGACTCGTTGCAGCATGCCGCCGGACAGTTGGTGCGGGTAGCACCGCAGCAACCGCTCGGTGTCCTTGAGGCCGACCTCGACCAGCAGCTCGGCGATCCGCGTACGGGCCTCAGCTCTGGTGATCCCCTGCACGTGGACGAGTCGCTCGGTCGCCGAGTCGCCGATCCGGCGTACCGGGTTGAGCACCGACCGGGGGTCCTGGAAGATCATCGCGGCGGTGGTACGGCGAACCTGCCGCACCACGGCGGGGTCGGTCATGGTGTTGCCGCAGACCGTGACGCCACCGGACATCCGCGCGCCCGGGGGTACGAGTCGCAGCGCCGCGCGTGCCGTCGTCGACTTACCGGAGCCGGACTCCCCGACCAGGCCGACCGTCTCACCTTCGGCGACCTCGACCGACACGTCGCGCAGGATCTGGTGGTCCCGCACGGACAGGTTCAGATTCTCGATAGACAGCAGCATGTGTCAGGCCTTCACCGCGAGCTTGTCCGACAACCGGACACCGACGACGTTCGTGGCCACCACGACGACCGCGATCACCAGACCGGGAATGAGCGCGGGACCGACGATTCCCTGGATCACGCCTCCGCGCCCCTCCTGGACCATGAGGCCCCACTCCGAACTGGGCGGTTGCGCACCGAAGCCGAGGAAATTCAGCGCCGCCAGGCTCATCAACCCTTCACCGAACAACACCACCAGATAGCCGATGAGCGTCGGGAAGAGGTTCGGCAGGACGCACCGGACACACAGCTCGACGCTGCCGACACCCTGCAACCGGTAGGCGTCCACGTACGGTCGGGCCATCTCCTCCAGCGCGATCGAGCGGGTGAACTTGGCGATGACCGGGGCGAACGCCAGTCCCATTCCGATCACTGCGGTCGCCGGGCCACGGTCGAAAACCGCGATCACGAGTACGACGAACAGCAGGCCTGGGAACGCGAACATCACATCGGTGACCCGGGCCAGCAGCGTGTCCACCCACCCGCGTTTCCACGCGGCGACAGTGCCGATGAGCACGCCGACCGCCGTGGCGAACGCCAACAGCGCGATGGCACCGAGCAGGCTGGGCCGGGCACCGTGGATCACCCGCGACAGGATGTCCCGACCGAGCTGGTCGGTGCCGAACCAGTGCGCCGCACTCGGCTGCTGGTACAGCGCGGAGAAGTCCGTGGCCGACGGGTCGTACGGCGCCAACCAGTCCGCCAGCACCGCGGCGACCACCGCCAGGCCGAGGAGCCCGAGGCAGAGGTAGAACACCCACGGTGCCGCTTTGCGGGTCGTCGCCACCGCGACTGGCCCGTGCGCTTCGATGGTCACGATCGGTCACTCCTCGCCATTGTTCGAGGGTCCAGCAGCGGATAGGCCAGGTCGACGGCGACCGTGACGACCATGTAGCCGATCACCATGTACAACAGGATCGCCTGCACCACGGGGAAGTCGTGGGTGTTGATCGCGTCGACCAGCAGCTTGCCGACTCCGTTGAGGCCGAACACGCTCTCGATCACCACCGTCCCCGCCAACATGCCCGCCATGACCAGACCGCACATGGTGACGACCGGGCCGAGCGAGTTGCGCAGCACATGCCGTACGACGATCTGACGCGTCGTCAGCCCGTAGCTGCGGGCGGCCTCGACATGGTCGAGCGTCTGCTGCTCGGTCATCGTCTGTCTGGTCACCCGACTGATCAGGGCGATCGAGCCGAGCGCCAGGGCGATGGCAGGCAGCGTCAGGTGGTAGAGGCGGTCGGTGAGTCCCGCGCCGTCACCGGCGACGGGGAACCACCGCAGTTGTACGGCGAACACCGCCACCAGCACCAGGCCGATCACGAAGTTCGGCACCGAGTTGACGAACGTGGTGAACCCGGTGACGACCGAATCGAGGGCGCTGCCCCTGCGCAGGGCGGCGAGCGCGCCGAGCCCGACCCCGATCACGACGAACAGCACCGTGGCCATGGCGACCAGGGTGAGCGTCATCGGTAGCCGGGACGACAACAGGTCGGATACCGGCTGCTGGTAGTACATCGACTGGCCGAGGTCGCCGTGCAGTACGCCCGTGGCCCACCGGGCGTACTGCGTCCACAACGGCTCGTCCAGGTGGTACTCGGCACGCACCGCGGCGATCTTGTCCGGCGTGAGGTTCTCGGGGTTGCCGATCAGGAACGTCACCGGGTCGCCCGGTGCGGCGTACATGCCCGCGAAAATCACGAACGAGCTGATGACCAGGGTCAGCACCAGGCCACCGAACCGCCGCAGAAGTGCCGTTGTCACTTATGCCCCCTTGGCTCCGAGATCGGCCGCCCACGGGTAGTACCGGTAGCAACCGGAGGCGGGTACGCCCGTGACCTTGTTGCCGAGCACGACCGTGGACGGGCTCTGCACGACCGAGATCCACGGCATCGCGTCGGCCCAGCGGTTGGACAGGTCGATGGCCAGCTTGGCGCGCTGGTTGTCGTCCAACGCCGCGCGGGCCTGCTGGACCAGGTCGTCGTACTGCGGGTCCTTGAGCAGCCACTGGACGGTCGACGTGGACGCGCCGTTCTTGTAGAACCCGATGGGGTCGTTCTTGGAGATGTAGTAGTCGTCGGTGAACAGGTCCGCCTTCTGGCGTACTTCCTTGCTGCTGTAGTAGTCGCCGTACTGCTGGGTGGGGATCTGCGCGATGCTCGCTTCGAGGCCGATCTTCTTGGCGGCGTCGACCAGCGCGTTGGCGATCACGTTGCGGGCCGGCGTGGTGTCACTGGCCACGATGATGGGCTGCTTGGTCGGCACCTCGGCGACGAGCCTCTTCGCCTCCGCGATGTCCTGCTCCGACGGGGTGGCCGGCGCGCCGGCCAGCTTGTCGTACGCGGCGCGGAAGGCATCGGCCTCGTAGCCCCAGGCACCCGGGCCGACCGGCTCCTTCGCTGGCGCTCCGAAACCGGCGAGCGCGGCGCGGGCAACGCCGTCGCGGTCGAGCGCGAGCGACAGTGCCTTACGCAGTCGGACGTCACTGAGCGCGCCGCGTTCGGTCACCATCAGGCTCCAGACGCGGGTATCCCGGCCCTGGCTGACCGTCGTGGTCCCGCCGGTCGCCAGGCGGGTCGCCGAGGAGATGTTCTCCAGGTACGCGCCGTCGGCTGCGCCGGTGACGAGGGAGTTGACCAGGGCGTCGTCGTCGGCCCAGCGGAAGGTGACCTTGCCGGCCTTGGCCACGTGGCTGGTGTCCCAGTACTTGTCGAACTTCGTCAGCACGACTTCCTGGCCGGACTTCCACGACTGGAGGGCGAACGGGCCGGAGCACGCGTCGGTGCCGTTCGGAGTGCCGTAGGCCTTGCCCTGCGGCTCCGCGACCTTGCGTTCGAGCACGACCCCGGCGTCACCGGCCATCGTCTGCAGGAAGACCGCGTCGGCCGCCTTGAGCGTGATGGTGACCTGGTTGTCGCCGGTCTTGGCGATCGACGTGACGCCCTCGAACTCGTCGGACTCGTTGCCGCCGTCGGCGGCGTGCCGCTGCAGACTCCAGACCACATCGTCGGCGGTCAGCGTGGCGCCGCTGTGGAAGCTCACACCGCTGCGAACGGTGAACACCAGCGTGTTCGGGCTCGTCCACTCGTACTTCTCGGCGAGGCCCGGCTTGATGGTCAGGTCCGGCTGGAGCTGCAGGAGGCGCTCGCACACGTTCGCCATGACCAGGTCGCTGTTCACGCCGGCGGCGTCGTTGTCCAGGTCGAGTGTCGGTGGCTCCTTGGCCATGAACCAGGTCGCCTGGTCGATGGGACCCGCCGCGGCAGGGGTGCTGTCGACCAGCTTGACGCTCTGTTTGGCCTGGCTGGGTGTGACGGACGGATTGCCACACGCGGCGAGCATCGTCGCCGCGAGGCAGGGCACGGCGATGAGCCAGCGCCGTGATCCACGTCTGAGCATGACCTCTCCTACTCGTAAAGGTTGAAGGGCAGAAGTTCGTAGGGGTTCGTACAGGGCGTGCCTGCCGCGACGTAGTACTCGCCGGTGGTCAGGTCGACGCAGCTGGACAACAACGTCGACCACCGTCTGACCTCGGGCAGGCGCTCGTCGGGGTGCGCGCACAGTGAGTCGGGGTACCCGAGGTGGTCGGACATCGCGGCGTGCACGGCGGACCGCACGTCGACAGGTTTCTCGGCGACGGCCGCCGCCGCGAGCCCTTGCCGCGCCCTGGGTACGCGCAGCAGCGAGTCCGGTGCCGTCGGACGATGCGTCGCGGCGAGTTGTGGCGGGACGAAGGCCTGGTAGTGGTTGCCGTGCACGAGCAGGCCCTCGGACGGGTACTCCCAACCGATCGGACCGGGAGTCGTCTCCAGGTCGATGGAGTAGCCCGACCGGTGGGTGAGCAGCGCGTTGCTCGCGATGTGCGCCTTGGTCTCGACCAGGATCCGCAGTGCGTCGGAGACGCTCGACGAGTCGAGCACCAGCCGGCGGATCAGGGTCTGCGGGACACCGACGGAGGTGTCGAACCGGCCACCGAGGCCGTTGGCGTTGAATGCCAGCCCTTCGGAGTTGGCACCGTGCCTGCCGATCTGGCCGGCCTCGACCTGCATGATCAGCGTCGGCTTCGGTGGCTGCACGATCCGCAGGATCATCAGCGTCGACGCGGTCTGGTGTCGCCAGTCCCAGTTCTGACCACAGTAGACATGACTGTCGCCCGCCGCCGCGCCGGTCAGCGAGAACGACGTGCAGCCCTCGGTCTCGTCGGCTGGGCGGGCCGGGCCGAAGTCGCGGTCGTAGATGATCTCGCCACGGCAGTTGAGGGTGACGATCTCGGTCAGTGAAACGCCCGCGCCGTCGGCGATCCCGGCCATCTCCTCGTGGAGCTCGGGAAACCCGTCGGCGATCAGCCGCTGCCACGGGCGGGCGCGGTCGAGCACCTCGGCCCAGGTGAGGCCGCACTGGTGCTCGAACGCCCGGGCGTAGTACGCGATGGCGTCGGCGATCAGGTCGGCCGCGGCACGTCCGTACTGCGTGCCACGGTCCAGCGCTGACGTACCGGAGATCTCGATCGTCCTGAGACTCGCCATCGGCGGAGACGCCCCTTCGGTCGTGGGAACCGCCCGTAGCGGTTGCTACAAGAAGCCCAGCCCGTGCAGTGTGGGCTACACTGTAGCAACGACTACGCGTTAGTCAACGGATGAAGTTTTTGCTACGGACGTTCCCCCGTCAGCCGGCCCGAATCAGGAGTCCCCCATGACTGCGACAGCCGACGAGATCCAGCGCGCCGAGGCCAGCACCGCGAACAACTACCGTCCGCTGCCGGTCGTCCTCCGCGAGGGCCACGGCGCCTGGGTCACCGACATCGAAGGAGGGCGATACCTGGACATGCTGTCCGGGTACAGCGCCCTGAACTTCGGGCACACCGACCCCGAGCTGCTCGCCGTCGCGCACGAACAGCTCGACCGGCTGACCCTCACCAGCAGGGCATTCCACAACGACCAGCTCGCCACCTTCTGCGCGGAGCTGGCCGAGCTCGCCGGGATGGAGATGGCGCTGCCGATGAACACCGGCGCCGAAGCCGTCGAGACCGCGATCAAGACCGCCCGGAAGTGGGGCTACCAGGTCAAGGGCGTACCGCCGGGCCAAGCGAAGATCATCGTGGTGGACGGCAATTTCCACGGCCGGACCGTCACCATCGTCAGCTTCTCCGACGACCCCAAGGCGACCGCCGAGTTCGGCCCGTTCACGCCCGGCTTCGTCCGGGTTCCGTTCGGCGACGGGGACGCCCTGCGGTCGGCCATCGACGACAACACCGTCGCCGTCCTGCTCGAACCCATCCAGGGCGAGCGCGGTGTCGTCCTCCCGCCGCCGGGCTATCTGCGGACGGTCCGCCAGCTGTGCAGCACGCACGGCCTGCTCATGTTGGCCGACGAGGTCCAGTCCGGGCTCGGCCGCACCGGCAGGACGTTCGCCTGCGAACATGACGACGTCATGCCGGACCTCTACATCCTGGGCAAGGCCCTCGGCGGTGGCATCCTGCCCGTGTCCGCAGTCGTTGCCCGACGTGATGTGCTCGGTGTGTTCCGGCCTGGCGAGCACGGCAGCACGTTCGGCGGAAACCCGCTCGCCTGCGCGGTCGGCACCGCCGTCGTCCGGCGTCTGAAGACCGGGGAGCCGCAGCGACGTGCCGCCGAGCTCGGCGCGGTCTTCGCGGACGTACTCTCCGAGTTGCCCACCACCGAGGTCGCCGAGGTCCGGTCCGTCGGTCTGTGGGCGGGTCTCGACCTGGCCACGAGGGACGGTCGCGAGGTCTGCGAAGACCTGTTGCGGAGGGGAGTCCTCGCCAATGCCGCCCATGGCCGCACCATCCGACTCAGCCCGCCACTTGTCATCTCGGAGGAGGATCTGCGCTGGGGTGTGGATCAGCTTGCCGCGGTTCTGACTAAATGACCGTGAGTAGTGACTCCTGCTACCTTATGCCGGTGACTACAGGCGAGCCCCAGGACGAGGCCGCATTGGCGGGCAAGCTGGCAAGCCTTTCCCTCGCGGAACGGATCAGCGCCCGGGTGGCCACGATGAGCCGGGCCGAGCGTCGGGTCGCCGAGTTTCTGCGTACGCACAGCTCCGAGGCCATTTTCGCCACCGCGCAACAGATCGGCGCGGCCACCCAGACCAGTGACGCGACTGTGGTGCGCACGGCCAAGACCCTGGGCTATTCGGGCTTGCAGGAATTGCGGCACAGTCTCGGCAAACAGGTGGTCGCCGCGACCAGCCCACTGGACCAACTGCGTAAACGCCTGGAACGGCCCGGCTCGCAGTCGACAACCCTGCTGTCGCAGGTGTTCGCCGAGGCGACCGAGCGACTCGCCGAGACCGCCCGACGAATTGTCGACGCCGACTTCGGCCTCGCCGTCGAGGCCATCGCCGGTGCCAGGGAGGTCATCGGCATCGGTGTCGGGCCGTCCGAGCTGACCGCGCGTTATCTCGCCCTGAAGCTCAACCGGATGGGCAGGCACGCCCGCTCCACCGGCGAGACCGGGTTCCGCCTGGCCGACGACCTGCTCACCGTCACCGGCGACGACACGCTGGTGCTGTTCTGGCCCAGCCGGCTACGCGGCGAGATGGAGGTCGTGCTCGACCACGCCGAGGCCGTCGGCGCGCGCACGGTTCTGGTCTCCGACTCGCTCGGTCCGCTGATCGGCGACCGGGTGAGCGTCGCACTGCCGGCCGCTCACTCGCCCGGAGACATCGTGAGCGAAGGAATGACCACCCAGGTGCTCACCGACGCTCTCGTGGCGGGGGTACGCGCACACGACGAGGATCGCGCGACGAGCGCCCACGAACTGCTGACCGACCTACGCTCCTCACTCAGCCAGGTCAACGGCCCGAGCCTGCGAAATCGCGGCTGAGGTCGGGCCACTCCCGCACGCCGTCGACAAGGTGGTGCAGGTGCTGCTCACCAGGCCACCTCGCGGGCGTGGCCACCGGGCGTTGGCGCGCGGCCGCGCACCGACTGCTCGAACCGTCACGACGTGGCGGCAGCGGGCACCGTCTGCAGCCAGGCCCGGAGCCGGTCCAGCAGGTCCCGGTCGGGCGGCGGGGGCAGGGCACGGAGCAGTTCGTCCTCGCTCGCCGGACGGGCCGACAGCGCCGCATCCCGCAGCAGCTCCCGCCCGACGGAGACACCGCCGGTGACACCGACGTCCACATCACCCCGGCGGAGCACGTACGCGTGGCTGTCCTCGCGCCGAACGTAGGTGAGCCCGGCACCCTCTGACGTGCAGGCGGCCTGGACGCACGGGTCCTGCCCGGCGACCGTGACGGACAGCCCCACGCGCACGCTGGCGGCGCCGCCGGTGTGGTCGGCGGGGCCGTAGCCCACGCCCCGGGGGATGCCGAGTGGTTGGGCCCGGTAACCCGGCAGGTCGACCACGAACAGGTCGGCCGGCCGTTCCTCGGTGGGCAGGTCGCCGACGGTCGCCGGGCGTAGCGTGCGGGTGGCGCGGCGCAGCAGGTCGCGGTCGACGGCCAGCGAGCCGAGGACCACGACGCCGCGGTCGCCGCGGGTGATCTGGTATCCGTGCTCGACGACCCCACGAAGATAGACCGCCCCGCCCGGTTCGGTGGCGCAGCTCTCTGCCGCCGGGGCGGCGTCGAGGTGCGGCTGGCCGCACTCCCCCCGCGCGTCGCCGACGACCGGATCTGCGATCACGTTGACGTAGCGCGCCGGCGGCACCGCGGACGGATCTGCGGGCGCGAACTCCCCGGCGCCCAGTGCACCACCGTAGGCGGAGTCGACGGGGCGGTATCCGGGGATCTCGACCACGTACGCGGTTCGGCGGTCCTGGGCCGCGTACCGCAGCCGCTCGGTGACCTCATCGGGGCCGGAACGGGCGAGCGCAACCAGGCCGACGCCGAGGAGGCCGACCAGCGCGAGCCCGGCGGCGAGCCGCGGCCGCCACCCCCGCAGCAGCAGCCCGGCGACGAGGACGAACGGCACGCCGCCCAGGAGCAGGGTGAGCGTCGCGTCGGAGCTGACGCCGAGCCCCACCTCGTCGGTCCAACGCCAGCCGAGGCGGGCCAGGGCGAGCCCACCGGCGAGGACCAGCAGCACCCAGAGGCCGGGACGGGCGCCGAGGACCGTGACGGACGCCGTGGAGCGGGCAATCAGCCACAGCAGCCCGGCGCCGAGGACGACCACGACCAGCAGCCCGACCAGCACCGCGCCCCAGCCGACGAAGAGCAGCGGCGCCAGCGCGGGGATGGCGGCCGTCAGCAGCGTCGTCCCGAGCAACCAGACCGCGCCGAGTTGCACCAGGACGCGCCGCCCGGGTGTCGACAGGCCGCCCCAGGCCACGGTGACGTCCGGCTCCGCATCCATAGAGGACGTTGTAGCAGCAGTCCGCCAACCATCGTGGAGCGGTCTGCTGCCCGCCGCCCTGGATCGGAGGGCTGATCACGCAGGTCTCTGGGCCAGTGAAGGCGGTTCTCGACGCACCAGTGCCGGTGGGCGTAATGGTCGCCAGGAGGCGGGCTGCTGCGGGTCGCCCTCAGTCGTGCGGGCTGAGGAAGTCGGTGATGAGGGTGGCGAGCTCCGGTGGGCGTTCGGCGACCATCGCGTGGCTGGCGCCGGCGAGATGCCACACCCGCAGAAACGGATTGTCCACAGTCGCCAGCTGTTCGGCGGTGACTCTGCGATAGGTCTCGTACAGGCTGTGGAACGGCTGTTGTTCGGGGAGGTCCTCGGTGGCGAGAACGAGCAGCAGCGGGCAGCGGACGTCGCGGTAGGCGGGCATCAGGTCGAGGGAGTCCATGGCGTCCCGGAGCTGCCGGGTGAGGTCCGGGACGGGCCGCAGCCGGCTGCGTCCGTCGTCGCCGGGCACGAGGTTACGTTCGAAGGCCGCCACCCAGTCGTCGGGTGCGGCGCCGTAGCGCTGAGCTAGGGCCCGCTGCCCCGCCAGCATGGCGGCCACCTGTTCGGCGGTCAGCGGTTCGGCCAGCATCGCGGCCATCCCGTCGAAGACGGCCCGCAGCTTCGCCAGTTCGGCCTCGGCCTGCTCCGGATCCATCCCGGCGAGCTGGTTCGGACGGTTCAACGGCGGATTGCCGTCCAAGCTGACGGCACCGGGGCATTCCGGGTGACGCTGCGCCCAAAGGGTGGCGAGCATGCCGCCGAGGGAGACGCCGACCACCGCGGGGGCGGTGAGGTGGAGGTGGTCGGTGACGGCAGCCAGGTCGTCCAGTACGTCGTCCCAGCGCCACCGGCCGTCTCCGGACCGGCCGTGACCGCGCAGGTCGACGGTGACCACCCGGTGGGTCGGGCGCAGGTGCTCAGCGAGGATGGTCATCTGGGCGAGGTTGCCGCCAGCGCCGTGCAGGAGCAGCAGCGGTTGTCCGGGTCCGGCGAAGTCGCGGATCGCGATGGGCACGGTCCCGGAGTCGATGACGGTCTCAGACACGTCGGGTTCCTTCCGTGAGCAGTCGGTCGCGTACGGAGGCGGAGCGCACGCCACCTTCGGGGTGGCGGGCGAGCCTGTTGCGGGAGACCAGGTCGTGGACGCCCTGGCGGGTGATGCCGAGCATGGCGCCTGCCACCGCGTACGACACGGATTCGGCGGTCGGGTGGCCGACCCGTCGCGCGACGGCCTGGCCGAAAGGGCCGCGCCACCAGTCGAGGGGTGGGTCGAACGGTCCGTCCCCCGGGTAGAGGGTGGAGATCGCGCGCATGATCACGCTGACGGCGGCCCGGTCGTCGCCGCTGACGATCGTGGTGGCCCAGGAGCGGGCCCGATCCCGGATGAGGGCGCGCAGCGGGTCGATGGAGTCGTGGCCGTCGACCAGGATTTCGAGGGGGTCGAGCAGGCGGATATCGATCAACCGGATGAGCTGCTCGGTCAATTCCTCGTGGGTTGGCGACATGCTGCCTCCTCCATTACTTGACACCCAGCGTCAAGCACTTGACGACGGATGTCAAGCAAGATGGCGCGGGCATGCCCCACTTCGGAACCCCTCAAGCCGGACACCGCACGGCTTTGCCGGGGTCACAGGTCGGGAAAAACGTCACAGTCCCAGGTTGAGCGCATCGGCGGTCCGCACGATGCCACTTCTACCGGTCACGATCGGCGACGCCGGCTCCCGCATTCGCACTCCTGCACGAAGCTGGCCCTCGGCATCGCCGAGGGCCAGGCGGGCTCGGCCGGTACGGGGCAACTGGCCGAATCCTCTCCGTGCCTGAACAAGGTCAGGCAGTCCTGAGCCGGGCTAGCGAACGACGCGGTGAAGCAAACCGACCGTCGCGACGCCCACCGTCATGCCCGGGGCGGGACCAGCCGCGAAGCCGATCAGAAGTCCCACGCCGGTGCCGACGGCCAGAATCACAACCCACCGCAACGGGAGGTGACTCTGCTCAGGCTGTTCAGTTGTGCCACGCGGATCGATCATCGAACCACCTTCCAATCACCTGGGAGGGTGTGGGCGACCCAGAAGCTCGGTCGACCCCGCTTAGGCAACGACCGAAATTCGAGGGCCGCCCCCCGGCCAGCCCGGCAACAGCCAAGCCAGCAGTTGGAGGTCGTGGCAGGCACGGCCTCCGTTCCCCAGGCGAATCGGAAGGAGTTGCGGCTCCGATCGATTCACGCCACGGGCCATCGTACTCGTTGAATGCCATCTCGGCGACTGTCAACCTTCGATGGCGGCTGCCCAGTTACGCATTGTTCTGCTGCGATCCGCCGAGCGGCGCAACATGACCTCGATCGCGGGCAGGACAGGCGGCGGTGTACTCCGCGTCACCGGGCGGGGTGTTCTGACTCGTCGCGGTGTGCCGCCCCTGGTACAGGGTCATCTCGACGCCTTCGCGGTACGATCCCCGCCCCGGCACGCCAGCCTCACCACCAGGAACGCGACGCACAGCATGCCTGTCAGAAGTCTTCGGGGCGGAGCTGACGTCGTGACCGACGCCAATTCGGTGCGCGGTCCTACAACTCCGGCCATGCCGCCCCCAAGCAACGGGCACGTGCGACTCAGCGGCTGCCACACCAGCATCCGTGCAGGGATCGACTCTCCAGTTCGCCACCTCTAGTATGGCCGAATCGTCACTCTCGGTGCCTAGATCGTCTGTGAGGTCGAGAAGCTAATGGAAGGGCAGTGGGAGGCCGGTAGCTTCTGGGCGACTGTGGCCGGGGTGGCGGTGACGCTGGTCGTTGGCCTGCTCGCCGCGGCGATCGCGCTGCGGACGGTGCCCAGACGTCGACTCCTGTATCGGATGTCCGACCCGGTCGCGATGTTGTCGATGCCAGAGGATCTCCGACCCGATCTTGAGGTCCGGCGTAACGGGCAGACCGTGCAGGCCCCGCACATCGTCGACCTTCTTATTCTCGGCAGTGGCCGGCAAGATGTCACAAGCGGGGAATACGATCGAGGCATTCCGCTGAAATTCGACTTCGGTGTACCCATCGTCGAGCACCTCCGCACACGTAGCAGACCGGCGAAGGCCACGCCACCGCCCCTGGAGGTGGACGGACAGGTCCTATCCATCGGTCCAGGGCTAATCGGTGCCAGGCAAATCATGCAGTACACCCTGCTGGTCGATGGCGTCCCCGAACTGGCCTGCCAAAGCTCTTTGGCAAACGTTAAAATCGTGCGGAATGACGGCGAGTGGAGTTTTACCACAACCGGCTTCGGGCACTGGTGGAATCTGCGCTCTATTGGCTTCCGGCGGGCCAGCACAGCATTGCTCGGCGCCGTGATGGCGGGTGTCGTGACACTCGCCGGCATCGCGATCAACAACGCCCTCGAAACGGCGGGGCAGCCTCGCTTCATCACCGCCAACCCCACTGCCAACCCCCTTGGGGTGACGCGATACCTGTCGGGTGCACCAATCAACGAGGTGCCGCCGCCTGACATAGTTTGTGGTGTCGGCGACTCCGGCGCCAAGGCCTCCGTCGGCCTTGTGGCCGCAGATTCGCTAGGTGTAGAGGTGGTCTTGGCAGCCGGGTCGGAACCGGTCGTGGTTACGGACATTGAATTCGAAGCCGTCGAACTGTCCGACCCAATCGAAGGCGTCGTCCTCGACTGCGAAGGCGGAATGGGCGGCGGAGAGGTTGAGACCATCCGGCTAGCTGTCGAAATAGACCGATCTGGGCAGATTACAGCTGATGACCCACAATTTTGGAGCCGAAATCTGGTTCAGGTTGACGCGAACCAGACATTCAGCTTCAACCTTGTGGTCGTTGCGCGCAATGTCAATGTTCAATGGCGGGCAAAGATGCAGTACAGGGTGGGTGGCACCGCAAAGAACGTGATTGTGAAGCCGGGCAATGGTGCCGAAACGTTTGGGGTGTCAAGCACCGGGTCGAGTCGGCCGTACGGTCCCAGCGATGGCAGATGGGCACCGATCAGCCCGTAGACCGACGAGTCGGAGACCTCGCCGTTCACGACGCAGTCTTCCCGCGACGTCCCTTCCCGCACGAACCCGAGAGTCTCCAGCACCCGGGCAGAGGCCACGTTGCGGGTATCGGCCTCGGCCTGCACTCGATTCAGGTCCAGCGTGTCGAATGCCCACCGCAGCACGGCGCGCGCGGCCTCCGTGTGCGACCACGGCAACGATGTGCCCTGCTCCGGGGTCGCCATCGTGGACAGCCTGGCACCACGGGCGAGCATCCGCAGCGCTGCCGTTGCCGGAGGTGGTGGAGCTGCCGTGTCGTGTCGACACAGAAGGCGGTGCGTGATCGCACGGGATAATCCGGGCGACGTCGGTGGTCATTTCCGCAATGATGGCCAGCATGGACGGAGACGAGGTCGAGGTGGTCGTCGCCCATAACGAGCACGCGACCCTGCGCGTCGGCGACGTGTTCGTGAAGATCGACGCCGATCAGACCCGCAGCGACGTCGAGGTCGAGGCGATGGCTCTGGCACCGATCCCGACCCCGGAGATCCTGTGGCGGAAGCCGCCCGCGCTCGCGCTCGCCGCTCTCCCGGGGACGGCACTCGGCCACCTCGGCGAACCATCTCCCGCCTCGCCGGCCGCGTGGGCAGCGGCGGGTGCCGCCGTACGGATACTGCACGACGCGCCGCTGCCGCCGTGGCCCGGTCAGAGCCTCGACGAGCTCGCGGCACGCCTCGCCGACGAGTGCGAGTGGCTCGTCGCCAACGACGTCCTTCCCGCCGACGTGGTCACCCGCAACCGCCGGCTCGCCGAGACTGCGCTCCGGCCGTGGACACCGGTGTTCATCCACGGCGACCTGCAGGTCGACCACGTCTTCGTCGCCGGTGACGAGGTCACCGGCGTTGTCGACTGGTCCGAGGCGTCCCAGGGCGATGCGCTCTTTGACCTCGCCACCCTCACGCTCGGACACAAGGAGCACCTTGGCGACGTCATTGCCGGCTACGGCGTCGACGTCGACCGAGACCTCATCCGCGCGTGGTGGTCGTTGCGATGCCTGACCAACGTGCGCTGGCTGGCCGAGCACGGCTACGGCTCGCCGGACGGGTTCCCCGAGGTCGCCGTGCTGCGAGCCCAGTAGGCCACTAGCCGGAAGAACACTCCGGCCCAGGACGGCAACGCCCTGGGCCGGAGTAGTGCTGCGACTGTCAATCTTGCCGATCAGGTGATGTTGATGTCGCTGCACCACATGTAGGTCTGGTCCATGTGGGACGCCTTCCAGATCACGAACAGGACGTGGCCTCCGGTGCGTCCAGAGACCGAGACGTTGAACGAGATGTTCTGCGCTGGCGCGTAGCGCCCGGTCGTCGCGATCAAGTCGAGGTTGCCCCACCCGACCTGCTGGGTGGCCCGATTGAATCCCTGCTTGGTGACGTAGACCCGGAAGTAGTCAGCACCGTGGCTGGCCTGGTCGTACATCTGGACCGTGAAGTTGGGGCTGACGTTGGTCGCCTTCCATGCTCCGGGCTGGTTCACCGAGTTGTTCCTGGAGAGGGCGTTGCTGCAGAGCTGCCCGTCCGGGGTGCGGGCCTGGAACTGGCCGGCGAGGCCGTCCCGCAACTGGCTCATCCAGTTCCACATGGTGTCGGGGTTGGCCTGGAAAGCCTGCCAACACATGGGGTCCTGTTGCTGCATGGCTGGGTTCGTGTGTTGGTTGCCCCAGGTCTTCCAGCACTGGTAGGCGCGACTCGCCGGGTTGATGACGGTGCCGTGGGCCTGGGCTGCACCCGTCGACGGCAGCATGCCAATCACCATGGCGAACAGCAGGACGAGCGCCTGGAGGGACCGGCGGACGGTTGACCGCGATTGCCCGCCGGATTGATCGGACTTGTGTGAACGCACTGTTCATCCTCCGTTCTTCGGTACTGGGGATCAGGATGGGAACGCTCCCAAGCCAACTGTTACATCTATGGGCTTAAATATCAATACTGATCTATTTATGGCCGGATGTGGATCGAGCTGACCGGTCCCGTCAAGCCGCTGACGGCACGCCGAGCCACCTGGGCTGGATCAGAGCCCGGCTGCGGCGTCGTACCGGCGGCGCTGGTCGGCCATCTCCGACTCGGCCAGCGCCTCCTTGAGCGCCAACTCCGCGTACTTGTCGGGGAACATCTGCCGCAACCGGTCGGTGAACATGACGTCGGCGGTCGCCTCGACCACCTGGATGCCCGGAGGTTCGGTGGACATGTCCATGATCACTGGGCCGGCCAGCTTGACCGCCACGTCCCAGGGGCGCTTCTGCTCGGCGACCCCGCAGAGGTGGAAGCCGTAGACCGTCTGCACGTCGGCGAGCGCGGTGGCCTCGGCCGGCTCGTAGCCGTAGACGCGGACGCCACAGATCACCGGCGGCTTCTTCTCCTCCGTGGTCACCTGCTGGGCACCGTGTCCGGCGTGGTTGTGCTGCCCCGGGTCCGCCTGTTCGAGCGTGGCGCGCATCCGGGTCATGATCTGCCCTTGCAGATCCGCCGGCTCGGCCTCCGGGCCGGCCCGGTTGAGCAGTACGACCGCGCCGGCCGACACCGCCAGCACGATCACCGCCACCCACACGAAGCGGTTTCGGTACCAACCCGCGAAACCCTCTCGGATCATGATTGCTTCTCACCTCGTTGCCGGTTCTGATGCGCTGGCAGACCGAATCGGACGCCCCCGGTTGTCAGACGTCGGGCGGTCGGCCGCCGGGGAGACGCACCCGGGAGATACGGAGGGCGGGCGAGGATGCCTGCCCGTCGTGGTCGAGATGGCCCGGCGATGCGGCATGCGAGCGCCTGCCATAGCGGCGCGCTGCCGGCACTGCGCTGCTCCCGTGCTGGCCGTTCCCAGCACGGTTGCCCCCGTGCTGCGGCGATGTGAGCCATTCCAACACGATTGGATCCGCTCTGGCAACATCGAAGTGCATCAGTGTGGATTCGGTCCGGTCGGCAGCGAGACGGCCAGGGACAGACCACCGGGGCCGGCCGCCACGGTTGGGCATTGGTGAAGGTCAATGTATGGTGGGAACGCTCCCAGATTGCGTTCCCCACCCCACCTGCTTGAGGAGCTGAAACATGTCACTACGGCTTTCTCGCCCGGTCGCCACGCTGGCCGGGCTGCTCGTTCTAGCCCTGTCTGCGTCTCTGCTGCCACCGGCGCCGATGGCCGGCACCGCCGCGGCCGGCACATCCCACACCCGCGCTGCGCCACTCGCTGAGCTGACCGTGGTATCCGAACGGGTGGCTTTCGGTCTGCAGCGTCCGATCGCGATCACCGGGCTGCCGGACGGCCGGATGCTGGTCGCGGAGAAGAACGGCACCGTCCGCGCCTACCACCCCGACACCGGCTTGGCGGCCGAGCCGGTGCTCGACCTGACCGCCCGGATCGACACGTCGGACAACGAGCGCGGCCTCCTCGGCATCACGCCTGCGCCGAACTTCGCGCGGACCGGGATCCTCTACGTGGCCTACACGAGCCTGCCGGCCGGCGCGCTGACCCTGGCGCGAGTGCCCATCGGCGCTCCTGAGCGGGTGCAGGTGCTGCTCACCCAGGAGCACGCCGAGTACGGCAACCACAACGGCGGACAGGTAGCGTTCGGCCGCGACGGTTACCTCTACTGGTCCCTCGGCGACGGCGGCCACGCGAACGACCCGTTCAAGTCCGGTCAGAACCTCGGAACCCTGCTCGGCAAGATCCTGCGAATCGACGTCAACCGCACCTGCGGGGGGAAGCCCTACTGCGTTCCCTTCGACAACCCGTTCGTCCGCGTGGCGGGCGCACGACCGGAGATCTGGGTCTACGGGCTGCGCAACCCGTGGCGGTTCTCCATCGACCCGGCAGACGGCTCACTGTGGATCGGTGATGTCGGCCAGGGCCTGGTCGAGGAGATCAACCACATCCGTCCGTCGCAGCGTGGGGCGAACCTCGGCTGGTCCTGCCGAGAGGGCGCTCCGATCTTCGACCCGGAGCAATGCCGGCCGGGCGTGCGGTACACCGACCCGGTCTTCGAGTACGACCACTACATGACCGAGAACTGCTCGGTGACCGGCGGCGTGGTGTACCGAGGGTCCGCCACCCCGGAGGCGCGGGGGACCTACATCGCGAGCGACTACTGCTCGACCCTCGCGTTCGCCGTACGTCCCAAGCCCACCGGCGGCTACGAGTCCGCCACGATCGGAAACTTCCCCACCCAGCCGACCGCGTTCGGCACCGACGTGAACGGCGAGCTGTACGTGCTCAGTGACCTACCGGGATGGCTGAGCCGGGTGCGGATCGAGCGGGTCCCGCCAGCCTCTGGCGGCGGGGCGGCAAACCGCTGAGCCTCGGAGCAAACCCTCCGGATCCGCAACATCGCTGAGGGGACGGCCACGTTCGGGCGGCCGTCCCCTCCCCCTGCGCCAGCACCGCGTCGCGGGCCCGCGGGTCGACACGTTCGGCCGGCTCGGCGGCGAGGCGCGGGTAGCGGCCAGCCCCTCCCGGTTTCGGCGCGGGAACACCAAGCGCCTAGTAGGTGAAGGTCCAGAGGAAGTACAAGCCGGGAGCGTTGGGACCGTACTGGCGGTACTCGCAGTAGTACCAGCTCCACTGGCCGGTCTGGGCACCCTCGCTGCCGTAGCTGTTGCAGAACTGGCCGTCGTAGTAGACGCCGCGCAGCGTGCCGCCCGGCGGGTCCGCAGCAGCCGGAGTGGCGCCGATCCCGACCAGCCCGCCCAGTGCGAGCGTCACCGCCGCTACCAGGGTCGCCCATCTGCGTCCACGCATGAAGCTACCTCCCAACACCGTCCACAGTGCACCATTGCTCATCATCGAGTCGGGACCATGGCATCGAAGTTTGTGAAAGTCAGGCTTGCACGGGCGCGCACTGTTCGACTCCCGACAACGGGCGACGCTACCGCGATGATCCGCCAGCACGGTCTCCGTCGAACGGGCAGCCGCCCTGAACACGGGTCAGCCCGGGGCGACAGAATGCCCCACCAGGACCCGTCATGCCGGGTCCGCGACCCGCAGCCGTGGCCACCGCTGCTCGGTCCAGGCCCGCAACAACCACTCGACCGGTCCGTACCGGAACCGGGCCATCCACGCCGCGCTGCTGGCGAGCTGCACACCGTAGATCGCGACCGCGATGAGTACGACGACCGGGGGTGCGACGGCACCGGCGAGGCCAAGCCCGACGCCGGTGAAGACCAGCACGCAGAGCAGCGACTGACCCAGGTAGTTCGACAGGGACATCCGCCCGGCCGGCGCGAGTACGGCGACAGCCCTGCGCCCCCTGTCGGTCTGGAAGAACTGGAGCAGGGTGGCGGCGTACGCGGCCGCGAGCAGCGGCGCGGTGAGCACGCCCGCCGTCAGCCCGGTCAGGTTGGCGGTGCCGCCGCCCGCTGCGAAGATCACCGCACCGGCCAGGCCGATCGGATAGCCGACCTGCTGCACCCGGCGCAGGAGCTGCCGGTTCCCGCCGACGTTGGTGAGTAGCCGCCGCCGCCCGGCCGCGTAACCGAAGAGGAAGGCCGAGAGGGCGAGCGGCCCCTGCACGAGGAGTGCGCCGAACATCGCCGGCAGCTGACGTACGTGCTCGGTGATCACGGAGCCGATCCCGCCCTGTAACGCCTCGGTGGACCGCTGCCCCGCCGCGAGTGCCGTCGCCGGATCGGTCACCAACTGGGTCCCGCCCGCGGCGGCGAGCGCGAGGACGAAGCCGATCCCGCCAGTCACCAGAACGGCGGTGCGCAGCGCGGTCCCGACGCTGACTCGCCGCATGGCGAGCAGGACCAGACCGAGCAATGCGTACGTGGTCAGGATGTCGCCCTGGAACAGCAGCACCGCGTGCAGGATGCCGAGCACGAAGAGCCCGGCCAGCCGACGCCGGAATCGTGGGGCGAAGTCGACCCCGCGCCGCGCGGCGGAATCGAGCTGGAGCGTGAAGCTGTAGCCGAACAGAAAGGAGAAGAGCAGGTACGCCTTCATCGCGAGGAACAGCTCGACCAGCCACCGGACCGCCTGGTCACCCCACGAGTCGTGCGCGGGATCCGGAACCAGTTGGAATGAATAGCCGGAGGCGAAGAAGGCGATGTTGACGACCAGGATGAGAAGCAGCGCCACGGCACGCAAGGCGTCAACGTCGACGATCCGGGAGAGCGTCCCAGACGCTCGATCTCCGACGGGCGGGTCTTCGATGGAAGGATTCACGTGACTACCTCCGGGACGACAGGAGTCGTGGTCGATATCTCTCCTGTGACCGTAGGAAGCGGCCTGTCCGGATGACAGCCAGTGAGCGGGACGGTCGCCGGTGGGGCAGGCCCTACCTTCTCGCCGGGGCGTCGGGTGAATCGAACGTCGGCCACGGCGGCCAGACTGGTCACATCCTCCACCGAAGCGCCGAGGTCGCTTTCGTCACGGTGGTGTGTTCGGCGAGCAGGGCCGCGTCGTAGAGGTCCTTGCCTTGCGGGTACCGGTCGGTGGCCAGCCACAGCAGCTTCCATGCCAGCGCCAGCGGGGCGGGCGCGGCCAGTACCGGTTTGTCGACGTCCGGCAGGATCAGCACAACGTACGCGCCACGGTCGAGCACAATATGGACGAGCTTCACGCCATGGTCGTTGGCGAGCGCCCACAGCTTTTCGGCCTGAGAAGCGTGAGCCGTAATGTGGATCTCGAAGTCCCCCGACACCTCAAGCACCGGCCGAGCTAATGGCACGGCCCTCAAGCCGGGGAACTCTATTCCCGGGGCGGCAGGGCGGACCCTTCTGGGAGCGCGCGCTCACACCGACAGGGCTGTCAAGCAGCCGGCGGCACTGCTAGCGTTCGCCGCCATGTGGACCGAGGAGATCGTGGCCGGGCGCCCGGCATGGCGGCACATCCCGTCGGGGGTCGTGTTCCGGGCGGTTCCGGGCGGCACGTTCCGGATGGGACTGTCCGAGGCGGAGCTCGACGCGGTACGCGCCATCGAGCGCGGCGGTGAGGTCGAGGACACCATCGACCCGTTCCTCAACGGGGCCGGGGACGCCCAGCCGGTACGCGAGGTGCGGGTCGAGCCGTTCCTGATCGCCCGGCATCCGCTGACCGTGGCGCAGGTCCGACACTGGCTGCCCGAGTACGAGGACGACTACGCCGAGACGGACACCACCACGGCCCGGCTCGAAGGCGACCTGGACGACCTGCTCAAGCTGATGCCGTTCGAGCTGCCCAGCGAGGCGCAGTGGGAATACGCGGCCCGGGCCGGCACCACCACGCTGACCTTCCGCGGTGATGGGAAACCCGGCGAGGATCAGCTTCTCGACGACTTCGACGACGAAACGCGGACGATCGCCGGGGAGAACGCGTTCGGGCTGGCGGGGATGGGGTCGGCGAACGAGATCTGCGCGGACGTGTGGATCCCCGGCTTCGACGCGGCGCCGGCAGACGCGCGACCACGGACTGGTGACGGACCCCGGACCGTACGCGGCGGCGCCGCCGACCTGTACCCCTGGCAGGGCTGCGACGAGTGGCTGCTGCTGCTCTCCGCCACCCGGTACGGGCACGCCGACTTCACGGCAGTACGCCCAGTCGCACCACTGCCACCCCAGTAGGGATGCCTCCCTGAGACAACCCATTGGCTGGTTCAGGCTGGCGTTGTCCCGCCGCCGAGGGCAACTGTCACCTGTTCCGGCTTACCGTCATGGTCGAACGCCAGAGTCAGCGTGCGCGCCTCGTCCGGAGCGCCGGGTTCGAAGACCACGCTTTCCATGAACAGCCCCCCGCGTTGTTCTACGCTGCCGCCGCGGGACCGATACTGCGTTCCCGCATCGTCCCACCCGCGCCACCGCTTCATTCGGACCTGCGTGCGGTCCAGCGGATTTCGATCGGGGGCGTCGATGCCGGCATACGCCAGCCTCACCACGAACATCGTCGACCAGCGTTCCAGGCTGATCAGAGTGGCGGGCACCGCATCATTCATCGGTGTGCGACCGGCCAGCGAGATCACCTCCCGCAAGTCAGCAGGGTCAACAACCGGCTCCTGCCGCAGCGCGTGTTCACGACCGTGCCGTAGCACCAACTGTTGCCGGGCCTCGACCGACAGAGGCTCCCATTGAACGGGCGATACGGGCGATACGTGACCCTCGGCCGACAGGCGCGTCTCTATGCGGGTCAACCAGCCACGTCGCTCCAGCTCCTGATCCAGGCCAGCGAGGATGCGTTCCATCTCGTCCTGAGCCAGGGCGCCAGCGGCCACCAGCCCAATCGCCACTCCGCGGACTTCCGAAGGGTCCAACGTCAGGCGGCGCTCCTCCGGCGGCCGACCATGACCGGCCGCCAGTCGATCGGCAACGTACTTCTCCAGGTACGCGCGTCCCTCCATCCGCCCATCATCCACTCGCACCTCAGCCGACCCGCACCGGGCATCTGGCCCAGCCCTGGGGAGGACGGGGAACCACCACATCGGCCACGGCAGCCTCTCGGTCTCACCGGGCCGCCGGAACGGCTTGACACCGCCAGGTCCCACCGCGCCCCACTCCCCCGCCGTCGGGACTCCCGTCACGAGAACGACGGGCTCCCAGGTCACGGCCCCGCAGACGCCGAATCAGCCAACCGTGAGCCAAGTCGGGTTGGCCGCCAGGTGCGCGAATGCGAGCCAAAGCCGCAGACTCCGTAGTCGCGGTCAGAGCCTCCCCGGCAATCCTTTTCCGAGGAGGCTCTGACCACTGTTGGCGGATAGGTTTGGCTAACTCACAGGCGCGGGTCCTGCTGGACCTTGAGGGCGTTGAGGATCGGGTCCCCTTCGCCCTTCTCGCGGCTGAGCTCGATCTTCAGATCGCCACCGGCGTGCTCGACGGTGACCATGTTCATGTCCGCGGTCAGCCCACCGACCTTCGCCTGTACGTCGTGGTCGTAGAGCGCGACCTTCCCGTCGACCAGAACATCGAAAGCACGGTTGCCGGCCTTGACCTTCTCGATCTCCGCGAAGTCGAGGGCGATTCGATACTTCCCGGCGGGGGCGTTCTTGAACACGTAGCTGAACGTCTTGCCGGTCCGCTGGGTGCGGAACAGCGCGTCGTCCTCGGTGCCGGCGATGTCGGCCCTGGTGGTAGCCGCCTTGCCGCCGACGTAGCCCCACGGCCGCGAGCCGAGCTGCTGGTCGGGCGACCAGAAGAAGCCGTCGGTGCCGACGTATCCGGACCCGCCGACATCGACGCCCTTCCAGTAGGCCGAGGTCGCCAGGCGGACCGGCTTGAGCTGGGCTTCGCCCTTGCCGGCGTTCGAGGCCACGAGCACGTCACCGACGAGTATGCCGGGCTCGACGTTGGCGTTGTCGGCCGTCGCCGTGACCGTGGTGGACTCGCCGACCGCGAGCGTGACCGCACCGGTTGCGGCCGCGCCCGTGAGGGTCAGCCACGGAAGGTCGGCAGCCTCGTGCCCGCCGTCGCTGGTGCGTTTCTGCTCACTGATCCGCACCTCGAGTGGAGCGGAGCCCTTGTTGGTCACGGTCACGTCGGCCGTCGCCTTCTGGTCCTTGTCGAGGAGCCAGTCGAAGTCACCTCCGGTGACGGTGGCGATGCCCGTGGTCAACGCCGTGTCGACCACCTCGGCCTGATCCTTCTTGCCGATGGTCACGGGGTGGCTGGCGGTGACGTAGTTCGGCGACGAGATCTGCACGGTGTTCTCGCCGACGAGCGCCTGGGCCTTCCACCGGCCCTTCTCGTCGGCCGTGATGACCCGCTCACCGCTCGGCCCACTGAGCGTGACGATCGCGCCCGCGATCGGCTTGCTGTCGTTCGCGTCGGTGACCGTTCCCTCGATCGTGCCCGCGGCCGGGAGGGTGTATTCCAGCCCGAGGCCGGCCTTCAGGGTGGGCTGGTTGAAGGAGTACTGGCTCGCCGGGTTGCGG
This sequence comes from Micromonospora arborensis, assembly GCF_003205615.1. Lineage (GTDB taxonomy): Bacteria > Actinomycetota > Actinomycetes > Mycobacteriales > Micromonosporaceae > Micromonospora > Micromonospora arborensis. Next base: position 82,361 of record NZ_PYBV01000005.1, on the reverse strand, counting down.
TTCAGGCTCTCCAGGCCCACCGTCGCCGACGCCCCTCGGGTGAGGGGGTTGTCGCCGCCGACGCCGTCGCCGTACCCGATCTGGATCCGTCCGTCCGCGATCAGGGTGACCGAGAAGCTCACGCGAGCCGTCCGGTCGTTGTAGAAGGCGACGTTGCGCCACTCGATGACCTGCGCCGCCAGCCCGTCGACCTGGGTCGTGCCGTAGTAGATGCCTGCCTCGTCGTCGACGATGAGATCGGCCCAGAGGGGATAGATCGCGTCGATCGGGTACCGCGACGGCAACTCCGTGTTGTTCCCCAGCGTGCTGGTGCGGTCGAAGACCAGCGAGCCGTTCGTCGTCACGCACACGCCGTCCCAGGCCGTGTCGTAGAACGGGAACAGGAAACTGGAGTCGAACCACAGCACGCCGCAGGAGTCATCGCCGTGCCACCCGGACTCCTCCGTGCCCTGGCGGTAGAACCCGTCGGCCACCTTCATCGAGTACGAGCGGCCGGCGGGCGCCACCGGCACGGGTCCCGGCGCCGGTTCCTCGGGCTGAGGCTCCGGTTCCGCCTCGTCCGCGCGCGGGTCGAGCGTCACCCGCAGCGCGGCGACGGTCGGGGCCTTCAGGCCCTTCGACCCCCGTAGCTCCACGGTCAGCGGACCGCCCTCGTGCTTCACCACAGCGGTACGCCAGTCGGCGACGTTCGGCCCCACAGCCGCGGCCGGGTCGTACGCGTAATCCGTCAGCGTTCCGTCCACGAGGACGTCGAACACCCGCTTGCCCTTGGCCACCTTCTCGATCTCGGCGAACCCGAAGTCGATCGCGTACGTGCCCTTGGGCGCGTCGGGGAACTTGTAGAACAGTCCCTTCTCCGCCGTGGTGCGCTGCGACTGGAACAGGGCGTCGTCCGTCGTGCCGGCGATCCCGGCGTTCGTGGCGGCGACCTTCGTCTTCCCCTCGTAGCCCCACGCCTTCTTGCCGGCGGGCTGGTCGGCCAACCAGGTGTAGCCGGAGCCGTCGGTGAACTTCGGGCCGCCGGCGTTGACGCCGACCTGGTACTTCGTGGTCGTGAGCGTCACCGGGACGTAGGTCTTGGACTGACGTCCCGAGTCGGACCTCACCACGATGTTCGCGCCGAGGACCCCTGGCTTGGCGCCCTTCGAGGAGATGGAGACCTTGACGGTCGTCGACTTACCCGGGGCGAGGGTGCCGCCGGTCGAGGAGAGCGACAGCCACGGCAGGTCGGTGAGCAGGTCGTCCTCGACGTCGACAAGCACGACGTCATCGGCGATCTGGTCCACGGCCCACAGCGCACCTGTCGAGTCGGTCTCGAGGCCACCGCCCTGGCCCACCTTCTTGCCGGGGAACCACCACGCGTTCACCAGTGAGCAGTCGTCGGGGTCGACCTGCAGCAGGCGGCTGGACCGGTCCGTGGTGAGGTCGGTGTACCAGATGGTGTCGGACGCCTGGTTGTAGGCCAGGCCGATCACCTCGGGCAGCGGCGGGGTGCAGAAGGACAGCAGCGCACCCGGGTTGTCGTGCGACGTCCCGGCGACAGTTCCGATCGAGCCGTTCGCCTGCCCGCCGACGTAGAACACGTCCTCCTTCGGGTTGTAGGCGAGTCCGGTCAGCGGCAGCGTGGACCAGTCACCCTTGACCTGCCGGGTCTCCTTCCCGGTCTTCCGGTCGAAGCAGTGGATGTAGCTGGCCGGGCTGTCCTCCATCTGGCACATGTCACCGGTCTTGGTGTCGAGCGCCATGTCGAACGCCCCGTACGTGGGGTTCCACGACGCGTCGAAGACCTTCCCGGTCGGCTTGCCCGTCACCGTGTAGGCGGTGTTGGTCCGCGCGTTGTAGTCGTGGACCCAGACGTCGCCGTCGTACCCGATGCCGGAGGGCTTCTTCTCCGCGATCGTGCCTGGGATGGCGATCCGGGCGAGGACGTCACCGCCGGAGGTCGCACCGACCTTGCCGGCCGCCTGCGCCTCCGCGGCCTTCGCCGTCGCCGCCTTGCCGTCGACGTTCGACGGCTTCATGCCGCTCGCACCGGCCTTCCACGCGGCGAGGTCGATCGTGCTGTCCGCACCCTTCCCGGTCCGCGTGGTGGCGCCGGCGGCGTCAAGGTCGGGGTGGCGCGCGGCCTCGCCCAGGTTGTACGTGAGTGGGGCGGAACCGTTGTTGGTAAGCGTCAGCGAGCCCACACCGTTCTGGTCGGTGCCCAACACGGCGTCGAGGCCGTCGGCCTTCAGGCCGGCGGCGCCCGTGGTCAGCCGCGCGTCGATCTTGGCGCTCGCGTAGAGCTTGTCGAGGGAGAAGGGGTATGCCGCGGTCGTGTAGTTCGGCACGTCGACCGTCATGGTGTAGTCGCCGAGCGGAAGCTGGCGATGCACGATGCCGGTCCCGTCGGTCGTGACGGTCTCGACGAGCCCATCCTTGTTCGTGAACGACACCTTGGCCCCGGCCACCGGCAGCCCGTCGTTCTGGTCGACGACTGTCGCGTCGAGGTACCCGAAGTCAGGCATGTCGTAGGTGACGATCATCCCGTCGCGCAGCACCGGGGCGCGGTCGGAGAACCGGATGCCGTCGACGCCGGCCCAGCCCTGAATGCCGCTGATGGCGAGGGAGCCGGCGGTCACCGGATCGTCGGTCCCGATGCCGTCGCCGTAGCCGAAGATCACGGTGCCGGAGCGGGTGAGCGTGGCCGAGAAGCTGACGGGCGCCGTTTCCTCTGACCGCTCCGGATAGGCCCAGAGTTTGGCGTTGCGGAACTCGACGACGAACGCGTCCTCGCCGTTGACCTTGGTGGCCGCCGTGAAGACTCCCCCGCCGGGGGCGAACTCGACGGGGGTCTGGACGAAGAACGGGAAGATGCCCGCACCGCCGCTGCCGGGTCCGGTGGTGGTGTCCGGGGAGATCACGCCGCGCCGGCTGACACCGAGGGTGTCGTGGCTGCCGTTGTAGAGCGCGATCGGGAACGGCAGCTTCAGCGTCGCCCACAAGCCGCTGGTGAAGGCGACCGGGTCGGTGCCGCGCAGGTATTCGCCTTCGGAGACGGCGCAGCTGTAGCCGCCCTTGTCGACGACGAGCCCGACGGGGATCTCGGGCGACTCGTTCTGCGCGCCGACGGTCAGCGGGAGGCTCGTGGGCGAGAAGCAGGAGTTGGGCTTCACGTCCAGCGTGTACCCGCCCTCGGGGACAGCGCTGAACGTGAACGCGCCGTTGGCGTCGGTGCGTACCGGCTTCAGCGGCGTGTCCTTGACGGAGACGTCGGCGTTCGGGACAGGCTTTTTCTTGTCGTCGACGACTCTGCCGCTGATGTCGTGCTTCGCGGCGGCCGTGAGCGGCAGCTTGACCGAGGTGTCCTGGCCGAGGGTGATCGTGACGTTGGCGGTCGCGGTCAGGTAGCCGAAGATCTTGGTGCTGAGCTGGTAGTCGCCGACCGGGAGGTTCGTGGTGAACCGGCCGTCCTTGTCGGTGCCGATCGACCGGCTGAACGGTCCGCTGATCGTCACCTCGGCGGCGGGGACCGGTGCGCCGTTGGCGGTGACGACACCGGTGAGGGTGCCACCCTTGCGGGGCGCGAGCTCGAGCAGGCGAACGAGGTCGAGCCGGCCTTCGCCGTACTTGTTGTTGAAGTCGGCGGTGCCACCGCACTCGGTGTCGTCGACGTCGACGGCCGACTCGCCGAGCAGGCGGCGGGTCTCCTCGACCTGCCCGATGAGGGTCGGGTCGTAGCTCCACAGCGCCGCGACGGCGCCGGCGACGTGGGGGGCCGCCATCGAGGTGCCGGACATCTCGACATAGCTGTTGTTCGGGTAGGACGAACGGACAGCGTCACCGGGAGCCGAGATCTCGGGCTTGATCCGGTCACCTTCGCCCTCGCCCTTGCGGGAGAACAACGCGAGCGTGCCGTCCGACGCGTAGGCGCCGACGGAGTAGGCACTCTCGGCCGAGCCGGGCGAGGAGACGGTGTCGCAGGCCGCGTACGGCGTGGTGTTGCCCGAGGACCAGACGCTGAAGATGCCCGCGGCGCTCCAGGCTTCGTCGATGGCCCGGAAGAAGTCGTCGAACGCGTGCTCTTCGGTCTGGCCCCACGAGTTGTTGATGACGTGGGGGCGCTTGGACGGGTCGGCGTTGTCCCCGTGCAGGTCGGTCGGGGCGAGCAGCCACCAGCCGGAGTTGAGCAAGGAGTCGACACCGCTGCTGTCGCAGCAGCCGTTTGTCGCGATCCACTGCGCGTCCGGGGCGACGCCGACGTGGTTGGTGCCGTCGTCGCCGACCATGGTGCCCATGGTGTGCGTGCCGTGTCCGTTGTCGTCGCACGGAGCGTCCGCGCACGTGCCCCGGGTGGCCATCCAGTTGTAGTTGTGGTCGACGGTGCCGTCGGGCTTCGTGCCGCGGTACTGGTTCATCAGGGCGGGGTGGTCGAACTGGACGCCCGAGTCGAGGTTGGACACGGTGATGCCCGCACCGGTGGCGCCCATGGCCCAGGCCTCGGGGGCGTGGATGGCGTCCAGACCCCACGTGGAGGTGCCGGCCTCGGCGGTGGTCTTCGGGGCGGCGGGGCGGGCAGCCTGGTCAGCTGGGGTCTTCTCGTCGACGGGCTTGACCAGCGCGACCTGCGGCGTCGCGTGGATCTCGGCGACCTGCGTCTTCGAGGCCACGTTGAGGGCGAGCTTTTCGTTGCCCCCCTTGACGAGCACGGTGTTGGCGATCGGGTAGGAGGTGTACTTGACACCTGCCCGGTCAAGTTCGCTGGAGACCGACGCCAGAGACTTCTTCGCCGCTGCGCTCATCGCGTCGTAGACGAACTGACCGCGAGCGGCCCAGTCGGTGATCTTCTTCGCCGGCTCGAGGTCGGCCTTCGTGTCGAACGTGATGTAGAAGTCGGACGCCGGAGACGTGCGGAAGCGGTCCTTCAGGTTCGAGGCGATCTTGTTGGCGGCGGCGCCTGGATCCGGCTCAGCGGCGGACGCCGGTGGCGCCTGGATCATGCTCAGGCCGACCGCTATGGCCAGCGAAGCCGCGAGGGCTTTGAGTTTCATGTGAGTCCTTCGACCTACAGGGGTTGGTAGGGGTCGTGGTTCTTCTGGTCGTCGGCACCGTCGCCACCGTCGGCGTCGCGGGCGTCGGGGGCGCTGACACGCGGCTCGCGGGGCAGCTCGGGTGGTGGCGGGTGCTCGATGGCGGCGTCGTCACGCGCGACGTGTGACTCAGGCACGCATTGCCCCAGGGGTATGGATCATGAAGTCATGCTCGGGGGGACGAGTGGCCGTCGCTATCCAGCGGATACGTCAATTTTCACGACGGGTCGTCGAGGGGGTCCTCTTCTGCGAACACTCCGGCCTCTACCGCCTTGACCGCGAGTGCGGTCCGGGAGGTCACCTTCAACTTGCGCATCGCCGCGCGCAGCTGTTGATCCACCGTGGCCGGAGACTTCGCCAGGATCCGGCTGATCTCCCGGTTGGTCTTGCCCGCGACAACCAGTTGGACCACGTCGAGCTCGCGCGGTGAGAGCTGGTCGCCGTACCCTCGTCGGCCGCCGCGCCACAGCCGCGGAACCTCGGCGCCGTGTTCGCGAAGCCGCTGTGCGACACGGTCCGCGTCGCCGCGGGCGCCGAGCCTGAACAGTTGCTCGTACTGCGCGGCCAGCAGCTCTCGGCCCTGTTCGATCTGGCCGTGCGCGAGGAGCGCCTCGGCTTGACGCTCGCGGGCGAGCATGGCGTCGTAGGGGCGTGGCAACGCGCTCCAGGCGCGGGCCGCCCGATCGTATGCCGTCGCCGCGCGGGCGTGGTCTCCGGCCGCGGCGAGCAGCAGCGCACGGCATACGGCGAGCGCGGCGCGGGGCGCTGGTGCCGTACGGCCACGCAGTCCTCTGGCGAGTTGGTCGCCCACGCGTGTCGCGGTCTTCAGATCGCCCGCAGCGAGGTGCGCCTCGATCCGGGCGGGGACGAGGTCCGTCGCCCAGATCCAGATGCCTTTCCTCCGGACGGTGTCCATCGGCTCGTTCGTGATCTGCAGCGCCCGGGCGCTGTTTCCGTCCGTCAGCCACAGTCTGGCCAGCGCGGCAGCGGCCTCCATCGTGTCGTCAGCCGCGCCCAGCCGGGCGGACTCCTCGAGGACCAGGCGGAACTGCTCCTCCGCGGCACGCCGCCGTCCGGCTGCGGCGGCCAGCCGGGCCGCGAGCCGGATGCTGCCGAGGTAGTGCGCCGGCCGGTCCCGGTCGGCGTCGGCGAGTGCCGCGCTCTGTTCCGCGAGACCCTCCCACCGGCCGGTGAGCCACGCCAGGTTGGCCTGTTCGAGTCGGACGTTGTGCTGCAACCGGGACGCCTGCTCGGTCTCGGCAAGGTGCATGGCCACGGCGAGGTGTTTGTCCGCGTCGGCGTACCGGCCCCAGATCAGCGCGCCGGTCCCGACGTTCGCGTGGATGCGGGCCACGTCGAGACGCTCCGCCGAGGTCGCGCCGTCGATGGGCAGGCCGGCGACGACATCCCAGGCCTCCTCCTCGCCGAGCATGAGCATCGCCGCAGCTCGGTTACCGGCCAGGTTCAGCCGCTCGGCGGGAGAGTCGAATTCGGTGGTGAGTTCAGCGGCGCGATCCAGCCAACGCCGGTGGGTCGACGCCGGCCACGGTCCCGCGTAGGCCCATCCGAGGTAGGTCATCGCCCGGGCCGCCTCGATCGGGTCATGGTCGAGGTTGGCCACCGCCAGCTCGAGCTCGTCGAGTGCGGCCTGCGCCTCACCCGCGGTGATCAGGAGCCGACCCAGGGGGTTGCGGATCTCGGCCTGCTGGCGGGCGGAGAGACCGGGGGTCTCCAGCACCGAGCGCAGGGTACGGATCACCCGGTGGTGGACCTGATCGACGGGTTCGCGACGGCCCAGTGCGGCTACTCCGGCGATGCGCGCTGTTCGTGCCCGGTCCTCCGGCGGCAGCACGGCCCACGACAACAGATCGACAAGCATGTCGACCGCCTTGGTGTGGTCACCCGATGCCATGGCCAGCTCGGCACCCTGCTCGGCGTATCGCGCCCAGGAACGCGTCTCGCCCGCCTCACGGAAGTGGTGGGCAAGGCGTGCGACGGGCGGCGGTTGGATGATCTCCAAGGCGCGGCCGGCCAGCAGGTGGAAGTGTCTGCGGTCGGTCAACGGGATAGCTTCGTAGACAGCCGTGGCGGCCAGCACATGCCGGAATCGCCACTGGCCGCGGTCGTCGGCGTCCAGGACGCCGGCGTCGGCCGCTTCCGAGATGGCCTCTCGACACGTCTCGGGTGACAGTCCGGCGGTCACCGCGATCGTGGCCATCGACGACCGCTCAGCCAACGTGGCCGCGGCTCGCAACACCTGCTGTGCCGGCGGCGACAGACGTCCCACCCGCTCCCGGGTGGAGTCGCGCACCGTTGGCGGCACCCGTAGCTCGCGCAGCTTCAGCCGGACCCACTGCCCGTCGCGGAAGACGAGGTCGGCGCGGTCGCACATGAGGCGAACCGACTCCTCCAGCGCCAGCGGAACGCCACCGGTCCGCTCGTGCAGGAACGTCGCGAACTCCTGCGAGATCGGGTTGCCGTCCAACATCGAGGACACCAGCGCTGCCGTGTCGTCGGGTCGCATCGGCGCCAGGGCGATCCTCAGCTGGGTCACGCCGGCGGGCAACCGGGACGTCAGCCGCAGCAACAGCGACCCGTCGTCCACCTCCTCCGGCCGATAGGAGATCACGAGGCTTGGCCCGTCCGCCTGCTGCCGGGAGGTGACGAACAGCAGGAACTCCAAGGTCATTTCATCGGCCCAGTGGGCGTCCTCGAGCACGAGGACGTCGACACGCAGAGCCCGCAGCAGCTCGTCCAGGGCACGGAACAGGCGATGCCGTGCGGCCTTCGCATCGTCCAAGGGCTGCAGTGCGGGCGGCAGGTCCGCGGACCATTCGGGGAACAGGGGCCGTAACGCACCCGCGAGCGCGGTGAGCGGCAATCGCGACACCGGGCGGTCGATCCCACCGAACGCGTCGACGATCGGCCCCAGGGTCAGCGACTCGCGAAGCGGTGGACACACCGAGACCAACGCGGTGCGCTGCTCCGGCCCCGCCAACCACTCTCGCAGCAGTCGGCTCTTCCCGATGCCCGCCTCGCCCTCCACGAGCACGATCGCCGGTGGCCGGGTCAGGGCACCCCGGAGCGCCGCCATCTCCCGATCGCGACCCACGAAATGCGGCGTAGAGACCGACGGTGCGGTCCCGTCGTCCTCCGGCGAGGGGTCGAGCATGCGTGATGATCTCTCTTTTCGCTGCTCGGGCGCAAGTACTGGCGGCGACACCGTCGCGGTCTGCGCGCTGGCCTGACGCGGCTGCGCAGGTGACATCGGGCGTAGCGTTCGGTTGGCGGGTCGGCTGGGCAGCGGTCCACGCACAACGGCACCACGCCCACCTCGGATGTCGCCTATCGGTGCGGCAGAGCCGACGCGCCCACCGCTACGCCCCCACTCGGGAAGACATGCGACTACCGAAGTCCTTCCCGCCCGAGGGCGTCAGCAATTCTGCCGCAGCAGATCGTGGGCCCCTTTTCTCGCCGCCGCAGCCCTGCTCGTGGGCTTGACAAGCCGCATCGCGGCGAAAGCCTCCGGAACTCGCCTGCCTATTCCGGCCAGCGCCGCCGGCATCAGCTATCTGATAGCCCTGGCCGTCGTGATGATCGGGTCCTTGATCGTTGCATGGACCGTGGTGCGTCCTGACGGTCCAAGCTGGCTCGCCTGGATTCTTGCCGCTCTCGTGTTCGTGGTCACCCTCAGCGGGACATGGGTGGCGAAGACTAGGCGTGCGGCACAGAGCTGAGGGGAACGCCAGGGGCAGGCTCTGCGGATCGTCCGGGGCAGCGCGGCATCCGACCGGATGCCATAGTGCCGCCATGAAGGCAGACCTACAGAGCTACCTGAAGGGCGGCCGCGACGCGCTGCTGTGGAAGCTCGACGGGCTCAGCGAATACGATATCCGGCGTCCGTTGACCCGGACCGCGACCAACCTGCTCGGTCTGGTGAAGCACTCGGCGGCCATGGAGATCCTCTACTTTGGCGTCGTGTTCGGCCGGCCGTTCGGGCAGGAGCTGCCGTACGTCGGTGACGGGGCGGAGACCAATGCCGACATGTGGGCTACCGCGGATGAGACCCGCGAGGAGATCGTCGCGCTGTACCGTCGCGCGAACGCCCACGCCGACACCACCATTGAAGCCCTTGCCCTGGATGCGGCCGGCCACGTGCCGTGGTGGGGCGATGCGAGGGTCACGTTGCACCACGTCCTGGTCCACGTCGTCGCGGAAACACAACGGCACGCCGGCCACGCTGACATCGTGCGTGAACTCGTCGACGGCGCGGCCGGGCTGCTGCCCAGGAACGACAACCTGCCCCCCGCGGACGAGTCCTGGTGGCTGGACCACCGCCAGCGAGTGGAGCAGGCCGCCCTCGACGCCAACAAACGCAGCCACTAGGTTTCTGGCGATCACGAAAGCCAGCTGAAAGCTGAGGACCGGACTGGACCGGTGCATCCGGGACGACCGGTCCGCTCACCCGGTGTCGAACTGCGCGAGTGGGCGGCAGCCAGGCCACCCTGCGCGACCCACACGGTGGCTCCGGCCGGAGGGAATGAAGAGCGCGACGCCGCTGGCGAGCGCCAGGACGCATCCGGTGTTCCACCGGGGAGCCAACGCTGATTGGTAACTTGAGCCGATGAGAATGCGGCCACCACTTCCACTGGCCGCATGGCTGCTGGCTGTGGTGGCCGCACTGAGCGCCTGCGGCTCCGCAGCCGAGCCCGGCAGCGACTCGTCAGGCGTCCGAGCGCCGACCGGACCGACACGGCCGGAAGCGCTGCCGACCCGGAGCGACCTAATCGACGCGCAGGTTGTTCAGTGGCGCGATTGGCGCAGTGTCGACGATCGCACCCTCGAGGTCACCGTGACGGCCGGACCCGCCGACTGTTACGGCGCCGAGCCGGAAGTGACAGAGAGTGAAACGGCGGTGCGCCTCCGGATCCGCGTCGGACTGCTACCCGAGGCGGCCGGCAAGGAGTGCCCAGCAATCGCCAAGGAGTCGGTGGTCCCGGTGCGACTCACCTCCGCCCTGGGCAACCGCAAGGTCGAACCTCTGAGCTGACGCCAGCTCGGCAGGCGACCAGCCGTCGCCTGCCGCAGAGCCAGACGTACACCATTGTCGGTGCCATCCAACCGCTCTCCGGCGCCGCACGGCTCGACGAGTTTCAACTCCGCCTTCGGGCGGCGTTAGCCTCGCCCGATGCGATACCTGAGCGAATCGTTCGCGGTCGGCGCGTTGCGACGGTCGGCCTCGATCGAACAGTTCCTTGGCCCGGCCTTTCACGCCGAGCGTCGAGGCGTCCGCTGGGTCGCCATCGAGCCTCGGCGCAACGGCCGGTACGCGGTGATGGTCTACCTAAACTGGGACATCGGCGGTGAACACTTCGGCGATCTGCTGGAGTTCCCGCCGCTGGATCCTGATGCCGACGGCGACGGTGAACTTCTCGCCGAGGTCGGCGATGCTGTCGAAGCCCTCGTCACCGCCGAACGGTCACTAAACGCCGTACGCGAGCGTTGGACGAACGTCGGCGTCGCCGCCGAGGACTACTTCGACTACGTACGGTCCGGTCGGCTGCCCGATCCGCTCACCAAGGACGCCGCGACCAATGTAGTACGCACTCTACTGAGCACCGGTGGCGGCGATGAACGAACCGTCACCTGGTGGCTGGACGGCCTCAGGCACCGGACGGGTTGTCTGCACATCAGTGACATGATCTTCTGGCCCGCCGGCCGCTCCCGGACAGCCGAGGAAATCATCGACCACGTCTGGTCCTGCGAGCCGATCAGCCTGTAGCGACCCGCACGACGAGCGTGATACCGACGACGCCGTGACGGGATCGTCGCGGTAATGGCGATGCGGCGGGGCCTGCTGGTGCCGCACACTCGCTCGCATGGTCATGTCAACGAGCAGCGTCGCCGAGCTGATCGGCGAGATGCGTTCGGTCGCCCGGGTGAAGTTCCTGTTCTTCTGGGGCCACCAGCCGCAGCGCGACGGCGGCATCGGGGCCGGTTGCTTGAGTCAGTGGTGGCCGGCACCGTTCACCATTGACGGGCTGCGCTTCGCCACGGCCGAGCACTACATGATGTGGCGCAAGGCCACCCTGTTCGGCGACCAAGCGACCGCCGCCCAGATTCTGGCGGTGGCGCACCCCCACGCGGCAAAGACCCTCGGCCGGCAGGTCACCAACTTCGACCAACAGACATGGGAGCAGCACCGCTACGACATCGTGGTGGCCGGCAACGCGGAGAAGTTCGGCCAGCACCCCGCGCTGCGCGCCTACCTGCTCGGCACCGGTGGGCGGGTGCTCGTGGAGGCCAGTCCACTCGACCAGATCTGGGGCATCGGCCTGGCCGCCGACCACCCGCACGCCACCGACCCCACACGATGGCCAGGGCTGAACCTGCTCGGCTTCGCACTTATGCAAACCCGCGCGCTCCTGCGCGAGCAGGAACCAACCGATGGGTGAACCGCTCGGAACTCATCGCCGCTGAGTACGCCCGGCGCAGCGTCGATGTCGAGCGGGTGCCCTCGTACGCGGCGGAGTGGCGCAGCGCCGGGCAGGACGGGCCGGCGCTACGGGACCGGGCCGGACTGAGCAGCACCGACACCCGGCTCAACGGCGATGGGATCGACGAGCGAATCGATGGACCTACGGGCCGCTCGGTGATGCGGTTGGCCGTGCGTAGTCGAGACAAGGCAGCCGGTCAGGCTCAGACAGGGAATCAAGCAGTGCTGGCAGGGCGTCAAATACGAGGGGAAGGCCGCCCAACTCGCTGATCCCGACCCAGGCGATGTCGTCATGCTCCTCAGGTGCACGGTTGGTGGGAATGCCGACCCACTCTGTGATGTGCCAGACGCCCACGTGGACGGCGTCCTCGCCACTGCCGGCATGGAGGTCACCCAACCGTGACGTCGACTCCGCCACGATGTGCACCCCTAGCTCCTCGTGCATCTCACGCGCGAGGGCCTGTAGTTCCGACTCACCCGCTTCGACGTGCCCCCCGGGCAGATCCCAGAGATCCGGGTATGCCCGGCGGGTCGGGCTGCGGTGTACCAGCAGGACCGCGCCGTTCTCCACGAGTGCGCCGCAGACGACCAGGTGCATGCCGGGATTAGAGCACAGGGGTAGGACAAGGAGCCGGGCTCATCTGCCGCCATACATTCGGCGTCAGCGGACGATGACCAGGTTGGCCATGTCGACGACCGGCCGGTAGCCGAGGGCGGCGTAGATCTTGTTCGAGGTCGGGTTGGCTTGGTCGGTGAACAGGCAAACCCGCGCACCCTCGGCCTGGATTCGGCGGGAAACCTCGGCGACCGCGTTGCTGGCCCAACCACGCCCGCGCTGGGCCGGCGGCGTGTAGACCGGACCCACGCGGGCCACCCCGAAGGACGGTGGGTTGGCACCGGTGAGGTGCACCGGCTCCCCAGCCTCGTCGACCCAGAACCACAGCCGTCCGGCTTGGAGCCGGCGCAGCAGCTCCGCGCGGTCGGGCAATTCGTGCTCACTGGTACCGCGTGGACGACCCGCCTGTTCGTCGGCGTCGCCCACGAACGCGGCGACCCACTCCGTGACCAGCCCCAGGTCGTCCTGGGTCGCGGCCACCAAGCGGCCGGGCACAGGCGGCGGCCACGCCAGCTCGCCGAGCTCGTGCAGCCGCGTGTGCTGGATGACCTGGACCTGCCCCCCGCCGAGCCGGGTCAGCTCGGTGGCGGACAGCTCAACCGCAGGCAGGGCCCCGTTGATCGCGAGTACCTCCTCCCCGCGCTCGTGCAACGCGTGGGCGAGTGCGACGGCCGCCTCGTCGGGCATGGGCAGCAGGAACGGCGGGTAGGGGGCGTACGGCGCGGTGCGCATCCCGGCGCCGACCACGGCGCCGGAATCGTCGCTGACCACCAGCCACCAGTTGCGGTCGGGCTGCGAGATCCCCTCGGCCCGCTCGGACAACGCCCGGTGCGCGACGGTGGTCACAACCGTGCTGACGACCGGATCGGCGGCCAGGTAGTCACCCGCTGCGGACAGGAACTCGCCCGGATCGGCGAAGAATTGCAGCCGCAGTCCAGCTATCGAAAGAGTGCTCATCTACGTACGCTATCCACCGCTGTGCCACACCGACACGTGAATTTGCACGGCCGAGACCTGCAGGCGCTGAGCCAGCTGGCGTCTCCGTTCGCACGGACGTCACACACCGCAGCTATCGTCTGCAAGGGACCCGTTCGCGGAGGCGAGGAGAAGGCATGAGCGACTGGAACGACAAGATCATCGTTGAGTTTCGCGCCAACGGTGGGCAGGTCGGCGGTCAGTTCGCTGGCGCGCCGCTGCTGCTGTTGCACACGGTCGGCGCCAAGAGCGGCCAGCCCCGCGTGCACCCGATGATGTACCAGAAGGTAGACGGCGGCTACGCCGTGTTCGCGTCCAAGGGCGGTGCGCCCACCAATCCCGACTGGTACTACAACCTGCTCGCACACCCGCAGGCCGAAGCGGAGATCGGTACGGACAAGGTGGAGTTGGTCGCCAGAGTCGCCGCCGGGAACGAGCGGGAACGGATCTGGAGCGCGCAGAAGGCCGCCTATCCAGGCTTCGCCGACTACGAGCGGAAGACCACCCGCCAGATCCCAGTCGTCGTACTGGAACCTGCGCCGTAGGCCGAGGCGGTACAACCCCGGTACCCACCCTGTGCGGGCTGCGCCGCCGCCCCCTGGTCTGGCCTGGTCAGGTCCAGGCGTGGTCGAGGGCCAGGGCCAGCCGCCTTGCCCACTGCTCGGCGGTGCCGGTAATTCCGGGGTACTCGTCGGTGAAGTTGAACCAGTCGACCTCCCAGGACAGCACGGTCTCGGCGCTGAAGGTATCGGCTTCGGCGCCGAGTTCCGGTCGCATGAGCTGGCGGACGAGGGACTGGTCAACGGCGGTGTGTTCGGCGAGCAAAACCGCGTCGTAGAGGTCCTTGCCCTGCGGGTACCTGTCGGTGGCCAGCCATAGCAGCTTCCAGGCCAACGCCAGCGGGGCGGGCGCGGCCAGTACCGGTTTGTCGACGTCGGGCAGGATCAGCACCTCTGGTGGAAGAGGAAGTCGTTCGCCGAAGACGACATCGATCTGTACGTGGCCGTCCGGTGCCTCCCGGGTGCTGAACGGGATGAGCAGGCGGCGTCCGTCAGCGCGTTCGTACGTCCAGATGGCGGATTCGGCGATCCGGTCTGGTTGCAGGCCGGCGCCCGTCGCGGTTCCGATGGCGGTCTTGATGTCATCGAGCAGCGTGCGGGCGTCGGTGCTGTCGCTGGTCATGGTGTGCGGAGTGACGACGAAGTCGAGGTCACCCGGCTCGCGGGCGGCTTCGCCGACCCAGGCCGCCATGGTGACGCTGCCGCGCAGCACCAGATGCTGACCCCCGGTCGTTGCGGCAATGGCCGCCAGGACCTGATTCATGGCGGCGCGTCGGGCGTTGGTCCACAGTTGGCCGGTGGCCGGCACGAGGAAGTCGGGCTCGCCGGCGCGGTAGGCGTTCGGGTACTGCTTCAGGGCTGGGTCGAACGCCGACCGCTGGCGCACCGTCGGGCCGGCCGGTAGTGGGTGAAAGGTCGGCGGGTAGCCCGCCAGGGATTCGGCCGGCGCGGACCTGATTCTGTTCTCGCGCGCCCGTGCATGGCTGCTCGCGCCAGTCGTGGGCGAGTCCAGCCAGCCGCGGTCGTGGTCGAGGTTGCTGTCGAGGACGACGTACTCCTGCTCCACCGTTGTCGGCTCGTGGCCCGCGGCGCGGAGGGTCTCGACGAGGTCGTCCAGCCGCTGCCTGGCCGTGGCGAGCCCGACACCGTGACAGCGCTGGTTGACGAACCGCTCCTGCGCACCGTCGGCAAACTCCCGGCGGGCGTTGCGGGACAGCCGCGCCCCGTGCGGCGCGACCAGATCGGTGAGAGCCACCAAATCCGCCACCGCCGTACTCGGTAGCAGCAGTTTGACGTGATGCTCGAAGTACCGGCCATCCGGCTCGGCTGCCGCCTGCTCATCCGACTGCGGTACGCCCGTACACCACGGCGCCGCCTCGATCTTTGCACGGCACGGGTAGATCCCCGCCTCGCGCAGTTCGCGTCGCCAACGCCGCACCGCATCCTGCTGCTCGGTCAGCGCGCCGCGCCCAGTCAGGGTGAGCATCGGTTGCGAGACGGACGCGCCACGGTCGAGCAGGATATGGACGAACTTCACGCCATGGTCGCTGGCGAACGCCTGCAGCTTCTCGGCCTGAGAAGCGTGAGCCGTAATGTGGATCTCGAAGTCCCCCGATACCTCAAGCACCGGCCGAGTTTATGGCACGGACCGGGTGGTCGCCCGGGGATGCAGCCGCCCGGCGATCATCTGTATCCCGACGTAGAGGAACGGGAGCAGGAGCAGCAGATCCGCGGCATGCGCTACCAGCACCTCACGCGGGATGCGGCTCAGCGGGAAAACCACGGCCCCCAGGCAGATCAGCCCGCCGATCGCGACCGGCACGGCCCGGATCCGGGCCAGCACCAGGCCGAGGAAGAAGAGGCTGGTCGGGAAGAGCGGGCCGGCGATCCAGAAGAGCAGCGACGCGGCCACCGGGTACGGCTCGAGCAGCCGTACCGCGTCGCCGTGCGAGACGCCGAACAACTCCTCGTGCATGCCCTGCATCCCGAACGCCACCCCGCCGAGCACCCCGTAGCAGGCCAACGGCAGGGCGATGGCGGCGTACCGGGGTGTCCGCGGCTCGATCGCCCGGAACACCCCGACCAGGCCGACCAGCCAGGCCAGGGAGGAGAGCACGTTGAACACCGCGGCGTCGACTCCCTGCACGCCGTCGTCCTGCCAGTAGAACGTGCCGACGACACTCAACGCCGGGCCGAGCAGCAGTCCGACCCCCGCGCTCCGCCGGTACGACCTGGGCAGTTCCTGCGCTTCTTGCGAGTAGGTAGTCATGTCGAAGACGCTATGGTTCGATCCGGCCCGATCCGTCCGGCGAACGCGGTCGCCGCACTACCGCAGGCGCGGTAGCCGTCCAGGCGCCGGCTACCGCGACGGCGGCAGACCCGACAGGCCGGACTGGTAGGCGAAGACCACCAGTTGCGCCCGGTCCCGGGCACCCAGCTTTACCATCGCCCGGTTGATGTGCGTCTTCGCCGTCGCTGGGCTCATCGTCAGGCGTACCCCGATCTCCCCATTGGAGAGTCCGGCCGCGACCAGCGTGATCACCTCGCGCTCCCGCTGGGTGAGCGCGGCCAACGACGCCGCCGGAACCGCCGGACCGGCGGACCGGCCGACGAACGCCGCGATCAGGCGCCGGGTCACGGCGGGCGCGAGCATCGCGTCGCCGCGGGCCACCGTGCGTACCGCCTGCCGCAACTCCTCCGGCTCGATGTCCTTGAGCAGGAATCCGCTCGCCCCGGCGTGCAGGGCGGAGTAGACGTACTCGTCCAGCTCGAACGTGGTCAGCATCAGCACCCGTACGCCCGGCAGCCGGTCGTCGGCGAGGATCCGCCGGGTCGCGGTGAGCCCGTCCGTCCCCGGCATCCGGATGTCCATCAGCACCACGTCGGGGCGGTGCGCCCGGGTCAACGCGATCGCCTCCGCGCCGTCGCCGGCCTCGCCGACCACCTCGATGTCGTCGGCCCGTTCCAGCAGTGCCCGCAACCCGCTGCGGACCAGGATCTGGTCGTCGGCCACCAGCACCCGGATCACGTCGTCGCCTCCCGTACCGGCAGCCAGGCCCGCACCCGGAAGCCGCCGGCCGGCTCCGCGCCGGCGGTCAGCCAGCCGCCGAGGCTGCCAGCCCGCTCCGCCATCCCGCGGATACCGAACCCGGTCCCCGGCGGGGCCGGCTGTGTGCCATCGTCGACAATCTCCAGTCGCAGTCCGTCCGGCAGATACTCCACGGTGACGTCGACCTGACTCGCGGCGGCGTGCCGCAGCACGTTGGTCAGCGACTCCTGGGCGATCCGGTACGCGGTCGCCTCCACCGCCCGGGGCAGTGGCCGGCGGTCGCCGCGCCAGGTGAGCGCCACCGTCGGCCCGTCGCCGGCCCCGCAGGCCCGCGCCATCACCGGCAGCCGGTCGAGGCTCGGCGCCGGCGGCTCCGCTTGGGCCGGCGCGGCACCGAGCGGGACGCCGGTGTCCGCCGGATCGGCGTCACCGGGCGGATCCGCCGTGGCCGGGGTGCCGTCGCGCAGTACGCCCACCGCCGCGCGCAGGTCGCGCATGGCCTCCCGGCTCGCCTGGCGTACGGCGCCGAGCGCCGCCCGGGCCTGCTCGGGCGAGTCCTTCAGCGTCTCCGCCGCCACCCCGGCCTGTACCCCGATCACCGCGATCGTGTGCGCCGTGATGTCGTGCAACTCCTGGGCGATGCGGATTCGTTCCCGGGCAAGGCGCTCCGCCGCGGCCCGATCCCGGTCTGCGGCGGCCCGATCCCGCTCGGCGGTGAGCAGCGCGAGCCGGGCCCGGGTCTCGGCCTGCCAGCGGCGACGGCTGCGCGCGGCCTCGCCGAGCAGGAGCGCGGCGATGAAGACACCGAACGAGCCGTCCAGAGTGGGATCGAGGGGGTCGAGGTGGTGAGTGGCGACGCGCCCCTGCAGATCGGACCCGATCAGGAACGCGGCGACGGGCATCGACGCGGTCCGATCGGCTGCGGCGGCGCCGGTGTAGAGGGCAACCCAGAGCGGCACGGCCGGCGCCCCGCCCGGATAGTCGAGGATGTGATACGCCAGCCAGCCCACCGTGACCAGCGCGAGCACCAGCGCCGGCCAGCGGCGGCGCAGCAGCAGCACCGTCGACATGGCCAGCCCGAGCAGGTACGCCGCCTGGTCCGGCGGCCGGTCCCCGGACTGCGGCACACCGGCCCGGATCCGCAAGACGGTCGCCACCGCCACGACGGCCGCCAGGGCCGACTCGCCGACCCACGGCGGCACCGTCGCCCACCAGCGTCGTAACGCCTCGAACGTCACCCGTTCACGGTACGGAAGACGGCGGCCACCGGCGTACCACGAATGCGGTATCCGCTGGTGGTCGCCGTGCCGCTGGGACCGTGGACCCGCTCGCGGACGGCATCGACGGGGCTAGGTGGGCGGACGGTACGCTGCGGGGCGGCGTCCGAGTGACCTAAGGGGAACGGGTGATAGGCGAGACGGTTCACACGGTGGTCGCGGTCCGCGGGCATTCGAGGTGAACAGCGGGCTGCTCCCCGGTGACCCGTCCCGAATCGGCGGGTACGACGTGCTCGGCCGGCTCGGCGAAGGTGGCATGGGAAGTGTCTTCCTGGCGAGGTCGCCGCAGGGGCGGCGGGTGGCGGTCAAGGTTGTGCGCCCGGAACTGTCGGGCGACGACGAGTTTCGTGGTCGATTCCGCAGTGAGGTGAACCGGGCCCGCCAGGTCCCACCGTTCTGTACCGCCGAGGTCCTCGACGCCGACCCGGATCACGACCCGCCGTTCCTGGTGGTGGAGTACGTCGAGGGTCCAAGCCTGGCCCAGGTGATCCGGGAACAGGGGCCGCTGGGCGCGGCGCAGCTGCACAGCATCGCGCTTGGGGTGGCGACCGCGCTCACCGCAATCCACGGTGCCGGGGTGATCCACCGCGATCTGAAGCCGGCGAATGTCCTGGTCGCACCGGGCGGCATCAAGGTGATCGACTTCGGCATCGCCCGCGCGTTCGAGGCGACGAGCCAGCACACCCGGACCAACCAGATGGTCGGGACCGTCTCGTACATGGCTCCGGAGCGGATCGACGCGGCGTCCGGCCAGCCGGTCGGCCCGGCTGCGGACATCTTCGCCTGGGGTGCCGTGGTCGCTCATGCCGCGACCGGCCGCAATCCGTTCGGGGGTGACTCCGCTACCGCCATCGCGATGCGGATCCTCACCCAACCGCCTGATCTGAGCGGGCTCGGCGGGACGTTGCGAGAGTTGGTCGCCCGGGCGCTGGAGAAGAATCCCGCGGACCGGCCCACCGCCCGGGAACTGCTGGACGGGTTGCTGACCGCAGCGAAGCCGACGGGGGACGCCGGCCCGGGCAAGCCCCTGGTCGTGGCGCCAGCACCGAACGCCTCGCCCGACGCCGGTGGCAACCAGCAGAGCCGGCCGTCGCGGCTGGTCGCCGCCGACGGCACGGGCTCGGGTCGACGCCGCCTGCTCACCGCGCTGGGCGCGATCGCCGCGGTGATCGCGATACTGGTGCCGGCCTCTGTGTTCGGCCCGCACCTGCTGCGCCGACTGTCCGATTCGGACTCTGCCGGCTCGACGACGACCGGTGGCCCGACAAGCCACGAGCCGACGCCCACGCCGACGCCCGCACCGAAGACGGCGACAAGGTCGCCGTCAGCCGCTGACAGTACGCGCGCGATCCTGGCCGGACAGCGGCGAATCCTGGTGCACGTGGTGGAGATCGACCGTGACCTTTCGTTGCCGTCGCACGGTGAGGCCCTCACCGGCGACGGGACCGGCCCGGATGCCCTCTTCGCGCTCGAGCCGGTCGGCGTCGACTACATGATCAAGTCCTTGAACCCGGACATCGCGCACCGACCGTGCCTCGGGGTCAAGATTGATGCGGAGGAAAACAGGTCGTTGGTGGGGGCCGACTGCCGGCCCACCAAGGCAACCATGTTCACGATCGTCCCTGAGGGTGAGGACGACAAGGGGCGCACCTCCTACGCCATCGTCAACGAGGAGTACGGCGTAGTGCAGTGGAGCCCGAGCAAGAAGGAGATCTACGTGGAGTTTCTGGGCGACGCCTCGCTCTCCACCACGTTCAGCCTGGTCGACCGAGGCGCGGTCTGACTATCCGCTCGACCAGTCGTCGGGGCGTTTCGCTGTCCAGTGGTCGCGGGTGCCACTTCCGGGGAGTACGAGCCGACGAGGGTGGCGTCGTCGCGGGCTGGGCCGACGGCCAACCGGTCGCCGAGGGCGTGCTGAAACTCCTGGAAGGCGGCGAGTTCGGTCAGCCCGTTGCCGTCGACCACGTGGACGAACGTGACACCGTCGGCCAGCCGGAAGGAGCTGTAGCGCAGGCCCGGCGGTGCGGTGTGCGCAAGCTCGACGAAGATATTTTCGATCAGGCGTTGGTTCTCGTCGGCGGCGTCGGGTTTCGTCTGGTAACGGATCACTGCTGCGGTCATCAGGGCGCTCCTGGGGTCGTTGGCTGTCACTTCTGTTGACAGCGCCACCGCCGCGAATTCATCGCCGCGCTGAGTATGTGCGATGAGTTCGGTGCTCCGCCGCTGTCAACAACAGTGACAGCGACCTTCTGGAGGACCGACGTGAGCGGCAAGCAACGGACGACCGGCGAGCAACGT
This sequence comes from Micromonospora arborensis, assembly GCF_003205615.1. Taxonomy (GTDB): domain Bacteria; phylum Actinomycetota; class Actinomycetes; order Mycobacteriales; family Micromonosporaceae; genus Micromonospora; species Micromonospora arborensis. The sequence continues at coordinate 62,021 of NZ_PYBV01000005.1, read as the reverse complement.
TGGGTGTTGGGCCTGACTTCAGCCGGCGCGGTGATGGTGGCTCTGGATGCGCTGGTGGTCGCAGCGGCGCTGACGAGTATCCGACGCGACCTCGGTGCCTCGATCGAACAGTTGGAGTGGACGGTCAACGCCTACAGCATCACCTTCGCGATGTTGCTGGTGACGGCGGCGGTGATCGGCGACCGGTGGGGTCGACGCCGTACGTTCGCGGCCGGCGTGGCGTTGTTCTGCGCCGCGTCGATCGCTTGTGCGCTGGCCCCCTCGATGCCAGTGCTGATTGCCGCTCGAGCCATCCAGGGCGTCGGCGCCGCAGCCGTGATGCCGGTGGCGATGGGCCTGCTCGGTGCCGCGTTCCCGCCCGAGCGTCGCGGCTGGGCGATCGGTGTCTTCAGCGGCTTGACCGGCCTGGCCGTGCTGGGCGGTCCGGTGGTCGGCGGTGCCGTGACCGAGGGTCTGGCCTGGCAGTGGATTTTCTGGATCAACGTCCCGGTCGGTGCCCTGGCGATCGTCCTCGTCCTGCGGTTCATCCCGGAGAGCAGCGGGTCGGCTCGGCGGTTCGATCTCGGCGGCGCGACGCTGATCACCGTTGCCGTACTCGGCATCATCTGGGGCACGGTCCGCGGGGCCGTGGCTGGCTGGGGCAGCCCGGAGGTGATCGGGTCGTACGTGCTGGGAGGCCTCGCCCTGGTGGGCTTCCCGGCGTGGGAGCGGCGGGTGCGGCAGCCGATGGTGCCGCCGACGTTCTTCCGGTCGCGGTCGTTCACCGCGGGCAACGCAGCCGGTTTCTTCCTGACTGCCGCGCTCTACGGTGCGGTGTTCTTCAACGCGCAGTTCATGCAGCTCACCTTCGGCTCAGGACCGTTGAAGGCGGGTCTGCAGCTCCTGCCATGGACAGCCACGCTGTTCGTGGTGGCGCCGGTCGCCGGCCGCCTGGTGGATCGAATCGGTGAGCGCCCGCTGGTGGTGATCGGACTGGCACTGCAGGCCGTCGGCATGTTCTGGATCAGTGTGGGCAGCCGTGGCGCGGTCAGCTACCCCGAACTGGTGGTGCCGCTCATGGTGGCTGGTTGCGGTGTCTCGATGGCGATGCCGGCGACGCAGAGCGCGAGCGTCGGGGCGCTGCCTCGTGATGCCGTCGGGATCGCCTCCGGCATCTACAGCATGATGCGTCAGCTGGGCGGGGTCGTTGGTGTCGCCGTACTGGCGGCGGTATTCGCGGCCGCCGGCGGCTACGCATCCTTCGCGACCGGGTTCGCCCGGGCCTTGGCCGGCTGCGGCGTACTATCGTTGCTCGGCGCGCTTGCCGGCCTTGGCATCACCGACCGGCGTAGTTCCCGCCTCGGTGCGGCGGCCGTCCGACCGGCGTTGGTCCAGGAGCAGGCATGAGTCTGGAGAACGAGTTCGCCCGAGTTCGCGGAGGGCTGGTCAGCCACTGCTACCGGATGCTCGGATCGCTGCACGACGCGGAAGACGCGGTGCAGGAAACCTACCTGCGCGCGTGGCGCGGATACGCGGAGTTCGAGCAGCGCTCGTCGGTGAAGACCTGGCTCTACCGAATCGCGACTCGGACGTGCCTGAACGCCCTGCAGCACAGCAGCCGCCGGCTGGTGCCTTCAGCACTGGGTGCCCCGGGCACCGACCCCGACGACCTCGCGGCGCGTGCCCCGGAGCTCAACTGGCTGGAACCACTGCCGGACCGGTTGCCGAACGCCGACCCGGCGCTCGTGGTGGAAGGCCGCCAGAGCCTCAGGCTGGCCATGGTCGCCGCGCTGCAGCACCTCTCTCCCCGGCAACGCGCTGTGCTGATCCTGCGGGATGTCCTTGCCTGGCCGGCGTCCGAGGTAGCCGATCTGCTCGACACCACCACCGCCGCGGTCAACAGCGCGCTCCAGCGCGCCCGTGCTGATCTGGCCAGGCTCGCACCAGCCGAGGACCAGTTCAGCGAACCGCCCGAGCACGCGCGCCGGGCACTGCTCGACCAGTACGCACGCGCCTTCGAGCAGGCGGACCTGGCCGCCCTGGAGAAGCTGCTCACTCAGGACGCACGATGGGAGATGCCACCGATCCCCACCTGGTTCAACGGTCGCGACAACGTCTTGCGCCTCCTCAGGGCAAAACTGCTGCCGGAGCAGGGCGTGCGGATCATGGTGGAGACGTCCGCGAACGGGCAACCGGCGTTCGCGTGGTACGTCCGCGGCCGTGACGGCATCTTCCACGCGCACTCGATCCAGGCCCTGACCTTGACCACCGCGGGCGTCTCCGCAGTACTCGACTTCCACCGGCCGGACCTGTTCTCCGCGTTCAACCTCCCGAATCACCGCTCTGCCAACCATGCAGAGGTAGCGTCTTGACTCGGCAAAGCTGCCACCACTTGCCCCACCCTCGGCAGAGGTAATTGCAGATCGTCAGCACTAGGAGCGCAGATGCCGGGCCGGTTCGTGTATTGGATGAACGTCTCCGTCGACCTGAAGATCGAGCAGGCCACCGGCGAGGAGGGCAGCGGAAGTTGGCTTCGGATCGGCGAACCGCTGCATCGAGAATTCAACGCGCGAGCCCGGGCGCTGACATCGATGATCCAGGGCCGCACGATCTACGAGACGATGGAGGGGTTCTGGCCGGCCGCACGCCACGACGAGACGCTGCCCGACTACCTCCGCGAATACGGCGAGATCTGGACGTCGAAACCAAAGTTCCTCGTGTCCCGTACGCGGACCGACGCCACGCACAACACCCGGGTCATCGGCCGGGATGGCGACGCGATCGAGCAGCTCGCACGGCTCCGCGACGAGAGTGACGGCGACATCGGCGTCGGTGGCGCCACCCTCGCCACGCACCTGCTCCACGCGGGGCTGCTCGATCAGCTCCTGCTCTTCACCCACCCCGTCATTCTCGGCGGAGGCCGGCCACTGTTCGACGGACACGACACGGCGGCAGAACTGGACCTGCTTGAGCAGCGGTCGTTCGACGAGGGCGTCACGCTGCATCGATATGCCGTTCGCCGTAAAACGGCATGACCGCATGCGCGCCAGGTAGCCGCTGACCCGGGCCCGGCCTGCGACGACGCGTCGGCCACGCGATCCACGTCGGCGGACGCGGGTCACCAGCCAGCCGGAGGAGACGGCGCACGACCGGGCCGGCGCGGCCGGTGGTACGGCCGGTGTTCTCGTCGATGGCGTCGACGAACGCACACATCAACGGATGCGACTATGTGAGCACATCGCTACTATGGGTCAGCAATCCAGAGGGAAGGGGTCGTGCCCGCGTGCGAAGTCCCGTCATCGGAACCGCGCCGACGTCTGCGCCGGGGCGACTCGCGCCACTTGTCGGCGACCGGCTGCGCAGGCTCGCCCGGCGGATGGCGCTGATCGCGCTCGCCGTCGGGGCCGGTTTCCTCGTGGCCGCCCTGTTTCAGGGGCCGGCCGCCGCCGACGGGACGCGCAGCGGGTCCGGTCACGAACCTCATCGGCAGATCGGCGGGCTGGTCGAGCCGGTCGCGCGGCTCATCACAGTCGCGGAGCGCCCCAGCCAGGAGCGCCAGCAAGCCGCGGGCGCCGACGATCGCCGCCACGACCGGCCCCGCGCACCACTGGCAGGGACCATCGGTGGCGTCGTCGCCCCCCGCGACGCGACACCCTCGACGGGGCCCCGACGGTCGGCGGGCGCATCGCCCGTGTCCGTGCCGCTGCCCCGGGTCGGCGCCTCCGTCCCACCCGGCGCGGCGGAGCGCGAAAGGCTCCGGCCTGTCTCCGTAGCTCGCGCGACTCATCGTCCCGCTTCCAGCGCCGGCCCGTCGCGGCTGGCCGCTGACCCACCGCAACCGCCAGCCACCGCCGCAACCGGGGTGCACGGGCTGGCCGATTCGCCTGCGGTGGCCCTGATCACCGCCCCGCTGCCGTCCGTCGTCGACACCGTGAGCGCGGTGACGCTCCAGCCCGTCGCCATGGCGCTCCGACCCGTCGCCATGGCGCTCTTCTGTGTCGCCGACGTCGTTCTACCACCCGCTGTCGGCGCGGTGATCGTTCCGGCGGCGGCGTCTCCGCTGCCCGCTCCCCCAGCGCTCGGGCCGGCCGCCGTGCCGGTGACCGACCCGGCACCCGTACCGACAGTGCCGACGCCATCGGCGGATTCGACGGTGGCGTCCGTACGCGCCGCAGCGCTGCCGATCCCGGCCGCGCCACCGCCGATATCCGTCGTCGGACCCGCACGTTCCACGGCCTCGACGGGGCACCTCGCCGCACGTCCGGGGCCGGTGGCCGCGGGGGCTGACCTTCCGGGAAGGCCCGTCGCACCCGTCGACCAGGATGCCGCCGGTGTCGACGATGGATCGACGCCCGGACCGGGGCTGGTCTGGCCGGTCGACCGGCAGTCGCACGTCGGTCCTGGGCAGCCCTGCGATCTCGTGCCGCTGCTGTCCGACAGCCGAACTCCATCCGTGATCGCTCGCCCTGGCTGAGGCGGGTCGACCGAGTCCGGGTGGCTGGCCCGCGTGGCCGGTTCCACCCGCTGGCCTGGTCGATCGGTGCCCGTGCCCGTCCGCTGTGACGGTGCCGTGGGCCGATGCCTATCCGTCTGTCGCGCACGACCGTTGCGACCAACCCGTGGATGTTCCGGGATCGGCGGCCGTGTGACGCGTACCTGAGATCGGAGAAACGTGGTGATCCACGTTGTCGTCGCCGAGGACATGGGTTTGCTCCGCGGGGCGCTCTGCGCCGCGCTGTCACGCGAGGAGGACATGGAGGTGGTCGCCGACGTCGAGGGTGTCGGCGAGTTGTTGACGGTGGTCCGGCGGTGCCGACCCCAGGTGGTGGTGCTGGCGTTGACGCCGGAGCTGCCCGATCCGGTGGAGGTGGTCGCCAGGATCAGCGCCGAGGCGCCGCACGCCGCCGTGCTGGCGATGAGCCCTCGGTGGAACCCCGCCCTGGTGGAGGCTGCGCTGGCGGCCGGCGCGCGCGGCCTGGTCGGGAAGGACAGCTCGCTGGCGGAGTTGGTGCGGGCGATCCGCGCGCTCGCGGCCGGGGATCGGGCGATCGACCCGGCCGCCGCCGTGGCAGTGCTGAGTCCCCCGGAGATCCCGTTGACGCCTCGGGAAATGGACGTGCTGCGGATGGCGGCCGAGGGTCTGCCGCTGAAGGAGATCGCTGTCCGCCTGTACCTGGCACATGGAACTGTGCGCAACCATCTGTCGGTGATCCTACGCAAGACCGGGGCTCGCAACCGACTGGAGGCGGTGTGGCGCGCACGGCGTAACGGCTGGTTGTAGCCGTCGGGGGGCGGGTCCGGCGGACATGTCCGGCCCGCCCCGTCGCCGTGCGAACCCAGTGCAGGCGTGTTTGAATGTTGACGTTGTGTGATCGTCATCGGAGTGCGGGAAGGTTCGTCGTGATCCGTACCCTGCTCGCTTTGGACGGTGCCCTGGTTCTGGGCGCGCTGTCGTTCGTCCTCGCCGCCGAGGCGGATATTCGCGTCGTGGCGGAGGTGGATCGCGGCGACGCGGTCTCCGCGGCCGTCCACGCCCAACGCCCGGACGTGGTGGTGGCCGACCTCGATTTCGTCGAGGGAGTCGATCCCGGCCACCTCGGCCTGTGCCCTGTCCTGGTGCTGGCCCACCCGCATCGGGCCCGGCGACTGCGCGGCATGCTCTGCCCGACCAGGACCGTCGGCATCCTGCGCAGCGACGCCGCCCCCCAGCGGATCATCGACGGGATCCGCCGGCTCGCCCGCAGGGAGCCCGTGCTCGACGCGGATCTCGTCGTCGCGGCGCTGCGCTCGGACGGCCCACTGACCAGCCGCGAGACGGAGGTGTTGAGGTTGACGGCGGCGGGGGCGCCGGTCGCGGAGGTGGCGGTGTCGCTCGGGCTCACCCATGGCACCGTCCGCAACCATCTCGGTCGGATCGCCCGCAAGGTGGGCGCGCGTACCCGGGTCGAGGCCGTGCGGATGGCAAGCGAGAAGGGCTGGATCTGACCGGAGCCGTCGACTCGGACGCGCGGTTCAGCCCTGCCGGGCCGACGCCGCCCGGGACGGCAGCACCGGCTCGTCCCAGCAGCCGACGAGCACCCGGTAGGTGGCCGAGCGCGTCATCAACTGTTCGTGCGTCCCCGCCACGGGCTCGTCGCCGTCGAGGACCAGCACCCGACCGGCCCGCAGCGCGGAACTGATCCGGTGTGCGATCACCACGAGGCTGCCCGGCCGCCGGGCGAAGGCGGCCTCGACCGTCGCCTCCAACGCCGGGTCCAGGTGACAGGTCGCCTCATCGAGGACCACCAGCGGGGCGGGCGCCAGCCAGGCCCGGACCGCCGCGATGAGCTGCCGCTCGCCGGCGGAGAGCAGGGCCGGCGCGACCAGCGCGTCCAGGCCGCCCAGGCGGGTCGCCAGGGGACGCGCACCGAGCGCGTCGAGGGCGACCTCCAGCGTGTGGTCGTCGGCGTCCGGCCGAAGGTAGCGGAGGTTGTCGGCGAGACTGCCGGTGAAGACGTACGCCTCCTGGGGCACGAGCACTCGCATCCGGGCGAGAACGGCCGGCTCGACCTCGGCGACCGTCGCGCCGGCCACCTGGACCGTGCCTGCCTGCGGCAGCACCAGACCGGCGATCAGTGCGGCCAGCGTGGACTTACCCGCACCGCTCGGGCCCACCACGGCGAGATGGTCCCGGTCGGCCAGTGTCAGCGAGAAGTTCTGCAGGACGGGCCGGGCGCGCGGGCCGTAGCCGAAGGTCAGTCCCCGGACCTCCACGGCTGGCGAGCGGCCGGCCGGACCGGTGGGCGTCCGGGCGCGGGGCGGCCGGGTGGCGGGGGCCGACGGGTGGCGGTCGTCGGACACCGGATAGTGGCGCAGGATGTTCTCCAGGGTGACCGCGTAGCGCAGCCCGCCGCCGCCGAGGCCCTGCACCAGGGTGTGCAGTGCGGGCTGCAGCCCGGTGGAGACGTAGATCAGCGCGCCCAGCACCGCGCCGGCGGTCAGACCACGCTCGACCAGCCACGGGGCGGCCACGAGCAGAACCAGCAGCGGCAGCCAGCCGCCGATGCCGAGGCTGAGGCTGCGGATCGCGGCCATCCGGGCGAGGGTGCGTTCGGCGGCGGCCTGCGCCGACACCAGGCGTTCCACGTCGGCCGTCACGCGCGTCTCGGCGCCGCAGGCCAGCACGTCGCGGTGACCGGCCAGCGCCGCCGCCGCCGACTGGCCGAGCTGCTCACCGGCCCGGACGTACGCGCGCTGGTGCGTGACCATCGCCGGCAGCGCGGCGAGAAACACGACCAGGCCGGCGACCAGCGGCGCGGCGGCCAGCGCCGCCACCACCGGTGCCAGGGTGAGCAGGCCGAGCAGGGCCGCGCCAGCCGAGAAGAGGAAGCCGCGGGTCACCATCAGCAGGCCGGCGAAGGTGTCGCGGACGATCTCCATCTGGTGGGTCAGCCGGGTCACGGCGGCGCTGTCCGGGCGTCCACCCGCCCGGGTGGCAGCACGTAGCGCACCCCGGACCACCTGAGCGGCCACCTCGTCGCGGAACGGCTCGACCACCGCGCCGAGGCTCCGGTACGTCCGACCGGTGGCCGCCGCGCCGACCAGCACGGCCACGGCGAGGACCCCCAACCAGGCCAGGCCGTTGAGGAGACGTCCGGCCAGGAAGCCGTCGTCGACGGCACGGGCGACCAGATAACCGGCGAGCAGCGCGGGTAGCGACTCGACAAGCGACCACCCGCCGAGGCCGGCGAGCTCCCGTCGGCGGGTCCGTAGCGCCCGCCAGGTCACCCGACGTACACCGGGACCGCTCACGACCCACCGCCGGCCGGCTGGAAGACCGCGCGGTAGTCCGGGTCGGCCCAGAGTTGCCGGTGCGGCGCCAGGCCGCGCAGCCGACCGCCGTCCAGCCAGGCGACCAGGTCGGCCGCCGCGGCCGCCGCGGTCCGGTGGGTGACCACCAGTCGGGTACGCTCCCCGGCCCGCCCGACCACCGCCTCGGTGATCCGGTGTTCGGTCGCGGTGTCCAGGCTGGACGTCGCGTCGTCCAGGATGAGCAGCCGCTCGGCGGCGAACGCGCGGGCCAGGCCGAGGCGTTGGATCTCGCCCCCGGAGAGCGGTGTGTCCACCAGCGCGGTGCGGTAACCGTCGGGCAGGCGGTCGATCACGTCGGCGACCGCCGCCATGCGGGCCGCCCGGAGGACCGCCGGCGTGGCCGGTCCACGGTCGGCCGGCGGCACCGCCGAGTCGACCGGCAGCGCCAAGCCGATCGCGTCGTGGACCGTCGCGCCGATCAGCACCGGCCGGTCGAAGGCGTAGCCGACGGCTCGGCGCAGCGCCGCCGGGTCGAGGTTCCGCAGCGGCACACCGTCCAGTCGCACCTCGCCGCCGTCGGGGTCGTGCAGCCGTCCCGCCACGGCAGCCAGGGTCGACTTGCCGGCACCGGACGCCCCGACGACGGCCACGGTGGCGCCGGCCGGCACGTCCAGGTCGATGCCGTCCAGGATGGGCGTGCCGTCGTCGGCGTGTACGCACACCCCGCGCAGTCGCAGGGCGCCGCCGCCGGGTGGAAGGGGACGATCACCAGCCGGCGCGACGGACTGCGTCAGCAACTCGGCGACCCGGTGTGCTCCCGCGCGGCTGCGGACCAGGTGGTTCAGGGTGGCGAGCACTCCACCCAGCCCGGCACCCATGGCCGCGTACCGGACCGCGGCGACCAGTTGGCCCGGCGTGAGCCAGCCTGTGGTCAGGGCGTACCCGCCGACCGCGATGACGCTCAGGTTCAGCAGCGGCGCCACGGCCGAGGTGCGCGCACTCGCCCGGGCCAGCAGTTCCCAGGCACGCCGGCCGTGCCGGTCCAGCTCCGGCAGGGCCGCCAGCACCCGGTCCTCCTCGCGACGGGTGGTGCCGGCGGCAGCGATGGTCCGGGCACCGGTGAGCGACTCCAGCAGTCGGCCGGCGATGGTGCCGAGTACCCGTTGGTACCCGGTGGTCGCGGCCGAGGCGTCGGCCACGAAGGCGCGCATGAGGACGGCGAGCAGGCCGAGACCGGCGAGCATGGTGACCCCGAGGACCGGCTCCATGATGGCGAGCGCGACGACGCTGCCCAGCGGCGGAAGCACCGCCACGATGGCCAGGACCACGGCGTTGCCGGCCTGTCCCGCGTCCGCGGCCTGGCCGACCAACCGGCCGACGAGATCACCCACCGGGTGCCGGCGGGTGGCGCGGACGTCCAGGGCGAACAGGTGACGCAGCAGGCGGCGGCGCAGCCCGGCGGTGGCGCGCGCCGCACCGAACCCGCTGGTCAGGTCGGTGAGGGTGTCGACGCAGATGAGGACGACGACGAGGCCACAGGCGGACACCGCCCACCAGCCGGAGCCGCCGGCGAGGGCGGCGTCGACGGCGCGGCCGAGGGCCGCGGGTAGCAACAGTTCGGCGGCCGCGCCGAGCAGCGCGACCGCCGCGAGTCCGCCGGTCCAGCCACCGCCGGCCCGGACCGTCTGCCGGAGCAGCCGGTCCCCGGTGGCCAACGTCGGCATCGGTCCTCCCGTTGGTACGCGGATGCCCTGGGTGAGCACGTCTACCCACCCAGGGCCCCACGTGTGTGTGGATCAGTTGCAGGTCGTGACGGAGAGCGAGCTGTCGCCGCAGAGCAGCAGGCTCGCCCGGCTACCGCCACCCGTGCGGTCGGCCGGAGCCATCTCCAGGCCCTGGAGGTCCAGAAGCGCCATGTCGTTCACCTCCCTTCCATCCGTTCGCCGATCAGGTCGCCCCCGCTGTCGCGAGGGAGTCTCTGCGCGCCCGGCAGGGGCGCGAGGAAGGGCAGCACCGGTGGCTGGTCGTGCTGCGCGCTGGCCAGCGCGAAGAGCACGCCGGCGGTGCCGGTGCCGAAGTCCATGGAGAGCCGCAGCAGCTGCTCACCGGGGAAGGCGGTCCCCTCCCGGTACGGCAGCGCGTGCCAGGTCAGCCGATCCAACTGCGCGCCGAGTTCGCGGCGGTCGGCCTCGTCGGCCGAGGCGGCGAGGTAGGCGATGATGCCGGCCCGACCGGTGAAGAGCCCGGACTGCGCGTAGAACGGTGACCGCGCCGCGCGGCGAATCCCCGCGCTCGCCTCGGCGAACCGTTCGTCGGCGCGGTGGCGCAGGTACTGGTCGAGGACCAGTCCGATACCGACGCTGCCGTGCGCCAGGTACGGCATCGTGCGCCAGCCCTCGTTGACCTCCAGTGCACCGTCCGGGCGCAGCACACACCGGCGCAGATCCTGACGCAGTGCCGTGGCGGCGTGCCCCAACAGCTCGTCGTCGCCGTCGAGCTCGTAGAGCCGCAGCAGCATGAGCGCCGCTCCGGTCCGGCCGCGCAGCAGCCCGGCGTACGGGTTGCGTCCGCCGCTGACGTCCGGGCCCGGGTCGTCGGCCAGTTGCCCGATCACCCGCTCAGCGGCCCGCCACGCGGCGGCGTGCAACGACACCTCCCCGGTACGCGCAGCCATCTCGGCCAGGTTCAGCGCGATCCCGGACAGTCCGCTCGCCAGGCTGTGGTCGAGCCCGTCCAGGGGTTCGCGCAGGCAGATGTCGACGACGTCGAGCGCGTCCTGCCGGCGTCCGAGGTGATCGAGTGCGTAGGCGACACCGTGCAGCCCGTCGTAGAAGCCGCAGCGTGTGCCGGACGGGGGCGCTGTCGCCCGCCGTACCAGCCAGTCCTCGTGCTCGGGCCACCGCCCGGCACCGCTCTTGTCGAGCGCGTACAGCACTCCCGCCGCCCCGTGGGCGAGGTTGAGGCCGCCGCTGCGGAACTGTTCGATGTCACCGGGGAAGAGCCGGTCGTTCCGCTCGGGAGTGGCGCTGGCCAGGATCGCCGTCGTCAGCTGGTTCCGCAGGGTGGGCCAGTCGTCCGCGCCAAGGGCCCCTCGCGGGTCCGCGGTGGCCCGCGGGTCCCCGGTGATCTCCTCGACCGCCGGGTCGAGGAAGGACCTCGGCACCGGGAAGTTCGCGGCGATGATGTCGGCCAGGTGGGTCACCTTCGCCGGGGCGAGCCGGACCAACTGGGTCAGTGGCAGGAACAGCGCCAACCGCAGGCACGCCAGGGCGTACCGGTCGACCCCGGGGCCGGTCCGGTCCCTCGGTGCCGCGAAGCCCTGGTTGCGCAGCCCGGGTCGGCGGTGCCCGGTGATCGGGGCGGCCACCTCGAAGTCGACCAGGGCGACCCGGTCGTCCGGCCGGATCATGATGTTGAACAGGTGCAGGTCCCCGTAGACCAGCCCGCGCTCGTGGATCGCCGCTACGACGGATTCGACCTGCTCGTAGACCTGCCGGGCCCAGCGGGCGTACGCCGCCCGGTCGTCGTCCGTCGCATCGGCGTCGATCAGTGGGTACCTGTCGACCAGCACCTTGTTCAGCGGTCGTCCCTCGATGAACTCGAGTGCGAGGAACCGGTGCTCGCCGAGGGCGAACTCGTCGTGCACCCGCGGCACCTGCGGCAGGTCGGCGAGTTGCCGCAGGGCCTCCGCCTCGCGGGCCAGCCGGGCGACGGCGTCGGTGCCGTCGGCGTCCAGGCCGGCGTACGGTCGGGCCTCCTTCAGCACCACCTCGGTGTCGGTACGCAGGTCCCTGCCCACGTACAGCCCGCCGCCGTTGGAAAAGTGGATCACCCGCTCGATCCGGTAGGGCACCTGGTCGGTGCTGGTGCCGCTGCGGGCGGCCAGGTGCGGGCCGAGAAAGTCGGGCAGGGTGATCCAGGAGGGTACGTGAAAGACCGGCTCGCGGCGGTCCGGCACCAGCGTGCCGGCTTCGTCCTCGATCGCCGGCACCACCTGACCGTCGGGCGAGTGGCAGTAGCGGGCGGCGAAGCCGCCGTAGCGCACGTGGACCGGGCCGTTGCCGTAGCGGAGGTCACTGAGGATGTACGGCCCGGTCTCACCGGTGAGCAGTTCGTCGAGCTCCTTGCAGGTCAGCTCCAGTTCCGCCTCGTCGCGCGGATAGACGGTGACGAACTTGCCGCTGGCGGCCCGGGCGGCGTACTTGGAGTTGCGCAGCAGCAGTGTGCGGGGCCCACGCAGGAACTTGAAGGACAGGCCGCGGGGGACGCAGTAGTCCCAGACGGCATCCAGCACCCGCTCGGCGTTCGCCAGACCCGCCGACACGTGGATCTTCCAGCCCTGCTGCGGCAGCGAGCCGCCGTCGGGAGCGTAGATCAGCCAGTCGTCGAGCGGCTCGCGTCGCCAGCCGGTCGGCAGCGGCCGTTCGGCGGCCGGGAAGACCGGCTGCGCCACGGCGCTACCGAGCGAGTCGTAGAACAGCGGATCCGCGGCGCAGTAGCTGTCGTAGCGTTCGTCCACTGTCCCGCCGCCCCTCGAACTCGGCCGGCTGGTGTTCCGGCGTTGAATCGAGTCTCATCGACGGGACGGGGTGGGCCCCAGTGAACACAGTCACGACGTTCGATGTGGGGCGCATGGGCACTCATGACATTAGTCAGGCCCGCGGGCGATTCAGCCGCGCCCCTCCGCGGGCTGCTCTTTCGTCAGGTGGAGCAGCCACCCCTCGCCGGTGCGGATGAGCGCGTACCGCCTGGAGCCGGTGCGGCCGTGCAGCGTGAACAGCATCCGGCGGTCGGTCCGGTCGTGCTCCTCCCACCTGCCGATGTCGGCAATCGACTTGTCGGCATCCTCGTAGGTGAGGTGATCAAGGTGGTGATCAGGCACCGCGATCGCGAGCCGATTGTCGGCGGGACTGTCCGGCAGCCCACGAGGAACCGCCCAGGAGCGCAGCACACCGTCCTCTTCGAGCCGCAGGTCGAAGTGCGGTCGTGGTTTGCGGTGCTGGTGCAGGACGAAGGCGGGTGCCACCCTTGCCATTCTCGACGACCTCGGGGCCTGCCGCCGGTCAACCGGGTAGGCGGTGGGGACCAGGCCGATCACCTGATCCCCACCGGTCGGTCTGACCCCGTCAGCCCAGGTACTTCTCCCACGGGCCGGTGATCGCCAGGGTGAGGCCCGGGTCCTGCATGTTGACGAAGAGGACCCTGCCGTCGGCGGTGAAGGTCGGCCCGCAGAACTCCGAATCGTTGAGCTGGTTGCGGGCGATCGCGTACGTCGGCCCACCCGGAGTCGTACTGAGCACGTGGGAGGCCCCGGTGCCGTCCTCGGCGAGCACCAGACTGCCCCACGGGGTGACGGACACGTTGTCCGGGCCGTCGAAGGTGAGGTCGTTGTACTTGACCGGCGTGCCCTCCTCCGACGCCGTCTGGTGCGGGAAGTACGTCACCAGCTGGATGGTCTGGGCCCTGAAGTTGTAGAACCAGACCATGCCGTCGTGCGGCGCGGCGTCGGCCGGCAGGTCACCCTCGTCCCAGGCGTAGGAGTTGACCACGTACACGCCCTCGTCGGTGCTCCACACACCTTCGAACTTGCGTCCCCGGGTGACCTGACCGTCGGCGAACTGCTCGCGCACGGACGTGTGCCGCGCGTCGCGGTCCGGCACCTCGATCCACCGGACCGGGAAGGGCCGGCCCAACTGGGCGGAGGTCAGGTAGGCGACGTCCGGCAGCACCGAGCCGTCGTCCATGATGATCTGCATTGCGGCGAGGACACCGGCGTTCGGTGCGAGGCGGGTGAGCACGCCGGGACCGAGCTTGACGCCCCGTGGCGCCGACCAGCGGTAGAAGAGGCCGTTGGGCCCATCGGCGTCCTCGGAGAGGTAGATGTTGGTGCGGTCCTTGTCGACCGCCAGGGCCTCGTGGGAGTAACGGCCCAGGCACTTGATCGGCTTCGGGTCCGCGCTGCCGTCGGCCCAGACCTCGAAGACGTACCCGTGGTCCTTCTGGTAGACGCCGGACCGGCCGCCCTCTTCCCACTCGTCGCCGGCCCGGTCCTCGGTCTCCTCGCAGGTGAGCCAGGTACCCCAGGGGGTCGGCCCGCCGGCGCAGTTGGAGATGGTGCCGGACAGGGCGACGAACTCACCCAGGTTACGGCCCGCGCGGTCGGTCTTGATCACGGTGCACCCGCCGGCGTCGACGGCGCCCGCGTCGTACACCGTGCCCTTGACGTGCGGTACGCCGAACTCGGCGCCCGGGTCGATCTCGTGGTTCTGAATCAGGGTGTAACGGCCCTGGCCGGCGTCGTAGACGGCCATGCCGTCGTGGTCCGACGGCGTCACGCCCTGGCCACGGTCGAGTCGGGTGACGCCGGTCCGGGTCACCACCGTGTAGCTGAAACCTTCCGGCAGGGCCAGGATCCCCTTGGGGTCGTCCACGAGCGGCGGGAAGGGCACGGGACCACCCTTGACCGGCGAGTGCGGCCGACCCGGGCTGGCCTGCGCGAGAGACGGCAGCCCACCGGCGACGGCAAGGCCCACGCCGGCGGCGGCGCCGCCCGCGAGGAAGGTACGACGGGAGGAAGGCACTCGAATCAGCTCCTGGTCAGGGTATGTGCGACGGCTCACAGCAAACGCCTGCGGGCAGACACCGACACGTCGCCTGCGGGTTCGGGAGGTGACATCGGAATTAAGAATCAGGTCCGCTCACGGCTACCACCTGCTGTCCCTGGCCGCCAACCGCGCCCGCACCGCCGCCCCGGAGTTCGTCCGCCGCTCCCGCCTTGCGGGGGCCCCGGGCAGTTCGCACGCGGCATGATCGTGCGATGGAACCCATCACGCTGGATCGGCGGTTCCGCCCATGGCGCTACGGCGTCGGCCATTCGCAACTGTTGCTGCACGCGCACGCCGGCAGCAGCCACGACGAGCACATCAACGTCTTTTTCGAAGATGTCCGCGCGGTCAAGCTCCGCTCGTCCTACCACCCGCTGATCCTTCAACCCGCAGACCAGGACACCCGTGCCAGCATCCTCGCCTTCGCCCAGGTGTCCCCACGCCACCAAGTCCAGTTTCTCTGCTTGACCCTGCCCACACCGGACGCCGAGGCCGGATTCATCGTCTGCGCACGAGCCACCGTCCTGGCCACCAACGCCAGCGGCCCTGGCGATGCCTACACCTGGAACGAGCACTCCCGTCTGCTCTACGTGCTGAAACAACCACGCCTGTCGTAACCGATCCCGCCTCGGCTGGGTCACCTTGACATCACCACGGGAGGAGGATGGCGATCATGGAACGGTTCGAAGGTCGCTGCTGGCTCGACTGGTGGGCGAACTCCTCCATCAACTTCGGTGGCATCAAGATCTCAGTCGTGATCACACCCACCGAGACCGGCTGGGACGCACACGGCCAACTGATCAGCGACCTGAGCGATGACGACCGTGAGGGCTTCATCTTCCTGTGCGACATGAGTCCGGTCTTCACGCTGCGATTCCAGGACGGCAGCACCGTCGAGGTCACCGTCACCCCCACCGACGACGACCGGTTCACGCTTACCGAGTACACCGGGCCGGCTGACATACAGGTCGACTACCGCATCGACGTGTAGTCACCGTCCGCCGCTCGCTCGCGACGCAAGCCGCCCGGCCAGCCCGGTTGATCGCCCCGGACTCGACCGAACCGGCCGAGCCGTCGGATACCGGACATGTCGGTACGGTCGCTTGACCTGCCCTGCGACCCTGACCACTCCCCAATATCGGCCGCTCCCGTGTTCGCCCGACTACGGTGGGCGGTTCTAAAGTGGAGGCACGCCACAGGCAGGTCAGGTCCCGTCCACCACGGTCGCCCACACACCGTCGGGCAGCCCCGGCCGGCCAGAAAGGATCGTGCATGGCGAAGGAGACGGTGCGCGCCTCCGACGCGCCCACCCAGAGGGGTGCGTGGCTCGCCCGCGGCCGGCTCCCGGACCCACTACGCAGCACCCCGGCGCTGATCGTGCTGCACGGCGTCCTGCTGATCCTGACCCTGCTCGTCACCGCCGTGGTGGCCGTGCGCTCCGCCGGCCCGGCCGGCAACCTGGGTGAACGCGCCGCCGGTGTCGCCGTGACCACCAGCAGCACCGCCAGCGAGATCTACCAGGGGCTGGCCGACGCCGATGTGGCCGCGAGTGCCATCTTCCTGTTACCCCCGGTCGGGGACCAGCATGAGAAGCTGCGAACCGACTACGACACGGCCGTGCACATCGTCGAACGGCAACTTACCGACGCGATGGGCGGGGCCGTCAACGACCCCGACCGGCTGAACCGGCTGGCCGCGATCGGCTCCCGGCTGACCGTCTACCGGGGAGTGGTCTGCGCGGCCCTGACCACCGCCGGCGCCGCCCCCGGCGCGTCGACGGCCTGCCCACCAGCACCCGCGGCGGCGGCCACGGCGGCACCGGATCCCGGGTCGACCGCCCGCGCGGTGCTCGCCTCGGCGTATGCCCGCGAGGCGTCCCACTACATGTCCACCGAACTGCTCACCGAGGCCCAGCGACTCTGGGACGACGACACTCGGCGGCTGCTGCACGCCCGGGCCGACGCCCGGCCCTGGGTGGCCGCCTCGGTGCTGGTGCCGCTGGTGCTGCTCGGCGCCCTCGTCGTCACCCAGCTCTGGTTGCGTCGTCGGACCCGGCGGCGGTTGAACGCCGGGCTGCTGCTCGCCTCGGGCGCCACCGTGGCAGTGCTGGCCATGCTGGTCGCCTCGTGGTGGCACTGGCCGGCCGCCGACGACCGGTTCGGCGACCTGGAAACGGCGATCGCCGCGCAGAACACCAGCCAGCAGAACCTGGGCGACCTGCTCGCCGGGCGCGCCGACCTCTACCTGGCCCTCGGAGCCAGCGTCGACCCGGCGGGACACCAGGCCGACTTCTACGCCCGAGGGGTCTGCCCCGACCCGCAGGTCCGGACCTCGTCGCTCGACTGCCCGGCCATCAGTGAGGTCTGGACCGCCCGGCAGAGCAAAACCCAGGACGCGTTCAGCAAAGCCGTCAACACGGTGCTCCGGGACGGGTCGATCGGCCAGTCCTTCGAAGAGGAGAAGAGCCGCCTCGAGACGGCCCTGAACACCGACGGCGACCGCGCGGACGACGCGCTGGCGCACCTTCCCGCGGCCCCACGCCAGTTCGGCGGCGCGGCCGCCTGGCTCACCCTGCTCGCCGGGGCCGGCGTGGTCGCCGGCCTACGCCAGCGCTACCTGGAGTACCAGTGAAGACCCGCGACGGAGGTCCGATGGCGATTTCCTCGACCGCCCGGACGCTGCTTGCCGGCGTGCTGCTGGCGACCCTGGCCGGGTGCACCGCGCCGGTGGCGACCACGCCCGCGCCACCGGCCCGCCCGCCCGGGGCGCAGACCCTCACCCCGTCCGGGGAGGCAACCCCGATCTGTCCGGTACGGCGCAGCGTCCCGCCCAACGCAAACCCACCGCAGCGGATCCTGGCCCGCGACGAGCAGAAGCTGGTCGCGGGCGTCGACCCGTCCGACGCGACCATGAGCCACTGGAACTCGTCGACGCAGCAGTTCGAGGGTTTCAACATCGACCTGCTGTTGGAGGTGGCCCGGGCGCTCTGGCCGGAGGTCAACCCCCGCGACCGGGTCGAGTTCCGGGTCGTCCCACCCGGCCAGGGCGCTTTCGAGATGCTCAACCGCGGCGAGATCGACCTGATCGCCACCTCGCTCACCGCGTCCTGCGAACGCGCCAGGGAGGTGCTCTTCTCCAACGACTACCTCGACTCCGGCCAGACGGTGCTGGTCCGGGCACGCGACGGCAGGCCGGAGTTCGCCGGTGTCGAACAGCTCGGCGGTCATCGGGTCTGCGCCGCCAACAACACCACCTCGCTGGTCGCCATCCGCCGCTACCAGACCGCGGGCGGGCAGCGGCTGGTGCCGGTGGCGGCGGAGCACTCCATCGACTGCCTGGTGATGCTGCGCCAGGGCCAGGTCGACGGGGTCAGCACCGACGAGAACATCCTGCTGGGCTTCGCCCAGATGGCCCCCGACACCATGCTGGTCACCGAGCCGCCCCGGCCGGACCAACGATTCTGCACATACAACCTCAGCGACGACTGCCGCTGGTTCACCGACGAGCCGCACGCCTTCGCGTTCCGCCTGGAGGACCTGGAACTGGCCGCCTTCGTCAACCACGCCCTCGCCCTGCCCGGCACCCGGCAGGCGTGGCTGACAGCACACGCCAGATGGCTCGTCGGGCATCCGGACGCGGGACGGGACCCGGGCACCGGCGCGCGGACGCCGATGATGCCCTCGCCCGGCGAACCGGTCACCTCCTGGCCACCGCCGCGCCCGCCCGCCGCCCCGACGGACTGAGGAGGCCGACGAATGCTGACCGTCCAGGACCGGCTGCAGGCCTTCCATATCGCCCACGCCCGCGTCTGCGACCTGATGGAGGACATGGAACGCGCGGTCGCCGGCCGGTTCCCGCCGACCGACGGTCAACCCGCCGCGCGGGCGGCCCGGGAGCACCTGCTGCGGCTGAACTGCCTGACGCTGGCGCTCGTCCAGCGCAAGGACGCCCTGGCTCGGCTCGACCCGACGCGGCCCGCGGACGAGGCGGCGCTGATCCAACTCCTCGCCGCGCCCTGCCCGGTCCGGTTCACCGCCGCGACCGGTGACCAGGTCCAGGTCGAAGAGCTGCGGGTGCCCCGGATCGTGCAGCACGCCGCCGACCAGGCCGACCTGATCCGCGCGCTCGTCGCGGCCTCTGTCGACGTGCGGCCGGCACCCGACCCGTACCGGCTGGCCGAGCGTGGGTTCCGGGTCCGGTCGTCGCTGGACCGGCTCCGCCGGCTCGCGGCGGAGGCCGCCTCCGAGGGGCTCGGCGGCGCCACCGACCCGATCGCCCCGCTCGCCGCCGACGGGCTGCTCGGCCGGCTCGACGCCGCCGGCCCGGGCCACCGGCCCGACACCGACGCCGAGGCTCTGGGCGAGGCCCTCGACCGGGACCTGGAACGGGTCGATGCGGTCCGGCGCGGCCTGCGTAGCCGGTGCCACCGGGAGCTGAGCGGACGGCTGGAGGCGTATCGGCAGAAGGCCGCCGACGAGGGCCGAGCCGAACATCCGGAACTGGAAGAGTCGTACCGGGACGCGGTGGCCGGGCTGCTCCCCGGGTCGTTCGAGGTGGCCGCCGCGAGCCGGGCGGTACGCGCCTACCAGCAGGCCGTGAACGGAGGAGCCCGATGACGGTGACCAGCCGCGGCTGCGCGCAACGCCACTGCCCCGGTGAGGTGGACGCGGACGGGTTCTGCCGGCTGTGGGGGCACGAATGCGCCGGCCTCGGCGCGGCCCCGACGCCACTGTTCGTGCCCCGTCCGGCGCAGTCGTCGTCCCAACCCTGGGAGGAACCGGTGCAGCTTCCGGCGGCCCGCCCCCGGGACCCGCTGACCGCCGTGCTCGCCGAGCCGGTCGTGCCGGAACACTCCCGGATCTGCGCCAGCACCACCTGCCACACCCGGTTGCCCCGGATCAGCGGCCACTGCCCGAACTGCGGGACCCGCTACTCGTTCACCCCGCCGCTGGCCGTCGGCGACGTGCGGGCCGCGCGCTACGAGATCGCCGGGTGCCTCGGCAACGGCGGCGTGGGGTGGGTGTTCCTCGCCCGCGACCAGGACATGGACGGCGCCTGGCGGGTGCTCAAGGGGCAGCGCAACCCGGAGGACCGGGAGGCTATCGCGGCGTTCGTCGCCGAACGGCAGGCGCTGATCGCGCTGAACCACCCACGCATCGTCACCATCACCCACGCACTGCGCCCCGAGACGCACCACGACACCGGTTACCTGGTGATGGAGTACGTCAACGGCGGCACTCTGGAGGAGGCCCGCAGCGCCGCGGGCCCGGGCGGGCGGGCCGCCGCCCTCGACCCGACCCAGGCCCTGGGGTACGGGGTGCAGATCCTCGACGCGTTCGACTACCTGCACGACCAGGGCTGGCTCTACTGCGACCTCAAACCGGAGAACGTGATGCGGGTCGGCGGCGGAGTCGGCGACGACGCGATCAAGCTGGTCGACTTCGGCGCCGCCCGGAAGATCGACAACCGGGTGAGCCCGGCCTGGGGCACCGAGGGATTCACCGCCCCCGAGGTCAAGCGGCTCGGCGCGGCCGGGCCCAGCATCCGCTCCGACATCTACACCGTCGGGCGGACCCTCGCCGCGTTGACCCTGGTCGCCCAGTCGACGAACGTGTCCCGGGTCGCCGCCGGGTCGGAGCTGCTGCGGCTGCCCACGCCGGCCCGGCTCGACCCGTTCCTGCGTCTGCTCGCCCGGGCCACCGCGACCGATCCGGCCGACCGGTTCGGCTCCGCCGCGCAGATGCGTGAACAGGTGCGGGGCGTACGCCGGCAGGTCGCCTCGGCCGCCGACGGTGAGCCCCGGCCCAGCCGCTCCACCCTGTTCAGCCCCTCGGCGTGCGCGTTCGCCCTGCACACCGATGACACGGTGGACCTGGTGGAGGTGCTGCTGGGTCTGCCAGTGCCGCTGGTCGACGGCACCGACCCCGCAGCCGGATTCCTCGCCTCGCTCGGCCCCGCCGAGCCCGACGAACTCATTGAACTGCTGGCCACCGCGCCCGAACGGACCGCGCAGGTGGTCTACCGGGAGGTACGCGCTCACCTCGCCGCCGGCCGGGGGGTCGAGGCGGACGCGCTGCTGGCTGACGTCCCCATGGCCCAGCGGGACTGGGCACTGTGGTGGCACCGGGGCCTGGTGGCCCTGGGCAGGCAGGAAACCGATGTCGCCCTACGCTGGTTCCAGCAGGTGTACGACTGGCTGCCCGGCGAGGTCTCCACCCGGCTGGCGTACGCGGTCGCCTGCGAACTCGCCGACAATCCGGATGCCGCCGCCGACCACTACCGGGGCGTATGGGACACCGACCGGGGGGTACTGGCGGCTGCGTTCGGACTGGCCCGGTGCCGGCTGGCCACGGCCGATCCGCGCGGGGCCGCCGACGCCCTGCTGAGCGTCCCGGAATCGTCGCGCGCCTGCACCGAGGCGGTCGCCTGCGCGGTGCGCATCCTGCTCGACGCGCCGGATGACGGGCGTCGGCTGGCCACCGCCCTGGAGGCGGCCGAGATCGTGGACAATCTGCCGCCGTTCGCCGAGCGCGAGACGGTCGAGTCGCACATCCTGCGGATCGCGCTCAGTTGCGACCTGGCCAGCTCCGACCACGCAAGCCGGCGGTTGTTCGGGCAGCCGCTCGACGACGACAGCCTGCGCCGCGCCTTCGAGCGCCGGTGCCGCTCGCGCGCTCGGCGCACCGCCGACCAGCAGGAACGGATCGCACTGGTCGACCTGGCCAACTCGTACCGGCCGGTGACGTGGTGGTGACCGCGGCCGGCGGCCCCGACGGAAGGAAGCACCGATGAGACCTGCCGACGGCTCGCCGCTCGCGGTCACCGCGCACCACCGGGAATTCCTGCCGGCGGACGGCGCGGTGCTCGACGTGATCGCGACCGTGCACGGCCCGGAACCGGCCAGCAACGTACGCCACGACGGGCTGGCCGAGGTCATCCTGCTGGACACGTCGGGGTCGATGGGCGCGCCGCAGGCCAAGATGCGGGCCGCCCGGCAGGCCAGCATCGCCGCGATCGACGCCCTGCCCGACGGGGTCGCCTTCGCGGTGGTCGCCGGCACCGGCACCGCCACCATGGTCTTCCCGACTGAGGTGCGGCTGGCGGTCGCCGACGAACGCACCCGGGCTGCCGCCCGCCGCGCGCTGAAGTCCGTCGCACCGCACGGCGGCACCGCCATCGGCACCTGGCTGCTGTTGGCCCGGCAACTGCTGGCGACCCGGCCGGACGCGATCGGGCACGTCATCCTGCTCACCGACGGCCGTAACGAGTCCCAGCACCCCGACGATCTGCGGGCCGCGGTCCAGGAGTGCGAGGGGCACCTCACCGTCGACTGCCGGGCGATCGGCTCGGCCGACGGCGTGCACGACTGGGACGCGGCCGAACTGCTCGGCATCGCCGAGGCGCTGGGCGCCAACCCGGTGGTCCCGGTGGAGGACCTCGCCGGCCTCGGCGACGAGTTCCGGACGGTGCTTGCCCGGGCGATGGCCCGGCGGGTAGCGAACGCGCGGCTGCGGATCCGCACCACCGAGCTGGCCCGGGTCCGGTTCGTCAAGCAGGTGCACCCGGCCATCGCCGACCTCACCGGGCGCGGCGAGTCGGCCGGCGAGTTGACCACCGCGTACCCGATCGGTGCCTGGAGCCCGCAGGACCACCGGGACTACCACGTCGGCCTGGAGGTGGATCCGCTCGCCGCCGGCACCCGACGGCGCATCGGCTGGCTGAGCGTCGACACCGACACCGACGAAGCCCCGGTGGAGGTGCCGCTGACCGTGGAGTGGACCGACGACGTGCTGAGCCACTCGGAGATCCACCCCAGCGTCGCCTTCTACACGGTGCAGCAGGACTACGCCGCCGCGTTCCACAGTGGCCTCGCCGCTGCCCGCGAGGGCCGGATCGCCGAGGCCGAGGAGAAGCTCGGGCAGGCGGTGGCGCTCGCCCACGCCACCGGCAAGGACACCGACGTGCAGCGGATCGCCCGGATCGTGGACGTGCACGACGCCGCAGCCGGTCTGGTCCGGCTCAAGGTGGGCGTCGACTGGCGGCTGGCCGAGTCGTCCCGGGTGGTGGTGCACACCACCACCCGTTGGGGCGCGGCCGGCGCCGAGCCCCGCCCACCCACACCGGCGCCCCGGGTCGCGCCCTGGTCGCACTGCGGCGAGCGGCAGACCGGGGCGTACTGCCAGGGGTGCGGGGCTGCGCACGGCACCGGCGAAGCGGTGCCGGAGCGCCGATGACCCTGGATGTCTGGGACAAGGTCGCCAGCGTGGTGAGCGGCAGCCTGGCCCTGGCCGCCGCCGCAGTCGCGGTCCGCCGGCACCTGCGCGACCGCGGCCGACAGAGCTGGTGGTCGACGCTGACCCGACTGTGGGAGCGGGAGACCGACGCGGCGATCGTCCACCCGCACCACTTCGGCACGCAGGTACCCCCGCTCTCCGAGGTGTACGTGCCCCGCCGGGCAGTGCCCCGGCTGGGCCGGGCCGAGGAGGCCCTCGACGCGGCACAGCTGTTCACCGGCGCCCGCAACGTGCTGTTGGTCGGCGAGCCGGGCAGCGGAAAGACCGCGCTGATCGCGTACGAGAGTGCCCGGTCCGCCGAGCGCTGGCTCCGCTCCCGGGGCCGCCGGCGGCGTCGGCCCGTGGGCCCGGTCCTGGTGCGTCTGCCGGCCACCGCGCTGATCCACCATGCCCTGCCCGACGCGCTGCGCGACGCGTACGGCGAGGCACCGCTGGACTTCCGCCGGCCGCCGGCACCCGGCGTGCGCTGGCTGATCTGCGTGGACCGGGTGGACGCCGTCGCCGACCCGGGCGACCGGGGCAACGTGCTCAACCGGCTCGCCGAGGCCGGCCGCTCCTCGGCGAGGGACGCCTCGCCGTGCCGGATCCTGGTCACCACCCGGCCACTTGACGCCGACGAGCTGGCCACGCTCGGGGAGGACTATCCCGCGTACCAGCTCGCTCCGTTCACCCGCGCCGACGTCACCGCGTTGGCCGGCCGGTGGTTCCCGGACCACGGCGAGGCCCAGGGCTTCCTCACCTGGACGCACACCCAGCGGATCACCGACCCGGTGCGCAACCCGCTGGTCGCCACCGTCGCCGCCCTGGTCTGGCGCAACCGCCGGGCAGCCCCGGTGAGCCGGCCCGGCCCGGCGGCGTTGTTCGAGGACTTCGTGCAGGCCCTACTGCGAGGCGGCCGGGGAAGCCTCGACGCCACCTGCCGGGCGCTGCGCGACCACCCGCCGCAGGGCCCGGCGGTCGCCGACTGGCTCGCCGAGCGGCACACCGAACTGGTCGAGGTCGCCGCCACTGCGGCGGTGGCCGGCGCGGACCCGGTCGCCGAGGTGGCGAAGTGGTCGGCGGAGGACGCGCCCTACCCGCCGGCCCAGCATCTCGACAACTGGCCGCAGCGGATCCGGGACCTGCTGCTCGCCACCGACCTCTTCCGGGCCGACCGGGACGCCCTGGTCTCGGTCTGGCCCAGTCTGATCGACCACCTGGCGGCCGGACCGCTGACCCGGAGGTGGAGCCCGGAAGCCTGGGCGTCTCTGATGAACACCACCAGCACGCGGTTCGTGGGGGTGCAGGTGTTTCAGCGGATGGAGGCGCCAGACGCGCTGCTGCGCGACCGGCTGGCGGAGCCGAGCTGGGCCGCCGCCGTCGGGCATCTGCTGGTCAGCACCGACGTGGTCCGCGGCACCGACGACCTCGCGCTACGGACCGACGTACTGGCGGCGTTGCTGGGGCACTGGGCCGCCGACCCGGACGGTGACACCGGCCGGGCCTGCCTGTCGCTGTTGCGCACGCTGGCCACGAACCAAGCCGACCGGGACCTGCTGTTCACGATCGGCGCAGACGGGAACCGACGCAGGGCCACCCGCCTGGCCGTCACGCGCTTCTTCCGCGCTGACGGCCACCCATAGTCGACCGCGCGTGAAAACGCCAGGTCGGCCGTCGCTCCCGAGGAGACGGCGTCGCCGTCTCGGGCATATTCACCGGTACGTCGTCAGGAACGGTTCAGCACCGCGAGCAACGCGCGTGAAGCCTGGTCGGCCGATCTCATGTTCTGTCCGGTGATCAATTGGTTGTCGACGACCACGTGCGAGGAAAATTCCGCAGCCTCCTCGAAAACCGCTCCGAGAGATGTCAATCGGTCCTGCAAGAGGAACGGGACCGATTGATGTCTGCCGAGCAAGACCTCTTCGCGGTTCGACAGTCCTGTCACTCGACGGCCTTTCACTGGAGCGTGTCCGGTGACTGGATCAGGTGAGCACAGGGCTGCGACGCCGTGACATACAGCGACAACGGGCTTGTCGGCGCTCAGCGCGGCGCTGATGAGGTGTCCCGCGCTCTCGTTCTCCGGAAGATCCCACATCCCGCCATGGCCTCCCGTGAAGAACAGGCCGTCGTAGCGCTCGCTGTCGACGGCTGGGAGCGCCATCGTGTGTTCCAGAAGGCTCTGAGCCTCTTTGTCAGCGGACAGGCGGCGCAACGCGGCGGTCTCGACACCATCTCCGAAGCTCAACGGATCGACCGGTGGTTGCCCGCCCATCGGCGACGCGACCTGGACGTCGATCCCAGCCTCGGTCAGGAGGTAGTACGGCGAGGCGAACGTCTGCAGACCCACCCCTGTCGCAATACCGGTCGACCCGAGCTGACCGTGCGAGGTCAGCACCAACAGCACACGCGGCATCGCTCGTCCTCGTTCCAGCAGAAATCCGGTCACGAATCGTACGGCAGACATGGTGTCGTTCTTCGGGCTGACCGGCCCGGCCTCTTGCCCAGACGCCGACCGGTGCCGGGTCGGGCCGCACCGAGGGGCCTGGGCGACGGGACTACGACTGGCCGGCCAGCACCAGCTCCCGCAACCGCTGGTCGAGTGTCGGGGCGTCCAGGCCACCCGGCCAGCCGCGGAGCAGGGCGCCGCCCTTGGCCACCAGTACGACGGCCGGCGGCTCCCGCACCGCGTACGAACGCCAGATCGTCTGCTGGTCGTCCAGGATGACCGGATACTCCACCCGGTGCGCGCGGAGGTATTCCTGGACCTCGTCGGCCTGGTCCGCCCCGGCCACGCCGACGAAGACCACCCGGTCCCGATAGCTGCGGGCAAGCTCACTGAGGGCGGCCTGACGGCTGGCGCAGGTGGTGCACCAGGAGTTGAAGAAGGTGAGCACGACGGGACGCTGCGCCCACAGCTCGGCGGCGGCGAACGGTGTGCCGTCGGTCAGTGCCCCGGTGAACGCCGGTGCGGCCGGGGCGGTGCCGGGCGCCGGGCGCAGCGCCAGGTCAGCGGGGACCGGCCCGGGCAGCGCCGCTGCCCCTCCGGCGGGCACCGGCGCGGGTGCGGGCTCGGCCGTGCTGCATCCGCCCAGCAGCGCCGCCGCCAGCAACAGCGGCAGGAGTGTCCGCCTCATGACGGGACCACCGCCACCAGCGCCGGGCCCTCACTGCTGTCCGGCGTCAGGTCGAGCGCCGGCCGGCCGTCCACCTCCAGCCGATAGGAGGCCCGTTGCGGTACCCGCACTCCGACGGCGAACTCGCAGTACGTGGGCAGGCGCTCGACCCCCAGATCCTCGGCGAAGGCGGCCACCGCGGTCCCCGCCGCCAGCCGCCCGCTGGCCAGCGCCGCCCCGTCCGGGTCGAGCACACGGAACGGCGCGCGGTTGTGGAAGTGCTGGTACGGACCGGTGCCGGCGCAGTCCACGCCCGCGGCCCGGATGTTGATGTCGCGAACCAGGACCCGGACGGTCGTCGGGGAGACCGCCTCCTGGGCGGCGCCGACGGTGCCGCAGCCGGTCGCGCCGGCCAGCAGCAGGGGCAGCAGCGCCATGATGCTTCGCCGCACGTCATCCTCCTCTCGCCCGCCTGCCGGGTCCGTGGCGAAAAGCCGCCGCGGACCCGGCAGGAACGGGGTCAACCTCGGGCGCCGGTCAGGACTTCGCGACCCGGCACTGCTTGGTCACCGTCTTCGTCGGGTCGCTCTCCGAGGTCGCGGTGAGCTTTACGACACCGGTGCTCGCGGCGGCGGCGGTGGCACCCACCGACACCGTGACCGTGGTGGCCTTGCCGAACTGCGCGGTGGCGAGCTGGTTGGGCAGCCAGGTCCGCCAGCCCTTGCCGGCCACCTCCGCTGACAGGCGGTAGACGTCCGACTTCAGGTACGCGCTGGCGTCCTCCGGGTGCTGCTGCCCGCCGGCCGAGTACGAACCGGTGTTGGTCAGCTCGAACGAGCAGGTCACGCCGCGGTTGGTCGGCTTGCCGCCGCCGGTCACCTCGCCCTTGCCCAGCAGCACGCCGTGACTGCTCGGCCCGCCGGTGCCGTCCAGCGAACGCACCGCCACGGTGTAGGAGAGCGAGCCGGCCGCGTCCCGCTTGAGGTCGATCACGTAGAAGTGCAGCCGGTTGGCCTCGTCGACGTACTCGTACTGGCTGCCGGTGCCCGCGCCGGCGTGGAACAGCGCGTCGGAGAGCTGCCGGTAGTCACCCATGGTGATCTTCTGCGGGGTGCCGTCCGGCCGGTAGAAGTCGATCATGTTGATGTCCTGCGGGTTGGCGTCCACCACCCACTGGAACGGCGCGCTGTCGGCGTTCTTCGTCTTGCTCAGTAGCACGCCACTGTCCGGGGTGAAGGAGTCCGCGCCCATCCGGTCGACGACCTCGACGGTGTAGTTGTTGAAGTTGCCACCGTCGCACAGGGGGTCGGTGCTGACACCACACGTCGGCGACAGGTCCTTGTTCAGCGCGATGTTCAGGCCGCTCAGACCCTTCGGGCCGGCGTCCACCGCCCGGGCCTTGACCTGCGCGACCACCATGCCCGAGGAGGCCAGCGACTCCCGCGACAGCCGCAGCACGTGCTCCTCACCGAGCAGGCCGATCTTGAGCTTGTCCCGCAGGGTGTGCAGCGAGCCCATCGAGCCGCCGTTGGTCGGCGGGATCTGCCAGCGGGTGTGCGGTCCGCCCGGGCCGTTGAACGACCCGCGCGACATCATGCTCCAGATCCCGGTGTACGCCCTGCGCAGCGGCTCGCCGTATGGATTGTTGTAGTTGTCGCCGATGCCCAGCAGGTGGGTCAACTCGTGGGCGTAGACGCCCATGCCGGAACTCTCCCCCTGCGTGGAGGAGCCGCCGCCGGCGTTCGGCCACAGTGTCGCCGCGGCCTTCCACGAGGTCCAGTCCACGTAGCGGGTCTTCGCCCAGTTCGGCATGGTGGGGTCCGGCGGGCCCCAGGCGTCCGGCACGTCCTCCTTGTTCTGGAAGATCATCTGCCCGAACTCCTGCCAGGTCGACGACTCGTCCTGGCCGGCGCTGAGGATGAACACCAGCTCGTACTGGTTGGCGACCTCCTCGCCGACGGCCGCCCGCCAGGCGCCCAGGCCGTCGGTGCGGATGTTCTTACCGCACACGTCCCCGCTCGGACAGGCGCCCGGGTTGAACCCGTTGTCCAGCCCGTACTGGTAGGACTTGGCCGGCATCTGGTACGGCCCGAACCCGGCGAGGTCGACGCCGTAGCGGCCGTTGGAGTCCTGCATCCAGTACTCGTGCAGGGTGTGGCCCTTGTTGAGGGTGTTCGGGGTGTTCAGGAAGTCCTGGTAGAACTTCGGCACGTCCGCCCTGGGAATGCCGGTCGCGACGGACTGGGGGTTGCCGAAAACCGTCGAGCGGGCCGGCTGGGAGACCGCGAACGTCTCGTCCGGATAGTCGAGCGCCACCAGGGCGATCTTGAAGTTACGGACCGAGCCCGACACGTTCGGGTCGGCCCAGTTCTTGCCGGGCACGGCCTTGTAGTCGTCCCAGGTCATCGTGTCCGGGTTCTGCCAGGCCTGCGGGTCGAGGACCTGGAACGGCGCGGTGCCGCCAGCCGGGTTGGCCGGGGCCGCGGCGGCCTGCGCCGCCCCGGTCGCCACGAGCGTGGTCGCCACGGCTGCGGCGAGCACGGCCCGCCTCAGCCGGGTTCGGTGGGGGGTAGCACGGTGCACGGAACCACCTCTCGTCGGGGAGAAACGCGGCGCCGGCGTCCCGGTGGGGGTATCGCGGAACACCTGTCAGCAGGCCGCGCAGCGAATCTAGGAGGGCGGGCCGGTGCCGGTCACCGTGCAGATGTCGGCAGGTGGGCCGGCGACTTCCGACACCTGAAGGACCGGCGCCCACCGGCGGATCAGCCAGGGCCGGCCCCGGACGCCGGATCGGCCGTCGCCGCGAGGGCCCGCAGCACGTCCCGGCGTACCCGGTCGGCGGCAGTCCCGGACAGGGGTCCGCGCGGTGGGCGGCACCGCCCGCCGAACCGCCCGGCGTACTCCATGGCGAGCTTGACGGCCTGCACGCCTTCCGGCTGGGAGGCCCAGCCGAGGATCGGGTGCAGTTCGGCGTAGAGCGGCAGCGCCCGGCCCAGGTCACGGGCGACGCACAGCTCGTACAGGCGCACGGCCTGGCGGGGCAGCGCGTTGGGCAGGGTAGCGACCCATCCCGTGGCGCCGCACAGCACCAGTTCGAGCACCACGTCGTCGGCGCCGACCAGGACGTCGACGTGCGGGCAGAGGTCCCGCAGGCGATGCAGCCTGCGTACGTCGCCGGTGACCTCCTTGACCGCGACGATCCCGTCGATCTCGGCGACGGTCGCCAGCAGGTCCGGCGTGAGGTCCAACCGGGTGTCGTACGGTTCGTTGTGGGCGACCACCGGCAGGCCGACCGCCGCCACCTCCCGGTAGTGGGCGACCACGTCGGCGGCGCGGGCGGCGGGCCCGTCGGGTGGCCGCGCGAGCACGCCGTGGGCGCCGGCCTCGGCGGCCTGCTCCGTCCAGCGGCGGGCCTGCCTGCTGCCGTAGCCGCCGACGCCGGGCACGACCGCGCAGCCGGACGGCGCGGCCTCCACCGTCGCCTTCACCACGGCGGCCCGCTCGTCGTCGGAGAGGGCCCGGTACTCCCCCGTCGACGCGCACGGCGCGACCCCGTGGCACCCCTCGGCGGCGAGCCAACGGACGTGCTCCTGGAGCTGGTCGAAGTCGACCGACAGGTCGGCGCGAAACGGCGTGGTGATGGCGACCAGCACGCCCCGCCAGGGCCTGGCAGTTCCCACTCGGAAAACCCCTTTCCGCGCCGGCACCGCCCACCATCCCACCCGCACCGTGCGGCGCCATTGGTGCGTACCGGAACCCTAGGAACGCCTGTCGCCCCCGGTCTTCGGACAGATGCCGAAACAGCCGCGTGGCCGCCCGTCTTTTTGTCGTGACTTCGACAGTGGACCTTGCGCGATGACCCACCCGCACCGGAGGGTAAGGACTGGCGGTCGCGCGATCCCTGTCACGCAGCGCAACCAGGGGAGATACATGCACGGTGAGCTCCAGCGAATCGCCGACGCCGTCGCCGCCCGGGTGGGGCGACCCGCCCTCATCGAGGACCGGCGACAGCGGGTGGTCGCCTACAGCGAGCACGACGGCCCGATGGACGACGTCCGCCGGACGTCGATCCTGCGCCGGCAGACGACGCCGGAGGTGATCGCCTGGTTCCGAGGCATGGGCGTGCTCACGGCGCACGCGCCGATCCGCACCCCCGCGTGCGCCGAGCTGGACCTGCTGGCGAGGGTCTGCGTGCCGATCCGGCACGACGACCTGCTGCTCGGGTTCGTCTGGTTCATCGACGCCGACGGTTCGATGACCGACGCCGACATCGCCACCGCGACCGGCCCCTTCACCGACCTGTCGCTGGCCCTGTACCGGGAGAACCTGCTCGGTGAGCTCGCCGCACAGCGGGAGACGGAGGCTACCCGCACCCTACTGGTGGAGAGCCGGCAGGCGCGCGAGCACGCGGCGCGGGCGCTGCTGGAGGAGGGCGTGGTGGCCGCCGACGGGTCGACGGTCGCGCTCGTCGCCCAGCTCGTGCCGGCCGGCGGGCGGCAGCCCGACGAGGTGGCCCGGATCGCCCTGGAACAGGCCCTGGTCACCACCCGCCGGTGGATCGGAGTACGGGAGACGCTGCACCTGGTCTGGCACGATCACGGGGTGCTGCTGGTCTGCGGCAACAGGATCGCCGGCCGCCCCTCGCCGGAAGCCTCCGCCGGGCACCTCAACGAGGCGCTGGGCACCGCGACCCGGGGCCTGGCCTCGGTGGACCGGACCGTGACCGGGATCGGCCAGCCCCGCGCCAGTCTGTCCAGCGCGGTCGAGTCCTACCAGGAGGCCGCGCAGGCCGCCCGTGTCGGTGCGCAACTGCCCGCGCTGGGTCGGGTGGTCTCCTGGGCCGGCCTGGGCATCTACCGGGTGCTGTCGCAACTGGACAGTCAGCACCTCGACGTCGCGGGGGTCCATCCCGGGCTGGAGCGGCTGCTACGCGACGACGTCCACCAGGTGCTGCTGGAGACCCTGGAGGCCTACCTCGACCTGGCGGGCAACGCGCACGCCACCGCCGAGAAGCTCCGACTGCACCGGACCACCCTCTACTACCGGCTGCAACGGGTGGAACAGCTCGCCGGGACCGACCTCAAGGACGGCAACGAACGGCTGTGCCTGCACCTGGCCATGAAGCTCGGCCGGCTCACCGGCCACTACCGCACGGCGTGACGCCGCCTCGATGGCGCTGCTGCTGCCCGCGACGGTTCCGCTGACCGGCGCAGTTCATGAACGGCCGCCGGCACGAGCGGCGGTGACCACGCCAGCCCACGAGGTTGACGGGTGCGCGATGCTGGAACCGGAAGCCGCCCGCCCGCACCATGCGAGGAGGACCTGTGCGTAAGCCGGCCAAGACTGCCGCCGTCCTGTTCGGGCTCGGTGTGGGTGCCACGGTCGGCCCGTCCCTCGGGCCGACCGCCCTCTGGTCCGGCATCGCGGTGGCCACGCTCGGCGTCGCGCTCTCCCTGGTCGGCACGACGGAGTCCGATCTCATAGGCGACGGCCTGGTCGATCGTGACGAGAAGACCGAACCAGCAGGCGCCGGTACGGCCACGAAAGCCAAGGAACGATGGCCGGATCGGGAACGGCCAACCCTCAGCGGTCTGAGCACTCGGGTGGAACAGATACTCCGGCTCGCCGAGGAGCAGGCCGCGGACCACCGTGCCGAGGCGCGAGTCGAAGCCGAGGGAATCGTTGCCGCTGCCCGACGGGAGGCGGAAGCGATCCTGGACCGAACGAACAGAGAGTCGGGCACAGGCCGGAATCCGTCGCCGGTACCGCCCACCCAAACGGCGCTACCTGACGAAGGTCTGAGCGCTCATTGACTGCCAAACAGCGACTCGTCCCCACCGGTCTCGGCGGCGGGAACGAAATCAGGCGG
This sequence comes from Micromonospora arborensis, assembly GCF_003205615.1. Classification (GTDB taxonomy): domain Bacteria; phylum Actinomycetota; class Actinomycetes; order Mycobacteriales; family Micromonosporaceae; genus Micromonospora; species Micromonospora arborensis. The sequence goes on along the minus strand of NZ_PYBV01000005.1, from coordinate 30,391 downwards.
GCACTGGCGACCATGTCACGCAATCCGGCCAGCAGTACCGGTACAGGCGGCACGTCCAGCGGCAGTGCTGTCACGAGCCGGACCCGCGTCCAGTGCGCCGCCCGTTCAGCCACACCCGCTGCCGGGGTGCGGTAGCGAAGCCGCACCCCGGCAGGGGCACCGATCGGGACTGACATCATGAGGACAAGGGTCGAGAGCCTCCGGGGCTCCAGGTCAGCAGCCGAGCCGCTTGCTCGAAAGGGCGATGTCGTCGATCCAGAGGTCGAACTCGCCCGGCGTCGTGCCGCCCTGGTAAAGCTGCCAGCCGATCTTCACCGTGTCGACCGTCGGCAGGACGAAGGGAACGTCGTTGCCACCGTGGTCGCTCGTGGAGGCGGTCAGCTCCGGGTTCGCCACGCCGTCGATCCACACCGCGACGCGGTTGTCCGCCGCGTCGATCTTCCACTCGAAGCATTGCCAGGCGTCCTCGACGACCGGGGCGGACTCGCGCCAGTTGGTCCAGTCGCCGGTCGGGCCGCCGTCGGCGCCAACCCCCCAGAAGGTTCCGGGGACCGTGGGCGCGTACTGGCCACCGACTGGACGAACGACCTCCGCGCTGCCGGTGCCGGTCGCTTCCACCAGCGTGAAGTGCGCCCAGTCCGGGGCCGTGGGGAAGGCATCGACGCGCAGACGCATCCGCCCGTAGAAGCGGTTGCCCGGCGCGGCGAAGTCGTCGACGCGCAGGAAGGCGCGTCCGTTGTCAACCGTCTGGATGTGCAGCACCTGGTTGCCACGGTGGGCACGTTCGACGGTGAGCGTGCCGTGGCGGGTGTCGACGCCCCAGTTCAACGTGCTGGGCCCCCCGGGAGGCAGTCGCTCGAAGTCCTCACAGAAGAGCAGGCCACGCGGGCACGAGGGCGGGGAGGCCCCCGACGCCCCGGCCGGAACGCTGCCGACTGCGCCGCCGAGGATCAGGGCGGCGCTGAACACCGCGAGAAGTTTGCGCATAGTCATCCTCCATCACAACTGGTCCCCCACCACAGGGGCCGGGGCAGCAGGAAGTTTTTGGCCATCCGACGCTGCGGTGCTCCCGCTCGCACCGCTGCGGCGCGGTTGCCCCCCGCGGTGACGATCCGAGCCATTCCGACACGACACGCCAGTTCCGGCCATATTGACATACATCAGTATATGCGAAGAGGTTGGTTTCGGTCGACCGTCGTAGACCGGGTTCGACCGACCACGACGGCACCCGGGCCCGGAGCCGGTGGCTCCGGGCCCGGTCTGCGTCCTGACGCGGAGGGCCGGTGCGTGTCGCCGGTCAGGGGCTGGTGCAGGAGAGGCCGCCGGGCGCCGCGCTACTGCTGCCGTTGACCAGGAAGCCGAAGGTGGTCGAGGTGTTCGCGCCGAGGGACCCGTTGTATTCGGCGTTACGGACGCCGACCGCCCCACTGGTGCCGGTGTTGATGCCGTTCCAGACGTTGGCAATGGTCTGCCCACCAGCCAGCGTCAGCCGTACGGTCCAGCCGCTGAGGGTGGTGGAGCCGTTGTTGGCCACGGTGACCTCGCCCTGGAAGCCACCGCCCCAGCTGTTGACCATGCGGTAGGTCGCGGTACAGGCGCCCGGCTGCCCGGTGCTGGGCGGCGTGGTCGGCGGAGCAGTGGTCGGTGGAGCAGTGGTCGGTGGAGCCGTCGTCGGTGGAGCCGTCGTCGGTGGAGCCGTCGTCGGTGGAGCGGTGGTCGGTGGAGCCGTGGGCGTTCCCGGCACGGTGGTGGAGGCGGCGTTGAGAGCGTTGAGGACGGCGGTGTACGCCGCCTTGGGGTTGCTGTTGCGGTCGAAGAGCAACGGGTTCTCGCTGCCCCGCCAGGAGTCGCTGTCCCGAATGCCCCACGTCGTGATGCCGACGCAACGGGGGACGTTCATGCAGGCCTGGGTCAGGCCCTGGTACTGACTGGTCGAGGCGTTCGTGACGTCGGCCTCGGTCAGCGCCACGTCAACCCCGAGGGCGGCGAAGCTGGACAGTGTCTGCTGGAAGTTGCCCGGCAGCGAGCTGCCACCGGTGAAGTGGGTCTGGAGGCCGACGCAGTCGACCGGGACACCCCGGGACTTGAAGTCCCTGATCATGTTGTAGACGCCCTGGGTCTTGGCGTACGTCCAGTTCTCGATGTTGTAGTCGTTGTAGCACAACTTCACGCTCGGATCAGCGGCGTGCGCGGTCCTGAAGGCCACCTCGATCCAGTCGTTTCCGGTGGACTGCAGGTTCGACGACCGCCGGCTGCCGTTCTCGGCAAAAGCCTCGTTCACCACGTCCCAGTAGGCGAATTTGCCCTTGTAGTGGGCCATGACGCCGTTGATGTGCTCGATCATCGCGGTCCGCAGGGCGCTGCCGCTGAGACTTCCCCAGAACCTCGGCTGCTGAGCATGCCAGGCCAGGGTGTGCCCACGGAATCGCATGCCGCGCTGGGTGGCCCAGTTGTAGATTGCGTCACCGGCACGGAAATCGAACTGACCCCGGTTGGGCTCGGTCGCGTCGGGCTTCATCTCGTTGACGGCCGTCATCATGTCGAACTCGCGGTTCGCGATGGTCAGGAAGCCCGAGTCGTTGAGACGGTCCGCCCCCATGGCGGCGCCGAAGTACCGGCCGCTGCGCTCGGCGGCAGCTTTCAGGGTGGCCCCGGGTGGTCCGCTGAGATCGGCGCGGGCGAAGGTCGCCAGGGCCATCGACGACACGGTGATCGCCAGGGCGCAGGCCCCGCCCAGAAGCAGCCTGGCGGCACCCCTGGTTCGGCGTTTCGGTTGAGCGGGTACGTCGTTCATCTGTGCCTTCTCCTCGGTGTTCTGCCTGGTCCATTGCCAATCCGAGGCACGGAACCGACGATCGCTGCACGGCCGACAATCGGAGCGCCGCGCTCGCCGCTGGACCAGCACGCCGCAGGTGACGCCGAGCCGGCGTCAACCCAGCCGCGCCCGAATCGGTGACCACCGCCGGCTGCCCGGTCCGCCCGGTGATGGCGAGCACTCCGCGCCGTACGCCCCTGCGGAGTGACACTGCCCTGCCGTGATGCTATATCGAATCCATTCGATTCGTACGGCGGCGGCCCATGCGTTGTCCGGCGAGCGACGAGCGTGATACCGACGGCGACGTGACGGGATCGTCGCGGTTCGGCGAAGCTGGATCGTGCCGTGTCCACCCCGGCGCACGATCTGCGGCGGCTTGCGGCCTTCCTCGTCGGTCAGCCGTCATGCCGGTGCCGGCTCAGCCATCCACCCCGCCGACCCGCCACGCCGGCCGGGCGCAGCTCGGCGTGTCACCGACCCGGTGAACGTTCATGGTCAGCGCACTAGCCAGAGGACCCGGGCTCCAGGACGGTCCGTCGCGCCCTCATGGCCTCGTTCGGGCATGCCCCTGTACCAGGGTGGCGAAGCCGTCGAGATGGCGTGCGAGACCGTACTCGAACAGTCCGTTGAGGTCCGAGGCCGTCTCCGGCGGGATGGTCGCCAGCAGGGGAAATCTTCCACTGTCGAGTTTCTGGTCGGCTCGCTTCTGCTGTGCCAGCAACCACCCGTCGAGCGTGACACCGGTCTCCTGCTCCGATTCGACCTCGGCCGCCATGGACAGCGCGACGGTGGCGACCAGTCCGTGAAGCGTGAGCGCCTCGCGGATCCGTGTCGTCATGGGCAACTCGAGTCCGTCGAGCGCGCGCAGGATCCACTCGGTGTGCGCCATCATGTTGGGCACAAGCGCCGGACGGGTGAACGAGACGGCTCTGGGCAGCCAGAGGTGTCGCCGGCACAGTTCCCACTGTTGGTGGGCGACGAGTTCGAGCTTCGCCCGCCAGCCGGGTGGTCCGGGGTCAGGCAGTTCGGATTCGCCGAAGACCTCGTCGGCCATCTGCGTCACCAGATCGTCCTTGTTCGCCACGTGCCGGTAGAGCGACATCGGGCCGGCGCCGAGGTCGACCGCGAGACGTCGCATCGACACCGCGTCGAGTCCCTCGGCGTCAGCGATCGCGATGGCGGCGCGCAGGACGTGCATCCGGCCCAGTGGCTGCTTGAACGCGCGGGCCTGCCGCTGCGGCACGGCCGGGCTCACCGGGTACTTGCGGCGGGTGTGGCTGCTGACCACCGTGCCGGAACCGACAGTCGTTTCGACCAGCCCGCTGTCGCGGAGAGTCGCCATCGCTCGGGACGCAGTCGCTGCCGCGACGCCCCATCGCTGGGCGATCTGCCGGACTGAAGGTATCCGGTCCCCCGGCCGCAGGTCGCCGGTCAGGATTCGGCCGCGGATCTCTTCGACGATCCGCCGGAATGGCGGATCCGGACGCGGCGTCGGCGAAGGCATGTCTGCCCTCCGATCTACTGGTGGGATTGGCGCAGGACCGGACTGTACTAGGTCAGTCATCCCTCTGGCTAGCACACTTCAACGACCTATACAAGCGGCATCGACGCAAATTCGCCGGCTGCGGCGATACGTTGTACGCATGACGAAAGATACGCCGTACGCACTGCTGCGGCAGGCGGATGCCGCAGAACGGCAGACGGTTTCCGACATCCTCACCGAGGCCTTCATGGACGACCCGGTCGCCTGTTGGCTCTTCCCCGCACCGGATGAGCGCGGCCGCCTCCAGTCGCACTTCTACGGTCAGCTGCTGGATCGGAGCGCCGCCGAGGCATACCTGATCGGTCGTGACGAGGGTGCCTCGGTGTGGCTGGCGTTGGCGGCCGGCCAGGCACCCGACGGGGAACATCCAAACGCGCCCGAGATGGGCCATAACTCGATCTTCGGCGAGCACGGCGTGCGGTTGCGGACCCTCGGGCGGGCACTGACCGAACGGCACCCCCGGGGTGAACCGCACCTCTACCTCTCGTGCATGGGGGTGGTGGGCGAGCGACAGAGCGCCGGACTCGGCTCGGCGATGTTGCGCCACCGGTTGGAGCGAGCGGACACCGACGGTCGCGCCGCCTACCTGGAGGCGAGTTCACCCCGAAGCCGCGCCCTCTACCTGCGACACGGCTTCGCGGACCTCGGCGAACCGGTACGCGTCGCGGACAGCCCACTGCTGTGGCCGATGTGGCGCCAACCGGGCCGTTGACCACCCCAGCAACTCCACAACCACAAGGGAGAATCTCGATGACGACGAAAGACACCGCCAGCGACCGTCGACCGCCGACCCTGGTCTTCGTACACGGCACCAACTCCTCGTCGTACTTCTGCTCGGGACTGATCACCGAACTCACCCTGCGGGGGCACCGGTGCGTGGCCGTCGACCTACCGGGACACGGGACGGAAGGGTTCTTCCCCCGCTCGTACCAGGCCCCGCAGGACCTCGCAGGGCTGGCAACCGAGCCGTCACCGCTCGCCAAGATCACCATCGACGACTACGTCGAGCGCGTCGTGGACGTGGTGCGCCGCGCTCGCCGCCACGGGCCCGTGATCCTGGCCGGCGCCAGCCAGGGCGGCGTCACCGTGAGCAGGGTCGGCAACGCCATCCCCGAACTGCTCGACCGGGTCGTCTACATGGCCGCGTACTGCTGCGTCGACCTGCCGACCATGACGGCCTACCTTGCCACGCCAGAGAACCGCGACAGCCTGCTCCCCCTGGTGACCCAGGCAGTGGTCGCCGATCCGGCGATCCTGGGGGTGGCCCGGATCAACTGGCGATCGGCCGACCCTTCGGTGTTCAACGGCATCAAACAGTGCCTCGCCGGCGACTTCACCGACGAGGCGGTGAGCCGGCTGCTCAACACCCTTGAGCCTGACGAACCCGCCAGCATCCCCCTGGCCGACGGCCGCGGTGAAGCAGGCACCTGGGGTCGGATTCCCCGGACGTACGTGCGCTTCACCCGCGACCGGCTGATCCCACCTGCGCTACAGGACCGGTTCATCACCGAGGCCGACCGCCTCACCCCGGACAACCCGACCGAGGTACGAAGCGTCGCGGCACCCCACGTCGGCCCGTTCGACCGACCCGAATTGGTGGAGATCTTCGCCGAACTCGCCAGCCGCTGACCAGACCCACAACGACAGCCCTTCACCACCGAGCCAGTTCCCTGCACTTGATGGCTCGGTGGTGAAGTCCCAGTGGGTGGTGCCGGGTTGGCTCGGCGAGATCATGGCGCTGCGTTGGGAAGACCTGGACCCTGCTGCCGAGCGCCCGACGCTCATCATCTGCGGCACAATCATCTATCTCACCGGTTCGGAAGGCATCGGGATCGACGACCATGGCGGCCAGGGACCGTCCGTGGTGACGGCTTTCGCCGTGGAACGATCAGACGTTCACGGGTTCGCGGTTCAGCCATCGGCCTACCTCGCCAACTGCCGGATCGAAAACCAGTTGCGTCTACGGCCCCGCTGTTGCAGCGTACGAGCATGATCAATTCAGTTCGACTGCTTGCGGCCTACGACGAACAGCTTCGGACTGACGCCGAGACGCCGAGCGCGGTCGCAGTCACCCAACACGGGCCACTGCGTCTCGTGACCTTCGCGGGTGGTCGTGGTTTTGTCACCTACCGCGATCTCGGCGGGGCGGACACCGATACGATTCGTCGGCTCGTCCCAGAGGCGCTCGCTCACTACCAGGCAGACCCCGAGATCGTGCGGATCAAGTGGAAGACGCGTGGGCACGACCATGCGCCGGGGTTGCACGAGGCGTTGCTGGAGAATGGATTCACCGCGGATGAGCCTGAGTCGATCATGATTGGCGAGGCGGAGCTACTAGCCGTGGACGTTCCGCTGCCCGAAGGCGTGACGCTGCGTCGGGTCAGCGAGGAGGCGGACGTCCGCGCGATGGCTGCGATGCAGGACGAAGCCTTTGGGAACCCGGTTAGCGATGACATGGCGAATGCCCTCCTGCGCCGCCTGGCCCGCAACGACGGAATGGAGTTGTGGGTTGCAGAGGCGGGGGGACGGATCGTCAGTGCCGGCCGACTAGAGCCGGTGCATGGGACCGACTTCGCCGGGATCTGGGGCGGCGCGACCCTTGCGGAGTGGCGCGGCCGTGGGATCTACCGCGCGTTGACCGCGGCGCGGGCCCGCTCAGCACTCCGGATGGGCAAGACTCTCATCAACAGCGACTCGACCGAGTACTCGCGCCCGATTCTTGAACGCTACGGTCTGATCAAGGTGTCGACGACGACGCCCTACAACTGGCAGCGGTGAGCGTTCTACGCTCAACACCGATCTGACCGCGACCGTCGCCGCACTGGCCGACCCCCGCGTGCTGCTCGACGGCTTTCTGTTCGTCCAGGCCGCCGCCGAGCCCGGGAGCGCGGGCCGCGCTCAGGGACCCTGACGGTTCCCGACGCTGAACGGGTCGATCCCGGGGAACGGTGGCGCGTCGCCGCCGCTGCGCACGTAGCTGTAGATCGCCAGCACCGAGGCGAGCTGGGCGAGCGCGAAGGTCGCCTGCGCGGTGGCGTTGCCCATCCGGTACCCGATCAGCAGCATCCGCCCCGGCCGGAATCCCGCCGTGCCGAGCTGCCGCACCGTCCTGAGATCCATCGCCACCGAGGTCAGCGACAGCACCGCGAAGGTCAGCGCGGACCGCAGCAGGATCAATCGGTCCACCGGCTCGCCGAGCAGCGCGTTGAGCGCGGCGTCGGCCCCGAACGACAGGACCGACACCGCAGTCAGGGCCAGCGACTTGGTCGGACCCCGGCGGCCGGGCAGTCGCCGCCACAGGACGCCGAGGACGAAGCCGTCCGCGGTCCAGCTCAGCACCCCCAGGACCACACCGCCCACCAGCCCGGTGACCAGCATCATCTGATCGGCCGGGCGCAACCAGGACGACGTCGTCCAGTCCGCCCAGAGCAGCCACGCGGTGGCGGGGAGCCCGATCAGCGTTGCGGCCACCGCGCCGGCCACGCCGTTGCGGAACGCCGACCGGTACGGGCCGACCGCGAACAGCGCGTCCAGGGGTGTCACCCCGGCCGGGAGGGCCACCGCGGATGCGTCCGGTGCCGGCTCCGGCTCGGCGACCGGGGTGGGCCGGCTCAACCAGTGCAGCCGGCCGATCAGCGGAACGGTTCGCCGGCCGCCGTCGCCGGGAGTCGCCTCGCCCTCGGCGCCCAGGGCGCGTTCCCGGGCAGCGGCGCGGCTCTCCACCGTCCGCCAGCGATCCGCCTCGGCGACGAGCACCGAATGTGGGACGTCCGCCAGTGCCCGCCACAGCGGATCGTTGAGCCGGCCGGCCGGCCCGGTGAGCACGAACAGACCGGCCAGGCCCACAGTGAGACCGAACGGGAACCACCAGCCCGCCCAGGCGTCCCCGAGCGGAAGGCAGACCAGCCCGTAGCCGAGGCAGACCACCGCCCGGACGCCCGGGGGCAGGATGAGGTCGTCACCGGTGAGCAGGTCGCGCAGCAGCGGCACCAGCAGCACCGCCGCCAGGAAGTACGCGAAGCCGTAGTTCCAGTTCACCAGGTCGTTCGCGTACGTCGCCAGGTCGTTGCCGAACGCCCACATCCGGGAGTCGGTCGGGAACTGCACCCACCGGAGCCGTTTCCAGTCGGCTCCGGAGTCGAGGTAGCGCTGCAGCAGGACAGCGGCGGTGACCGGCACGGCCAGCAGCAGCGACCAGCGGCCGGAACGGGACCGCAGGAAGGCCCGGGTCGTGAGCCGCTGCGGAAAGCGACCCCGCAGCGCGGCCTGGACCGCGTAGCCGAATCCCAGGCATGCCAGCAGGGTTAGCGTGGCCGAACCGGCCAGGCGGAAGCCCCAGTGGGCCGGCTCGTCGCGCACCACCAGCGGGGCGATGCCGGACACCGCCAGCAGCACGGCGGTGAGGAGGCCGACCAGCAGCCTGGGCAGCCGCAGCAACAGCGCCGCGACGACCATTGTCACGCTCCACAGTGCCGTGCTCAGGTAGTGGAACCAGTCCCAGGCGATGGTGCCGGGGCCGTCGCCGATCCAGTCGTCGCTGACGTATCCGGACACCATGAGCACCGGGACCACCAGGATCAGGCGGGCCACCCGACGGGCCAGCCGGGTCTGCCCCGGCCGGCGGACCCTCCGCAGCGCCACGATCAACAGGATCAGCAGGGCCGCGTCGAACACCCAGAACAACACGTCTGACGCCAATCGCCAGCCGTCGTGCTGGGACAGGTGGGTGCTCAGGATCCGGGCGTCCGGCTGGACGAAGACACCGGGCGCCTCGGCGTCCCACGCGGGTCTCTCCCAGGTGGCGCCGCGCGAGTCGGCCACCGTCGGCGGCCAGGGGAACACCCCTGTCGCCCACGAGTCGGGCAGCTCGACGCGGACCTGCGTGAAGGTGGCCTTCTCCAGGGCCGGCGACCGGAGCAGCTCGACCCGCCAGGGTGTCGACGAAGTGGTGATCGACCAGGACCCGACCCGTACGGGGTTCCGCTCGTCGAAGTGCACGTCGCCGTAGACGACGTCGGTGAAGGAAACGAACCCGTCGCCGATCGAGACCGCGGGGGTCCGGTCCCGGCTCTCGTACCCCCAGATGTCGGCCGGTTCGTAGGACAGCAGGCACCGCATCGCCAGCCGGTGGATCTCCGAGTCCGGGCTGGCGCTCAGGCCGATGCTGAGTGGCCAGTCCTGCGGGACCCGCACCGTCGTGGTGCTCGTGGCCTTGGGCAGGTCGAGATCGCGGGCCTCGACGCGCAGGTGGGTGGAGACCGTGGTAGTGCCGGTGAGCCCGGCCGGCTCGCACCGGTTGGCGGGATCGGCGGATGCGGATGCGGCGGGCCACCTCCCCGCCAGCAGGCCGGCGGTGAGAAAGCCCACGAGTCCGACAAGGTGACGTCCCGGCCCGTCCATCGGGCAGATGTTATCCAACCGGCCGGACACGCCCGGGACTCCGGGCGGCCTCGTCGCGCGTGCCCCCCGTCCCCGCCTGGCCGTGCTCGCCGTGCTCCAGCTGAACCCCGACAGGGCGACCGGTGGGGCACATCAACCACGGGACTCCGTGGCCTCGGGACGCAACGCATTGCGTTGACCTGGCAGCACACCGTAGTTAGCGTTAACAGCCCCGTCCACTTTGGAAATACCGCCACCACGGTCAAGGAGGACCAATTGCGACTGCGACAGCGAAGGCCACGTCTCGGGCTGAGTCGGAAGGGTAGAGGTGTCGCGGTCCTGGCACTGGGTGCGCTTCTTTCGGTCTCGTTCGCGGCGACGCCCTCGCACGCTGCCGAAGTGCAGCTCAACGAGGGTCTGGTGCACCACTTCGCCCTCGACGAGACCAGTGGGACGACGTTGGTCAACTCGGGTAGCGCGGGCGCGGCGGCGAACGCCACGCTCGTGAATCCCGAGAAGGCGACCTTGACCGGCGAAGGAGTCAGATTCAACCCCGACTCCTACGAGAGCGCCCTCGACGGCGCATACGTGGCGCTGCCGAACAACATCACCGCCGGAATGTCCAACCTCACCGTCGACTATGACGTGTGGGTCGACCCGGCAAACGTCGGCGAGCACCAGATGTGGGGTTTTGGCCGTAAGTCCGGCTCGTGCGACGTCGACACCGGCGCCGAGGGCTCCATCTTCGCGTCGAACACCCAGCGGTTCCGCGTCGCGGTGGGTCCGGTGAACGTGCAACAGAACCGGGTCCGCATGCTCGAGGGAGCGTGGACTCATGTCACCTACACCCAGTCACTGGACTCGATCGGAACGACCTGGACCGGCCGGCTCTACCTCGACGGCGTGCTGCACGCGACGTCGACGAACCTGACCACGGCGCCGTCGGTGAACGCTGCGGGGACCAACTGCAACTTCCTCGGCCGCTCGCAGACGTCGGGCCACTACTCGTTCCGCGGAACGATCCGGGACTTCCGCGTGTACGACCGGGCAGTGAGCCTCGACGAGACACTCGTCCTCGCAGAAAAGACTGTCTCCGATGGCGTTCGCGCCGACGCCGCGGCCATCGACCTCGGCCTGACCAGTGCGGTCGTACACGATATCGTTCTGCCCAAGGTGGGCTCCGCGGCGGGCTCGGCCATCACCTGGACGAGTTCGGACCCGTCGGTCGTCGAGGTCAATACCCCGCCAGCCCTCGCCAGCGCACGCAAGGTTGCGGTGACCGGCAGGATCACCCGGCCCGCGCAGGGACAGCCCGACGCGACAGCCACGCTCACGGCGACTGTCCGCAAGGGCGCCCAGGAGGTCACCACACGGGAGATCCCCGTCGTGGTCAAGGCCGAGTTCGACGATGCGCAGGCGGTCGGCCGGGACGCCTTCGACCTGACCCTGGACGCCACCGACGACGTACGCGGAAACCTCGACCTCGCTGCCAAGGGCGAGTTCGGATCCACGATCACCTGGAAGTCGACCACCGGCCTCGTCACCCCGACGGGTGAGGTCAGCCGCCCGGCCTTCGGCCATGGGAATGTTGCCGCCACCCTGACCGCGACCATCACCAAGGGCAGGGCCGCGCAGAAGAAGTCGTTCCCGGTGACCATCGCCGCCATGCCGCGAACCGAAGAGTACGAGCGGTACTTCATGGGGTACTTCAAGGGCGAAGGGATTGCCGACGGCGAGCAGATCATGTTCGCCACCTCCAACGGAAACACCGCTCTGGACTGGACCGGTCTGACCGGAGGTCGGCCTTCACTCATCTCTCAGTTGGGCGACCAGGGGCTTCGTGACCCGCACATCGTCCGTTCACCCGACGGCGACACGTTCTACATGATCGCCACGGACCTGAACTGGTACGACCAGGGTGGATACGCCATCAACGACACCCAGTACATCGAGGTGTTCGAGTCGCACGACCTTGTGAACTGGACCCCTCAGCGGCACGTGAAGGTCGCACCCGACAACGCGGGCAACGCCTTCGCACCAGAGTCGCTCTGGGTCGAGGAGATCGGCGCCTACGTCGTGTTCTGGGCGCAGTCGCTGTGGAGCGACCCCGTGAACCGCACCGGTCAGGGAAACGCGCAGATGTGGTACGCCACCACGCGAGACTTTCAGACGTTCTCCGCTCCCCAGGTCTGGCAGGACCCGGCTCCGCTGTCGCGGATCGACACGACCGCGATCCGGGTCGGTGACCACTACTACCGAGTGACCAAGAACGAGGCCGGCAACCAGGGCTCGGACATCTTCTCGGAGAAGCACACCGACTTCCTGGACAGCAACATCGACAACTGGACGCTGGTCGCGCCGGCTCTGGGACGCACGACCTGGGTCGCCAACCAGGGGTACGAGGGACCGGTCATCTTCAAGGCCAACCCCGGTGACACCTCCTGCCCCGGCCAGTTCTACCTCTGGGGTGACCGGTACACGAACGGTGGCGGATACCAGGCCGCGTGTCACGAGAACATCGAGGCGCCGACCTGGAACGCCAAGGCGATCACGATGACGAACGCGGGTGTCGTCCGTCCGCGTCACGGCACCGTGATCCCGCTGACCGTCCGCGAGTGGAACGACATCCGCGGAATCCCGAACAGCGACGTCACGACCACCACCGAGGTGGCTGTCGAGCCGTACGCGAGCGGCGCCCAGACGACCAGGGCCACCGCAAAGGTCACGGCAGCCGACGGGTTCGAGACCGGCGGTCAGGTGCGGTTCAGCATCGGCTCGTGGTCGAAGGTCACCCAGCTGAGCGACGGCGCCGCCACGGTCACGCTGCCGACGGGTCTGCCCGCGGGGGCCCGGACGGTCAAGGCCGAGTACCTCGGCTTCGACTACCTGAAGGCGTCGGAAGGTACGGCGTCGTTCGGGGTGCCCTCCGGCCCGGCCGCGGTCAAGGTCCAGGCGAAAGCCGCGCCGGCGTCGGTTGTCCGCGGGGGCACGTTCAGATTGAACGTGACTGTTGAGCCGGCGGGCGGGCGGAAGCACCACGCGCCGACCCCGACCGGCGAGGTCACCGTCACCTTCGGCGGCACCGTGCACGTCGCGCCATTGGCGGACGGTAAGGCCGTCGTCGAGCTGCAGACCGCCCATCTGCGGCCCGGGGCCTACCGGGTCCACGCTGCCTACTCCGGCAACCCGACCTACCGGCCCCACGCCGCCGACTACCAGAAGTTGACGGTGCGGTAGCCACCCCGAGGCGTGCGGAGCTGCGCCACAAGGAGGAGCGGGCGAGATCCATTGGTCTCGCCCGCTCCCTGCTACCTCTCCCAGCATCCCGGACTATGGAGTGAGCATGCCCTTCTCGACGGCCAGGTTGTAGTTCTCCCCGAACACGTTGAGTTCGGGGACTCCGACCTTGACGCTCTCGGTCGTACCCAGGACCTTCAGCCGGACTGCGTTCGTCAGCACGCGGTCGAAGGTGACGTAGTCAGCCGTGTACGCGGTGGTGTTCGTACTCCTGTCGACCAGGGGCCGCCACGTGTTGGTGGGGATGTCCTTGTACTCCAGCGTGTACTTCACCGCGTTGTCCTTGGTGAACGTGCGTCCGAGTTCCTTCCACTGGATCTGCGCGGCGGAGATGTGGAAAATGGTCCCGAAGCCCCTGATGTACGTGGGCGCGGTGTCGCTGTCAGCCGGCTCCCACCAGGTGGATAGGGAGCGGTCGCTTCCGTAGTACGGGTTGCGCCCGGGCGCATAGCTGCTTGCCCAGTACGCCTGGCTGTTGGTGGCCACATTGTAGAGCCCGACGTCGTCCCTGCCCGAGATCTTCTTCCCCGGAGCCAGTTGCGGCGTGTTCGACAACTCGCAATCGATTGCTCCCCGCTTCGGACCGGCGGGAATCACGTTGCAGACGTCCATTCCCAGTCGCCGCTCGAAGAACTCCTCGTACGCGATGACATAGGTGTAGAAGAACACCAGGTTGCCGGCCTTGTCGCGTACGAAACTGCCGTGCCCGGCGTTCGGATATACCGCACTCGGATGGTTGTTTCCGTAGCCGATCGGGTTCTGCTGAGTGACCTTGTACCCGGACAGCGGCTTTTTCGACGTCATCACACCGGTGGCGTACGTGGTGAACTCCGTGCCACCGGACGCGACCGAGAGGTAATACGTGTCCCCCACCTTGAACAGCTGCGAACCCTCCACGTACCCATGCGTGTAGGTCGCCTTGTTGTCACCGATGTGCTGCCACTCCTGGCGCGGGTCAAAAGTCCAGAGCACGACCGGGTCGCTGATGAGCTGTCGAGGATTGTTCGGGTCGAGTTCGACGCCCATGATCGGCGAGCCGATGTTGTACGTCAGGTACAGCCGACCGTCCGTGTCCAGGAAGAACTGCACGTCGCCAACGCTCAGGGTCTGGCCGGTCGAGCGCAGGAAATTTCCCATGCTGGTCCACGGCCCGGTGGGCGAGTCGGCTTGATAGACCGGCGTGTTGTTGCCGGCCATGTAGAACTTGGCGCCGAGCTGCACGACGGTTGGGGCGACCAGGCCCAGGTTCATCTCGTGGGGCGTCCACGTGAGGTAGTCGGTAGTGGACCAGACAGTGCGGTTGTTGTTCGGGGCATTCTGCATGGCACCTGATGCATAGAGATAGATGGTCCCGTCGACGTTCAGCGCGGACCAGTCCGCCCCGGTCCGTGCGGAGTTCTCCGAAATCCTGCTGAACCCGACGGTGGATCGGCCCGCGAGAGTCCGCCCGGACGCCGCCGTCCACGTCTCCTGGTCCAGGCTGGCCGGGATTTGCGAAGTGTTGGCGACATTCTCGTCCGTAGGCGGCATCGTCCCGACGATGTTGCGCACGGCCATCCCGGGCAAATTGATCGGGTTCACATATGTCTGGGCCATGTCGACACCGGCCAGTGGCACCTTGGCGGACGGGGTTTGAGGTCCGACGGCCGGCGGCGCCGGCGGCACAGGCTTCTCCGCCGAGGCCGGCACGATCGGTGTCAGTTGACCCACCCCCACTCCTACCGCGAGAGCAAGGGCAATAGCCGCTAAACCTCGCCGTCGATTGCCGGCAGCCCACTCGATAACCATCAGGTCCTACCTTCCGTCTAGGCGTATTAGCGCTAACAACGGGCAGAAGTGTCCGACTTCCGGATAACCGGCCTAGCGTGGTTAATTGCAGGGTGTGAGGCAGCCCTCGAAGGTGCCAAGGGTGGGAGAAAGCTTGTCCGCTCGACCAGTTGAGCTTCTAGCGCACGGCTATCGGCTCGGTGTCGTCCAGCGCGGATCAGCGACCGGCGGCTGTTAGCGCTAACAATGTTGCGGTGATGTTAACGGTGCTTTCTGTAACGTGTCAAGAGCATCAATGCCGCACCTAGGCTGATCATGGTGTCGGGCTGGGGTGGTGGTTACGCTGGAGCACCTCGACCCGCTCGCCTTCAACGTTGGCGTGTTCTACGTGCCGGCCGAGGTCGAGTTGCAGCCGCGACTCGCGCTCTCTGAGGTCATCCAGACCCCTCGGACCATCCGGGCCCGGCAACGAGCGCTCCACAAGGCCGGGGCCCGGGGACTGTGCTGGCGCGTTGTTAGGCCCCTATCGGGACACGTCCCGCCGGCCTGGCGGCAGCAAGAACCGGGCGCACCTGATCATCCTCACAGTCGTAGCGGGTGGTCGTGGCGCGTATTGCTTGAGCTGGTGGTGGGCCCGACGGTCCGTCGCAACCCGATGTCCACGAGAAGCGAGAGGTAGAGCACATCCATCGATATAAGCTGGGCTGAAATTCGCCTCTGTGGAGGGAGACCGATGACCACGCGACGAATGAGTGCCCGACTGGCAGGTATCGCGCTGCTCGCGGCGGCGGTGACCTACGTCGTGCCCGCCACGCCGGCGGCGGCGGCCTGTGGCCAGGGCTGGTCGGACCGGAGCAGCCGTACGGCCGTGGTGACGGGAGCTGGTGTCCGTTACCGCACCGGGCCGCATACGTCCTGCACAGCCTATGGCCAGGTGAATCGCGGCGTGACGGCGTACCTGGACTGCGCCACGGGCGGCGACACGGTCAACGGCATCGCCGTCTGGTGGCACGCGCGCTTCAGCACCGGTGGATCCGGCTTTATCAGCGCGGCGTACCTCAGCCCGTGGGTCCCGTACACCACCGAGAATTGCTGATCGGCCGGGGCCAGGGCTCGCACGCACGACGAACTGTCGGCATCGCTCTCGTCGGGTACCTGTGGGCGCGTTCGACGCTCAAGAAGCGAGCGTGACCATGACCAGGGGACTCCAGCTCGTGCGAGTGCCCTCCAGCGCCGCCTCCGCGAAGATCGCTTCGCCGAGGCGGCACCGCACTGTCTGCTCGATCCGGGCCGTACAGGGCGACGCGATGTGGTGTTGGCGAGCCTCGTCGAGATCCTCGGCAAGGTAGCCGAGCAGGTCATGTGCCGCGGCACGGACGTAGGCGCGCTCGGCGTCATCCCCCAGCATCGCTGTCGCGACGCCGAGCCGCCGTAAGTCCCACCAGAACGCCCGAGCGGCGGGGTCAACGAGAGATTGTGTAGAGGGTCAGCGCAGCCAGCGACGGCGCATCGACGATTTCGCCGGCCAACACCATGGCACGGACCTGCGCGTCGGTGAGCGGCCGGTGCACCATGTCCTGCTCGGTCGCCTCGCGGTCCGGCTCTCCCTCGGTCAACCCGGTGGCCAGGTAGACGTCGAAGCCCTGGGTGGAAAAGCCGTACGCCTCGTACAGGTGCCCCAGATGGGTGACCGTCTCCGCACGCAATCCGGTCTCCTCGGCCAACTCCTGACGAGCCAGCGCGGAGGCGCCGCCGGTGACCCCGTGTCCCCAACTGCCCTGAGGGAACTCCCAGGCCCGCCGGCCAACTGGGTAGCGGAACTGCTCGACCAGCCAAAAGCCCTCAGCCCAGCGGGGCAGGACCAGCGCGAAGTCCGGCTTCTCCACCACCCCGTAGATGCCCGTCGAGCCGTCTGGCCGGCGAATGCGATCCTCCCGGAAGACGCCCGGAGCGTTACGCCTGTTCGGCCTTGGCCAGTTCGGCGAGCTGGTCGAAGGTTCGGACGAGGTGGGCGCGCCGTTGTTCCTTGTGGTCAGGCGTGGGCTCCAGGTCGTCGATGGCCTCGTCCCAGACAGTCAGGAACTTGGCTTTCCAACCGGCGAGGGTGTCCGGGTCGGGCAGGCTGACCCCGACGTAGTTCTGTTGTGCAATGAGGTGGAGCAACTCGAGGTTGCAGGGCACGGCGACGCCCCAGTACTCGTCGGGCTCGATCTCGACGGGATCGCCGGACATCGCCTCGGCGACTTCGGCGATGAGTCGGTCGGTCACGGTTCCCAGATGGTCGGCCGCGGTGTCGCTGTCGAAGTTGCCGTTCCCCCAGTTTCCCATTGGTCCTCCGCCTGTCGGGCCCGCTTGTCCTGAGGATTGAACCAGGCTGGTACGACCTGTGGCAGCGGCGGAGTGGGACCTGGGGCGATCACCAGATCGCCGTGCTGGCGGACGGCTCGTCAGGCGGGGGGTCGCGGTGCTCGGGGTCGCGGTGGACGAACGAGTGGCAACCGTGGCCAGGACGATTCGGTACGCGCCCACCACGCGACACACCTATGGCTCGCTCGACGGATAATGGGCGCGGCGCCGGCGCGCTGTCGCACCGCCCGAACCGTGGGCACGCCGAACCAGTGCTGGGTCGATCGGCGCGCAGGCGAGAGATCCGCGTCGGGAACTCCGTCGTCTCGCTTCTGCGATCATGCTCTGCATGCGGGACGAGAACCTCGTGGGATTCTGGGACAGCAGTCCGTACGACTACGGTTCGATGGAATCGAGCTGGCTCTGTCTTCGGCGTGACGGCACCGGCTGGACAGCGGTTGCCAACACCGGCAGTGCGGCCGTAAGCCAACTCACCTGGGATTGCCCCCGCGACGGAGAGGTCGAACTGCGGTACACCTGGACAGCCTCCGGGAGGTGGGCTCCCGGCACACCGTTCATCCTCGCCGAGATAGACGAGCAGGGCCCGTACGACGAACTGGTGCGTACGCGATATTCGGTCGGCACCGAGACACCGCCGGTGGAGGATGCGCCAGTCACCGCCCTGCACCTGGACAAGAGCGTCGAGTTCACCCACCGCTTCGCACTTGCGAGCCGGGAAACCGATCAGTCCGAGTCGGAAGCTACGCCGGCAGCAGAGGACTGAGCGGGATCGGCCAGCGGCTGACCGCCTGGTCGCTGACCTGACCGTCACCGAGCTCGACGACCTCCACACACCACCCGTATGCCGCCACCGTTGAACACCCCGGCCTATCCACGAGGTGAGTGCGCTCGGCCAGGCCGATTGGCGAATGCGTTCGAGTTAGCATCCCGTATGGAATCAGGGGCCGGTGCGCTTGCCGCAGGAGCACCGGACCCCGCCGACCTTCGTCGGCGGGTCGCCCGCGGTCAAGGTCTGGTCGTCGTCCTCGACGAGACCGTCACGATGCCGGCTGCCACGGCCACTGCGCAAGCGTTACGGGTTGCGCTCCAGCCCGACATGGCCGTCTTTGCCTCCGCGGGACGCCAGGGGCCGATCCTCACTGTGCTGCGGCTCGTCAGCGACTCGGAGGCCGCCACCGTACGCCCAGCTCTGGAGAACCTTGTCGCCGAGTTCCGCCGGGTAGCAGCCGCGCTCATCGAGCAGATGGAGGCTGGTTCGTCATCGGTAGGCGACGTCGACGCGGACCCCCCGGAGTCGGTGCGATATCACGGCGCGACCTGGTACCTGTACGCGCACGGAGAGCACTGCCAGTTCGATAATCCGGCAAGCGGCGAGGTCGTCGAGGCCAACATCTATGCCCCCGATCTCGTCGATCCGTACTTCCTGTTGCAGTACGCGAAGACCTCCGGCCGGCATGGTGCTGTCGTCGATGCCTGCGCGGAAGGTTTCCACGATATGTGTCGTCTACTCGATCACGCTGGAATTGCCTACGGCTAATGGCCATGGTCAACTGGCTGTCCGGAGCACGCATGGTCCAGCCCCCTCTATCTGGAGGGCGGACACCGATCGTGGCTGGGGGTGGGCGCGTACCACCCACCCCCAGCCACGATGCCGGCCTGCAGACCGTCTTCCCGGCCTGCTAAGGAACTACTCGGCCCAGGCCAAGCCGGTCTGGTTCGGGTACTGCGCCGGGCCGTCTCCAGCACCCCAACTCCACTGGAGCTTGGCGCTGGTTGCGGTCAGCGTCACCGTGTCGCGGCGCGCGGCGGTGTTCGTCTGGAAGACCAGTGACGCCGTCGAGGTCACGTCCGGCCGCACCGGTGTGAAGCGCACCGACACGACACAGGTGCCCCCCGGGGCGATCGTGCGGCCCGAGCACTGGTCACGGTCGACCCGGAATACGTCCCGGTCACGGTCGGCGCGCAACGCGTCTCGCGCTTCCAGGCTCTTAACGTCGATCGAGGAGATCCGCAACGCCTTGTCGCCGGTGTTGGTGACGGTAACCTTCTGCACCTGACCGATCGTGCCCACCGGCTGTGTGGTGAACACGGGGGCCTCGGCGGAGAACTTCGGCCCGGTCGGCGCCGGCGGTCCGACCTGGATGGTTTTCGCGGTGCTGACCGGTGCGAGCGAGGCGGCATCGGTGTACTGCCGCATCGAGTCGTTCGTCACCGAGACCGTCACCGAACCACGGCGCAGTGCCGTCAGCGTCCGCGTCTGCGGGTCGAGGATCGCGACCTTGCCCTCGTGGCGGGCAGCGGCGACGGCCTCGGTACCGCTGCCGATCGCCAGGCTCGACGATCCGCTCCAGTGCACGGACATCGGGTATCGCAGCGGCACGACGCGCGAGCCGGCGGACACCCCCTCAGGCTGGACGATGCTGCCGCCGAGCTGCGCGGTCTTGTTCAGGTCGAGCGTCTCCGGCGCGTCCAGCGTGATCGACTGCGCGAAGGCCCGCACGTCCGCCTGCAACCACTGCTGGCTCGCGTTGCGGCGGCTGTCCACCGACCAGTTCACCCAGCCGTTGAAGCCGCCCCGATCCGGCGTGCCGTACGGGTCCTTGCCCGACGAGGGCAGCACGACGTACGGGACACCTTCGACGCGGTGGACGTTGGCGATCTGGGCGTGCGAACCGAACATGGTCACGCCCTTGCCGCTCTCGTCGCGGAAGTCCGTGAGCAGCTTCTCGATGAGCGCCACCTCGTCGCGATCGCCGAGCTGGCTGGACTTCGTCTCGGCCGGATCGTCCACCGGGTGGTGGGCGGACACGACAACGTTGTGTACCGACGGGTCACGCTTGGCGTCGTTGAGCGCCTGCTGCATCATCGGCAGCTGCTCCCAGGCGGTGCCGCGCAGCGTGCCCAGCGAGCTGGCCAGCAGAATGAACCGGGTGCCCTTGTGGTCGAACGTCCGGTACGGCTGCCCGAACTCGGCCTTGAAGTTGGACAGGTCCGACTGGGTGTTGTTGAGCCCGTAGGACTCGTGGTTGCCCGGGACGTAGTAGCAGGGCACCTTGCCGGTGTTCGGATTCGGAGTGCTGTTTTCGGCCGGCTCCTGGCCGACCGGGATCAGGTCGCATCCCGCGTCGGTCAGTACCTGCCGGGCCAGCGCGAGATCCTGCGGCAGGCCTCGGTCGGTGATGTCGCCGTTGAGGAGCACCAGGTCCGGCCTGGTCTGACGGATCCGCTGCAGGGCGGCCGTCGCGACCTGGGCCAGGCCCGGGTTGTCCGCGGTGAACTGCACGTCCGACAACGAGGCGAAGGTCCAGGTGCCCGCGCCGTGCAGCGACGAGCCGTCGGTCGACACGAGCCGGTCTGGCTGCAGGTCCGGCTGCGCCGGCAGGTCGATCGAGGTCGGGATGTCGGCCTCGATGCGGTTGAGGATGAACGTGCCCGCGTGCTGCTGGGGCACGCTGGTGTTGATCCCTTGGAAGCCCGAGATCGCGATCGGGAACACGGTGTTGGCCGGCAGGGTGAACGTGGCGTACTGCCAGTCGTCGCTGGCCACCAGTGCTGTTCCGTAGACGCCCGTGCCCTTGCCGTTGGCGTCGGTGTAGCCGAGGTAGGTGAGCCCGCTCGGCACCGCGATGCTCGACTTGATCCGTACCCGTACGCGCAGCGGCTGACCCGGCACCGTCACCCGGTTGGCGGTGGAGGTCGAGGCCATGCCGACGTTGCGCATAGCAGCGAAGTCGATCCGTAGGCCGTCAGGGTCCTTGGCGAACGTGGTCGCCGCGGTGCTGTTGTTCTGCCAGCGGGCGAGCACGTCGTCGTTGAAGTCGTACACCGACACGTTTTGCACGCCGATCGTGATCGGCAGCTGCACCGACTTGCCCCCGACGGAGATGGTCAGGATCGTGCCGGCGGCCTTCAGCGGGATGATCTGCAGTTTACCGGCCGTGGGCCGGACGTCGATGACGCTGTGGTCGTAGTCCAGCTTGAGGTCGGTCGGGTCGATCGGGGCGGTGTAGCCCTGGTCGTCGCGACCGGTGACGCTCACCGTGGCCGTGCCGTCGGACGTAACGTCGGCGATGGACAGGCGGCCGGCCGACAGCTCCACGCTGTCGAGCTTGCCGAGCACGTCGACCTTGGTCGTGGCGCGCTCGCGGCCGACGGTGGCGGTGACCTTGACCGTGCCGTGGTCTCGCGACGAGGCCTGCAGCATGCCGGACTGCACCGACGCGCCATCGGCGTCCCAGCGAATCGACTGTGGTTTCACCGCGACGGGCGTCTCGTGGTTGTCGACGCCCTGGGCGAGCAGTGCGCGGTGCAGCCCTGGGAAGACCTTCACGCCTGCGTCGCTGGACGCGCCTCCCGGGGCCGGGTTGATCAGGAGCTGGTGGAGCTTGCCGTCGCCCGGGGTGACGAACACGCCGACGCCGTTCGGATCGTTGCGCTCGTGGCCGTCGGACGGCGTGTTGCGCACCGTCGCGTCGTTCCCACCCAGCGCGCGGGCAACCATCGTGGTGGAGCCGCCACCGTCGAGGTTGACCGCTGTCTCCACACCCAGAGTGGCTAGGTCGCGTGCCTCCTTGTCGATGCCGACGCCGCCCTTACCGGTGCCGCCCGGGCCGTCCCAGGTGGCGAGTACGAGGGTGCGGCCGCCGTCCTTGAAGCCGAGGGCGGTGCGCGGCGCGATCGAGGTGTCCAGGCCGCCGACGACCTTGCCGCCGGACACGATCGTTCCGCCCTCGCCGAGCGCGAACTTCATCGTCTTGGCGACGTCGTTGGACAGCGAGTACTTCAGCGTGACCGGGTCGCCCGGCTGAAGCGCGCGCAGCGCGGTCGCCGCGGCGTCGCGGCCGACGAGCACGAAGCTGTCGTCCGGGATCGCGCCCGAGCCGGCCGGCCCGGTCGGAGCGACGGAGACGACCTTGTCACCGGAGACGAGAACCTCGGCGATCTGGCTGGCGTCGACCCCGGCGAAACCCCGGTTGCGGCTGTAAGTTCCCCACGCTGTGGTGTAGGCGACCATGCCGTTGGCGGGTACTCCGCCGCCGTTGGCAGCGTTGATCGACAGGACCTTGTGGTCGGCGTCGGCGAAGTTCGCGTTCGAGTCGACTGCGAGGTCGACGAGTTGGGCGATGCCGTCCTTGCTGACTCCGACGTGCTGCCGCCCGCCGATGTCCGCCGTCTTGACCAGTTGGCCGTTTTGAATCTCACCGCCGAGCGCGGCGTTGCTGTTGCCGATGTCGAAGAACTCGCCGTTGACGCCGGCCACGGCGCCGGCCTTGTTGGCCGAGACGCTGAGCGGGCCGCCGGATGCGACCGGGCCGGAGGTCAGCAGGTCGGTGCTGACCGCGCTGTTCGACAGGTCCACCGTCAGATACTGCGCGTCGTACCAACCGCTCTGGTCCAACGCCTTCACGTGCTGAAGACCGATTCCCGGACCGATCTTCTCATTCGTGTTGATCAGTTGGAGTCCGCCGGTGACGGGTGCGTCCGGCTGGCCAGGATCGGCGCTCGCCATGGCCGGGAACGCCACCAGCGTGACGGCCGTGGCGAGCACGCCGACAAGCGGCGTGACCCGCCTTACGTTCAAGATTCTAGATCTCACGTGGATCCTCAACTCAGAAGACAGCGGGCGACGAGGCCGCGCTACGCCCCCGCTCGGTCCGGGGATCGAGCCGACGCTAATGATCTTGACCGAATCTGAGATGAATCGGCCCCGACCAGCCAATGAACCTCTCAGTACTGCAAACGGCGGTAGGCGAACCGCCTTCGGGTCGAGTTCGTTGGCCTGCGTGCGACGGACGTGGATGTTGATCGGTGGCCTGGAAGGTTGGATCGGCCACAAGGGCCATATCGCTACCCGGCCGCAACCCGGGGCGGTCGAAGCCCTCCGTCGGCACCGAATGCGAGACAGTGCCCTCGCTCGGACGCTTCACAGAGCCGCGGGCCCGGTATATTCGCCGGCGTGACCGCGCCCTCCCCCAGCACCGCCAACCAGGTTTCCCCGTACGGTTCGCGCTCCGTCGTGCCCGCTGATCAGTCGCACATTCTCCGCCCAGTCTGGCTGCTGATCGGGCCGACACTCGCTGCGTCGCTAGGCGCCTTCTTGCTCGCCGTCACCGTCGGGCCGCAATGGGTTGCGATGCAGCGGGACATGCACCTGCCGACCTCGGCAGTCCTCTGGATCTTCGTCGCTTACCTGCTGCCGGCGGTACTGGCGGGTGCGGTCGGCGCTCTCGCCGGTCGGCGGTGGCCGACTGCCGTCGCGTTGTCCGCGATCGCGCTACTGGTTACCGGGTCGCTGCTGACCTCGCTGGCCCCGGGGGACGCCTTGCTGCTACTCGGCCGCGCGGTGACGGGATTCGGGGCCGGTTTGGCGTGGGGCGTCACGGCCATACTGGTGACGCAGATGGGGGCACGACGCGGGTGGGTCACGCCCCTCGTCGCCGGTGTGGTGCTGCTGGCGCTGGGCCTCGGGCCCGTGGCGGGGGTGCTTGTGGGACGAGCGGTCGGTTGGCGGTGGCCTTTCCTGCTGGCCGTGCCCTTTGGGGCGGTGGCGATGCTGGCCACCGTGGTGAGCGGGATCGTCGTGCTGATACAGCGTGCGTCCCGGCCGGCTCAGCCTCAGGCCCCGTCCAGTCAGACCGCGACCGCGTCGACAGGAGGGCCAAGTGATGCCGGAATAGCAGATGCCGGAATAGCACAGGAACGTGGCAAGACGGCCGAGCTGCTGCTGGTGACCGTCGGCGGCGTCCAGCGGGTGACGACACCCTTCGTCGGGATGGATCTCGTGCGGGAGGTGGCCCGACTGCTCGGCTCGGAGAACATCCGATCCACCAGGCTCGGCACCGACCTGACCTTGTGGCACGCCGAGGACAGGCCTGGCCGGGCCCAACCAGGGCAGCCCAACCCCGCAGCAAGCCTGCTCGCCACCGAGCATGGCTCGCCGTCGGTCACCGGCCCCGCCGTTGTCACCGGCCCAATCCTGCACGGCAGCCCCTACCCCCTGGACGCCGATGAGGCCGACCGGATCGCGAGCCGCCTGCGCGGATAGCGGAGCGCTCGGCAAACTGTCGATAGTAGACACAGGAGTATGCCTCGACGAACAGGGCATCCCAACCTTGCAAACTACCTTCGAGAGTCGGTGCCAATAACCCTGAACGCCATGCGTAGCATCTGAAGTGCGTCATCGAGGCAGTTCTGCGCGTCCGACTGCAGCGAGTAAGTGGCGACAGACAGGCCCGGATCGTTGTCATAGTTCTGGCGCCGTTCGACAGCGCTGCGCAGCAACTCCCGCCGCGCCCACCCTTCGCTTAGGCCTAGCTCGTCGACGGTCCCGGTGAAAGTACGGATCGCCCGCTCCCAGCCCTGGGCGCCCTCGTCGGCATACGTCAACCCGGCAAAGGCAAGCCAGCCAACAGCGACGTCCGCGACGATCTCGAGGATGTCCGTGGAATCTGTGTCACCCTCCGCATGGAGGGCGGAGTCCAGCTTACTTAGGCCCAATAATGCGTTGGGGTAATGTGACCACAGGTGCAGCACCCTGCCGAACTTGGGACGGGCGTACGAATACGTCCTCAGCCTACTCGTGCCCACTTTGCCATCTTGCGGCGGCGTTGACGCTTGCCCGATCCACTCTGAAAGACTTTTCGGTGTTGCGTACTCGAAATCGCCCTCTTCGTCTACCACGAAGAGAAAAGTCGGCACACCGGATCGCGTTCCCGTTACCCATCCACGCGCCGTCTCTGGATCCAACTTCGGCGCGGCCCTTGACGTCTTCTTCTTTACCTGCACGTGAGCCACGCGGCCATCCAACGTCCACGTTTTGAGTGGCGAACGAACGACATCGACCGGCTCAGAAGGTAGGTGCAAATGTAGATCCCAGCCGCTATCTGACTGGGTTAGGTAGTTGATGCTTGCGCCCAGATGAAGGAGTTCCCTGTAGACCTCGGCTTCGCCCAGATCTCCGAGGTACTGCTGCCTCTGCCGGTTGCCCATTCCCGCAGATTACCGGGCCTGTCGGCAGACAACGCCCGCACAGACGTCCTCCCGACTGACCGAAATGTCGTACGGCATGACCCCGCCGGTCGCTGTCATTCTTCCATCACGCGCCGTGACGCCCTGTTTACCCAAGCAGTCGGCGAAGTCGCCACGACAGGACGGAGCACGCCATGATCGGTGGTTTCGACGGCATCATGGCTGTTGCACAGCACCCGGACCGGTCGCTGCCTGCCTCGTTGCGTCAATCAGGGCTTCCAGCGCGACAGCTATCTTGGCGACCGTGAACAGCGTATCCTCCATGGACTCCGGGGTGAACATGTCTTCTGCGGTCGGCGCATCCCAATATGATCCCGTCAGGGAATGCGCGAAAGCGTTCCGACGCCTCCGCACCCTCGAGACCATCTCGATGATGCGTTTCGTCTCATCTGAGGAGGCGTTTTGTTGGGCCAGCAAGTCCCTGAGGGATTGATCGAGCCCACGCCGCTTGCCAGTACTCGCCGACAACTCCTTGAGCAAGAGTTCCAGTGCGGCGACGGCACTCAGTATTGCGGCGCCAACCGCAATGCCTTGTGCATCCTGAACGACACCGAGCGATTCCTCAAGGACGAGGTCGGACTCGGCCTCCCACCCCGGCACGCGATGCGATCCATCTTGCCGTTCTTGCTCAAACCTATCCTGCAGTCGCGAGATGGCCTTTCCGGCTGAGCGGGCGATGAGTATTGCAGCGCTCAGCCGGTCTTTGAACAGTAGGAACTCGATCCGATCAAAGTCGTGAAAATTCAGGTAAAGATCTGCGAGTGAGGTCGGATCATCGTCGGCGCTGTCCCAGTAAGCCTCAACGTGCTCTAGCTGGCTCAGCGGACGCGTAAAATCCGGGTTCCCCTTGTCGTCGGCGCGGAAGTACATCCGGTCAGGCTCTCAGGGCCGTTCGCAATGGTCAAGGTAGATACGGACCAGTGGGCTCGGGCAACGCGAGACGAAGGTGAAGTGGCACTGCGGGCAGATCGGTGCTGGGCCACGCAGAAGCGCACCTCGCTACCTGCGGAGCACCCGCAGCACGACAGGGCTGGCACAGGCGGCGCTGTCATGCCGATCCCAGCTTGAACGTGGTCGACGGGTAGGCACCGTCTCCCGCCTTCTCCACCAGAGGTGGGGGTTTGACCTCTTCGGGTTCGCCGAAGGGGTCTCCAGCCTGAAGGGTCCACTCAGGACGTTGCCCGTGGGACCGGTGTCCCAGATGACGGAACCGGAGCGGACTCCAGCGAGCTCGCCCGCAACGCTTCACATCGACCGTCGGCACACCTACCGGCGTGGCGTCAGGCGACCCCGAAACGCCGGCCGGCGTCTGCCATCTCGGGAGCAGCCGCGCCTGACCATGTCGACCCGTACTGGGAGGTCAAACACCCCGGAGCACGAATCACTGGTGGTCAGCGGTATGGCCGCGACACGATCGGTTGAGCCCTTCGGAAGGGCGACCACTTCGCTGGTTTGCTGCCCAGCCACGATCGTTCGCACCACCACCTCGTACGCCGACGGACCGCACCGAATCGTCATCGAGTCGCCCACCCGTCCGCCCGGCATGCGACGCTCAAGCTCCGCGACCAACGGGCCACGCCGCGTGGCCCCCGGACACTACCGCCATAGCCGCACAATTCCTTGCCTGACAGCACCTCACCCCCAACCCCACACCCCTTGTGCCCGGAGGAACGCAGACCATGGACCACGCATCCCAGCTCATCCAGGAGCGGAGTGCCCCGCCGGCCACGCTGGTGATCTTCGGTGCCTCCGGTGACTTGACCCGGCGTAAGCTGCTGCCCGCAGTCGAGAGCCTGGCTCGGCACGAGCGGCTCCCGGACCAGTTCGCGCTGGTCGGCGTTGCGCGCACATCGATGACCGACGAACAGTTCGCCGAGAGCGCCCTCGGCGAACGCACCCTCGCCAGCAAGCGCCAGCTCCAGGGCGGCGTGCGGTACGTGGCCGGCGGCTACGACGACCCGGAGACCTACAAGCGGCTCGTGGAGACCCTCGACGAGCTGGACGCACAGCGGGGCACGTCCGGCAACCGGCTCTTCTACCTGGCCACCCCGGCCGGGGCCTTCGAGCCGGTGATCAACGGACTGGCCGGTGTCGGGCTCAACCAACCACGCGAAGGCTCCTTCTCCCGCCTGGTCATCGAGAAGCCGTACGGGCGCGACCTGGTCACGGCCCGCGAGCTCGACGGCGTCGTGCACAGCGCGTTCGACGAGCACCAGGTCTTTCGTATCGATCACTATCTGGGCAAGGACACCGTCCAGAACGTGCTGGCGCTGCGCTTCGCGAACTCGATCTTCCAGCCCATCTGGGATCGCTCCTGGGTTGACCACGTGCAGATCACCGTCGCCGAGACCCTCGGCGTCGGCAGCCGCGGCGGCTTCTACGAGGAAGCTGGCGCGATGCGGGACATCGTGCAGAACCACGTACTCCAGGTCCTCGCGCTGGCACTGATGGAGCCACCGGCCTCATTCGAGGCTGAGGGCCTGCGCAACGAGAAGGTGAAGCTGCTGCAGGCGATCCGGCTCCCCACCGACCGGGACATCGCCGAGGCCGCGGTCCGGGGACAGTACACCCGGGGTGGCACCCGCGAGGAGCTGATGGCCGGCTACCGCGAGGAGACCGGCGTCGACCCCCTGTCGCGGACCGAGACCTACGCCGCTATGCGGCTCAACGTGGACAACTGGCGCTGGGCCGGGGTGCCGTTCTACGTACGCACCGGCAAGCGCCTGCCGGCCCGGCTCACCGAGGTGGCGCTACAGTTCCAGCGGCCGCCGCACCTGCCGATCCCGACCGACCAGCTCACCGGCCTCGATGCTGACGCGCTGATCCTGCGGATCCAGCCGAACGAGGGCATCTCGCTGCGCTTCGGTGCCAAAGTGCCGGGCCACTCCTTCCGGGTCCGCACCGCCACGATGGAGTTCTCCTACGACCAGACGTTCGTCGAGGAGTCTCCGGAGGCGTACGAGCGTCTGCTCCTGGACTCGCTGATCGGTGACGCGTCGCTGTTCATCCGCAGCGACGAGGTGCAGCAGTGCTGGCGGATCGTCGACCCGATCATCGAGAACTGGGGGAAGGACAACTCGCCGATCCCCACCTACGAGGCCGCCTCCTGGGGCCCGACCGACGCCGACCGGCTCATCGGCCGGCACGGCCGCAAGTGGCGCAACTCCGCGTGAACCTGCCACAACGAGTGTGACCACGGTGCTGCGCCCGATCGCTGCGAGGAGGGCGGTTCGCGCGATCCTGGAGGCGTTCGCCGCCCACCGTGGCTCAGCGCAACTCGGAAGCAGGACTGCTCATACAAGGGGCCTCTTAAGATCGTCGGGCCACCGAGCCAGACTTCAACGTCGTCGCAATCGACGAATGGCTTTAACCCGAACCAGGGTTGAACCCGCGGCTAGACGGGCGGCCGCACACTGAGGACATGCTGCTCGTGCTGGGCGCGCTCGCCGTCGCCGTGCCGGGCGCGCTCGGCTGGTTCGTCGGCGAGGCATTGGGCGGGCAAGGCGAAGTGGGCTTGGCCGTGGTGTACGGCATCGGCGTGCTGCTGTGGGCACTGCTTGACGAGCACACGGGCGAGGCCACCTTCACGGCAATCCTCGCCTTCGTGCTCGGCCTGCCGATCGTGTACGTCGTGGTTGTCGGGGTCAAACTGCTCGTCCTGGCGCTCGGTCTCGCCGACCTGAGCGCGCGCGACGTCCTGCTGTCCAGCCTGCTGAGTGCGCTGGCTGGCACGGGAATCAGCGTTGGGCTTTCGCTCGTCGGCGCGTTCAAGCGGGCAATGGAACCGTCGGCTGGCCGGCGCTCGGCCGACCTGCAAGAGTCGTTCCTGTCCGGCCTGTCGTTCCGGATGCCGCTGGCGCTGCTCATCGCCGGCCTGATGGACCTGCCCGAAACCCCGGCGGCGCGAGTCGTGACCGGCACAGCGTGGGGTGTCGCCGCCGCAGTCTGCGCAGTCGTCTACACCTGGCTCGTGGACCGGGAGCCGATCCGGCGCGCATGGTTCCACATCGTCGTGGTGCAGGTCATCCTGCTGGCCTGCGGCCTGTTCGCCGTAATCCAGAGCCTCGGTGAGGCGGACCTGGTCGACGAAGCCGTGCAACTCGCCGTACCGGCCAGCGCATCATGCGGCGCGACGTACCTGCTGACGCTGCTCGGCGCCACCGCCGCTCGCCTGTTGCATCGGCACGCCCCGGACCCGTGCGAGCCGTCAGAACAGTAGAAGGACATCGAACTGCGGTCCCTCGTCCTTGTTGGCGATGACGCCCCGCCTGCCGGGCCTGCCGATCCTCAGGCCGCGGCACCCTCCGCAGCCCTGCCGCTGGATTCGGGCTGAGACCGTCGTTTCCCACTCCTTCGACCCACACAGGGGCAGTGCCACCGGCAGCGGTCGTGGGATCCCGGGCGGAGCCGATCAGGCCCTCGATCGGGGTGGTCCAGGTTCGCCAGGAAGGTGCCCGCGATCTCGGGATGCAGGTCGGCCAGCGATCCACCGGGCGAAGGCTGCTGGCGAGAGGCGGTGCGCCGGCGGATGCCGCACGGCTGGCAGCCCCGCCCGGAGGTACGGGTGACAACTGGCGCCACCCACTCGTGCGCACAGTCCGGGCATCGCCAGAGCACTCGGACGGTCGACCCCCGAGCCAGGTCGAGCAGCTTGATGTCGCGGGTCTTGTCGACGTCGAGGATGCGCACGGCCTGGGTGAAAAGTTCGGGAGCGACGTCACGGACCCGGAGTTCGGTACGGCTCAGACGAGCCCGGTAGGAGCTTTCCCGCCGTGAGCACGGCGGGAAGCCGGTGTTGCGCTGGGCCCGGTCGGCCACTGGGGTACGCCAGACGTGCTGGCAGGTCCTGCACTGCCAGACGCACCGGTCCGCCGACCCGGGAAGCAGCCACTGCGCGCTCATCTCCGGACGCGTCAGGTTCTCTACCAGTTCGCTCGCAAGCTCAGGAAACAGGATGGCCAGGCTCTCGCTGGGCAGCAACCGGGTCGGCGACGCGTACCCGGAGATCGTCGAGTTTTTTCTGCGCTGGGAGGATCCGGCCGAGCAGGCGCCGGTGGCCGAGGTGAGCGTACGAAGTCACGTGAGCGTTCGCGAACGACCCCGGACACCGCGGTTTTCGGGAACCCGAGTCGATCAACCGATAAGCAGAAAGGGCCACCCCGTTGGGGGTGGCCCTTTCTGAAAGATTGTCCGGC
>NZ_PYBV01000048.1 GCF_003205615.1 Micromonospora arborensis | reverse complement strand
CAAACGGCGGCACCAACCAGTCGTGGTACCTGCGGCCCACCGGTAACGGCTACTACACCATCGTCAGCCAGGCCAGCGGACTCGCGGCCGACGTCTACGCCGCCTCGACCAGCGACGGGGCACAGGTCGTGCAGTGGACCGCCACCGGCGGCACCAACCAACAGTGGCAGTTCGTACCCGCCTGACCAGTAGCAGAGGTGAGTGTCAAGTTCGGCCGCCGGTGACCAGCTGACGATCGTTGTGCTGTCTACTCGGGCGCGGGGGTTCCCGCGTCCGAGTAGACCACGATCCGATCTCGGCGGAATTGACGCCCATGCTCTTGCCGAATCGATTCGAGAATGCGGAACCGTTGTCCGTAGCTCAGACCCGACGGGCTGCGGGCGCCGAACGACATGACGCACAACCCTTCAGCCTCGGTGTCGAGAGGAACTCCTGATGACGGACCTGCCCGTGAGCCGTAGGCGCCTGCTCGCCACCGCCGCTTTGACCACCGGCTCGGCGGCCCTGATCCCGGCCGTGGGCGCCGGACGGGCCGCCGCCGCTGCGCCTCAGGTCACCCTGCCCGAGCGCGGGATCTACGACGCGACCGCGGCGACAACCTGGACGGACGGGTTCCTCGTCGGCAACGGCGAGTACGGCGCGGTCCTGTACGGAACGCCGACCCTCGAGAAGGTGATCTTCAATCACCACCGCTTCGTGATGCCCAACGGCAGCCGGGGTGTGACCCCGCCGGTACTTTCGGGGCGGCTGGCCGGCGTGCGGGACAAGGCGCTGGCCGGGAACTACGGCGGAGCCAACACGGATTTCGCGGCCGGCTGGAGCCTGCGCTGGACCCAGACCTACCACCCCGGCTTCGAGTTGCAGATCAGCACGCCCGGCATGACCACGGCCAACGGATACGCCCGCAGCACCGACTTCCGGACCGGGGAGGTCACCTCCACCTGGACCGACAGCAACGGCACCTGGACTCGCCGTGCCTTCGCCTCCCGAGCCGACAACGTCGTCGTACACGAATTGACCCCGGCATCCGGCCGATCGATCGACGCGACGCTGAGCGCCAACACATCCCTCGCCGGTGTCCCCAGCTCGGTCCGTTTCACCACCCAGGCCAGCGTCATTGACGGCTCCGGCTACCTGAACCTGCGCGGCACCTACCCGTCCGGGCAGGGCGCGTTCGGCTTCGAGGGCGTCACCCGGGTCGTCGCCACCGGTGGCACGGTAGCCGCGAACGGGTCGACCATCGTCGTCACCGCGGCGACCAGGCTCCTCCTGCTGACCAAACTCGACCGGTACGAGTCACCAACGGCCTGGGACAGCAGGCCGTTGCACGCGGCGCTGGCCGCAGTGCGCGCCGACTATGCCGAGCTGCGGACCCGACACGTCACCCTGCACTCGGCGATGTACGACCGCTCCCGCCTGGACCTGAACGTCTCCGCCGCCGACCGACAGTTGTCGACCACCCAGCTGATCGCCCGGCAGAACGCCAACCGCAACACCATCGACCTGGCCCTGCTGGAGCGCCTCTACGACAGCGGCCGTTACCTGTTCATCACCTCCAGCGGCGTACTGCCGCCACGGTTGACCGGAATCTGGGCCGGCACCTGGAACGGCGCCTGGGCCGACGACTTCACCACCGATGCCAACATCAACCTGCAGGTCGCCGGCGGCAACATTCTCGACCTCACCGACGCCATGCAGGGCTACTTCAACCTGATCCTCGGTCAGCTCGCCCATTGGCGCACGAACGCTCGCAACCTGTACGGCGCCCGCGGCTTCCTGGCCCCGTCGCGAACCGACGGCGAGTACGGGTACATGCTGCACTTCGACCCCGGCTTCCCCGGCCAGTGCTGGACCGGTGGCGCGGACTGGTTGCTCTACCCGCTGCTGGAGTATTACCAGGTCACCGGGGACCGGACGTTCCTGGCTGAGAAACTGGGACCGGCGCTGATGGAGCTGGCGCTGTTCTACGAGGACTTCCTGACCCGCACCGACTCGGCCGGCCGGGTGGTGTTCGTGCCGTCGTTCTCGATGGAGAACTCGCCGGCCAGCACGAACGTCCTGCTGGCGATCAACGCCACCGGCGACATCCAGGCCGGCAGACACGCCCTGCGGGCGGCTGTCGAGGCCGCCAACGCACTCGGTGTCGAGCAGGGTGCCGGTCAAGGTGTCGCCCGCTGGACGGCCCTGCTGGCGAAGCTTCCGCCCTACACGGTCAACGGCAGCGGCGCCCTCGCCGAATGGTCCTGGCCGGGACTCACGGATCGCTACAACCATCGGCACGTCCATCACCTGTACGGCGCGTGGCCCCTGCACGAGATCAATCCCGAGGAGGCGCCCGGGCTGGTCACCGCGGCGCTCAAGGCCCTGGCGCTGCGCGGCGACGAGAACACCTCGGCGCACGGCAGCCTGCATCGAGCCCTCGCCTCCGCTCGGCTCAAGGACGCCGCCGGCGTCTACAGCAACCTCCGGAAGATCATCGGCAACAACATGGTCTTCCGGTCGCTGATGACAGCGCACAACCCGAATCTGGAAACCTACAACGCCGATGCGGCCCACACGCTGCCGGCCGTGCTCAGCGAAGCGCTTGTGTACACCAGGCCCGGCGTCATCGAGCTGCTGCCCGCCCTGCCCGGCCAGCTCGCCAGGGGCACCATCACCGGGGTCCGCGGACGCAACCAGGTCCGCATCCACAGCCTCTCCTGGGATCTGCCCGGTCGATCAGTAACCGTGGTACTCACCTCGACGATCACCCAGGCGATCACCCTCCTCAGCCGGCGCGGGATGGCCTCCATCACCACTTCCGCGACGGTCACCCCCTCGCCGCTCGGCCCGAATGCCCGGGTGATCTCGTTGACGGCCGGGCAACAGACACAGGTTGTCGTAGGCCTGCCAGCCGCCGCCGGCGGCATCGTTCGACTGGTCAACCGGCGCAGCGCAAAGGTGCTGGACGTCAACGGCGGCTCCACCACGGACGGGGCAACTGTCATCCAGTGGCCGTGGACCGGCGCGACCAACCAGCAGTGGCGGCTGCTACCCAACAGCGACGGCTCATTCCGGCTGTCCGGTGTCAAGAGCGGAAAAGTCCTGGACAGTCCGGGTGGCTCGGGCCAGGGCGCGGCACTCGTTCAATGGGCCGACAATGGCGGACGTAACCAGTGGTGGAACCTCGTCCCGGCGACGACCAGCGGATACTACCGGTTCGTCAACGTGAGCAATGGCTGGTGTGTCGGGGTCGAAGGCGGCTCCACCGCGGACGGCGCCAGGGTGGTCCAGCAACCGGTCAGTGGCGAGATCAGCCAGGAATGGCAGATCCTTGATGCCTGAGGCGGAAGGTCAGAGGCACTGGTCGCAGCGGCTCCGGGCAATGGGCCGCCAGATTTCCGGCTGGCGCCCGCCAGTCTTCGTCTGACCTTCAGGGAGCACCCGTCAGTCGATCGCCTCTTGCGCGCCGACTCCGCAGGGCGCTGGCACGAACGACGTGGGCTGGGTTTACGAAGCCCTGGACGGTCGGGACGACGGCATCACGTGTGGTGCCGTGGTTACGCATTGACCATCTCTGATTTCAATAGTTAACATGTGACGTCTGACGAATGTTGGATCGCCCGGACACCCCCGAAGGACTCAGGCGACGTCCTCGCCGACGTTCCGCTTCTTCCGCCCTGCGATCGTCACCACCCGGGCGGCTGGGGCCACCGCTGCGTCGCTCGGCTGCGCGAAGGAGACAAGATGTCTGAAGTGACACGAAGGAAACTCCTCGGAGCCGGGGCGGCTGGGGCTGGTGTCATGCTGCTACCGGCGGGTTGGACCGCAGCCGCTCGGGCCGGGTCGACTGCACCCCCACAGGTGCTGGCAGCCAACGACATGGCGTTGTGGTACGACGAGCCGGCGGGTTCGGATTGGCTACGGGCTCTGCCGATCGGTAACGGGCGGTTGGGCGCGATGGTGTTCGGAAATGTCGACACCGATCGGCTGCAGCTCAACGAGGACACCGTGTGGGCCGGTGGCCCGTATGACTCGGCCAACACCCGCGGTGCGGCCAACCTGGCGGAGATTCGGCGGCGGGTCTTCGCCGATCAGTGGACGCAGGCGCAGGATCTGATCAACCAGACCATGCTGGGCAGTCCGGTCGGGCAGTTGGCCTACCAGCCGGTCGGCGACCTGCGGCTGGCTTTTGGCAGTGCCAGCGGGGCGTCGCAGTACCAGCGGACCCTCGATCTGACCACGGCCACCGCTACCACCAGCTACGTGCTCAACGGGGTGCGGTTTCAGCGTGAGGTGTTCGCGAGCGCACCGGACCAGGTGATCGCGATGCGGTTGACCGCTGACCGGGCAAACGCGATCACGTTCACCGCCACGTTCGGCAGCCCGCAACGGACGACCGTGTCCAGCCCGGACGCCGCCACGATCGGCCTCGACGGTGTTTCGGGCAGCATGGAGGGCATCACCGGGCAGGTCCGGTTCCTTGCTCTGGCCAATGCCGCCGTGAGCGGCGGTACGGTCAGCAGTTCCGGCGGCACGCTGCGGGTCTCCGGCGCGACCAGCGTCACCCTGTTGGTGTCGATCGGGTCCAGTTACGTCAACTACCGGACCGTCAACGGCGACTACCAGGGCATCGCGCGGCGGCACCTCGCCGCGGCCCGCACCATCGGCTTCGACCAGTTGCGTGGCCGACATGTGGCCGACTACCAGGCGCTGTTCAACCGGGTGTCGATCGATCTGGGACGCACCACGGCGGCCGACCAAACCACCGACGTGCGGATCGCGCAGCACGCGAGTGTCAACGACCCGCAGTTTTCCGCGCTGCTGTTCCAGTACGGTCGCTACCTGCTGATCTCCTCCTCGCGGCCGGGCAGCCAGCCGGCGAACCTGCAGGGGATCTGGAATGACCAGATGGCTCCCTCCTGGGACTCGAAGTTCACCATCAACGCGAACCTGCCGATGAACTACTGGCCGGCCGACACCACCAACCTGGCCGAGTGTTACCTGCCGGTCTTCGACATGATCAAAGATCTGACGGTGACCGGCGCCCGCACCGCTCAGGTGCAGTACGGCGCAGGGGGTTGGGTCACCCACCACAACACCGACGCGTGGCGCGGCTCGTCAGTGGTCGACGAAGCCCTGTGGGGAATGTGGCAAACCGGCGGCGCCTGGCTGGCCACGATGATCTGGGACCACTACCAGTTCACCGGAGACGTCGAGTTCCTGCGCGCCAACTACCCGGCCATGAAAGGCGCTGCCCAGTTCTTCCTCGACACGTTGGTCAGCCACCCGACGCTCGGCTACCTCGTCACCAATCCGTCGAACTCGCCCGAGCTGCGCCATCACACCAACGCCAGCGTGTGCGCGGGGCCG
Organism: Micromonospora arborensis; assembly: GCF_003205615.1. Classification (GTDB taxonomy): domain Bacteria; phylum Actinomycetota; class Actinomycetes; order Mycobacteriales; family Micromonosporaceae; genus Micromonospora; species Micromonospora arborensis. Next base: position 44,557 of record NZ_PYBV01000048.1, on the reverse strand, counting down.
ACGATGGACAACCAGATCCTGCGTGACCTGTTCAATGGCGTCGCACGGGCCGCCGAAGTCCTCAACGTGGATGCCTCCTACCGCGCCCAGGTACTGACTGCCCGGGACCGGCTGCCGCCGACACGGGTCGGGTCCCGCGGCAACGTCCAGGAATGGCTCGCCGACTGGGTGGAGACCGAGCGGACGCACCGGCACGTCTCCCACCTGTACGGGCTGCACCCCAGCAACCAGATCACCAAACGCGGCACACCACAACTGCACCAGGCCGCACGACAGACCCTGGAACTGCGCGGCGACGACGGCACCGGCTGGTCACTCGCCTGGAAGATCAACTATTGGGCTCGGCTGGAAGACGCCACGCGCGCCCACAAGCTCCTCGGCGACCTGGTACGCACCGACCGGCTCGCCCCGAACATGTTCGACCTGCACCCGCCCTTCCAGATCGACGGCAATTTCGGCGCCACCTCCGGCATCGCCGAAATGCTGCTGCAAAGCCACGCCGGCGAACTGCACCTCCTGCCCGCACTCCCATCCGCCTGGCCAACCGGGCAGGTCACCGGGCTCCGGGGCCGCGGCGGATACACCGTCGGCGCCACCTGGAGCAGCAGCCGAATCGAGCTCGTCGTCACTCCCGACCGCGCCGGACCCATCCGCGTTCGCAACCGGATCTTCGCCGGCACCTTCGAACTGCGCGACGAGACGAGCGGCAGCGCCGTCCAGCCGACGCGGATCGAGGCCGATCTCGTGGAGTTCACCGGCCAGGCCGGCCACACCTACCGCGCGTCCGCGGTCAACTCGGGGCCGGTCGAGACTGGTGCGTACTACCGACTCGTGGCCCAGCACAGCGGCAAGGCCGCCGACATCAACGGTGCGTCCACCGCCGCCGGCGGATTGCTGATCCAGTGGGCGAGCAGCAGCGGACAGAACCAGCAGTTCGAGTTTGTGCCGGCCGACGGTGGCTACTTCCGGATCAGGGCCCGGCACAGCGGCCTGTTCCTGCAGGTCGCCAGCAACAGCACTGGTGCCGACATCACCCAGCAACCCGACGCGTCCAACGCGGCCAGCCAGCAATGGCGGGTCGACGACCAGGGCGGCGGGGTGGTCAGACTCATCAACAGGCAAAGCGGTCTGGCAATGGACGTCTGGCAGGCCTCGACCGCCGACGGTGCCCGCATCTCCCAGTGGACACCCGGCACCGGTGCCAACCAGCGATTCAAACTTGTACGAATCTAGAGGCTGTCTCATAGCTACAGATCGCGCACGGGCAGGTTGGTCCACTGCGCGTCGGTGTATCGGGTGTGTTGTCAGCGCCGCATCAGTCGCGGCTCTGGCAACTCACTCGGCGAGCAATCCTGGTGGTGGTTCACGGTGTGGCGAGGGCGCGTTTGTGGAGGAGGTCGAGGCTCGCGCGGTCGTACATCTATCGCTTGGTCATCTTGATGCGGTTGACGTTGCCTCCGAGGGGTCTGAGCTCACCGAAGTCGCTGTCACGCGGCCTGCCCGGTCGAGTAAGCCGAGCAACGCGGTGTCAGCTGGCATCAGGGCCGAGGCGTCGCATCAGCACCGCGTACCCGCGCCCCGAGCCGACGAAGCCGAGCTTGCGGTAGAGCGCGAGAGCCGCCGGATTGGTGTCGCTCACCCGGAGGCGAACCTGCTGAAAGCCTGCGGACCGAGCCCTGCGGAGGGCGTGTGTGATCATGGCGGTGGCGAGGCCACGGCGGCGCCAGGGGACTCGGCTGCCCAGACAGTGCAGCACTGCGGTGGGTTTCTCCGTGTCGTCGTCGGCGAGCGCAAACAGGAAGCCGGCCACGGGGTTCTCGGCCCCATCCGCCTCCACGAGCACCAGGCAGGACAGGTCGGGCAGGAATCGGGGGTGCGCGATGGCGTGCGCTGGCCAGGTGCGCTGGTCCGGTCGGATCGCAGACGGGCTGTCGGCGTAAGCCTCGTTGTGGGCCAGCCGCGCCAGTTCCTCGTAGCGCTCGTCGACGGGGCTCGACACCAGGCCAGGCGGCAGCACTTCGGTGGGCAGCGACTCCGGCAGCGCCAGGACCAGGTCCCGCTCGTGCCGGACCAACTCGAAGCCGTGCCGGGCCAGCAACTCGTGTCCGACGCGATCGTTCTCGGCGCACCGGGTGCCGAGAACGGCTGCCTGCGCCGATCCGCGGACCTGCCGCACCTGCTCGGCCTGTCCGAGGAGCCACTGGTACAACTCCGCACGGACGTCGTTCGCGGTGTCGGGACGGACCACGTTGGCCAGCCGGATCCGGAGGACATCATCGACCTCGCCCATCTCCGCGACCTCCCCGTACGCGGCGACGTCCCCGTCGTCATCGCGGCCGACCCGGGTACCCGACCCGAGTTCCGGCCCGAGAGCCGCCAGCCGTGTCGTGACGTCGTCAGCGTGCTGCTCAAGGCCGACGGGCGCAGCCGCCTCGACTCGCCGGAACAGGGCCGCCAACGACACCGCATCGGCCAGCGTGGCGGGTTTCCAAGACGCGATCTTCATCGACCGTCATCCTATTGGGCCGACGCCTCGCGCGGGGGGGCCGGTCGCGCAGCACCGGGTTGACAGGGTGGCAGCTGGACACCGAACAGGCATGTCCACAGTCAAGGAACAAACGGCGGGATGGTCTGGTCGCCGGCTTCCAACCCCTGGCGACTCAGCATCTACCTCGACCTTTGTCGAACCGGCTGGCACCAGGTGCGAACACGCTGAAGAACCCGACCAGTTTCTCGCGCCCCTCGGCCACGGCAAAGTGACCGGTCTGTGGAACTCAGGACCAGCGCGCGGGCCATAAGATCCGCTTCTATGGTCCGCACCACGCCTCCGCGTCCCCTGGACATCACCGCACTCTTCCCCGAACTGCGGGAACATTCCCTCACGGCTACCCGCCTGCATCCCCGACCCGGCGCTCCGACCGTTACGGACAGCTCGGTCGGTGGACCGCTGCTGTGGCCGGCCGACGAGGCATGGCCGGTCTGCGACGACGCCGGGGCGCACGAGCCATACAACCTGACCACCCCGGCCGCCCTGCTCCGCAGGCGGGAGATCCTCGCGACCGCAGAAACCCGGGAGCCGCTGCCGGGCGGGGACTTCTTGACTGCGGAGGAGCGGGCCGAGCTCGATGCGGCCGACGCTCTGGACCTCGACGACCTGACCGAGGATCCCATCCCGCTGGTCCCGGTGGCGCAGCTGTACCGACAAGATGTCCCGGACTACGCCGGTCCGGACGGTACCGACCTGCTCCAGGTGCTCTGGTGCCCGGTGGACCACTCGGACCGGCACTACAGCCCTCGCGTCTTTCTCTACTGGCGCGACAGTTCTGCCGTCGGCCCGCTGCTCGAGGCGCCTCCCGAGCCGCCCGCGATCAGCGACATGTACCTGCCGGTTCCGTGCGTGGTGCACCCCGAGCAGGTCCGCGAGTACCAATACGCCGACCTGCTCCCCGATGACCTACGCGAGCGGCTCGACGAGTGGGATGACGACGAAGACCAGAGCCGTCCCCACTATCAGAGCGACCTGTCGCTGGCGCCGGGATGGAAGGTCGGCGGGTACGCGAACTGGTCACTGACCGATCCGTACCCAATGGAATGTGCTGTCTGCGGTGCCACGATGACCTTGATTTTCACCGTGGACTCGGGCGACTGGAACGGCATGAATTGCAGCTGGCGCCCGTCCGAGGAGAACCCGGCCGCGTCCCCAGACTTCGTCGGTGTGCAGATCGGGCGTGGCTATTCGCTGTACACCTTCCGCTGCCCCAAATCATTCGATCACCCCCCTGCCACCGCTATGCAGTGACGCGGTCGCCCTCCACTGCCCGCCGGCCTCCGAATTGCATTCGACTCGACGTGAGCAGACGGGGCCTGCTCCGGCCCCTCCACGCCGGAACAACCTCGTCAGCGCGGTCGCGTTGATGGTTGCTCGCCGGTCCAGCTTTGCCGCAGGCTGTCGATCAGGCCGATGAAGACAGCGAAGGCATGGTCGACGCGTTCGCGGTCGTTGGTGGCCAGGAGGTCGAGCTGCAGGCCGCGCGCCTGGGCCACGATCATCGATGCGATCAAGGGCGCTTGCTCGCTGGGGCATCCTTCTGCCAAGACCAGCCGCTGTATGAGCCCAAGCGCGTCGTGCATTGCTTGCTGAAGGAAACGCTCATAGCGCTCCGGCTCTCGTGTGGCCTGAGCGAAGACCTCGAACAACAAGCGATAGACCGGCAGGCGGTCTGCGGTCGTCGACCGCCGCCACCACGAGCCGAGGTCGGCCAGGCTGCCGGATGAGCCGGCTAGGCCGGCCGCGTCGGCCAACCGCTGGCGAAGCACATCGGTCACCTCGATGAGGAGGGCCTCCTTTGTGCCGAAGTGGTGCAGCAGGGCCCCGTGGCTGACCCCTACCGCCTCGGCCAACGGCCGCATCGCCAGATTCGCCATCCCGTGCGCGAGAACGTAGCTGACCACGGCATCGAGCAGTTCGGGCCGCCGGTGCTGGTAACGCAGACGCCTACCGTCTACGTGCTGCGCGCTCATTCGTCTGAGGGTACCCACCTCCATAGTAGCTTGACCACGTGGTCAAGCTACTTCTAGCGTGGTCGATATGACCCCTGAGATCACCCGCCTGCACCACGTCGGTCACGTGGTCCGCGAAATGCCCGCCGCGCTCAAGCTGTATCGACGGCTAGGGTTCGCGCTGCCGACGCCGAGTTATCCCGCGATGGTGCCGCAGGACGGAGGCACACTCGAGCCGTTCGGCGCGGCCAACACCCACGCCGACTTTCCTCAGGACTTCGTCGAACTGGTGACCGTCGTCGACGGCGTAGGTAGTCGGGTGCCGGCCGACGCGCGACTGGTTCCGCTGGACGCCCCGCCCAGCGTGCTGCCGTCACTGATGGAGCGGATCAACGCCACCAGCGCAAATCTGTCCGACTGCCTGGACCGGTACGAGGGCCTGCACATCCTGATGCTGTCCTCCTCCGATATCGAGGCCACGGCAGCTCGCCTAACGAACTCCGGGATCAGACACGGCGGGGTCAACACTGTGCGACGCCCAGCAGTCCCCCGAGTCGAAACAGTCCGATATCTGGAGATCGACGGCGTCCAACCTGGCGTGGAGGCAGAAGGCAGGATCGGTGTCGCCGCGGATCTGGATCCCGGAATCCAGGGCTCCCGCGCAACCGACCATCCCAACGGCGCCGTCGGTCTCGTCGACGCTACGCTCTGCATCGCCGACTCCGAGTTGGACGCTGTCCGGACACGCTACGAGGCTTACCTTGACCACACACCCAGGGCCAACGCGCGTGGGTGGGTGTTCGATCTCGGCGCGGCAACACTGACCCTCGTGCGGGCATCCCGCCTCGCCGAGGCTCTGCCCGGACAGCAACCACCGGCACTGCCCGCCCTCGTCGCCTACACGGTCGGAGTCCGCGACCTGGCCGCGACGAAGGAACTTCTCCGGGCCAATGAGGTTCCGCTCTGTCGAGCAGCATCCGGAGAGCTTTTCGTGCCAGCCACCGCCGCGTTCGGAACGGTGATCGCCTTTCGTTGAATCGACAGAAACACCTCTACATCGTTCGGAAACCAACGCACTGGTGTACGGTCCGCGACTCGCGATCGTGGGCAGCGCCGCACGTACGCCACCTGGCTCCCCCGCCGTCGCATCGCCCGCCTCCAGCATGGATCATCCGGCGCACTGTCGTCGGCAAAGCCGCGAGCGGCTGTCGTACCGGTGTGTGAGGCTCCGGGCATGGCGACTTTCGTTCTGATCCACGGCGGCGGGGGCAGCGCCTGGGACTGGCATCTCCTTGTCCCCGAGCTGATCAGCCGCGGCCACGACGTGGTGGCTCCGGAACTGCCGATCGAGGACAGATCCGCGGGGTTCGCCGAGTTCGGCCAGACGGCCGTCGACGCGATCGGCGACCGGAGCGACCTCGTGGTCGTCGGACACTCGTACGGTGCGTTCACCGCGCCGCTCATTGCCGACAAGCTGCCGGTGCGGCTACTCGTCCTGCTTACACCGATGGTCCCGGAGCCTGGTGAGAGACCCGGTGACTGGTGGGCCAACACCGGTTACCGCAGCGCGGAAGGGCTCAGCGAGGAGCAGCAGTTCTACAACGGTGTGCCGGCCGAGATCGTCGCGGAGGCAGCGGCACACAGCCGGGACCAGGTCAGCGCGGAAGGGAACGAGCCGTGGCCCCTGGACTCCTGGCCAAACGTGCCGACGACGGTGCTCATCGCACGCGAGGACCGGTTCTTCCCAGCGGACTTTCAGCGGCGGGTTGCCGTGGATCGACTCGGCGTCGTCCCGGACGAGATAGACGGCGGGCACGCAGTGGCGCTCAGCCACCCGAAGCAACTCGCCGACCGCCTAACCGCATACCCGTTGCCCTGACAAGACAGGCTGCGCACTACCCCACGAGGTCCTGCGCTATGGTCCGCGCCTGCCTGCGTGGCCATGTGCCAAGCGCTGCAGGTGCGACCTCGATCCAGGAGCAAAGGGCCCCTCTCCAACCGCTGAAACAGCTCATATTCTCGCGCCGAGCATAAGTTGGGCCACCCAGGGATATCGGCAGTTTGCCGGCGCTCAGGATCACGGGCGGGAGTCCGGTGTGTGCCGGACGGGCCGGCGTCGCCGGACCGGAGGCCCGGCGAAGGCCCGTTCGGCGAGGTGTCGAACCCGGTATGGCACCGTGGCGTCGACGTACGACCGGCCGGGGTGACCCCGCTCGGCCAACCAGGCACTCGTCTGTGACGGGTCCATCGGCAACCGCGGGTAGTCGTCGAACGTCACACAGTCGCTACTGAGGTTGGCCCGGGTTGACAGGGCCCACAGCACATCCTCCGGAGTGCCCACGTCCACGTCGTCATCGGTGAAAATGACGAGCTTCGCGAAAGGGTGCGCGTCAAACAGTTCCCGGGCCAGTCGGGCGGGCGCGGCGTCCGAGCCGGGGCCGGTCTTGCGCAGGCTCACGGCGAGGGTCAACATGCCGCCCCCGGCGGGTGAGAAGTGTAGGTCCCGAACCAGATTCCAGTCCCGCGAGCGGCCGGCAAGCTGAACGGAGAGAGCACCGGCCAGCCCGAGAACCACCGACTGCTCTCGCCCCGGACCGATCATGGCCTGGTACACCGCCTGGTCCCGCACGGTCATCCCAGTTACCGTGATGACCGGAAGCGCCGCTTGGGCCGAGCCGTGGTAGCCGAGGAACTCCGGTAGGGAGCCACCCAGGCGGTCACCGAGGGTTTCGTCGGCGGTTGCGCCATCGAGGTAGCCCTCCAGGACGATTTCCGACTCCGCGAGCGCCCTGACCGGTTGTGTGACCGCGTCGGCCAGGGTCAGTGGCGCGCCGGCCAGAGCGCCCGCCACGGCGAGTTTGTCCACACCGGACGGCAGGAACCGTGCGTTGAGCGCCGAGGCGACCATCGCGGCCGGGGGCACCCCGACGTTGATCGAGACTGGTAGTCGGCGGCCCGCCCGCTGGGCCTCGGCGTAGCGGTGGCCCAGGGTGCGACCGGGGACCATCCAGAGGGTCAGTCGCTCCCGGTCGAGGACCAGCATCCGGTGCACCGACAGCGCGCCACCGTCGTCGGCGAGCACCATACCGGTCGTGAGGAAGGCGCCTGCGTCCCGATCAGTGGCCTGCAGCACCGGCAACGCGGTGAGGTCGACCGGCCGGCGCTCGGCCTGCCGAACGCCAAGGACCGCCGGGCGCGCCGCACCGAGCAGGCGTCGCACCGCCGCCCGGCCCACCCGGTCCGGGTAGCCGGGCAGCCACGCGCGTACCCGCGCGGCGTCGCCGTAAAGGCCAAGGAGTACGCGGGTGTCGTGTCGCCCCGCGACGCGGTAGCGGACGACGTCTTCGGCAGCGGCACGGGAGGTGGCCGGGACGGCCGCATACCACCGGGCGTAGTCGGCGGCGATGTCGCCGGAACCGAGCGGACCGCGTTCGTGGTACCGCTCCGGATTCGCACGGCGCAGCGCGGCGACGGCCGAACGCATCGACAGTGCCGGCGTGGTGGTGGCGCCGGACCGGGGCTCGTTCCTGATCATCGGCCCCCCGCCGCGTTCGCCGCGTCGCGCACCAGGGAGCCGTCGACGACCCGCATGCTGGCGGCGAAGAGGCCGGGGTGAGCGGCCCGGAGATCCGTAACGATCCGGTCATACGGCAGGTCACTGAACTCGCCGTGGGTGTGCAGAAACTCCATGTGGCGCCGACCGTCGAGGTCGTACGGGTGGTAGACGCTGTCGGTGCGCCCGTCGAACTCGAGCTGAGCCATCCGGTAGAGCCGGCAGAGCCTGCTGCTGAACACCGGGGTCGCCTTCACCCACCGCCCTCCGAGGAAGACGGTGGTGTAGCAGTGGTGGCGGAAAACGTCCCCACCCATCAGCGAACGCAGCCGGTCGGAGGTCAGGTGATTACGCACGTCGGCCAGGACCAGTCGGCTCGGTACGCCGATGGAACGCAACGCCGACGCGTACAGCACGGATTTGTGAATACACATACCGGTACCGGCGCGCAGCGTGGCGCTGGCCCGCAGCCCTTCTCGGGAAAGGTCCGCCGAATAGACCTCGTACGGGATTCCGTCGCGGATGGCGTAGTAGAGCGCCACGGCCCGCGCCTTCGGATCGCCCTCTGCTGGCGCGCTGCGGGCGACGAAGTCGACGACCTCCGGCGAGTCGTGGTCGAGAAAATAGGTGGCCGCGAGGTCGGCGGTCCCCGGCGCATCCGTACCCATTGCTTCCTCCCGTCGATGATCGAGGCCCAGTGGCCCGCCGGACCTCATCGCGCCACCGTGGCGGTGACGTAGCGGACCGGGACCTGGATGGTCAGCGGGCCGTCGCCGACTCGCATGGCGTCCAGCGCGGCGATGAGACGGTCCCGCAGATCCCCACTCTCCCGCTCCGGAAGGTGCTGCCACAGCAGGCGCATGCCCTGGGTGTGGGACCAATCCACCCAGGCGGTGCCGGACTCGGCGACCATGGCCACCTCCTCGTCCACCACGTCGGCCGCCCGGAACCCAGCGTCCGCCAGGGTGCGGACCAGGTCCGCGGGGTCGGAGAGCCAGCTGTTGAACCTGCGGGTCAGCTCGGCCGGCTGCCACTGCGGGGGCAGGTTACGCAGCAGCTCCCGAGGGATCAGCTCGGTGAAGACCGGCGGCAGGAAGGGAAAGGTGTCGGGGGTGAAGACCGGGCTGGTGAACCCGAGCCTGCCCTCGTCGTCGAGCAGGTCGGCGTACCGGGCAAGGGCGGCGGGTGCGTTGGGGAAGAAGATGACGCTGTAGCTGCCGGTCACCGCATTGAACGAGCGCGCCGGCAGGTCCGGGTGTTCGCCGTCCATGACCCGTACGTCCACAGTGGAAAGGCTCTGCCGGCCCGCTTCCTCGCGGGCAGCCGCGACCATCGCCTCGGCGATGTCGATGCCGAGCACCCGGCCGGTGGCGCCCACGCGCTCGGCTGCGGGAAAGAGGCAGGCGCCCCGGCCGCAGCCGACGTCGAGCACCCGCTCACCGGGCTGCGGGTTCACCCGCTCCACCAGCCGGCGTCCCATCGGGGTGAAGAACTCGACGCCCATCCGGTCGTACGAGGCGGCGGCGCTGTTGAACGCCTCTGTCACGGCCGTCTTGTAGGTCGTGGTGTCCACGGCGGCTCCCGGGTCGTGGTGGACAGGCGGCTCTCGCCTGATCTGCGTCGACCGTCCCCCGGCTCGGTGGAGCCACATTCGAGGACCACCGGAATACCGATGGGCCGGCCCGGGCCGAGCCAGGGTCGGGCTGGCGAGCGCCCGCGGCGAGACGAGGCGGCTCCAGCGGGGCTACGAGGTTCCTCGAGGCCGGCGTCCCACCATCGTCCTCAGTGATGGCGACGAGAGAGGGGTGCAGCATGCCGGAACCGACGCGTATCGCGGCAGGTGACCCGCGCTACGAGGACTTCGTGGTCCGCGGCGACAATGCCCGCTTCGCCCCCCGTCCGGATTCCTTCGTCCTGGTGCGCTCGACCGAGGAGGTGGTCCGTGCGGTAGATGATGCGGTCCGTGCTGGCCAGCGGATCGCGGTCCGCAGTGGAGGGCACTGCTACGAGGACTTCGTGGCAGATCCGGCGGTCCGGGTGGTGATCGACATGGCCGCCATGGACCGGGTGTGCTTCGACGAGGAACGGCAGGCATTCGCCGTCGAGCCGGCGGCCCGCCTGCTCGACCTTTACCGTGCCCTCTACCTCGGCTGGGGGGTGACCGTCCCCGGCGGGTCGAGCGAGCTGGTGGCGATCGGCGGGCACCTGCTCGGCGGCGGGTACGGCCCGCTGTCCCGCCGGTTCGGCACCTGCTCCGACCACCTGTACGCGGTCGAGGTGGTGGTGGTCGGTGCGGATGGCCGGGCGCGGGCCGTGGTGGCGACGAGTGACCCAGCGGACCCACACCACGACCTGTGGTGGGCGCACACGGGTGCGGGCGGCGGGAACTTCGGGGTGGTCACCCGGTACTGGCTGCGCAGCCAGGGTGCCGAGGGTGGTCCGAGCGATCTGCTCCCGCGGCCGCCGGCGTCGGTGCTGGCGTCGAGCACGATCTTCCCTCGCGAAGGGTTGACCCGAGAGGCGCTGCGCGCGCTGGTGGGCAGCCACGGTCGGTGGCACGAGCGCAACAGCTCACCGGACTCCCGGTACGCCGGGCTGTTCAGCGGGCTGGTGCTGTTCGCGGTTGCCCCGCAGGACGACCCGGGGATCGGGGCGATCCTGTTCAACCACCTCGACGACACCGGCGACGACGCTGAGGAGCTGTTGGCCCGTGCCGTCACGGAGATGACCGAGGGCATCGACGCACCTCGCTTCGACATGCCCGTCGAGCGGCGGCCTTGGCTGGCCACGATGCAGAAGCTGGCCCGGGCGCAGGACGGTGAGAACGGTCGCCACAAGATCAAGTCCGCGTATCTGCGGCGCGGTTACACCGACGCCCAGATCGACACGATCTACGACCACCTCTGGGGCGATGGTCATGCCTTCTCCACCGCGACCATCTCGCTCCAGTCGTACGGCTGCGCGGCGAACGCGGTGGTGCCGGACGCCACCGCGGTCGCCCAGCGGGACTCGGTACTGCGCGCCCTCTACCTGACCTCCTGGCACGACCCGTCAACGGACGAGGCGAACCTCGACTGGACCCGTCGCCTCTACCGGGACGTCTACGCGGCCACCGGGGGCGTGCCGGCACCCGACGAGCGCAACGACGGCTGCTACATCAACTTTCCCGACGTCGACATGACCGACTCGCGGTGGAACACCTCCGGGGTGCCCTGGCAGTACCTCTACTTCAAGGAGAACCACCCGCGCCTGCAACAGATCAAGAAGCGGTGGGATCCGCTCGCCGTGTTCTGCCACGCCCTGTCCGTTCAGTGAACGGGGCCGAGGAAAGGAATCCGATGTCCATCGACACCGCGGTCAAGCCCGAGACGAAGGACCCCAAACGCATCAAGCTCCAGGAGGCGGTCGACAAGCTGACCACCGTCGGCGCGGCCGGCGCCCAGTTCAGGATCACCACCGGCGGCGAGACGTTCACCGTGCACGCGGGGGTCCGCGAGTTCGGCCGGGACGAGCCGGTCCCCACCGACGGCAAGTTCCGCATCGCGTGCATCACCAAGGTCTTCGTCTCGACCGTCATCCTCCAGCTCGTCGGCGAGGGCAAGGTCGACCTTGACAAGCCGATGGCGGAGTACCTGCCGGGGCTGCTGCCACAGGGTGTTCAGGTGACAGTCCGCAACCTGCTCCAGCACACCAGCGGCCTGTACAACCACGCCGACGCCTTCCAGCGGCCGGGTGACCGGTTCGAGCGGGACCGGCACCGGCACTTCGACGCGGAGAAGCTGGTGAAGATCGCGGCGGACAAGCCGCTGAACTTCACCCCCGGCAGTACGTTCGAGTACTCGAACACCAACTACATCGTGCTCGGACTGCTGATCAGGGCGGTGACCGGCCGCAGCTACGCCGAGGAGATCCGGGCCCGGATCATCGAGCCGCTCGGGCTCACCGAAACCGTCCTGCCCGGCGACGACCCGAACATCCCGGGCGTACACGCTCGGGGCTACATGAAGATCAAGGGCAAGTCGGTGGACGTGACGGAGATGAACCCGTCCGAGGCGTGTTCGGCCGGCGAGATGATCTCGACGACCAAGGATCTGGACACGTTCCTGGTCGCGCTGGTCACCGGGAAGCTGCTCAAGCCGGAGCAGTTCGAGGAGATGAAGACCACGGTGCCGCCGGAGTGGGTGACTCTGCCCATGTCCAACGGCTACGGCCTGGGCTTCATGCCGCTGGTCACCTCCCGCGGGCTCAGCCTTTGGGGCCACGGCGGCGGCATCCCCGGCTACGCCACCTTCATCGGCAGCACCCTGGACGGCCGCCAGCGCCTGGAGTCGTCGATCACCCTTGACATCGACCCCGACGACTTTTCCGGTGTCTTCGAGGACGCGGTGGTGGACGCTATCAACGCCGCCGCTGACTGCCTCTGATCCGTACCACGACCAGGTGCGGCGGGTGTCGTCGCGGCCTATCCGGCGTCGGCCGGGCCTTCCCCGGCCCGGCCGACGTCGGCGCGAGCCGGTCCGGCCGAACGCTCGGCGACGATCACCGCGATGCCGTCGAGCACACGCTGGAGGCCGAACTCGAACGCATACTCCGGCCCGTACGCCGCGCCGTGCGCTTCGCCGGCCGCCGTGCCCACCCGGGCGGCCGTCGGGTAACTGCCCGACTTCATGAACTTCTCCAGCCAGGGGGCGTGCGACTGCCACCACTGGTTGTCCGTCATGCCGGTCTCGCGCTCCAGGTTGACCATGTCCAGTGCGACCCGGGCGGCGCTCCGGACGTGCCCGAGGACCAGGGTGAGCACGGAGTCCATCTCCACGTCGTCGAGGCCGATGCCGGCCACGGCAGCCAACTCGTAGTCGTACTTGGCGAGCAGGTTGGGGCCGAGCACGGGCCGGCTGGTTTCGGCGCGCAGGAGCCACGGGTGGGCCTGGTAGAGCTTCAGGTTCTCCCGGGCGATCTGCTCGAGCCGGGCTCGCCAACCGCCGGGGATCTCCGCCGGGCGCGCCATCCCGCCGTAGAGCACGTCGACCATGACGTCGAGCAGCTCGGCTTTGCCGGGGACGTACGTGTAGACCGACATCGTTCCGACGCCCAGCGCCTCACTGACCCGACGCATGGTGAGTGCGTCGATGCCCTCGACGTCGGCGATCTCGACGGCCGCCCGGACGATCCGGTCGACGCTGAGCCCCGGCCCGGCACTACGGCTGGTCGGCTCGCGAGTTCGCCAGAGGATGGCCAGGCTGCGGGCGGGGTCGAACTTCCCCCGTTGCTCCTTCGACATAGTGCGGCCATCCTACCGGGTCGCATACCGTACCGCGTACGGGCCGACCGGCGCGGGGACGCCGGCCGACCCGACTCGGCTCGGATCAGGCGGGTCGGAACTCGGCAGCGTGGTCGGCCGCCCAGCGGGCGAACGACGTCCCCGGCCGACCGGTCAGCTTCTCCACCGTCGGCAACACCATCGGCGGCCCGTCCACCGACTCGGCCAGGTAGCCGAGGACCATGTCGACCACCTGCACCGGCATGAACGCGCTCAGCTCGACCCGAGCTGCCTCAGGGGTGACCTCCTCGAACCGGATCTCATGGCCGACCGCCTCGGCGATCTGCGCCACCTGGACGCGCTGGTCCAGCGCCTCCGGGCCAGTCAGGTCGTACACCTGCCCGGCATGGCCGTCGCGACCGAGCGCCAGGGCGACCACCGCCGCCACGTCCACCTCGTGGATCAGCGCCCGCCGGGCCTGCGGGTAAGGACCCCGCACCACCGCCTCGGCGCGGATCGAGTGGCCCCACTTCCACAACAGGTTCGTGGCGAACTCGTCCGGCCGGACAAACGTCCAATCCAGGCCGCTGTCCTCGACCGCACGCTCCACGGTGCGGTGATAGACGCCGCTGAAGTTGGTCGCGTCGGCCGCGGAGGTGGAGGAGAGGACCACCACGTGTCGAACCCCGGCCCGCTTCGCCTGCCGCACCACCTGCACGGCGGTGTCGGGCACCGGAAACAGATACATCCGCTCCACCCCGCGCAGGGCGTCGGCAAGCCCTTCCGGCTCGGTCAAGTCGCCTCGGACGACCTCGACGTCGGCCGGGAACCGGCCCCGCTCCGGTGCGCGCGTCATCGCCCGTACCTTGTGGCCCTCGTTGAGCAGTGCCGTGAGCACGTGCCGGCCCACGTGTCCCGTCGCACCCGTCACCAGGATCGTCATTGCGTCCACCCGTTCCCTTCCCTCGTCGGGCCGCGCCCGATCTCGACACCGAGCATCACGACCTGCCCTTGAGGGGTCCTTGAGAGCAGGTCGCGAGGGTGGAACCAGACGACCGTCGGGCCACAAGGAGTGCACATGTCCATGACCACAAACGCGAAGCGGTCCCTGACCGACGACGACCGGACCCTGGCCGAGAACAAGGAACGCTGCCTTCAGATGGTGGCGGCGTGGAACCGATGGGAGCTGGACGGGATCATCAAGTACTGGGCGCCGAATGTCGTCCACTACTCGGAGGACCAGGTGGTCGACACCGACGAGATGATTCGCCGGATGGAGGGCGGCATCAAGGCTTTCCCCGACCTGCACCTTGACGTCAAGAGCATCATGGCCGAGCAGGATCGGGTCATCCTGCGGATCACCATCACGGCCACTCACAAGGGCCAGTTCGGCGACCTGGCGCCGACGCACCGGAAGGTGGCCTGGCACATCGTCGAGGAGCTGCGGTTCGTCGACGGCAAGGTAGTCGAGCACTGGGACGTCATGAACTACCTGCCGATGCTCAAGGAGCTCGGCAAGGTGCCGGCGGACGTCTGACCATGGGCCTCGACACAGACCAGACGGCACCGGTGAATCGCCGTGTCGTCATGACGTCCCCGGGCAGGCCGGAGGCGTTGGAGGTACACACCGGGCCACGCCCGTCCCCCCGACGCGGCCGGGTGGTGGTGCGGGTGGAGGCCGCGGGTGTCTCCTTCGCCGAGGTGCAGACACTGGGCGGACTGCACCCGTTCCCGTCGAAGCCGCCGTGTGTGCTCGGCTACGACCTCATCGGGAGGATCGTCGAGGTAGGACCGGGGGTCGATAACTGGCGGGCCGGCGATCGGGTGGTATCCATGCCACGCATCGGCGCCTGGCAGGAGTACGCGGAGGTGACCGTGAGGTCACTGGCCCCGGTCCCGGAGGACCTCGACGCGGGCGAGGTGGTCGCTCTGGTCTGCAACGGGGTCACCGCGTGGCAGATGCTGCACCGCTCCGCCCGGGTCCGCCCGGGCGGGGTGGTGCTGGTTCACGGGGCGAGCGGCGGGGTGGGCACCCTGCTCACCCAACTGTCCGTCCGCCACGGGGTTCGAGTGATCGGCACCGCGTCGCCGGCCAAGCACGACGCGGTGCGGGCCCTCGGTGGCGAACCGCTCGACTACCGCGACGACGTGGTCGCCGCGGTTCGGCGGCTCGCTCCCGGGGGCGTCGACGCGGTCTTCGACCACATCGGCGGCGCCGGCCTGACGGCAGGCTGGTCGCTGCTCGCCCCGGGCGGGACGCTCGTGTCGTACGACTCCTCGGTGGCGGGCTACCAGCCCGGCCAGTGGTTCCGGCCGCATCTGCCGGCGCTGCGCAGAGTGATCGGCTGGAACCTCGCCGGACTGGTCGGCGCGACCCGGGGCCGCCGGGCGAGGACCTACTACGTCAAGCCCGGTCCGCACTTTCGCGACGACCTGGCCAGCCTGTTCAGCCTGGTCCGCGACGGGGCGTTGCGGCCCACAGTGGCCCAGCGGTACCCGTTGGACGAGGCGGGCCGGGCGGTACGGGAACTGATCGACGGAGGTGTCGTCGGGAAACTCGTCCTGGTGCCTTGATCTGAAGACCGGTGGACCGCTGCGCCGACGGCGCTTTCACCGCCCGAGAAAACGGCCCGGGTCGCCACGTGCGACCCGGGCCGTTTAACCAGAGGTTCGAGCGGTGCTGGAGGCCGGCGACGCGGTAGGCCCGGGACTGACCCGCCGTACCAGCGGCCGGACGGACTGGAAACACCCGGCCGGCCGCGGCGACGGACGGGTCAGTCCCGGGACAGATCGAGCAGGGCGTCCGCCGGTTCGGGGCTTGGCGGCCCCGCCGGCCACCAGTCCCCCGACCGTTTCCGGAAGGGGTACCAGCGGCCGTCTCGGCCGTACCGCACCTGGACGTCGCGGCCAACAGTCCACCGGTTACGCCAGCTCTTCACCTCGGGCGCGGCGCCGCCACCCTCGACCGCCTCGCGCAACGCGTCGGTGGCCCGGGCGACCAACTCCTTCGGCGGATTGAACACCGCGTCGACGGCATCCACCCCGGCAGCGCCCGCGTACTCCCATGCATTGATGGCGCGCGGCAGCTCGGCCGCCCGGCCGCTGGCCTCGCCGATCCGCTTCGCCGCCCGCGAGCGCGGCATCCGGGCAGCCAGCCGGACGGCGTCCGGCCAGGCGCCTGGCTCCGGCGCGAGAATCTCCTCCGGGGTCGCGGCGAGCAGGTGCCGGGCTCGGTCAGCCGCATCGGCGACGAGCACACCGAGCGCCTCGGCGTCGATGCCGGGAGCCTCGTGCTCGGCGAGCAACGGGGCCAGCGCCATCGGCGCGCCAGACGCCGGACCGGGCGGGTCGGGCAACGGGACCGACGGGGCGGCGTACGCCTCGGCGGCCAGCGTGCCGGCGGCGCCGTCGTCCGCGGTGGCGATGGACCGGCGGGCGTTGCGCTCGCGCAGTTCCTCGATCAGCTCGGCCTCGCCGCGCCCGCGCAGCAGAAGCAACACGAACGGGTCGCGGTCGAGCAGCCAGGACGCCTGGTACGACAGCGCGGCGGCGTGCCGGCACGGATGGTCCCAGGCTGGGCAGTCGCACCGCGGTTCGAGGTCGCCGTAGCCGGGCAACAGGCGCACACCGGCATCGTCGGCGGTGTTGACCAGGTCGCGCGGCATGTCCCGGTCGAGCAGGGCCGCGATGTGCCCTGCCTTCGCGGCGACCTTGTCGAGCAGCCGGTCCCACTCCGCCTCGCTGAGCGTGCCGATGCGCACCACGGTGTCGTGCGGGGTGTACTGGTCGCCGTCGTGGACCGGCGCGGAGAGCCGGCCCGGGGAGACCGTGATCGACCCGACCTGCCCGGCGAAAGCGTATCGGCGGCCCTTCTTGAGCTGCTCCGGGTCCAGCGCGGTGTGCTCCATCGCCTCGATCCAGGCGTTGCCCCACCAGGTGTCGGCGAACTTCCTGCCGATCCGCTTACCCGGCCCGAACGCCGGAAAGCTGCGCGCACGCCGGTCGTCCCCGGAGAACCCCGGGTCGTCCTGCTCCAACTCGTCGTCGGAGTCGTCGAAATCGACGTCGAAGTCCACGTTGCCTTCCCTCATCCCTCGCCGCGCAGCTGCACGAGCCGGAGCAGTTCGGCGTCGGACAGTTCGGTCAGGGCGGTCTCACCGCCGGTGAGAACCGCGTCGGCCAGCCCCTGCTTGGACTCCAGCAGAGCGGCGATC
This sequence comes from Micromonospora arborensis, assembly GCF_003205615.1. Taxonomy (GTDB): domain Bacteria; phylum Actinomycetota; class Actinomycetes; order Mycobacteriales; family Micromonosporaceae; genus Micromonospora; species Micromonospora arborensis. The sequence continues at coordinate 27,030 of NZ_PYBV01000048.1, read as the reverse complement.
CGATCCTCCAGGGTGCCCTGCGCGATCAGCCGGTGCACCTGCACCGGCTTGGTCTGCCCGATCCGATAGGCGCGATCGGTGGCCTGCTCCTCCACCGCCGGGTTCCACCAGCGGTCGTAGTGAATGACGTGATCCGCCCGGGTCAGGTTGAGGCCGGTGCCCGCCGCCTTGAGCGACAGCAGGAACACCGGCACCTCGCCAGCCTGGAACCGGCGCACCATCTCCTCGCGCTGGTGCACCGGCACGCCACCGTGCAGCAGCTGCGCCGGCACGCCCCGTTCGCCGAGATGGCGTTCCAGCAGCCGGGCCATCTGGACGTACTGGGTGAAGACGAGCGCACCGCCGCCCTCGGCCAGGATGATCTCCAGCAGGTCGTCGAGGAGCTGGAGCTTCTCCGACCGGCCGGTGAGCTTGCCCTGCGGCTCCTTGAGGTAGTGCGCTGGGTGGTTGCAGACCTGTTTGAGGCCGACCAGCAGCTTGAGCACCAGACCACGACGGGCGATGCCGGTGCCGCTGGCCCGAATCTCGGCCATGACCTCGGTGACCACCCGTTGGTAGAGCGTGGCCTGCTCGTCGCTGAGCGAGACGAGGTGATCGGTGATGGTCTTCGGCGGCAGCTCGGGGGCGATACCGGGGTCGGACTTGCGCCGGCGCATCAGGAAGGGTCGGACCAACCGGGACAGACGCTCGACCGTCGGGCTGTCCCGATCCACCTCGATGGGCCGGGCCCACCGCGAGCGGAACGTGCCGACCTTGTCGAGCAGCCCAGGGGTCGTCCAGTCGAGAATCGCCCACAGCTCGGAGAGGTTGTTCTCCACCGGGGTGCCGGTGAGCGCCACACGGGCCCGGGCCGGAATGTCGCGCAGCGCCTTCGCCGTGCCGCTGAGCCGGTTCTTGACGTACTGCGCCTCGTCGGCGACCACCAACCCCCAGGAATGTCCGGCGAGGGCCTCGGCGTCGACTCGCATGGTGCCGTAGCTGGTCAGCACGAACCCGCCGGTCAGGCCGTCGAGGGAGCGGGCGCTGCCGTGGAACCGGCGGACCGGTTCACCGGGGGCGAACCGCCGGATCTCACGCTCCCAGTTGCCGAGCACCGACGCCGGGCAGATCACCAGGGTCGCACCCGCGGTCGCCGACTCGGCCTGGCGACGCAGGTGCAGCGAGATGACGGTGACCGTCTTGCCCAGGCCCATGTCGTCGGCAAGGCAGCCGCCGAAGCCGAGCGAGGTCATCCGGTCCAGCCAACGCAGCCCGCGCACCTGATAATCGCGCAGTGTGCCGTCCAGCGCGGCCGGTGGCGTCACCACCTCGGGCCCACCATCGGGCTCGGCGACCCGCTCGCACAGTTGGCTCAGCCAGCCATCGGCCACCACCTCGACCCGCTCACCCTCGACGTCGGTGCTGCCGATCAGCACCGCCGCCAGAGCGTCGTACGCCTTGAGTGGCCTGAGCTGGCGTTCCCGGGCCTTGCGCGCCAGCTCGGGCTCGACAGCCACCCACCTGTCGCGCAGTCGGACGATCGGCCTTGACTTGGCGAGCAGGTCCATCTCGGCGTCGGTCAGCGGGGCACCGGCCAGAGTAAGCTGCCAACTCAGCGGCATCGGCGCCGCCGAGCGGAAGAACCCGGCCACCTCGGTTGGCTGCTCCGGCGGCGAGCTGACCAGCACCTGCGCGTCCAGTTCGCGGGAGAGCTGCGGCGGCCACTCGATGTCGATGCCGGCCTCGGTCAGCCGCGCATCGGCGCCGCCGAGCAGATCTGTCAGATCCTCGTCGAGCAGTTCCAGCTCGACCGGCGCGGCCTCGTCGAGCAGCCGCTCCAGCGGTGCCCACACGGCGGCGGCACGCCGGACGGCGAGCATCGCCTCGAACGTGGCGCCATCGCCGAGCCCGTGCTCGTCGCCCTCCCACAGCGCCGCCGCGTCGCTCACCAGCGTGGGGTCGGCGAGGCTGCGCAGCCGCACCACGCCGGAAACCGGCGTGCTGTCGAAGTCGCCCCGGCCCTCGAGGCGCAGCGCCACCCGCAGACCCGTGTCGACGCCGGCGGAGACCTCTCCCGCCCAGTCGCGCAGGTCGGCCGCCGGCTCGGGCTTCAAGCCGGTGAACCGGACGTCGCCGGTCAGCCAGGTGGCGGCGGGGATACGCGGCAGGGTGTCGGCTACCGCGTCGAGGAAGGCGTAGACCAGGCCCTCCGGCTCGGGCAGCACGAGCTGCTCGGCTCCCATGTCGACCGGCACGGCGCGGGCCTCGGGCGGCATCGCCGCGGCAAGGGTTCGAATGCGCTGCACGTCGGCGATGTCGAAGGGCCCCGCCCGCCAGGCGTCCCAGCCCTCCGGGGAGACCCCGGGTAGCAGTCGCCCACGGGCGGCCAGGTGCAGACCGGTAACCGCCACCGCCGACCAGAACGCGGCGGCGGGGGTGACGTCGTCGGCGTCGCGCAGCGCGAGGAGCTGACGGACCGCATCGCCGACCGGGATGGCACAGACCTGAGTCGTCGACAGCGTCACCACGCCATCGCGGGGAAGGGCGAGCTCCAGCTCCCCGCGCTCCCCCAAATCGTCGAATTCCGCCGGCAACGCTTGGCCGGTCGGGTCGTAAAAGCTGACCGCGCCCGTCCGGGGCGGGTCTCCCGGCTCGAAGACGACCGCGAACGGCCCGAGTCGCACCTGGCCTCCAGGGGTGGTTCGGGCGGGCGACGACTGCCCGCGAACGACGTGACAACACTAGCGTACAACGTACCGTATATTACACGATGCGGCCGGCGGTCCGGTGCCCTGCTGGCCGACCTGTCGGCAATCGGCGTGCCGCCAACCGAGACGCCCATCGATCCGGAACCGGCCGCACCGCCTCCGTGGGGCCTGCGGACGGGGGCCTCGCGACGTACCGGTGCGGGCCGCGACCCGACGACACGGCTTCCCTACGCGCCGCCGGGCCGCGGAGTCGCGGGCTCAGGCGCGGTCGTCCCGGGTGACCCGGCGGTGCCGGACCAGCAGCCGCCCGTCCGCGTCCCGGACCAGCAGGTCGCGGGTGACGCACATCAGGTGCAGCCGCGGGGCGCCGCCCCGGGGCGTGGCGATGATCTGGGCGTAGCTGCGCACCACCAGCGAGCCGTCCTGCTGCGGTGCGACGTCCACCGACAACAGCAGATGCCGGTGCTGCTCGCCCTTGTCGCGCAGCTCGGCGTGCGCCTGCTCGACGCCGGCGGTCAACGCCGCCCGGCCGACGATCGGCTGTGGGGCCGAAGGGGCGGCGAACACCCCGTCGGGGGTGAACGTTTCGGCCCACTCCCGGGCCGCACCGCTGTCGAGCAGGTACATGTGCCGGGCGTAGAACTGTTGGACCTCGGCGTACACCCGAGCGAAGGCTGTCCGGTCCACGACGTTCTCAACTTGCACGGTCATCGGTGCCGCCCTCTCTGTTTCGCCTCGTCGGCGGTGTCGGTGACCGCGATGCTTCCGCACCTCGCTAGAGAAGCCCTCGCGGATCGGAGGGACGGTTCGGCGCCAGCGCCGCCTGGATGCGGAGATCGACCGCGGGCTGCGCCGGGCAGGGGTACGCCTCTTCTCCCCACGGTTTCTTTCGGCGGCTCACCGACAACGCCGGCGTCACGGCCGGAACGCGGACAAGACGAGGCCGCCCCCGGCGACTCTCGTCGGCCGGGGGCAGCAGCTGCGCCTCATCGTCCCAGGCGGTGCTGGCGTGTTTCGTCAGCGGCTCAAGGACCGGTACTTGCTCATCGACAACGGCAGGAAGATCACCACCAGCACGATCGGCCAGATCACCGCCATCGTCGGGTAGTGCTGGACCGCCCAGGAGTCGCCACCCCAGCCAGGGTTGCCGAACAGCTCCCGGATCGCTCCGACGGTCGCCGACAGGGGATTCCACTCGGCGATCGCGCCCAGCCAGCCGGGCATGGTGGCGGGAGAGACGAACGCGTTCGACAGGAAGCCGAGCGGGAACTCGAGAGTCTGCACGCCGGCCACCGCCTCCTGACCTTTCATGACCAGGCCGAGGAAGATGCCCACCCAGACCAGGGCGAAGCGCAGCAGCAGGATCAACCCGAACGCGGCGAGGGTGTCGCCGACGCCGCCGTGCGCGCGCCAGCCGACGGCGAGGCCGGCCAGCAGCATCACCGCGAGGGTGACCACCGCGAAGAGCATGTCGGCCACCGCCCGCCCGATCAACGGGGCCAGGGGGGAGACCGGCATCGACCGGAGTCGGTCGGTGACGCCGCGGTCCAGATCGGCGGAGACGGCGAGCGTGGTGAGACTGATGCCGAACACCATGGTCATGGCGAACATGCCCGGCATCAGGAACTCGCGGTAACTGCCGCCCCCGGGCACCTGCAACGCGCCGCCGAACAGGTACGCGAACATCAACACCATCACGATGTTGAACCCGAGGGAGGCGATCAGCGGCCCCGGATTACGACGCCAGTGAGCCAGGCTGCGCTGGGTCAGGGTGATGCTGTCGCCCAGCAGTGAGGGGCGGCCGTGCACCACGTCCGGCGACGCGGTGCCGGGCAGGGTCGCACTGGTCACGCGGGAACCTCCTCGACGTTCTCCGAGCGGGCCGGGCCGGCGTTCGGCTCGTCGCCCTTACCCTTCTTTCCCTTGCCCTTCTTCGCCTTCCCGGCCGCCTCGGCTTCCTCGACGGTCTGCGGGCGACGGCCGGTCAAGTGCAGGAAGACCTCGTCCAAGGTCGGGCGACGCAGCGCCACGTCCTCGACGGCGACGCCCGCCGCGTCGAGCCCTCGCAGCACCTCGGTGAGCGCCGCGGCGCGGTGCCCGACCTGGGCGCTGACGAACCGCCGATCCGCGTCGACCTCGGGCTCGGCCCCGGCCACCTGACGAAGCTGCGCGCTGGCCGCCGCAAGGTCGGCAGCGTCGTGCACAACCAGATCGATCCGGTCGCCTCCGAGCCGGGCTTTCAGGTCGTCGGGCGTGCCCTCGGCGATGACCTTCCCGGTGTCGATCACCGAGATCTGGTCGGCGAGCTGGTCGGCCTCGTCCAGGTACTGAGTGGTCAGCAGAACGGTGGTCCCCGAACGGACCAACTCCCGAACCGACACCCACACCTCGTTGCGGCTACGCGGGTCGAGCCCGGTGGTCGGCTCGTCGAGGAAGAGCACCGACGGCGTGAGGATCATCCCCGCGGCCAGGTCGAGCCGGCGCCGCATGCCGCCCGAGTATGCCTTGACCGGCTTGTCGCCGGCCTCGGCGAGCCCGAACCGCTCCAGCAGTTCGCCGGCGCGCTGCCGAGCATGTTTCGTACCGAGGTGGAACAGCCGGCCGAAGATGACGAGGTTCTGATAGCCGCTGAGAACCTCGTCCACCGCGGCGTTCTGTCCGACCAGGCCAATGCGGTAACGGACCTGGTCGGCCTGGCGCGCCACGTCGAAGCCGGCGACCTCGGCCCGGCCCTCGTCAAAGCCCAGCAGCGTGGACAGGATCCGCACGGAGGTGGTCTTTCCGGCCCCGTTGGGGCCGAGCAGGCCGCACACCGAGCCCGGCCGGACCTGTAGATCGAAGCCGTCCAGGGCGTACCTGTCCCCGTACCGCTTACGCAGTCCCTCCGCGACAATCGCGTAATTACCCGCTGTCACGTCGCTCCTCCCTGAGCACCACAACACCTGTCGAAGACATTTAACGTACACCATACGGTAGCGCATACGGTAGCGCATACGGCAGAGGTGCGCGTCGTCGGCGCGGCGACGACACCGAAGAGGGAGAACGCCCGGCGGGATCCGGTCAGCCGGGAAAGACCTGGGCCCGCGTCGTCCGGCTCGCGATGAAGACCTCGATGCCGTCGAGCATCCGCTCCAGCCCGAACTCGAAGGCGTGCTCCGGCGAGTAGGAACCACCGTGAGCGGCCCCGGCGGCGGAGCCGACGCGAGTGGCGACGGGGTAGCGCGAACCATCCACGAACGCACCGAGCAGCGGACCGCAGACCCGCCACCACTGCTCGTCCGTCAGCCCGCTCTCCCGCTCCAACACGGATGCCTCGACGGCCCGCCGGGCGGCCCCCTCGGCGTAGTCGGTGACCAGGCGCACGACCGAGTCCATCTCGACCTCGGTGAGACCGAGTCCCTCCACGGCCCGCAGCTCGTACTCGTATTTGGCTGTGGCGTGCGGACCGAGCGACGGGCGGCCCACCGGGATGCGCAGCACCCAGGGGTGCCGGCGGTAGAGCGCCCAGTTGGCCCGTGCCACCTGCTCCAGCGCCGCCCGCCACCCGGCCGGCAACTCCCCGGCGTCCAGGGTCTCCCCGTACACGGTGTCGACCATCAGCTCGATCAGCTCGGCCTTACCGGGCACGTACGTGTAGAGCGACATCACGCCCACCCCGAGCGCCTGGGCCAGCCGGCGCATGGACAGCTCGCCCAGTCCGTCCGTGTCGACCATGTCGATGGCCTCCCGGACGATCTTCTCCACGCCGAGATTGGACCTGCTGCGGGCGTCCGGGCCGCGCGCGCCCCACAGCAGGGCCAGGCTCCGGGCCGGATCGGCGACACCCCTGCCCCGGTCGTCCGGACTCATCGTCCCTCCATGGTCGGCCTAGCCGTATGACGTACGATACAATATACGCAGACGTGCGTGTCCATCGAAAGAGCCCGACCCGTGGTCCGGCCGGCTCACCCCGCGGCGGGCACCGGCGGGCGCCAACCGATCGTCCGCAGCCAGTCGGCGAACGTCCGCAGGCCCGGGTGTCGGGCCCGCAGCGCCGTGATATCCGCCGCGTAACCATCGGTTTGGAACCACTCGAACATCACCGCGATCTCGTGGCTGTACGGAATCCACGGATCCGCAGCGACCTCGGCGAGACTCAGCTCGTCGAACCGGGCGGGCATACCGGCCAGTTCGCCGAAGCGCGCGGCCAACTCCGGACCGGTCAGCTCGTCCCCGGCCAACTCCAGCGACGCCCCGACGTACGTGTCGGGGTCGTCGAAGGCTTGCGCGGCGAACACCCCGATGTCCTCCGCGGCGACGAGCTGCACCGCGGTGTCCGGACGCAGCGCCAGCCGGACCACGAGCGCACCGTCGACCACCTGCGGGCCGAACGCGGCGAAGTTGTCCATGAAGAAGGTGGGACGAAGCACGGTGGTGGGGACGCCCGACGACCGCAGGTGCCGCTCGATGGCCCACTTGCTCTCGAAATGCGGCACCCCGCTGGACCGGTCGGCCCCGCCGACGGAGCTGTAGACCAAGTGGCGGACCCCTGCTATCGCCGCCGCGTCGGCGACCGCACGGCCCTGGCGGACCTCGGCGCCCAACCCGCCGGGGGCCATGAAGGTCTGCACGCTGAACACCCCGTGCACACCAGCCATGGCTGCTCGCAGCGACGCGGGGTCGTTGAGGTCGCCGGTCACCAGGGAAACGCCGGCCTTTGCGAGCGCCTGGGCGGCGTCGGTGCCGGGGTCGCGGACCAGGGCCCGCACCGGGCGGCCCCGGGCGATCAGGGCTCGGACGGTGGCGCCACCCTGGGTACCGGTCGCGCCGGTCACGAGGACGATGCCGCTGCTGTCGGCCATCGAAGGATCCTCTCTGGAGTGCGGGGTCATTTGAACAGGTGGGCGTTTTCGGCCGCCCAGTCCCGGAACGTGCGCGGCTGACGGCCCAGCAGCCGCTGGATGGTGTCGGTCGTGCGCCCCCAGGGGACCTGGGCGCTGTGCAGCGCCGCCACGTTGGTCACGGCGGCGGGCCGGTCGCCGGTGATCGATGCGAACATCGCCACCACCTCCGCCGGAGCAGCCACCTCGAAGTCGAGCTCCCGCCCGGTCACCTCGGCGATGGTGCGCACCTGCTCGGCGGAGGTGAGCACCTCCGGCCCGGTAAGTTCGTACCGCTGGCGGGCGTGCTCAGCAGAGGTCAGTGCCGCCACCACGACGGCAGCCAGGTCGTCCGGGTCCAGCGGGGCACCCGGATTGTTGCCCACCAGGCAGCGGACCCGGCCCTGCTCCCGGATGGACTTCGCCCACCACAGCGAGTTGGTGTGGAACGGCCCCGGCCGCAGCAGGGTGGCGTGGGGTGCGACCGCGCCGATCAACTCCTCGGCGGCCCGGTGCTCGTCGCCGATCCGGTGTCGCACGGGATGCAGCACCGCCGACGACGACAGCAGCACCAGCCGCCGGACGCCACCGACCCGCCGGACCGCCTCGGCGAACCCCCGGGCCTGGGTTTCCACGTCGCCCACCAAGCAGACGAACGCGGCGTCCACGCCGGCCAGCGCGGCTGCGGACGAGTCGACCTGAGCGGGGCTGCCGGCGATCACCTCGACGTCGGCGGGCAGGTCGGCCCGGTCGGGGTCTCGGCTCAGAGCGCGGACCTGGTGGCCCGCCTCCCGCAGGCGGGTCAGCACGTGTCCGCCCACCTTTCCGGTCGCGCCGGTAACAAGGATCATCGCGTCTCTCCTTTGCTGGGAGGGGAATGGGCCGTGGCGCGGAGACCCGGCCGGCGATCGCGCCAGCCGGGCCCCCGCGAGCGGGGGACGGTCAGTGCCGCCAGCCCTCGGCAGTTGGCCACGGCTCGTCGAGCTGGCGGTAGGTGCCCAGGTAGTCCGGCCAGTCACGGTGGTCGCGGATCTTGCCGTCCACCAACTTGATCAGATGGATCTGCTCACCGGAGAAGCGCCGGCCGGTCGGCTCCATCCCGACCAGGTTGCCGACGTGCCTGCCGTAGAGGACCAGGTAGGCGCGCACCCAGTCGCCCTTCTCCTCGTAGCGGACCTCCTCCAGGTGGACGTCCTCAGAAAAGGTCATCCGCAGCCACTTCACGGCCATCGCGAAGGCGGCCGGGCCGCGCAGGTCCATGTGTTCCAGGGACGCCGGGTTGAGGTAGTCAGGGTGGATGTACTCGGCGACGTCCTCGGTCTGTCCGCTGTTGTACGCCGCCACCATTCGACGTACGGCGTCAATCTGCACACTCATGCGGCCTCCTCGGCTCTCGGGTCGGGTCTCGGATCGTGCGGATGGGACAGTCAGCTGGTGCCGGCGAGGGTCTCGTTGGTCAGGTCGAGCAGCGCCCGGGGGGTCTCCGCACGGGTGACGGCGTCGTCGGCGAGGCGAGCGCCGAAGCGGCGCTGGATAACGCTCGCGGTCTCCAACAGGGCCAGCGAGTCGTAGCCGAGGTCGCTGAAGGGCACATCGAGAATGTCGCCCTGGAGGCCGGCGGCGTCGTCCTCACCGGCGCACTCGCGCAGGATGTCCCGTAGGACCGGAAGTTCGAGGGTCGTCATTCGCTCTCCTTGAGGGTCGGTGCGGGGCGGCCTTCTCGGTGCCGGCGGCCCCACGACGGCGGTGGGTTGGTATCCGGTCGGAACAGGCGGGGTGGGACCGTTCAGGCGGTGACGACCAGCGCGGAGTTGAACCCGCCGTGGCCGCGTGCGAGGACCAGCGCGGTGCGGACCCGCGCCTCGCGGGTGACGCGGACCAGGTCCAGCTCGTGAACGGGCGCCGGCTCGGACACGTTGACCGTCGGCGGTAGCACCCCGTCGCGGATGCTGAGCAGCGCGTTGGCCACGTCGAGCGCCGCGCCGCCCGCCCCGAGCCGGCCGGTCATGGTCTTCGGGGCGGTCACCGGCACGCCATACGGCCCGAACACCGCCGCCAGCGCCCGCGCCTCCGCAGCGTCCAGCTCCGGCAGGCCGACCGCGTCGGCGAACACGACGTCCACGTCGGTCGGGGCGATCCTGGCGTCGTCGAGCGCCGCCTCGATCGCCCGGCGCAGGGAGGGCTCCCGGCCGGAGCCCGGGGGCGGGTCGAAGGTTGCCGCGTAGCCGGCGATCACGCCATACCGCGGTCGGGCACCCCGCGATCGGGCGGACTCGGCTGACTCGACGACGAACAGCGCGCCACCCTCCCCCGGCACGTACCCCGCAGCGTCGACCGAGAAGGGCAGGTACGCCGAGCGCGGATCGGTGCGGCGGCTCAGGTGCCCGCTGGCCTGATGCGCCACCCAGCCCCACGGGCAGAGCCAGCCATCCACCCCACCGCTGATCATCATCGGTAGTTCGTCCCGCACCTGCCGGCGGGCCTGCCCGAGCACGTCCAAACCGCCGGCCTGTTCGGTCACCAGCACGCCGCTGGGCCCACGTGTGCCGTGCCGGATGGAGATCTGACCGGTGTTCACCGCGTAGAACCAGGCGAACGACTGGTAGGCGCTGACGTGTTCGGGGCCGCGGCTCCACAGCTTCTCCAGCTCCCGGTGGCCGAACTCGAAGCCACCGGCGCTGCTCGCGGTCACTACGCCCACCCCGAACTCGCCCATCGCCGCCACGTCGACCTCCCTGTCGGCGAGCGCGGCGTCGGCCACCAGCAGGGCCAACTGGGTCATGCGGTCGGTCTGCGGGATGAGCCGCCCCGGCAGGTGTTCCCGTGCTTCGAACGCCGGCACCTCACCGGCCAGCCGACTGGAGTATCCCGAGGCGTCGAAACGGGTGATCGGGCCGATGACGCACCGGCCCGCGAGGGTTTCGGCCCAGTGGGTCTCCCTGTCGAGACCGGCCGGGCTGACCACGCCCAGCCCGGTGATCAACGCCGCCGTCATGCCGCGCCCCGCCCGGGGCGGCGCAGCACCATGGCGCTCTGGAAACCACCGAAGCCGCTGCCGACGCTGAGTACGGTGTCCACCCGCCGTTCCCGGGCCCGCAGCGGCACATAGTCCAGGTCGCACTCGGGGTCAGGTTCACGCAGGTTCGCCGTCGGTGGCACCACGCCGTTCTCCATCGCCAGCGCGCAGGCCGCGATCTCCAGCGAGCCGATGGCACCGAGCGAGTGACCGATCATCGACTTGATCGAGCTGACCGGGGTGTCGTACGCGTGCCGCCCGAGGCTGCGCTTGACCGCCGCCGTCTCGTGCCGGTCGTTCTGCTTGGTACCGGAGCCGTGGGCATTGACGTAGTCCACTTCGGTCGGCGCGCTGCGGGCCCGCGCCAGCGCTACCCGGATCGCCTCGGCCATCTCCACACCATCGGGCCGCAACCCGGTCATGTGGTGCGCGTTGGCCCGGGAGGCGAAACCGGCCACCTCTGCGTACAGGTGGGCACCCCGACGGCGGGCGTGCTCCAGCTCCTCGAGCACGAAGACCGCACTCCCCTCGCCGAGCACGAACCCGTTGCGGGTGCGGTCGAACGGCCGGGATGCTGTCGCCGGGTCGTCGTTGCGCGGGGTGGTCGCCTTGATCGCGTCAAAACACGCCACGGTGATCGGCGAGATGGGGGCGTCGGTGGCCCCACACACCATGACGTCGGCGCTGCCCTCGACCACCAACTCGGCGGCCCGGCCGACCGCGTCCAAACCCGAGGTGCAGCCGGTGGAGACCAGGGAGACCGGGCCCTCCGCGCCGACCTCCCACGCCACCTCGCGGGCGATCGCGCTGGGCACCAGGTAGTCGAACAGGTGGGGCACGGCGTGGCTCTCGTCAACCAGCCACCGGGCGCCGCCATCGCTGACCACGACGTACTCGCGCTCCAGGCTCATCGTGCAGCCGACCGCGCTGCCGATCACCACGCCGCGTCGGGTCGGGTCGGTACGCTCCAGGTCCAGCCCGCTGTCGGCGAGACTCTCTCGGGCGCTGACCACCGCGAACTGGGCTGCCCGGTCCATCCGCCGGGACTGCTGGTGTGAGAGCCCGGCGCGCAGCGGATCGAAGTCACACTCGGCCGCCACCTGCGAGCGGAACGGCGTCGGGTCGAAGAACGAGATCCTCCGGGTGGCCGTCTGGCCACTGACCAGCAGGTCCCAGAAGGACTTCGTGCCGTTCGCGCTCGGTGCCAGGACTCCGATGCCGGTGATGACGGCCCGGCGGGTCATCGGGTGTGCCGCCCTGGGCCGATACCGCCGGCAGCGGCCGGGGCCGCGTCGTGGTGCACGGCCGGCCGGTAGAGATTCGGATCGCTTGTCGCCAGGGCCCGCAGAGCGATGGCGTGCGGGGCGAACCCCGGCTGGGCCAACGCCCGGCGGAACGACTCCTCATCCCGCCAGTACGCGACGTTGACGTACGCGCCGGGCTGCTCCGCGTGCCGGGCCAGAGTGTGCGCGACGAAGCCCGGCTGGCTCGCCATGAACTCCGAGGTCTCGGAGAAGGTTCGCTCAAAGTCCTCCGTCGAGGCGTGCACGGTGAACCGGTTGACGAAGACAACCGCGTCCCGTTCCGCAGGATCGAGTCCGCCTGCCCGCATGTCCAACACACTCCCCATGTCCGAGCCGGTACCGAGCCGCGGGTGCCGCGGTTCGTCGTGTCGACCGTGGACGGGTCGGGTCGCATCTGCCTTGAACCTCGCTGGAAGTCCGCCGGCCGGGGCAGCGCCAATCCGCCGGTCGAGAGAGTCTCGAGCAGCCACTGGCAGTCTCGACCGCACCTGTGGAGCCGACGTGAGGAGGCACGAGATGCCAGGGCAGAGCGGTCCGGTCGCGGTGGTGACCGGTGCGACGAGCGGGATTGGTCTCGCGGTGACGAAGGCCCTCGCCGAGCAAGGTCACCGGGTGTGGATCTGCGCCCGGAACACGGCGGCGGTCGAGCAGACCGCCAGCGAGTTACGCGACAAGGGCCTTCAGGTACGCGGTAGCGGGTGCGACGTCCGCTCCGGCGCCGAGGTGCACACCCTGCTGCGCACGGCGGTGGACGCCTGGGGCCCGGTCGGGGTGCTGGTCAACAACGCCGGGCGCAGCGGTGGCGGGTCGACCGCGACGATCAGCGACGAGCTGTGGAACGACGTGGTCGAGACGAACCTGAACAGCGTCTTCCGGGTCACCCGGGAGGTGCTGACCACGGGCCGGATGCTCGATGCCGGCTGGGGCCGGGTGGTGAACATCGCTTCCACCGGAGGCAAGCAGGGCGTGATCTACGGGGCGCCGTACTCGGCCTCCAAGCACGGGGTGGTCGGGCTGACCAAAGCCCTCGGCCTGGAGTTGGCGAAGACCGGCATCACCGTCAACGCGGTCTGCCCCGGCTACGTCGAGACGCCGATGGCGCAGCGCGTACGCGGCGGCTACGCCGACTTCTGGAACACCACCGAGGACGACGTACGGCAGCGGTTCGAGGCGAAGATACCGCTGGGCCGCTACTCCACCCCGGAGGAGGTGGCCGGCCTGGTCGGCTACCTGGTCACCGACATCGCCGCTTCGATCACCGCCCAGGCTCTCAACGTCTGCGGTGGCCTCGGCAACTACTGAACCGACCCGACCGACCCGAAATGGAGAACCGCGTGAACCAGCCGCCCTCTGCACACACCGAACACCGCGAGATCGTCTCCGCTCCGGCCAGTACCGTCTACAACCTGGTCCTGGACGTGAGCCGGTGGCCACTCGTCTTTCCACCCACCGTGCACGTGGAGTACGTCGAATCCGGCTCCACCTCGGAGGTGATTCGGATCTGGGCCACCGCCAATGACGCAGTGAAGGGGTGGACCTCGCGCCGGGAACTCGATCGGCAGGCTCGGCGGATCCGCTTCCGGCAGGTGGTCTCCGCCCCGCCGGTAGCGTCGATGGGCGGTGAGTGGATCATCGAGCCGACCGCGGACGGGCGCTCCCTGGTCCGGCTCACCCACGACTTCCGGGCCGTCGGCGACGACCCTTCCGCCATGGCCTGGATCCATCAGGCGGTGGACCGCAACAGCCGTTCGGAGTTGGCCGCGGTGCGCGCCGCTGTCGAGTCGCCGGCCGAGAGCGACGGCCGTTTGCTGGTCTTCGACGACGTGGTTCACGTCAACGGCGCGCCGGGCGACGTGTACGACTTCCTCAACGAGGCGGGTCACTGGGACCGCCGGCTGCCGCACGTGGCTCGGGTGCGGCTGACGGAGGAGGACCCCGGCGTTCAACTGCTGGACATGGACACCACCACCCCCGACGGCTCGACCCACAGCACCCGGTCTGTGCGGGTGTGCTTCCCGCACCGGCGCATCGTCTACAAGCAACTGCGTACCCCGGCGCTGATGTCCGTACATACCGGTCAGTGGTCGATCGAGCCGCACGAGGACGGGGCGATGGTCATCTCCACCCACCGGGTGGTGCTGGATCCGCAGGCCATTCAGGGCGTTCTCGGTCCGGATGCGACCCTGGGCGACGCCCGCACGTACGTTCGAGCCGCACTGGGCCGAAACAGCACCGCCACGATGTACGCCGCCAAGGAGTTCGCCGAGGGTCGGCGCCTGGCCACCCGGTCGTAGCCCGAGCGCGGGCGGGTCAGGTGACCGAGAGCGCCCCGTCGACTGCGAGCACCATGCCGTTGGCGTACCCAGCGCCGGGCTCGGTGAGCGCGACGACCCACCAGGCGATGTCCTCCGGTACACCGACCCGCCCGGACGGGATGCGCGGCAGCATCGAGGCGAGGAACTCGTCGTACGCCTCCCGGGACATGCCCGCGCGGACGGCGACCTCGGTGTCGACGAGCCCCGGGGCGATGGCCACCACCCGGATTCCCCGGGGTGCGAGTTCCACCGCCCAGGTGCGGGTCGACGCGTCCAGTCCGACTTTGGTGGCCGCGTACACCGAGCTGCCCGGCATGGCCCGCAGGCCGAGCGACCCGGCGGAGCTGATGTTGACCACTGTGCCACCGGTAGCGGCCAGCGGTGCGACGGCCCGCTGCGTAAGCAGGATCGGCGCCAGCAGGTTGGTCGCCACCTCGGCCCGGACGCTGGCCGGGTCGAGTTCTTCCAACGTGGCGAAGCCCGCCGTCGCGGCGTTGTTCACCAGGACGTCGAGGCGGCCGCACTCACGCAGGGCTGTCTCGACGATCACGTCGGGTGCCGCGGGATCGGTGACGTCGATCGGGAGCACCGAGATGCCGTCTCGGTGTTTCGCGGTCTCCGCGAGGGTGCTTTCCGACCGGCCCACCACCAGCACCCGGTCGCCCCGATCGGCGAACGCGTGCGCGGTCGCCCGTCCGATACCCGTTCCGCCGCCGGTCACCACGACACCCCGCGGTCGGTTTGCACGGTCGGTCCTTGCGCTGGAATCGTTCATGGCCCCACGGTAGAAACGGCCGCTCGAGGCCGGCTGGGGCGAGCGCTCGGCCCGCCACCGCCCGCCGGGACGTCGCATCGCACACCCGACCGAGCCTGGGCCACGTCCCGACCTGTGGCATGCCCGGCACCGTCCAGGACGCAGGACGACCGGGCGGTGAGCCCCGGGGGTCCGGCGGGTCCGCTCACACTGAGGTAGGTAATCGGTCTGTCATACCCGCCAATACCAGGGCGCTCGCAAGCGGCGCTACTTTGCGTTACCGGACTGCCCGGCACACCCCTTACAAGCTGGGCGGAGAGCGGCTCGAATTCCGCTCGACGATAGCTCAAGGTAAATCAACGGTTGCGCAGGGCGCATGTCAGTGCATACGATACATCTCAGCTTCCAGCAGCATTGGAACTGGAGACGGGGGTCCCCATTGTCATCGACGCGCATTCGCGACGTAACCCATTTTTTGTCCTCAAAGAATGGGCGCGACACCGAGTGATGCGCCGGGCGAGCTGCTCCGGAATGCCCCGAGCGCCCGAAGGCGTTGCCCTCTAGCAGGCAAGTCTTCCTCGCCGCCGCCACCCAAGGCCGACCTGTTCGGCCTTCTGTGATGCAGGTGGTCACGGGTGGCAGATATGCACGGCGAACAACTGCCATGCCACGATCCCAGCCAAAACCCGGCAATTGATGGCGCCCACCAGAGAATGGGGCGTCGACAATTGTCCGAGAATTGCTCTGGATCCCAGCAATGAGCGGGTCGAGCAAATGCGGGAATGTCAAAACGGAGGAGATCAATGTACGCGGTGCAGATTAATCTACTCGGTCCGTTATCGGTTCGCGTTAATGGAATTGACGTAACTCCCACAGCCCCTAAAACCCGCCGCGTGCTGGCGCTGCTGGCTATCCACGCCAACCGCGTCGTGCCGAACCAATTGCTTATCGAGGAACTGTGGGACGACAAGCCTCCGCCGAGCGTGACCACGACGTTGCAGACGTACGTCTACCAGCTCCGTAAACACCTGAACACCAGACTGCCCAGCATGGGCAGACCCCCGCAGAGCGAGCGACCGCGGGGCGAGGCCCTACGCACCTACGCGGGCGGATACCTGCTGTCCCTCAGCCCCGACGCGCTGGACTGGTTGCGCTTCGAGCAGCTGACCCAGCGCGGGAGGGCAGAGCTGGAACGGGGCGAGGTCGTCACCGCCGTACGGACTCTGCGCGAAGCCCTCGCCCTCTGGCAGGGGCCGGCGCTCGTCGACATCAATCCCGGCCCTCTCCTCCAGGTGGAGGCGTTGCGCCTCGACGAGATCTGCAAGAGCGCGCTGGAGCTACGTATGGACGCGGACCTCCGGCTGGGACGCCACCACGAGCTCCTCGGTGAGCTGACCGGGCTGGCCGCCCGGCAGCCCACCCACGAAGGATTTCAGGGCAAGCTCATGCTGGCGCTGTACCGGGCCGGACGGCGCTCCGAGGCGCTGGACGCCTATCAGCGGGCCCGCGAAACTCTCGTCGACGAGCTCGGCGTGGACCCGTGCGACGACCTCCAGCACCTGCACCGGGCGATCCTCGCCGGCGATCCGGCGCTGAACGTGCCTGGCGCCAACACACTGCGCAACGCGCCTCGGGTGGATGCGGACAACCGGATCAAGCGGGAAGTCGAGTGGGCACAGGCGCGCCCCGCGTAGTCGGATCGTCATGATCCGCTCCGCCGTCCGATCGGTCGGGCGGCGGAGCACGAGTTGTCAGCCGGGGCCTCGGTAGGGCCGTCAGGCAGCCTGACGGAGACGATCGAATTCGGCCAGCCAGACCGGCAACTCGTCGCCGGCGCGCAGCAGTTCGGAGCCGATCAGCAGGCCCCGATAGCCAAGCCGGAGGAGGCGAGCCGCGTCGGCCGGATCAGCTATGCCGCTTGCGCTGACCGGGCACGGCGTCCCGGCGGCCGACACCTCACTGAGCAGCCGCACGCTGCGGTTCAGGTCGGCGGGAGCCCGCTCGCGGCTGGCGATGTCGCCGTTGCTCACCGCTATGACGCAGTCGACCGCCCGAGGCACCGCCCGCACGTCGGCGGGCGTCGCCACCTCCACGAACGGCGTGAGCCCTCGCTCCAGCGCCCCGGTCACCAGCATGTCGAGGCTGGCCCGGGCGAGCAGCCGGGCGGTCAGCAGCACCGCCGACGCGCCCAGTCGCACCGCTCGGTCCAGATCCCGTCGGCGGGTGATGAAGTCCTTCTGCAGCAGGGGAAGCCCGGTCAGCGAACGCACCTCGCGCAGCATGTCCTCGGTGCCTCCGAACCAGTGACCGGTGACCACGGACAGGCAGGGGGCACCAGCCCGCTCGTAGGCCGCGACGATCCGGGGCAGCGAACGGCCGCCGAACAGGTCGGCACCGGCACCGTCGCGGCGCTTCAGCTCCATCACGACCGGACGGTCCGCCTGGCGGAGGGCGTCCATAAAGGTGGCATCCATGGTGATGACCCCTGCTCAGTCGTCGGCTGGGTTGTCGGCGTCCGGCCCCGCTGCACTCGAACGCCAGGCACTGATGAGTTGGGCGACCCGCTCGGCGTCCAGTCGGCCCCGACGGTCGCGGGCCGCGCCGTCCACGTCGACGCCGTGGTAGAGCGGGTGGGAGACGACCGCCTCGCACGCGGCACGGTTGGTCGGGGAGATACCTCCGGCAAGCAGGAACGGCCGGGTGCACCGGTCGACGACGGCGAGCGCGGCGGCCGCGCCGACCATGGTCCCGGTGCTGCCCACCCGGCCCGCGGCCAGAGCATCCAGCAGGAACAGATCTGTCCCGGCGCGCTCGTACGCCGGGATGATCCGCTGCTCCGGGCATCCGCCCTCGCCGACGTGCAGCACTTTCACCACGACAAGACCCGGCTCGGCCTTGAGCCGGCGGACCAGGGCGGGTGGTTGCCAGCCGTGCAACTGCACCCACCGGGCACCGGTGCGGTCCACCACGTTCCGCAGCCGGCGCTCGTCGGTGAGGGTGGTGACGAGCACCGGGATCGGGGAGGCTGCGCCGACCCGAGCGACCAGCGCGGCGGCGCGGTCCACCGACAGGTCCCGCGGCCCATCGGCCACCCCGCACCACACCCCGACAAGGTCGGCGCCGC
Organism: Micromonospora arborensis; assembly: GCF_003205615.1. Lineage (GTDB taxonomy): Bacteria > Actinomycetota > Actinomycetes > Mycobacteriales > Micromonosporaceae > Micromonospora > Micromonospora arborensis. The sequence goes on along the minus strand of NZ_PYBV01000048.1, from coordinate 8,971 downwards.
AGTCGCGCAGCAGATCGACGTCCCGTCCGGACTCGACTCCACAGATCTTGACCACCGCCACGGGTCAGAGCCCCAGCATGGCGGCGATGCGGTTGCGCTGGATTTCCGAGGTGCCGGAGTAGATGGTGCCGGCCACCGCGTTACGCAGCTCCTTCTCGACTCCGTACTCGGTGGTGTATCCGTTGCCACCAAAGATCTGTACGGCGGCGAGCGCCGAGGCCACGTTCGCCTCACTGGTCACCACCTTCGCCACGGCGACGTCCATCGTGACGTTCGCACCCGCGACCATCCGGCTTGCCGCACCGTAGAGAGCAGCGCGGGCGGTACGCACGCCGATCTCCATGTCGACGATCCGGTGTGCGACCGCTTGGAACTTCGCGATCGGGCTACCGAACTGGTTGCGCGTGCGGGCGTACTCCCGGCACCGGTCGACGCGGTTCCGCATCTCCCCCGCGTTGATCGCGAAGCCGCAGAGGATCTCCCACTTCATCACGTGGTCGAGCACCAGAAACCCGCCGCCGACCCTGCCCACCACGTTGGCTGCTGGCACCCGGCACCCGTCGAGGTACAGCTCACCGAACGGCGAGGTGCGCAGGCCCATCTTGGCCGTCGGCGGTCCCACGACCAGGCCTGGGGTTTCTCGCTCGACGAGGAAGGCGGTGATCCCCAGTGGGCTGCCGGGCTCCCCGGTACGGGCATACACCACGATCAGGTCGGCCACGGGGCCGTTACTGACGAAGGCCTTCTGACCGGACAACACGAAATGATCGCCGTCGCGGACGGCGCGGGTACGCATCGCCAGCGCGTCCGAACCGCTGTCCGGCTCGGTGATCGCATGCGCGCCGATCAGAGCACCGGAGGCGACCTCCGGCAGATAGCGGTCCTTCAGGGCTGCCGAGGCGAAACGCTGCACCGCGATGGCGGTGCTCGCCAGGTGGGTCGACACAGAGAAGTTGAGTCCGGCGTCCCGGCAACCCTCACCGAGACCCTCCAGGACGTACATGGTGGTGAGCAGGTCCTGGCCAAGACCGCCCCAGCGCTCCTGTACCGGCAGACCCAGCAGCCCGGCGCGTCGGAGCACCGCCCACTTCTCGCGGGGAAACTCTGCCCTGGCGTCCAGCTCCACGTGCTCGTCGTTGAGCACGTGGAGCCAGGGAGCCAGACCGTTTCGCAGGGCGTCCTGGTCAGCGGTCCAAGTGATCACTTGCCGACTCCAATGAGGTCGTTACTACGGATCAGTACTGCGAGAAGCCCTCGGGATCGATGTTGTGCTGCTCGTCCCCTCTCAGGGCCGGGCTGAACACGCACACCAGACGCAGGTCGCCGTGCGGCCCTGCCACCAGGCAGTGCGGATCGTGCTTGTCCAGGGCGTACAGCACGCCCGGTCGGATCGGGTAGGTGTTACCCGCCAGGTCGATGACACTGCCCTCACCCTCGAGGCAGTAGCAGGCCTCCAGGTGCCGGCGATACTCCAGCCGAGCCATCGTGCCGGCACGGACGGTGGTGTCGGTGATGGAGTAGCCCATTCCGTCCGACTCGAGGAGGAACCGTCGGCTGAGGCCGTTGCCCCAGTCGACAGTGGTCACGTCGTCCAGTTCCCTGATAATCACCGATGGGTCCCTTCTTCTGACAATTGGTCGACGATCCCCATTGATCGCAGGAATGTGTCGAACCCGGCCAGCAGGTCCTGGCCAGTCCGTTCGGCCCGCTCGATGGCCTGCACGGCGGCTGTGCCGACGACGGCGGCGTCCGCGCCGATCGCGCGGATCTGAAGGAGATCGGCGCGGGTGCGTACCCCGAAGCCGACGGCGACCGGCACGCGGCTGCCCGCGCGGACGGCGGCGACCACCGAGCCCAACCCGGCGTAGCCGCCCGCCGGAGCGGTCCCGCTACGCCCGTAGGCGGCGACGACATAGACGTATGCTGTGGCGTCCCGTGCCGCCACGGCACGTACCGCTGGTGGTGAGGTCGCGTAGCAGGTGGTGACCACCGGCAGGCCGACGTCGACGGCCTGGGCCAGGTGGCGTTCGCGCAGACGCGGCGGCAGAGCGTGCACCAGCAGACCGTCGGCCCCCGAATCGGCCACCCGCCGAACGAACTCGGCGTCGCCCATCGGTCGCACACTGTGGCTCCAGTCGGCCAGCAGGGCGATCCGCAGACGGCGGAGCCGCGGTCGGATCTGCGCGACGAATGCCAGCACCTCGGCGAGGTCGGTGCCGCGACGCAGCGCCCGCTGGGCTGAGCGGCGCAGCACCGGACCGTCGGTGACCGAGCCGGGAAACGGCACCGCCAACTCCAGGCAATCGACGCCGCGCTCGTCGAGCAGGATCGCCAGTTCGGCGAGCCGGTTCGGGGGCGGGTCACCGCCGGTGACAAACACCGCCAACCCGGGACCGTCGCCGCTGCGGGCGGTGAAGAACTCAGCCACCGCGGCGCACCCTCGGCCGCGCCGCAAGTGGCGCGGCGTCACGCATCCGTCCGACCAGCTCCAGCGCCGCCCCGGACCGGATGGCCTCCTCGGCCCGCGCCATCGCCTCCGGCCAGCCTGTCACCGGATCGAGGGCGACCCGCAGCGCCGCCGCGTTCAGGCAGACCGCCCGCGTCGCGACCTCGCCGCGCCGTCCGGCCAACACATCGAGGAAATCCGCCACCAGGTCCGTCCCGGGCGGCGCCGGGTGCAGGTCCGCGAGCGTGCCGGGCCGCTCGGCCAGGCCGATGTCGGCCAGGCGTACGGGCGGTCCGCCGTCGGCGGTGTACAGCAGGTCGTCGGCGAATCCGGTCAGCTCGTCAGCGCCCAGGGCGTTCGTGCAGAACCAGATTCGAGGCTTACCGAGGGCCACCGCCAGTCGGCGCAGGGTCGGCAGCAGCCCGTGGTCTGAGACCCCGGTCAGCTGAGCGGTCACCGGCGCCGCCGCGAGGACCGGGCCGAGGACGTTGACGAATCGGCCGATTTCCCGCATCCGCATCGGAAAGATCGCCCGAGCCAGCAGGGACACTTCCGGCGGGTAGACAAAGTAGCCGGCGAAGGCCAGCCCGAACCGGTCGAGCGTCTCACCGGTCTCCTCGTACGCGTTGCTGAGCGGGATGCCGAGTTGCTCCAGCAGGTCGAAGGAGCCCCGGCCGCCGCTGTACGCCCGGGCACCCGTCTTGATCACCCGCAGCCCGGACGCCGCTCCGACGAAGGCTGCCGCGGTGGAGATGTTGAAGGTACGAGGCCCTCCACCGGTGCCCACGATGTTGACGCTCTCGTCGTATTGCACCGGCGGTGCGAGACGGCGCTCGTCGAGCGAGGCGAGCATCGCCTCCACGGTCCCCACGTCCGGTGGACAGGTAGCCAGGGAGGTCAGCAGGGCCACCGCCTCCCCCCGCCGGATCTCACCCGCGTGCAGGCCGTCCCAGAAGGAGCGCCAGCCGGGCAGGTCGATCGGCTGACGAGGGGCGAGCAGGGCAGCGATCACCTGGTGCACGACTAGGACGCCTCAACCGAGTGCGTGGCTGTCAGCGCCACGAACGTGTCGATCGACCGGATCGACCGAAACTGCTCCGGGGACAGCTCCAGATCGTCGGCGGCGATCCCGAACCGATCCTCCAGCCAGGCGATCACCTTGAGCAGGCCGAGGCTGTCAATGATCCCGTTGTCGATGAGGTCGAGATCGACGTCCACGTCGCCGGGGGACATGTCCGGCAGGAACTCCTCGACGACGAACTGCGTGATGACCCGTGCGTGCTGCAACTCAGACTCCTTCCGGGAAGCTGCTGGCGAGGTGTGCCTGCCGTACGGCAAGGCGGTCGACCTTGCCGGTGGAGGTCCGCGGCAACGGCGCGTCCACGACACGGACCGTCTCCGGGATGGCGCCGCGCGGCAACGCTCCCGCGGAGTGCTGGCGCAGGGTCAGGCTGTTGAGGGCGCTGCCGGGGGCCCGCCGGACCACGGCGTGTAGCCGGGAGCCCACCAGCGCGTCGGGCACGGCGAGCACCACCGCGTCGGCGGCGTCCGGGTGCGCGAGGAGCGCCTGCTCCACCTCGGACAGATCCACCCCGACCCCGCGTACCTTGACCCGGTGGTCGTCCCGGCCGCAGAGGAACAGCCGGCCGTCGGCATCTCGACGCACCAGATCGCCACTGCGGTACCAGGCCGGGCCGGGGCGTCCGGACGGGTCCGGGCCGAACCGGCCGCTGCCTGCGGCTGCACCCAGGTAGCCGCTGCTCTGGAAGGGGGTACGCACCCACAGTTCCCCGTCCCCCGGTCCGGTGACGATCGTGCCGTCGGGCGCGACGACGGCCGCGTCGACCCCGGGCAGCGGCTGGCCGAGCGGCACAGGCCCATCGAACGGGCCGTCTCGGTCAATCTCGCAGAGGAAGCTGTCGTTGGTCTCCGTACAGCCGTAGAGGTTGTAGAGGCGGGCCGAGGGGAATACGGCAGGCAGCCGGCGCAGCACCTGGGTCGGCATCGCATCGCCGGTGAACACGACCTGCGTGACGTCCGGGTAGACCCGGGGCACCGCATCGGACGCCTGCCTCGCACCCGCGATGTCCGGGGACGCGGCGTCGGAATCGGGGCCGGCGAGCAGGCCGAACAACATCGGTACGGCCTGGACCACCGACACCCGTTCCCGGGCCAGCAGGGTTGCCAGGGCGCCGGCCCGCAGCGCCTCGTCCGGGTCGACCAGCACCACCGTGCCGCCTCGACCCAACGTGGTCCAGACATCCAACAGGCACAGGTCGAAGTTGAGCGGGGCGTAGTTGAGCACCCGGACTCCGGGGCCGATGCCGAACCGGTCGGACGCCCAGGCGACGAAACGATCGACCGCGTCGACTCCGAGCGGCACCACCTTGGGCAGGCCGGTCGAGCCGGAGGTAGTCAGCATGAACGAGGTACCGGCCGGCGCCCGTCCAGCAGCGACACCGGGGATTCGCAGCGTGTCCTGCGGTGACAGCACCTGCCGGCAGCCCGCCTGACCAAACAGCTCGCGGAGGGTGGCCGACGGCAGGTTCGGCGCGGGCAACAGGAACGGCCGCCCCGCCTGGAGCACGCCGAGAATCAGCGCCACAGCCTCCGGTGACTTGTCCGCGAGCAGACCCACCGGCTCGCCGTCGTCCAGGTCGAGCGCGGTCACCCGGTCCCGGGCCTGCGCCGCCAGGTCCAGCAGCATCCCGTAATTGATCTCCCGGGCCCGCCAGACCATGGCCACCGAGTCCGGGTCGGTCGTCCCGGTACGGACGATCGAGTCCACCAGTTCGGACTGCACCTTCATGTCAGGTCCTATTCCGGTCGTGGGCGAGCATCAGTCGTCGAGGAGGGCGACGGCCCTGGTCCATCCGGCGCCCGCGCCGGCCACTCGAATCGGGAAGCAGACGACCTCGAAGCCGTACGGAGGCAGGGATTCCAGGTTTGCCAGGCGCTCGACCTGGCAGTACTCCCGGTCCCGTCCCGCGAAGTGAGCGGGCCAGAGCACCGATCGGTCACCGGTGGACTGCCAGCGGGCGAGGATGTTCGTGAACGGGGCGTCCAGGCTGAACGCGTCGGTGCCGATCACCCGTACCCCGGCGTCGAGGAGCAGGTGCACGGCGGGCCCGTCGAGCCCGACGAAGTCTGTGAAGTAGCGCGGCGTTCCGGCCCACGCGCTCGCACCAGTGCGCAGCAGCACGATGTCCTGCGGCTGCGGTGTGCGCCCGATCCGGGCGAACTCTTTCTCCAACTCGGCAGCGCCGACCACGCCGGGCTCTTCGGCGGCCACGTTCAGCACCAGGCCCGGCCGGTGGAACCATTCCAGCGGCAGCTGATCGATGTGCCGGGGCACTCCGGTGCCGTATCCGGCACGGGAGCCGTAGTGCGACGGGGCGTCGACGTGCGTCCCGGTGTGACTCGTCAGGCTGAGCCGGTCCAGCGAGAGGAACTCGCCGTCGGGCAAGATGTCCGGGTCGAACTCAATCCCGAAGTGCTCGCGCATCTCCGAACTCATGTGCAGGGCGCCCTCCCTGGGGCTGAGCACCTCGTGCCTGACCGGATCCGGCTCGTACGCGGCCGCGTCGATCGGGGACGACAGGTCGATGATCCGCACAGCTACCTCCTCGGCTCCCGTCAACGGTCGCTATCAGCGCTCGAGAGGCGTTGGAAGCCGGCTGGACGGGCGAGCCACGACGGCACCGGCCGCGCCGTGCGCTCACGCCGGACCCAGGAGGGTCGGCCCCCGGCCCGCGGGGCCCGCGGCCGTCCCGGGCCGCCGGCACCCGCCGCCGCGTTGCTACGGGTGCAGCGGCAACGATCGAGGAGCCCCGCCGCGAATCTGGGTGGTCCGCGTTGACAACGCCTTCCGGTGCGTGGTGAGCACGGCGGCGGCCCGCCCCCTCCACAGCGTGATCCACGATGGCCCTGCCCAGGCGGCTCAGGGGTAGCCGGGCAGGGGACCTGCGCTGCCCGGCAGGTGGTAGACCACCAGTGTCTGCTCGGGCCGCTCGGCGACGTGGAACGCGGTGTGCGACACGGTGATCACACCCAGCCGGGGATGCCGGAAGCGCTTGCGGCCCGCGTGACTGAATTGGATGTCGTACTGCGGCCACCACTCGCGTACTTCGGGGCTGGCCTCGCTCAGCTCGGCTACGAGCCGGGTCACGCGCGGGTGGCCGGGATGCCGCCCCGCGATCGCCCGTAGCCGGCCCAGGATGTCGCGCGCCTCCCGCTCCCAATCGACCAGGATCTCGCGAGCGGCGCGCTCGGTGAACATCCACCGCACGACGTTGCCGCCCGGCCCGGTGCCACCGAACAGCTCCGCGGCGGCGTCGTTGATCGCAAGCAGGTCGTAACAGATGCCGGTGACGTACGCGGGATTGTCGCCCAGCAACGCCGGGACGCCCGCGACCTCGGGTCCGACCTCCTCAGGGGCGTCCTGCTCAGGGGTTGCGTCCCCACCGGCCAGGCGGCGCAGGTGCTCCTGCTCGGCGGCGGTGAGCCGCAACGCCCGCGCCAGAGCGTCGAGCACCTGGCCGGAGGGGCGTACGTCGCGACCCTGCTCCAGATAGGTGAGCCAGGTGGCGCTGATGCCGGCCAGCAGGGCCAGTTCCTCGCGACGCAACCCGGGCGTGCGGCGGCGCCCGGTAACCGGCAAGCCCGCGTCGGCTGGGGTTACCCGCTCGCGGCGACTACGCAGGAACGCGCCCAGCTCGAGACTCACCCTAGAACCTCCAGTACCAGAATAACGCGACTCTGGATACTACCTTAGCGAACTGCGACGCTTGATCCATGCGAGCTTGGACTGTTGCTTCACAAGACGATGACGTGCGCCTCTCGGAGGTTCCCGAGCCGGCGCTCCAAGGCGGTGGCGTGCTCGTGGAGGTGCTCGCCGCGCATCTTCCGGCGTACACGAAAGCGGTGGTGAGAGGAAACCGCGGCGGCTTGCCCATCCCGCTGACCTTGGGCCCCTCCTGCATCGCTCGGGTGACCGACGTCGCGCCCGACGTGTTCCACGTGGCCCCCGGCGACATCGTGCTGGACACGGCGCTGCTCGACGCGGGCGGCGCCGACGAGATCCTGGTCGGCTGGGTCGGCCTGGGCGGCTCTGGCGTGGGCAGCGCGCGCACGGAACGCATGCGTACGGTGTGGCATGACGGCGTCTTCGCCGAGCGCGCGCTGTGCGCGAAGGAAACAATGGTCAAGTTGCCCGGCGCCGAAGACTATCCGGAACCGGCCCGCCTGTCGTTCCTGCCGTGGCTCTGCATCGCCGCCACGGGCCTGCACGCCGCCGGCCCGCTGGCCGGTCGCGACGTTGCGGTGATCGGCGCGACGGGTCAGCTGGGTGGCGCGGCGGTGCTGGTGGCGTTGGCGGAAGGCGCGGCGACGGTGACGGCGGTGGGCCGTAACTCCGAGGCGCTCGGTCGGCTGGCCGAGCTCGCCCCCCGCGTACGCACCCACCAGCTGACCGGTGACCGTGCGACGGACGCGGCAGCGATCGGCCCGGTGGACGTGGCCCTGGACACCCTCGGCGCCACGCCGACGGCAGACGCGACCATGGCCGCCTACGACAGCTTGCGGAGGCACGGCACCCTTGTGCTCATCGGCGGCGTACGACAGAACCTCACGATTCCGTACGGCGACCTGATGCACCGCCGGCTCAATCTGCGCGGCTCCTGGATGAGCGACGACGAAACGGTGACCACAGTGTGGAACCTGGTCCGCTCCGGTCTGCTGGATCTTTCCGCGGTGGAGCTGTTGACGGTCGGCCTGGACGACCCACCCGCCGCCCTCGACCTTGCAGAGCGGACGACGGGCCTCCGCTTCGTAGCCCTTGTCCCCTGACCGTCCCTTGCCATTCCGATTGCGAGCGATCGGGGGGAAGCCGACGCGGCCGCCAGCGAGCCCGGAGCCGGACGACCCGGCAGCGCGTCGAGGTGCTGATCGCCGACAGAGGCTACGCGCATGACCCGACGCGTCGAACTCTGCGGCAGCGAGGGATCCGGCACGTCATCCCCGAACGCTCGGACCAGGGCGCCCGCCGGGCCGCCAAAGGCAGCACCGGCGGGCGACCGCCCGCCTTCGACAAGGTGATCTACAAGAAGCGCAACGTCTGCCAGTACACGTTCGACCGTTCGTGCACTCAGCCGCGACGCCTCGGGCCTGGATCACGTACGGGTAGCGAGCGGACCGGATCCGCGCCTGCCCGGATCGGTAGCTCGTGCCCACCGTGATTGGATCGCGGCCGACTCGGGCGCACAAACCGTGCCCCCGAGTCGGCGCGACAATCGGCAGCCCGTTACCGGCGGCCGAACTTGGCACTCACCTCTGCTACTGGTCAGGCGGGTACGAACTGCCACTGTTGGTTGGTGCCGCCGGTGGCGGTCCACTGCACGACCTGCGTCCCGTCAGTGGTCGCCGCGCCGTAGACGTCGGCCAGTAGTCCACTGCTGCGGCTGACGATGGTGTAGTAGCCGTCACCGGTGGGCCGCAGGTACCACATCTGGTTGGTGCCGCCGTTTG
>NZ_PYBV01000047.1:41912-88038 GCF_003205615.1 Micromonospora arborensis | reverse complement strand
AGCCGGGCGGTCCAGGTGAAACCCACCGCCGTGTTGGTGAGGTCGTCGTTGAACACGGTGATGTTGCGGGTCACCGTGGCGTTACGGGCGTAGGTGGGCACGGCCTGCGCCAGCGGGAAGTTGCCGTTCGAGTCCGAATTGCCGGAGGCGGACCAGTACGGGAGGTCGATCGCGGCCACCGGGTTGAACGCCGCCTGCACACGCTGGATCTGTGCGTTGCTCCAGGGGTCGGGCAGGTTGTCCGCGCCGTAGACCGGGCGAGTGTTCTCCTCCGTGGTGAAGTCGGTGGTTCGCACGCCGGGCACGACGCTGGCCCAGGCGGACAGCAGCGTGTACGGACGCAGGTCGCTGGCGTCCTTGCCGCGCTTGGCAGCGGTTGCGGTGGCGAACCACGTGAAGCCCTGCTTGGTGCTGCAGGCAGGCCAGATGTACTCGCCTTCGCCGTCCGGGCGCCCGGAATGGCGATTCAGGGCCTCGCCGTACCGGCCGACGCCGTCCAGGTAGTGCGCGAAGATGGCGAAGTTGGAGTAGTTCATGGCTGGGTACCGGCTGGGCGAGTCGGCACCTGGGCCGGCGTCGATGCTGATCGGCCGGGTGCCGTCGTTGCCGTTCATCGCCGCGTACAGGTCCTGTTGGAACTGCTGCGAGTCGTTGTTGTTGGAGCTGGGCTCGTTGATCTGGCTCCAGCGGATGATCGCCGGATGGTTGCGGTCGCGCAGGGTCAGTGCACGAGCGTGGGCCACCATGTTGTTGCGTCCGGACACGAAGTCCTGGGAACCACTGCGGATGGCGGTCTCGTCGATGACCATCAGGCCCATCTCGTCGGCCACGTCGAGCATGTACGGGCTGGCCGGTTCCATGTGCATGCGTACCACGTTGTAGTTGAGCCGCTGGTAGTTGTTCACCGCCGCGGGCCAGCCGCCGTTGCCGGACGACGGCGGCAGGAACCCGGGCAGGGTGTCGTACGCGTCGCCCTTGCCGCCGTTGTTGATCCGGTCGTAGTCGGCACCCTGCAGGCTGTCGCCACGGAAGTTCACCCGCGCGCCGTTGAGGTAGTAGTACTCGCCGTTCTGCGTGCTCTCCCGGAACCCGAAGCGGTACGTGGCGTCACTGGTGCGGCCGTCGTCAGCGGTGGCGCGGATCGCCAGGCGGTGCAGTTGGGCCCGGTACCCGGACCGGTACGGCACATTGGGCCACCAGTACGAGGTGGCGCCGAGGTTCCACGCCACGGGGCCCACCGTGACCTTCGCCGTCGAACGGGCCGCCACCGTCACGGTCTGCTGCGGCAGTTGCGGGTAGCTGAAAGAGCCAGCGCCGTCGGACGTGATCGATCCGTTCAGGGTGACCGTTCTGCTCGCGGACGAGGAGTTGGTCACCGACACGTCGTAGCTGAGGGTGCGGTTCGCCACCGAGGTGCGGACGAACGTGTCGCTGACATACACCGCCGGGTACACCCGCAGGGACGCGGACCGGTAGATGCCCTGCGGTATCGCCTCGGACCAGTCGGCCGCGATGGGGACCAGGTACTTGCCGTCGGACGACCGCAACGCACCGCGGCCCTTCACCTGCACGCTGATCGTGTGGGTGGTGCCCGGTGCGGCATAGCTACTGATGTCGAAGTTCGACGGGGTGAACGCGGTGGTCTGGGTCGCCACCACCCGGCCGTCGACGGAGAGCGTCGCCTGGTGGTTGACGGCGCCGAACTCGATCCAGGTCGACTGCGGCTGCCCCGAGTCCGGCACGGTGATGCTGCGCGAGTACACCGCCTCGTTCACGTCGGTGAAGCCCTGCTTGTACCAGCCGCCACCGGGCACCGTGATCGAGGTCGTTCCGCGACCCGAGGGCGTGAAGCTCCACGTCCCGCTCAGATCGACCGAGGCGATCGCGGCGTTCCCGGCCGCCACACCGTCAAGTCCGGCGGCCGCGACGCTCTGGGTCGCGACCGGCGCGGCCAGGGCTGGCTCGGGGGTCGCCAGGGGCAGGCCGCCCAGCGTCAGGGTCAGGCCGAGCGCCACGGTCGCGGCCAGCCCTCTGACCGACGCCGACAATCGGCCACCCCAGCGGACGTTCGTACGATGCACGGTTACCTCCTGTGACTCACCGACAGTCTTACGACTCCGGGTCAAGGCTTCGTTGCCGACGGTAGTCGAATCGATTCGACGATCCGCCGACGTCGTCGGCCACCCGCGAGGGTAAACACAGCCGACACATAGATGTGATTAACCGGCAACGCGGGCACTGAGTCAAGGATTTCGAGTTATCTATCTTGTGCTGAAGCCTGAGATCCCATCAATCCCGACAAAAGTCGCAGCAAAGGTAGGACGAAAGGCGCGTCGGCACCACCGTCGACGCACCGGCTTCCGACCGAGGCGCCTGCGGGATGCGCCAGAACAGCCCACTACGAGCGAAGACTCCAACTCCACCAGGTGCGGCTGGAGTACTGAGAACTCCTAACGGTCGCTGTGGTGGCTGCCGGTGGAGCGGAGTGACCGGAGACCGCCTGCCTGACCCAGCTCGTTGTCCGCCACCGGACTGCCCAGCCGGGTCACCCATTCGACGAACTCCGCGTCCTGCCTCGGCAGCGGCTCGCCGTCGGCCGGGGTGCCCGCGCCGTTCCCATCGGCCCGGGACTTGTTGCGCCGGAACAGGCCCAGCCGCCCGCCGGCCCGTCCCGTCTCGACGACGGATCCCGGGTCGGCCGGCGCGGGGACCGGGCCGGTCCTGGCGGGGTGGGCCGGTGCGGCACCGTTCGTGGGCGGGGGTCCGGCGCGCTGGGCGGTCGCGAGGGCATCCCAGTTCGCGGCCCGGTCCAGGTTGGGCACGGGCGGCCGGTGCCGAGGTGGGAGCGCCGGTTCGGGCCGCTCTTGCGTGCCGGCTGACTGGGTCTCCTCGGCGCCCGGAGCGGGCTCGGTCGAGGGCGGCACCCGCCGCGCCGGAACGACCGGCCAGGTCGCCTGAACCCGCGTCCGGTCGGTCCTCGGCGGCTGGTGCATCCGGATGGTCCCCGGGGCGACGAGGGCCCCGCCGGGCGGTATCCCTTCGGGGTTGGCCTCGGCCTCGGCCCCCGTGGTCCCGGAGCCGTTCCCGCCGGGTCCCGCGGGAAGGTGGGCCGCCGTCGCGCGGGCCGGTTCCGATGTCTCCGAGGTGTCGTCGAGGTCGGCCGGTGTGGCGAGGTCGGCGGGTGCGGCCGATACCGCGGTAACAGGCGGTGCGGCGCTGGCGTCCCGGTCCCCAGCCGGTGCACCGAAGCCCAGCGGTTCGGCTGCGGTCGGGAAGTTCGCTACAGCCGCGCCGGCGACCGGCCCCGTGCCGGCCAGGTCGACGGGCTTCCGCTCGTCGGTCGTACCACCAACGGCCTGCCGCACGGCGAGGCCGGCGGACAGCGGACGGAGGATGTCGGTTGGCTCGGCGACCCGCGCTTCGGCGGTGCGCGGCAGGAGCGGCCAGCGGAACAACGCGGCGGCGGCCGAACCGAGCACACCGGCGGCGACGGCGAGCAGAGCCCCGTAGTACGGCGTGATCTGGTACCGGTCGACGGCGTCGCCGGGACCGGCGGCCAGATAGGTGAACGCGACCAGCACCGGGCCGGCCGTGCCGGTCATGCCGTTGACCAGCGGCTGATGCCCGCGCCATCGGGCCAGCCCGCCGGTCGCCGCTCCGATGAGCAGGGCAACCGCCGGCAGAATCAGGATCGCCAGCCGGTGTGCCGCGTCGGCGTCGAGCCCGGCCGGCTCCAGCACACCGAGCCGTACGGCGGGCAACGGCCCGGCGGTTGCGAGCGACGGGGCGACCGAAACGAGCGCCAGCAGCCAAATCACGCCGCCCACTGCCGCCATGTTCCAACCCAGCGGCGGCTTCACCAGTACGGCGATCGCGGCACCCGCGCCGACCAGCGCGCCGAGGGTCGCGCAGATGCCGACGGCCCAGATCGGGTCCACAGAGAAGCGCTCGGCGGCCAGGGCCGGCCGGACGCAGAGCGGCGCCACGACGGTGGCGCCCAGCGCGGCGGCGGCGGCGATGGCCACCAGTCTGCCCGTGCTCCCCAGCATCCCGAACCGGCGGGCCAGGCGTGCGGCGACGACGGTGCCGGCTACGGCGGCGTGTGCCGCGAACCAGCCCACCCAGACGAGCTGGGCAGGCCACTGGTTGACGGCGGCGCTGGTGGAGGCGCCGGTGAGCTGGACGATGCCGAAGCTGAACGCGATGCCGAGTTGACCGGCACCGGCGAGCATGCCCACCCCGAGCGCTGTGAACAACAGGTTACGCCATGTGCGAGAGACCATGTTCGGCACGTTACGCACCTAATACGGTGGTTTTTCCGGAATGCCGGTTTTTGTGTCCGACCGCCGTGTCAGCGGTTACTTCAGTTCGACCAGGCGCCCGATGTACCCGGTGCCCCCACATTGCTGAGCATGCGGACGGTGTCCGGGTCACGGAGGGTGACACCGGCGGTGGTACCTCCACGGCCTGCACCACGTTCTTCGCGCCCTGGATCGCCACCCGCCTGGCCGAGATCACCGACAACCTTCAGCAGCGAGGTATACCGGCTTAGTCCGATGCTGGTTGGCGGCGGATGATCAGTAGGGCGATGTCGTCGTTAGGGTGCTCCTCGGCGGTGGTGGCCATGATGTGGTCGCATAACGTCTCGGCCGGCCCGGACAGCACGGCGTCGGCGAGGCGCTCGATGCCGGTGTCGATGAGTTCGCTGCGGCGTTCGACCAGTCCGTCGGTGTAGAAGACGAGCGCCGCACCCGGCGGTAGGTCCAGAACGGTGGTGCGGCGATTGGTCACTGGTCGGCCCACACCGAGTGGCCGGTCCACCGTCAGGTTGACGGGCTGGGTGGGATGGCCGGGGACAGCCAGCAGCGGTGGTAGATGGCCCGCGCAGGAGAGGTGGACCCTCGCGCGGTCGGGTGCGATCAGGGCGTAGACGGCGGTGGTGAGGGTACCTGCCTCGAAATGGTGGATCTTGCGGTCGAGGGAGGTCAGCGCTTGGGCGGGGTCGTCGGAATCGAGGGCGTAGGCGCGTAGCGCGCTGCGGATGCGTCCCATGATGACGGCGGATGGCAGGCCGTGGCCGGAGACGTCGCCGATGACGGCGCCCAGCCAGCCCGAGGGCAACGTGAACACGTCGTACCAGTCGCCACCGATGCCCAGGTCGTGGCCGGGTGCGTACCGGGCGGCCAGGTCCAGACCCGGAACGTCGGGTAGCCGGCCTGGTAGGAGGCTGTGTTGCAGGGCGAGCGCTGCCTGCCGGTCGAGGACCTGCGCGTGGGCCTGACCTGCGAGGCTGGCGCGATCGGCAACGAGCTGTAACAGCTGCACGTCGTCGGGACCGAACTGACGCAGGCTCAGGGAGCCGACGTGTAGGACGCCGACGAGGTCGCCGTTGACGAGCATGGGTACGCCCAGCAGGGCACGTATGCCCGTGGCGAGCAGCACGGGATTGACCACGTCGTCGGGCGTCACGTCGTGGATCGTGACCGGCGCTCGTGTCGCCGCTACTCGGCCGGCGAAGCCGCGTCCGACCCGGATGCGGAAACCGCGGCGCACTTCCTCCTCCAGGCCCTTGGCCGCTGTCGCGACAAGCTCGCCGGTGTGGTCGTCCAGCAGGAGGATGGTGGCGGTATCGACCTTGAGTAGGTCCCGGACCCGTTCAAGTAGCTCGTCGAGCAACTCGGCGATGTTCAGCCCCGACAGCGCGGCGTCGGTGATCGCCTCGATACGTCGCAGCCGCTCGTCGTTCGTCACCAGCTCGCCATCAGCCACCCAGGCAGCCTAGACGCCGGCACAGCACCGACGGCACGTCAGGAGCGAGATCAACAGTGACGCGCCTTCCGACGTGGGGTACCTCTCACGGCACGTCGATGCATTGCACGACACGGAGAGGTGCGAACTGCCGTCGCGGCGTCAATTGCCCTCTGGGTGGGTCCTTCCTGCCGCACAGGACGGCAGGAAGGTCCCACCGGCTACTCGGTGCGGAGGTTGCTGAAGCGCAGCAGCCGCCACAGCACCGGCAGGCTTGCCGCCGTCACCAGAAGCACGACGGCTGCGGCGGCGGCGCACATGCCGGCGATGCTGTTCCAGTCCAGACGTGCGGGTTCGCCGGCCATGACCAGTAGGAGTGCGCCCAGGGTAGTGCCGAGGGCCAGAGCCAGGGCCAGGCCGAGCAGCACCGGCACGGTGGTCTGCCAGAGGATCGACCAGGACAGGGTGGTGCGGCGGGTGCCGAACGCGACCAACGCCGCGAGCGTGCGGCGCCGTTCCCTCAGCTGGTCCAGGATGCCGACGAGCAGGCTCGCGCCGAGCAGCAGCAGGGTGGCTGTCACACCCGCGAAGAGGCCCCGACGGATCTGGCCGAATCGTTCAGATTCCTGGACCGCCTGCAATATCTGGACCTGCGCGCTGGGATCGATGCCGGCGGCTACGTTGCGGGCTTGCTCGATGCTGTCGGGGCGGGCACGGTCAAGGTTGAGGAAGATCCTCGCTTCCAGTCCCCGTAGGGCGGGGAGGTCCAGTGCGCCCGGGGTGGCGAGGATGGCGCTGGCTCGACCGCCGCCGGGATCGTCCCGGATCGGAACGGTCGGCAGGGCTGACGGTAGGCGCCACCGAACACTGTTGGCCCCGTCCTCGCCGCCAATTTCCAGCTCTCCGCCGCGGCCCGGCAGGTCCGGTGCGGTCTGCTCCGTCGACTGGGCGTCGACGGCGTTGAAGGCATCGCCGTCCGTGCACCGGTCGAGGGTGGCCAGCTCCCGTAAGGTCGCGCACTCGCCGATGCGTAGCAGGAGCCTCGGCCGTTCGCCGTGGTCGTCGGCCGGCACGCCGACCGGCGACATCGTGGTGTCGAAGACGCCGACGACCGCCTCGACTCCCGGCGCCGCCCGAAATCGTGCGACCAGTTGACCGGCGTTCGTCCCGGTCAGCGTGCCGGGCACCATCACCTGTGCTTGAGCCCGGGACACATCCTGGTCGGTGGCGTGTACGTAGCCGTGTTGGACACCGGTGAAGAGCATCTGCAGCGCGACACCGCCGGCCACCGCTACCGCGACTCCGCTGACCAGCCGCGCCGAGCTTTCACTGTCGAGTTGTAGTCGCCGGATCGCGAGTTGCCAAGAGACCGGGCCGCCGTGTATCCGTCGGACCGCTGTCTCGATCAGCCAGGGCAGCAGCGCGGTCAATCCGGCGAGCAGCAGCAGCACCCCGGCGGCCACCCGGACCTGGTTGAAGGCACCGCTGGCCCCCTCGATGCCGCCGCGTAGGGGGAGCAGCAGCAGGGCACCGAGGGCGGGCAGCGCCAACCGCCACCACGACCGCCGGCGGCGCCCGGCGGAGCGGCGTACGACGCCAAGCGGTTCGACGACGATCCGGCGGAGCGTGAGCTGGGAGACACCGACGGCGGTGGCCGGCACGGCCAGCACGAGCAGTGTGGCGAGGACGGGATCAGGTTGCAGGTCCTCGGTAAAGCTGCTGAACCCCGCAATGGTGACCGTCTCCACGAGGTGCCGGGCCGGCAGGAAGATCAGCGCGCCGACCAGCAGCCCGAACATGGCCCCAACCAGGGCCTCTCCGGCGGCGACCCGGCGGGTCATCGCGGCGTCCGCGCCGATCAGCCGCAACGCGGCCAACCGTCGATCGCGGGTGTCGCTGCCGAACCGTGCGGCGGCGGCGATGAAGACGGCCACGGGCAGGAGCAGCACCACGGAGGCGATGAGGACCAGCAGCGCGAGCACCGCGTCGAGTCCGGTGCTGGGTTCTCCGCCTCCGAAGTGGTCGATCCGCAGCGTTCGAGGGCTGTCGTGGAGTTGGTCGGTGCCGAGGTAGTAGGCGTATTCGTGCGGGCCGGCGAGCCCGGAGTCGGCGATGGTACCGACGATCTGTTGGTGGAGACGGGGCCGCAGCAGCGCGCCCTCGGGCGAGTTGAGCAGTTTGGCCAGGGCGGGGGAGACCACCAGTTGTCCGGGCCGGGGCACCGAGGTCACGCCCGGTGGTGCCGGTGGGTGTGCACCGTCGGCCTGTAGCAGGCGACCGCGGATTTGTCGGTCTCGGAAGACGGTGTCTGTTTCGGCGACCAGCAGGGTCCGCTCCGAAGCCTCGGGCTGGTTGCCGGTGGGCTGGTCGTTGCGTGCGGCGGTCCGCTCCGAGCGGGCGTGGACCATGGTGGTGATCGAGGTGCTGGCCAACAGCAGCGCCACGCCAAGGCCGACGCCGAGCGCGGTCAGCAACGTCCGGAGCAGACCGTGCCGGCCTCCGGCGAAGACCAGCCGGGCGCCGAGGGCGAGGTCCGCAGCCCAGTTCGGGCCGCGTCGCCGCGGGGTCACCGCTCCGCCAGCAGGGACTCGCGGGTGTGACCGTCGCGCATCACCACTTCCCGATCGGCGTACGCGGC
Organism: Micromonospora arborensis; assembly: GCF_003205615.1. GTDB lineage: Bacteria > Actinomycetota > Actinomycetes > Mycobacteriales > Micromonosporaceae > Micromonospora > Micromonospora arborensis. The sequence continues at coordinate 79,652 of NZ_PYBV01000047.1, read as the reverse complement.
AACGCGCGCCTCGTGAGTTACCAGAACCACGGCGGCGCCGGTCTGCCGGGCAGCCCCGGTGAGCAGCCGCATCACCCGCTCGCCATTGAGTGAATCCAAGGCGCCAGTCGGCTCGTCGGCGAAGACGACCCGAGGCTCCGCCACCAGGGCCCGGGCCACAGCCACCCGCTGCCCCTGGCCGCCGGAGATCTCACCGGGGCGCTTCGCGGCCACGTCGGCGACCTCGAGGCGGGCCAGCCACTCCGTTGCCCGGCGTTCCGCCTCGTGGCGGCGTGATCCGTTCAGTCTCAACGGTAGTGCGACGTTTTCCACACAGGTCAGTTCGGGCACCAGTTGGCCGAACTGGAAGACGAAGCCGAAGTCGCCGCGCCGAAGTGCGCTTCGTTCGGTGTCGGACATCGCGCCGAACTGCCTGCCCTGGTAGTGGACCTCGCCGCCGTCTGGCCGGACGATCCCGGCCAGACAGTGCAGCAGCGTCGACTTGCCGGAACCGGAGGAGCCCATGATGGCGACCACCTCGCCGGCCCGGACATGAAACGTGGCACCGCTGAGTGCCTGGGTGGATCCGTAGGTCTTGCGCAGGTCGATTCCGGAGAGCAGCGGCTGCTCACCAGGGCTGGACGTGATCATGCCAGGCTCCCGTCACGCCGTTCGGAGGTGTCGTGGGTGGGCGTCCCAGCGCCCACGGTCTGGGTGCCCGCCAGTGTCGCGGCGAGCTGATCGAGCCGAGCGGCAGTCAGTTCCAACCAGCGCAGGTCGGCCTCAAGATGGAACAACGCGAAGTCGCAGATGAGCTCGTCGGCAAGGTCCCCGCTGGTCTTGCGGCGGGTCAGTTCCCGCATGACCTTCAAGTGCGCGGTGCGTTGCACGTCCAGGATGTCGGTGGCGTCACGACCGGTGAGCAGGCCGAGCACCACCTTCGCGTAGAGGATGTTCTGCAGGTAGACGTCCGGTTTCTCGGGCTGACCCAGCCACTGCCCCACGTCGGTGACACCGGCGGCCGTGATGGCGTAGCGCTTCCGCTCGGGGCCGGCACCGGGTTCTACCCCGTCGACCTCTACCAGGCCGCTCTTCAGAAGGCGGGCCAAGGTCGCGTAGACCTGGCCGTAGTGCAGGGGCCGGCCCTGGCCGAAGCGCTCGTCGTAAAGCCGTTTCAGCTCGTAACCGTGCCGGGGGCTGCTCTCCAGCAGGCCCAGGAAGGTCTGACCAATGGACATGGTCGGCGACTATACATAGTGTGTATACGCGGTGTGTGCACCGTCCCCGGCCGTCGATGATGACGATCCGGCGTCCCGTGACCCTTCGCGTTCGTCAGTCCACGGCCAGCCGCTGCCTCTTCCCGTGCAACCCGCTCCTCTCCGGGTGCGCGACGTTCAGTTCTCGGGCAGCCGTAGCCGCGCGATGCGGCGCTCGCCGTCGAGGGCGCGCATCGCGCGGGCCAGCGTCGCGGCGTGCAACTCGTCCTCGCCGCGTTCGAGCATGGTTTCCGCCGCCACGCCGATCGCCCTGGCCTCCGCAACCAGCGCCTGCGCGGCAAGGACGCAACCCCGTGCGTCGAAGTGACCGCTGTCCCGAGCCGGGTTGAGGCGGGCCACCAGGTCGATGATGCGCAGGTAGCGGTCCACGAGTTCCTGCTCGGCGCGGGTCAGCGCGGGGAGCTCTCGTTCCGTCATCGAATTCCTCCGTCGGCATCCCGCGTCCCGTGCGGGGAGGGAGGCACGACCCGTGCGCGGCAGGACGGGAAGAGCCTATCCACCGGTGACCGGCCCATGCCGGCGGCGCGTCCGCACGACCGGCCACTTCGAGGTGCTCACCCGCCACGTGGCCCAAGCCCCGATCGACCGGGTCACCGAAGCTTCGTAGGGCATCGATGCGACGAGATGCCGTCCCCGTGCTCGGGTCTACCACCTTCAAGATCAGGATGCCGGTTGTTCGTTCGGCACTGACTTGGCGCGGACCTTTGTGCTCGCGATCAGGACAGAGCGCGTTCCAGTTGGGCCTTCGTCATGCTCGAACGTCCCTTGATGTTGCGCTTCTTGGCCTCGTTGTAGAGCTGCTCCTTGGTGCGGCCCTGAGCGCCAGAGTGGGAGCGCTTGCCGCCGCGGTGTCCCGAGGACACGTCCTTGGTGGACGAGTTGCTGGCGGTGCGTGACTCGCCAGCGCGGGCACGTTCCTTGTTCACGGTCCGCGCCGCGATCTCCTCGGCCCGGCTGGCGGACTCGCCGCGCTTCTTGGCGCTGGTCTTGATGTGTTCGTACTGGCGCTCCCGCTTGGGGCTGGATCCTGCGGGCATGGTCGACTCCGTTCAACTAGAGGAAGGGCTTGCTGCCGGTGCCGGGGCTGTAGCGGGCCTCGTCGCAGGCGAGCAGCACGTACGCCGGCGCGACCCCCGTGGGATGGCCGGGCCGTCCCAGACGGTGGGTGTCCAAACCGTCATCGGGCTGGGCAGCCACCGCCGTCGGCGTGCTCGGCGGTGACTGCTGCGGCTCCGACTCCTGCAAATCGGACATGCATCCTCGATGCCCAGGCACGATCCTTGCCAAACGCGACGAATTCGGAACGGCGACAACCTGGACCAGGACACGAGTCGCACCCGCCAGGGGCCAGGTTGAGTGCGGCGTTGCGGTCAGGCCTCGCTCGATCAGGGTCGCGCTGGAAGGTGGTGGCAAAGTTAGAGGATCGGCTTGCCTCCGGTGACCGGGATGATCGCCCCGGAGATGTAGCTGGCCTCGTCGGAGGCGAGGAGTACGTATGCGGGGGCGACTTCCTTCGGCTGGCCGGGACGTCCCAGCGGTGTGTTCTTGCCGAACTGCTCGACCTGCTCCGGTGGCATGGTGGACGGGATCAGCGGGGTCCAGATCGGGCCCGGGGCGACGCTGTTGACCCGGATGCCGCGTTCGCCGAGCATCTGCGCCAACCCGGCCGTGAAGTTCGCGATCGCTCCCTTGGTGGTCGCGTAGGGCAGGAGCGTCGGGCGTGGCTGGTCGGAGTTGATGGAGCTGGTGTTGATGATCGACGCGCCCTGGCCGAGGTGGGGGAGGGCGGCGCGGACGAGCCGGAACATGGCGGTGATGTTGACGTCGAAGGTGTGCTGCCACTCCTCGTCGGTGACCTCCTCGACGGTCTCGTGGGTCATCTGGTAGGCCGCGTTGTTGACGAGGATGTCGATGCCGCCGAGTTCGGCGACGGCCTGGTCCACCACGGTCTGACACTGCGCGGCGTCGCGTAGGTCGCCCGTGACGAGGACCGCCCGGCGACCGGCCTCCTGGACGAGCTTCGCCGTCTGGTGGGCGTCCTCGTGCTCGTTGAGGTAGGAGATCAGCACGTCGGCACCTTCGCGGGCGAACGCGATCGCCACCGCTCGGCCGATGCCGCTGTCGCCGCCGGTGATGATGGCCTTCTTGCCGGTCAGGCGCCCCGAGCCGCGGTAGGACTCCTCACCGTGATCCGGTTTGCGGCGCATCACGTCCAGGGTGCCGGGCGGGCGCTGTTGCGGCTCGGACTGCTGGTCATCGCTCATGTGCTGCTCCTCGAGAATGCGCAAGGCAATGCGGGCGCGGATGGGATGCCCCTCCGCCCGCAGCCCGAAACGCGCTCCGGGACGTCGACGGAGGCCGCCCGGTCGCGACGCTCGGGGCCAACCCCCGAGGCGTACCGGATCGGCCGGCTGGGTATCACCGGTTGCCATGAGCACAAGCGCCACGGCCGTAGCCCCGCCCGAAACCGTCACGCGGCCGGGCCGGGTCGCGGTGGTCGCCCACCGCCGTAAGAACCTGGGTGGCGGCCTCGATGAGCTGCGCGCGACCCTGGCCGCCGCCGGTGTCGAGGACGTGCTCTGGTACGAGGTGTCCAAGAGCCGTAAAGCCCGCAAGAAGGTCAGTAAGGCGCTGAAAAAGGACGCCGAGCTGGTCTTCGTGTGGGGTGGGGACGGCATGGTGCAGCGCTGTGCGGACACGCTCGCCGGCACCGGGACGCCGATGGCGATCCTGCCGGCCGGCACCGCGAACCTCCTCGCAGCCAACGTCGACATCCCCGAGAACCTCGCCGAGGCGGTGCGGATCGGCCTGTGCGGTCGGCGGCGTCGGCTCGATCTGGGTCGGCTCAACGGCGAGCACTTCGCGGTGATGGCCGGGGCCGGGTTCGACGGCGACCTGATCCGTGAGGCGGACCGGGAACTCAAGGGCCGACTCGGGCGGCTGGCGTACGTGTGGACGGGGCTGCGCCACGTCCGGGGCGAGTTGACGCACACCCGGATCCGGGTCGACGGGGTGACCTGGTTCGATGGCGAAGCGAGCTGTGTGCTCTTCGGCAACGTCGGGACGATCACCGGGGGCATCCCCGCCTTCGACGACGCGCGTCCCGACGACGGCTGTCTGGAGGTGGGCGTGTCGACCGCGAGTGGGGCCATCGAGTGGGCTCGCGCCCTCGGCCGAATGGCCGTCGGCCGATCGACGGACTCGCCCTTCATCCGGATCACCCGCGGTCACCGGGTAACGGTCCGCCTCGACGTGCCACGCACGTACGAGCTCGACGGCGGGGCGCGCGCGGCGACTCGGAAACTCAAGGTTCGCTCGGTGCCCGGCGCGCTCACCGTCTGCTGCCCCGAGTCTGCGGCCTGATTCCGGGGCCCTTCCGGTGGCCCGGAGAACGAGGGGTGCTTCGCGGGCTTGCCCGCGGTGAAGCTTGCGAGCCGGTGACCAGCCTATCGAGAGGCGGTCACCGGCCCAACTGCGGGAATACGGCGAGCCTCGCTGTCAGCTGTGCGAATCAGCCGGGGAGTGTCCTGCGTCAGGACCCGGCGACATCGCACGGTCCTGAGCGTTTTCGACTCCGGACTGGGCACCCTGTGGCGAGACCTCGCCGTCGTAGTTGTAGACCCGTAATTCGGCACCATCGATCTGACGGTGCTGGCTCGTGTGGATATAACGGTGGATCAGGCCCTCGATCTCCAACTCCACCAGCCCGGCATCCTCGGCCACGTACTGGCTTCCATCGCGCGGGCCACCCACCAAAATCGCATCATTTTTCGCCATGTCCAGTACCTACCCGCCGGACTGCTCATCCAATCTGCCCTGGTTGTGCCTCTGTTGTCCGGCCACTGGCCGCCTCGCTATGCCGAGCACCACGATGCCGATGCTGGAGACGTACTCAAAATCGATTTGTGGGTGCCTGCCTCACCCTGGCCGCCGCCTTGCTCGCGTTCGCCCTGCCCGCGCTGCGCAAGGAGGTGGATCTGGACGCGATGGCCTGACGGACTCATGGTCAGACCGCGGTCACCTCATCGGTCGCCACCCCCACCCTGAGCGCAGCTGTTCAAGCCAGACCCGGTCAGCGGCTGTTTGCCCATCCTCGCCGCTCAGAACCGAGCCGGGTGGCACCCTGGGCACGTGGACTGGGCAGTGAGCCGAGGGAAGCTGGCATCGGGGTTACGGTGAGCGGTATCTGATGCGTACCGCGTTGATCGTAGTAGCCGCGCTGGCGGCGGCGGTGGTCGTGGACCTGATCTCTGGCGTGCTGGTCCGTCGCGTGGCCCGTGGCCGTTACCAGTGGCTGCTGGAGCCGCTGCGGCATGCCTGCCGCCGCCCGGCGGCAGCGGTTCTGCTGGTGGCGGCGCTGTACTACGCGCTGCCGTTGGGACCGCCCGGGTGGCAGCCTCATCTGCGGCACGTCGCCCGGGTGGCGTTGGTGATATCCGGGGCATGGTTGGTGAACAATGCGCTGCACGTCGCCGAGGCGGTCGCGTTCAGTCGACTGCCCGGTGACGCGGTCGCCAGCCGGCGGGTTCGGCGGGCCCGGACGCAGATCCGCCCCGTGCGGCGGCTCACCGTCGCCGTGGTCACGATCGTCGCGATCGGCCTGATCCTGATCACCTTTCGGCCGGTACGCCTCTTCGGCGTCTCCATGTTGACGTCGGCAGGGGTTGTCGGGGCTTTGATCGGCCTGTCGGCCCGTACCGCGCTCGGCAACGCGTTCGCCGGCGTCCAGGTCGCCTTCGCCGACGGTCTGCACGTGGGCGACGTGCTGGTGGTCGACGGTGAATGGGGCCGGGTCGAGGAGGTGAAGCTGACCAACGTGGTGATCCGGCTCTGGGACGAGCGGATGCTCATCCTGCCGACCACGTACTTCACCGAGCGGCCGTTTCAGAACTGGACCCGGAACGAGTTCAGGGTTGTCGGCAAGGTGCAGCTTCATGTCGATCACACCGCCGACCTGGACGACCTACGCCGGGAGGCGCGCCGGCTGGTCGAGTCGTCACCGCTGTGGGATCGCCACCAGTGGGTGCTCCAGATGGTCGACTCCACCCCGCAGACGGTGGTCATCCAGGTGCAGGCCTCGGCCGCCGACGGCGCCAGCGCCTGGGACCTGCGATGCGACCTGCGCGAGGGACTGATCTGCTACCTGCGCGACCATCATCCCCAGTGGCTGCCTCGCACCCGCGGTCAGTATCAGCCCTGAGCGGCGGGTCCGACCGACCGTCCACGCTGCGGCCTACCAGGTGCCGATCCGGCGGGGCTGGAGCTGTCCCGATCCTGGCCCGGTCAACTCTGCCCCGGCGGGACCTTGGGTCGCGCTGCCACAGACTGGATGAACTCGCTGTAGTTCGGTAACACGGCGGTTCGCCCGTCCTCAGCGTGGTGGGGGAGGGCGGTGGGTGATACGTCGGGTCACCCGCAACTGGTACAGGCCGGCGCTGGTGATGGCGTAGAAGATGGGCAGAACGAGGAAGATGGCCAGGCCGATCAAGGGGGCCACCAGGTAGCCGACCATTCCTGCGAGGACGTACAGGACGACCCCGGTGAGGGCACGGACCCGCTCGACGCGAAAGAAGCCGTCCTTGACCTGTTCCTTCAGCAGGTCGGGGTTCCGGGCCAGGTAGTGGTAGAACGCCAGCCACGTCGCGCACAGCAACGCGCCGATCAGCGCGTAGAAGGCGACGGCCACACGCTGGTCCGTGTTGTTGTGCTCCTGCAGCGCATCCGACACGACGATGGTCGGAAACGGCAGCAGCGCCGTGCTGAACAGCACGAACAAATTCACCCAGTGCAGGCCGCGATCGACCTGCTGAATGCGGTTGAACGCCGCCTTGTGGTTGAGCCAGACGACGGCCACGTACGAGTAGGACGCGAGATACGCGACGTACGAGGGCCACTGGTTGAGTAGGCCAGACAGGAGGCGGCCAGGAGGGACGTCCGGCACCCGGAGGTCCAGGACCAGCAACGTGATGATGATGGCGAAGATGGCGTCGCTGAACGCCACGGCGCGACTGGTGTCCGACCGGGTGCCTAGGTCTGCGTCTGGCCCGCTCACCGCCTGCGCCTACCCATGGTCGTCTGTGGCAAACAGCCGTACACCCTGGTTGGGAATGCTGGCGCCCTGCGGACCGGAGCCTCCGGACCGACGCCGCATCCGGCCACCGGCGTGCGACGCGACGAGCCCCGGTGGCCGGATGCGGGTGGTCGTCAGGGTTTGAGGACGACCTTCTCGCAGTTGTCCTGCTTGTTCTTGAAGATCTCGAAGCCGCGATCTGCCTGGTCGAGCGGCGCGCGTGTGCTGTCTGTCGCGGTGGGTAACCCAGGCCACCCACTGTCACCAGGAGAGGTCGACATGACGCTGCCTGCCGATGCGATCGAGTTGTCGTCCGGCCAGACCATGCCCGTGCTCGGCCAGGGAACGTGGTATCTGGGCGAGCGCCCTGCGAGGCGGCAGGACGAGTTGGCCGCCCTGCGCACCGGGCTCGACCTGGGCATGACCCTGATCGACACCGCGGAGATGTACGGTGACGGCGCTTCCGAGGAATTCGTCGGCGAGGCGATCGTCGGACGACGAGCCGACGTCTTTCTGGTCGACAAGGTGCTCCCGTCGAACGCGAGCCGACAGGGAACCGTGCAGGCCTGCCGCCGCAGCCTGCAACGACTCGGCGTCGACCACATCGACCTCTACCTGCTGCACTGGCGCGGCACGCATCCACTCGCGGAGACGATCGAGGCGTTCACCGAACTCGTTGACGCCGGTGACATCGGGCAGTGGGGCGTGAGCAACTTCGATCTTTCCGACATGACGGACCTCCTCGAGGCGGGCGGGACCGCTTGCGCGACCAATCAGATCTTGTACAACCTCACCCGCCGCGGTCCCGAGTACGACCTCCTACCGTGGCTACGCCAGCACCGCATTCCGGTGATGGCGTACTCGCCGATCGAGCAGGGTCGACTGCTCGGCCATCCCCAGGTCGCGGAGGTCGCCGCCCGGCACGAGGCCACGCCCGCTCAGGTCGCGCTGGCCTGGCTGCTGCGGCAGGAGACGGTCGCGGCCATCCCTCGATCGTCTAGGCCCGAACACACCCGGGAGAACGCCGAAGCGCGCGACGTGCAGCTGACCGAGGCAGACGTGGCGGCACTCGACACGGCGTTCCCGCCGCCGGCCGGCCCGCAACCGCTCGAGATGTTGTAGGGCTGGCCCGCTTACCTGCCGCCGTCGGACTGCCCGTTTTTCTCGTCCCGCCAGCCCCCTGGTTCGGGATGGTAGCCGTACGCGGCAGCCCGGACCGTCTCCTCGTTCTCCAGCCCGGAGCCGATCGCGCCGCCGACTGTGGCAAGCGAGCTGGTGATCCAGGCGAGCGTCAGATAGTCGGTGAAGTCGACCGGTCGCTGCAAGGTTTGTTCCAGCACGGATGTGTCGATCAGCAGCACGCCGACGAGCACCGTTCCCACGAACAGCACCACGTAGGACACCGCCGTGGCCAGAGTGAGGGTGAGGATCGTACCCAGATTGAACAGTCGTGCCAGCTCAGTCGGTGTCTCGTGGCTTGGTTTCTCCCAAAGGTCGTGCGCGACGATCAGCCAGGCCACCAACGCCGCCAGCCCGAGCAGCATGATCACGGTGAGCCGGAGCCCGCCGAGCGCGTCGCCCATCTGCCAGATGGTGTCCGTGGTGAGCGCGAACGCGGCGGTGCCGAACGCGCCGACCAACAGCTTGGACAGGCCCAGCAGGGCACGCCCGGGGCGGTTGGCGCGGACCATGCCGGTCAACAGCCGCGCCCGGCCGGCCAGGCGGGAGGCGACGTAGCGCCGCTCGCCAGCGTCGGCCTCGCTGACCACTCGGTGGACGGCGGGAAGCCGGCGTGGCACCTCGGCCGGTGCTCGGCCGGCCGGCGTCACCCGCTGGTCGGAAGTCTCGGTCAGCAGCCTGCTCACCAGATCCGGGATGGCTGCGCGGGCCGCTCGCAGCTGGTGCAGTCCCAGCGCGGGCAGGGACAGCACCGCGACTCGACGCCGAGCGGAGGTCTGCGCGACCAGCGGCACCCGCTCGGCATGCAGTGGCAGGTCGGTCAGGCAGATCGCGACGTCCCACTGGTCGTCGGCGCGCCGCTGCGCAAGATCGTCGAGCAGTGCCTCAACGCCGAGGTCACGGCGCGGCGCCACTTCGCCCCAGCCTTCCCGGACGGTCCATCGCACGTCTGCGTCAACCCGCTCGGCGAGACCGCTGGCCAGCTCGGCGGTGAGCCGTGCGGCTACCCGGGCGGGGTGGTCCGGCGGGGTGGCCACCAGCCCGACGACGATCTCCGGGCGTTGGTGTTCGCTGTGGGTCATCGGTGCTCCTCACCGGTAGCCGGGCTCGGCCGCCGGCGGCGAGACCGGGGGCGTCACGCGCCGTCGTGGCAGCTCCCGTGCCGACTGACGCAGTGGTGTTACCGGGCCGCCGAGAGGAGCACCCCGACCAGGCAGCGCAACCGCGACGCCCGCGCCGAACCGGGCGCCCCGCCCACGCAGCCTAAAAGACCATCCCGATGGCTGCAGAAGGATTCATCAGACACTGCACAGCGCGTTCACCGACCCCACCTACCGCTACGACGCGCTCAGCCGCCGATGCGCCAAGCAGCGCCTCGACGCCGACGATGGCGTAGCCGAGCATGCCGACACCCAGGGTGGGGCAGGGGACTCGTCGGCAGGTGCAGGGCCGGTCGCTATCTCTGCTCGAAGTCAGGACGTGCGGGTCCGGTCCCCGGTCCAGGCCGCTTCGAGGATCGCGGTCAGGCTGGCGGTGTCGGTCGGGCCCGGATGGTTCTGGATCAAGCGGGTGACGCCACTGGCCATCTCCGCGAAGCGCGGGAGGTCGGCGCGTGCCACGCCGATGTCCGCCAGGGTGGGAGGGATGCCGATGTCGACAAGGAGCCCGTCGAGCCAGGTGAGGAACGTATCTGCGGCCTCGGCGTCCGAGGCGTCGGTCACGTCGAGTCCGCACACCCGGGCGAGGATGGCCAACCGGTCGCTGATGGCGTCCCTGGCCGCGTCCAGCGCGTAGGGCAGTAGCAGCCCGACGCCCAGGCCGTGCGGTGTGTGCGTGGCTGCGCCGATGGGGTACTGGAGGGCGTGCGGGGCCGCGTTGCCCGCGTGGGAGAACGCCAGCCCGGCGAGCATGGACCCGTAGGACATGTCCGCGCGCGCGTCCGTGTCGCTTCCGTCCTTGACCGCACGACGCAGGCTACGGGCGATCCGTTCCGCGGCCAGGAGCGCGTAGTGGTCGGTGATCGGGTTGCGGCCGAGGAACACCTGTTCCACCGGGTCGCGCGGTCCGTGGGGCCGGGGTCGCGCGGTGTAGCTCTCCACCGCGTGACAGAACGCGTCGATGCCGGAGTGGGCGGTGACGGTCGGAGGGCAGGTGTAGGTGAGTTCGGGGTCGACGATGGCGAAGTCGGGAACGATGTGGACGCTGGAAACCCCCACCTTCAGCTCGCGGTCCGGGTCGGTCAACACCGAGACGGGTGTGAGCTCGGATCCGGTGCCTGACGTCGTCGGGACCGCGACGAGAGGCATCGTCGGCCCGGGCACCTTCGACTCGCCGTAGAAGTCGCGCGGCGTCCCGCCGTGGCGACGGATGACGCCGACGATTTTGGCGAGGTCGATAACCGTGCCACCCCCGATGGCGAGGATCACGTCGGCGTCCACCTCGGCGGCGACCGAGACGGCCAGGGCGACATCGGCGAGTGGCACGTCCGGGGTCGCGTCGGAAAACACCTCGACGACCTCGACCTTCTCCCGCACGGCGGCCACGATCTCGGCCACGCCCGGCTGCCCCAGAAGAACCCGGTCGGTCACGATGAGGACTCGCGAGCCACTTTCGGCCACCACTCGTGGGATGTTCTGCGCGACCCCTTCGCCCACTATCAGTTGGCGTGGTCCGCGGACGGTCTCAAGCATGTCAGTGCCTCTCCGGAACGTCGGCGGCGATGTGCTGGGTGGACGTCCAGGTCACCTGCGAGACCGGGACGGCGTCGGCAAGGTTGGTCGCCCGGGTGGCGCAGGCGCACGCGCCGGGTGCCCGGAGCAGCGGACCGCTCACGGGAGGTCGATCGCCGCGTAGGTGAGGTCGAGGTACTCGAGGATGCCCTCGTGCGACCCCTCCTTGCCGATCCCGGACTGCTTCACGCCTCCGAACGGAGCCGACGGGTCCGAGATCAGACCACGGTTGATGCCGACCATCCCCGTGTCCAGCCCCTCGGCGAACCGGAGCGCTCGCTGGAGGTCACGGGTGAAGACGTATCCGACCAGGCCGTGCTCGGTGTCGTTGGCCTTCGCCAGCACCTCGTCGTCGGAGGTGAACGAGATGATCGGCGCCACCGGGCCGAAGATCTCCGCACTGAGCATCCGCGCATCGTCGGGCACGTCGACGAGGACGGTAGGCGGGTAGAAGTGGCCTGGCCCGTCCGGACGCTCGCCCCCCACCAGGACCCGGGCGCCGCGATCGACCGCGTCGGCGACGAGCTCGTCGATCGTGGTGACCGAGGCCTCGTCGATCAACGCCCCGACGTCCACGCCGTCGTCGAGACCATGGCCCACCGACAGCGCGCCCATCCGCTCGGCGAAGCGCGCCGTGAACTCCTCGCGCACCGGCTCCTCGACGTAGATCCGGTTGGCCGCGATGCAGGACTCCCCGATGTTGCGCATCTTGGCCACCATGGCGCCGTTGACCGCGACGTCCAGGTCGGCGTCGGCACACACGATCAGGGCCGCGTTGCCGCCCAGTTCCATGGAGGTACGCAGCACGTTGTCCGCCGCCTGTCGCAGCAGCACGCGTCCGACCTCGGTCGACCCGGTGAACGAGAGCTTGCGGGTCCGACTGTCGGCGAGCAGTGCGGAGACCACCGCACCGGAACGCTTGGTGGTCACCACGTTGACGACGCCCGGGGGAACGCCGACCTCCTCCATGATGCGGGCCAGGAGCAGCATGGTGAGTGGCGTCTGCCCTGCTGGCTTGGTGATCGTCGTGCAGCCCGCAGCCAGCGCAGGGGCGATCTTGCGGGCACCCATGGCCAGCGGAAAGTTCCAGGGCGTCACGAAGACGCACGGTCCGACCGGCTTCGGCACGGTGAGGATGCGATATCCACCTGTGGGAGCGGTGCTGTAGCGCCCCTCGACGCGTACCGCCTCCTCGGCGAACCAACGGAAGAACTCGGCGCCGTAGGCCACCTCTCCCCGAGCCTCGGCGAGCGGCTTGCCCATCTCGAGCGTTATCAGCCGGGCGATCTCCTCGGATCGCTCGGTCAGTGCCCGGTACGTCGCGGTCAACAACTCTGACCGTCTCCGCGGCGGGGTCGCCGCCCACTCCGGCATTGCCGTGCTCGCCGCGTCCAGTGCGGCGAGCCCGTCCACGACGTCGGCGTCTGCCACCTCGGCGATGGTCTTGCCGGTGGCCGGGTCCTCGACGGCAAAGGTGGCTCCGCTTGCGGCGTCGCGCCAGGCGTCGCCGATCCGGAGCCGCCGGTGCTCGGGGGCCAGGACGTTCATCGGGTCACTCACTGCGTCGCCTCCTGTGATCTTCTTGGTGCTGTCCGTCGTGGCGCGGCGGTCGGGCTGTGCGCGTGGACGGACGGTCACACGCCCTCGTCGGGGGCGAGTTGCCGAGCGGGTCGAATGTGGCCCTCGCCTTGCCGGCAGGGCCAGGACCACCGATTGCCTTGTCGGGCCACGGCCAGCGTCGTCCGGCCGTGCGACCGGTGACGGTCCGTCGAGGCTCGGTTGCCACGTGCCGGCGCATGGTGCCGTCGCCGCCCCGCCGATTACCGCCCGGCCTCGGACAGCGACAGCCCGGTGCCCGCATCGAACAGGTGCGCACGGTCCAGGTCGACCGTGACACGCAGCCGCTCGCCCGGCGTACCGGTGACGGTGGGTCGTGCCTTGACCTTGAGGATCTCCGTCCCCACCCGGACGTCGACCACCGTGCGGTCACCGAGCGGCTCAAGCCCGTAGAGTTCCCCCGACAACGACGCGTCCCCACGCTGCTCGACGGACAGGTCCTCGGCGCGCAGGCCCAGCAGCAGCGCACGACCGTCCTCAGCCGTCGTCCAGCGGGGCCGCGGCAGGGTCCAGCCCTCCGCACCGACCAGACGATCTCCCTCGGCGCGGCAGGCGAGCAGGCTGATCGGTGGGCTCCCGACGAATCCTGCGACCCACTTGTTGGCTGGACGCTCGTACACCTCGGTCGGCGTTCCGACCTGCTGCACCGTCCCCTCCTTGAGGACCGCGACCTGGTCGGCCATGGACAGGGCCTCGATCTGGTCGTTGGTCACGTAGACGAAGGTTGCGCCGAGGCTCCGGTGGATGCGGGTGAGCTCGGTACGCATCTCGACGCGGAGCTTGAGGTCGAGGTTCGTCAGCGGCTCGTCCATGAGAAACGCGCGCGGGCGACGGACCAGCGCCCGGGCCAGGGCGACACGCTGCATCTCACCGCCGGACAACTGCGCGGGACGACGCTGCAGCAGACGTTCGATGTGCAGCAGGTTCGACATCTGCTCGACGGCAGCGGCGATCTCGCTCGACGAGCAGCGGCGTGCCCGCAGCGGCGAGGCGATGTTCTCGTACACCGTGTGTCGCGGGTAGAGGGCGTAGTTCTGGAAGACCATGGCCAGGTCGCGTGCGGCCGGGGTGTCACCGGTCGCGTCCCTCCCGTCCAGATGCACCGACCCGGCGTCAAGCTTCTCCAGGCCGGCGATCGCTCGCAGGGTCGTCGTCTTGCCTGCCCCGGAGGGCCCGAGCACGACGAAGAACGAGCCGTCCGGCACGTCCAACGTCACCCCGTCCAGGGCCTGGACCTTGCCGAAGGACTTGCACAGCCCTTGCACTGCCACGGTTCCCATCAGGCCACCAGCTCTTCCGTGCGCACGTCGTAGACCGCCGGGGTTCCACCGGTGTGCCGTAGCCCTACCTTTGCGTCAGCGGCGAAACGGACTGTCGGTGGCATCCGAACCCGTACGTCGCGCCGGCCGCCGTGGTCGACCACGTAGATGATTTCGTCGCCCAGCCACTCCGCCGAGACCACGCGGGCCGGGACCGACCGTTCCGCCCCTGGGTCGGTGACTTCCAGCGCCTCCGGCCGGACGCCGGCGACCAGGCGACGGTCGCGCGCCAGGCCTGGCGGTGGCGTGAGGACCAGGCCGCCCTGACTGCGTAGCTGCCCGTCGGCCACCTCCACCTCGATGAGGTTCATCGGCGGAGAACCGATGAATGCGGCGCAGAAGAGACTCGCCGGACGGTCGTAGACCTCCAACGGCGTGCCGATCTGCTCGACGCGGCCCTTGTTGAGGATGGCGATTCGGTGACCGAGCGACATCGCCTCGACCTGGTCGTGGGTGACGTAGACCATGGTCGCCCCCAGTTCCCCCTGCAGGTGCTTGATCTCCGTGCGCATGTCCGCCCGCAGCTCCGCGTCCAGATTGGTGAGGGGTTCGTCCATGAGGAAGGCGCGCGGTCGCCGTACCAGGGCGCGAGCGAGTGCGACGCGCTGCTGCTCCCCGCCGGAGAGCTGGCGCGGTCGCCGGTCCAGGAGCGGACCGAGCCGCATCAGCCGGGCGGCCTCGTTGACCCGCTCGTGCACCTCCGGCTTGGGTAGTCCCTCGGCCCGCAGTGGGAACGCCAGGTTGTCGCGGGTCTTCAGATGCGGGTAGAGAGCGTAGAACTGGAACACCATGGCGATGTCACGCTCGGCGGGCGGCAGGTCGTTGACCAGCGTGTCGCCGATGCGGATGTCGCCCGTCGTCTGCCTCTCCAGGCCGGCGATGGCCCGCAGCGTGGTCGTCTTGCCGCAACCCGATGGGCCGAGCATCACGAACAACTCGCCATCGCCGATGGACAGGTCCACGTGCTCAACCGCGACCGTTCCGTCCGGGTAGCGCTTGTGCAGCGCGCTCACCTCGATGCCCGCCATCAGCGTCGCACCGCCCCGAGCGTCACACCGGCGATGAGGTGCTTGCGAACCAGGTAGGCGAAGACGAGCACCGGTAGGGCGAACACCACCGAGGCTGCGGCCACGAGACCCCAGTCCGTAGTGGTGCCGCCGATGAGGCCGGCGATGGCGGGTGGGGCCGTCCGGACGTCGTCGCTGGAGGTGAGGAAGGTGGCGAACACGAACTCGTTCCACGAGAAGATGAGGGCGAAGACCGCCGTCGCGGCGATGCCGGGCACGAGCAGGGGAAGGGTAAATCGCCGGAACGCCTGCAATCGGGTGTAGCCGTCGAGCATGGCAGCGTCCTCGTACTCCGCAGGCACCTCGTCGACGAACCCCTTCATCATCCAGATCGTGAACGGGACGTTGAACGCGGCGTAGATGAGGATCAGGCCGAGTTTGTTGTCGATGAGTCCGACCTGGCGGTACATGAGGAAGATCGGGATCACGACCACCACGGGCGGCATGAAGCGGGTGGACAGGATGAAGAACAGTTGGTCCTTCTTGGCCTTCACGGCGAAGCGTGAGTAGGCCCAGGCCGCGGGGACCCCCAGCACGGTGGCCAGCACCGTGGAGACTCCGGCGACCACGACGGAGTTGAGGAACGAGACGGACAAGGCTGAGCGACCGCCGCCGGGGTCGACGAACACGTCCTTGTAATGGTCCAGAGTGACTTTGAAGTCGAAGAACTTGGCCGGGATTGCGTAGACGTCCCGGTTCTCCTTGATGGACGTCTCGATCATCCACAGCACCGGAAAGAGCATCACGACGGCCAGCACGGTCAACAGCGCGACCTCCAGCACGGAGCGGCCTCGGCTGCCAAGGCGGCGCGCGGGGGGCGTGTGATCCCGGGCAGGACCTGTAGACACGGCCTCGTCGACGGAGACGGCCATCAGCCCTCCTTGAGCTTGTTCAGGTAGCGCAGGTAGAGCTGCGTGAGGACGATGACGACGAGGACCATGAGGATTCCGTACGCCGAGGCGGTTCCGGTGTTGAAGCCCAGGAACGCGACCTTGTAGATGTGGAACGACAACGTCTCGGTGGAGACACCGGGACCCCCGTTGGTGAGGATGTAGACGAGGTCGAACAGCCGGAAGGCCTCGATGGCCCGGAACATCACGGCGATGAGGAGCAGCGGCCACACCAGCGGAAGGGTGATGGTGCGGAACTTGAACCACTCGGACGCCCGGTCGATCGAGGCGGCCTCGTACAGGTACTTGGGAACCGCGGTAAGGCCCGCGAGTGCGATGAGCATGATGAACGGCGTCCATTGCCAGGTGTCGACCACGATCAGGGAAAGCAACGCCGTTCGCTGTCGGGTGAGCCACTCCACCTGCCCCAAGCCGAGCGAGCCGAGCATGCTGTTGACCACGCCGAACTGCGCGTCGAGCATGAACCGCCAGAACAGCCCGACCACGACCGGCGACAGCATCATCGGGACCAGGAACAGAGTGGTCAGCACTCCCCGCCCATGCGTGCGCCGGGAGATCAGGTAGGCGATGCCGAATCCGAGCACGGTCTGCAGGCCGACCGCGCCGACCACGTAGATCAACGTCGTCAAGGCCCTCGTGTGGACCTGCGCCGACGTCAGGATGGCGGTGTAGTTCCCGAACCAGACGAAATTGGCGGGCCCCCCGCGGGTGGCCGAGTAGTCGGTGAAAGACAGGTACAACGCCCACAGCAACGGGAACACCGACATGGCGAGCAACAGCAGCAGCGCGGGGGAGATGAAGGCCACGGCGAGCCCGCGGTCGCTCAGCCGGCGGGACCGCCCCGGTGCAGGCGGCGTCGCGGACGCCACCTGCCCGGGACGGTCGGTCGTCAGAGGGACGGAGTCACTCACAGTCCGCCGCCACCCTTGCGGTTGCCGGAGTCGAGCACGCCCTGCTGCTCCTTGGCGATGTCGTCGAGCGCGTCCTTCGGCTTCTTCGCACCGTTCAGAGCCGCGTTCACGTTGGTGTTCTCGATGTTGACGAGGCGCGCGTACTCGGGCACGTTCCACATGTCCCGCATGCGCGGAACCGAGTCGGTGTACACCTGGTTGAACGGTCCGGCATTGAGGAACTCGGGCGATTGCAGGGCGTCCGTACGCGATGGCACGCCACCGGCCGCGGCCCACTTCTTCTGGACGTCGGCCCGCTCGAACCACTCCATGAAGTTCAGGGCCTCGGCCTGGTTTGCCCCGGCGGAGTAGGCCGACACGTGCATTCCCATGCCGCCGAGCGGGACCAGGTTCGTCTTCTGGGTCGGCAGGGTGGCAAAGCCCAGCTTGTCGAGAATCTGTTCCCGGGTGGTGCCGAGCGTCGACTCCTTCGGATCGAGCAGGCCACCGCTCGCGGCGATCCAGTTGAACGCGATGCAGGCCTTGCCCTGGGCGACCGCCGCGTTCACCTCGTCGATGAACCAGTTGCCGGAGCCCTTGGCGGTCAGCGGCTTCATCTTGTTGACCAGGACGTCCATTGCCTCCTGGCCGGCGGTGTCGTTGAGGACGCCGTCGATCTTGCGTGCCTTGGGGTCCCAGAGGTTGCCGCCGTAGACGCCGTTGACCGTGTTGTAGGTGACGGCCGCGGCGTCGGAGCCGTTGGCCTGGTGGAAGGCCAGCCCGCTGACGCCAGGGTTCTCCGCCTGGCACTTCTCGGCGGCTGAGATCATCTGGTCCCAGGTCTGCGGTGGCTTGTCGCCGATCAGGTCCTTGCGGTAGATCATCGTCCAGGTGTCGCCGAGCAGCGGTAGTCCGTACAGGCTGGCGTTCTCGTCGCGCTTGCCGGTCTCCGCCTGGGGGTACTGGCCGTAGGCCGCCAGGAGGTACGGGTTGTAGGCCGTGACGTCGATGTTCTTCTTGACGAAGTCGGTGAGGTCGAGGATGTTGCCGTTCGTCACGGCCTCGCCGATGTGTTGCGAGTCCAGGATCGCGATGTCGAAGTCGGTCTTGCGCGCCGCGAACTGGGTGAACATCGCGTCGTGCCAGTTCGCGTTCGGTACGGTGTTGACCTTGATGGTCGCGTTCGGCCGTTCCTTCTTGTACTCCGCGTTCGCAAAGGCTTCCAGTGCCTTGGCGGGCGGCCAGTCGAACCAGATGAAGCTGAGGGTCAGCGGGTCCTTGGTGAGCTCCGGGATGGTCGCCGGCGCCTTGGGGGCGCTCGCCTTCGCATCGTCGTCCTTGTCACCGCCGCAAGCCGTCATGGTCGTGGCCACCAGCAGCAGGGCCGCCGTCGCCAGCTGTACCTTTCGCCGGGGATCGGACATTCGTGTTCGCTTCGGATGCCGCATCTTCTCGCCTGCTTTCTGGTTGTGGACTTCTAGTGCCTCGCTATGCGCTTCGCCGTGCAGTTGCTGGTTGTTCAGGCGTGTCGCCGGGCTGTCGCGGGGGGCGACCCGCGGGCCGGCGTCACGAGTACGCCGCTCAGGGGAGCTCCAGGGATCGAAGTGGAGCGATGGCGGACGGTTCCGCGATGGTGCAGGATGGCGAGCATCCGGCACATTTCATATACGATTTGGTGGGGCGTCAGCATCCCGCAGCGTTGTGACTGATGTCAACAGGTTCCCGAAGACGCAAGAAAGGACCTCACGTCACGATGGACGAGGAAGCGATGATCGCGCCGGGCCGCAGGGCCGTGGCAGGCGGAACGCCGCCGGGAAGATCTGGCGGCCGGCTTGCCGACGAGGTGTACGACACCCTGCTCGGACAGCTGATGTCGCTACGGATCGAGCCCGGCTCCCGCGTCACGATCGACGTCCTGGCCCGAGAGTTGGGGGTTTCGCAGACGCCGATCCGAGACGCTCTGAACCGCATGGAGGCCGAGGGTCTGGTCGTGCGTGTGCCCCATGCTGGCTACCGCATTCCTCCCCAGATCACTCGTCACCGATTCGAGGACATGCTCGAGGTGCGCCTGCTGCTCGAGCCGGCGGCGGCGCGCAGATCCGCCGAACGCGCGTCCATGGAGCAGGTGGCCGGTCTGCGGCGAATGCTGGAGGAGATGGCGGAGTTGGAGGGCGGCAGCGGGCCCATGGCCTATGGCGCCTTCGGGCTACGCGACGCCGCTTTTCACGATCTCGTCGCCCTGAGCGCGGAGAACCAGGTCATCCGTGAAGCGCTCGCTCGCCTGCACAGCCACGTGCACCTCTTCCGACTCCACTTCGACACCCAGGTCACTCACCTGGCCATGGCCGAGCACGAGGACGTTGTGGCCGCGATCGCCGCGCGTGACCCGGACGCCGCCGCCTACGCGATGCGTCGGCACATCCTCCGTTCCGGCGAGCGTTTCCGCCGATTGTTCGACGAGGTCAAGGACGCGGACGCAGTGGCGGTAGAGGCTTGACGGGCGGGCTGGGCCGGGGAATGCTAACAATCGATTGAATCGGATCGGATTGGATCCGCCTCACCCGTCCCCCAGTTGCGAGGAGAAGCAGGTGCCCCGAGCGCTGCTCCTGACCGGCGATGCCGCCGAGGAACTCGACACCATGTATCCCTACTATCGCGTCCAGGAGGGTGGCTGGGACGTTGACGTTTCGTCACGGACGACGCGTGACGTGCAACTGGTCATCCACGAGTTCGACCCCAACTCCGACGCCTACGTGGAGAAGGACGGCCGGAAGCTGCCGGTCGACGTGCCGTGGGCCGAGGTCGACGTCGAGCGCTACGACGCCCTCATCATTCCCGGGGGACGTGCCCCCGAGTGGATCCGGGTCGACGCCGACGTCCGGCGCATCACCGAGCACTTCTTCGCGCGTAACCTCCCCGTCGCGCTGGTGTGCCACGGCGCGCAGGTGCCAGCGGTGTACGGGCTGCTGAAGGGTCGAAAGACGGCGTGCTTCCCGCCCATCACCGGTGACATGGAGAACGCGGGCGCGACGGTCATCGACGCTCCTGACGTCGTGGACGGCAACCTCGTCTCCTGCCGGGGGTGGCCCGACATGCCGCAGTTCGGCAGGGCGATGATGGAGCTCTTCTCGAAGTCGGTCAACTCCGCATCGGCATGAGCACACCTGGCCTGCCCCGGTGACGGCACTTCGGACTGTCACCGTCGACGGCTCGCCCGTCCACGTCCTGGAGAGCGGCACCGGGCCCGCGGTGCTGATGCTGCACGGCTCCGGACCCGGCACGACCGGGTCCGGCGCCTGGGCGGCGACGGCGCAGGCGTTGGGCATGTCCTGGCACCTGGTGGCTCCTGACCAGGCGGGGTTCGGCCGTACACCTGTCCCGGCGGGTTCCTCCGGCGGGCTCCGGCTGTGGACGGAGCAGGCCGCGGGCCTGATGGATGCTCTCGGTTTCGAGCACTACGCCGTGGTGGGCCACTCCATGGGCGGCGCCGTGGCGCTGGCGTTGGCGGCCGCGCGCCCCCGGCAGGTCACCCGTGTCGTGGCGGTCTCGACGATGGGCGCCCCCGGGGCACCGCTGTCCGCCGAGCTCGACGCGGTCTGGGCCGCTCCCGCCGGCCCGCTCGGGGCACGGGACATGCTGAGTCGTCTCGTCCTCGACCAAGCGCTCGTGACCGATTCGGCCGTCGAGGCCCGTGCGGCTGCGATGCGAGCGGGGGAGGTCGCATTCGCGTCGTTGTTCCCTCCACCGAGGGCACGATGGGTCGACGATCTCACCCTCTCGGCGCAGACGCTGGCAGCGGTACGCGCGCCCGTGCTGCTCGTGCACGGTGCCGAGGACCGAGTCACCCCGCTCGGGACGGCAGCCCAGCCCCTGCTCGAACATCTGGCCGATGTCCGTCTGCACGTGTTCGGCCGATGCGGGCACGTGCCGGCGATCGAGCACCCGCACGAATTCCGGCAACTGCTGTCGTGCTTCCTCCGCCGGGACCGAGGTCACTAATCGCTGCGGCAGGTCCGCAGCCCGGGCTCGTGTCACCGCCCAGAAGAGCGCCTACGCGGGCGGCGGCGCGGTCGATCCCCGGATCCGCAGTGACGGGCTGATGACGATCCGGTGGGTGGGGCGGTCGGGGTCGACGAGCCGGTCGGCGACGAGACGCACGGCGGCCCGGCCGATCGAGCGTCGCGGCGGTCGGACCGCGGTCAGCGGCGGGCTGAAGAGTCCGGCGACCTCGTCGTCGTACGCCACGATGGAGAGGTCGCCGGGAACGGAGAGATGCCGCTCCTCGCAGTGCTGCACCAGCGCGATGGCCTCGGCGTCGGCGTGCACCAGCAGCGCGGTCGTCCCGGTCGCCTGGCAACGGTCGAGGACGTCGTTGAGTACGGTGTCCCGCTCCGGTGACCGTGCGTCGGGCACCACGGCCACCACCGTCGCGTCCGAGTCGAGGCCGCACTCGGTCGTGGCGTCGAGCCAGCCGCGCCGTACGTGCTGGCTGGTGGGGCTGTTGGCGTCGAGCACCAGGCCGACCTTGCGGTGTCCGAGCGAGGTGAGATGGCGTACCGCCATGGCCGCACCGAGTGCGTGGTCGGTGACCACCGACTCCATGACCGCGTGGTGGCTGCCCACCGTGGCCGTGCGTTCCAGCAGGACGACCGGGACACCGACCTGGTCGAGCCACTCGATGGTGCGCTCGGCGCTCGGTGCGTCCATGCTCGGCGCGATGATGAGCGCGTCGACGCCCATCCGCTCCACGAGGCGGGCCAGTTGCGGCTGGTCGTCGTCGGTGTCGTAGGAGGAGCCGCGCAGAACCACGCGCATGTCGAGCTCGCGGGCTGCTCCCTCGACGCCGCGAGCCACGTCCGGCCAGTAGTAGTCCAACGAGGGCACGAGCATGCCGAGGGCGCGCCCGACCAGCGGGTCCAGGCCGGCGACAGGTGCCTCGTCCGCTGTCGGGGCGTCGTCCGGCAGGATCAGGGCGACCCCACCGTGGACGCGGCGAACCAACCCCTCGGCGGCCAGCTCCGCGATGTCGCGCCTGATGGTGACCGGCGCGGCGCCCAGCACGTGGGACAGGTCAGAGACGCGCATCGAGCCGTCACGTTGCAGGGCTGCCAACAGTTGCTGGCGGCGGGCGACCTGAAGCGGCCCTCGGGAGCCCTCCGCCGTGGCGACGACAGGACTGTCCTTGGTCATGGGGACCTCCGGGGAACACTTCGTGCGGTGAGAGCTCTTGCAGGGTGCGGACGAGCTCGCCGGCCGGGTCGAACGCGGTGACGTCGATCGCGAGCCGGATCAGCTGATCTCCCCATCCGTCGAAGAGCATAGGAGCCGTGCTCCGCCGGGTCGTCGCGGCGCACGACGCCGAACCCGGCTGCCGGCCGGCGCTGAGCCGGCCGACGCCGTCCGCGCCACGCCGCAGTCGGCGGGTCTGCGAAGCGGTCCGCGACGGTCATGACTCCTCGGCCGGTGGAGCGGCTGTGAACGATTGTGATCGTATCAGAGCACTTGGCGCATCAAGGCGGCGTTGTGCGCTCTCGTGATCGGTTGTGTCCACATCGGTTTGATAACGGCATTGACTTGCTCTGTTGTGAGCGTTTTACTTCGGAAACCCGGCGGATGTCTGTACGTCACATTCATGGACAACGCCCCGCTCGCCACATTCCATGGAGACGGCTCGATGCGACAGGACCTCGGATGACGTTCGGGACGGCCGGCCGGCTGGCGGCGGGGACGAACCCGGATGCCCCCGCCGTCGCGACCTGGCATCGGGATGACTGGCTGGCCCTCGCCGACCGGATGCTCGCCGCCGCCCGGCCGTTCGCGTCGCCCGGCCACGCCCTCGTCACCTTTCCCGGGCCGGAGGGCGGTTACGGGCGGGCCATCGACGGCCTGGAGGGGTTCGCCCGCACTTTCCTGCTGGCCGGCTTCCGCATCGCGGGCGCCCAGGGAGTGGGCGTGGACGAGCTCGTGGAGCGGTACGCGGCCGGCATCGCCGCCGGCACCGACCCGAGCTCTCCGGACCGCTGGGTGCGCCTGGACGAGCACCCCCAGGCCAAGGTGGAGGCCGCCTCCATCGCGCTGGTCCTGGACCTGACCCGTCCGTGGATCTGGGACCGGTTGCCGTCCGGGGTGCGGGAGCGGGTGGTGGACTATCTGCGCCCGGCGGTCGGCGACGACACGTACCCACGGATCAACTGGGTCTGGTTCCGGCTGGTCGTGCAGACGTTCCTGCGGTCGGTGGGCGGGCCGCACTCGCTCGACGAGATGAACGAGGACCTGACCACGCACGACGGCTTCGTCCGCGGGGACGGCTGGATGTCCGACGGGGCACACCGCGCCTACGACCACTACGTGGGTTGGGCCCTGCATCTCTACCCGACGCTGTGGGCGCGGATGGCCGGCGCCGCGGACCTGGCCGAGCAGCGCCGCGAACGGGACCTGGCCGGCCTCGACCGCTTCCTGAGTGACGCGGTGGCACTCGTGGACGCCGACGGATCACCGTTGATCCAGGGGCGAAGCCTGACCTACCGCTTCGCCGCGGCGGCGCCGTTCTGGGTCGGCGCCATCGCCGGCGTGCCCTCGGTCAGCCTCGGCCGGTTGCGCGGCGCGGCCACCCGCATCGTGCGCCACTTCGTCGCCAACGGCGCCGTGGACGAACGCGGCCTGCTCACCCTCGGCTGGCACGGGCCGTGGCCGCGGCTTGCGCAGTCGTACTCCGGGCCGGGCTCGCCGTACTGGGCCAGCAAGGGCCTGCTCGGCATCGCGCTACCCGCCGACCATCCGGTGTGGACGGCCGCCGAGGAGCCGCTGCCGGTGCAGGAGCGGGACACGGTGCGGGCGATACACGCGCCCGGCTGGCTGGTCTCCGGCACCCGTGCCGACGGCATCGTCCGCGTCGTCAACCACGGCACCGACCACGCCGTCGAGGGCGCCACCGTCTCGGATTCCCCGCTCTACGCCCGACTGGGCTACTCCACCGCCACCACCCCCGTCCTCGACGACAGTGGCTGGGCCAGCCCGCTCGACCAGTCCGTCACCCTCGTCGACGACGCGGGTCGGGTCACCCACCGCGCCGGCATGCGCCTGCTGACCGTTCACGTCGACACCGACGGCGTGGGTGTGGCCGGGTCACGTGCCCTCGTCCACTGGGTCGACCCGGATCCGGGTCAGCGCGATCACGGCGGGGGCCTCGTGGGCCGGTACCGACCGGCCGGGCACCTCACGGTGTACTCGCTGGTCCGGGGCCCCTGGGAGCTGCGTCTGGCCCGCGTCGACGGCCTCGCCGACGGTGTCGAGGCGGCTGCGCTGCGGCTACGGATCGGCGGTTGGGCCGTTCCCGGGGATGCGACGGCGACCGTCGGCGACCGGGTGGCGGTCGTGACCGGGGCCGGCCTGACCAGCAGGCTCGAAAGCGTGCATGGCGGCGGAACGGCCGGTGCCACCGCCGTTCCGCACGGCGGGCCGCTGGCCGGGGGACTGGTCGTGCCCTGGCTGGACCACCCCGTCCGGCCGGGCGCATGGGCCGCCACCCTCATCGAGTTGTCCAGAGTGCCGGCGACCACGGCCGGGCAGGCCTGCCAGGTCGTGGCCGACGAGGACGCCGACGGCCTTCACCTGGCGGTCGACTGGCCCGACGGGATCAGCACGTCGACCCGTCTGGACACGGAGCATGCCCGGCCCACCCAAGCGGCCTGGTAGCAGTACGGGCCCGTCCGGGCCCCTTGACCTGAAGGAGAAAGGGATGAAGCGTGCGATACCGGCCGTCATCAGCGCCGCGACGGCCCTGACGCTTGTTCTCGCCGGCTGCGGGGGTGGAGACGAGCCAGTCGACCCCAACGCCCCGGTGACGATCACCCTGGCCGGCTGGACCCTGGCGTCCACGCCCGAGTTCAAGACGCTCGCCGACGGCTTCAAGGCGACCCACCCGAACGTCACGGTGGAGCTCAAGGAGTACGCCCCCGGCAACGACTACGACACCCAGATGATCACGGACCTGGCCGCCGGCACCGCCCCGGACGTCTACGTCATGAAGAACCTCAAGAACTTCTACACGTACCAGAGCGGTGGTCAGCTGCTCGACGTCTCCGACGTCACCTCCGGTCTCGGCTCGGTCCCGGCGCTCGCGTCGTACCAGGTGGACGGCAAGGCGTACGCGGTGCCGTACCGCTTGGACTCGTGGGTGCTCTACTACAACAAGGACCTGTTCGCGAAGGCGAAGGTGGCGCCGCCGGACGGCAGCTGGACCTGGGACGAATACACCGACGCGGCGAAGCGACTGCACACCGGGCTGAAGGCGGCCGGTTCGAACGCGACAGGCGCGTACCAGCACACGTTCCAGTCGACCGTGCAGGGATTCGCGCTCGCGCAGACCCCCAACGCGGACCTGCTCTCCGGGGACTTCGGCTTCATGAAGCCGTACTACGAGCGGTCACTGGACCTGCAGGCGGCCGGCGCGCAGCCGACCTTCGGCACCGCGAAGACCAACAAGCTCACCTACCAGGCGCAGTTCGGCAAGCAGCAGTCGGCGATGATGCTGATGGGCACCTGGTACGTGGCCACGCTGCTCAACCAGCGACAGAGCGGTGACGCCGACAAGTTCCAGTGGGGGATCGCCCCGGCGCCGCAGTTCGACAAGTCCACCACCGGCACCTCCGCCACGCCGGTCACCTTCGGTGACCCGACCGCCTTGGGGATCAACCCGAAGATCAGCAAGTCGAAGGCCGCCGCGGCCAAGGAATTCCTCAAGTACGCGGCCGGCCCGGATGCCGGCAAGGCGTTGGCCGGGATCGGCATCACCCCGGCCCAGGTCACCGACGCGGTCACCGGGACGCTGTTCGCTCTGGACGGCGTACCGCAGGACGACCTGTCGAAGTTCGCCTACGCCAAGCACACCATCAAGCCGGAGAACCCGGTGTCGAAGCACACCGCAGGCCTGCAGAACCTCCTCAACGAGACGCATTCGGCGATCCTCTCCGACAGCAAGGGCGTCGACGCGGAGCTGAGCAAGGCGCAGACCCGCGCCAAGAACGAGGTCCTCAACCAGTGAGCTGATGGCGGGCCCGGCGCGCCTGAACCGCACGCCGGTCCCGCCACCATGCCGAACGCTTCCGGAGACTCCCTATGGCAACATTGCCGCGCACGAGACCCAGGAACCGGCGGCTGGTGTCGCGCAACACGGTCGCCGGCTGGTCGTTCATCCTGCCCAACTTCCTCGGCTTCGCCGTGCTCACACTGCTACCCGTCGTCGTGCTGTTCTACGTGGCCTTCACCAACTGGAACGTCTTCGGGGTTGCCGAGTGGACCGGCACGGCCAACTTCCGGCGGATGTGGGACGACGCGAGCTTCTGGACCGCACTGCGCAACACCGTCTACTACGCCGTCTTCCACATCCCGCTGACCCTCGCCGCAGCACTCGGCCTGGCGCTGCTGCTCAACCGCAAACTGCGCGGCGTACGGTTCTTCCGCACCGTCGCCTTCTTCCCCTACATCACGTCGATCGTGGCGATCGCGGTCGTCTGGAACCAGCTGTTCAGCCCGGAGTACGGCCCGATCAACGCTCTCCTCGGTGCCGTCGGGGTGGACGATCCGCCGGGCTGGACCGCGTCGTCGACCTGGTCGATGCCGGCGGTCATCATCGTCGGCACCTGGCGGTACATGGGCTACTACATGCTGCTGTTCCTGGCCGGCCTGCAGACCATCCCGGCCCAGCTCTACGAGGCGGCCGAGACCGACGGCGCCTCACCGTGGCAGCGGTTCGTGCACGTGACCCTCCCCGGGTTACGAACCACGACCTTCTTCGTCACCGTGCTGCTCACCATCGAAAGTTTCAAGGTCTTCGACCTCATCCTCGTGATGACCGGCGGCGGACCGGGCCAGTCGACACTGGTGCTCTCGCAGTACATCTACCAGAAGGGCTTCGAGGAGAACCAGTTCGGTTACGCCTCGGCGGTCTCCATCGTCCTGTTCGCCATCTGTTTCGGCATCACGGTCATCCAGTTCTGGGTCAACAAGCGGAGGAACAGCTGATGACCGCGACCGACCTCTCCACACCCGTCCCGGCCATCGCCGCGCCCGGCAACCACGCAACGTCCGCCCGACGTGTCAGGTCTCGGGGCTGGCGGCTCGTCGGGTACGTCGCTCTCGTGCTCGCGGCGGCCGGGCTGCTGCTGCCGTTCTTCTGGATGGTGGTGACGTCGTTGAAGACCAACAACGACGTCTTCACCATCCCGATCACCTGGCTCCCCGATCCCGTGGTGTGGCGCAACTACCTCGACATCTGGCAACGCTCGGACATGACGACGTGGCTACGGAACACCCTGCTGCTGGCGGTGATCGTCACCTTCCTGCAGGTGCTCACCGGCAGCTTCGCCGCCTACGGCTTCGCCCGCGTCCGTTTCCCCGGCCGCAACCTGCTCTTCCTGGCATACGTCGGGACGATAGCGGTGCCCTGGCAGTCGTACATGATCCCGCAGTTCATCCTCATGTCGAAGCTGCACCTGTCGAACACCCTGTGGTCGATCGTGGCGATACAGGCGTTCGGCGCGATCGGCGTGTTCCTGATGAAGCAGTTCTACGAGACGATTCCCGAGGAGCTCAGCGAAGCGGCGCGGGTCGACGGGCTCAGCGAGTTCGGCATCTACCGACGGATCATCCTGCCGCTGTCCCGGCCGGCGCTCGCCAGCCTGGCCCTGCTGACGTTCACGACCACCTGGAACGACTACCTCGGCCCACTGATCTATCTGCGTAGTCCGGAGCTGCGCACCATCCAGTTGGGGCTGAATACCTTCATCTCCCAGTACAACGCCGAGTATGCGCTGATCATGACGGGCTCGGTGCTGTCCGTGCTGCCCGTTGCCGTCATCTTCCTGCTCGGCCAGCGCTACTTCGTCGAGGGCGTCGCCTCGACCGGGCTGAAGGGCTGAGGTCCATGCGTTCGCGCCACACCATCATCACCGCCGTCTTCGACGGGTTCTACGTCGCGCTCGTCACCAACCTGTTGCTGGTGCTCGGTTGCCTGCCACTGGTGACGCTCGCGTTCACGACCGAGGCGGCGCGCTCCTGGCCCCTGTACGCGCTGACCGCCCCGCTCTGCGCGCCCGGGCTCTGTGCGGTCTTCGCCGTCATGTCGGCCTACTCGGCCGGCGACATCGGCGGCGTGCTGCGCACCTACGGCCGCGCCTGGCGAGCCAGTGCCCGGCCGGCGATGCTCTGGACGGCGGTAGCCATGGTTGCCCTGGTGGTGCTCGCTGTCGACGCCCGCGCCGCGTGGGGCCACCGGGTCGGGGCACTCGCCCTGCCGGTGCTGGCGACCCTGATCGTCCTCACCGTCGCGACCGCGCTGCTCGGGTTGGTGACAGTCGCCGAGCGACCCACCGCGCCGCTGCGCGAGGTGGCCCGCGCCTGCGTGTATCTGGCGGTACGCCGGTGGTACCTCACCGCCGCGTCGCTGCTCGTGCTCGCGCTGCTCGCCCAGATCCTGGCGGCCCGCCCCGCGATCGCGCTCGGCCTCGCCGCCGCGCCACTGCTCTACGTCGTCTGGGCCAACAGCCGCTTCACCCTGCGCGCCGCCCTCGACCCACCGACGGCAGCACCCCAGCGCGCCTGACCACCATGTCCCGGCCACCCAGCCGGGACGCCGATGACACCTGCTTGGCACCGGACCGGAACCCACGAGGGAGAACAGCATCCATGACGGCGACCGACGTCCGTCCCAGCTCCGACGCAGAGGCCACGGCAGCCGCGGTGGCCGCCGCGATACGCACCGTCGACGCGAACATCGTCACCTTCGGCGACCGGTACCCCGCGGACACCACCGACGCCAACCGCTACCCGCTCCGGCCGCCGAGCGCCGGCCAACCCGAGGGCGCCAATGTCGGCTGGACCACCAGCTTCTGGCCCGGCCAGCTCTGGCTGGCACACGACCTGACCGGTGACGACCGGCACCTGCGGGCCGCACTGTCCCACGTGGACAGTTTCGCGTCCCGGATGACCCGCGGCATCGACCTGGACACCCACGATCTCGGGTTCCTCTACACCCTCTCCTGCGTCACCCCGGCCCGCCGTACCGACGATCCACGGGCCCGAGGCGCGGCTCTCGCCGCCGCCGACCGCCTGATGACGCGCGTCCTCGAACCCGCCGGAATCATCCAGGCCTGGGGCGACCTGAACGACCCCCGCCAACGGGGCCGGACCATCATCGACAGCCTCATGAACACGCCACTGCTCTTCTGGGCCAGCCAGACCACCGGCGACGACCGCTACGCCGCCGCGGCCCGCCGGCACACCGCTCAACTGCGTCAGCACATCCTGCGTCCGGACGGCACCACGTTCCACACCTTCTACTGGGACACGGACAGCGGTGTGCCACTGCGTGGGGAAACCGAACAGGGCCATGCCGACAACTCCTGCTGGGCGCGCGGGCAGGCCTGGGGCATCTACGGGTTCAGCCTCAACCACCGGCACATCGGAGATCCCACGCTGCTCGCCGCGGCGATGACCTGCGCCGACCGTTTCCTCGCCCACCTGCCCGACGACCACGTCGCGTACTGGGACCTGGAGTTCGGCGACGACAGCGGCCAGGAACGGGACAGCTCGGCCGCGGCCATCGCCGTCTGCGGCCTGCTCGAACTCGCCGACAACCTCACCGACCCGGCCAGCGCCGGCCGGTACCGGGCAGCCGCCGCCGAGATCCTGCGTTCACTCATCGACCACTACTCCACCGGCGGCCAGCCGGGCTCGAACGCGCTGATCCTGCACGGCGTCTACGACAAACCCAAGAACGTCGGCGTCGACGAGGGAACCCTGTGGGGCGACTACTTCTACCTGGAAGCCCTCACCCGCGCCACGATCCCCGGCTGGACCAGCCCCTGGTGAGCACCGCGACCGACCCGCACCGCCCCGCATCCCGAAAGGTGACCATGGACTACCGCTACCACTGCACCATCTCCGCCGCCGACGGCCGGAACACGCTGCCCTTCAACCCCTGCCGGCTGCTGGACTTCACCCTGCTGCGGCTGTCGGCCGGTGAGTCCTGGACCGGCGAGTCCGGTGATCGGGAGATCCTGGCCGTCATCCTGGGCGGCACGGCCAGCTTCACCGTCGGCGGCCACCACTTCCCGCAGGTCGGCAGTCGTCCGGACGTGTTCTCCGGCAAGCCGCACTCCGTCTACCTCCCGGCTGGCTCCTCGATCACCATCGAGGCCGTCACCGCCGTGGAGATCGCCCTCCCCAGCGCACCCAGTGAGCTGGCCACCGACCCGTACGTCATCGCGCCGGAGCAGGTCGCGACCGGAAATTGGGGAGCGGCCAACTTCGGCCGCACGTACCACCAGATCCTCACCGAGATCGCCCAACCGGACCTGCCCGCGCGCCGGCTCATCGTCGGCGAGACCTACACGCCCTCGGGCAACTGGAGCACCTACCCGCCACACCGGCACCGGGTCGACGACCTGCCCGCCGAGGCCGCACACGAGGAGATGTACTACTACCGCGTCAACCCGGCGGACGGGTTCGGCATCAGCCGGGTCTACACCGACGACGGGTACGAGGAGAACGTCACCATCCGCGACCACGTGATGCAGATGATGCCCGAGGGCTACCACACAGTGGTCAGCGCGCCCGGCTACACCACCTACTTCCTGTGGTTCCTGGCCGGCACACAACGCACCCAGGGTGCCCGCGAAGACGCCGATCTCGCCTGGGTGGGCCAGACCGTGCCAACTCTGCGCAGCCTGGGCCTGTAGCGACGGTCCCGGACACTTCTTCGCCTCGACGGCCGCGTCGCGATGGTCACCAGCGACATCTGTGGGATGGACCAGACCATCGCGACCAGGCCGGCGGCGGCGGCGCGGGCGATCAGCGCGGTGAACACGTCATCCGCCCTGCGAGGCGGGTAGCTGCTGTTGCGGGATGGGGTGGTCCTCGCTCGGGGTGGTGTCGTAGCCGGCGGCCTGGAGGGCGAACAGTTCGGCGTACCGGCCGCCGGTGGCGATGAGGTCGGCGTGGTTGCCGGCTTCGACCAGCCGGCCGTGGTGCAGGACGAAGATCCGGTCGGCGTGGCGGACGTTCGCGAGCCGGTGGGTGATCAGGATCGTGGTGGCCCGGCCTCTGCGGTCGCGGATGGCCTGGAACAGGGCGTCCTCGGCGCGGGGGTCGAGTGCGGAGGACGGCTCGTCCATGATGAGCAGTTCGGCGTCGCGCAGGAAGCCGCGGGCGGCGGTGATGCGTTGCCACTGCCCGCCGGAGAGGTCCTGGCCTCGGGCGAAGGTGCGGTCGAGCAGTGTCTCGTACCCGTGGGGTAGTTCGGTGATCATGTCGTGGGCGACCGCGCGGGCGGCGGCGGCCTCGATGAGGGCCTGCTGGGCGTCGGTGTCGACGTTGCCGATGGCGATGTTCGTGGCCGCGGTGAACGGCCATTTGTGGTACTCCTGCGTCACTACCGCGATCCGGGCTCGCAGCCCGTCGATGTCGCACTCCGACATGGGCTGGCCGTTCCATTCGATTGCGCCGTCGGTGGGGGTGCGGAGGGTGGCGATCATCGCGGCGAGGGTCGTCTTGCCCGAGCCGTTCTCCCCGACGAACGCGACGGTCTGCCCGGCGGTGATGGTCATGGTGACGTTGTCGACGGCGGGTGTGTCGCGGTCGGGGTAGCGCATGCTCACCCCGCTGACGGTCAGTTCCCGCAGCCGTTCGGGGCCCGTCGTGGCCACCGGTCCGCTGCTGCCCGGGAGGTAGGCGGCGGCGCGGGTCATGAACCCGGTGTAGTCGTTGAAGTGCTGACCCTCGGTGTAGACACGGTCGACCTGGAAGGTGACGATGGCGAGGGAGCGCTGCGCGGACTGCACGGCGATCACGCACGTCGCCGCGGCGGCGAGGGGGATCTGCCCGTCGATCAGCAGCAGGCCGAGCAGGACGTACACCGCGGCGGTGGCTACTCCGCCGATCATCGCCCCGACCGAGGTGGTGGTGGTGACCCGCCGCGCCAGGACGAGCTGGATGTCGGTCTCGACCTGCATGACCCGGTCGTACTGGTCGAGCAGGAACCGGCGCAGCCCGTACGACCGCAACTCCGGCGCGGATGCCCGCTCGGCCATCAGCCGCTGCAACAGCCACAGCCGGCGCCGCCGTACCGACCCGGCGGTGTAGGTCTGATACCGCAGGTGCCCCGCCCGCAGCGCGGCCCACCCGTTGGGGACTGTCGCCACCAACAACGCCACCAGCAACAGCGGGTGGATCACCACGACGGCGACGGCCACCGCCAGTACGCCGGCCAGCCCGGCGAGCAGGTTCATCGAGGACTGCACCAGGCCGATCGCGGATTCGGTGCCTCGGGAGGCGCGTTCCATGTCGTCGGCGAACGCGTCGGCGTCGAACGCCTCCAGCCGCACCTCGGTGGACACCTCGAACAGGCCCCGCTCCACCTCGCGGCTCACCTGCGGCGTCAACGCGTTCTGCGCGTACCCGGTGGCGATGCCCATCCCCGCACGCAGCGCGACCGCCACCGCCAGCACGGCCAGCGCGGGCAACGCCGCCCGGACCTTGTCGGCGGTCGGCCCGCCGGCGAACAACTCCACCAACACCCGCTGCGTCGCCAACAGGCCGAAGGCCGCCATCACCCCGGCGCCGACCGTCGCTACCGCCACCACACCCGTGCGGAACCGGTCTGCGCGCCAACTGACGCCCAGAGCGGTCCAGACGAGCCGGGGGAGTTCCGCGAAGACGGTGAACACGCCCGCTTCCGCCCGGGCCCGCACCCCCGTCTCCCACCACGTGGCCCGCAACTCCGGCAAGACCGACTCCGGTCGCACGGTGCCCGGCTGGTCCGCTGTGCTGGGAGTCTTGGCGGTGACCGACTGAGTCATGAACAAACCTCCTCGAAATTACGCAAACCGGTAGCGGTGGGACGTGTGTGGATCGAGTCGAATCGCGGACGGGCTGGCCCTGGCAGGGCGGGGGCTCAGGCCACCGGCAGCGCGTTCTCCACGTACCTGGTGAACCCGTGGCCGCGTGCCTGCCGGGCCGGCTTGCGAGGTAGATCGGCGGTGAAGTCACGGCGTTCGGCGGGCATGGGTCGACGGTAGGACGCCGGCCGTCCGACACGCCCGCCGCGCCGGGCCACGACATTGTCGGTAGATACCGCCGCCGACTCCGACAAGACTGCGACATCGCCCGCCGTGCGTGACCCCTCCCGGCTGCGAACACAGCCGGTAGGCTGCCCGGCCCCGCGCGGCTGCCGGCCACACCCCGTCCGTGCCCTACCGACGTACGACAGCCCTCGGTGACCGACCCAGGAATTGTCGGAGGCAGCGGATACGGTCTGCCCGCACCGTGACCGCATCTCGGCACCGCCAGGGGGTGGCAGACCATGGCCGACACCGACGAGATCACGACGGCACGGCGCGCACTCGGCCGCCAGCTCGCACAGCTGCGCAAGGAAGCCAACCTCACCCAGCAGGGTCTCGCCCGGCTCGTGCAGTACGGCCGCAGCTCCGTCGCCAACACCGAGACCGGCCGCCAACACCCCGAGCGCGAGTTCTGGGCACGCTGCGACACCGCCCTGCACACCGACGGCACCCTGACCCAGGAGTACGACCGCCTCACCAAGCGAGCCCAGCGGCACCAACCACAGCCAACGGCGGTCCCGTCGGGGAAGAACCCGCGCCGGCCGCAGCCCGTCGGCAGCCCTGATTCCGCTGAAGACGAATCAGCTTTCTGGGAAGACGAGAACAGCATCAACGCCCGCCGGGCCGCGCTGAAGTCCTGCAACGACGAAGACGCCCGACTCGGCTACCTCGAAGACGAGATCCGACACGCCATCGCCGACCGCGAACGCCTTCCGCCGGCAGCCCGCCTGGCGCGCCTGCGGCCGTTGCGTACCTGTGTGGATGAGCTCATGGCCGGGCAGCAGCACCCACCGCAACGCGCCCGGCTCTACACCCTCGCCGTCCACCTGTCCGGGCTGCTCGGCGCCCTCGCCCTGGACCTGGGCGCGTTCCGCGTCGCGCACGCCTACGCCGCCGAAGCCTTCGACCTCGCCGAAGCCGCTCAGCAACCTGAGGTGCGGGCAACACTGATCGCCCTACGCCGAAAACACCACACCCTGGCGGTGGATGGGCCGGCCACGGTCTACCTGCGCGATGATGCGTCGGGCCTCGGCGGTGCCGGGTAAGCACCGAGTCGGTGGAGCGCAGGTCGACCCGGCCCTATGAGAGCTTGGGATTGTGGGAAGGTGGCCCTATGGGCTTCTTCGACCGGCAGGTAGCGGCATCGGACGTCGAGCCAGAACCGATCAGAGAGCCCCGTCCCGCCTGGATGAAACCCGAGGCGGTGATCCCCGGTGTCGTGGCCGAAAGCCACGTGCTGGTCCACACCGATCGCGTAGCGGTCGCGATCAGCGGCCTACTCGCCTACCCTGCGGGCTTCGAGTTCAGCGTGACCGCGGTGCTGCGTACGCCGGACCGTCGGGTTGATCTGATGCATCACCACCGGGTCGGGTACTGGGCCGGGCAGCCCGTGCCGGCTGAATTCCTCCGGGTGGGTGTGCAGTTCGCCGACGGGAGCACCGTCACCAACATGGATCGACGCTCACTCACGCCGCTGGATGCTGAGCCCGCTGGCCGGCTGTTGTTTCCGGGCAGTTCTCAGTCGGACGCCCGGCGGCACGAGGCGCACTACTGGATTTGGCCACTACCGCCGTCCGGGCCCGTCACCTTCGTCTGCGAGTGGCCGGCGTACGACATGCCCGAGTCGCGGTTGGAGGTCGACGGCCAGGTGATCCTCGACGCCGCCGCGCGGGCGGTCCGGCTCTGGCCCGACACCGACGAGACGACAGGCTAACCACGCTCGGACCGACCGGCTCACTGGAACAACTCCATAGGGGCGTAGCCCTCAACTGGTAGAGCACCGGTCTCCAAAACCGAAGGTTGCAGGTTCGAGTCCTGCCGCCCCTGCTTGTCGTACCGGCTGCGGCCGGCGGCGTCGCAGATTCTTAACTCCACAGCGGATGGCAGGAGCAAGACCCCGGCCGGCGCCTGCGTGGGCCGGCCGGGGGCACTACCTCCGGGACGAGGGAGACGGTCGACCCGCGCCCGTGTGTCGGGGGTTCGATTCCCTCCGCGGGCGCTTCTGCCTGGTCGTGTGCCCGAGTGGTGAGGGAGCGGTCTGCAAAACCGCGTACGCCGGTTCGATCCCGGTCACGGCCTCGACTGCGTTGGCGCAACACCAACGCCCGCCATCCCGACGTCCTGGCCGTCCACCGGGCCTTCGTCGTGCTCAGTGCGTGGCGCGAACCGCCGAGACGAGCCCGCCCGCGCCCTCGTCCTGCTGCGGCGGGGTCAGCACGGGACGCCCGTAGGCCTCGGCGCGCTCACGCAGGGTGAAGGTCTCCGCCTCCCAGCCGAGGCCGTGTAGCCAGCCGACCGGGTCCTCCGGCATCTCCGAGACCCACATCGACGCCGCCGATCCCGAAGCGGCATCCTCGCGGAAGCGTTCGACCACACCGCGCGAGCCCAGTGTGAGGCCCATCCTGCTGCCCGCGGCGGACAGCGCGCCGACCCGTTCGAGCAGCGACTCCACCGCGTCCTCGGGTAGATAGATCAGCAGGCCCTCGGCGATCCACACCGTCGGCTGCGCCGGATCGTGCCCGGCCGCGGCCAGGGCGCCGGGCCAGTCCTCGCGTAGGTCGACCGGGACGGTGATCCGCTCGCAGCGCGGGACAGCACGCTCCTGACGCAGCACCGAGGCCTTGAAGCCTAGGGGTTCGGCCGTGTCGACCTCGAACAACCGCGTACCCGCAGGCCAGTCCATCCGGAAGGCCCTGCTGTCCATCCCGGCTCCGAGCAGCACGACCTGCCGGATGCCGGACGCGACCGCCCGATCCAGCAGGTCGTCCAGGAACTTCGTCCGGATGACGATCGAGAAGGCCACACCGAGCCAGCGGCGCCGCGCCGCCTCGTCCGCGCCCGGGGGCGGCGGCGTCCCGGGGCCTTTCCCGCCGGCCGTGGCGAAGGCCAGCGCCAGCGGGTCCCGGAACAGCGGCTGCTCGCGTGCGGTCTCCATTGCCCTCACCCGGGCCACGCCCACGGCTGTGGCCCACACCCCGGACGGCTCGATCGGCCCCGCCGCGTCAGTCATGCGTTCAGCCTAGCTAGACGGCGTGTCACCCAACACCGTGAACGTTCCTGGTCACAGCACTAGGACCAGGTAAGCGCAGTCACAGCGACGATCAACTTCGGGTCACCCGTCGGGTCATGATCGAGGTGGCTCAGAAGCCTCGTCGGTCTGGGGTCCGAGCTTGTTGATCTCGTATCCGCCGGGGTAGGTCCTGTTTTTGATTCCGTCAGAGAACAACGGCGTTCTCTGCGGGGCTCCGAGCCAACACTTCAGTCGGGCGCGCACCTTCAACGCCAGGTACAGGCCGGCTCGGACTGGCCACGCCGGTGCGGCGACCCGAGTCGCACGCCGCAACCGATCGTCGTACATGGCGCTGACCAGCCCGTCACCGAGCGGCGCGAGGGGTCTGGGAATCCGGCTGAGCAGCAGCGACCGGGTGGCGCGCTCGATGGCCGCAGCATCGTCGTTGGGTGTCAGGTGAACGGCGTCGTACGCGTCGAACCAGGTCTCGAACTCCTCATAGGAGCCGGGGATGTCGGTGATGCCCATCCGTTGGCCCAGCTCTCGGTAGAACAGGTACGTGGCCCGCCGCTCATGGCAGCACGGTTGACGCCAGCCGTACCTCTGCAGCCACCGCGTAGGGATGATCACCAGGCAACCGAGGACGAAGAGGTATTCCTCGTTGGGGATGTCGTACGGGCGGTGGATCCGGTTGACCTGGCGCAGCGCGTCTCGACCGCGTGGTTGGTCGAATCCGTTGAGCACCATCTCGTACATCAGCAGGCCGGTGTCGTCGATCCGCTTCTGAGTGCGCTCGGTCAGTTCCCCGGTGGCGGTATGCACCGCGGCGATGCTCGGTACGGAGAACGACCGGTTGAACGCCAGGTTCAGCCCAAGCTTCATGTCCCACGGGAACTCCAACCGCAGCATGGTCTGGTAGATGTCCAGCCAGTCAAGCTCGGGGTCCAGCGTGCGGATGCGGACCAGGTTGGCGTAGCGCTGTCTCATCGTCGGGCATCTCCCACGCGGGGGTTCGGGGCGTCCTGGCGGCCGCGAGCCGCCATCCGATCTCGCCAGCGTAGCTACCTGCTGGGTGGTGCAGCTCGTCGGCCGACGTACGAGTCGACGTTGCAGGCGGCCCGTCGGCTGGCCCCCGGAGCGGCCTGTCTGGTGTTCGCCTCGGCGAAGAGCCCGGGTGGTGGGTTCTAGCGGGACCTGCGGTACAGCGACCGCGTCATCTTCTCCCCGGACGTGCCGGCGGTGCTGGCCCGGCGTGCTCGCCGGGTGCTCGAGGTCGCGGCCGCGCACGGACATCGGACGTTGGTGTTGGGCGCCTGGGGGTGCGGCGTGTTCCGCAACGATCCCGCTACGGTCGCCGACGCCTTCGCGTACGCGCTGCGGGAGGTCGATCGGTTCGACCACGTGGTGTTCGCCATCCGCGACAACCTGCCGGGAACACCGGTGTACCGCACGTTCGTGGAACGCTGCCTGCCATGTCGATGTGCTGTTGAGCGGTATACCTCAGAGGTATGAATATGACTCTGAGGTATACCGCTCACTACCGCATCCGCCCTCCACGGAGGTGACCGACGGTC
>NZ_PYBV01000047.1:0-41881 GCF_003205615.1 Micromonospora arborensis | reverse complement strand
CCGCCGGCTGCCGGCTGCGCCCACAGTCCGGGCCAGGGTTAGGACCTACTCGTCTAGGTGGCGTTGGGGCAGAATACGATCCATGTCCTCGTCGCGAGATGAAGCTGTGCAGGAGCAGCCGTTGACCGCCGATGTGACGCTTGCCCGCATCAACCAAGGTGTGCAGCTGCATCATGGTCAGGGCCAGCGTGAGGCTGCCCGTGACTTGTTCACGCAGATCTGGGACGAGATCGGCGGGGAACGGGGCGATCCTTTGCATGTGTGCGTTCTCGCGCACTCGATGGCCGACGTGCAGGACGACGTCGAGCACGAGTTGATCTGGGATCAACGCGCGCTGGCGTCGGCCGACCTGCTCACCGATGCCCGATTGGCGCAGGCCGGGGTGCCGATGTCGGTGGCAGGTCTGTATCCGTCGTTGCACCTCAGCCTGGCCGAGTGCTACCGCAAGCTCGGCGATCTCGACCGTGCCCGTGAGTACCTCCAGCGCGCACAGGCGGGGATCGGCGTGCTCGGCGACGACCAGTACGGGCAGTTGATCAAGAGCGGCCTGGATCGGCTGACTCAGCAGATTGGCGGGCCGGAAGAAGGGCAGCGGTCCATCACTCGGCTCGTCCCACAAGATGTGACATCCGGGATCTGTGGGGAGCGGGCGGCCGGCGGTACGCCGACAATGGGGTGATGAAGCGAGAGGTACGCCTGATGCGGTTGACCGGGACGCGCGCTGACGGCGCGGTGGCGACGGGCGCGGTGGCTACCGGCGCGCGGGCTGCGGGGGCGGCGTCGCTCGGTGCCCTCGCCGTGGGGGCGCTGGCCGTGGGGGCCGTGGCCGTCGGGGCGTTGGCCATCGGGCGGCTGGCGATCCGCCGGGCGGTCGTGCGGGAGCTGCGCGTCGGCCGGTTGGAGATCGACGAGCTGGTGGTGCGCAGTCGACCCACTGCTGAGGGATGAACCACCCCGGCGGCGGGTGAGACGGTCGTTGGCGCTGCGCGGGGACGGCACCGGTAGGCAGGGCGCCACGAACGCCGCGAGTGACTCAAGGGCGGCGCCGACCGACCGAACAGCCCGCACCAAAACTGTGAAGGCCCGATAAAGGTGCTGACCTGCTCACGAACACCCTTCGCGAGCCGGCACGACGTGCGTGCGGACCGCATAGCACGTCGGTCAGCCGGTCGTCGGCTTTTCGAGAGAGGGCGGTGCTGGCGGGCCGGCAGCCGTCGTCGGTCGTCAGCCTCTCTGGTCATCGGGGTGCGTCTTATCCGTGGGCGGCGCGGCGACGTGGTACGACTGCTTGAGCGACAAGCCGACGAAGCGGGCGGGCCGGGTGACGAGGAACAGAGTGGCCAATCTGCTGCGCAGGCGGGACAGTCCGCAGCGGCCGACGTTCCTGGAGCTGTTCTTCGACCTCGTGTACGTCTTCGCGCTCACCCGAATTGTGCACGAGTTGGTCCTGGACTACACCAGGGGTCACGTCGCGGAAAGGTTGACCACCTCCCTTGCGGAGAACGGCGAGACTCTGCTGCTGCTTCTGGCCCTCTGGTGGATCTGGACCCAGACGGCATGGGTGACGAGCAGGTTCGATCCGTTCCAGCCGCCGATCCAGTTCGTTGTCCTTGCGACGATGTATGGGAGCCTGCTCCTGGCGGTCGCGATTTCGGGGGCTCTCGCCGAGACGGGCCTGCTCTTCGCGAGCACCTATGTCGCCATTCAGGTGGGCCGGACCCTTTTCTTCGTATTCATCGTGCGGGGTCACAATCTGCGCCGCGTCAACCTGCTGGCGCTCGTCTGGTTCTGCGCGTCGGCCGTGCCGTGGCTCGCCGGAGCGCTCGCACCCGAGGTGACACGCAATACGCTGTGGACGGTGGCCCTGGCGATTGACTACCTGGGGGCCAGACTCGGCTGGCCGGTGCCGGGGCTGGGTCGCTCACGGGTGTCTCCGTGGGCCGTGGCGGGCGAGCACCTCGCCGAACGCTACTGGCAGCTTGTCATTGTCGCGCTCGGTGAGACGATCCTGACCTCCGGGTCGAGCCTTCTCCGCGGTCCGATCGTGGCGCCACGAACGATGGCCCTCACCTTGTCGTTCCTCACCACGGTGTTGCTGTGGCGGATCTACTTCTACCGAGCCGGCCAAATCCTGGGCGAGGCCATCGCGGCATCCGCCGACCCCGGCCGGCTCGGTCGATTGGCCGAGTTCGCACACCTGCTCATGGTGTCCGGCATCCTCGCCAGCTCAGCCGGCTCCGAACTCGTCCTCTCAGATCCATCCGGAGACGCCAAAGCCGCGTGGGTCGGGGCCATCCTCGGTGGGCCTGCGCTCTACCTCGCCGGGCGTTCGGTATTCGAGTACGTGGCCTTCGCGCGGGTGTCCCGGCCACGGCCGATCGGGATCCTCGTCCTTGCGGCCCTCGCGCCGATCATGGTCGGCCTACCGCCCCTCGGGGTCGCTGCAGCAGCTGTCGCGGTCCTGCTCGGCGTCGCCGTCTCTGACACGGCCCGAGCCTACGGACGTCCACTGGAGGAGGCCTCGCCGTCACGCTGACGCGTACCAGCCTGCTCTTCGGCAGGAACGAGCCCGTTTGGTGGTGATTTTCCGCAAGCTCGACATCACCTCGCGCCGAGAACTGGCGAGACGAGACGTCGTCCGAAGGCACCCCCTGGCCCCCGCCTGGATGACGAGCGTTGATGCTTGGCACCCGCTGGTCGAGGCCGAGTGGCTCGTCGGTCACGGCATCGCGCGGTCGGTGAGGGCGCTGCGGCGGACCCGCGCCCGCCGGGAGGCCGGCTGACGGTACGCCCGGCGCCAGCACCCGTCAGCGGCCCTGCAGGCGCTTCACGTTGTCGCCGAAGGTCCACCCCTTCGACCCGTCCCAGTTCGCCGACCAGGTCATCAGCCCCTTGAGGCCGGGCACGGAGTTCCAGGCCTGCGTGACCAACGACGTCGACAGGTAGCCGCCGCCCGCCCCGTTCTGTGCCGGCAGGCCCGGGACCTGCTTGTCGTACGGCACGCGGATGGTGGTGCCCTGGATGGTGAGGCCGTTGTTCAGGCACTGCGTCTGCACCGTGAAGCCCTGCACGGTGCCCGCCGGGTAGGAGTCGCCGGCGCAGCCGTACATGCTGCCGTTGTAGTACTGCATGTTCAGCCACCAGAGCCGGCCGTTGTCCACGTACTTCTTGATGATCGGCAGGTACGAGCCCCAGATCGAGCCGTAGACCACGCTGCCGCCGGTGACGTAGGCCGTCTCCGGCGCCATGGTCAGGCCGAAGTTCGACGGCATCCGGGCCAGCACACCGTCGATGATCCGGATCAGGTTGGCCTGCGACGTCGACAGGGTGTTGATGTTGCCGCTGCCGGTCAGGCCGGTCTCGATGTCGATGTCGATGCCGTCGAAGTGGTAGGCCGTCAGGATCGGCACGATCGTGGCGATGAACCGGTCGGCGACCGCGGTGGAGCTCAGGTCGATGCCCGCGGCGGCCCCGCCGATCGACATCAGGATGGTGGCGCCGGCCGCTTTGGCCTGGCACATCTCGGCCGGGGTGGCCACCTTCACGCCGGCGTCCATGCCGTTCTCCCAGAGGACGGTGCCGTCCGAGCGGATCACCGGGAACGCCGCGTTGATGACGTTGTAGCCGTGCTGGTTGAGCCGGCTGTCGGTGATCGGAATCCAGCCGAGGCCGGGGTGTACGCCGTTGGAGGCGCCGTCCCAGTTCTCCCAGTAGCCCTGCAGCACCTTGCCGGTGGGCCGTGACTTCACCGCGCAGGTCCCACCGGTCGGCGGCGGCGTGGTGGGTGGAGGTGTGCTCGGTGGCGGCGTGGTGGGCGGCGGCGTCGTCGGTGGTGGCGTGGTGGGCGACGGGGTGGTTCCCGAGCACGCGCCCAGGTCACGCCACAGCGACGGGGTCGCGGCGGGGTTCCAGCCGGCGCCGGGGTGCGCGGTGTGGGTGACCAGAGCCTGGTAGAGCCGGCCGCCGTAGGTGACCTGGGCGCCTGCCTGGTAGGTGCTGCCCTCGGCCCAGGCCGGGGCGGTGCAGGCGACCATCGGGACGGCTTTGGCCGAGGACACGGCCGCGATGCTGCTGGGGACGAAGGCGACGGCGGCCGTGACAGTCATCGCCGCCCCGGCCACCACTGCGAAAATCCGACGGCTTCTCATGGTTCACTCCCGAGGCATCGACCGACCCGCGACCTCCACATATTGACGTTCGTGAAGTTTAATATCAAGGGTTGTTTACAGATTCCGGAAAGTTGGGGGACTCGGGCGTGATCGACTCCATGTCGCCGATGAGGCGGCATCCGGCCTCGCGGACACCGCCACATCGGCGAAGCGGAGTGGAAATTATCGGGCGAGGGACACGAGCCGGAATTGCTGGTTGGTCTGTCCGTGGCAGTCGTACAGCTGGACCTGAGCGCCGTTGGCCGTGCTCCAGACGTCCAGGCATCGTCCGGACTGGACACTGCTGATGGTGCCGTTGGAGTTGACGTTCCACTGTTGGTTGGTCTGGCTGTGGCAGCCGTAGATCTGGACCGCCGCGCCGTTGCCGGAGCCCGCCGCGTCCAGGCACATGGTGCCGTACACCTGTAGTTGTTTGG
This sequence comes from Micromonospora arborensis, assembly GCF_003205615.1. Classification (GTDB taxonomy): domain Bacteria; phylum Actinomycetota; class Actinomycetes; order Mycobacteriales; family Micromonosporaceae; genus Micromonospora; species Micromonospora arborensis. The sequence continues at coordinate 37,296 of NZ_PYBV01000047.1, read as the reverse complement.
TGGAGGTGTAGGTCCAGGACTGGTTGGACTGTCTGTTGCAGTCGTAGAGGGCCACCCGGGTGCCGTTGGTGTGTGAGGCGTTGGGTACGTCGATGCACCGGCCGGACTGCGTGCCGACGATCTGGCTGGCGGAGCCGGGTGGGACGGTGGGCGAAGCGGTGGGGGTCGGCGTGTTGGTGGGGGTCGCCGTCGGGGTGGTCGGCGTCGAGGGCAGCAATGGGCAGGTGCTGCGGTAGGTGACCACGCCGCTGGAGTCCGCCAGCGGGCAGAGGAATTGGCTGTACCGGGTGTCGTTGTCGACGAACATCTTGACGAACGGCAGCATGGTCCGGACCATCACCGGGTTCGACCGGCCGACCATGAACCCATGATCGGCACCGGCAACCTCCAGGTAGACGCTCTCCGTCGTGGTGGGGAGGCTGTTGTAGAGGTTGGTGGCGTAGGACGGGGTGACCACCGTGTCCGCCTGCCCAGCGAAGATCATCGTGGGTACCCGGTCGTTGGCCAGGTTCGACGACGGCGAGTACGGCGCGATGCCGACCACTGCCTTCAACGACGAGCGCCGAGTGGCTGCGCTCAGCGCGCCACCGCCGCCCATGGAGTGACCGGCGACCGCCAGCCGGTTGGGGTCGACCCGGTCGCGTACCGGGCTCTGCTGTGTCAGGTAGTCCAGTGCGGCGAGCAACTGGGTGCCTCGGGCCGTGTCGAAGTCGTTACGGCTGTTGGTTTCGATGCCGATCACGACAAAGCCGTGGGAGGCCAGCCACGGCCCCATCCAGGCCAGTTCGGCGGAGAACAACGCGGTGTAACCCGGCGAGATCGCGATGGCCCCGAAGGTGCCCTGGCTGGTGTCGGTTGGGTAGTAGATCCTGCCGCCGTTGAAGCCGTACCCGGTCGGGACGCTGACCGACGTGTTGGCGAAGGGGCCGTTCACGGCGGTGACGCTGGTCCGGGTGGGGTCCGGGCCCCGCTGGTACGGGTTGTCGGCGGCCGACGCCGACCCGGTCGTCACCGTCAGGGTGAACAACCCGACCGCGGCTGCGAGCCCGGCGGCGGCGAGCTTGAACAGCCGTCCCCGAAAGCGGGACGTTCGAGCAGCAGGGGTATTCCCCGAGGGTGGGGGGTGGTGTCCGTGTCCTCGCACTGTCGGTACCTCCTGGTGGTGGGTGGGTGCGGGGCGGGCCTGGTCCACAGTGGGCGGTAGTGACATCCTGCGAGCCAGAATTATCGCGGCCGTTCCGGAAAGAGCGAGTGTTCGCGGAGGCGGGTGCGCCCGGCGGGACGAATCCGGGAAGTCATGCTGATCCTCTGGGGGTGGGAGGATCTTGTTAACGTTCACACTGATCGATGGATCTCAGGCTGGCAGAAAGTTCCAGGTTTTTCAACCGGTAGTTTCGGGCCTGTTACGGATCGCAGGTCAAGGGAGATGAGGGGACGTACGTGCTCGTCGCTGCCCCGCCGCCGGTCTCCCCGCGCGGATCGGCGGCGAGCGCAACTGGGATCGGATATGGTCCGTTGCGCCCGACTTGCCAAGTATGAGGGGAAATTATGAGTCGCCTACCATGCGTGAACCCTGCCGACGCCCCAGCGCCGGTGCGCGAAGCGCTACAGGCCGCGCTTCCCCTGAATTTCTTCCGCGTCATGGCCAACGCCGAGACGGCGTTTCCGGACTGGATGCGCTGGGGAGGCACGCTGCTCAAGGACCTGGCCCTCGACCCGCTGCTCCGCGAGATCGCGATCCTGCGAGTTGCCCGGCTGAGTGACGTCAGGTACGAGTGGGTCCAGCATGCGCCGATCGCCCGCTCCGTCGGCGCCACGGACGAGATGGTCCACGCGCTTGGGCGCGACGAGATCGAGGCCGACTGTTTCTCGCCAGACCAGCGGATCGTCCTGCAGTTCACGACCGAGGTCGTCCGCGACGTCCGCCCCTCCGACGAAACCGCCACCGCGCTGACGGGGCTGCTCTCCCCGCGTGAGGTGGTCGAACTCCTGATGGTGATCGGGCAGTACATGATGATCGCCCGGGTCGCCGCAGCAACGGATCTGGAAATCGACAAGCCGATGGGCGCCGGCGTTTACGGTGCCGGTGGTTGAGGGCCGGATCTCGGCGGCGTTCGCGTGGGACGACGAAGGCCTCCGGTTGCCGGAGTGGACAGCTCCACTCGGCGACCGGAGGCCTTCACCTGCCTATGCCATCAGACCGTGTCGTCGTGGGTGACGGTGACGACGATCTTGCCGACGTGGCCGTTGGCCGCCATGTAGCGGTGGGCTTCGGAGATTTCGGTGAGGTCGAAGGTGCGGTCGACGACCGGGGCGAAGGAACCCGAGGCGAGCCCGGCGTTGACGAACGCGACGGCGCGGCGCAGGCGCTCCGGGTTCATGGTGATCTCGAAGAGGGTGTAGGTGCTGCTGTTCAACGCTGGGTAGGACTGCGCGTTGGGCAGCGGGGTGGTGCGCGGGTCGAGGGCTCCGTAGACCACCAGGAAACCGTCGGGGGCGATGCCGAGGGCGAGGGTCTCGACGCCGGGGCCGGCGATCGGGTCGAAGGCCAGGCGGACGCCTTCGCCGCCGGTGATTTCCTTGACCCGGGCCGGGACGTCCTCGTCGTCGGTGACGATGACATGGGCTGCGCCGGCGTCCAGCAGGCGCTGCTTCTTGTCGGCACCACGGGTGGTGGCGATCGGGATCGCACCGATGTGGTTGGTGAGCTGGATGGCGGCCAGGCCGACGCTGCTGGAGGCTGCCGTGATCAGCACGTGGTCGCCGGGACGCACCTTGCCGGACTCGATGAGGGCCCCGTAGGCGGTGATGTAGGCCATCCACATGGCTGCCGCCTGGGCGGGGTCGACCTGGGCGGGGCGAGGCACGACGGCCGAGGCCGGGACGATGATGTTGGTGCCGTACGTGCCGTACCTGCTCTGCAGGAACGCCGGCACGACCGCGACCGTGTCACCCTCGGCGAGGCCGTCCACGCCCGGACCGACCGCCTCGATCACGCCGGCGGCCTCGTAGCCGAGCGTGGAGGGGAACACGGGCTGGTCGAAATAGACGCCCTCGCGGTACATGATCTCGGCCCGGTTCAGGCCAATGGCATCGACGCGGATCCGGACCTCACCCGCGCCCGGAGTGGCCACCTCGACGTCGCGCAGGGTCAGAACCTCGGGGCCGCCGAGCCGGTCGAACTGTACGAGCTTTGCCACGGTGCATGAGTCCTTGCACTAGGGATCACGGTGACGACACCGAGGGGCTCGGCATCGCCCCACACGCTAACCCGAAGTTCGACCGCCGCCAAACTTCGACCAGTGTCGGAATAGGTGGCCGCGAACTCAGGTCGTACCTGCCCGCGTCTCGGTGCCCGCGGCGGCCACCACCGCCGAGAGCAGGCCGGGAAAGCGGCCCTCGATCTCGTCCGCCCGCAGCGCGTTCATCTTGGCTGTCCCCACGTAGTACTGGCGGATCACGCCAGCCTCGCGCAGCGTATTGAAGTGGTGTGTAAGCGTCGAAACCGACACGGGTGTCACGAACGAGCCGCAGGTCATGTCCTCGCCCCGGCCGGCCAACTGGGACACCACCGCCCGCCGCACCGGATCCGCCAGCGCCTCCATGACCTGCTGCAGGGAAACCTCGGACACGTCGGGGTGCTCCACGGTCCGGGCGGCAGTGAGGGGGCGGGGCACGGCAACTCCTTGGAACGGGCGCATCGCAACCCATCCATCCTACGACGCTGATCAAAGTAATCCGGAGGAGCTCGGGATCAGCCGTCGGGCGGCCCGGCGGCTCACCGCACCCGTCGCGCACGGACGGCCCGTGCACGTTCCGAACATAATTTATTAAATAATATTGACATCCGCGCGTAACGGATCGCAAGATCGGTCGAAACAACCCAGGAGTACGGGTCTGCCCCACCGCTGTGAAGGAACCCCCGCGTGAGACGACATCTGTTCACCGCCCTGACCGCCGTCACGGCCGGCCTGCTGATCGTGCCCGCCCCGGCCCACGCCGCGCCCACGAAAGACGCTGCGGCTACCACCAAACCGGCACCCCAGCAGGTGCTCAGCCCCACGCCCTACCAGGGCTGGAACACCTACTTCGGCCTCGGCGGCAACTTCTCCGAGGAGTCCGTACGGGAGGTTGCCGACTCGATCGTCAGCCGCGGCCTGGCCAGGGCCGGCTACGACATCGTCTGGCTGGACGGCGGCTGGCAGGACCCGGAACCGCGTACGGCCGCCGGTGACCTGCAGGCCGACCGGGCTCGTTTCCCGAACGGGCTCAAGCCGCTGGTCGACTACATCCACTCCAAGGGCCTGAAGGCGGGCATCTACACCGACGCCGGTCCGTACATCCCCGGCAAGTGCGGGCTCGGCAGCGGCGGCGGCTACTACCAGCGCGACGCGGACCACTTCGCCGCCCTGGAGTTCGACGCGGTGAAGGTGGACTTCCTCTGCGGGATCGCCGCCGACCTGGACCCGAAGACCGCCTACACCGAGTTCGCCCAGGCGCTGCGGAACAACGCCAGCAAGCGGCCGATCATCTTCAACCTGTGCAACCCGGTGACCTCCCCGGACTGGGGCAACTACCCGGAGGAGCAGCAGTCCACGTACTCCTGGACCTATGCCCCGCAGATCGCGCAGTCCTGGCGGACCTACACCGACGTGGGTTTTGTCGGTGACATCAAGTTCAAGGACGTGCTGCGCAACTACGACGCGAACGCGCGGCACCCCGAGGTCGCCGGGCCGGGGCACTTCAACGACCCGGACTACCTGGCTCCCGGGCTCGGCATGTCCGAGGAGGAGTTCCGCACGCAGATGACGCTCTGGTCCGCGGCCGCCGCGCCGCTGGTGATCGGCAGCGACATCCGTAAGCTCAGCCAGGCCTCGATCGACACGCTCACCGACCCCGAGGTCCTGGCGATCAACCAGGACCCCGCCGGTGTCCAGGCCGTCCGCGTCGGCCCCGCCGGCACGACCGAGACCTGGGTCAAGCGCCTGGCCGACGGTGACCGGGCCGTCGTGCTACTCAACCGCGGTGAGAGCTCGAAGATCATCACCACGAAGGCCTCGTCCGTCGGCCTGTCCGGAGCCCGCTTCACCGTGCAGAACGCGTGGACCAACCAGGTCACCGAGAGCGCGGGCACCCTCAGCGCCGCGGTTCCGGCGCACGGTGCCGCACTGCTCCGGGTCGCCCCGGCGCGCGGTCTGCCCGGTGCTCCGCACGTGACCGCCGGCCTGCCGCAGGTCACGAAGGTCGGCAACTCCGCCACGCCGGAGGGGACCGCACCCGTGGTCGGCGGCGGTGACCAGGCGCGGGTCGAGGTTGTCGTACGCAACGACGGCCTGCTGCCCGTCCTCACGCCGCAGGTTGGTCTCGCCGCCCCGGCCGGTTGGACGGTCCGGGCGCTCAGTGCGGCCTCGATCGTGCTCGCCCCAGGTCAGTCCATCACCTTCGCCTTCACGGTGACCCTGCCGGCCACCGCCGCTCCCGGGGATGCCGCGTTGACCGCCACCACCTCGTACGAGGTGGTCGGGCGCGGCAAGTCGCGCCAGACGTCGGTGTCGACGGTGGTGGTCGCTCCGGCGCCGCCGACCGCTGACGTCGTGCTGTCCCACCACTCGTGGATCAGCGCCACCAGCGGTTGGATGACCCCGACGGTCGACCAGAGTGTCGGCGGCGGGTCGCCGATCAGCATGATCGGCCAGGTGTACCCGACCGGCCTCGGCGTCGCCTCACCCTCCACGGTCCGTTACTACCTGGGCGACAAGTGCGACCGGCTGACCGCAACCGTCGGCCTGGACGACGCGGTACGCAACGTCGGTCCCGAGGGAGCCACCTCGACCTTCCAGGTGGTCGGCGACGGTCGGGTCCTGTTCGACAGTGGCGTACTGACCCGTGCCGACATCCGTCAGGTCGACGTCGACCTGACCGGCGTCCGGGTGCTCGACCTGCTGGTCGGCGACGGCGGCGACGGCGGTTACAACGACCGCGCCGACTGGGCCGGCCTGAACACCAGCTGCTGACGCCTGGACAAGTCGTCGTGTGATCGAGGCTCTGGCCTGGGGTGCGAGCCCTGGCCAGAGCCTCGATCGTAATTGGCACCCCGGCCGACACCTCATCGACGAGTATCCACATCTTGGCAGCGGCGCGTGCCTCCGCTACCGTCCATGGGAACGCTCCCATAAACTTGGATACATCTATGTCATCTGGAGGTAATACGTCGTGCCTATCCTCTCCTCGCTCCGCCGCAGATCGGCGGCCATCAGCGTGGCCGCCGTCGCGGGCGCCACCGCCATCGGCGTCTGCCTCGCCGTGGGCAGCGCCTCCGCCGGCACACTGTCCGGCTCGCTCTACCGCGACCCCAGTTCGGCCGTCGTCCGCTGGGTCGCCGCCAACCCCGGCGACTCCCGTACCGCCGTCATCCGCGACAAGATCGCGAGTCAGCCGCAGGCCCGCTGGTTCGCCAACTTCAACCCGTCGACCGTGCAGTCCGAGGTCTCCGGGTTCATCGGCGCCGCCAACGCGGCGCAACAGATCCCGGTGCTGGCGGTCTACGAGATCACCAACCGGGACTGCGGCGGGGCCAGCGCCGGAGGTGCGCCGGACCTCAACCAGTACCAGACGTGGGTGTCCAACTTCGCCAGGGGACTGGGCAACCAGACCGTCATCATCATCCTGGAAACCGACTCGCTCGCCCTGCTGACATGCCTGAGCAGCGCCGAGATCAACGCGCGCAACCAGGCGATCTCGACGGCCACTCAGACCATCAAGTCGGGCAACCCCAACGCCAAGGTGTACCTCGACGGTGGCCACTCCACCTGGAACAGCGCGGGTGAGACGGCCAACCGGCTCCGGGCGGCCGGCGTGCAGTACGCCGACGGCTTCTTCACCAACGTGTCGAACTACAACTCCACCTCCAACGAGGCGAACTTCGGCCGCGCGGTCATCTCCAACCTCAACGGCATGGGCATCTCGGGCAAGCGCCAGGTCATCGACACCAGCCGCAACGGCGGCGCCAGCGGCGACTGGTGCGGCGACGACAACACCGACCGGCGCATCGGGCAGTACCCGACGACCAACACCGGCGACAGTAGCATCGACGCGTACCTCTGGGTGAAGCCGCCGGGGGAGGCGGACGGTTGCCGCTACACGGCTGGTTCGTTCCAGCCCGACCTGGCCTACAGCCTGGCCAACGGCGTGCCCAACCCGCCCACCACCGCGCCGCCGACCACGGTTCCCCCGACCACGACCCCGCCCACGACCGCGCCGCCGACCACGGCTCCGCCCACCACCGCGCCGCCGACCACGGCTCCCCCCACCACGCCGCCGCCGACCGGTAACGGCTGCTCCGCCTCGGTGGCGGTCAACCAGTGGTCCGGTGGCTTCACCGCGAGCGTGACGGTCACCGCCGGCGCTGCGGGGATCAACGGCTGGACCGTGACTGTCGCGCTGCCCAGCGGGGCGGCGGTCACCGGCGTCTGGAACGCCCAGGCCAGCGGCACCAGCGGAACCGTCCGATACACCAACGTGGGCTACAACGGGCAGGTCGGCGCCGGGCAGTCGACCAACTTCGGCTTCCAGGGCACCGGCACCGGCCCGAGTGCGACGGCCACCTGCGCGGCCAGCTGACCCCACCCGATGCCGCGGCCCGGCGTGGAGGACCACTCTCCGCGCCGGGCCCCGCCGGTGACCTTGTGACAACCGGTCGGGTCGGCGACAGCCGGACGGCGGTAGACCTCTCGGGGTTCACCGCCGTCCGGGTCGAGATACGTCGTCGGCCTGGGAAGCTTCCGACATCGGTCAGGTGCCGGCGTCAGTGGGGGACCGGCGTCGAGTGCCCCCTGTCCACGGTGTACGCACCCGCAGAGATCGCACCGAGGGTCGTGGGGGTCAGCGTCAGCGAGACAACGCCGCCCGGCAGCACACGCGCGCTCCCCTCGGGGGTTGCGAATGTCGCAGGCGTGGATCCGTCCGGAAACAGGCGTTTCCCGGTTCCGAGGACGACCGGGTACTGGAGCAGCCGGTAGAGGTCGACAAGTCCGGCCTGGTGCAGCGCCTGCACGAGCTTCCAACTGCCGTGAACCTGGAGCTCCCTGCCGGGAAGCCCCTTGAGCCGGCGCACGTCGTCGACGATGCCGGTGCGGAGGACCGTCGTGGGGCTCCAGTCGGCGTCCTCGTCCGTAAGCGTCTTGCTGACGACGTACTTCGGCAGCGTATTCAGCTTGGTGGCGATCAGGTCGTCAGGTGCGGTGACCTTCGGCCAGTACCCGCCGAGCAGGCCGTAGCTCGTGCGGCCGAAGAGGAATGCGTCCGCCTCGCGGAACCAGCCCTCGACGACCTCACTGGTGTGCACGGATGCGTGCGGGACCAGCCACCCGCCGCGGTCGAAGCCGCCCGAGCGGTCCTCGTCGGGGGCTCCCGGCCCTTGCATGATTCCGTCGAGGCTGACGAAGACGTTGACGCTGAGCAGCACGGTTCTCCTCCGAATTCCGGATCACAGACAGCCGTCGGGGCGGCTGGCAAACGGAGGTTAGCTGCCGGGACGCGGGCCGTTCTTGTACAGGAACGACACCGCTGCGTCGTCGCCCGCCTGCAGCCCCCGCGCGGTGCGCCCGACGTAGCGCCGCAGCGCATGTGCCAGGTGAGCTTGGTCGAAGTACCCCAACTCCTCGACGACGGTGCGCCAGTCGAGCCCATCGCGCAGCATCGTGGCCGCGGCGTTCACGCGGTCGATCTGCGTCACGGCGGTTTGCGAGAGGCCAGTGATCGCGCGATATTGCCGCTGAATGGTGCGCTTGGAGGGATGGCCGTCGGGGTGCCCGGCGACGTGCTCTTCCACCTTCAGGCGTGATCGCGCCAGCAGACCTCCGTCCCGCAGGCGCCGGACGAACTGTTCGACATTCTCGTACGTCGGCGTTTCCCACTCCTCGCCGCCGATGACCACCCGGCCCGAGTCCGTCACCGGGAAGGGCACGAGCCCGTCGACGATCGAGGCCGCAGGATGCGGCCGAAGAACGGTGCCGAGCGTGAGCCGGATCCCGAGGAACTCGGCGTCCCGCGGGACCGGAGCAGTAGTCGCCCTGGTCTCCGGCCCGCGCAGGCTGGCGAACAGATGCCCCTGCATCCGCGTGAATATCAGTTGGCAGCACGTGCGCGCCGCGGATGTCATCGTGTCTTCGGCATCGCTGCGGGTGCGCCACACACGGTTGACGATGCTCGCGTCTGTCTCGGTGTCACGATGCTCGAATCGCAAGCGCAAGGCCACCTCCAGTCAGTCGCCGCATCGTCAACGGGCCCATCGTATGGTCGGCGCGCGTCCCCGCCAGGTAGGTCCCTCGAGTGCGACTGAGCCGCGGGGACTCCCGCTCCTGCCGCCGATCGCAGGTTGCGCTGCGGCTGTGGATAGCATCGCTTTTGTGGCAGATCTCCATGTACTTCGTGTGTTCTGCGGTCCCGGTGGGAGGTACGGAAACCAGCTCGGCGTTGTGCTCGACGGCGATGCCGTGGCCGCTGGGCAGGACCGCCAAGCCGTGGCCGCGCGGCTCGGCTACAGCGAAACCGTCTTCGTCGACGATGCCGGCACCGGGGTCGTCGACATCTACACGCCGAGCGTGCGGCTGCCGTTTGCCGGGCATCCCCTGGTGGGCACGGCCTGGCTGCTGGGTCGGCTCCGAGCCCGGCCGGAGCTCCTGCAACCGCCGGCGGGCTCGGTGCCGACCTGGCAGGACGGCGAGTTCACCTGGATCAGGGGTCGCGCGCAGTGGGCGCCCGACCGGCGCATGCAGCAGTACGCCTCAGCCGAGGAAGTAGACGCGCTGCCGTCTCCGCCACCAGGTGATGGGTGGCTGTACGCGTGGGCGTGGCAGGACCAGGCCGCTGGCCGGGTGCGCACCAGGGGATTTCCCCGCCGAGGCGACGCCATCGTCGAGGATGAAGCCACCGGAGCGTCCGCGATCGTGCTCACCGCGGAACTGCACCGGGCGCTGGACATCATGCAGGGCAAGGGATCGCAGATCCTGACTCGACCAGGCCCGAACGACACCGTCGAGGTCGGCGGCCGGGTCATCCTCGAGGAAACCCGCGCCCTCTGAACGAGCCACCGCAGTGGATGAACGGCGGCGAGATCCAGCCGGCGTCTGGCCCTAACTCAGCCGCGCCGGGATACGTCCAGCGCGGTGGACCAGAGCGCGACGGCGGCCGGCAGGCCGACCACCGCGCGTACGGTCTCGTTGCCCGTACCAAGCTCGTACGCTGTCGCGCCGGCCGCAGCCACCAGGATCAGCAGCGCGCCGGTCCACCAGTAGCCGGGGACGTCGAAGATCCGAGCCAGCGGCAGGAAGTGCAAGCCGACGACCAGGCAGACGGCCACCACGATCAGCCCTGGTGAACCGGCCCGGACCAGCCCGAAGACGGCGGCAAGGATCAATGCGGTCTGAGCGAGGTTGACCAGGTGGAACCAGCGCATCGAATGCGGGTGGACGCGGCGGACGCGGGCTGGACCGCGTGCCTGCAGCCGCCGGCACGTCACCAGGAGAGCGCCGGCGCCGACCACGGCGGCCAGGTCGAGGGCGAGCCGGACGCCGTTGGGCACCGGTAGGCCGGTCACGCCCACGATCAGCCAGAGCAGCCCATAGACGATCATTGTGATGATGCCCATGGAGAGCGGGCCTCGGCGACTCACGGACTCGCCGCCCAATTGGCGCGCGCCGGTGTCAGCTGACATGAGCAGACCCTAGCGCCAGGGGGCCGGTGACGGTTCCCTGGTTGGCGCTGAACGATGGGCGCGGATCATCGCCCGACGGTGAGGAGGAGCTTCACGAACGCCCGCAGTTTGGGTGTTTCGGCGGCGGTCAGCCAGAGGAGTCCGAACTCGCTCGGAGGCTGCGGTTCGAGGTGATGAGCCTCGCGGTGATCAACGAGCATCGCGACCTGGAGCCCTGGCACCGCGAGTTCAACGACCGGGCGTGGGGCCCGGCCAGGGTGTGCGTGGCGGCAGCCGCACAACACGGCCCCGCCGCCCTCGCGCGTCTGTACCCGGCGCTCGGCCGCCGGATCCACGACGACGGCGACAAGGACTTCGACACCGTCGTCCCGCAGGCCCTGGCCGAAGCCGGCCTCCCCGTCGACCTGGCCGACGCCGCCCATCGCAGCGACGTCGACCCGCAGATGCGGGCGAGCACTGCCCGCGCACAGCAACTCGTGGGGGAGGACCTGGGCACCCCGACGGTCGTCGTCGACGACGTGGCCTTCTTCGGCCCCGTGCTGACCTCGATTCCCCGTGGGGAGGAGGCCCTGCGCGTCTTCGACGGCGCCCGCCTGCTCGCCGGCTGCCGGTCCTTCTCCGAACTCAAACGAGCCCGGTCCGGTGGCCTCACCTTCGCCTAGTCTCGCCACGGCCACGATTGCCTCCGCACGGTCTATGGTGATCTTCGCCGAACGCTGATTGAAGGTGTGGGTCGATGGCTCGTACGAAGCTGTACCTCGTTCGTCACGGAGAGCAGGACCAGACCACCGACCACGCCTCCGCCGGAGGTCTTTCGCCCCTCGGCCGGGAGCAGGCGGATCAGCTGGGCAGACGGCTGCGCACGGTGCCCTTCTCGGCGATCCACCACAGCCCGATCACCCGAGCGGCCCAGACCGCCGACATCGTCGGTGGCCACCTCGCACAGGTGCCCAGACATGCCTGCGACTTCGTGGTGGATCGCACGCCGGTGCCGGCCACCGGGCATCGCGGCCGGTACCCGGACCGGTGGCATTCCTGGCTGGACGGCGTGCCCACGGACGAGCGAGACGAGGACGCGGTCGCCCTGCGAGCCGCTGTCGAACACTTCGGTGTGACCGGCGAGCAGGACCGGAACGAACTGCTGATCACCCACAACTTCGTGATCGGATGGTTCGTCCGGCACGTCCTGGACGCCCCGGAGTGGCGGTGGATCGGCCTCAACCAGCACAACTGCGCGATCACCGTCGTGCAGTGGGATTCCGCTCGTCCGCCGACCTTGGTCAGCTTCAACGACACCGGTCACCTGTAGCCGAGGGGCGGAGTGCGTCAACGCTGCGCGAGCAGTCCCCGCCGCCGTCGGCGTTCGCCAAGTTCCGGCTTCCGCCTGAGGTGATTGGCGCGGCTCGGCGTGGCCTGCAATCCGGCATTGCAACAGAGCCCTCGTGGCCCCGGTCGCCTGACCTGTGATGTTTCCGACATCACCGTTCTGAACTTTCCTCAGCCTCATCGCGTCGAGAAGGAGTCAACGTCCCGACCGGAGGATCAAATTGCGCAGCCAGTCGCATCCCTTGTTGCCGTATCCGGATGAGTCACCGGTGGGTACCCACCGGGCCGGGTCATCGGTCATCAAGGAATTGAACGCCTTGCGACTGCCGGTTCTGGGCGGCATCTGGGCGGCGGCCATGACGCTTTTCGCGTATGAGCCGGTTGCCGCGTCGATCGCGCGCGCAGCCCGCGGTGGACGCCGTGCCAACGCCGTCGAAGAGTTGCTCGAACTGGCCATGGCTGGCGTGTTCGGCGATGACGAACAGTGGTTCCGGCTGGCCCGCGGTCCTGAGCCGTCGCGGAAGTTCGGGTGGGCGAAACGGCGTGACGCCTCAACATTTCAACAGCAGGATCCGCTGCATTCGACAGCCGTCTACACCATCGTCGTGTACAGCCTGTTGCGAGTGCAGGAGTTGTCCTGCCGACGGCTCAACGAGCAGGAGCGGGAGGCCTATTGCCGGGACGCGACGCAGGGCATCGGCGCGGTGCTGGCCCCTCGCGGGCGAGTTCCGCAGGCCTTTAACGAACTGCGATTCCACTACAACCTGATCGTCGAACGGCAACTGAGATTCGGCCGCGGATTCACCGAACTGTATGAGAAGTCCCGCGACCAGGACCTCGCTGGCACGCCGATACGGGATCTGACCGCCCTGGCCGCCCGCGCGCTCCCGCCGAGTCTCCTGGGTGTGCTCCAGCTGACTGAGGTCCCGAGCGACCCGATGCGGACGATGACGGCCGCCGGCCGGTTCGACGTTCGAAACGGGTGAATCAGGCCGCCACTAGCGATGGCGCCGGAACTGTCGGGGCTACTCGTTAGCGTGTCGGCTGTTCCGGTCAGGCCGGGGAGCAGCACGACCTGTCGCCGCCGGGACCCAGCTCAGCCAACCCCTCAACCCCAAAGGATGTGACGTGGCCGCTGTGCGCAGCTTCGAGTTGGTCGGCGCTAACTCGGCGAAGTTCTGGGAGGTCAACCTGGATGGCGTGGAGGTGACCGTCAGATTCGGACGGTTGGGGACCGTCGGCCAGACCCAGCGCAAGACCTTCGGCTCCGAGCAGGCTGCCGCCGCCCACGTGGACAAGCTCATCGCGGAGAAGGTGAAGAAGGGATACGCCGAGTCCGCCGCACCAGCCGGCAGTGCGGCTACCGACCGGAAGTTCGACGGTACTGCCGGCGAGGTCGCGCCCGCGGCGCGAACCGCCTCGGCTACCCGCGATGAGGCCCAGCCACCGCTCGACGAGCAGACCTTTGTCGTGCCACCGAGCTGGTACCGCAGCCGGCATCCGCGTCGGGGCGGTCCGGGGGTGACGGCGGCGCGCCTCGACCCCTCGTCCAGCGTGCAGGCCGAAGCTCTGCTGTCGCAGCACCGGGACGACATCGCGATCGCGTTGACCGATCCGCAGAGCGAGCCGGAGCTGACCACGGCGGGCAAGTCGTTCCTCGCGGACACCCCGGAGCGCACCCCGCTCGGCGCCGCCGTCGTCGCCACCGCCCTCTACGCGCACCTCGCCTGGGACTGGCGGAGTCACGACGCGCTGAAAGTGTTGCGCGACGCGTGGATCAGGGATCATGGCCTGGAGTTCGCGGTCCGCGCGTTGATGGAGTTCCTCACCCTGTCGTGCGGCGGTCCGGAGCATGGCCCGAACGGGAAGATCACCATCGGCCCCCTGCGCCGTACCCCGGCACGACTCGCCCGCACGCACGGATACCACCCCGAGACCGGGCTGGCCGACCGGATCAGGGCGGTGCTCGCTGGCGCCCCCGACGATCAGTACGCCGCAACCGTCGAGATCCTCGCCGGCTACCGCGAGCACGGGATCCAACACCGGGTGGTCACCTCGTTCCTCGCTCCCACCCGGACCGAGTGGGTGGACGAGGACTGCGCGGCGGTCGCCGCTCTGGCCGACAAGACACTCGCGACCAGGCTGCTGAGCTCCGTCAGCACCCCGGAACAACTCGCGCTGCTGCGCGCGCATGTCGCGCCGCACGAGGTCGTGGCCTCGGCCACCATCCTCTACACCCTCGTGGAAGGGGTCGGCCCGGCGGCGGCCGAGGTGTTGGCCGATTGGCTCGACCAGCCGTACGTCGAGGAACAGCGGCGGATGCTTGCCATCCTCGCCGTGCTCCCCACCGACGAGGCGTTCCAGGTGCTGCTGGACCGTGCCGATGCGAAGTTCACCCCGGCGGCGATCCTCGACGCGGCCGGCCGGTTCCCGGTCCGGGCGATCCGCCTGCTCGCGGCCGGCGCGGGCAACCGGGCGTGCGCGGAGCTGCTGCGCACCCACGTCGCGGCGCAGCCCGAGGTGGCACGGCAGCTACTGCCATCACTGCCTGATGACGCCGCGCAGCGGGTCCGGAGCCTGTTGGAGCAGTCGGCCGTGGTCGAGGCGCCGGTCGAGGGGTTGCCCCGGCTGCTGGTCGACCCACCGTGGAGCCGCAAGCGGACAACCCGCAAGCCGGTTGTCGTCGCCGGGCTCAGCTGCCCCGACCAGCCGACGATCGGGTGGGAGCCCGGGGAACGGGAGTCCTGGGCCGCTCCGGAGGCGATGGCCCGCTGGCTGCACCTCGACAAGCGCTGGGACCAACTCGCCAAACGACAGGCCGTCGGCGAGTTGCGCTCCTTCGATCAGACCTCCTTCTTCACCAATGCACCGGACGAGCTCGCCCGCCCGCTGGTCGCGGCGTGGCGCCTGGAGGACACCTGGGAGAGCGGGTCGGTGGCGCGCATCATCGCCGGCCGCTTCGAGCTGGACGGGCTGGGCATGGTGATCGACGCCGCTCGGCGGACGCCGGCCGCCGCCGCCGACGCACTGCTGCCGTACGCCAGCCCGGAGATCGCGACGCTCATGGCGAGCTGGTTCAGCCGGCTCAAATCGGTCCGGTCGGTCGCGCTGGCCTGGCTGACCCGGCATCCGGCGGCCGCGTCGCGGGCGCTCGTCCCGCTCGCGCTCGGTCCCGCCGGCACCGCACGCCGAGAGGCCGAGCAGTCCCTCCTCGCGCTCGCCACGGCGGGCCACCAGCGCGAGGTGACCACGGCTGCCGAAGGGTACGGCGCGGCGGCGGCCGAGGCGATCGAAACCCTGCTCGCGACCGATCCGCTTGAGGTGCTGCCGGCCCGGATGCCAACCCTGCCGGAGTGGGCCGAGCCGAAGGTGCTTGCCCCGGTCCTGCTCCGCGACGGCTCGGGTGCCCTGCCCGAGACAGCGGTCCGACACCTGCTCACCATGTTCGCCATCTCCGCACCGGACGCGGCGTACCCGGGTCTCGCACTGGTGCGGGAGGTCTGCGAGCCAGCCAGTCTGGCCGAGTTCGGCTGGTCGCTCTTCCAGCGCTGGCTCGATGCCGGTGCACCGTCGAAGAACGGCTGGGCGTTCCAGGCGCTCGCGCAGGTCGGTGACGACGAGACGGTGCGCCGCCTCGCGCCGCTCATCCGGGCCTGGCCGGGTGAGGGCGGGCACACCCGGGCGGTGAGCGGTTTGGACGTGCTCGCCGCGATCGGCTCCGACCTCGCGCTGATGCATCTGAACGCCATCGCGCAGAAGGTGAAGTTCCGGGGGTTGAAGGAGCGGGCCGAGGAGAAGGTGCTCTCGGTCGCCGCCTCGTTGGAACTGACCCCGGACCAGCTCGCCGACCGGTTGGTGCCCGACTGCGGGCTCGACGCCTCCGGCAGCGCCACCCTCGACTACGGGCCGCGCCGCTTCGTGGTCGGCTTCGACGAGCAGCTCAAGCCGTACGTCTCAGACCAGGACGGAAAGCGGCGCAAGGAGCTGCCGAAGCCGGGCGTCAACGACGATCCGGAGCTGGCGCCGGCGGCGTACCAGCGCTTCGCCGCGCTGAAGAAGGATGTCCGCACGATCGCGGCCGACCAGATCCGTCGACTCGAACAGGCGATGGTGCTGGGACGACGCTGGCCGGTGGCCGAGTTCCGGCAGTACTTCCTCGCTCATCCGTTGCTCTGGCACATCGTCCGGCGGCTGGTCTGGGGCCGCTACGACGAGTCTGGCACCTTCATCGGGGCGCTGCGGGTGGCCGAGGACCGGACCTTCGCCGACCTGAACGACGACCCGCTCGACCTGAGCGACGATGCCGTGGTCGGGGTCGCCCATCCGATCCACCTGGGCCAGAGCCTGCCCGGCTGGGCCGAACTCCTCGCCGACTACGAGATCCTGCAACCGTTCCCGCAGCTCGGCCGGGAGGTTTTCGCACTCGCCGAGGCCGAACGCGACCAGCCGAGGCTCGCCCGGTTCGAGGGGTGCACGATGCCCACCGGCAAGCTGCTCGGGCTGGAACGACGGGGCTGGCGGCGCAGTGCCCCCGAGGACGGTGGCCACCAGGGATGGTTGCTGCGAGGGCTTCCCGACGGCCGGGAGATGGTCATCGACCTCGATCCCGGCATTGCGGTCGGCGCGATCGACGTCTTCCCCGAGCAGACACTCAACATGATCTGGGTGAGCCGTACCCGGGACAGCTACTGGCGTACGAAGCCAGAGCTCCGCATCGGCGACCTCGATCAGGTCACCATCTCCGAGATCATCCGGGAACTCCGGGAGGTCACCCAATGAGCGGGCCGGACGGTGGCCGACCCGCCCAGACCGGCCAGGCGCAGCGACCCCCCGCAGAGGTGCGCTTCGCCGACGAGCTGGCCCGGCTGCGCGCTGACGACACCGGTGACCGGCCACCCGGCTGGGCGTTGAGCCTACGCGCGGCGCGGCGGTTCGTTCTCGGCGACGAATCCCTCGGAATTCGGCGCAAGTTCGTCGGCGACCCGTCGTTGGTCGACCGCGCCCTGGTCACCCTCGCGACCAGCCGTGGGCTGATGCTCGTCGGTGAGCCGGGCACCGCGAAGTCGCTCCTGTCCGAGCTGCTCGCCGCTGCGGTCAGCGGTGACTCCACGCTGACCATCCAGGGTGGCGCGGCCACCACCGAGGATCAGATCAAGTACTCCTGGAACTACGCGCTGCTGGTGGCGGAAGGGCCGTCGACCCGCTCGCTGGTGCCCGCGCCGCTGCTGCGCGGCATGTCCGAGGGGCGGGTGGTCCGGTTCGAGGAGATCACCCGCTGCCCGCTGGAGGTCCAGGACTGTCTGCTGTCCCCACTCTCCGACCGGGTCATCGCGATACCCGAGCTGACCGGGGGTGAGAGCATGCGGTTCGCCCGGGACGGTTTCAACGTCATCGCGACCGCGAACACCCGCGACCGGGGTGTGAACGAGATGAGTTCGGCGCTCAAGCGGCGCTTCAACTTCGAGACCGTCTTCCCGATCGAGGATTTCGACACCGAACTCTCGTTGGTGACGGCCGAGGCGACGGCGCTGCTGCAACGCTCGGGTGTCGGCGTCGAGCCACGCCGGGACGTGCTGGAGGTGCTGGTCACCACCTTCCGGGAGTTGCGGACCGGGCAGACGGCACGGGGCGACACGATGGAGCGGCTCTCGTCGGTGATGAGCACCGCCGAGGCGGTCTCGGTCGCGCACGCGATCGGCCTGCGCGGCTGGTTTTTGCGCGGTGAGCCGGGCACCGCCGCCGATCTGGTCTCCTGCCTGGCCGGCACGGCCGCCAAGGACAGCCCGGAGGATCTCGCCAAACTGCGGCGTTACCTTGAGCAACAGGCTCGGACACGCCAGGGCGAGCAGTGGCAGGCGCTGCACCACTCCCGGCACCTGCTGCCGGGCTGAGCCGTGACGGCGACCTTCATCGGAGTACGGCACCACAGCCCCGCCTGTGCCCGGCTGGTCGAGCGGACGATCGAGGCCCTACGTCCGGCGTACGTGCTCATCGAGGGGCCAGCGGACATGAATGGCCGGCTCGACGAACTGTTGCTCGACCACGAGCTGCCGGTGGCGGTCTTCACCAGCTACCGGGACGCGGATCGGCAGCACGCCTCGTGGGCGCCGTTCTGCGGCTACTCGCCGGAGTGGTTGGCGCTGACCACCGGACGGTCGGTCGGCGCCGAGCTGCGTTTCATCGACCTACCCGGCTGGCATCCGGCGCTCGCCGGGAGGCGCAATCGGTACGCCGATGCCGAGCGGCGCTACCTGGATGTCATCGAACGCCTCTGCGCTACCTTCGCGGTCGACAACATCGACACCCTCTGGGATCACCTCTTCGAGATCGAACCCGATGACCGGCTGGCCGAACGGCTCGCCACCTACTTCGACCTGGTCCGGGGTGATCTGGACGTTGGTGCGGAGGACGCCGAGCGCGAGGCGTACATGGCCCGATGGATCCGGGCCGCGGTCGTCGCCGCCGGGCAACGGCCGGTAGTGGTCGTGACAGGTGGCTTCCACCGGCCGGCACTGGTCCGGCTTGCCTCGCAACCCGAAATCGGAGCGCCCGGAAACGAGACCGGGGCGGCCGGGAACGGGGAGGCCAACGATGGTTGGCCGGCGGTGCCGCCCCGTCCCGACCTGGCGACCGGTGGCAGCTACCTGGTGCCGTACTCGTTTCGTCGGATGGACGCGTTCGACGGCTACCAGTCGGGCCTGCCCTCCCCGGAGTACTACCGACACCTGTGGGAGGCGGGCCCGGAGCACGCCGCCCATTACCTGATGGCAGCAGTGGTGGGCCGACTACGCGAGCGTCGGCAACCGGTCTCCACCGCCAGCCTGATCGCCGCCCGGGCCTCGGCGGAAGGTCTGTCCCGAGTGCGCGGCCACCAGCATCCCGCCCGCACCGACGTGCTGGACGGGCTGGCCACCGCGCTGGTCGGTGAGGCACTCGACGTGCCCCTGCCGTGGGCCGGGCGGGGCACCCTACGCGCCGGCACGCATCCGGTGGTGGTCGAGATGGTCGCCGCGCTCAGCGGCTCCCGGGTCGGTCGGCTGCACCCGTCCACCCCGACACCACCACTGGTGCACGCGGTCGCCACCGAGTTGCGGCGACAGGGCTTGGACCAGCCCGGCAAGCTGCAGCTGACCCTGGGCCAGGACCCGGACCGTACGCGCAGCTACACGCTGCACCGACTGCGCGTGCTCGGCATTCCCGGCTTCGTCCGGCACAGCGGCCCGGCCACCGGCATCGACCCGGTCCGGGTGGAGGAATGGACGGTACGAGACGACGAGACCCGGCTGCCGGCTCTGATCGAGGCCGGTGGCTACGGTCCGACTCTGATCGAGGCGACCGGCGCATTCCTCGGCGAGCGGGTCGTCACCGCGGGCGGCGACGTGGACCAGTTGGCCGAGGTGCTCTTCGACGCGGCACTGGCCGGGGTGGCGGAATTGTCGTCCCAGGTCCTGAACGAGGTCGGCCGGGCCATCACCACCGCCCCCGAGATCGGGCCGATCGGCCGGATGTTGGCCGTGATGCTCGCGCTCTGGCGCCATGACCGGCTGCTCGGCACGGCGCGCAGCGACACGCTGGGCGTGGTCATCAAGGTCGGGGTGACCCGAGCACTCTGGCTGGCCGAGGGCATCCGGGGTGGCGCCGCACCAGCCGACCTGCCGCGGATCGCCGCGCTGGTGGCGGTGCGTGACGCGATCGTGCACGCCACCACCGCGGTCGACCTCGATCGGGACGCCGCGTTGGCGGTCGCCGGACGACTCGCCGTGGATCCCGAGGTTCCCCCGGACCTGCGCGGTGCCGCGTTCGGCTTCTGTTGGTCACTCAACCCCGACGACATGGGCGATCCGGTACGCGCGGTTCGCGGCGCTTTCGTACCGTCGTCGGTCGGCGACTGGCTGGCCGGGCTGTTCGCCCTTGCCCGGGAAGAGGTGCTGGGGCAGCCGGGCATTCTCGAGGTGCTCGACGACCAGTTGGGCACGCTCGACGACCGGGACTTCGCGGTGGCGTTGCCGGCACTGCGGCAGGCGTTCGAGTTCTTTCCGCCCCGCGAGCGGGAGACCATCGCCGGCAGGTTGCTCGCTCGACGTGGCATGGCCGGTTCGGGGCGCAGTCTGTTGCGCCTTCCGGCGGCCGCCGTCCTGGTCGCCGCGGGGCTCGAACTCGACGCGCGGGTGGATGCCGCGCTGACTCGGGAAGGACTGCTCACCCCGTGACCGACCGGGCAGTGGATCCCTCGCCCACCCCTTCCGAACCGATCCGCGAACACGCAGGCGGGCCAGGTTCCGGTGGTCCGCCCGGTGCGCTGGACCCGACTCTGGAACGGTGGCGGCTGGTCCTCGGCGCTCCGGGGTCGTCGTGCCTCGGCGGTCAGCGGATGAGCGCCGAAGCCAGAGCCCGGGATGCCGCCCTCGACTGGCTCTACGGCCGGGACGAGGATCTCGATCGGCGGGAGATTCGCACCGGCGAGGCCGGCCCGTCCGAGGTGGCCACGGTCGACTGGCTTGACGAGATCAACCGGCTCTTTCCAAAGGAGACCATCGAGCGGCTGCAGCGCGACGCTGTCGAACGGTACGAGATTTTCGATGTGGTCACCGACCCGGACGTGCTGCGTCGGGTCGAGCCGAACCCGGCGCTACTGCGGGCCGTGCTGCGTACTAAGCACCTGATGAATCCCGAGGTGCTGGCACTGGCCCGGCAGTTGGTCGAGACGGTGGTACGGCAGCTCGTGGAGAAGCTCGCCACCGAGGTGCGACAGGCCTTCTCCGGTACGCGCCTACGCCGCTCGAGCCGCTTCAAGCAGGCCCGCAATTTCGACGTGACCAGGACGATCCGGAAGAACCTCGGCCACTACCGGCCCGAGGAGCGGCGACTGTTCATCGAGTCGCCGTACTTCATCTCGCGGGCCCGCCGGCACCTGGACCAGTGGCAGGTCGTTCTCCTGGTCGACCAGTCCGGTTCGATGACCGCCTCGGTGATCCATTCCGCGGTCACCGCGGCCTGCCTCTGGGGTCTGCCCGGTGTGCGGACGCATCTGGTGGCCTTCGACACCGATGTCGTCGACCTGACCAGCGACATCGACGACCCGGTCGAGCTGCTGATGAAGGTGCAGCTCGGCGGGGGCACCGACATCGCCCGGGCGGTGCACTACGCCGCCCAGCTGATCGAACAACCCCGCCGCTGCATCGTCGTACTGATCACGGATTTCTACGAGGGCGGTGACGACGCAGGGTTGGTGCGCGTCGTCCGCGACCTGGTCTCCCAGGGCACCAGGGTCCTCGGCCTGGCCGCGCTCGACGAGCAGGCGAACCCGTCATACGACCGGGAGACCGCCCAGCGGCTGGCTGACGTCGGTGCGTCGGTGGGTGCGATGACCCCGGGGGAGCTGGCCAACTTCGTCGCCGAGACGGTCGGCGGATGAGCCCGGAGGCGGTTGCCCGCTCGCGCGCCGACCTGCTGGCCCTGACCCCGGAGGCGCTTGCCGCGCTCACCAACCGAGGGCTCGTCAAGCGGGCGGCGAAGGAAGTCGACCAGGTGCCACCGGCGGTGGAGCTGGACCCGGACGGCACCGTGCGCGGTCGTTTCGCCGACGCCATCGTCACCAGCCTGCCCACCGGCGGGCTCGACGCGGGCAGCTGCAGCTGCGGCGCCAACGGAACCTGTCGTCACCTGGTCGCGCTCGTGCTCGCCTACCAGCGGCAGGGCAGCGACGCCCGCGCCGGTGACGACGCCGATCCAACCGTCGCCGCGCCTGCTGAGGACGCCGGCGAGCCTGCCGCGGCGGTGGCCGACTGGTCGCCGGGTTCGTTCACCGACGAGATGCTCGCCACCCGGATCGGCACGCGGCTGCTCGCTGCTGCCCGGCGGGCCGAACACGCCGGATACGTGGCCCGGGTACGGCGTGCCAGCGCCACCGATCCGGTGCCACAGGTGGAGTTGAGCACCGCGACGGTGCGCTTCCTCGTACCGCACGACCTCGGGTTCGTGCACACCGATGTGGTGGCCGGCGCGCGCGACGACGTGATCGCTCTTGCCGTCTGGGCGTTCCGGGTCGCCGACGCAACCGTTCCCGGTGTGCCCGAGGCGCAGGTCGAGGTCGGCGGCGTAACCGTCGCCGGGATGCGCCGCACCGGCCTGGAACCCGCGCTGGAACTCGCCGACGCTGTGCTGCGCGACGGCGCGGTGCACCTGGGCCCGGGCATCTCGGCCGTCATCGCCGACGTACGCCGCCAACTCGACGCGGCCGGCCTGCGGTGGCCGCTGCTGGCGGTCGACGATCTCGCCGGGCAGTTGGCGGCGTATCACGACCGCAGCACCCGCTACCGTCCGGACGCGGTGGCCGGGCTGCTCGCCGAACTGCACGCCCGGCACCGGGCCGTGGCCAATGCTGGGGCCAGCCCACGCAGTCGGGTGCTCGGCACCGAGGAGCCGGCCGAAACGCCCCTGCGTCGGGTCCGACTGGACAGCCTCGGCTGCCGTGTCCGCGCGATCGGCGACGAACGGGTGGCCGAGGTCTTCTTCGCGCACGCCGACAGCGCGACCGTCCTGGTGCTGCGCCGGGCCTGGACCGGAGCTGTCGACGGACCGACACTGGCCAATCGGCGCGTCGGCGGTGCCACCCTCGGCGCCCTCGGCAACGGGGTCGTGGTGACCGAGTCAGCGATCCGCAGCGCCAACCGGACCATCCGGTTGGCGACCAGCCGGGTCGCGCAGACCACGGTCGGCCCCTCGCCGGGCCTGTGGGGCAGCCTCCCCCGGGCCGTGACGGTGACCAATCTCGCCGTCCTCTCCGCGGAACTCACCGCACTGCCCCCGGCGGTGGTGCGTCCCCGGGTGGAGGCGGAGCTGGTGCGCGCCGTCCAGATCGCCGAGATCCGGTCGCTGCGCTACTCGCCCGGACAGCAGCGGCTCGACGCGGTGGTGGCGGACCAGGCGGGTAACACCGCCACGATCACCGCTACCCACGCGGCGGTGACGCCCGGCCGGTTGGACACGATCGCGGCGACACTGCGTGGTGCGCACGGCCCGGTGCGGTACGTCAGTGGCGCGGTACGCCGCACTGGTGGTGAGCTTCTGGTCGACCCGTTCGCGTTCGCCGTCGACGGTCGGCTGGTCGTGCCCGACCTCGCACCAGCGCACAGCGGCGCGGCCGTCGAGGAGATCGAGTCGAGCGGGTCCGACGCGCTGGCGGACACCGTACGGGAGCAACTCGCGCTGCTCGCCGAGGTGGCTCATCGGGGGTTCGCGCACCTGCCCACGACCTTCACCGATCGGCTGCGCGGCTCAGCCCACACGCTCTCGACCGTTGGCCTGCCCCGGATCGGCGACGCGGTGGAGCGGTTCGCCGGGAGGTTGGGCCCCGATCGGGGGGAAGAGGTGGCCCGCGCATGGGTCGACGCCTACCTGCGGCTCAGCCTGGCGGCCGAGCTGTGTTGAGCAGTGGGAGCCGCGGTCGGCTCAGAGGTCGTGGGTGCCGTGGTGTTGCCAGGCGCGGTCGGTGTCGGCTTCGAAGACGTGGAACTGGTTGGTGTAGGGGTTCACCAGGTAGAGCCACTTGTCCTGCTCGGCGGGGACGACGGCGCGCAGGTCGGCCTGGACCCGCGGCGGGATCCTGTGGTGCGGGTGATGGGGGTCAGGTGACGGATTGTCGGGCAGGCGGTACCGGTCAAGGGTGGTCGGGTCGACGGTGAACATTCGACGGAACATGGCCCGCACGACCGCGACCGTGGTGTCGGGGTCGAGGGGCAGCTCGACCCGCCGGTAGTGGACGGTGGCGCCATCCTCGTCGAGGATGCCGACCAGGCTGTACGAGACGTCCACACCCACCTCCACGCGGCTGACGAGGCCGGGACGAGGCTACCGCAGCCCGACTGACCATCCGCACGTTGCGAGCGGGCGGTTCCCGGCTGACCCATCCGTATCGCCGGCGGAACCGTACGGGGACGAACCGAAGGGCGGTGCTCGGATCGGCTCGCGTACGGTCTGGGCGGACCACTGGCGGTGTGGATCAGCGAAGGATGGTGCGGAAATGGGCAGCGGGGTCATGACCCGGCCTTCTCGGGGCGAGTGGGGCCGGAGGGGGTCGCGGCCCGGCACCGTCAGGCGTCGGGTGCTGTCCGGGTTCGTTCTGTTGTTACTCGGCATCGTCCCGCTGGCCGGGCCGATGCTCGTACCCTCGGCGGCAGTTGCCGCGCCGGCACCGACGCCCACTCCGAGCGTGACCGGCCCGGCGGTCAGCCCCGGAGTGCCACGGTATTACGTGGTCGGGCAGCCCCAGAACGGTGTGCGCGAGTACCTGTACCAGATCGCGGCGCAGACACTCGGCGACGGCAACCGGTTCCGGGAGTTGTTCGACCTCAACCGGGACCGTCGCCAGCCCGACGGCGGGCAACTCGCTGATCCGTTGTCAGCGTTGCAGCCGGGCTGGATTCTCCAACTGCCACCCGACGCGAGCGGGCCGGGCGTCAGCATCGGCCCGCTGCCGTCACAGTCCCCGGCTGAACCGGACCGCTCCGCCGACGACAGCGGAGCCGGATCGACGGGCGGCGGGGCCACTCCCTACCTGATCGGCGCTGCCGGCCTGCTGGTGATGGCGCTGGTGATCGCGCTGGTGCTGCGGCTGCTCCGCGGCGGTCGCCGGTCGCGGAACACCGCCGCGCCGGTGGATGGGGCCGGGCGGGCGACTCCAGTAGAGCGCGAGCCGGTGGTACCGGCCGGGACGGCCGTCGAGCCTGCGGCCCGGCCGGCCCATCCGGCACCGGCCGCTTCGGCACCGGCCGCTTCGGCGCCGGCCGCTTCGGCGTCAGACGCTCCGGCGTCAGACGCTTCGGCACCGGATGCTCCGGCGTCGGGTGCGGCCGAGCCGGCACCCAGTAGCCCGGCGGAGAGCGGTCCGGTGACACCCGGACGACCGACGTTGGACACGTCAGGCCGGGTGGTGGTGGACCTCCGACCGCTGGCCGGAGATCTGCCGGACCGGCTCAACGTACGACTCCTCGGGATGAACTCCGAAACCTCCGGAACCCCGTACGCCTGGCTCGGGGACGAGCCGCTCCCGGCGGCGACGATGCCGGTGGTGCTTGGCCGGCAGGACGAGTGGCGGTTCTTCGTCGACCTCGGCGCCGCACCTGGCATCTTCACCGTCACCGGTACGCCAACGGCCGCCCGCCGGGAGGCCCTGGCCTTCGCGGAGCAGCTCAGCAAGGCCGGAGTGGTGGTGACCGTCGTCGGGGACGCGCTCGGCGCCGACCTGCCGTCCGGCTATCGGCGGCTGGAGGCGTACCCGGTCGACGACCACGACATCGCGCTCCTGGGCGAACCAGGAGTGCTGTTCAGCGGGGGGCTGCGGGGTGCCGAGTTGGCCGCCGCACGGGGACTGGCTGCCCGTACCCGGCACCGGGTGGTGCCGGTGCTGGTCGGCGAGGTGCTGCGGGGCCGCTGGTCGATGTTGGTGACCGAGTAGCGGTTGACGACGGCGCCCGCACCGGGCGGAGCGCCACTTTCCGGCGCCGAATTTGAACCGGAGGACGGTCGCCAGCGTCGTCGGGACGAGTGTCGCTGTGTGGGTCGGGGATGCGGCGAGTCGGGGTGTGTCAGGAAAGCGGAGGTGGGCACCGGTGAGGGCGAAGGTGCGGGTGACCGTCGCGGCACTATTGCTGATCGGTGGTGGCGGCGCGCTGCCGGCGCAGCCGGCCTGGGCCAGCGCAGGCGCGTTCGGTGCGGCGCACGAGGCCGGGATGGCCCGGTACGCGCCGGAGCCGCAGCCACCCGATCTGCCGCAGGTCAGCAACGGCGCCTGTGTGGGCGAGTCACCGGTCGCGGCCAAGACCACACCGTGGGCGGTCGGCCGGATGGCCCCGGCCGACGTCTGGCCGTTGAGCAGGGGAAACGGCGTCGTGGTCGCGGTGGTCGACACCGGGGTCAGCGCTGCGGCCACCGGGCTGACCGGGGCGGTCCAGCGCGGCACCGACGTGGTCGGCGGCGGCCGGGCCGATCAGGACTGCCTCGGTCGGGGGACCGCGCTGGCCGGCATCGTGGCGGCGCGACCGGTCACCGGAAGCGTGTTCGTCGGGGTCGCCCCCGGTGTGTCCGTCCTGCCCATCCGGATCGTGGACCGCAAGGGCGAGATTGCGCCGGGAGCGATCGCCGACGGGATCCGGTCGGCGACTGCGGCCGGAGCGGACGTCGTCCTGCTCGGCGTCGGCACCCCCACGCCGGACGCGGATCTGCGGTCGGCGGTACGTGCGGCCCTCGCCCGGGACATCGTGCTGGTCGCCTCCGTCTCCGATGCGAAGCCCTCGGTGGTCGGGCAGAATCCTCCGCCGTGGTACCCGGCCTCCGACCCGAACGTCCTCGCGGTCGGCGGGATCGACATGAAGGGCGTACCGACTGAGAAGTCCGTGGAAGCTTCCGGAGTGGACCTGCTCGCCCCGGCCGCCGGTGCGGTCACCGTCGCGCCCAGGGGGGCCGGCCACTACACGGTCGGCGGCCCGGGGGTGGCGGCGGCGTACGCGGCCGGTGCCGCCGCGCTGGTGCGCGCCTACTACCCGCAGCTTTCCGAGGCCGAGGTGCGACGTCGGCTGGAGTTGACCGCCGAACACCCACTCGGGAAGTGGCCCACACCCGAGGTCGGGTACGGCACTCTCGACCTGTACAGCGCGATGACCGTGCTCGACCTCGACGAGACGCCCCAGCCGATGGAGCAGGCCGCGTTCGTCCCGATGCGGGCCCCGGCACCGACCGACCCGGCGAAGGGGATCGCCGCTTGGGCGGCCACCGGCACGGTCGGCGTGGCCGTTGCCGCGTACCTGCTGATGGTGACGGTCAGATGGGGTCGGCGCCGCCGCTGGCGCCCCTGAGCGCCGCGGCGCTCTACCGACAGTTCAGGCCCGCTGGTCGGGCGGCATTGGGGCCGGACGTACGTCCGGCCCCAATGCCGCATCATGCGGGCTGTTCCGCCGCTGCCGCCGCCGGCTCCCGCCAGGCGGTCTGGATGAGCCTGGCGCCTCGGCGGGTGCAGAGCAAAGCCCGACCGGGTGGTAGGTGGCGCGCCTTGGTGTTGCCGAGCAACGGACCTTCGCTGGGCGGGCAGGAGAGCGCCACGTCAGGGCTGTTGGTCTCCTGGAGCCGGCGGATCAGCGGGTCCATCGACATCCGCATGACGTTGGCCGCGCCGCGGGTCAGGACCAGGTGGAAGCCGATGTCCGCACCCTGCGACAGGTAGGGCACCAGCGGCAGCAGCGGGTTGTCGTGGCCGGCGAGCAGGTCGTAGTCGTCGATCAGGATGAACAGCCGGGGGCCGGTCCACCAGTCCCGACGTCGGAGCTGTTCCGGGGTCACGTCGGAGCCGGGCATCCGGGGCCCGAGACCGGCGACCGCGTCCGCGATGGTCTGCTTGGTGGAGTCGACGGAGACGGAGTACCCCAGGCGGTAGGCCTCCGGAACGGAGTCGAACAGTTGCCGGCGGTAGTCGACGATCAGGATCCTCGCCTCCTCCGGGGTGTACCGGCTCGTCACCGACTGGGCGAGGTGGCGCAGCAGATTCGTCTTTCCGCTCTCGCTGTCGCCGAGCACGGTCAGGTGCGGCAGGTCGGCGAAGTCGTGCCAGACCGGCTGCATCCCGGCCTCGTCCAAACCCAGGGCGATCCGTACGTCGCCGTGCGGCTCGGGCAGCGACTCGGCCGGCAGTAGCGCGGGCAGCGTACGCACCGGTGGTGCCGCTGGGCCGGTCCAGAAGTCGCCGACCATCGCCGCCAGCGCGCGTACCCCGTCGGTGAGACTGTCCGGGTCGGCGACGCCGTCGATCCGCGGCAGCGCTGCCAGGAAGTGCAGCTTGTCGGCGGTGAGGCCACGGCCGGGAATCTGCGGCACGGTGGCGGCCATCCGCAGGTCGATGGTGGAGTCGACCGGGTCGCCGAGGCGAAGTTCGAGCCGGGTGCCGATCTGGTCGCGCATCGCGTGGTGGACCTCCGACCACCGGGATGCGGTGAGCATCAGGTGGATGCCCAGGTTGAGGCCCTGCGCGGCGATCTGCCGGACCGCGCTCTCCAGGGCCTCGAACTCCTGACGCAGGGTGAACCAGCCGTCCACCACGAGGAACACGTCGCCGAGCGGGTCGTCGGTGATCCGTCCGTCGGCGCGCATCTGGCGGTACGTCGGCATGCCGTCCACGCCGAGGTCGCCGAAGCGCCGCTCTCGTTGACTGATCAGGCTGGTCACCTCGGCGATGGTGCGGCCGACCCGGTCGGTGTCGAGCCGGCTGGCGACACTGCCGATGTGCGGCATGTCGGCCATCGCGGCGAGCCCGCCACCGCCGAAGTCGAGGCAGTAGAACTGCACCTCGTAGGGGCTGTGGGTGAGCGCGAGGCTGCTGATCAGCGTACGGAGCAGGGTGCTCTTGCCGCTGCGCGGTCCACCGGCGATGCCGACGTGACCGCCGACGCTGGAGAGGTCGGCGATCAGCAGGTCGCGGACCTGCTCGAACGGCTTGTCGACGAAGCCCACCGGTGTGGCGAGCCGCCCGTTGCCGGGCCATCCGGCCGCGGTGAGTCCGTGGTCGGGATCGGGGACCAGGCTCGGCAGGAGCTGGTCCAGTGTTGGCGTGGCAGCCAACGGAGGCAACCACACCTGGTGTGCCGGCGGTCCGTGGTCGATGAGCTGCTCCACCACCGTGTGGAGCACGCTCGGCGCTGCGGAGGGCCCGGTCTCGCCCTCCTCCACCTCCGGGGTGTCCGCCGGCTCCGTCGGCTCCGGCTGCCGGTGCGGCACGTGTTCGAGCGAGTACGGCACCACCTGCTGTTGCACGACCTCCTGGCGTACCCGGTTGGTGGTGCTGCGGTACGGGCCCGACACGTAGCCGGCTTTGAACCGGATCAGCGTCGACACGTCGGTACGCAGGTAGCCGTTGCCCGGGGCGGGCGGCAACTCGTACGCGTCCGGCACCCCGATCACCGACCGGGACTCCATGGCGGAGAAGGTGCGTAGTCCGATCCGGTAGGACAGGTGCGACTCGAGCTGACCGATCCGGCCGTCGTCAACGCGTTGGCTGGCCAGCAGCAGGTGCACCGCGAGCGACCGGCCGAGTCGGCCGATCATCACGAACAGGTCCATGAAGTCGCGGTGGGCGGCGAGCAGTTCGCTGAACTCGTCGACGACGACGCAGAGGGTGGGCAACGGGTCCAGGACCGCGCCCTGCAGCCGGGCACGCTCGTACTCCAGCACCGAACTGAACCCACCCGCCTGGCGGAGCAGTTCCTGGCGTCGGACCAGCTCGCCGTGGAGCGCGTCCTGCATTCGGCCGACCAACGCGGCCTCGTCGGCGAGATTGGTGATCACCGCGGAGGTGTGCGGTAGCCGGTCGAGACCGAGGAAGGTGGCGCCGCCCTTGAAGTCGACCAGGACGAAGTTCAGCGTCTCCGAGGAGTGGGTGGTGGCCAGGGCGAGCACCAACGTACGCAGCAACTCGCTCTTGCCGGACCCGGTGGCGCCGATGAGCATCCCGTGTGGCCCCATGCCACCGAGGGCGGACTCCTTGAGGTCCAGCTCGACGGGGGTGCCTTCGGCGTTGATGCCGATCGGCACCCGCAGCCGCTGGGCGACCGGCCGGGGCGCCCAGAGCCGGTCCAGGTCGATATGGCGCAGATCGGGAATGCTCAGCATCGCGCTGAGGTCGAAGTCCGACTTGAGGTTGTCGGCGGCGGTCTCGGTGACCACACCCAATCGGTACGGCGACAGCAGCCGCGCCAGCACCGTGGTGTGGGCCGATCCGATTCGGTCTGGCGCCGCGAAGCGGTTGCGCACCTCGTTGCCGACCCGGTCCTGACGCACCATGAGCAGGTTGTCGCCGTCGACCTCCAGGCAGAGCGCGCCCTTGCCGGCAGCCGGGGTCGGGTCGTCCAGGTCGATGAGGACGGTGTTGCGGTAACCGGCGGTCGCCATCCGGCTGCCGTTGCCCAGCCGCCCGCCGTCGCGCAGTACGACCACGAACGGCTCGTCGCGGCTTGGCGTGGCACCCGTCTCGTACCGGGGGCGGGTGGTGAAGCTCTCGCCGAGCAACTGTTCCACCTGCTCGACGGTGGCCGCGACGAGCCGTGCGGCACCCGCGGCGTCCTGATTGGTGGGATGCTGCAGGTGCGGCAACCACTTTGTCCACTCCCAGGCGGCCAACCCGTCGTCGGCGACGCAGAGCACCAGGCGGACCTCCTCCGGGGCGTGGAAGGTCACCAGCTGCGCGATCAGCGCCCGGACCACCGGACGGGTCTGCGTCTTCTCTCCGGCCAGCCGGATCTGGGCGAACCCGCGCAGGAAGAGCGCGATCGGCTGCTCCTGGATGGTCGTGTAGGCGCGGATGAACCGGCGTAGCGACTTCGCCGCCAACGGCTCCAGGTCCTCGATCGGCTTGGTCTGCATAGGGGTGATCCGTACCGCGAGCCGCTGGTCGCCGGTGCCGACCCGGACTTCGAGGAAGTCGGGGTGGGTGGGCCGCCGCTCCCACCGCCGCGACGTCATCGCCAGCGACCACAGCGAGCGCGGGTCCGGGTGCTGCCAGCCGGTGGCCTCCCGTTGGCGCAGCACGTGCTGACGAACCCGCTTGCGGTTCTGGGCGAGGTACCGCAGGTAGTCGCGACGGTCACCGCCCAGCTTCGCCTTGCGTTCGACGCCTCCGACGGCGAACTGCGCCAGCACCATGCCAAGCATCGCCACGGCCATCAGGCCCAGGATGATCCAGGTGAACGCCCCGCCGCTGCGGTTGATGAACATCAGCACCATGACCCCGGACATCAAGGCCATGGGCAGCACCATCATCGCCTGCCGCATCCCACCGCCCTGCGGTTCGGGTAGGACCGGGGGCTCCTGGAGACTGATCTCACCGGAGGGCATCTCCGGGCCGCTGCGTCGTGCGGGGCGTCGGAACAGCACCGTACTCAAGGGGCAGCCTTCCACGTAGCGGGTGTGACGCCCGCATCCTCTGCTCACGTCGGGCCGTCAGATCTGACCAGCCCACCCCTGCTACGACGTACCGGAGACCCGATCGGGTCAAAGTGTTCCGAAAGCTGATGAAGGAAAATTTGAACCGGCGGCGGGTGCGGGCCGTCAGGGGGGCGTGAGCGTCGCCGCGCCTGTGGAGATGTGCCGACTCGTCGTATCTGGACCGGGTCGGCAGATCGATGTCGCCGTACCAACGAACGTGCTGGTCGCCGACCTGCTTCCCGCCCTGCTGCACCACCTCGGTGGCAACCTCGCCGACGCGGGGCTCGATCATGGCGGCTGGGTGCTGCAACGGCTGGGCGGTCCACCGCTGGACGAGGAGAGCACGGCTGCCCTGCTCGGGCTTCAGGACGGCGAGACCGTCTACCTGCGTCCTCGCTCGGACCAGATTCCGCCGGTGGACTTCGATGACCTCGCCGACGGCCTCGCCACCGGAGTACGCGGCCGTTCCGCCCTGTGGCGGCCGGAGATGATCCGCTGGAGCGCCCTGGGGTTGTTCGCGATCGTGTTGGCGCTCGGCGCCATCGTGCTGGCCCTGTCCGGCCCGCCCCTGGGCCGGGCGATCTGCGCCGGTGTCGTCCTGTTGCTCTGCATGGGCGGCGCCTTCGGGCTCACCCGGGCCGGGGCGGACCGGGCGTTCGGCATCGTGGCGGCGGTGGGCGCGATCGGGTACGCGGGGCTGGCCGGCATGATCGTTCCCGATCTGACCCGGGACAGCTCGGCCCTGGTCGTCGGTTCGCCGCAGTTGTTCAGCGCCTCGGTGGCCGTGGTGACCACGGCTGCGCTGACCGCGATGCTGGTCGGCTGGGCGGGACCGTTCTTTGCCGCGATCATCTCGGCCGGGCTCCTCAGCGCTCTCGGGTCGGCCCTGGCGGCGTTCGTCTCGCTCAACGCGGGGCAGGCCGCGGCGGTGATCGCGGTGGTCGCCACCGTGGCGACGATCCGGGTGCCGCTGCTCGCCTTCCGACTCGCCCGCATCTACCTGCCGCCGTTGCCGACGGAGCCGGAACACCTGCAGGAGGACATCGACCCGGAGCCGAGCGAGCAGTTGCTGGCGCGGACCGCGGTGGCTGACCGCTACATGAGTGGCCTGTACGCCGGGATGGCGCTGGTCGTCGGGGTCTGTCTGGTGGTGCTCGCCCGCAGCGGCGGCTGGGCGCCGTGGACCGTGCTCGCCCTGGTCTGCCTGATCCGGCTGCTGGCCCTGCGGCCGATGACCAGCGGATGGCACCGCCTCGCGCACGCCCT
This sequence comes from Micromonospora arborensis, assembly GCF_003205615.1. Lineage (GTDB taxonomy): Bacteria > Actinomycetota > Actinomycetes > Mycobacteriales > Micromonosporaceae > Micromonospora > Micromonospora arborensis. The sequence goes on along the minus strand of NZ_PYBV01000047.1, from coordinate 5,027 downwards.
GCCGGCGGTCACCGGGCTGGTGGTGTTGGCTCTGATCAGCGTGGCGTCGGCCGCTACACCCGTTCGGCTGGCTCTGTCCGTCGCGGTGCCGCTGCTGGGCGGCCTGGTGCTCTTCGCCCTGGGCCGCTGGCTGCCGGAGCGTCGGCTCATGCCGTACTGGGGACGGATCGGCGACATACTGCAACTTGTCTCCACGGTAGCCCTGGTCCCGGTGCTGCTCGCCGCCCTCGGCGTGTACGAGGCCGTCCGGGCGCTGGCGGGCTGAGCCGTGCAGTCGCGTCGTGACCAGGTGGAGGCCCAGACGTACGTGCTGGGCAGGTTGACTGGTGCCCTGGTCGGTGCCGAGCCGGACGGCCTGGAGAACCCGAACCGCCGGATGGTGCTGGGCACGATCGTCGGGGTGCTGGTCGCCGCGCTCGTCGTGGTGGGCTTCACTGTCGTCGGCGCGCTGTTTCCGGGTGGGGCCAGCTCGTGGCGACAGCCCGGCGTTCTGGTGGTGGAGAAGGAGACCGGCACCCGGTACGTCTACGTCGACGGGCTGCTCCGGCCGGTGCTCAACTACACCTCGGCTCGAATGCTGTTCGGCAAGGAGCCGAAGGTTGTCACGGTGTCCCGCAAGTCGATGCGGGAGGTGGCGCACGGTCAGCCGCTCGGGATCGTCGGCGCGCCGGACGCGTTGCCGACCGCCGGCACCGTCGATCAGCAGGTGTGGACGGTCTGCGCGGTGGTCGAACCGGACCAGGCCGGCACCGTCTACTCGGTAGCCACGTTGCACATCGAGTCGAGTGACGGGCCGCGCGACGATCGGCCGCTCACCTCGAATCAGGCGATCCTGGTCAAATCGGAGGAGCAGACCTTCCTGGTGTGGCAGGGGCGGCGACTGCGGCTGACCCAGCCCTGGCTGACCCGGGTGCTCGGCTTCGACGGAGGCGCGTTCCCGGTCTGGGCTGGTTGGCTGGAATCGGTCCCGGTGGGGCCGGACATCGGGCCACCTGACGTACCGGGGCGGGGTAAGCCGGGGCCGATGGTCGACGGTCGACAAACCCTTGTCGGTGAGCTGTTCACCGCGCACACCCCGGGGAACCCGGAGCGGCACTACCTGCTCCAGCAGGACGGGCTGGCCGAGCTGACCCCATTCGCGTTCACGGTCGCTGCCGCCGATCCCGAGACCGCGAAGGCGTACGCCGGGCGGCCGGTGCAGCCGAGCGAGCTCAGCCCTGGCGCGCTGGCCACGCTGCCGGTCTCCCGCCGACCCGCGCTCGCGGCGGACCTCCCGACGACCCCGCCGCGGGTGGCGGCCACCCCGGATCAAGGCACCTGGTGCGTGCGGCAGTCCATCGCGGATGGGCAGGTGGAGGTGACGGTGGACCTACCGGTGCCACCCACCCGCAACGTGGAGGCCGGTGCGGGGGTCACCTTCAACTCGCGCACCGTCAACGCGGTGGCCGTGGCGCCGGGCCTCGGCGGTCTCGTGCTGGCCGGTCGGGCCAGCCAGGCGGCCGGCTCCGGTCTCTACCTGCTGACGGACACCGGGGTGAAGTATCCGGTGGGTTCGGCGGCGGTGGCGGCCCAGCTCGGCTTTCCAACCACGGTGGCCCGCCCGGTGCCGCGTCGGCTGTTGGAGATGCTGCCGACCGGGCCGCTGCTCGATCCGTCCTCGGCGAGGGGGTGATTGACAGGCAGATGCCCGTCCGTCCAGGAAATGAGTCATCCCATATTCAGCTTGATGTGATTTCCGGTCAGTTAGGAGTGTGTCATGCCAGCAGGATTGCAGATTACCGATGAGGCGACCACCGTCGAGCTCATCAGGGCGTTCGGTACCGCTTATTCCGACCAGGCCACCGCGCTGAACCAGGCGAACGCGACGCAGGGCGACCTCGCCAGTGGCTGGCAGGGCAAGGCGTCGAACACCTACAGCGCCGGCCTCGACGAGTGGAAGGCCGGTCTGCAGAAGGTGTCGGCCGCGCTCGAGTCGATTCGGGACAGCATGAACGAGTTTGCCAACCTGACCCAGAGCACCGAAGACGACAACATCATGCACGCTCAGCTTCAGCCGGTCTCCACCGTGGCCGCGAGCTGGACCTGATTCTCACCCGGAATTCGAGGAGGAAAGCGTAATGGCTAACTATTCGGTTCGTACCTCATCAATGGATGACGGCGCAACCAGCCTCCAGAGCATCACCGAGAAGCTGGCGGCGTCGCTGGAGCAGCTTGAGCAGCGGGCTTCGGTCTTCAAGAACGCGAACAGCGGTCTGGCGATCGACGGTTACGACCAGGCCCAGCAGTTGTGGAGCCAGGGCATGACGGAGATGCAGAACGCGCTTCGGGGTCACGCCAGCAACCTGGTCAAGATCAACAACAACTACATTGACACCGACCAGCGGGGCGCGGGCCTTTTCCAGCGCTGAGTTGTCACCTTCGGGGCGGACAGCGGTCGTCCAATGTCCGCCCCTCGGCTGGCTGTTTGATCAAGGATGAGCGCGCGACGCGCATCCGGCGGGCGGCACGGGACGATGCGCTCGTGCCGCCCGATCGATCTTCTCCAACGAATACCGCCTTGGATCTCCGAAAGGACCTGTTGCCGTGCCAGACAAGATCAAAGTCGATGAGCCTTACCTCCGGGCTCTGGCGGAGAAGCTGATGACGATTCGTAACCAGGTTACCCAGGTCAGGGCCGGCGTGAATCCGCTCGACCCGGGCCATCCGCACGGCGAGCGCTTCAGCCTCCTGCAGATCCGGGCTGGCTCGGACAAGTTCACGGCCGGCAACAACGTGAAGACGAGGATCACCACGGTCGGCGGCCAAGCCGACCAGAAGTTGACCACCTTCGACCAGAGGTTGTCGAGCCACGCCCAGGGCATTGCCCACATCATCGCGTCGAGCGACGACGTCGAGCGAGCGAACGGCTCGTACGCCGCGTTCAACTCGTATTTCGGCGGTCCGACCTCGGTTCCGGGTGCGCCGGGTACGCCGGGTGCGCCGGGTACGCCGGGTGCCCCAGGTGCGCCGGGTGCCACCGGTGCCCCGGGTGGCACCGGTGGCACGGGTGGCGCCGGTGCGGGTGGCGCGGGCGGTAAGGGCGGCTCCACTACCTGAGCGAGATCCGGCGCACCTCATTCATGACGGCGACGCGGATGTCATTGCGTTGAGTGGAGAACCTCGATGACTCAGCCGAATCCCAGTACTCTGCCCGGCACCGACCCGTTGGGTCTGCCGGCCTGGGAGCAGGGTCTCATCGAGGTTCTCGGCGCCGGCGACATGGACAGTCGGCGGTTCACCCGGCCCGCCTGGCTCAGCTTGACCCTGGCCGGCACCTACATCAAGGCCAGCAACAAGCCGTGGAACGACTCGATGGGCACGCCGGGCGCGAACGAGTTCACCCTCTACCGGAAGACCGCTGCTTCGGTGTCGAACACGGGCGGCGTCAAGCATGAGGCGTTCTGGATTATCAAGGGGCGGGTCGACTGGTTCTCGAAGTCGGGTGGCGGCTATTCGCCGCACGAATATTTCTGGAATGAGTTCTGGACCCATTCGCGGGACATTTTGGACGCTCCGCCCACTCCGTTGCCGTTGGATCCGCAGAGTTTCCACACGGCGGCGGAGTCGTTCTACAACCTGTCGATGTGGTTGGACGGTTCGGCGCAGCGCATCCAGGCCGAGATTGACAGTCTCGGTTCCGACGGTTCGGGGTTTCAGGGTTCTTCGTCGCAGGCGCTTTCTGATGCGTTGAAGAATCTGCACGGCGAGATGAAGCTGTTGCGGCAGGATCTTCAGACCTCCGACGACTGGGTGCGGATGCTGCATGACAACGGTGATGCCGCGCAGCGTTTCTGGACGCAGATCCGCCAGGTGTGGGCAGATTTCGCGAGTCGGCCGGAAAACCAGCCGAACACGATGGTCGCGCGGGCGATGAAGGATATTGAGTCGTCTATTGACGACCTCAGCAGGAAGACCGACGGCTGGAACCTGAGCGCCGCGAAGAATGGCGATCTGACCATTTGGGACAACCTCCAGAACTGGTATATTCCGATCGATATCGGCGATGGTCTTGGGTCGAGGGATTACGACTTCAAGCAGCCGGCTACGGCGTTGCAGGAGCTTGACGCGAGGATGCATGCGGCCTTCACCAAGGCTGCGGCCACTTTGCATCTTGCGATGGCTGAGCGGTTCAAGGAGTTGCGGGAAAGCTTTGAGCGTTCCTATACGAATATGGTCGATCTGCAGACGTACGTGCCGATTCCGCCGCCGACCGCGGGTGCTGGCGGTAACGGTGGTGGTGCCAACCTGAACGACATTCTCGGCAAGCTCGGTGGCGGCGGTGGTGGTGGCCCGAAGCTGAGCGACGTTGCCGGTGGTGGTGGTGGTGGTGGTGGTAGCTCCGGCCTGGCCGACGTTCTCGGTGGCGGTGGCATTGATGGTGGCAGTTCCAGGTTGGCCGACGTTGGCGGTGGTGGTGGCAGCCTGGCCGACGCTCTCGGTGGTGGTGGCAGTTCCGGGTTGGCCGACATTGGTGGTGGCGGCGTTGGTGGTGGTGGCAGTCCCAGTCTGGAGGACCTTGTCGGTGGCGGTGGTCTGGAGGGCGGTGTCGGTGGATCAACCGGAGGACTGCCGTCTGGTCTCGACCTCGGCGGTGGTGCCGGCGCCGGTGGTCTGACCGGGGGTGGTGTCGGCGCCGGTGGGCTGCCAGGCGGTGGTGTCGACCTTGGTGGCCTGACCGGTGGTGGTGGTGTCGAGTTGCCCGGTGGGGATAGCGGGGTTGGTCTCGGTGGTGGTCTGGGTGGTCTTCCTGGTTTGGGTGGTCTGAACGGTCGGCCTGGTGATGGCAATCAGGCGGCCAAGCCGCCGATCGGGCTTCCCGGGGCCGGTGACTTCGACGAGATTCCGTCACCGATCGATGGCCTACCGGGTGCCGGCGGGTCGTTCCCGGGTCTGGGTGGTGGGGGTGTGTCGATCCCGGGTCTGGGTGGTGCGGGGTCGGGTGGTTCGTTCCCGGGTCTGGGTGGTGCGGGTTCGGGTGTGTCGATTCC
>NZ_PYBV01000046.1:93942-115858 GCF_003205615.1 Micromonospora arborensis | reverse complement strand
TCGGTCGCGTCCCACTTCATGTCGTTCTCGGGCACGACACTGTTGAACTCGCGGTTCAGGATGGTCACATACGTGTTGTCGGAGAGCTTCTGCCCCGCGACGGCCGCACCGAAGTAACGGCCCTTCTCGGCGGCCGACGCCTTCAGGGTCGTGCCGGCACTGGCCGTGGAGGTCAGCGTCATCGTCATTCCGGCGGCGAGTGCGCCGGTGGCAGCGACGGTCACCGCCAATCGCAGGACTCTCTTGTGATTCATGCGAATTCCTTCTCTGTGGCGGGTTCGGATTCGTCCCAAACTGGCGAGGACCATGACGAACGAGAGCCCGGTAGCCGTCACGGCATCAGCGCTGGAAGGCGTTCCACGACGTCCGGCGATGGAAGGCGTTCCACGACGTCCGGCATGCCCTGGGCGGACGTCGTGCTCCGAGGTGCGACCAGCAGGCTCGCCCGGTGAGCCACAGGTGCGGCCGCCCTCACCCATCGACTGTGAGCGATAACATGCCGTTCGTCAAGTCGTAACGAGTCGCGCCGATGGCGGGTCGCTCCGGTGGTGCCGAGAGTTCAGGACGGCGCGTGCCGGAGCCGCGCGAGCACGGCTCCGGCACCGCGCATCACTGGAACGAGGCGTCGTCGACGAGGAGACTGTCGGTGCCTGCTGCCGTCTCGACGTAGAAGCTGGCACTGGACAGGGTGCCACTCCACGACACGGTCGCCGTACCGGTGAGCTGGGTCCAGCCGTTAACACTCACTCCCGCCGCAGGGGTCAACTGCAGGTAGTTCGTCGTGCCGTTGGCGGTCAGCGAGAGGGTCGCCTTGGCCGACGGTGTGCCGCTCTGCGCCCGTACCCAGACGCTGGTCGTGTAGCTCTTGCCGTTGGTGAGCTTCGAGGTCACGTCCTGGCTGGGGCCGTTCCACGCCGCGGTCCGGCCGGTGATCGACAGTGACCCGCTGCCGCCGTGCGCGACGGTGGTGTTCCGGGCGAGCGTTCCGCTGCCGTGCAGACCCCAGCCCGTCGTGCCGTTCTCCACGTCGCCGTTGGTGAGCACGTTGCCCCCGGCGCCGGTGCTGCCGTTGAACTGCCACCAGTTGATGTTGAACAGGGTGCCGCTGCCGCCGGCGAAGCGCAGGTACAGGTCGTGGGTGCCGGTTGCCCCGCTGACCGCGCAGGTGGTGTTGGTCCAGTTCTGCCAACCGCCGGTGCCGCCCACGGTGCAGGTGCCCACGACCGGGCCGCTGGCGCTGTCCAGGCGTACCTCGATGCGGCCGCCGCTGGTCGCCGAGGCGACCCGGGCGGTGAACGAGGTCGCACCCGCGCCGAACGCGACGCCCTTGACCTTGATGGAGTCGCCGTTCTCGATCCACCCGACGTTCATGCCACCCTCGCTGGACGCCTCCGTCTCGATACCGGAGCCCCACGCGATCGTCTCGGCCTCCTGCCGCACGTACGGATTCAACGTGCCCACCTGCGGCGCTCCCGTGGTGCTCATGTTGATCGTCGGGAACGTGCCGTTGCTGTTGTAGGTGAACTTCTCCACCGCGACCGACCGGGTGTAACCACCACCGCCGGGCAACGCTCCGTTGTGGTAGAAGAAGTACGACCCACCATTGAAGTCGATCACGCCCGCGTGGTTGGTGAAGCTACTGCCCTGCCGCGACATGATCGTCCCGCGGTACGTCCACGGACCGGTCGGGCCGGGAGCCGTCGAGTAGGCGATGAACTCCGAGCAGCACTCCGCCGCGAACACGTTGTAATACACGCCGTTGCGCTTGAACACCCACGGACCCTCCTCATACAGGGTCGGCCGGCTCGCGTTGCCGGTGCGAGTGCCGAAACCCGCAGTGGTCAACGGAATCCGCGTCGCACTCCCGGAGAACGAGATCATGTCCGCGTTCAACCTCACGTACCACAGGCCCGGGTTGCCCCAGTACAGGTACGCCTGCCCATCGTCGTCGACGAACACCGTCGGATCGATCTCACCGTTGCCCACCAACGGCCGACCGATGGCATCCCGGAACGGGCCGGTCGGGCTGTCCGCCACCCCCACACCGATGACCATCTGTCCATTCGAACGCTGGCGCACCGGCACGTACCAGTAGAACTTGCCGTTACGGGCGATGACCTGACCGGCCCACGCGTTGGCGTCCGCCCAGGCGAACGTCGCCAAACTCATCGGCGAACCATGGTCGGTCCAGTTCACCATGTCCGCGGACGACCAGACCCGCCACTCCCGCATGGTGAAGTACGTCGACCCGTCCTCGTCATGTCCGGTGTAGAGATACACCCGACCGTTGTGCACCAACGGAGCAGGGTCAGCGGTGTAGATGTGCTGAACGATGGGGTTGTCCGCCTTCGCGGCGGTCGCTGGGGCCAGCGCGAGGACGCAGAGCAGGCTCGCCAGCCAGGCGACCGCGCGCCTGGATCCGCGGTTGGTCCGGGTTGTGGTTTGTCTTGCCACTTTCACGATTACTCCCAGAGAGTTGTCTGCCGCGACGAGCTGCCGCTGACCGGTGTCGGCGATCGGGCGGGCCGCACTGCGGGGCATTGCGAGTGGCACGAGGCGCATTCTGTTAGCGCTAACAGAAGATCAACAACACCTCCCCAGCTTGCCTGACCTGGGTTTTTGCGAGGAATGAGGTGAACGTCGTAACCGCAACGCAGCAGTAATGTCTCGACGTTGACATCCAAGATTTACGATGCACCGTACTGAGCGGCGTGGCGAGCGTCAACGGAAGGACCAGCGCCCGACCCCATGACCACCGACCGTCGGCCCGGGGGTCGCATCCCTCCCGGATCTCGCCCCGCCACGCCTGGGGGTCGGCGCCGGAGCGCGCGCCGGAGGTGATCGACACGATGTCGCGACCGGCATCGTGGGTGCACACAGCGCGAAAACGCGGGGGTTGCGGGCATGTTAAGGAACAACTATGTTAGCGATCACATCGACATGCCGCTATGACCATGCGTGCGTACGTGGACTCGGCCGCCGCCGTCGACCGTCCCCTGGAGGTTCCCATGCCACCCCTGCCCCTCAGCCGTCGCCACCTCCTGCAGGCCGCCGGAGCCACCGTCGCCCTCTCCGCGACCGGCACCACCATCGCAGCCGGAAGCGCGGCCGCGGCCGTGGTGCCGCCAGCCCGGTCGGACATCGGCGTCTCGGCGTACGCGTTCGACCTCGGTCAGGTGCGGCTGACCTCCGGCCGGTGGATGGACAACCAGTCGCGGACGCTCAACTACCTGCGGTTCGTCGACGTCGACAGGATGCTCTACAACTTCCGCGCCAACCACCGGCTGTCCACCAACGGCGCCGCCACCAACGGAGGCTGGGACGCGCCGAACTTCCCGTTCCGGACCCACATGCAGGGCCACTTCCTGAGCGCGTGGGCGTACGCGTACGCCGTGCTGGGCGACACCACGTGCCGGGACAAGGCCAACTACATGGTCGCCGAGTTGGCCAAGTGCCAGGCGAACAACGGCGCCGCCGGGTTCGGCGCGGGTTACCTCTCCGGCTTCCCGGAGTCCGACTTCACCGCGCTCGAGGCACGGACGCTGTCCAACGGCAACGTGCCCTACTACTGCATCCACAAGACCCTCGCCGGGCTGCTCGACGTCTGGCGCTACATCGGCAACACGCAGGCCCGTACGGTGCTGCTGTCGCTGGCGGGCTGGGTCGACACCCGGACGAGCCGGCTGAGCTCCAGCCAGATGCAGTCGATGCTGGGCACCGAGTTCGGTGGCATGAACGACGTGCTCGCCGACATCTACCAGCAGACCGGCGACAGCCGGTGGCTCGCCACCGCACAGCGGTTCGACCACGCCGCCATCTTCGACCCGCTGGCCTCCGGCCAGGACCAGCTCAACGGCAAGCACGCCAACACGCAGGTGCCCAAGTGGATCGGCGCGGCCCGGGAGTTCAAGGCCACCGGAACCACCCGTTACCGGGACATCGCCAGCAACGCGTGGCGGATCACCGTCGGCGCGCACACCTACGCCATCGGCGGCAACAGCCAGGCCGAGCACTTCCGTGCGCCGAACGCGATCGCCGGGTACCTCAGCAACGACACGTGCGAGCAGTGCAACACGTACAACATGCTCAAACTGACCCGGGAGCTGTGGCTGCTCGACCCGAACCGGGCGGACTACTTCGACTTCTACGAGCGCGCGCTGATCAACCACCTGATCGGCGGGCAGAACCCGGCCGACAGCCACGGTCACATCACCTACTTCACCCCGCTGCGGCCGGGTGGTCGTCGGGGCGTGGGCCCGGCGTGGGGCGGCGGCACCTGGAGCACCGACTACAACTCGTTCTGGTGCTGCCAGGGCACCGGCCTGGAGATCAACACGAGGTTGATGGACTCCATCTACTTCTACAACGGCACGACGCTGAGCGTGAACCTGTTCACGCCGTCGGTGTTGAACTGGACGCAGCGCGGCATCACGGTCACCCAGACCACCAGCTTCCCGGTCAGCGACACCACCACGCTGACCCTGTCCGGCTCGATGAGCGGCTCGTGGAGCATCCGGGTGCGGATCCCGTCCTGGACCAGCGGTGCGACGATCGCCGTCAACGGCACGGTGCAGAACGTCACCACCACACCGGGCAGCTACGCCACGGTCACGCGCACCTGGGCCGCGGGCGACACCATCACCGTGCGGCTGCCGATGCAGATCGCCGTCCGGGCCGCCAACGACAACGCCAACGTCGGCGCGATCACGTACGGCCCCGCGGTGCTGGCCGGCAACTACGGCAACACGGCACTGAGCACCCTGCCGACCCTCACCGTCTCCTCGATCACCCGGACCAGCACCAGCTCGCTCGCGTTCACCGCCAGCGCCAACGGGTCCACGGTGAACCTCGCCCCCTTCCAGGACGCCCACGGCTACAACTACACGGTCTACTGGAACACCAGCGGTAGCGGCGGCCCCAGCGGAAGCTACCGCCTGGTCAACGTCGGCACCGGGCTGGTCCTCGGCATCCAGAACATGTCCACCGCCGACGGTGGGCTGGCCGTGCAGTGGAGCGACAGCGGCACCGCCGACCACAACTGGGTGGTCGTGACCGACGGCAACGCGGTCCGGTTCCGCAACAGCCACAGCGGCAAGGTGCTGGGGGTGGAGAACATGTCCACCGCCGACAACGCCCGGGTCCTGCAGTGGGCGGACAACGGCACCGCCGACCACCGGTGGATCCTCGTGGACAACGGCGACGGGACCTACAAGATCCGCAACGTCAACAGCAACAAGCTGCTGGGCATCCTGAACGCCTCCACCGCCATGGGAGCGCAGGCGGTGCAGGATTCGGACAACGGCAGCGCGGACAACCGGTGGCGGCTGGTCCGCAACGCCTGACGATCCGCCCAGTTCGCCGGCTCGCCGGCGCGGTCACCCAGACGACCGCGCCGGTGACGCCGGGCGGGCAACCGGCGGCGGTCGTACAGTGGCAGGGTCCTGGCCCCAGTGATCGTGGTGGATCTGTCGGCCCGTGCCGCCGGTCCGCCCGGAAGGAGCACAGTGAACCGACCCCTCAGGGCCGCGCTCGGCGGCGCCCTGACCGCCGCTCTCCTGACCTCTGTCGCCGTCGCCCCCGCGCAGGCGCATCCCGGAGGGCGGGGGCTGCCCACCGTCCTCACCCTGCCCGACGGGTTCCAGCCCGAGGGCATCGCCACCGCCGGCCGGTACGCGTACTTCGGCTCCCGCGCCACCGGCGTCATCCAGCGCGTCGACCTGATCACCGGCCGCGGCACGACGATCGGCGCACCCACCGGCACCCCGTCGCTCGGCCTCAAGATCGACCTGCTCGGCCGGCTCTTCGTCGCCGGCGGCACCGCCGGCGACGCCCGCGTGCTCGACACCCGCACCGGTGAGGTCCTGGCGCGCTACCAGTTCGCCACCGCCCCGACGTTCGTCAACGACGTCATCCTGACCCGCGACGCCGCGTACTTCACCGACTCCAACCGCCCGGTGCTCTACCGGCTACCGCTCGGCCGTGGCGGCGCGCTGCCGCCCGCCGACAGCGTCACCACCATCGCGCTGACCGGGGCGTACGAGCAGGTCGGCGACGGCGTGAACCTCAACGGCATCTCCACCACACCAGACGGACGGGCGCTGATCGTCGTCCAGTCCAACACCGGAACGCTGTACCGGGTCGACCCGGCAACCGGCGCGACCACCATCGTGGACGTGCCCGGCCACAGCTTCGCCAACGGCGACGGGCTGCTGCTGCGCGGCCGCACCCTCTACGTCGTGCAGAACAGGCTCAACCAGATCGCGGTGGTCACGCTCGACCGCGCCGGCACCACGGGGAAGGTCACCGGCACCATCACCGACCCGAACTTCGACGTGCCCACCACCGTCGCCGAGGCGCTGGGTCGGCTCTACCTGCCCAATGGCCGTTTCACCACGCCGCCGACCCCGACCACGCCGTACACGGCCGTCGCGGTCCGCGCCCACTGAGCGACCCGAGGGGGTACGCGCACCGCGCGTGCCCCCTCGGCAGCCCGCGCGCGGTCCGGTCGCCGGTACGATCACCGGCACCTCGGCGAAGACTGTCGCCCTCTGCACTCGGAGCCCGCGTGGCCGACCGTTCCCACCGATTCCTGCGTCATCGACGGCAGCCGGCCCGGCCGCCCGCCGACCTGAACCCCCAACCGCGGGCGCGCACGGCCGCCTGACGTCAGCGGGGTGGGTTGTTCCGGCGGGACGGGAACGGGGTGCCCGGCTGGCCGAGGGTCGAGCGGGCGCGCAAGCCGACCGGGTCCGGCGCCGCGACCGGCGCCGCGGCGGCCGGTTCCGGAACCCGCCGCCCGTCCAGGTACGCGGCGGCGGCCCGGTCGTCGTCGTTCGGGGCGGCGAGCAGGGCGTAGAGCAGACCCACCACGCCGAAGATCACCGACACCACGATCGGCACCAGCAGCGTGCTCACCGAGGCGCCGGTCACCTCGCCGGTACCTTCGTGGCGGTGCACCGACAGGGCGCTCATCCCGGTGAAGTGCATACCGTTCACGGCGATGCCCATGACCAGCGCGGAGGCGAAGATCGCCAGCCCTCGTCGGACGGTCATCGCGAGCCACAGCGCGACGGTGGACGCCACCACGGCGATGACCACCGAGAGCACGACCCGGATGGTGTCGTAGCCGAGAGTGCCGTTGAGGCGCATCGCCGCCATCCCGGTGTAGTGCATGGATGCCACACCGGCACCGGTGAAGACGCCACCGCCGACCAGTCGTACCGGATTCAACCGGCCGGTGCCCACGATGGCCAGGCCGATACCGACCGCCACCACGGCGATGACCGTGCTGGCCACGGTCAGCGGCACGTCGTAGCGGATCCGGGTGCGGTCGACCGCGAAGCCGAGCATGGCCATGAAGTGCATCGCCCAGATGGCGGTGCCGCCCAGGGCCCAGGCCGACAGCAGACCCCACCAGGCCCGCTGGCCGGCCGTGCCCGCGGTACGGATACGCCCGGCGCAGGTCAGCCCGAGGATCGAACCGAGCACGGACAACGCGTAACTCAGCGCGGGCGTGATCCACCCGTACTCAAAGTGATTGATGTCCGCCACGGCGGTCCTCTCCCCATTCGTTACCTGCGCGTCGACAAGGCGCTCGGGCAATGATCCGGGGTGCTGTGCTCAACCGCGACAGCGCCCCCGGAGCAATCCGGGGGGGTGCTGCCGCGGTGACGTTCAGACACGTCGATTCGTCAGCGATGACGACGAAAAGTGAGGATCAGGCGGAGGTGTGGTACGCGAGGACACCCCGGTTGATGGCCGCGATCGCTTGTCTCGCGGTCGACCGCAGCTCCGGTGAGGCGCCACCGGAGTCGGAAATCTGACCGAGCAGGTCGACCACCTGTCGCGCCCACCGCACGAAGTCACCGGCGGGCATCTCACCGTCGATCTCGTGACCGCTGCCGAGCACCTTCGCCAGTGCCTCACCCCGGGCCCACCGGTAGACGGGCCAGGCGAAGCCGAGATCCGGCTCCCGGGTCGCGGTCAACCCGCGGGTCGCCTCGTCGGCCTCGATCTCCCCCCACAGCTTCAGCGTCTCGTCCACCGCGTCGGCCACCGGCCCGCGCGGCAACGACGCGCGCTCGTCGACGTCGCGGCGCGCCTCGAAGACCACCACGGACACGGCGGCCGCCAACTCGGACGGGGACAGCCCGTTCCACACACCCCGGCGCAGGCACTCGGCGACCAGCAGGTCCGCCTCGGTCCAGATCCGACCCAGCATCCGGCCAGCGTCGGTGACCGCGCCGTCGCGGGCGAGATAGCCGCGCTCGGTCAGCAGCGCCACGATCCGATCGAAGGTCCGCGCGAGGGACCCGGTACGCCCCGAGACCCGCTCGCGCAGCTCCTCGGTGTCGCGCTCCAGCCGGCGACGCCGTTCCGCCCAGCGGGCGTGGTCCTCCCGCTCCGGGCAGGCGTGGCAGGGGTGGTGCCGCAGCTCGGAGCGGAGCTGGGTGAGCCGGTGGTCCTCGCCGGTCGCCTGCCGGGAACGGCCACCCCGTCGGCCGCCGTGCCGGTCCAGGCCGGTGCCGCTGACCTCGGCGGCGAGATCCCGCCGGGCGCCCGGCGAACGGTGGTTGAAGTGCTTCGGCACCCGGATCCGGGCCAGCACCTCGGCGGGAGTGGTGAAGTCGCCGGGGCTGACCCGACCGGCCCAACGATCCTGGGTGAGCACCAGCGGTCGGGGCTCACCGAACCCACCGGTCGCCGGGTCCAGGACGACGGCCAGCCCGGCCCGCCGGCCCGACGGCACCCGGATCACGTCGCCGACCCGCAGCCGCTCCAGCGACGCCACCGCCGCGGCCTTGCGCTGGGTCTGCCCCTGCCGGGCGATCGCCTTCTCCCGGTCCGCGATGGCCACCCGCAGCGCGAAGTACTCGTCGAAGTCGCCGTGGTGGCAGGCGGCCTCCGCGCCGTACGCCTCGATGGTCTCGGTGTTGCGCTGCACCTGCCGGGCCAGGCCGACCACCGACCGGTCCGCCTGGAACTGGGCGAACGAGGACTCCAGCAGCGCACGGGCCGGCTCCGCGCCCACCGTGCCGACCAGATTCACCGCCATGTTGTACGACGGCCGGAAGCTGGACCGCAGCGGGTAGGTGCGGGTGGAGGCGAGCCCGGCGACGTGCCGTGGGTCGGTCTCCGGGGACCACACCACGACGGCGTGCCCCTCCACGTCGATGCCACGGCGGCCGGCCCGACCGGTGAGCTGGGTGTACTCCCCCGGGGTCAGGTCGACGTGCGCCTCGCCGTTGTACTTGACCAGTCGTTCCAGGACCACGCAGCGGGCCGGCATGTTGATGCCCAACGCCAGGGTCTCGGTGGCGAAGACCGCCTTGACCAGGCCGCGGACGAACAACTCCTCGACGATCTCCTTGAACACCGGCAGCATGCCGGCGTGGTGGGCGGCCAGGCCACGCTCCAGGCCGTCGAGCCACTCCCAGTAACCCAGCACCGTCAGGTCCTCGCCGGGAATCGCGGTGACCCGCGACTCGACGACGCGGCGGATCTCGGTCCGTTCCTCGGGCGAGGTGAGCCGCAGCCCGGCGGCGAGGCACTGCTGCACCGCCGCCGCGCAACCGGCCCGGCTGAAGATGAACAGGATCGCCGGAAGCAGACCCTCCCGATCGAGTCGGTCGACGATGTCCGGCCGCAGCGGGCCACGCCAGCGCGGGCCACGCCGACCGGCACCCGGCCCGGCGCTGCGGCCCTCGCCCAACTCCAGCCGCCGGGCGGTCTCCCGGGTGTAGCGCAGCAACTCCGGGTGCACATCGTGCTTGCGGGCGGCGTCGGCGTCGTGGAACAGGTCGAACATCCGCTTACCGACGAGCATGTGCTGCCACAACGGCACCGGCCGGTGCTCGCTGACCACCACGGCGGTCTCGCCGCGCACGGTGACCAGCCAGTCGGCGAACTCCTCGGCGTTCGAGACGGTCGCCGACAACGAGACCAGAGTGACCGAGGCGGGCAGGTGAATGATCACCTCTTCCCACACCCCGCCACGGAACCGGTCGGCCAGGTAGTGCACCTCGTCCATCACCACGTACGCCAGGCCCTGCAACGCGCTGGAGCCCGCGTAGAGCATGTTGCGCAGCACCTCGGTGGTCATCACCACCACCGGGGCGTCACCGTTGATCGCGTTGTCGCCGGTCAGCAGGCCCACCTGCTCGGCGCCGTACCGGGCGACCATGTCGTGGTACTTCTGGTTGGACAACGCCTTGATCGGCGTGGTGTAGAAGCACTTGCGCCGGGCCGGTGGGGTCGACGCGTCGGCGGCGGGCGCCGGGTCGTCGGGCCGCCCGCGCAACGCCAGGTGGACCGCGAACTCCCCGACCACGGTCTTACCGGCCCCGGTGGGAGCACAGACCAGCACACCGCTGCCCCGCTCCAGCGACTGGCACGCCTCCCGCTGGAAGTCGTCGAGATCAAACCCCAGGTCAAGGGCGAACTCGTCCAGCGCCGGAAACTGTGAGGCCTGTGCGGCCCGGCGGCGTGCTGCTGCGTACCGCTCGGCGGGGCTCGACATGTCACCAAGATTAGTGCGTGCCGGGACACGCCACTCGACAAGGCCGTCCGGCCGGGCCGTCGGCGGCGGTCGGTAGGGTGCACGGCGTGCCGGACCATGCCGAACCGACCCAGACCCCTCCGCCGGGCAGCGCCGAGGCCGTCGCCGCCCCACGGGCGTCCCGACGGCCCGTCAAGGCGGTGCTCTTCGACTTCCACGGCACCCTGGCCCAGGTGGAGGAGCCCCGGCAGTGGGTGCTGGAGGCAGCGGCGGCGTGTGGGGTCACCCTGGACCGGGTCCGCGCCACCTCGCTGGCCGACCGGCTGCTGACCGCCGGACGCGCCGGCGGGCCGCTGCCAGCGCGGGTGCCGCCCCGGCTGGCCGAGCTGTGGGCCGACCGGGACCTCTACCAACACGCCCACCGGGGCGCGTACACCGGGCTGGCCGAGACGGTCGACGCGGGCATCGACGGCTTCGCCGACGCGCTCTACGAGCGGCTGCTGATCGCCGAGGGCTGGCTGCCGTACGCGGACACCGCACCCACGCTCACCGCACTGCGCGACGCCGGGGTGCGGGTGGCGGTGGTCAGCAACATCGGCTTCGACCTGCGACCGCATTTCGACGCGTGGGGGTTGACCGACCTGGTCGACGCGTTCGTGCTCTCGTACGAGGTGGGGCGCTGCAAGCCTGACCCGGCGATCTTCTGGCGGGCGTGCGGGATGCTCGGCGTCGACCCGGAGCAGACACTGATGGTCGGTGACACACCGGCGGACGCGGGCGCGGTCACCGCCGGCTGCGCGGTGCTGGTGCTCCCGGCCGCCGACCCGGGCCGGGAGAACGGGCTGGGCGCCGTCCTGGACCTGGTCCTGCCGGCCTGAGCCGTGGTTGCGGTGCCGTCAGTCCGGAATGTGGATCACCGTTGACGCTCTCTCCGCTCTGAAGGGCGAAGATTCCCTCCACGCTGCGTGTGGAACGCGCGGCGTCTGGGTGGACCCCTGCTTCCTCGCGCGGTGCCGGCACGGATGCTGGTCTTACCTGCGCTCCACAGGCGTTTAGGCTCTCGGCGCGTCCCGCCGCGAGGATGTTCTTAGCCGCGTTGATGTCCCGGTCGTGGGCGCTGCCGCACGGGCAGCGCCCACGACCGGACGTTGAGTGCCATCTTGTCGTTGACGCGTCCGCAGGACGAGCACATCCGGGTGGATGGGAAGAACGACGACCTGCTCGCGCACATCTGGCCCAGCCACCACGCCAACGTCAACTTCTACGGCACACACTCGGTCGACATCGATGGCGAGCTGGCCAAGCTCGACGCCGACGGCTACTGGCCACTGCGCCTGCCCGCCGCGGCCCTCTCTGTTCGGGCTTGACCTACCCGCGGGACTCAGCCGCCCTGTGTCTCATCGAGTGAAGCCGCCTTCCTGGTCCGCCGCAGCCACTTGATCGTGGAAACGCTGGTGGACCCAACCACGCTCGCCGAGAATCGTCACCTGCGCCCACCGCTTCGAGACCGGGCCGAGCTGGGTGTGGCGGGGCAACGTTCCCAGAAGGCGCTGCGGCTTGCCCCCACCCGAGAGCTTGGCGCTCTCCAGCACATAGATGGCGTCCTCAGCGACCGCCACACACCGGTATTTGACCCAGAAGATCGAAAGGCCGGTGAGATAAACAATGATGAAGAGTAGGAAGTGGGGCGCGGTCTGGTAGATGAACGCCTGGCGGATCTCGCTGCCTGGGGGCAGAAAAGGTGCTGACCGCTGTACCAGGCCCTTCCGCGGCTCCGGGCTTCTCCGGGTGATTCGATTGGGTTTACTCGTCACCTGCAAGTTCCTACCACCGACACGTCGCGCCGCCCCGCCGGGTCGCCGTTCGCGGGACCGAACTGGCCGGGCACGTACGCATCGGCTACGCCCGCGCCTCCGCCGTCCGCCAGTCCCTGGACACCCAACTCGACTCACTGCGGGCGGCCGGCGTTAGCCGAATCTTCTCCGAGAAGATCTCCACCCGCGCGACGAGGCGGCCCGAACTCGACAAGGCGATAAGCCTCACCGGGGAGTTACGGGCCTCCGGCGTCGCGGTCACCCTCGTGGTTCGCGAGCACAAGCGCCTCGGCCGGGGCCTGGAACTGGCGGCGCTAGCCGAGCAGCTGAAAGCCTCAGACGTCGGCCTGGAGTTCCTTACCGGCGAGTTGCAAGGATCCCACGACCCGTACGGGATCGTATTCATTGTGCTGGCCGCCCTGTCCGGGATGGAACGCGAGTACATCCGTGACCGCACCCTGGAAGGCCACGAGTCCGCCCGCACACGGGGCAAGAGCATCGGCGGCGCCAGCGTCACCGACGACCACATGCTGTCCATGGCACTGCACCTACGCAGCCAGGAGCTGAGTTTGCGCGACATCGCCGCGCGGCTCGTCATCACCAAGGGAAAGAAGAAGGGGACAGCACCCGTCTCCCGCGACGATCCTGAGGCTGCTTCGCGAACACGACGAAGCGACCACCGCGGCTCAGCAACCCGGCTGACCAGGCTAATCCGTTGTTTTTGCGCTGGAAACTACTGGCAGGCCTACTACCGAGCCAACAAACTCTGGTCAGGCTCGTACTTCGCAGGCTCCGTCGACGGCGCGCCGCTGAACGTCGTAAAGCAGTACATCGAAAAGCAGAACCGTCCCGGTCAAGGCACTACTCAGACCTAGCGGCCCTCCCAACCGCAGGCCTTCACCCCCGGCCTGAAGGCCGGAGCGCTGGCCCGCATTCCGGTAGCTCACCGTCGCCGTACCGGTCCTTCCCGGTCAGGATCGATGCGTCGTGTTCGAGGACGGCCAGCACGGTGCTCGCCAGATCGGCGCGACCCGTCACCGTGCGCCAGAAGCTGAGCTCGTGCCAGACCCCGCCAGGTACGCCGGCAGCGCCGACCGGTCCAGCACGAGCCGGACCGGCCTGTCGTCGTCGGTCACGCGGCCGGCTTGTCGACAGTGCCGGAGGCGGCGGCCTCCACCGCGTGCTGGCGGGCCCGTTCGCGAACCGCCCTGCGGCGCTCCGGGGACCAGTCGGCCTCGACGGCGGCCCGGCGGGCGCGTGCCTCGGCCACACCCTGCTCGGTGATCTGAATGCCCTGGTGGGCCAGCTCCGCGTCCAGGGCGTCCAGACGCATCCGGTCACGGACGGCCTGGGTGATGTACGCGCTGGCGTTGGACTCGCGCTCCAGGCGCTCCGCCACGTCGGGTGGCACGGAGATCGACAGTTTCCGCATCGCGCTGGTCATACCACGGACCGTACGCCGGTGGCACCGCGTTGGCGACCGTTCACCGCCGTGTCGGCCGCGAGCCGCCGCGTTTCCCGAGGTGGACACCGCCGGATGGTGACCGGAACCGACCGCCTACCGTCGTGCCCGTGACCGAGACACTGCTGCCCACCCCATCGCCTGCCGACACGCCATCGGCCCGGCGCGGGGGCATCGCCGCCGTGGGCCTGGTGCTCGGCGGGGCGCTGTCGGTGCAGTTCGGTTCCGCCGTGGCCGCGCTGCTCTTCCCGCGCACCGGGGTGGCCGGCGCGGTGACCCTACGACTGACGATCTCGGCGGTGCTGCTGCTCGTCGTGTGCCGGCCCCGACTGCGCGGGCACGACCGGTCCGCCTGGCTCGCGGTGGGCGCGTTCGGGCTGGCGCTGGCCGGCATGAACTCGCTGTTCTACCAGGCCATCGAACGTATCCCGCTGGGCCTGACGGTGACGCTGGAGGTGCTCGGCCCGTTGACGCTGTCGGTGTTCAGCGCCCGACGACTGGCCAGCTGGGGCTGGGCAGGGCTGGCGTTGGCCGGGGTGGCGCTGCTCGGGCAGGGCGGCTTCGACCGGCTGAACCCGGCCGGAGTCGCCTTCGCGTTCGGTGCGGGCGCGATGTGGGCCGCGTACATCGTGCTGAGCGCCCGGGTCGGCGGGCGGTTCCCGGGCGCGGACGGGCTGGCCCTGGCGCTGACCCTCGCCGCGCTGGTCACCCTGCCACTGGGCATCGTCGACGGCGGTGCGGTGCTGCTCGACCCGCAGGTGCTGGCGCTCGGCACCGCCCTCGCGGTGCTCGCCTCCGGGCTGCCCTACACCCTGGAGTTGCTGGCGCTGCGGCGGATGCCCACCGCCACCTTCGCGGTGCTGATGAGCCTCGGCCCGGCCATCGCCACGCTCGCCGGGTGGCTGGTGCTGCGGCAGGCACTGACCCTGCTGGAGTGCGCCGCCATCGTGCTGGTCATCGCGGCCAGCATCGGAGCGGTACGGGTCAACGCAGCAGCCGCAGGGCGCCCGGGACGGCGGTGATCGTCACCGGCAGGTCCAGGGAGCGTTCCCCGTCTGCGTACGTGGTGATGCCCGCGGCGGTCAACTCCACGGTGCGGGCCCGGAAGCTGGCCACGAGCGGATGGCTGAGGTGGGTGCCCTGGTAGATGCGCGGCTTCACCCGGATCAGGGTCCGCCGGTCGACCCGGCCCGCCACCACCACGTCGAGCAGCCCGTCGGTCGGGTCGGCGTCGGGGCAGATCCGCATACCCCCGCCGTACGTCGGGCAGTTGCCCACCGCCACCAGCACCGCGTCCAACTCGTGCGGCACCCCGTCGAGGCGCAGCGAGTAGTGCCGGGGCCGCAGCCGGGCCAGCTCGACCAGGATCGCCAGGTCGTACCGGCGGGGGCCGCGCGGCCAGCGCATCCGGTTGGCCCGCTCGTTGACGATCGCGTCGAAGCCGGCCCCGAGCACCGCCCCGTACCAGCGCACGACACCGTCGGCCCCGGTCATCCGGGCCAGGTCGACCGGCCGGCTCCGGCCGTCGCGCAGCGCTGACGTCATCACGTCCGCCGCCGCGAGGGGGTCGGCCGGGAACCCGGTGTCCAGGGCGAAGTCGTTGCCGGTGCCCGCGGGGATCGGGCCGAACGGCACGTCGGTGCCGGCGACGGCCTGCAACGCCCGGTGCACAGTGCCGTCCCCGCCGATCGTCACCAGCGCGCCGGCACCATCGGCGACCGCGGCGCGGCAGGCCGCCTCCGCCTCGGCGGGGCTGGACGCCGGCAGCAGCCGGACCGGCCGACCGGCGGCGGCCAACCCGTCCAGCAACCGGGGCAGCAGAGCGCGGTGCCGTCCCCGACCAGCGGTCGGATTGGCGAGCACGGCGACCGGGCCGGGCAGGTGATCGTCTGCGGTCACGGGCAGCACCGTACCGGCCGGACACCCGCCGTTCACCGGGGGCGGGCGACATCACGATCAGTCCCCGCGTCGACTCACGGGGTGAGGTCGCGAACGCAGCGACGCCGCCCCCGGGAACCGGGGACGGCGTCGGTGAACCGGGCGGCGCGGGGCCGTCAGGTCATGTCGTCGTAGCGCCGCTCGATCGGTGCCGGTGGGGCGATCGGATCGGGCACGCCGATCGGCGCGGTCGCGTCGACCCGCTGCCCCGCCACGACCGGATCCGCGTCGTGTTCCAACGGCGACACCTCGTCGTCGTCGAGGCCCGCGTAGATCTCCTTGCCACGGCCGCGTCGCTTGTCGTTGATGAACGCGACACCCACCGCCACGAAATACAGCAACGACAGGGAGAGCGCCAGCAGCGTCATGCCGAACGGACCTGGGTCCGGGGTGGCGATCGCGGCGAAGGCGAACGAGATGAAGATGACCGCCCGCCACCAGCTCAACAACCGGCGGGCGCTGGCCACGCCGGTGAAGTTGAGCATCAGCAGGATGAGCGGGAACTCGAACGCCACACCGAACAAGAGGATCATGTTCGTGACGAACGAGATGTAGCGGGTGACCTCCAACTGTGTGGAGAGGCCGGTGACGCCCGCTTCCAACAGGAACGCGAGGCCCTTGTCCACGACGAGGTACGCCAGGACGGCTCCGCCGGCGAACAGCGGTGCTGCGATCGCGACGAAGACGTACGCCCACTTGCGCTCGTGCCGGTGCAGACCCGGGGCGATGAACGCCCAGAGCTGGTAGAGCCAGACCGGTGCCCCGGCGATCAGACCGATCCAGAGCGCCAGTTTCAATTTCAGGATGAAACCGTCCGCTGGCGACAGCTGGAGGAACGACCGGCAGTTGCCGAGTGCGTCAGTGGCATCGGGCAGGCTGCAGTAGGGCTCCTTCAGCAGGTTGAAGGCCGGCTGTGCCAGGAAGAAGCCGAGAATCAGGCCGCCAACAATCGCCAGCGAGGCGCGGAACAGGCGGTTGCGCAGCTCGCGAACATGCTCGATGAGCGTCATCGAGCCGTCGGCGGCCCGCTCGAAGGTGCTCGGGCCGCGTTTACGCAGTGCGAAGGCCACGGTGGTGGGGCCCTTCGGTCAGTTGTCGCGGACGCGGTGCACCGGGTCGACGACCGGCTGCTGCGCCTGCTGCCCGGCGTGCGGCGGCAGCGGCTGGTAGCCGGCCTGCGCGTCGGCCTTCTCGGCGAGGTCGCGGTCGTCGTCCTGCAGGCTCTTGGTCTCGGCCTTGATGATCCGCAGCGACCGACCCAGCGAACGGGCCGCATCAGGGAGGCGCTTCGCACCGAAGAGCAGGATCAGCACAACCACGAGAACAGCGATGTGCCACGGCTTGAGGGCACCCATGAGAAGCTCCAGTCGCTCTGTGTCCGAGGGGTGGTTCGCAGCCCATCGTACGTGCGGATCAGCTGGTTGCCACCCGCCGGGTGGTGGTGGTCTGGCCGAAAGAGTGAAGTCTTGACCAACGCGCGATGATCCGTCAACCGCCGCCGCGACGAGGGCCCGATCAGCCGCGCTTGGCCTTGATCACCATCATGTGCCGCTGCGCGGTGTCGAGTCGAGTTTGGATGCCCTCGGCGCGCTGCTGCAACGCCTCGGCGGTCTCCCGCAGCGCCTCGGCCTCGCTCGCCCGCCGCTGCAACGCCACCGCGGCGCGACGCAACTGAGGAAGCCGGGTCAGCACCGGGCGCACGGCCAGCGCGAGCACCACGAGCGGAAGCAGCACCACCGCGAGCACGATCCAGATCAGCACGGCGGTCAGCCTACTGGGTGCGACCGGCCACCGCCGGGTCACCCGACGACACGCCGAGCGGACCCGACGGGTCAGGCGGCACGGAATCGGGTGTCACGGAATCAGACGCGGGCCGCCGGGGCGCAGCCGTGGGGGCCGGCACGGCGTACGCGTCCAACGCGCTGGCCGCCGCTGCCCGCACCTGCTCGGCCAACTCGACCGGGGCGACCACGACGGCGTCCGGGCCGAGGCCCAGCA
The DNA here is from genome assembly GCF_003205615.1 of Micromonospora arborensis. Lineage (GTDB taxonomy): Bacteria > Actinomycetota > Actinomycetes > Mycobacteriales > Micromonosporaceae > Micromonospora > Micromonospora arborensis. The sequence continues at coordinate 98,148 of NZ_PYBV01000046.1, read as the reverse complement.
CGAACCGGCGAGCCCACCCCAGGTCGGTCACCCGCAGCGAGACGAGCCACTGATCGCCGTCGCCGGCCTCCACCCGCTCGCACGGGTAGTACTCGGTGATCCACCGCTCGCCCCGGCCGATGCGCAGCGTGATCAACGGCAGGTCGGGCGAGGGGCGGAAGACACCCTCGGTGAGGTCGTGCGGGACGGCCTGCGGCGGGACGGTCGCCGGCTCGCCCAACTCGGTGATCGCGTCGATCCGGTCGGCGCGGAACAGGCGGACCGCCTCCGCGCGCCGACACCACGCCTCCACGTACGCCCGGCCGCCGACCATCAGCATCCGCAGCGGGTCGATGACACGCTCGGTGGTCTCGTCCCGGGCCGCCGTGTAGTAGGTGATCCGCAGCGCCTTTCCGCCCTCCACGGCGGCACGCAGCGCCTCGACCCGCCGGGTGTCCCCCGGCAGCCGGACCGCCACCGGTGCGCCCACCAGGTCCCCTGCGGCCTCGATCTTGGCCAGGGCCCGTTCGACGGCCTCGCGGTTGGCCACACCGGGCGTCTCGGCGAGCATCCGCAGCGCCACCACCAGCGCGAGGGCCTCGTCCGGGGTGAGCCGCAACGGGCGGTCGATGCCGGCGTCGTAGGTGATGGTCACCCGGTCACCGTCGAACGCCATGTCGATCAGATCACCGGGGCCGTAACCGGGCAGCCCGCACACCCACAGCAGCTCCAGGTCCTCCCGTAGCTGCCGCTCGGTGACGCCCAGGTCACCGGCTGCCTCGGCGATCTCGATGCCGGGCCGGGCCAGCAGGTAGGGCACCAGGTTGAGCAGGCGAGCCAGCCGGTCGGCGGACGCGCGCGAACCGCCCCGGGCGGCCGGGCGGGTCACCGGACACCACCGGTGGCGGCCAGCTCGTCGTGTCGGACGGCGATCTCCTTGAGTCGTTGGATGACGGCCTCGCGGACCTCCGGCGGGTCGAGCACCCGCACGTCCGGGCCGTAACCGACCAGGTGGCCGGCCAGCCCGTCCGGGTCCGCGTACGGCAGGACCAATCGGTCGCCGTCCGGCCCGCTGTCCACCTCCACCGCCCAGCGGCGCAGCCCGGCGGCCCGGCCCGGCGCGGCCAGCACGGTGGCCCGGCCGGTGCGTTCCACAGGACCCGACCAGCGGGCCACGTGGCTGATCAGGTCGACATTGGCCGGCGGCTCGTACGCGCCGGGCACGCCGGTCACCCGGACCGCGCCGACGACCCGGGACAGCCGGAAACAACGGGTCGCCGCCCGGTCGAGGTCGTGGCCCACCACATACCACCGGCCGCGCCAGCAGACCACGCCCCAGGGTTGCAGCCGCCGACGGCTCGGCGCGTCGCGGTCGGGCACCCGGTAGTCGAAGCCGACCTCGCGCCGGTCCCGGGCGGCGGCGGTCAGCGGCGCGAACGCCGGGTCGACCGTGACCATCGGCTCCAGACCAAGGGTGGCCTGCGGGTCCACGTCCACCCCGGCGGCGCGCAGCTTGGCCAACCCGGACGACGCGGCGGCGGCCAGCCCGGCGTGCTGCCACAGCCGGGCGGCGATGCCCACCGCCGCGGCCTCGTCGGGTTCGAGGAGGATGTCGGGCAACGCGTATTCGCGGTGGGCGATCCGGTAGCCGGGCTCGGCGTCGAAGGCGCTCGCCGTGCCGGTCTCCAGTGGCACACCCAACTCGCGCAGCTCGGCCTTGTCCCGCTCGAACTTGCGTTGGAACGCCTCGTGGTCGCGCGCGTCGTCGGGGTCGTGCTCGTAGCCGGGCACGGTCGCGGCGATCTGCGCGGCGGTCAGGAACCGTCGCGTGGACAGCAGGCAGATCACCAGGTTGACCAGGCGTTCGGTGCGGGTCCGCGACACGCGGTAGACGCTAGCAGCCGACACGCTCGCGACGTGCACCCACGCGGGTGTGCCGCACAACTGTTCGGATCGGTGTGTCGGCGGACTCCCGCGGCGGGTCGCCGTCGCCGGTCATAGGGTGGCCCTCATGTCGCAACCGGAGCTCAAGACCGAGAGCGTCGGCACCGTCGTCGTCGCGGGCGCCGCCAACCTCGCCATCGCGGTCGCCAAGCTGGTCGCCGGGGTGATCTCCGGCTCGGCCGCGATGCTCTCCGAGGCGGCGCACTCGGTCGCCGACACCACCACCGAGGTGCTGCTCTACCAGGCGCTACGCCGTGGGGCCCGACCGGCGGACCAGCGGCACCCCTTCGGGTACGGCAAGGAGAGCTACGTCTGGGCGTTCTTCGCCGCGATGTTCACGTTCGTCGCCGGCGCCGGTTTCGCCGTCACCCACGGCGTCACGACGATCCTGGTGCACGAGCACAGCGGCGACTACCTGGTCTCGTACATCGTCCTGGGGGTGTCGTTCGTCATCGAGTCGATCTCGCTGGCCCGGGCCCTGCGGCAGGTCCGCAACGAGTCGAAGCGCTGGGGCACCACTCCCCGACGCTTCCTGCGCCTGACCGCCGACACCACGGTCAAGGCGGTCTTCCTGGAGGACAGCGCCGCGCTGATCGGGCTGCTGCTGGCCGCAGCCGGCGTCGGCCTGTCCCACGCCACCGGCGACGAGGTCTGGGACGGCATCGCGTCGATCCTGATCGGGCTGCTGTTGCTGACGGTCGCCGGCATCCTCGCCGGGAACAACCTGTCACTGCTGGTCGGCCGGGCCGTCCCGGAGCGGCTGCGCCACGAGATCGAGCAGGAACTGACCGGGCTGCCCGAGGTGGAGCGGATCGACACCCTGATGACCATGCAGCTCGGCCCGGGCGACATCCTGGTCGCCGCGAAGGTCGACTTCCGCGACGAGGCCACCGGCGCGGCCATCGAGGCCACCGCCGACGAGGCCGAACGACGGCTGACCGGGCGGTACCCGGAGATCCGCTACGTCTTCCTCGACCCCACCCGCTCGTTGCCGGGCGCCACCGGCCGGGCCCGGTACACCCAGGCCGATCCGGCGGCCGGCGACGAACCCCACCGCCGCTGAACCACGGCCACCGCCGCACCCGGGCGCGGGCCGCCGCGCCCGCGCGGCTAGCGTGCCCGTCATGGTGCGATGGCGTACGGGGACGGTGGCGACGCTGCGACGGCAGTGGACCGGGGCGGTGGAGCTGGACGTGGACCTGCCCGACGGCACGCGCATGCGGGCGCTGGCCTATCCCGAGCTGGTCGGCACGCCCGAGCCCGGCGACCGGGTGCTGCTCAACGCCGGTGCGCTGCTGATGGGACTGGGCACCGGCGGGTACGCCCTGGTGGTAGCCCTGCCGGACCGGTTGCCGCCGGACCCGCCGGAGGTCAGCGACACCCGCGATGCCGGGCACCTGGTCAAGGCCCGCTACACGCCGCTGCAGCCGATCCTGCTCGGCGTCGACGAGGAGGCGTCCCCGCACCGCGAGGTGCTGGCCGACGCGGACGACCTCGGTGGTCTGCCGGTGGTGACCGCCGACCTGCACTCGGCGCTGCCGGCGATCCTGGCCGGCATCCGGGCCGACGCCCCGCAGGCGCGGGTGGCGTACCTGCTGACCGACGGTGGGGCACTGCCGGCCTGGTTCTCCCGCACCCTCGCCGGGCTCCGCGCCGAACTGGCCGGCACGATCACCGTCGGGCAGGCCTTCGGCGGCGACCTGGAGGCCACCACCCTGCACGGCGGTCTGCTCGCCGCCCGGTACGTGCTCGGCGCCGACGTGGCCATCGTGGCCCAAGGGCCCGGCAACCTGGGCACCGGCACCCGGTGGGGGTTCTCCGGTGTCGCCGTCGGCGAGGCGATCAACGCGATCGCCACGCTGGGTGGCCGGCCGGTCGGCTCGCTGCGCATCTCCGACGCCGACGCCCGCCCCCGACACCGGGGCGTCTCACACCACAGTCTCACCGCGTACGGCCGGGTGGCGCTCGCCCCGGCGGAGCTGGTGGTGCCCGACGACCTGCACCCGGCGCTGGCCGCCGAGGTGGACGCGTCATTGGCTCCGCTGGCCGCCCGGCACCGGATCGTCCGGGTGCCCACCAAGGGTCTCGACGCCGCGCTGCGCGCCAGCTCCGTGCCGCTGTCCACCATGGGCCGTGGTCTCGACGCCGACCACGCGTACTTCGTGGCCGCCGCCGCGGCCGGCCGCCACGCCGCCACGCTGCTCCCCTAAGAAACCCCAACCCCCGGCCCCGCCCCCACCGCCCCGCCCCGCCCCGCCCCGCCCGTTGATCATGAAGTTATTG
>NZ_PYBV01000046.1:0-93907 GCF_003205615.1 Micromonospora arborensis | reverse complement strand
AATAACTTCATGATCAACGCAGGCCAGGGGCGCGAGGGGGCCCGTGCAGGGTGGGGTGGGGTGGGGGTCAGGCTAGGAAGATCAGGGCTAGCCAGCCGCCGACGATGAGCACCAGGGCCAGGGCCAGCACCCACGTCGGCACGGTGTATTCGCCGCGGCGGTTACGGTCGACCTCGGCGCGGATCTTGTCCCGCCGGCGTTCGACCCAGTTCTGCCGCTCGGTGCCGCGCTCGGGGCGGTCGGAAGGTCCGGAAGTCGTCATGGCGCGCTCAGCTTACCGGGCCGCTCCGCTCGCCGAGCCGCTGAGCCCACCGGGCCGGCCGGCCCCGCCGGTGGACACCACCACCGGGGCCGGCACACCCGTCACATGCTGGCGATCAGCCGCTCCACCCGCTCGTCGTACGCCCGGAACGGGTCCTTGCAGAGCACGGTGCGCTGCGCCTGGTCGTTGAGCTTCAGGTGCACCCAGTCGACGGTGAAGTCCCGCCGCTTCTCCTGGGCGTGCCGGATGAACTCGCCGCGCAGCCGGGCCCGGGTGGTCTGCGGCGGAGTCTCCTTGGCCTCGAAGATCTCCGGGTCGGTCGCCACCCGGTCGACCTCGCCGCGCCGCTCCAGCAGCCCGTAGAGGCCGCGACCGCGACGCACGTCATGGTAGGCCAGATCCATCTGCGCCACCCGGGGGTGCGACAGCGGCAGGTCGTGCTTGCGCTGGTAACGCTCGATCAGCCGCAGCTTGCTGACCCAGTCGATCTCCCGGGAGACCGGCTCCAGGTCCCCGGTCTCCACCGCGTTGAGGACCCGGCCCCACAGCTCGACGACCCGCTTGGCGGCCTGGTCGCCGCCGCGGCGCTCGACGAACTCGGTGGCCTTGGCCAGGTACTCCTGCTGGATGTCCAGGGCACTGACCTCCTTGCCGGAGGCCAACCGCACCTTGCGTCGGCCGGTGATGTCGTGCGACACCTCCCGGATCGCCCGGATCGGGTTCTCCAGGGACAGGTCGCGCATCACCACCCCGGCCTCGATCATCCGCAGCACGATGTCGGCGGTGCCGACCTTGAGCAGCGTGGTGACCTCGTTCATGTTCGAGTCACCGACGATCACGTGCAGCCGTCGATAGCGCTCGGCGTCAGCGTGTGGCTCGTCGCGGGTGTTGATGATCGGGCGGCTGCGGGTGGTCGCCGAGGAGACGCCCTCCCAGATGTGCTCGGCACGCTGCGACAGGCAGTAGACCGCGCCGCGTGGGGTCTGCAGGACCTTGCCGGCCCCACAGATCAGCTGCCGGGTGACCAGGAACGGGATGAGCACGTCGGCGAGCCGACCGAACTCGCCGTGCCGGGACACCAGGTAGTTCTCGTGGCAGCCGTACGAGTTTCCCGCCGAGTCGGTGTTGTTCTTGAACAGGTAGATCTCACCCGCGATGCCCTCGTCGTGCAGTCGCTTCTCCGCGTCGACGAGCAGGCCCTCCAGGATCCGCTCGCCAGCCCGGTCGTGGGCGACAAGATCGGTCACCGAGTCGCACTCCGGTGTGGCGTACTCCGGATGCGACCCGACGTCCAGGTAGAGCCGGGCCCCATTGCGCAGGAAGACGTTGCTCGACCGACCCCAGGACACCACGCGACGGAACAGATACCGCGCGACCTCGTCCGGGGACAGCCGCCGCTGCCCGCGATAGGTGCAGGTGACGCCGTACTCGGTCTCGAGGCCGAAGATTCGCCGCTCCATGGTGAGACATTAGCCGCCCGGAGGCCCGGTTCGTCACTGTCACACCACAGGTAGTGCTCAGGGGGCGGTCACATACCGGTTGAGTGCGACATTCCGTCCGGCCCGAGGCTCGCCACGAACCGCCGGCAGTTGTCGTACTCCGGCAGCAGGCCGCTCTCGCGGGCCTGGGCGAGGGTCGGTGCCGCGTCGTCCCGGGCGGACAGCAGCGGAACGTCGGCGGGCCACTCGACGCCCAACTCCTCGTCCAGCGGATGCACCGCGTGCTCACCGGTCGGGTTGTAGCTGGCCGAGCAGAGGTAGCTCAACGTCGCGTCGTCGGTCAGCGCGCAGAAGCCGTGCCCCAACCCCTCGCTGAGGTAGACCGCCCGACGGTCGGTGTCGTCCAGCCGGACGCCCTCCCAGCGGCCGAAGGTCGGCGAACCCACCCGCAGATCCACGATCACGTCGAGGACCGCGCCGCGCACACAGGTGACGTACTTGGCCTGCCCGGGCGGAACGTCGGCGAAGTGGATGCCGCGCACCACGCCGCGCGCCGAGACCGACAGGTTGGCCTGGGCCAGGCGCAGCGGATGCCCCACCACCTCGGCGAGCTTGTCGAAGCGGTACCACTCCATGAACATGCCGCGCGGGTCGCCGTGCTGCTGGGGGGTGATCTCCCACGCGCCCTCGATGCTCAACTCCCGGATCTTCACCACGTCACCCCGTGACTGCCGTTCGGCTCGGCCAGCAGACCGAGGAGGTAATCGCCGTAACCGCTCTTGGCCAACGGCGTGGCCAGCGCGCGCAGCTGGTCGTCGTCGATGAGGCCGGCCCGCCAGGCCACCTCCTCGACACAGCCGATCTTGAGACCCTGTCGTTCCTCGACCACCCGGACGAACTCGGCCGCCTGCATCATGGAGGTGAACGTGCCGGTGTCCAGCCAGGCGGTGCCCCGATCCAGCACCGTCACCGCCAGCTCCCCGGTCTCCCGGTACACCTCGTTGACCGCCGTGATCTCCAGCTCGCCGCGGGCGCTCGGGGTGAGCTTGCGGGCGATGTCCACCACCCGGTTGTCGTAGAAGTACAGGCCGGGCACCGCGTAACGGGACTTCGGCCGAGCCGGCTTCTCCTCGATCGAGAGCACCCGACCGGCGTCGTCGAAGTCGACCACGCCGTACTCCTGCGGGTTGGACACCTGGTAGGCGAAGACCCGCCCGCCGACCGGGTCACCGTGCGCGGCGAGCTTCCGGCCCAGACCCACGCCGTGGAAGATGTTGTCGCCGAGGATCAGCGCCACCGACTCGCCGCCGATGAAGTCCGCACCGAGGATGAACGCCTGCGCGATGCCCTCCGGGCGCTCCTGGCTGACGTACTCGAGCCGCAGCCCGAACTGGCTGCCGTCGCCGAGCAGCCGACGGAACTGGTCCTGGTCGTCCGGGGTCGTGATCACCAGGATCTCCCGCACCCCGGACATCACCAGGGTGGAGAGCGGGTAGTAGACCATCGGCTTGTCGAAGACCGGCATCAGCTGCTTCGAGACCGCCCGGGTGATCGGCCAGAGCCGAGAACCGGTGCCGCCAGCAAGAAGGATTCCACGCACCCGGGAGAGCCTAGCGGCACAGAAGCAGGATGTGCCGGGGGCCCGCATCCCCCGCGCCGCGCCGAACTTCGCGTAGACTTCACGACCCGTGAGGATCCTCGTCACCGGCGGAGCCGGATTCATCGGGTCGGAGTACGTTCGCCTGCTGCTGGGCAAGCCCCTGGGCAGCGCCGACGGCGTGCCGCCGCTCGAGCCGGCGGTCGTGACCGTGCTCGACAAGCTGACCTACTCGGGCAACATGGCCAACCTCGACCCCGTACGCGACGACCCGCGGCTGCGGTTCGTCCAGGGCGACATCTGCGACCCGGTCGTGGTCGACGAGGTCGTCGCCGAGCACGACGTGATCGTGCACTTCGCCGCCGAATCGCACGTCGACCGGTCCATCGCCGGCGCCGCCCCGTTCGTCACCACCAACGTGCTGGGCACCCAGACCCTGCTCGACGCCGCACTGCGCCACCGCACCGGCCGCTTCGTGCACGTCTCCACCGACGAGGTCTACGGCTCCATCGACGAAGGCTCCTGGACCGAGACCTGGCCCCTCGCACCGAACTCCCCCTACTCGGCGTCGAAGGCCGGCTCCGACCTGCTCGCCCTGGCCTACCACCGCACCCACGGCATGGACGTCGTCGTCACCCGCTGCTCCAACAACTACGGCCCCTACCAGTTCCCCGAGAAGGTCATCCCGCTGTTCGTCAGCAACCTCCTCGACGGCGGCACCGTCCCCCTCTACGGCGACGGCGGCAACATCCGCGACTGGCTGCACGTGCACGACCACTGCCGCGGCATCGCCCTCGTCCAGCAGAAGGGCCGCGCCGGCGAGGTCTACAACATCGGCGGTGGCACCGAGCTGACCAACAAGGAACTCACCGGTCTACTCCTCGACGCCTGCGGCGCCGGCTGGGACCGCGTCGTCCCGGTCACCGACCGCAAGGGCCACGACCGCCGCTACTCCCTCGACATCACCAAGATCCACGAGGAGCTCGGCTACAGCCCCAGCATCACCCTCGACCAGGGCCTCGCCGACACCGTCGCCTGGTACCGCAACAACCGCACCTGGTGGGAACCCCTCAAGACCACACCCGCCGCATGACCCGACCACTCGTCACCGGCGCCGGCGGGATGCTCGGCCGGGACCTGGTCACCGTGCTGCACACCCGGTCCGACCTCAAGGTGACCGCAGCCGGCCGCGCCGACCTGGACATCACCGATCCCGCCGCCGTCCGCGAGGCGGTCTCCGAGTACGACGTCGTGTTCAACACGGCGGCGTGGACGAATGTCGACGGCGCCGAAGCCGACGAGGCGGCAGCCACCGCCGTCAACGGCACCGGCGTGGCGAATCTCGCGTCGGCGTGTGCCGCCAACGGCGCGCGGCTGATCCACATCTCCACCGACTACGTCTTCTCCGGTGACGCGCAGACCCCCTACCCGGAGGACGCGCCCACCGCGCCGGTCAACGCCTATGGCCGGGGCAAGCTGGTCGGCGAGCAGGCCGTCACCCGGCTGCTGCCCGACAACGGGTACGTGGTCCGCTCCGCCTGGCTGTACGGCGCGCACGGGCCGAACTTCGTGGCCACCATGCTCCGGCTCGCCGGCCAGCGGGAGTACATCGACGTGGTCGACGACCAGCACGGCCAGCCCACCTGGTCCTACCGGCTCGCCGAACGGCTTGTCGCACTCGCCGACGCCGCCCTGGAGGGTCGGGCCGCCCCCGGCATCTACCACAGCACCTGCGCCGGTCAGACAACCTGGTACGGGCTGGCCCGCGCCGCGTTCACACTCGCCGGCCTCGACCCGGACCGGATTCGACCCATCACCAGCGACCGGTATCCTCTTCCTGCCCCCCGCCCGGCGTACAGTGTGCTAGGGCACAGCCGTTGGGCGTCCGCAGGCCTGCCGTCGCTCCCGGACTGGCACGCCACCCTGGTCGACGCGTTCGCCTCCCCCGCTCCGCCCGCTCCGTGGAAGGTCCCATGAAGCTCACGCTCGTCACCGGCCTGACCGGCCTGATCTTGCTGGCCACAATCGTCGAGCTGCTCCGCCGCCGTCAGCTCCGCGAAAAGTACGGCATGCTCTGGCTCGGCGTCCTGGTGATCGTCATCCCCCTGTCGCTCTTCCCCCGCCTGCTGGACAACGTCGCCGAACTGCTCGGCGTCGCCTCCGGCGTGAGCCTCGTGCTCTTCCTCGGCATCGTCTTCCTGCTGCTGGTCTGCGTGCACCTCAGCTGGGAGGTCAGCCACCTGGAAGAAGAGACCCGCACCCTGGCCGAAGACTTCGCCCTGCTCCGCACGGAGATCGACGCGGACCGGGCGGCCCGAGACGAACTGGTGCGCACCGATGGTTAACGGCAAGCGGGTCCTGATCATCATCCCCGCGTTCAACGAGTCCGGCTCGATCGCCGACGTGGTCGGTGAGGTCCGCGGTGAGCTGCCCGGCGTCGACGTGATCGTCGTCGACGACGGCTCCGCCGACCGCACCGCCGCGGTCGCCGCCGCAGCCGGCGCCCGGGTCGCCAAACTGCCGTACAACCTCGGCGTCGGCGGCGCCATGCGGGTGGGCTACCGGTACGCCCGCGACCACGACTACGACGTCGCCATCCAGATCGACGCGGACGGCCAACACGACCCCCGGTACGTGCCGAAGCTCGTCGACCTGCTCGACGAGACCGACCTGGTGATCGGCGCCCGGTTCGCCGGCGAGGGTGACTACAACGTCCGCGGCCCCCGCCGCTGGGCCATGGTCATGCTCTCCGGTGTGCTGTCCCGCGTCGCCCACACCAAGCTCACCGACACCACCTCCGGGTTCCGAGCCGCCAACCGCCGGGTGATCGACATGTTCGCCGCCTGGTACCCGGTGGAGTACCTGGGTGACACCGTGGAGACGTTGGTGCACACCGCCCGGCGCGGCTACACCATCCGCCAGGTGCCGGTAGCCATGCGCAAGCGGATGGCGGGTACCCCCAGCCACTCCCCCGCCAAGGCCATGATCTACCTCGGCCGTGCCTTCGCCGTCCTCACGTTGGCGCTCATTCGCCGGTGATCCGCAGGCTCCTGAGTCTCGTCCCACCGGGCACCGTCGCCGTCGGCGCCGGCCTGGCCCTGCTGGGGCTCGCCTCCTACGTCCACCTGGCGGTCGCCGGGCACAGCCTCACCGGGGCGGACTACAACTCCCTCTCGGTGCTCTGGTCGATCGTCTTCACCCTCGGCATCGGCCTGTTCATGCCGGTCGAGCAGGAGGTCGCCCGACTCGTCGCCGCCCGGCACAGCCAGGGCCTCTCCCCCGGGCCGGTACTGGCCCGGGGGGCGGCCCTCGCCGCCGGCCTGCTCGCCACCGTGGTCGCGCTGATCATCGTCTTCCGGGGGACGCTCGCCGACCGGCTCTTCGGCGGCGACGGCACCATGGTCGCCGTCCTGATCGGCGCGCTGGCCGGGCTCGCCGTCGCCCACACCACCCGCGGCGTCCTCTCCGGCCTGCAACACTTCCCCTGGTACGGCACCCAACTCGGCATCGACGGCGGCCTGCGGATCGCGCTCGTCGCCGCGCTTGGCCTGAACGGCGTCACCAACCCCGTCTGGTACGGCGCGGTGCTCGTCATCGCGCCCGTCGCCGGCGCCATCCTCACCGCCCCACCGGTCCTGCGGGCCATCGGCGGCGGCGCACCGGTGGCCTGGGCTGCCCTGCTACGCGGCCTCGGTCTCCTCACCGCCTCCAGCCTGCTCGCCCAGGTCGTCGTCAACATCGGCGTGATCAACGTCAAGGTGCTGGACCCGGACGACGTGGAAACCGCCGGCGCACTGCTCTCCGCGCTGGTGCTGGTCCGGATCCCGCTGTTCGTCTTCGCGTCGCTGCAGGCATCACTGCTACCCGGCCTCGCCACCACGGCCGCCACCGGTGACCTCACCGGCTTCCACAACCTGCTGCGCCGGGCACTGGGCATCGTCACCGCCCTCGGCCTCACCGGCGCCGTAACCGCCGTGCTGCTCGGCCCGTGGCTGGTGCAGACCCTCTTCGACGCACCCGGCCTCGGCCACGTCGACTTCGCCTGGCTCGCCGTCGCCACCCTCGCCTACCTGTGGGCGATGGTCCTCGGCCAGGCACTGCTCGCTCTCGACCGGCACCGGGCACAGGCCCTCGCCTGGGCCATCGGCGTCGCCGCGCTCGTCGTCGCCACGCTCGCCCCGGTCTCCACCGCACTGCGAGTCGAGCTCGGCTACGCCATCGGCTCCGTCGTGGTGGCCGCCGTCATGGCGGTGCTGCTGCGCACCCGCACCGCCCGCTCGGCGCCCACCCACACCCCTCCCGTCGAGGCTGTCACGCCTGGAGTAACCGGAGTGTCGTGAGCATGTCCTGCCCGCAGCGGGCTGGACATGCTGCGGGCTGGACATGCTGCGGCGGGCGGCCATGGAACTTGGCCGCCCGCCGCCACTTCGTCCGGGGCTACTTGCCGTCCGCCGGCTTGTCCTCCAGGTCCGCGGACGCCGCCGACGTGGTCGGCTTGTGCGACTCCGTGGTCGGCTGCGCCGGCGTGTCGGGGCCACCCGCCTCCGCCGACTGCTCGGCGGCGGACACATCCCCGTCCAGCAAGGCGGTCAACGCCGCGCCGGTGATCCGGCGGAACGTACGCCCAACGCGGTGGCGGTCCAACACCGCCACCTCCAGCTGGTTGGCGGCGATCGTCCGAGCAGCGCCGCCCTCACCACCAACCGTGCTCAACGCCTGCACCGCCACCCGGGCCGCCTCGGCGAGGGACATGTCCGCGCGGTGCTGCGACTTCAGCACACCGGTGATCGCCTCGGCCTGGCCACCCATGGCCATCCGCCCCGGCTCGTCGTTGACCGAGCCGTCGTACGTCAGCCGGTACAGCTCGTCGTCGTCCGCGGTGGCCCCGACCTCCGCCACGCAGATCTCCACCTCGAACGGCTTCGACTGCTCGGTGAAGATCGCACCCAACGTCTGTGCGAACGCGTTGGCCAAGGCCCGACCGGTGACGTCACGCCGGTCGTAGCTGAGCCCGTTCAGATCGGCCATCCGCACGCCGGCCCGGCGCAGATTCTCGAACTCGTTGTACCGGCCGACCGCGGCGAACCCGATCCGGTCGTAGATCTCGCTGACCTTGTGCAGGGCGCTGGAGAGGTTCTCCGCGACGAAGAGCACCCCGCCGGAGTAGCTGAGGACCACGGCGCTGCGGCCCCGAGCGATGCCCTTGCGGGCCAACTCGGAGCGGTCGCGCATGATCTGTTCGGGCGAGGCGTAGAACTGCATGGCCACGGCGGCGGTTCTCCTTACGGCGCGGTGCTGGCGACTGCTGACTGGTGGGGGTGGACGGGGCTCAACCGCCCGGGTTCTCCATCCGGCTGGCGACCACGCCCTCGGCGATCGCCGCCGTCTCGGCATCGGTCAACCGGCGGGTGCCCTCGGCGGTAGCGGTCATCACCACCGGATAGATCCGGCGGGTCAGGTCCGGTCCGCCGGTCGCGGTGTCGTCGTCGGCCGCGTCGTAGAGCGCCTCGACCGCGAGCCGGGTGGCATCGTCGACCGACAGGCCGGCCCGGAAGCGCTTCTTCAACGCCGACTTCGCGAAGAGCGAGCCGGAGCCGATCGCGTCGTAGCCGGTCTCCTCGTACGGGCCACCGGTCACGTCGAAGCTGAAGATCCGCCCGGCCCTCTCCGGGTCGGCACCGGCCAGGTCGAAGCCGGCGAAGAGCGGCACCACGGCCAGCCCCTGCATGGCCGCGCCCAGGTTGCCCCGGATCATCGACGCCAACCGGTTGGCCTTGCCGTCCAGCGAGAGCATCGCGCCCTCGATCTTCTCGTAGTGCTCCAGCTCCACCTGGAACAGTCGCATCAGCTCGATCCCGATGCCCGCGGTGCCCGCGATGCCGACCAGCGAGTACGCGTCGGCCGGGTGCACCTTCTCGATGTCGCGCTGAGCGATCAGATTGCCCATGGTGGCCCGGCGGTCGCCGGCCATCACGACGCCACCGGCGGCCGAGATGGCCACGATGGTGGTCGCGTGCGGCGCCAGGTCGGCTGCCATGCCCGGCGGCAGCGGCCGCCGACCGGGCAGCATCTCGGGAGCCACCCGACTCAGGAACGTCGTGAAGGAGGACGTCCCCGCATTGGTGAACACATCTGGTAGACGCCCGGATGGATCAAAGCCCGCTGCCACGTGGTTCCTCTCAGGTACGTGATCGCCCTGGCCAGCCTCATGGGACTGTCACGGAACTGGCCAAGACCACCGTTGCAGTTGAAGCAGAGTATCCCGCGCACCCATCCGGTGCGATGATCGTGGTCCAGATGTTGCGGGTCCGCGCCACCACAGATCGCGCAGACCCCGCCCTGCTCGGCCAGGAGCTCCTGAAACTCCTTCTCCCCCACGCCGTACCGCTGCCGTAGGTGGTACTCGCGGTTGCCCCCGTACAGCCGGTCCTTCGTCGCTCTGGTCTTGCTGTTGTGGCAGGGCTTGCAATAGGTGGCGTATCCGGAGGTATCCGCACGGTTACGGGGGAAGGCATCGAACGGCTTGACCGCATCGCAAGCCGGACAAAATTTATGCCCCTCCGGCACGACTCGACCTAGGCGCACCTCACGGTCGAACTTTGCCTTCACCCGACGCGCATAGCTTGCCTTGGACCGCTCATTGAAGCAGGGCTTGCAATAGCTGCCCCGCCCATCCGGCCGTTTAGAGCCGGCACAGAACTGATCGAGCGGCTTCCATTCGCTGCAATCTCGGCAGCGACGGAGCCCGTCACGATCATCGTTGACTCGACCCATGTCCGAATTACCCTATATGTCTACTGACCTCCTTTTTGTACGTAGCCTCGCACAAATTCCTCTGCGTTTTCTTCGAGGACGGAATCGATCTCGTCGAGGAGGTCGTCGACGTCCTCGGTGATCTCGGCGTGCCGCTCGGCCACCTCGGGGTTGGCCTCGGTGGTGACGTCCTCGATTTCCTCGCCCTGACGGGACTTGCCGGACTGCGACTGGCCGCCGCTGTCATGAGTGGCCATTGCTGCCTCCTCCACGATCGTCTGCGATGAACTTACCTCGCGCGGGCGACGAAAAGCCCGCCGCGCGCCGGCTTGCGGCACACGACGGGCATTCGTACGGGTGTTCAGCGCCCGGTCAACGTCTCCAACAGGTCCTTGGCGCTGGCGCAGCGGTCGAACAGTGCTCCAACATGCGCGCGAGTGCCACGCTCCGGCTCCATCATCGGCACCCGGACCAACGACTCCCGGCCCACGTCGAAGATCACCGAATCCCAGCTCGCCGCCACCACCTCGGACGCGTACTGGGCGAGGCAGCGGCCGCGGAAGTAGGCCCGGGTGTCCTCCGGCGGCTCGGTCATCGCGGTACGGGTCTCGTCGTCGGTGAGCAGCGTCTTCATCGCCCCCCGGCTGACCAGGCGATGATAGAGGCCTTTCTCCGGCCGTACGTCGGAATACTGCAGGTCGACCAGTTGGAGCTTGTGCGCGCCCCAGCCGAGCTTCTCGCGCTCCCGGTAACCCTCGAGCAGCCGCAGCTTGGCCACCCAGTCCAACTCGTCGGCGCAGAGCATCGGGTCGCGGCCGAGCCGGTCCAGGACGCTCTCCCAGCGGTCCAGCACGTCGACGGTCTGCTCGTCGGCGTCGGTGCCGTACCGGTCGTCGACAAAGGACCGGACCCGCTCCAGGTACGCCCATTGCAGGTCCAGTGCGGTCAGCCGGCGACCGTCGCGCAGTCGCATGCGGTGCGACAGGCTGGGGTCGTGGCTGACCGCGCGCAGCTCGCTGACCGGGTCGGCGATGCCGAGGTCGGCGCCGAGCGCCTTCTCCTCGATCATGTTGAGGATCAGCGCGGTGGTGCCGACCTTGAGGTAGGTGGAGATTTCGGAGAGGTTGGCGTCGCCGATGATGACGTGCAGCCGGCGGTACTTGTCGGCGTCGGCGTGCGGCTCGTCGCGGGTGTTGATGATCGGCCGCTTGAGGGTCGTCTCCAGGCCCACCTCGACCTCGAAGAAGTCGGCGCGCTGGGAGATCTGGAAGCCGCTCTGCCCGCCGTCCTGGCCGATGCCGACCCGGCCGGCACCGCAGACGATCTGGCGGGTGACGAAGAACGGCGTCAGGTACGCCACGATGTCGGCGAACGGGGTCTGCCGGCGCATCAGGTAGTTTTCGTGGGCGCCGTAGCTGGCACCCTTGTTGTCGGTGTTGTTCTTGTAGAGGTGGATCTGCTGGCTGCCCGGGATGGTGGCGGCGCGGCGCGACGCCTCGGCCATCACCCGCTCGCCGGCCTTGTCCCAGCGCACGATGTCCCGGGGGGTGGTGACCTCCGGGGTGGAGTATTCGGGGTGGGCGTGGTCGACGTAGAGGCGCGCACCGTTGGTGAGTATCACGTTGGCGAGGCCGAGGTCCTCGTCGGCCAACGCCTCGGCGGGGTCGTAGGCCGCTCCGGAGTAGGTGAAGCCGCGGGCGTCGCGCAGCGGCGACTCTTCCTCGTAGTCCCAGCGGGCTCGCCCGCCCCGGTTGAGTTCTGGGCGTGCCCCATAGGCGTTGACCACCTGTGATGAGGTGACCATCGGGTTGGCTCCGGCCTGTCCGGGCACGGAGATGCCGTACTCGACTTCGGTGCCCATGATCCGACGTACCGTCATGCGACCACTCGCTTCGCTCGCCCCTGGAGCCGGCGTACCCGCCGCTCACACCATCGAGACTAGTCTGCGCGGTCGCCTACCGCGCAGCCCTGCCGGCGGCGCGGCGTGGTTACGGTGCCGTGGTGGCGTTGAGTGGCACCACGGTCAGGCCTGCCCGCAGGGACGGGTTCGCCGTGAGGATTTCGTCGATGGCCTGCTGGACGACCGGGTCGGCCACCAGGAGCCGTAGTGGGCGGGGGCTACGACGCAGGATCTGCGCGGTCCGGGAGGGCTCGGCGAAGGTGGAGAAGTAGATGCCCGATTCGGTCTGGCCGGTGGTTCCCTGAAGAGCGGAGAGGAAGATCGACTCCCGATAGCTCTCGGTGCCCACCTTGTCGACGACCAGTGTGACGGTGCCGGGGATCGCCGGGTACGCCTGGGCGGCGGTGTTGGTGACCAACGCGGGACGGGTGACGGCCCGAAGGTCGCGGTGTGCCCACTCCGTCGCCCAGGTGCTGTTGCTGCCGCTGCGGTGGAAGTAGCCGCCGGTCCCGCCGACCACGCCGGTGCCGACGAGCACCGCGAACGTCACTAGGGTGGCGGTGGCGGCCGCGGGCAGGGCGGCGGTGATCGGGCGGCGCCGTGGCTCGGCATCGGTGCTCTGGGCGGGCACCGGCAGCAGTCGGGCGAGCGCGGCGGCGCCCACGATGAACACGAGGATGAGCAGGTGGGCGGTCTTGCCGAAGTAGTACGCGGGTCGGCTGCCGTGGGCGAGGTTCACGGCGGCCATGCTGGCGCAGAAGAGCAGGGCGACGGTCACCACGGCGAGGTAGCGCCGCCAGGTGGTTTCACCGAGGTTCGTTCGGGCGAGGACGGCGGCGAGGACGAGCGCACCGAACCCGAGAGTGGTGGTGACTGTGGCAACGGGCCGTACGCCGCTGGGGGCCGCGAGCGCCTCGCTCTGTCCGGCGACGAAGACGCCGATGACTGCGACGAGTGGGGCGAGCGCGGCGGTGAGGACGGCGACGATGGTGGCGGTGCCGGGGCGGGCGCGCAGCCGACGCCGGTCGGCGATCAGCCAGCAGAGCACCATGGCGCCGGCCGGTAGGAGGAAGAGGTAGTAGCTGAAGCCGATGCCGATCAGCAGTGCTCCGACGAGGACGAGTTGTTCGCGCAGCCGGTGCAGGGGGCGGGCGATCAGGGCAGTGAGGATCGCCGCGAGGCTGAGGCCGAATGTCTCGCCGGGATAGCCGGCGACGAGCAGTCGGGGCAGTTCGGTGCCGAGGATCAGCGCGGTCACGGCGATGGTGAGGACCAGCCGGCGCAGTGGGTGCAGCGGGCCGGCGACGTGATGGGTGGCCCAGATCAGGGCGAGGACCAGCAGCGCGAATGTGGCGAGGCTCCAGAAGATGTAGTGGTCCATCAGGGCCGGTCCGGTGGGTGTGTCACCGGGGTTCTGGACGCCGTCGAGCAGGGCGATGGTGAGGTGCCAGCCCTGCGGGTAGTGGATCAGGCCGGAGAAGATGTGCTCACGGGCGGCGTCGGGGTCGATGAAGAGGTAGCCGCCGAGTCGGCCGATGACGTCGAACAGCGCGGGGTGGCGGGCGTTGTCTTCGCCGGTCATGGCGAGGTTGAGCCGCTGACCGAAGCCGTTGGCCTGCAGGTAGGGGGTGGCAAGGTAGCCGGCGGCGAGTGCCGTGGCGGCGAGCGGAACCAGGTCGGACCATTTGGGTGGGGGCAGTTGGGGGGCGCGCCGGGACAGCATGGAGGCCAGGGCCAGTGCGGTGAGCGTGCACCCGCTGACCGGCACCGGGTGCAGGCCCCAGGGCCAGACGGTGAAGAGCAGCCCAGCGGCGCAGGTGAGGCCGGCGAGCAGGGCGAGGGCGAGCACCACGCGGTCGAGCAGGTTTCGGCCGGAACGCAGCAGGCTGGCCGTGCCGAGCAGGATCACCGGGGGCAGCAGCCACCCGGCGTGTACGGCGTTCGCGGCGACCGGTAGGAGCCAACAGGCGAGCAGCACGGCCAGCAGCGCGCCGAGACGCGGATGCCAGCGGGCCGGCGGCGTCGGGGGCCCGGCGAGCGGATCCCGAGGGTCGGTGCCATCCGGTGCACCTGGCACCGGCGAGGTCGGCTGGGCGCGCACGGATGGCCTCGTTCGGGTAGGCAGGGGAATCGCCGCGGACTAGCTGGCACGGGCTCAGCGGTTGGCGCGATCGTAACGGACCCGTGGCGGGACGCACGCAGCGGCGGCACCGGACGAGTCCGGTGCCGCCGCTGGCCGATCAGAGGTACTGGCCGGTGTTGCTGGCGGTCTCGATGGACCGGCCGGCCTCAGCGCCCTTGCCGCCGGAGACGAGCGTGCGGATGTAGACGATCCGCTCGCCCTTCTTGCCGGAGATGCGGGCCCAGTCGTCGGGGTTGGTGGTGTTGGGGAGGTCCTCGTTCTCGCGGAACTCGTCGACGCAGGAGTCGAGCAGGTGCTGCAGGCGCAGCCCCTTGCGACCGGAGGTGAGGAACTCCTTGATGGCCATCTTCTTGGCCCGGTCGACGATGTTCTGGATCATCGCGCCGGAGTTGAAGTCCTTGAAGTAGAGGACTTCCTTGTCACCGTTGGCGTAGGTGACCTCGAGGAAGCGGTTCTCCTCGGTTTCCGAGTACATCCGCAGCACCACGGCGTCGATCATCGCCGCGACGGTGGCCTGGGGGTCGGCTCCGTGCTCGGCCAGATCGTCCGGGTGCAGGGGCAGCCCGGAGAGGATGTACTTGGAGAAGATGTCCTTGGCCGCTTCGGCGTCCGGTCGCTCGATCTTGATTTTCACGTCGAGCCGACCGGGGCGCAGAATCGCCGGGTCGATCATGTCTTCCCGGTTGGAGGCGCCGATGACGATGACGTTCTCCAGCCCCTCCACGCCGTCGATCTCGCTGAGCAACTGCGGGACGATGGTGTTCTCCACGTCGGAGGAGACACCGGAGCCGCGGGTCCGGAAGATCGAGTCCATCTCGTCGAAGAACACGATCACCGGGGTGCCCTCGCCGGCCTTCTCCCGTGCTCGCTGGAAGATCAGCCGGATGTGCCGCTCGGTCTCGCCGACGTACTTGTTGAGCAGCTCGGGGCCCTTGATGTTGAGGAAGAAGCTGGTGTGCTTCTCCTTGCCCTGCCGTTCGGCGATCTTCTTGGCCAGCGAGTTGGCCACCGCCTTGGCGATGAGCGTCTTGCCACAGCCGGGCGGGCCGTAGAGCAGGATGCCCTTGGGCGGACGGAGCTGGTGCTCACGGAACAGGTCCGCGTGCAGGAAGGGCAGCTCCACGGCGTCCCGGATCTGCTCGATCTGCGACTGGAGGCCACCGATGTCGCCGTAGTCGACGTCGGGCACCTCCTCCAGGACCAGCTCTTCGACCTCGCTCTTCGGGATCCGCTCGTACGCGTACGCCGAGCGGGGCTCGATCATGAGCGAGTCGCCGGCGCGGATCGTCGAGCCGATCAGCGTCTCGGCGAGGTGCACGATGCGCTCCTCGTCGGAGTGCGAGACCACCAGCGCCCGGTCACCCGGCCCGCCACCCGGTCCCTCCAGGATCTCCTTGAGCATCACCACCTCGCCCACCCGCTCGTATCCGAACGCGTCGACGATGTTGAGCGCGTCGTTGAGCAGGACCTCCTGACCGCGGCGCAGTTCGGCCACGTCCAGTGAGGGCGAGACGGAGACCCGCAACTTGCGGCCGCCGGTGAAGACGTCCACCGTGCCGTCCTCGTGCTTGGCCAGGAAGACGCCGTAACCACTTGGCGGCTGTGCCAGCCGGTCGATCTCCTCCTTGAGCGTCACGATCTGCGTGCGAGCCTCCTTGAGGGTGCTCACCAGCCGGTCGTTGTTCTCGGTCAGCCGCGCCAACTGTGCCTGGGTGGCCGCCAGCCGCTCTTCGAGCTGCCGGACGTGTCGGGGGCTCTCGGTCAACTTACGCCGCACCAGAGCGAGTTCCTCCTGAAGGAACGCGACCTGCGTGGAGAGATCGTGGGCTTCCTTCTCCCACCGTGCGGCGCGCGAGTCCGCGTCGTCGCTGCGTGCTGCCACGTCCCACCTCCCCGGGGGGCTTGAACGTTCTGCCCTAACACTAGCCGCTATGAGGCCGATTCGGTCCCATGCAACACCCTCGTCACCGAACCTTGATCGCCAAGGGTGGCCCGACGGGCCGGTACCGGCGTTCGGGTACCGTCGGACCGTACGACGCGAGAACATGGGGGGTGCACTGATGGGCGAGGTCGCGACCGATCAGCTGCAGGTCTGGGTGGACCAGGATCTGTGCACGGGCGATGGGCTCTGCGTGCAGTACGCACCGGAGGTTTTCGAGTTCGACATCGACGGCCTGGCGTACGTCAAGGGCGCCGACGGTGAGCTGCGGATGACGCCGGGCAGCCGCGTCGACGTGCCCGAGCACCTGCGACTCGAGGTGATCGACTCCGCGAAGGAGTGCCCGGGCGACTGCATCCACGTGGTGCGCGGCGACGGTGTCGAGGTCGCCGGCCCGGACGCCGAGGAAGACTGACCGACCCGCCGGCCGGGCCACGCGGCCCGGCCGGGCCAGATCGGGGTACGCCTCAGAGCATCGGACGGCCGACCACCGAGGCGACCAGTCGCGCGAACTCCTCCAGCCGGGCGATCTGCCCGGCCCCGCCGTCGTCGAGGGTCTTGCCGAAGCGCAACGCGTCGTGCCGTGGCGTGCCGACCATCTCCTCGCTCGGCGGTGCCTCGTCCAGTGAGGTGAGCAGCAGGTAGACGTCGATGCTGTCGACCCGGATCTCGCCGCTGTCGGAGCGGTTGAGCCGCCGCCGGCAGCCGACCTCGGTGACGGTGGAGACCGGGACCACCCGCAACGACGAGGTCATCGAGCCCGGCGGGCCCTCCTCCGGCGGTACGTCCTCGCCGTGCCAGAGGATCAGCCGGCTGCCGTCGCAGACGACGACCTCCTGCCACACGCCGTTGACCTCGTTGACGAAGCGTTCCAGGGTGAAGCCGAGGACCGACGCGCCACGCAGCACGCCACCGAGCGCCTCCAGGGCGACGTCCGGGTCGCGCAGGTAGGCCCGCGCCGCCGACTCCAGATCCTGGTAGGGCGACCAGTCGGGAAAGACCGCGGGGAGATCACCGCCGCCGTAGCCCGGTCGGCTCATGC
The DNA here is from genome assembly GCF_003205615.1 of Micromonospora arborensis. GTDB lineage: Bacteria > Actinomycetota > Actinomycetes > Mycobacteriales > Micromonosporaceae > Micromonospora > Micromonospora arborensis. The sequence continues at coordinate 76,832 of NZ_PYBV01000046.1, read as the reverse complement.
CAGCGCCTCCCCCTGCTCGGCGGTGCCGGCGCCCAGCTCGTTGGTCACGGCCTGTCCATCTCCCCCGTACCGTTGGGCTGCGGATCCGCCACCTGGGCGGCGGCCTGGCGGGCCGCCTCCGCCGCGCGCAGGTCCTGGCGGCGCTGCGCGTACGCCTCGGTGCCCTTGCTGGGCTTTCGCCGACGCGGCGGCGCGGTCACCCCGGGGGCCAGCTTGCGCGCGGACACCAGGAACGCGGTGTGCGCGATCATCCGGTGATCCGGCCGGACGGCGAGGCCCTCGGCGTGCCAGTCGCGCACCAGGGACTCCCAGGCCCGCGGCTCGGTCCAGCCGCCGCGCTCGCGCAGCGCCTCCACCAGCTCGGACAGCTGCGGCGTGGTGGCGACGTAGCCGATGAACACCCCACCCGGCACCAGCGCCCGCTCGACCATGTCGAGAGTTTCCCAGGGAGTCAGCATGTCCAGGATGATCCGGTCGAAGCCGGTCTCCTGGCACTGCGCGACGTCACCGACGTGCAGGTGCCACGACGGGTGCGGCCCGTTGAAGAACGCCTCGACGTTGCGCTTGGCGATCTGGGCGAAGTCGTCACGCACCTCGAACGAGTGCAGCTCGCCTTCGGTGCCGACGGCCCGCAGCAGGGAGCAGCTCAGCGCGCCGGAACCGGCGCCGGCCTCGAGGACCTTCGCGCCGGGGAAGATGTCGCCCATCGCGACGATCTGCGCCGAGTCCTTCGGGTAGATCACCTGGGCGCCGCGCGGCATGGACAGCACGTAGTCCGACAGGAGTGGCCGCAGGGCGAGGAACGCGGTGCCACCACCGGAGGTGGTCACCACGCTGCCGTCGGGGAGCCCGATCAGCGCGTCGTGCGCCAGGATGCCGCGGTGGGTGTGGAACTCCTTGCCGGGCTCCAGCGTCACGGTGTGCATCCGCCCCTTGGGGTCGGTCAGCTGGACCCGGTCGCCGGGCCGGAACGGCCCACGGTGCACGGGTGTCAGCGCCGGGATGGAGGGGTCGGCTCCGACGGTGGAGGGAGTTGCGGTCACGGTGTCATCTTCCGGTTGGGTTCGAGGAGCTGGGCGAGGTCCGCGATGTGCAGAATGCCGACAACATCTTCGCCTGACGTCACCACGTACTGCGCGCCCGGGTGGGTCTGTACGGCGTCCATCACCCGCTCGCCGTCCAAGCCGACCGGCAGCGCGGGAAGTGTGCCCAGTGATCGGGCCACGGCGTCCACCGCCAGCCACGGTCGGCGTTCGACGGGCACCGCGTCGGCGGCGGCCGGGTCGACGAGCGCCACCGGCCTCCCGGCGGAGTCGGTGACCAGCAGGGGCGAGCCGGGCTGCCCGCCTTCGGCGCGTCGGCGCTGGGCCTCGGCCAGGGGCGTGCCGGTGGCCACCGGCCAGACCGGACGGGCGAGGCGGGCGAGGTCGATCAGCGGGAACCGGCGGCCGACCCGGGCGGCCCGGATCGCCTGCCCGGCGCCGCGCCAGAGGGTGACGGCGACCAGCAGCATCAGCGGCAGCGCCAGCGGCGCCAGGTAGTCGGCGAGGGTGAGCAGTAGGACCAGGGCCACGGTGCCGCCGGCGACGACACGTCCGGCCCACCCGGCGACCTCGGTGCCGAGGTGCCGGTCGCGGGTCATCCCCCACACCGCCGCACGTAGCGCCCGGCCGCCGTCGAGCGGCAGGCCGGGCAGGCTGTTGAACACCGCGACGATGACGTTGCTGACCGCGAGCTGGAAGGCGAGTTGGTGGACCACCGTCCCCTCGGGCAGGGCGATCGTGGCGGCGACCGCGAGGACGCCGAGCACCGCGGAGACCGCCGGGCCGGCCAGCGAGACCAGCAGGTCGACGCGGGGGGACGGGGCGTCCCGGTCCATCTCGGTGTAGCCGCCGAGCAGTTCCAGGGTGATTCCGCGCACACCGATGCCGTAGCGCCGGGCGGTGAGGGCATGGCCCAGCTCGTGCAGCAGCACCGAGCCGAGCAGCGACACCACGAAGCCGAAGCCGATCAGGTAGCCGCTGATCTGCGGCAGGGCCAGCTGGCGGCGGGCGAACTCGGCGTACAGCACGGCGATGAGCACCGCGAGCAGCACCATGGATCCGTTGAGGTGCAGCGGCACCCCGAACACCCGGCCCACGTTCAGGCCGCGGCGCCGGTCGGGTCGGCGCGGCGGGCGGGATGTCTGCTCCATCGCCACGATGCTACGGACCGTCGCTGTACGGGGCGGGCGGCGGTCGGTGTCAGACCGGTGCCCTAACCTTTGCCGACATGACGGCGGAACCGGTCACCACGTCCCAGCCCTCCTCCTCCCCGGCGCAGGCGCCGCCGACGGTGCGGGCCTCGCTGTCTCCGTCGCGGGCGGCGGATTTCAAGACCTGCCCGCTGCTCTACCGGTTCCGCAGCATCGACCGGCTGCCCGAGCGCACCACTGTCGAGCAGGCCCGGGGCACGTTGGTGCACGCGGTGTTGGAGCGCCTGTTCGACCTGCCCGCGCAGGGCCGCACGCCGGCGGCGGCCGGCGACCTGGTGGCGCCCCAGTGGGACCGGATGGTCACCGAGCAGCCGGAGCTGGCCGGGCTCTTCGACGGGGCGGAGCCGGCCGGGCCGGTGGAGTTCCTCCGCTCGGCCGCCGGGCTGCTGGAGGGCTACTTCGCGGTGGAGGACCCGACCCGGCTGGAGCCGGCCGAACGGGAGAGCCTGATCTCGGCGGTGGTCGACGAGGAGCTGTTGATCCGGGGCTACCTCGACCGGCTCGACGTCGCGCCGGACGGCGCGCTGCGGGTGGTCGACTACAAGACCGGGGGCGCCCCACGGGAGGCGTTCGAGGCGCGGGCGTTGTTCCAGCTGAAGTTCTACGCGCTGGTGCTGTGGCGCACCCGGGGGGTGGTGCCCAGGGTGCTGCGACTGCTCTACCTGCGCGACGCCGAGGTGTTGGACTACACACCGGACGCCGACGAGCTGGTCCGCTTCGAGCGCACGGTGGTGGCCCTGTGGCGGGCGATCGAGCAGGCGACCGCCCGGCAGGATTTCCGGCCGCGGCCGAGCCGCCTCTGCGACTGGTGCAGCCACCAGGCGCTGTGCCCCAGCTTCGGCGGCACCCCGCCGCCGTTCCCGGTCGCGGCGGCGAGCGCCGACCCGCTGCGCGACTCCCGGTCCGCTCCGGTGGTGCCGGGCGCCGACGAGTGACGACTCCCGGGCGACGTTCGCGCCGGGCGCGGTGAGACCGTTCAGGCCCCGATCGCTCGCGCCTGTTGCGCCGTCATGCCCGACACCGATGCCGGAAAGCCGACCGAAGCCGTGCCGTTCCGGTCGGGACAGGGCGACGGGCCGGCCAATACCGTGATCCGCGACGCACCGGCCGGTGTAGGCGAGGATGACCGGTGCGGCGGCACGACGTCGGCGGGACAGGAGACGACATGACCGATCGGGTGGCCCCGGCGCGGCCGGTGCGGATCCTGCTCGCCGACGACCAGCCGCTGCTGCGTACCGGGTTTCGGATGGTGCTGGGCACCGAGGGCGACCTGGACGTGGTGGCGGAGGCCGGTGACGGCCTGGAGGCGGTGGAGCTGTCCCGCCGGCTGCTGCCCGACGTCGTTCTGATGGACATCCGGATGCCCCGGATGGACGGGGTGGCCGCGACCCGGGCGATCGTCGACGCCCGCCTGCCGGTGCGGGTGCTGGTGCTGACCACCTTCGACCTGGACGAGTATGTGGTGGGCGCGTTGCGGGCCGGCGCCAGCGGGTTCCTGGCCAAGGACGTGCCGGCCGAGGAGTTGATCGCGGCGATCCGCACCGTGGCGGGTGGCGACGCGGTGGTGGCGCCACGGATCCTGCGGCGGCTGCTGGACCGTTTCGCCGCGCTGCTGCCCGACCCGACGGCGACGCCGTCGGCGGCGCTCGACGCGCTCACCGACCGGGAACGCGAAGTGCTGGTGCAGGTCGCCCGAGGCCTGTCCAACGCCGAGATCGCGGCAGTGCTGTCGGTCAGCGAGACCACCATCAAGACCCACGTCGGGCATGTGCTGACCAAGCTGCGGCTGCGCGACCGGGTGCAGGCGGTGGTCCTGGCGTACGAGTCGGGGTTGGTCCGCCCCCGGGCGTAGCCCCCGCCGGCCCGAATACCTCACCCGGCGTACTCGAAGATCCCACCCTGGGGTGACGGCCACCGTTGCCGTCGTCACCTACCGTGACCAGAGATGGCTCGGCGCGGTTGACCCTCCTGTGGCGTCAGGAGGGAGCGTCGGGCCGGAGGGGGTACCGCCGGTCGAAACACCGTCCACCGGTCGTCGGGTCAGGGGCAACCCTGATTCGGCATGGGGGTGCACCCGCAGCGGGAAATCCGCGCCGGGTCAACCCGTGGGCGGACGGAACGGGCGTGAGCAGCGCCGATGATGGAACAGTCGTGCCGGACCATCGGGGGGCGGCGCGAATTCGGACAGACGGAAGAGGTAGATGACGTGACCGCGACGGTAGGCCGGCAGGCGCAGGCCGCGGCCCGGGCGAACGACGTGTGGAAGGTGTACGGCAGCGGCGAGGCTCAGGTCATCGCGCTGCGGGGGGTCAGCGCGGAATTCGAACGTGGCCGCTTCACCGCGATCATGGGCCCGTCGGGTTCCGGCAAGTCGACGCTGATGCACTGCCTGGCCGGGCTGGACTCGGTCACCCGGGGGACGGTGGCGATCGGTGAGACGACCGTCACAGGCCTGGGCGACGCGGGGCTGACGAAGCTGCGCCGCGACAAGGTGGGCTTCATCTTCCAGCAGTTCAACCTGCTGCCCACGCTGACCGCCAAGGAGAACATTCTGCTGCCCCTGTCGATCGCCGGGCGCAAGCCGGACCCGGCCTGGTACGACACGGTGATCGAGACGGTGGGTCTGAAGGACCGGCTGGACCACCGGCCGGCGCAGCTCTCCGGCGGCCAGCAGCAGCGGGTGGCGTGCGCGCGGGCGCTGGTCTCCCGCCCCGAGGTGATCTTCGCGGACGAGCCGACCGGAAACCTGGATTCACGCTCCGGCGCGGAGGTGCTCAACTTCCTGCGCGACTCGGTTCGCGAGCACGGCCAGACGATCGTGATGGTCACCCACGACCCGACCGCCGCCGCGTACGCCGACCGGGTGGTCTTCCTCGCCGACGGGCAGATCGTCTCGGAGCTGATCGAGCCGACCGCCGAGACGGTGCTGGACACCATGAAGAAGCTGGACACTCCGGCTGAGGTGGGCAACTGATGTTCCGGGCGACAATGAAGAGTCTGCTGGCCCGCAAGGTCCGGCTGATCCTGTCCGGGCTGGCGGTGGTGCTCGGGGTGATGTTCGTCTCCGGCGCCTTCGTGCTCACCGACACGCTGGGTCGCTCCTTCGACTCGGTCTTCGCCGACGGCTTCTCCGAGATCGACGTGAACGTCGCGGCGAAACCGAAGGTGGAGGTGGGCGAGATGGAGGGCGAGCAGACCGCCTCCCCGCTGCCCGCCACCGTGGTGGACCGGGTCAAGCAGGTGCCGGGGGTGGCCTCGGCGACCGGCATCGTCAACGCCGACGGCGCTCGCGTGATCGGCAGCAACGGCAAGGTGCTCACCTCGTTCGGCCCGCCGCAGTTGGGCGAGAACTGGACCGGCGAGACCGAGCTGATGCAGTTGCGCGAGGGGCGTGCCCCGCAGGCCGAGGACGAGATCGTGGTCAACAAGTCGTTGGCCACCGCGGCGAAGGTGCAGGTCGGCCAGAAGGTCGGGGTACTCACCGCGTTCGAGTCGAAGAAGCGGGACTTCACGCTCGTCGGCATCATGGGTTACAGCGGTAACCGGGACTCGATCGGCGGGGTCAACGAGGTCTTCTTCACCACGCCGGTGGCGCAGCGGCTGATGCTCGGCCAGCCGGACACGTTCAGCAGCATCACCGTGAATGCCGCCGGCGGCGTCTCCGACGAGACGCTGCGCGACGACGTGGCCCGTACCCTGGGCGCGGACTTCGAGGTGAAGACCGGCAAGCAGGTGGCCGCGGACGCCTCGGCCAGCCTGAAGGAGGGCCTGTCCTTCTTCAACAAGATCCTGCTCGGTTTCGCCGCGGTGGCGCTGTTGGTGGGCACCTTCCTGATCCTCAACACCTTCTCGATCATCGTCGCGCAGCGGACCCGGGAACTGGCGCTGATGCGCGCCATCGGGGCCAGCGGTCGGCAGATCATCGGTTCGGTGGTGCTGGAGGCCATCGCGGTCGGGCTGATCGCCTCGGTGCTCGGTCTCGCCGCCGGCATCGGTGTGGGGGCGCTGCTGGCGTTCCTGTTCGGCAAGCTGGCCGGTGGCCTGACCCTGGCCGGGATCGGTGTGCCGGCGGCGGCGGTGATCGGGTCGTTCGCCGTCGGTCTGGTCATCACGGTGGTGGCGGCGCTGCTGCCGGCGCTGCGGGCGTCGCGGATTCCGCCGATCGCGGCCATGCAGGACGTGGCCACCCCGGACCGGCCGCTGACCAAGATCACCGTGACCGGGTCGGTGGTCACCGGCATCGGCGCGCTGCTGCTGTTCCTCGGGCTCAGTGGCAACGCCCGAGGCAGCACGCTGCCCACCATCCTCGGTGGGGTGCTCTTCGCCTTCATCGGCGTGGCGCTGCTGACCCCGCTGATCAGCCGGCCGGTGGTGAACCTGCTCGGCGCGATCTTCTCCTGGTCGGTGCCGGGCAAGCTGGGCCGGCTCAACTCCGGGCGAAACCCGCGCCGCACCGCGATCACCGCCGCCGCGCTGATGGTCGGCATCGCGCTGGTCACCGGCGTCACCGTGATCCTCGACTCGGCCAAGGGCAGCATCAGCGCGCTCGCCAAGGACACCATCAAGGCCGAGTTGGTGATCGCCGGGCAGCAGGGCGGTCCGCGTCCGCCGAGCTTCGACCCGGGTGTGCTGGACAAGGCGAAGGCCCTGCCCGGCGTGCAGATGGTCGACGGCGAGTACGGCGACATGGCGAAGCTCGACGACAAGAGCAGCTGGGTCGCGGCGAGCAGCGACATCACGTCGCTGCGGCAGATCTTCGGCGCGAAGGCCACCGCCGGTGACATCGACCGGCTCGGGCCGACCCAGATGCTGGCCAGCTCGGACACCGCAAAATCCCGGGGCTGGTCGGTGGGCTCCACGGTGAAGGTGCAGCTCAACCGGGGCGAGGCACGGACGTACACGGTCAGCGGCATCTACGAGTCCTCGCAGCTGACCAACCCGGTGACGCTGCCGGTGCAGGCCGCGAAGGACTTCACCATCCCGCAGCCCATCCAGGGCTACATCCAGCTCGCCCCCGGCACCCGGGTGTCCGACGTGCAGCCCCAGGTGGAGGCGCTGCTGGCGGACAGCCCCGAGGTGTCGGTGGCCGACATGGACGCGTTCATCAAGCAGCAGACCGGTCAGCTCGACGGGCTGCTCACGATGATCCAGATCCTGCTGGCCCTGGCCATCGTGATCGCCGTGCTCGGCATCATCAACACCCTGGCCCTGTCGGTGCTGGAACGGACCCGCGAGTTGGGTCTGCTGCGGGCGATCGGCCTGCGCCGGGGCCAGACGATGGGCATGATCACCGTGGAGGCGGTGGTGATCTCCGTGTTCGGCGCGCTGCTCGGCGTGGCGGTCGGCACCGGCCTCGGCGCAGCGGTGGTCGAGGCGCTCAGGGACGAGGGCATCACCGACCTGATCCTGCCCTGGGGGCAGATGGGTGTCTTCCTCGGTCTCGCCGCGATCATCGGCGTGGTGGCCGCGGTGCTACCCGCCATCCGTGCGGCGCGGATCAACGTCCTGGGCGCGATCGCCCACGACTGAGGCAACGGGAAGGGCCCCCGGTCGTGCGCGAGGCGCATGATCGGGGGCCCTTGCCATGTGCTCCTACCGCTGCGGCTGGGCGGCGGCCGGGTCGGCCAACAGCCCGGCGAGCAGGTCCAGGTCCACGCCGGTCAGGCTCTGCACCTGGTGTACGCCGGCGATGTGCCCGAGTGGCACCTCCGCCGGTACGGCCAGCACCGCCGCGCCGGACGCACGCGCGCTGGCCACCCCGGTCGGGGAGTCCTCGATCGCTACGCAACGCTCGATCGGTACGCCCAGCAGCCGGGCAGCGGTCAGGTAGGGCTCGGGGTGCGGCTTGGCGGCGACCACCTCGTCGCCGCAGACCACCGTGTCGAAGTTGTCCCGGCCCAGGGTGTCCAGGGCGATCTCGACGAGCGCCCGCGGGCTGGAGGTGACCAGCGCGGTGGGGATCGCCGCCGCGCGGACCGCGCGCAGCAGGGCGAACGCGCCCGGCCGCCAGCGCAGACCGGAGCGGAACAGCTCCAGGATCCGGGCGTTGATCCACGCCGCGCTGATCTCCGGATCCCGTTCGGGCTGCCCCAGGTCGTCGTGCAGGATACGCATCGACTCGGCCATGCTGGTGCCGATGATCGACCGACGGGCCTCGGCGGAGAGTTCCGCGCCGTACTCCTGCGCGAGTTCCTGCAGCGCGACATCCCACAGCTTCTCGCTGTCGACGAGCGTGCCGTCCATGTCGAAGAGCACGGCGGCAAGGTGTTGGCTGCTCAGCGGATCCTCCAGGGTCGTGGCCGACACCGGCGATCCTGCCAGGCCCCGACACCGCCGAGGACCGCGATGGGCGCCGACGTGATCCGGGCAACCCGCTCAGCCCAGGTCGCAGGCCTCAAGCGAGCGCTCGTAGCCGCGGAAGAACGAGTCGGTCCGCTGCTCGGCGGTGCCGTGCGAGCCCTCCGCGAACCACGGCTGGTCCGGGTCGTCGCCGACCGCCGCCAGCCCCTCGCGGAACTCGTCCAGGTCGCCTTCGGCCAGGGTCAGGGCGCCGGAACGCACCGAGTCGCCGAGGTACGCCCCGGCCATGCAGTCGGCCTGCAACTCCTGCTGGATGGTGAAGCTGTAGTTGATGCCGAGTCGCACCTGGATGCCGTGGGCGTACTCGTGGCCGAGCAGGTAGAACACGAACGCGTCGCCGACCTGGCGGAACGCCCCCACCGACCAGGCGACGTCGTACGCGATGAAGTCGCCCTGCGAGCAGTAGACGGCGTTGTTGCGGGGCAGCGGTTGGCCACCGCAGGACACCTCGCCCGCCCGCTGGTACGGGGTGATCCGCCGGACCGGTTGGAACCGCTGCCCGGACGCCTTGAACTGGGCCGCCCAGTACCGCTCGGCGATCGCCTGCGCGTCGGCGACGTCCTGCTTGAACTCGGCGACACTGGTGGTGCTGTCGGCCCGGGTGGTGTTCGCCCCCGGAGCGGCCTGCGACGCGTCCGGTGCCGGGCGTTCACCCTCCGGCTCGGCCAGCCCACCACCGGCGCAGGCGAGCGACACCAGCGCGGCGATCAGGAGACCCGCCAACGGGCCTCGGGCGTCGCGTCCCGACCGTGCCCCCACTGTGTCCTCCCCTGGCGTCGGTGCTGCGCTGCGCAGTACCCCGACGATACGACCGCCACGCCCACGCACCAGTTTCACGTCCGCTGGCGGCGGATGGTTCACGGCACCCGTGTCGTACGGCCAGAATGACCCGGGGCGGGTGCAGCCGTCCGGCGAGGAGGGTCGTCGTGCACGAGCTGGGCAGCCGCCTTCGACGTCAGCCGGCCCCGCCGCACGTCGTGTGGCGTTCGCTGCGCGACCCGTACGAGGTTGGCAGCCGGCCCTGGCTGGAGCTACGTGACGACGAGGTGCCGCCCCGGGTGCTGGCGGGGTACGCGCCCGTACTGCTGATCTGGTCGTCGCTGTGGCCGCACCGGCCGCTGGACCGGATCCGTTTCGACCTGGTCGCCCACCCGCCCGGCCCGGAGTGCGCGCTGCGGTGGACGCTCACCACCGACGGGGAGGTGCCGAGCGAGAGCACACTCGGGTACCTGCGGCACCGGCTCAACTACCTGATCAATGACCGGCTCCGCCGTTCCTACGGTCAGTGAACCGTCAGCCGCCGGTTTCGCGACCGCGCTGCCAGGTGCCGCCCTGGTCACCGTGTCGTTCGGCCTCGTAGCGCTGCTGCCGGCCGCGGGCATCCCGCCCAGCCGTGCGGTCGTCGCTCCCGCTCCCGCTCCCGCCCACCCCGCGCCCCCGCCAAGCCACAACCCCATACGCGGCAGCAGCCACCGCCGCAAAAACGCCGACCACGACCCCAACCACAGTCATGCCCGCCAACCTAATCCACCCCCACCACCCCACCACCCCACCCATCCCCGTTGATCATGGAGTTATTGCCGCCAATGTCGGCGTGTCGGGGCAATAACCTCATGATCAACGGACCTTCCACGCCGTGGAACGGCAGGTATTGGCGGATATCACGGCTGCTACCAACCCGCTGCACGGAGGACGGATGTCGCCGTTCACCGGGGACTCGTGGCACGTGCGTCTAGGGCGGATCGCCAACTGGGCGGGGGTGCTGCGGTTAGCCGCCCGGGCAGGCGGGTGGGAACTTCGGCCCGTGGTCGGACAACGCCCCGAGCATCCCGCAGGCATGGCGCAGCTGCTGTCCGGCATCTACGCGATCGGCGAGCAGGGCGAGATCTGGATGAAGCAGCTCCTGACCGGCGGGGTGCCACCGGAGCGGGCCGTTGCCCAGGCGGAGAGCTTTCTGACCGGGCCAGGGTCAGGGTCAGTAGAGGATCTTGAGCTGTTCTTCTACGACTGAAAGCAGCGGAAGAGGCACCCGACGGGACGCACTCAACTCGGCGGTTCCGGATGGCGAGCGGCAGCTCCAGCCGTCACGCTGCGTGCCGCGCGGATCGCGGCCAGATGTTCGCACGTGACCTTGCGGTCGAGACGCCGGCGCCCGGATCGTGGCTGATCCGGATGTTTGCTGGTCCAGTAGCGGTGGTGTCCCTTTTTCAGGCAGCGCTGCGTTCGCCGGCCGGTCGGCGACGTAGGGCCGGGTCCAGGACTGGCGGGGGCACGTAGGCCTGGTCGAGGCGGGTGATGTCGGTGCCGGGCGGAACGATCTCGTCGATCCGGTCGAGGATGTCGTCGGTGAGCGCGACGCCGATGCCCCTGAGTAGGTCGTCGAGGTGTTCCATGGTGCGCGCGCCGAGCAGTGTGCTGGTGACGCCCGGGTGCGCGATGGTGAAGGCCATGGCGAGGTGGGTCAGCGGCAGGCCGGCCTCGTCGGCGAGCGGGATGAGTTGTTCGACGATGTCGATGCGGCGCTCGTCGCTGAGGTGTTTGAAGTAGCGCGCGCGGCTCAGGTCGTTCTGCTGACCTTTGCGGACGCGGCCGGTGAGCATCCCCTGCCCGAGCGGGCCCCACACCAGGGTGCCGAGGCCGTAGCGCTGCGCTGCCGGCAGTACGTCGTTCTCGATGCCGCGGTTGAGGATCGAGTACGGTAGCTGCTCGGTGCGGAAGCGTGCCAGCCCGTGCCGTTGGGAAAGCCACTGGGTATCGACGATGTCGATGGCCGGCGTGTTGGACGATCCGATCGCCCGCACCTTGCCGGTGCGGATCAGGTCGGTGAGCGCGGAGAGCGTTTCCTCGATGTCCGTGTCCGGGTCCAGCTTGTGCACCTGGTAGAGGTCGATGTGGTCGGTCTGTAGGCGACGCAGCGAGTTCTCGACCGCGGTCATGATCCAGCGTCGGGAGGTGCCCTGCTGGTTGGGGTCGGTGCCGGTCGGCCTGCCGAACTTGGTGGCGAGCACGACGGTGTCCCGCCGCCCTTTGAGCGCCCGGCCCACGACCTCCTCCGAGTCGCCGTAGACGTCGGAGGTGTCGATGAGGTTGATGCCGGAGTCGAGCGCCTTGTGGATCACTTGGATCGAGTCCTCCGGATCGGAGTTGCCTACCGACGTGGCGAACATCAGCGCGCCGAGTGCGTACGGGCTGACCTTGATGCCGGTCCGGCCCAGGGTGCGGTACTGCATGAGCGTCTCCTAGCGGTATGGTGAGTGAAGCGGAATCTCTTTCCGGAACTATACGGAAAGCTTTTCCGGAAAGGCAAGGAGGACTACCGTGTCCAACGACACCACCGGTTCGAGAACGGGCGCGAGCGCACCGCGCCGGATTCGCACCGACGCGCGCCGCAACGTCGAGGCGCTGCTGGATGCAGCGAAGACGGTCTTCGGCACGTCGGGCGTCGACGCGCCTGCGAAGGAGATCACCGATCTGGCCGGTGTCGGCGTCGGCACCCTCTACCGGCATTTCCCGCAACGCTCCGACCTAATCAAGGCAGTGATCGAGCGCGAGATCGACGCCTGCGCCGATGCGGCGCCTGCACTGGCCGCCGAGCACCCGCCGGGCATCGCCCTCGCGAGGTGGCTCGAACGGCTCGCCGCGTTCGTCGTGACCAAACGCGGGTTCGCCGCGGCGCTGCATTCCGGCGATCCGGCGTTCGACGGCCTCTCCGGCTACCTGATGGAGAAGCTGGGACCAGCGCTGGGGTCGTTGCTCGATGCCGCGACTGCGGCCGACGAAATCCGGGCCGTGGTTAGCTCGCAGGACCTTCTCTACGCGGTCGCGAAACTGTGCGCACCCCTACCGGACGAGGAGCCGGACTACGGCCGCCGCATGGTCGCGCTCCTCGTCGATGGACTACGGTCCATCGACACCCAGCGCTGACCTAACTCGTCATAAGGCATGGCGGATCCGGAGCCGCGGCCGGACACAGTGCCCAGCCGCCCACCCGACTCCCGATGGTTGAGCCGCTTACCGACCGGCATTGCGTGCAGTGTTGTGCGTTCACTCCCGCAGGCGGTCGCAATCGCCCTCAACTCGGTAGATGAGTGCGTGGTCCGCCGGGCCTAGCAGCGCTACCTGAACGCCCGCGCGGACCGCCTGGCGGACCATCCGCCGGGTGACGGAAGGTGACAGGGGGTCAGGGGCTGGCGGCCAGGAAGACGAAGGCGGCCAGCAACACCAGGTGTACGCCGCCCTGCAGCACGTTCGCCCGGCCCGGCACAACGGTCAGCACCGCGGTCACCGCGGTCACCGCGGTCAGCGCGAGCAGCGCGAGCTGAACTCCGGGCCCGGCCGGGCCGTGGTGAAGGTCGGAATGACCAGACTCAGGGTGGCCAGGGTGACCACGGTGGCCAGGGCCCCGCCGGTGCCCTCCGGGTTGAACACGGCGACGCGACGGCGCAGCGCCCCGAGCAGCAGGGACAGGCCGAGTATCCCGTTACAGGTGATCATGACGGCGGCGAAGACGGTGTCCCGGGCGAGCGACTGGGTCTTCTCCGGTCCGCTGATCATCAACGTGACGATGAGGGCTACCTCGATCACGGTGACCGCGACGGCGAGCACCAACGACCCGTACGGCTCCCCCACCCGGTGGGCGACCACCTCCGCGTGGTGCACGGCGGCGAGCACCGCTCCACCGAGCAGCACCGCGACCACCACGATGATCAGGCCGGGCAGGTCCCGCCCCCAGGTGACGATCAGCACCAGGACAGCGAGTACGGGTACGACGACGGTCCAGTCGGTCACGCGGGAGCGAAGCAGGGCGGCCATGCCGTACAGACTGCCAGGGCAGGTGATCATGTGCCCACCATCGACGCAGCGGTCGACACCAAACCCGTAACTTATGGGTTACGCTTCCGATGTGGACGAGGTGGCCACCGCGATCGCGGACCCGGTACGACGGCACATCCTCACCCTGCTGCGCGACGAACCACTGGCCGCCGGCGACATCGCCCGGCGATTCACGATCAGCCGGCCCGCGATCAGCCGTCACCTGCGGGTGCTGCGCGAGAGCGGGCTGGTCCGCGACGAGTTGGTCGGCCGGCAGAGGATCTACCGCCTCGACCCCGGCCCACTCTCCCCGCTGGTCGACTGGCTCGCCGGGCTCGTCACCACCGAGCGGTGGGAACGGCACCTCGACGCCCTGGAGACCGAGGTCTATCGCACCCGCCGAGAGCGCCGCAGCAGCGGCCCGGCAGAGCACCGAAGGGAGCACACGGCATGACCCGTACGCCCGCCGGACGCCTGTTTCGCACCGCCACCGGCCACGACCTCGTCCTCACCCGGACGTTCCGCGCCCCGGCGGCGGACGTCTGGGCCAGCCTGACCGAGTCGGATCGCACGGCCCGCTGGTTCGGCCCCTGGGAGGGCGACGCCACGCCCGGACGGACCATCCGGGTCCAGATGGCGTACGAGGAACAGCAGCCCTGGTGTGACGTCCGCATCGACGCGTGCGAGCCCCAGCAACGCCTCGCCGTGTCGATGATCGACAGCTACGGCACCTGGCTGCTGGAGCTGTCGCTGACCGAAACCGACGGCACCACCGAACTGCGGTTCGTCCAGCACCTCACCAGCGTGGAGGGCATCGCCGAGGTCGGCGCCGGCTGGGAGTACTACCTGGACCTGCTCGTCGCCTCCCGGGACGGCGCACCCCGGCCCGAGTTCGACGACTACCACCCCGCCATGCAGCCCTACTACCAGGCCCTGGCCACCGAGGTCGCCACACCGCACGCCTAGGCCCCGCGCACGCCTGGGCCTCAGCTCACGCGTCGACCTCCAGCGCACGCCGCAGCCTCGCGAACTCGGCGGTCAACGCCGGCAGCGGGAAGTGCGCGTTCAGGCCACTGGGGTTGGGCAGCACCCACACCCGGGCCGGGCCCAGCCGATCCGGCTGCGGACCCAACCCGGCCCTGGGCCGGACAAAGGCGATCCGGTACGCGGTCACCCCGAGAATCGCCACCCACCGCGGCCGGTACCGCTCGGCCTTCACCGCCAACCCCGCCACCCCGGCCACCAGCTCCGCCGACGTCAGTTCGTCGGCACGGGCGGTGGCCCGGTTGCTCAGGCTGGTGATGCCCAGGCCGTGTCGCAGCAACTCGTCGTGCTCCCACGGGCGCAGCTCCCGGTCGGTGAAGCCGCCACCGTGCAGGGCCGGCCAGAACCGACTGCCCTTACGGGCGAAGGGCAATCCCACGGCGGCGGAGTAGAGACCCGGGTTGAAGCCACAGAACAACACCCGCAGGCCGGGACCGATCACGTCGGGCAGGCCCCGACCGGCCGCCGCCGCCACCTCCGGCGGGGTCGGCCGCCGAAACGGCCCCGACCGCTGCGCGTCCACCCCACCGATCCTGCCGTACGCGCCGACACCGGACCCGGCGCACGCCGACGATCACCACTTGGCACCCTCAACGGATGCAGTCAGCCGACCACCTCGCCACCAGCCGCTACGCGCGGATGCGCTGGAACACTCCGCTGTCGCAGGAGCACGCGGCGCTGCTGCTGCAGCGACTCGACGTCCGCCCCGGCGCGCGCGTACTCGATCTGGGTTGCGGTTGGGGTGAGCTGCTGCTGCGGGCGGTCGCCGCCGGGGGTGTGTCCGGCCCGGTCGCGACGCGGGGCGTCGGCGTCGACACCGACGGCGCCGCCCTCACCCGGGGGCGGCGCCTGGCCGCGGACCGGTCGCTGAACCGGCACGTCGCCTTCGTCATGGGCGAGGTCGCGGCCTGGCAGGAGCCGGCCGACCGGGTCCTCTGCATCGGCTCCGCGCACGCCTTCGGCGGCACCGACGCCGCCCTCGACGCGCTCGCCACCCTGGTCCGACCGGGGGGAAGGCTGCTCTTCGGTGACGCGTACTGGGACCGTCCCCCGCCGCCGGAGGTCGAGCAGATCTTCGGCCCGGAGGTCGGGACCCTCCCGAGGCTGATCGAGGCCGCTCGGGAGCGGGGCTGGCGGGTGCTGCACCTGAGCACCGCCGACCAACGGGAGTGGGACGACTTCGAGTCCACCTGGCTCGCGGGCCGCCAGGAGTGGCTGCTGACGTACCCGGAGGATCCCCGCGCCGCCGACGTCCGCACGGAGCTCGACGACCGGTTGCGCCAGTACGTCGGCGGCTACCGGGGCGTCCTCGGCCTCGCCTACCTCGTCCTCGGTCGGTGACCGCCCGCCGTCGACGCCGCTGGACCCTCGCAGCGGACCCGGCACGTTGACGGTTCGAACCCTCGGCGTTCGGCCCACCAACCAGCCCGGCGTACGGGAGAGTGTCAGGTGAGAACTGTCGTCGGCGGCTGAGCGGTGGCACCGCGTCGTCGCGTGCGGAGGTCCAGATGAGTGACACGTCCCCGGCCGAGCCCGCCAGCAATGTCGTCCTGGTGCACGGCGCCTACGCCGACGGCTCCTCCTGGTCCGACGTCATCCCCCTCCTGCAACGGGCCGGGTTGACCGTCACCGCCGTGCAGAACCCGCTGACCTCCCTGGCCGAGGACGTCGCCGCCACCAACCGCGCCCTCGACCGCCAGGACGGGCCGACGGTGCTGGTCGGTCACTCCTGGGCAGGAACGGTCATCAGCGAGGCCGGCAACCATCCGTTGGTCTCCGCCCTGGTGTACGTCGCCGCCCGCGCACCGGACGCCGGCGAGGACTACACCGCGCTCGCCGCGAAGTACCCGACGCCGCCGGCGAACGCCGGTCTCGTCCACCACGGCGGGTACGCGCAGCTGAGCGAGAGCGCCTTCCTCGACGACTTCGCGGGCGGGGTCGACGCGACCCGCGCACGCACCCTGTACGCGGCACAGGGGCCGATCGCCGACGACCTCTTCAAGGGCCGTACGACGACCGCCGCGTGGCGCGACAAGCCCTGCTACTACTCGATCTCCACCCAGGACCGCACCACGGCACCCGAGCTGGAACGGTTCCTGGCCGAGCGGATGGACGCGACCACGATCGAGGTCGACTCCTCGCACCTCGCCATGGTCACCCACCCGGAGGCGATCGCCGACCTGATCCTGATGGCCACGAGAGGCGCGCGGGGTCCCGTACCCTCCGGCCAGGGTTAGGCAGCGACCCGGACCGCCACCGCCGGTAGCGCCTCCGCCGGTAGCGCCTCCGCCGGTAGCGCCTCCGCCGGTAGCGCCTCCGTCTGGCGGACCCGCCGTGCCGGGGATTGCGGCGGGGTGCGCGGCACGGACCCCCGCTTCAGGTGGTGAGAGCCGACGAGCGCGGGCTTGACGGAGCGCAGACATCGGAGGTTTACTGCCTCAGCGATGCAAGTCGATACACCTCGATCATCCACACTGGCCGATCGAGGTCGTCGGCGGCCCCATCGCGCATGGTCGTCGCCGCCGCGCCAGCCGTCTCCTGACGCTGTCGGTCTCGACTGTGACGCTCCCCCCTCGGCGGGCGGGGAGCGCCCGCGCACGGCGCAGCGTCGCGCACTCCCCCGCGGGACGACCGTCCACAGGCATGGCACCACCCCGACACCACCGCGCCACCCGCAGCACCTCAGCCGAGCATCGGCGGCCCGGCTCCGTACCACCGCCAACTCGGCCCCGGCGAGGCCGCACGTCCAGCGACGCGCGCGCCCGGGTCGACGCTCAGCAGAGGAGCAAGAGCATGCGTTCCCGTTCCCGTTTGTTAGGTCTCGTCACCGGCGTGGCCGTGTTGTTGGCCGGCCTGGTCGCCCTTCCGACGCAGGCCTCGGCGGCACCCCTGACCAAGGTCCTGGTGTTCAGCAAGACCGCCGGCTTCCGCCACTCGTCCATCCCCAACGGCATCGCCGCGATCCAGCAGCTCGGCTCGGCCAACGGCTTCACCGTGACCGCGACCGAGGATGCCGGCCAGTTCACCACCTCCAACCTGGCCCAGTACCAGGCGGTGGTCTTCATGTCGACGACCGGTGACGTCCTCAACGCCAGCCAGCAGACGGCGTTCGAGTCGTACATCGCCGCCGGTGGTGGGTACGTCGGCGTGCACGCCGCCGCCGACACCGAGTACAGCTGGCCGTGGTACGGCTCGCTCGTCGGCGCGTGGTTCGACTCGCACCCGGCGATCCAGACGGCGACCGTGAAGATCGAGGACCGGACCAACCCGTCGACCGCGCACCTGCCCAGCACCTGGTCCCGCTCCGACGAGTGGTACAACTACCGCACCAACCCCCGGTCCAGCGCGCGGGTCCTGGCCAGCCTCGACGAGTCGTCGTACAGCGGTGGCAACATGAGCGGCGACCACCCGATCACCTGGTGCAAGGCCTACGGTGGCGGACGCGCCTGGTACACGGGCCTCGGGCACACCGAGGCGTCATACACCGACCCGAACTTCACCCGGATGCTGCTCGGCGGCCTGCAGGTCGCGGCGGGTTCCGTCAGCGCCGACTGCTCGCCGCGCACGACGACCCCGCCGACGACTCCGCCGCCCACCCCCGCCGGCTCGACCCTCAAGGCCCGCGCCAACAACCAGTACGTGAGCGCGCCGAACGCCACCACCGCGCTGATCGCCAACAAGACCTCCGTCGGGACCAGCGAGCGGTTCGACCTGGTCAACCTGGCCAACGGCAACGTCGCGCTGCGCGCCAAGAGCAACGGGCAGTTCGTCGCGGCGGAGAACGCCGGGGCTTCCGCGCTGATCGCCAACCGGGCCAGCGCCGGCGCCTGGGAGACGTTCCAGCTCGTCCGCAACTCCGACGGCACGGTGAGCCTGCGGGCCACCGTGAACAACCGTTACGTCGCCGCTGACAACGGGGGCGCCTCCCCGCTGATCGCCAACCGGACCACCATCGGGCAGTGGGAGAAGTTCGACCTCGTCACCACCAGCTGATCGCGCCTCGACGCGCTCTTTCACCACCCCCACCTGGCCGTGGTGCGCCCCCGCACGCCCGGCCCTGGTCGTCGAGAAAGGACGATCATGCTTTCGAACCCCCGGCGCTGGTCCCGGGCACTCATCGCGGCGGTCACCACCGTCGCGAGCGTGACCCTGGCCGTGGCCGCACCGTCCACCGCTCAGGCGGTGGTCATCCCCGCCTCCGACTATCAGCAGGTCAAACTCGCCACCGGCTCCGCCGAACTGGGTGAGGCCATGTCCCTGGCCGTGCTGCCCAACCGCTCGGTGCTGCACACCGCCCGCAACGGCGTCCTGCGGGTCACCGACGTGAACGGCAACACCAAGACCTCCGGCACCCTGTCCGTCTACACACACGACGAGGAGGGGTTGCAGGGCGTCGCCGTCGACCCCAACTTCGCCACCAACCGGTGGATCTACCTGTACTACTCGCCGACGTTGAGCACCCCGTCCGGGGACGCCCCGACGACCGGCTCGCAGTCCGACTGGGACCGGTGGAAGGGGCATCTGCGGCTGTCCCGGTTCACGCTCAACAGCGACGACACGCTCAACCTGAGCAGCGAGAAGATCGTGCTCCAGGTGGCCAACGACCGTGGACAGTGCTGCCACGTCGGCGGTGACCTGGACTTCGACGCCGCCGGCAACCTGTACCTGACCACCGGCGACGACACCAACCCGTTCGAGTCCTCCGGGTACGCGCCGCTCGACGAGCGGACCAACCGCAACCCGCAGTTCGACGCCCAGCGCTCGGCCGGCAACACCAACGACCTGCGGGGCAAGCTGCTGCGGATCAAGCCGCAGGCGGACGGCACGTACACCATCCCGTCGGGCAACCTGTTCGCCCCCGGCACGTCGGGCACCCGTCCGGAGATCTACGCGATGGGTCTGCGCAACCCGTTCCGGATGAGCGTCGACAAGGCGACCGGTGTCGTCTACCTCGGTGACTACGGCCCCGACTCCGG
This sequence comes from Micromonospora arborensis, assembly GCF_003205615.1. Taxonomy (GTDB): domain Bacteria; phylum Actinomycetota; class Actinomycetes; order Mycobacteriales; family Micromonosporaceae; genus Micromonospora; species Micromonospora arborensis. The sequence goes on along the minus strand of NZ_PYBV01000046.1, from coordinate 57,386 downwards.
GTCCACGAACTCCAGCCGTGGCCCCTCCGGTCAGGTCGAGTTCAACCGCATCACGGCACCCGGCAACTTCGGCTGGCCGTACTGCACCGGCAGCAACACCAGCACTGAAACATACAACGAATACACCTTCCCGTCCGGGCCGTCGCAGTCCAAGTACAACTGCACGGGCGGGCCGACCAACAACTCGTTCCGCAACACCGGCCTCGGCACGCTGCCCGCGGCGAAGCCGGCCTGGATCAAGTACGCCGGCGACTCCGGGTCGCCGTCGGAGTTCGGCAGCGGCTCCGAGTCCCCGATGGGTGGGCCGGTCTACCGGTACAACGCCTCGCTCAACTCCAGCATCAAGTTCCCGCAGTCGCTGGACGGCCAGTTCTTCGCCGGCGAGTACGGCCGCCGGTGGATCAAGCCGATCAAGATCAACTCCGACGGCTCGCGCGGGGAGATCTCCAGCTTCCCGTGGAGCGGCACCCAGGTCATGGACATGGCCTTCGGCCCGGACGGCGCCCTGTACGTGCTGGACTACGGCACCGGTTCGAACAACCAGGCGCTGTTCCGGATCGAGTACATCGGTGGTGGTAACCGCAACCCGATCGCGGTCGCCTCGGCCAACCCCACCTCGGGGTCGAACCCGCTGACCGTCAACTTCTCCTCGGCCGGCAGCTCCGACCCGGAGGGCGGCGCGCTGAGCTACCTGTGGACGTTCGGCGACGGCACCACGTCGACGGCGGCCAACCCGACGAAGACGTACACCACGAACGGCACCTACTCCCCCACCCTGAAGGTCACCGACCCGACCGGCCTGTCCGGCACGGCAAGCCTGGTCGTCACCGTGGGGAACACCGCCCCGACGGTGACGCTCACCTCTCCCACGGATGGGCAGCTGTTCACCTTCGGTGACACGGTGCCGTACCAGATCTCGGTGAGCGACCCGCAGGACGGCACGATCGACTGCGCCAAGGTGAGCCTGACCTACGCGCTGGGTCACGACAGCCACGCGCACCAGATCACCTCGAAGACCGGTTGCAGCGGCACCATCACCGTCCCGACCGACGGTGAGCACGACGCGGCGGCCAACATCTACGGTGTCTTCGACGCCGCCTACACCGACAACGGTGGTCTCACCACGCACAGCATCAAGACCCTGCAACCGAAGCACCGGCAGGGTGAGCACTTCACCGCGCAGTCCGGTGTCCAGGCCACCGACCACACCAACGCCGAGGGTGGCCGCACCGCCGGGTTCATCGAGAACAACGACTGGATCTCGTACCAGCCGTACAACCTGTCCAACGCGAACCGGTTCACCGCCCGGGTCTCCTCGGCCGGTGCCGGCGGCACCATCGAGGTCCGCGCCGGGTCCGCTACCGGCACCCTGCTGGGCACCGCCACGGTCCCGGTGACCGGTAGCTGGGAGACCTTCGTCGACGTCTCCACCGCCATCACCAGCCCGCCCGCCTCGACGACCACGCTCTACCTGGTCTTCAAGGGTGGCTCGGGCAACCTGTTCGACGTCGACGCGTTCACCTTCACCACCGGCACCACCGCCCCCAGCGGGGGGATCACGCTGCGGGCGCAGGTCAACAACCAGTACGTGTCGGCCGTCGGCAGCAACCCGCTGATCGCCAACAAGGCCTCCGTGGGGACGACCGAGCAGTTTGACCGGGTGGACGCCGGCAACGGCAACATCGCCCTCCGCTCGCGCGCCAACGGCCTGTACGTCTGCGCTGACAACGCGGGCGCCAATCCGTTGATCGCGAACCGCACGACGATCGGACCGTGGGAGACGTTCCAGATCATCAACAACTCGGACGGGACGGTCGGTCTGCGGGCTCTGGCCAACAACCAGATCGTGGCCGCCGAGAACGCCGGGGCGGGGTCGCTGATCGCCAACCGTACGACGGTCGGGTCCTGGGAGAGGTTCACCCTGACCACCGGCTGACGGGTGGTGGGCCCGGCCCGGTCGGTGACCAGGCCGGGCCCGCCGACCCTAGATCGGGAAGCGGCCGTGCCGCCAGTGCCAGTGGCGGCCGGCCCTGAGGTGGTCGACGATCGCGCGCTGGAGCACGGTGCGGCGGGGCAACTGGTCGAGCGGCGTGCTCAGGGTGCGGAACACGAAACGCAGCACCTCGACGTCGGCGTCCGGACCGTCCTGCTCCTGGTAGGGGTCCAGCTCGAACATCTGCTGGAACCGGGCGATGTTGGAGCCTTCGGGCAGGTATTCCCGCAACTGCGGGTCGAGCAGCCACGAGCCGCAGGAGAACGCGGTGTAGGCCTCGTCGGGGAAGTGGCGCGGGAAGAACGCACGCGCGTCGTCGAGCGACGCCGCGACCGCCTCCGGGGTCAGCGGCCCCGTGTCGGGGACGTGCAGGCCGATGGCCCCGTCGCCCGGGTGGTGTTGCAGCCGGCCCAGCTCGTAGACGCTGCCGCGAACGTGCAGCGTCAGCCAACTCTGCATGACCGGCCAGCCCTCGCGGCGCATCCGCCGGTCGATGGCGAGGTTGCGGCCCAGGTCCGCGAGGCTCAACCACGACACGGCATCGGGGATGCCGTGGTCGCGGTGGTAGCCCCGGGCGACGTCGACCAGGGCCAGGTACGCGTACACATACAGGTGCTGCCAGGCGGGCCCTCGTTCGCGCGGCAGCTCCGGACCGGGCGACAACCAGCCGTGACCGCCGAGGTCGGCGCGGACCAGGGCGATCGAGCGGTCGAGCAGCCAGCGCAGCTCCGGAGTCCACAATGGCGAGTCGGGGTCGGGCCAGCCCGCCATGATCTCGGCGGCGTCGTCCGGTCGCACCGCGAGCCGGTCGAGGATCACGGGCGCGTCGGCCCTGGCGGGCAGCGGAGCCGACGGTCGATCGCCGGCGAGTTGGTGCACGCGCTCGACGTCCTCGACGGGCACCCCGAGCCGCGCGGCGATGGCGTCCAGATCCACGCCGACGACCCTACCGGCGCGGCGGTCTCTGGTAGGTGCCCGGAACGTGAAACGTCGTGCCCGCAGACTCAGGAGTTCGCCGCCCTGAGCGTCGTACTGCTTCACCGGCACTACAGCCAGCTGTACCTCGTATTCGGTGGCGTGCGGTATCGGCACCGGGCAGCCGTCGTTCCTAGCATCGGACGGCATGAGATCACTCAGGGGCCCGTCGAGACGGCGCGTCCCGCAGGCCGAGACCGCCGCGACCGACCCGCTAGACACCCCCTCAGTGCCGACGTCCGGAACATCGTCCTACGCCGTGCGCCTGGAGTCGGTGTCGAAGGAGTACGGGTCGGGAAAGAACGCGGTACGGGCTCTCGACGCGGTGACAGCCGCGTTCCCACGCGGTACGTTCACCGCCGTCATGGGCCCGTCCGGATCGGGCAAGAGCACGTTTCTGAACTGCGCGGCCGGCCTGGACCGGCCCACGTCGGGCCGGGTCATGCTGGGTGACACGGAGTTGTCCGGCCGGCCGGAGAGCGAGTTGACCGAGCTGCGGCGCGACCGGATCGGGTTCGTCTTCCAGGCGTACAACCTGCTGGGGGCGCTGACCGTCGAGCAGAACGTCACGCTGCCGCTGCGGCTGGCGGACCGGAAGACCGACCAGGGGTTCCTGCGAGAAGTGCTCACCGCGGTCGGCCTCGGCGAGCACGTCAAGCGGCGGCCGGGCGAGCTTTCCGGCGGTCAACAGCAGCGAGTCGCGGTGGCCCGCGCGCTGATCACAAACCCCGAGGTGGTGGTCGCGGACGAGCCGACCGGTGCCCTGGATACCCGGTCCAGCAAACGGGTTCTGGAACTGCTGCGGCATGTGGTGGACGGCATGGGGCAGACGGTGCTGATGGTCACCCATGACCCGGTCGCCGCCTCCTTCGCCGACTCGGTGGTGTTCCTCGCCGACGGCAGGATCGCGGGCGAGCTGACCCGCCCCACTGCGGAGCAGGTTGCGTCGCGCATGACGCACTTGGGCGAGTGGTGATCCGGCGCATTCGGCGGTTGGTCCGCCTCGTGGTGCCGTACCGCAAAGATCTGTCGCTGGCATGGAGCACGATCAAGGGGCGCAAGGGCGGTTTCGTCGGCTCCTTCGTCGCGATCGCCGCGGGCTCAGCGGTGATCACCGCCTGCGGGACGCTGCTGGTGTCCGGGCTTGGCACCGGCGTGAGCCCCGAGCGCTACTCGGGAACGGCGGTGGTCCTCGGCGCTCAGCAGTCGTACTGGCTGGACGAGACCTCCGAGGTCCGCTACAGCGAGCGCGTCACCCTGCCCGCCGACAAGGTCGCCGCTGTCGCCGCGGTGCCCGGTGTTGCTTCGGCCCTCGGAGACGTCAACGTCGAGGTCAGCGTGCTGACCTCGGACGGCGACGCGGTGGCCGGCCCGGACGGCTTCCCGGTGTTCGGGCACGGCTGGTCCACTGCGGCGCTCGCGCCGTTCCGGGTCCGTGAGGGCCGGGCGCCCGCCGCGCCCGACGAAGTCGTGCTCGACACCGACCTCGCCGCGCGCGCCCACGTGTCGCTCGACGCGACGGTGCGCCTGGTGGTCGGCTCGATCCCGTCGTCCTACCGCGTGGTGGGCATCGCTACCGCGCCGGGGGACGGGTTGGACCGGCAGTCCGCCGTGTTCGTCACCGACGACCAGGCGACCACGCTGTCCGGCCGTCCGGACCGGGTGGACGCCATCGGCGTGCTCGCCGCGCCCGGTGTCACACCGCAGCAGTTGGCCGAGCGCATCACGGCCACCGTGCCGGGCGTGGTGGCCCACACCGGCGCCGGACGCGGCGACGTGGAGTTCCTGGACGTGGGCGACGCCCGCAGCCTGGTGGTCGAGACGGCGGCGTCGTTCGGCGGCACCATGGTGCTGATCGTGGTGTTCGTGGTGGCGAGCACCCTGGCCCTGTCGGTGCGCCAGCGCAGACGAGAACTGGCCCTGTTGCGCGCCATCGGCGCGACACCCCAGCAGATCCGCTCGATGATCGGCGCCGAAATGACAGTCGTGTCGTCGGTGGGCGCCGTGGTCGGCGCACTGCCTGGCGTGGGACTCGCGTTCGTCATGCGCGGCGTGTTCGTCCTCGCGGACGCGATGCCTCCGGACTTCCAGATGCGGGTGGGGTTGTTGCCCGTCCTCGCTTCGCTGGTGCTGTGCATGACCAGCGGCCGGCTTGCCGGCTGGCTGGTCGCACGTCGAATGGCCAAGGTCAGCCCGGTCGAGGCGCTCGGAGACGCCACGGTCGAGCCCAGGAAACTCGGCTGGATCCGGCTGACCATCGGCGTCCTACTCATCCCGCTCGGCCTGCTGCTGACCCTGGGCAACGTCGCGTCGCCGGGCGACTCGGCCGCCGATACCGCGGGGAGCGCGGTCCTGTTGTTCGTCGTGGCGCTCGGGTGTCTCGGACCCCTGCTGCTTCAGGGCGCCATCGTGCTGTTCGGCTCGCTCGTGAACCGGCAGTCCACGGCCAGCGGCTTCCTCGCCCTGGCCAACGCGCGGGCCAACTCGCAGCGGCTGAGTTCGGCCACCGTACCGCTGGCCATGGGCGTGACCCTGGCCGCCGTGCAGGTGTTCGGCGCCTCCACGGCGATCGCGGGGGCGCAGCACCAACTCGAGGACGGCCTGCGTGCCGACCACGTGCTGACCGCGTCGTCCGGCGCCGGGGTGTCTCCGGAGGTCATGGACGCCGTGCGCGGCCTGCCCGGCGTCGCCACGGCGACGCCGGTGGCACGGATGCAGGTGCTGTTGACCTTTCCGTCCGAGGACAGCACCGCGACCAAGGTGTTCGCCGCCCAGGGTGTGGCGCCCGTTCGGCTCTCCGAAACCATGGATCTCGCGGTGGACCAGGGTGACATAGCGGAACTTAGGGGCGAGGCGGTGGCGCTGAGCCGGATCGTCGCGCAGACCGTCGGCGCGAAGATCGGCGGGACGATCGAGCTCCGGCTCGGTGACGGCACGCTGGTCAAGCCACGGGTGGCGGCGATCTACGAGAACAGCCTGGGTTTCGGGGATGTCACCCTGCCCAACGACCTCGTCGTCGCCCACACCACCGCTCGAACGGACACCGCGGTGCTGATCAGATCGGTGGACGGGACCGACCCAGAGGCACTCACCGCCGCGCTGCGTGGCGCCGTCGAGCGCTACCCGACAGTTCAGGTCGGCGACCGGCAGACGTTCCTGGCCACCCCTGGGCCCGGCGGCTCGGGTGACTGGGCGCTGAACCTGCTGTTCCAGACCGTACTGCTCGGCTACATCGCCATTGCCGTGGTGAACACCCTCGTGATGGCCACGACAGCGCGGGTTCGCGAGTTCGCGATGCTGCAACTCATCGGCGGCAGCCGAGACCAGCTCCGCGCGATGATGAACGGCGAGGCCAGGATCGTCGTCTCCTCGGCGCTGCTGTTCGGTCTGCTGGCAACGGTCCCGCCGCTGATCGGCATCAGCCTCGGACTGACGAAGTCGCCCGTTCCCAGCATTTCCCTCACCGGGCTCATCGCGATCGCGGCGCTCACCATCGCACTCTCCTGGGGCGCGATCAGGATGGCCACCCGGTACGCGTTGCGACCCGCGCCGGTGGACGCGATCGGCGGGCGCGAGTGACCAACGACGAAGACCGGACCAGATCAGCGACCGTTCAGGTGGCCCGCGCGGCGTTGAGGTAGGCGAGGACGGCGAGTACGCGGCGATGGCCGCTGTCGGTCACCGCTAGGCCGAGCTTGGCGAAGATGTTGCCGATGTGCTTGTGGACACCATTGTCGGTGATGACCAGCTGCGCAGCGATGGCGTTGTTGTCGTGCCCCTGTGCCATCAACGCGAGCACCTCGTGTTCGCGGGGAGTGAGGGCGGCGATCGGGTCGCCGGCGCGTTGGACGAGTTGCGCGATGACATCGGGGTCCATTGCGGTACCACCGGCGGCGACGCGACGCAGGGCGTCGACGAACTCGTCCACCCGGCTGACCCGGTCCTTCAGGAGATAGCCGACGCCGCCGCCGGTGCTGGAGAGCAGCTCGGCGGCGTACTGCTGCTCGACGTATTGCGACAGCACCAGGACCGGCAGACCGGGGTGCTCCCGGCGGGCCTGCAGGGCTGCTCGGATTCCTTCGTCGCGAAACGACGGCGGCAGCCGGACATCGACGATCGTAACGTCGGGTCGGTGCTGTCGCACGGCGGCGAGAAAACCCACCGCGTCATCGGCGATGGCGACGATCTGGAAGCCCGCGCGCCCCAACAGCAGTTCCAGTCCGGTGGACAGCAGCACGTTGTCTTCGGCGATCACCACCCGCACGGCAGCTCCACGGTGATGGCCGTCGGCCCGCCGGCCGGGCTGTCGACTTCGAGAGTGCCGTCGAGGGCGAGTACCCGACGACGGATGCCGGCTATGCCGGTGCCCCGCCGATCGTCGGCGCCGCCGGTACCGTTGTCGGTGACCAACACTGACAACCGGTCCGCCGTGCGGCTGACCCGTACGCCGGCCGCGGTCGCTCGGCTGTGTCTGGTGACGTTGGTGAGTGTCTCGGCGACGGCGAAGTAGACGACGGCCTCCACGGCGGGCGGCACCCGATCGAGGTCGCCGACGTCCAGCCGCGTCGGCACCCCGCAGCCGGTGGTCACGGCCGTCAGGGCACCGTCCAGACCCCGGTCGGCGAGAATCGGCGGATAGACGGATCGGATCACCCCGCGCAGTTCGGTCATCGCCTCTTCGGTTCCTTCGTGTGCGTCCCGAAGGAGTTCTTCCACCAACCGCTCGTCCCGCGGATTGTCGGAGAACGCCTGCCGGGCCACGGCCAGCCGCATCGCGATGGCCACCAGCCGGGCCTGGGTGCCGTCGTGCAGATCGCGTTCGATCCGGCGCAGCTCCGCGCCGTGCGCGTCGAGCACGTCGGCGCGGGTGCGAGTCAACACGGCAACCCGCTCGGCGAGCTGTTCCTCCGTCGAGTCCGACAGCACCGCCAGGCAGATCCGCGCGTGCGCGCGAGCCAGCGGCGGGAAAGCCACGTACGCCAGCGCGGTAAGCAGGAGGATCTGTAGTGGACCGAGGGTGAGAGCTGTCGCCCAGCCCGTCACCGGAACGTCGATGAACAGCCGTGGCCGATCCTCCAGCCCGAACGCCCACCACAGTGGCGTGGCGATCACAGCGAGGACGACGTTACCCACGCACAGCAGGGCGGGCAGGCCGAACACCACACCGGTCATCGCGTTCACCGGCAGCCAGAGCAGCGCGCGAGATGTGCGGACCGTGACCGGACCGGCCCATGCCCGACGTCCCGTCGCGCGCCGAACAGGACGCGACGCCGACGCCGCACCGAGTAGCCTGCTGGCACGCTCACGGTGCCAGTTCGCCCAGAACCGGGCGAGCCGCAGGATGCACAGCAGCGGCAACGCGAGCACCGTGGCAACCCCGGAGACCAATGAGCCCAGCAGGTAGACCCCGCTGCGCCCCACCTGCTCCCACCGCCGGCCCGACGTCACGGGATGTCGTTTCCCCGCACCCGCCGAGGAAGCTCGCCTTGCCGACACGGCGTCGAGTCTGCCCGGTGGTCGCCGCCCATGCCATGCCAGCCAGCCGGCGGCCAACCAGCGACGCAGCAGCTCAGTGGGCGATGCACCGAACAGCACAGCTCAAGTAGTTCGGCATCATCCACCTCGACAACCTACAGAGCCAGCCAGCCACCGTGGGCCCCGACCGGCGGGACGCTCACTCGCCGACACGCGCCGCCGGGTTCAGTTGCGCCATCGGCTCCGGGGGTGCGGCCGGTACGGCGGCCGGTTCGGACTCACTGAGGCCGATGCGGCGGTGCAGCCGGCGCAGCGGACCGGGTGCCCACCAGTTGGCGGTGCCGGCCAGCCGCATGAACGCGGGCATCAGCACGGCCCGGATCAGGGTCGCGTCGACGAGCACGGCCAGCGCCATGCTGACCCCGAGCATCTGCAGGAACCCGACCCGGCCGGTCGCGTACGCGGCGAAGGTCAACGCCATGATCCCGGCGGCGGCGGTGATCAGGGGCCCGCCGCGCTGGATACCGGTGGCCACCGAGCGGACCAGGTCGCCGGTGCGGTCGTACTCCTCCCGGATCCGGGAGATCATGAAGACCTCGTAGTCCATGGACAGGCCGTACGCGACGCAGAACATCAGGATCGGGATGCTGGGTTCCATCCGGCCGGTGGCGGTGAACCCGATCAGTCCCGCCCCGTGCCCGTCCTGGAAGACCCAGACCAACGCGCCGAACAGCACCGACAGGCTCAGGACGTTGAGGACGGTCGCCTTCACCGGAACCAGCAGGCTGCCGCTCATCAGGAACAGGATCACGAACGTCACGGCCAGCACCAGCACGATGACCAGCGGCAGCCGGTTCAGCAACCGGTCGCGGAAGTCCGTCATGTCGGCGGGGAACCCGCCCACCAGGACCGGGAAGGGTGCCTCGACGGCCCGTACGGAGCCCACCAGGGCCGGCACGTCCCCGTCGAGGGCGGCCGTGGTCGGGATGACCGACAGCCAGGTGCCGCGCTCGGCGTCGAACCGGTCGGTCGGCGGGCGGACCTGCTCGCCCCCGCTGAACGAGCCGGCGCGGGAGTCCACCTGGAACACCCCGGGCAGCCGGGACAGCGCGGCGGCGTAGCTGGCGACGTCGGCCTCGCGCGTCGCCGGGTCGGCCAGACCCGCGGCGACGACCTGGATCGCGTCGCTCTGCTCGACGGCGAAGTCGGCGCGGATGTGTTCCTGCACCAGGCGACTGGTCGCGTCGGCGGGCAGGATCCGCTCGTCGGGCAGCCCGAAGCGGACGCCGAGGAAGGGCGCGCCGAGCAGCAGCAGGATCACCACCGCGGCGCCGCCGATCAGCAGCGGCCGGCGCATGACGCCGAGGGCGAGGCGGTACCAACGGCCGCGCTCCAGGTCGGGGGTCGCCGTGACACCGCGCCGGGCCACCCGGGCCCCGAGGCCGGCCAGCGCCGCGGGAAGCACGATCACCGCGCCGAGCACCGAGGTGGCCACGACCAGGACCCCGGCGTACGCGAAGGAGCGCAGGAACGGGAACGGCAGGGCGAGCAGTATCGCCAGCGAGGCCGCGACGGTGACGCCGCTGAACACGACCGTCCGGCCTGCGGTCTGGGTCGCACTGGCCGCCGCCGAGGCGGCGTCCCGGCCGCGGGCGAGTTCCTCGCGGAACCGGAAGATGACGAACAGGCTGTAGTCGATGCCGAGACCGAGGCCGAGGACCAGGGTCAGGTTCGCGGCGAACGTGGACACCTCGGTGAACAGGGTGATCACCCGGAGCAGGGCGAGGGTGGTGAGCATCGCGAACAGCCCGACCCCGATGGTGAGCAGCGCCGCGGACAGCCGGCGGTAGACCCAGAGCAGCAGCAGGAACACCACCGGCAGGACGACGACCTCGGCGCGGATGAAGTCCATCCGGGCCTGGGTGGCGACCTGACGGAACACCTCGTCCTGCCCGCCGACGGCCACCGTGATCGGACCGCTGTCACGGGTGAAGCGCGGCGACAGGTCGGCCAGCGCCTCACGCGCCTCGGTCGCCGAGCCCGGCAGCCAGGCCACCACCAACGCCCGGGTGCCGTCCTTGCTGCGCAGCGCCGGGCTGGAGTCGTACGTCCAGTAGGAGCCGGCGTCGGCGACCTCGGCCTGCCCGCTGAGTTCCGTGGTCAGCGCCCGACCGGCCTCGGCGACCTCCGGGCTGTCGACGGTGCCGGCCTTCGCGGTGACGAGCAGCAGCAGGTTGGGGCTGCCGGTGCCGAACCGCTCGTGCAGCAGTGCGTCCGCGCGGACGGACTCGGCGCCGGGCGACTCGAAGCGGGACAGGGACAGGGCGTTCATCGCGCCGGCCCCGAAGACGCCGGCGAGGACGGTGACCAGCGCGGCCAGCACGAGTACGGTGCGCCGGCGGGCGGCCAGCAGGCGGCCGAGCCGGTACAGCCGCGAGGCGTCGTGGCGCCCGGGCGGAGCGGGGTACGGGTCCAGGGCGGACATGGGGCGCTCTCCTACTCGGGTACGTCGGTGGACTCGGCGGCGGGATCGTCGGTGCCGCCGTCGCCGAGCCGGAACCCTTGCTTCAGACCATGCGTCCTTCACGCCATGCGTACGTTCTGCATACCATAGGTATGGCGGATCATATGCACGGCCTACGGATATTGCCAAGACCTAAGCTGGGCGCATGGCGCGACGGAACGGTGAACAGCAACCCACGGGTACGACCAGCCCGGGCTCGGCGATGTCCGGCCGGACGGGTTTCCGGTTGATCAAGCTGGGCGAGCTGGCGATGGTCACCGCCGAGCGAGCCCTCGAACCCCTGGGCGTACGGCCCCGGCACTTCAACGTGCTGGCCACCCTGGCCGCCGACGACACACTGTCGCAGCAGGACGTCAGCCGGCTGCTCGGCATCGACCCCAACGTGCTGGTCGGCGTCATCGACGAGCTCGAGAAGCAGGGGCTGGCCGAGCGTCGGCGCAATCCCCAGGACCGGCGCCGGCACGTCGTCGCGCTGACCGACGCCGGCTGGCAGGTGCTACGCGACGGCGCCGCCCTGCTCGACGAGGCCGAGGCCGCGTTCTTCGCCGAGGTCCCCGCCGCCGAACTGGCGGTCCTGCACGAGGTCGCCGCCCGGCTGCTGGCCCGGCACCCGGCGCCGATGAAGCGCTGACGGCGGGACGAATTCGCCGCCAGCGCTCCCCGATCGGTGCGCCGGGCTGTCCTGCCCGAACTCAATATCGGGTTGTGACTCCGACCGCCAGTGACCGACGCCCGGTCGGTCGCGGCGCCCGTGGCTTGACAACCAGCCGGTCCCAGAGTGGACGATGCAGCGTGCGAATTCTCGTGGTGGGTGGCAGTGGCCTGATCGGCGCTCACGTCGTGGACGTGCTTCGCGAGCGCGGCCACGCCGCGACCACAGTCGCACGGACGGCCCGCCCGGGTGTCGACCACCTGGCGGATGTCGAGTCCGCCTCGGTCGACGAACTACGGCCGCTGCTCGCCGGTCACGACGGCGTCGTGTACGCCACCCGCACCGACGAGCAGCGGCCACTGCCCAAGCCGATCTATCCGCAATTTCGCCGCGACAACGTCGAGCCGGTGGTGCGCCTGTTCACGGCCGCCCGCTTGGAGGGTCTCACCCGCGGTGTCGTGATGGGCTCGTATTACACCCACTTCGACCGGCTGCGTCCGAAGTGGCGGCTCGCTGAACGGCACACGTACATCCGGTGCCGGGTCGAGCAGGCCCGGGAGGGACGAGCGGCGGCCGGGACGGGCCTGCCGGTCGCCGTACTCGAACTGCCCTTCGTGTTCGGCCGGGCCGGTGACCGGCTGCCGAACTGGGCCGGGCCGCTGGACCGGTGGGCGCGCTCGCGTACCCCTCTGGTCGCCCCGACCGGCGGGAGCGCCGCCGCGTCGGCCCGCAGTGTCGCCGAGGTCGCGGTGGACGCCCTGGAGCAGGCCAGCGGCGCGGACATCCCGGTCGCCGACGAGAACCTCACCTGGGACGACATGCTGGGGCGCATCACCGAGGCGGTCGGCCGACGCCGCCGCGTCGCCCGTCTGCCGTCCGGCGCGGCGAAGGCCGCCCTGCGACTCGGCGGCGCGATGCAGGCCCTCGGCGGCAAGGAATCGGGCATCAACCTCAACCACCTCGCCGACCTCCTGCTCGCCGAGCTGTTCATCGAGCCGACGACCGGCCGGTCGCTGGACCCGGCGGTGCGCGAGACCTTCCCCGCCGCACCTAGCGCTGGGGCGCCGGTGGTCGGGCGAGATACGCGGTCTTGACGTCGGGCGCGAACCCGCAGGCGCGGTAGAAGGCGTGGGTCGCGGGAGTGCGTGAGCCCGTCATCAGCATCGCCTTGTAGCAGCCCGCATCCCATGCTGCCTGGAGCGTGTCGGCCATGATCCGGCGACCCAGACCGGTGCCTCGGCGCGACTCCTCGACGACGACGTTCTCGATGACGGCGTAGGGCGATGCCGACCGGCTGAGATTGGGGATCACGTTGAGGTACGTCGTGGCGACGACAACCCCATCCAGTTCGAGGACGAAGAGACGCAGCCCTGGAGTGCCGAGGATCTGCTGGAAAGCCGCTGCGTCAGACCCGTCCTCCAGCACCGGATCGTCCGGGTTCAGCTGCCGGTAGAGACGCATGATCTGCCCGAAGTCAGCGGGTCGAGCCGTACGGAACATGCCCTGAGAGTAGCCAGCACCCCACCCGCGTCCGGTGCCCGGACCCGCGGTGCGCCGCTTCGGCGTTGCTAACGCTCGACGCGACTCACCCTGCGATATACCACGGTGATGAGCAAGAAGAGCGTGCCGACGAGCACGAGGGTGATCGCGGCGTTGACCGCCACGGGCAGGTCCTGAACCAGGTACTGCTTCACGTAGTTGCTGCCGAGGATGACGGGGACATAGATCCACCAGGGCGCCCACTTGCCGTTCTGTTGCTCTTCCCCGCTCACGGAACGACCTCTCTCGACCTTGGTGTCAGGACACCGCCGACCGCGCGTCGACGCTGCATCCACCATGGCCCCGAAATCCGGCCGTGCCATCGACACGGGGAACGAGAAAGGCCTCATCAGTTGGTACCACGCCCAGCACGGTGGTGACCGTCGACGGCGGCACCCTGGTCGCCTGACCCGACCCTCGGCGGACACCCCGCCGGGGGCCGTCACCTGAGCTGTTCGGCCAGCCCGACGAGGATGCCCTCGGGGCCCCGGACGTAGCAGAGCCGATAGATGTCCTCGTACTGCGCAAGCTCCCCGACGAGCTCGGCCCCGTGATTGCGCAGGCGGGTGACGACGTCCTCGATGTCGTCGACGGCGAACATGATGCGGCGAATGCCCAACGTGTTCGCCGGCGCGTCCTTCGGCTCGGCGGTGATCGCCTCGGGCGTGTGGAACATCGCCAACTCGACCTTGCCATGGCCGTCCGGGGTCCGCAGCATCGCGACCTCCTGCCGGACGTCGTCGATCCCGATGACACTCTCGACCCAACGCCCCTCGGCGGGCCCTCTCCCCTCCAGCTCCATACCGAGTTCGACGAAGAACGAGATGACCGCGTCAAGGTCCTCGACAACGATGAGGACGTTGTCCATCCGCTGGATCGCCATGCTGGAATCTCCTCGGGGTGGTGCGGTCACGGTCGCCACATCCTCCCCTGAGACCCAGCCGCACGGCGGTCCTCGACATGCCCCGCGGACATCTTCTTCGGGTGCTGGCCGCGTACCCAGCCGTCAGCCCCACTGCGCGGGGGCACGAGCGTTGAGCTGCTGGTCGGGTCCTCGCGTGGCATCACCGCACCACCGTCCACCCGCAGAAGCCGTCTCAAACTGCGCTTCTGCGCAGGTACGCCTCGGCCAACTGGCGAAGGCGCGTCCTGTCGAAGCTGTGCCCGTGGCCGGGATGGACGACCGACACGTCGAGGCCGGCGAGGAACTCCATGCTGCGCCGGTAGGCCGCCACGTCCGAGTTCGGCAGGTTGTCGATCAAGTAACCCTCGTAGACGATGTCGCCCGAATACAGGATCCCGGTGCGCTCCTCCAGCAGGGCGATGCTTCCCGGCGTGTGGCCGGGAAGGTGCAACACAGTCAGCACCTGCCCACCCAGGTCGACCCGGTCGCCGTCGTCGAGCATCCGATTCAGGGTCATGGGTTCGACGCGGTAGGCAGCCGAGTCGTAGCCGGGGTCGGGCAGGACGTCGATCATGAGCTCCGGGACGGTTTCTCCCGCCGCGTCGAGCCCGAGTTTGTCGTAGAGCTCCGCGCCGTACAGGCTCGCCGGCACCCCCGCCGCCAAGAGCCCCGCCTCGGCGGGGTGGGCGGCCCGGTCAGCGAACTCAGCGGCCCCACCCACATGATCCAGGTGCGCGTGGGTGAGCAGGACCAGCGGATCGCGCTCGAACAGGCCCGGAATCGCCTCCCGCAACGCGACGACACCGAGCCCGGCGTCGATCACGACGTCGCGATCGTTGCCCCGCAACCACCAGAAGTTGGCCGACAGCAGCTCGTTGACGTGCGGTTCCGAGATCCGAGTGACACCGCTACCCACCTCGGCCTGCGAGTACCAGTCGACCATGTCCGCGAGTGTGCCAGCACGTCGATGCGCCCGACCACGACCTCCCCTGATCGGACGCGCTCCTGCCACCATGCCGGCCAGGCCAACGCGGGCCGGAACCGATCAGGCTGTCGGCGCCGGCGGCAAGGCCGCAGCGAGCGCCTCGGCGTTCTTCTTGTCCACCCGGGGAAAGGTCAGGGTGACGCCGTCCCCCGCACCGCCGAAGGCGAGACGCAGCAGGCTCACAATGCCGATCTTCGCCTCGGCGAGCGCGACGTGTTCCCGGGCCACCTCGCCGAGGACACCGACGCCGGGCCCGCCGAAGAAGGTCTGCGGCAGGAAGATCAGTCGCTGGTCGGTGAGCACGAGGAACTGCTTCTTGGTCCGCGCCAGCGCGGCGCCCGTCGCTCCGGCAGCCGCCCCGATCAGCCCTTGCGTGACGACCGTCCCGAGTCGACTGGCCGAGAAGCTCCCGACCATCGCCCGGGTCGCGGTGATCGGCCGTTCCCCCGGCTGCAGGATCGGCGCCACCTGCTCGAACGCGCGGGCCTGGAGCTTCTGGTTCATGGTGTCCTCCGTCTTTGACCGTGATCGCCGCAAATGTTACGGAGCAGGCCACCGCGGGCTATCCGCCGATCACCACCGGCAACGACCCCGCCCTGGACAGTCCCCTCCCGCACAACGTTGAGCCGGTGCAGGACGGGCAGGAGCCGGTTCACGCGTACTGGGCCACTGGATCGTCCTGTGCCGTGGCCTGGCGAGCGTGGTGCCTGCGGTGGGTGAGCAGGAAGACGAGCAGCCCGAGCAGGGTCATCAAGGCGCCAACCACGGCCAGCACCGGGTAGTGGGGGGTGCGGTCCAGGACGAGGCCGCCGACCGCGGAGCCCAGGGCGACTCCTCCGTTGAACGAGGCGGCAGCGAGGGCGGAGACCAGGGCGGACGCGGTGCCGGCGAGGTACAGGACGTAGGACTGCAGCGGGGGCACCATGCCGAAGCCCGCGCCGCCGAGCAGCACCAGCAGAAACAGCACGGCGGGCAGGACCGAACCCAGCGCCCACAGGGCCAGCAGCCCGACGATCAGGATGCCGAGGACGACGATGACCGTTCGGGTCACGGACCGGTCCGCGTAGCGGCCGCCGAGGGCGTTGCCGGCGATCAGGCCCGCGCCGAACAGCAGCAGCAGCCAGGTGAGGGAGTCGGCGGACACGCCAGTGACGGTCGTGAGATAGGGGGCGATGTAGGTATAGGCGACGAACAGGCCACCGTAGCTGAGCGCGATGGCGAGGAACGCGGCCCACAACGCTCCGCTGCGCAGGACGGCGAAGCCGCGGTCCTCGTCCGCGCCGTCGCCGCCCGCGGGTGGGCTGGGCAGGAGCAGCCACATGGCTACGGCGCCGATGGCAGCGAGGGCGGAGACGACCCAGAAGGCTGACTGCCAGCCGACCGCGCGTCCGACGATGTTGCCGATGGGGACGCCGATCACGTTGGAGACGGTGAAACCGGTGAAGACCACGGCGATGGCCATGGCCCGCCGGGTGGGGGCGACCAGGCCGCCGGCGATGGTGATCGCGGCGCCGAGGAAGCCGCCCAGCATCGCTCCGGCGAGAGCGCGGGAGGCGGACACCACGAGCAGGCTGCCGCTGAGAGCGGTGATGGCGTTGGCGATCAGGAATACGAGGGCCAGGCCGGTCACGAGGGGCTTGCGTGGCAGGCGGAGGGTGGCGGCCGCCACGAGCGGGCCGCCGATCATCGCGCCGAGCGCGAAGCTGGTGGTGACCCAGCCCGCTTGGGATACCGACACCCCGAGATCGTCACTGATGAGCGGCAGCAGGCCGTTGGGGACGAGTTCGGCTGTTCCCAGGGCGAAGGCGGTCAGAGCGAGAGCGATGATCGGTAGAGGCATGCTCTCGATCGTGAAAGATGTGCAGGTCAGCTACCAGATCCCGCCTTATGCACGCCCCGAGAAGGGTGGCACTGGCAGGGATATGGTCGGTACCAGGAACGCCGCATATAGTTGATATATGAGTGATCCGGGTGATTTGGCCGTATTCCTCCGGGCCAAGCGTGCTGCCCTGTCGCCGGAGGCGACCCCGCTGAACGGCTTCGGGGTGCGCCGGCGCGTTCCCGGGCTGCGTCGGGAAGAGGTCGCGCAACTGGCCGGGGTCAGCGTCACGTACTACACCCGCCTGGAACAGGGCCACAGCCGCCACGCCTCCGACGAGGTCCTGCTGGCCCTGGCCCGGGCGCTGCAGCTGTCCGTCACCGAGACCGAGCACCTGCTCGACCTGGCGCGCGCCAAACGCCCCGCCGCCATCGACTCCGGCCCAGAGGCGGTAAGCCCGAACGCGCGGACCCTGCTGTCGCTGATCGCCGCACGGCCCGCCGTCATCCTCGGCCGGCGCAACGACGTCCTGGCCTGGAACGACCTCGGGCGCGCCCTGGTCGCCCCGCACCTGCCCGCCAACGCGCCCGACCACCCCGGCACCCGGCCCTCCCTGCCCCGCCTGCTCTTCCTCGATCCGCAAGCCCGCGCCCTGTACCAGGACTGGGACCAGGAGGCCGCCGACTACGTCGCCTACCTGCGGCTGATCAGCGGAAAATATCCGGACGACGAAGTCCTGACCAGCATGATCGGTGAACTGTGCGTCCGTGACGACGCCTTCGCCTCCCTGTGGGCCTCGGGGCGCGTCGGCGAATGCGTCGCCGGAACCAAACGCATGATCCATCCCCGGGCCGGCGGATTCACCGTCGACTTCCAGCTCTGGGCCCAGTCGGACCGGCCCGACCAGCGCATCGAGATCTACGAATTGCGCGACGACCCCGACGGCACGCGCACCCGCGCGCTGCTGGATACACCCGTCGTGTCTGTGTGAGCCGCCAAACCAATGAGGCAGTGGCAGCCGTCTACAGGACGACTGCGGTGACCACCAGACCGCGTGCGACGAGGAACCGCCCGGCCAGCCGGATCAGCGGCGGCCCACTGTCGCGGCGGGCGCCGTCGACGAGCAGGCGGACGGAGAAGGTCCCGGCTGTCGGGTCGATGCTCAGTCGGGCCTCTTCGAAGCCGAGCCAGCGGCCGGTGAGTGGATACCAGACCTTGTAGACGGATTCCTTGGCGCTGAACAGGAGTCGGTCCCAGTGGACACCCGGACTCGCCACCGTCAGAGCAGTGAGCATCTCGGACTCACCCGGCGCTGTCACGCTCTCCTGGACGCCCTCGGGAAGTGGTTCGTGCGGCTCGGCATCGATGCCCATGCCGGTGAGGATTGTCCGCGGCGCGACCGCGGCGGCCCGGAACCCGCGGCAGTGTGTGATGCTGCCAATCACGCCGGTCGGCCACTGCGGGTCTCGGCCCGGACCGGGCCGGATCGGGGCCGGCGGATGCCCCAGCCGGGCCAGGGCTTCGCGGGCGCAGCGCCGGGCCGTGACGAACTCCCTGCGGCGGACCTCGACGGCCTTGGCGATCAGATCCTCCTCGCCTGGGAAGGGTCGCTCACCGGGAATGTCGCCGAACGCCTCGACCGCCACGACGCCTTCCGGCAGCAACCGCTCGATCACGGAAGCACCCGCTTAGGTAGTCGGGGTGGGGTGGCCCGAGCACTCCACTCTCGCGGGTAGCCAAGCGACACCTCTTCGAAGCGCACGCCGTCGTAGTGGGTGGTGCGAGGGATGTGCAGGTGGCCGTAGACGGCGACTTCGGCCCCGAACCGGGTGTGCCAGTCCGCGGTGCGGCTCGTGCCGCACCATTGGGCGAACTCCGGGTACCAGAGGACGTCGGTCGGCTGCCGAACCAAAGGCCAGTGGCTGACCAGTACGGTGCGCACGCCCGGCGCGAGCGCGGCGAGCCGCCGTTCGGATTCGGCGACCCGCGCTGCCGACCAGGACTCCCGGTCGGGGTACGGGTCCGGGTGGAGCAGCACCTCGTCGGTGCACACGACACCGGTCGAGTGCGCGTACCGCAGAGACTCCTCCTTGCTGGTCGTGCCGGGCGCCAACCACGAGTAGTCGTACAGTTGACACAAGGGCACTACGGTGACCGGCCCGCCGAGACCGTCCCAGACGGCGAAGTCGTCCTCCGGTGTCAGCACGCCGTTGTCGCGGCACATTCGCACCAGCGCGGCGTAGCGTTCGGCCCCGCGCAGCTGCACGGGATCGTTGGGATGGGTCCACAGCTCGTGATTGCCAGGCGCCCAGATGACCTTCGCCCAACGGCGACGCAAGAGCCGCAATGTCCGCTCGACATCGCCGAAGATCTCCCCGACGTCGCCGGCCACGATCAGCCAGTCACCGTCTGACGTCGGCACCAGACCATCGACGAACCGGCGGTTCTCCGCGTAGGAAACGTGGAGGTCGGCGACCGCGTACAAGGAGCCATTCGACCCGGACAAGTGAAAACCCTTGCTTCGTGGGTGCCTTCCGCGCCAAGAACTGTATCGAAGAACAGGGATCAAGGCCACCAGGGTGGCCTCGTCCACCGCGCGGCCGGCCGAGGAGCGCCGGCCGCCGCCACTGCCCAGCAGCTGGCGAAGAGCGGCGCGCCACCAACACCGCGTTCGGTGCCTACCAGGCCGCCGAGGACGGCCCGGAAGCCGCTGACGGCCTGATCATGGTTCAGCGGCCTTCCGGACGACCTCCGGTGCAGGTCAGCGCACCTACGCCCGTTACTTGGCGTTGTATTGATTTACCGGTCAGGCATAGGCATCCGAACTGGACGAGACGCGCTCTGACCTGGACTGGGGCTAGTCATGGCTGGTCATTGATTGCCACCACCGGCCTACGTTAGACGGCCTGTAGACGGCATGATCTTGGTGCTGGATGGGCGATCGCCGCCACCCACGCGTCGGTACCCTCGGCCGAGGCAACCGACTGGGACCGGATCGTGGTGCTCTACGAGGCACTCGGCCGGGTCGCGCCCTCGCCGGTGGTCGAGCTCAACCGGGCCGTCGCCGTGGCCATGGCCTCAGGCCCGGCGCAAGCCCTGACCATCATGGACGAGCTGATCGCCGGCTCGCCGGCTCGCATCTGGTCCCGACTGTATGCGGGGAGTTGTTGACCCGGCTCGGTCGGCGCCCGGAGGCACGCGCCGAACTGGAGCTGGCCGCCCGGCTGTGCGCCAACCAGTGCGAACGCTCAGTGCTGCTGCGCAAAGCGGCCGCGCTGAGCTGACTTCTTCAGCAGGGCCGGCCGGAATTCGAGCGCGGCCCCCAGCGCCTACTCCAGCGTGTACCGCATGATCAGCCAGACGTCGGCGTCGGCGGACCGGCTCAGCACCTGGGTGGGTCCGGCGGCGTCGGGTGCGGCCGTGAACGTAAACCCGTCGGGGGTGTTCAGGGCCGCGCTCGCCGCGTCCCACATCGCTTGGTCGCCGACAAGGTGGTGCTTCGGGTCTCTGCCGGCCGTCAGGCCGTAGAGCTCGAACCCGGCGATCGTGACCGTCCTGCGCTGGGCCAGGTAGGGAAGGTAGTCCGCGCGTAGTGTCGCGCTGAAGTCGGCGTTGCCGTCGACGAAGGCTGACCATTCGCTGGGGAAGTCGTGCCGGAGGCTGAGGAGCAGACTCAGGCCGGTCTCGTCCGCGTCGGCTACCAGCTCTTTCAGATTCTCCACCGCTGCGGTGCGCAGCGGTACGCCGCCTTCGCGTGCGGTGTATCGGAAGTGCAGGATCGCGTCGCTGATCGTTGCGTAGTCAACCTGGCGGAACTCGTCGGGCAGCGAAAGGGTCCACTCGCTCTCCACGCCAGCGCCTTCGAAGGGCAGCACCCGCTCGTCGCGCAGGCTGGTCTCGAACAGGCCGCTGTCGTTTTGGCCACTGCTGGTGACGATCGACTGGGTGGCGCTGAAGTAGTCGACGAAGCGGCCGTCCTCGCCGCCCTGGCGCCGGTAGCCATCGCCGGCCAGCGGTGCGGTGCGCACTGAGCTGCGGGTAAGTGTCAGGGTGCAGCTGAGGCTGGTGTACGGACCGGTCACGCACGGGATGGTGAGGCCGACGCTGCGGATTCGGCGCAGGTAGTGGCCCGGCGTGTCCAGATCGAACACCCACTCGGGAACTGTCACCCGGCAGGAACCAGTCGTTTTCAGCGCCAGCAGGGCGACCGGGGCGAGCCGGCGTAAGGAGACGTGCCGCGTCAGCTCGTACTCCCGCTTGTTGTTCTCGTGGTAGGCCAACTGCATGCGCTTGACGTCGAGTTGCAGTGCCTCGCCGGAGAGCAGCCCGCGACGTCCTCCGTCCCAGTAGTTGAACTTCACGAAGTCCTGGGCGTCCACCTCGGGGCGCATCAGTTCCCGCTTCATCGCCTGCTCTGCCTTGCGGGCGGTGTCGATGGCGAACCGGTAGTACTCGTAGTAGAGCCGGGACACCTCGCCCTGCGTCCAGGCGTACAACTCCTCGTTGGAGAACTTCGACCGCAGAAACCGGTCGGCCTCCTGGGTGTCGGCGACCTGCTGCTTGGTGATCAGGTAGTCGTGGCGGGTCACCTGTTCGGCGAGGATCGAGGTGAGGATCTGCCGGCCGATCGACGCGAGGTCGTGCGCGGCGAGGTTGTACTGCAGGAGCCATTCGTCGGCCCGGCGCTCGTAGGACGCGGTGCGCGCCGCCATCCCGGCCTGGTCGCGTTCCCAGGCGGCGACGATTCCGGAGATGTCACCGGCGATCTTCGCGGCGGCGACGAGTGCCGTCCCGACGTTCAGCTTGATCTTGCCGCCGATGCCCCAGAAGTGGGCGTCCGCGTCCGCGTCCGGCACCGGGGCGAAGGCGGACGCCATCGCGTTGGCCACCGAGGCGTGCAGGCTGGTGTCCCGCGCGGTCGGCAGGTGGGTGTTGAGCTCGACGTCCTCGTTCGCCGAGAGGTAGAGCTTGCCCGAGCCTCTGGCGCCGGACAGGATCGTCGGCGACGATTCCTCAGCGAGTCGGAGCTTCGGGAGGTCCTGCGCCGCGACCGATTTGTCGTACTGGGCGACCAGCTTGCCGTACGCCTCGGCGAAGGTCTCCTCGGTCAGCGCGAGCCCTTCGAAGCTCACCGCGAGCTCGTCCGCCGTATTCGGGTCGGCGGGCAGGCCGAGCAGACGCTGGTAGTAGTGCAGCCGTTCGAGTGCGGGCCTGCGGTTGGTCAGCAGTGAGCGGGTGGCCTCCTGGGCCGATGCCCACTGCAGGAAGCGGACCTCCTGCTGCATCTGTTGGATCCGGGTCTCGTGCCCCTGCCGGAGCACGGCGAGCCGTTCCCCGTCGCCCTTCTCGATCGCCACCACGAGTGCGCTGCCGAGCCCGCGTACCTCGCCGCTGAGTTCGAGTGCCATCTGGATCAGGAAGGGGGCCCGCACCGGGCTGATCGGCTGATTGGTGCCACTGATGATCGCGCCGATGTCGATTCCGGCAGCGGCGGCCTTGACCAGCATGCCGGGGTCGAGCGGTGGATCGAACAGGGCGAGCTGGCGAGCAATGCCCTCGATGTTCATCCCGTTTCGGATCTTGAAGAGTCGGTCGGCGACCGTGTCCCAGTAGCCGAGCAGCTTCTCGTTGCGCGGAATGCAGAAGTAGAGGGTGCGTCCGATGCCGAAGAGCGGGCCGGCGGCGTCCGGGTCGTCCTCGCCCATCTTCGGCATCCCCGCGCTGAGCGGAAACTTGCCCTCCATCTCGACGAGGGTGTTGCCCATCGCGTCGAGCCCTTGCTTGCGCAGCTCGGCGTAGGTCTTCGGGCGGACGGTGCCGGTTCGCGGAATGCGTTGCGGCCGCTGGCCGAGCAGGGTCGCCGCGAGGACGTAGAGCTGGGTCGCCTCGTTCAGACTTTCCGACGTGTCCTGCCGGAACAGGCTGTCGCCCCAGGCGATGAGGTTGTCCAGGTACTTCATCACCACGCAGTACTGGTACGCCAGTTGGCGGGTGCGCGCGACCGCGTGCGGCTGGAACGGGCGGTTCTTGATCGCCTCGTACCCCTGCAGGATTTTCTGCTTCATGTCCAGTTCCGCCGGGGTGCACTCGGCCAGCGGCTTGCTCAGGATCATCAGCTGCTCGTCGACCTGCTTGACCACCCCCGCCTTCCGAAAGGCGAGGAACTTCCAAAACCTCTGCGGTACGGGCAACGACGTGTCGTTCGAGGTGGGATCGAAGATGTAGTGGAACCACTTACGGGCCTCGGCGAAGCGCTGGTTCTTGCTCAGGTGCACGGCGATCGTCAGCGGTACGTGAAACAGCAGTTCCCAGTTATAGCCCGAGTACGGGCCACCCGCGCCCAGGTCGATCTCCTTGGGCTCGTGTGAGATCTTGACCAGATCGTTGGCGAGCGCGGTGTAGAGGGAGTCGAAGAACGTGGGGTCGCTCAGGCCCTGGTGGAAATCCGGGTCGAGCATGCCGGCCAGCGACCTGCGGTTGAGCTGTTCGATCAGCTCTCCGACGAACGGGTGGAAGAAGTTCTCGAACGAGTAGCTGAACGCGGTGTCCTGCTTGTCGATCCACTCGCCGCCGAGGTTGTACAGCACCGTGTCGGCAAGGGCCTCGTGGAAATAGTTGGTCATCGCCGTCCCCTAGCCCATCTGCTTGATGATCGCGCCGGCCGGCCCGATCTCGGCGGCGTTGAACCGGACCGTGCCGATCGTGCCGAGGCCCTTGGTGATGTACGCGTCCTCGGTCACGAATGTGGCGATCGGATCGGGATCGCTGAGCCCGTTGTTGCGTCCGCTGATGATCGGGCCGATCCGGTCCGGGAGGATGTACTTCGGTGGGAGCACCAGGTCCGGGAGGGTGTAGGCGGTCACAGGCGGGCCCGGCGTCAGCTCGCCGTAGCTCTGCCACTGCTTGACCGTGACCGGCGCCTGCGTGGTCTCGACCCAGAAGACGTGCCGGCTGTCGCTGTAGAAGAAGGGTGCGTTCCACGGGTCGGTCAGGTCGTGCTTCGGCTCGACGATCGAGGCGCCGAGCGGGTTACGCAGCACGTCACGGCGCAGCACCGTCGGATCCGGGAAACCCGTGTCGACGGTGGGCCGGAGCGCGTACGCGGCGTTGAGCGTTCCCTTCGTGACACCGAGGAAGCGCTGCGGGCCGTGCAGTGGGCCCAGCGACACCGGCACGTCCTCGGCGCGTACCGGCAGGCTGTGAGTGTTGTAGAGGAGAAAGAAGGAGCTGCCCTCGCCGCCGATGTCGATGCGCAACACGCCGTCGGCGACCGAGGAGGAGAGCCGCAGGCCGGACCGGTTGAAGGTGCCCGGGGCGAATCCGCCCAGGTAGGTCGGCTGGTGCGGATCCGAGGTGGAGACGGGCTGCCAGACACCGTTGTAGTACTCGCTCCAGCAGAGCATCGCCCGAACGCCGATCTGCGGCAGCTCGCTATTGACGTTACTGGTCTTCAGCTTGAACAGGTCGGTGTCGGGCGGCGCCGCGAACGGCTGGCCCCCGCCGAGGTCCGGCTCTTGAATGATCTTGATCCAGAACAGGAAGAGCCGACTCTTCCAGAGCACCGGAAGCACCGGGTTGTCCTCGACGTCGAGCTTGATCTGCTCCCACGGCGTCCAGTAGCCGTACTCGCGTCGACGCCAGTAGTAGGCCCGGTTGGCGCCGGCGGTGCGCCCCACCACGTACGCGATGTCGTCGGCCGTGCCCGGGTCGTTCTCGGCGTAGTAGACGCCGGCCGGCTCCAGCTTCGCGACCGTGTCCAGCTTGGCGAGGTACGCGCCCATGGCGGTGGCGGCCCGATCCTCGGTGATGTCGCTCTGCAGCAGTTCGCTCATCAGCTCCTTGAAGAACGGCGACTGGTCGTCGCGCAGCTCCGGTTCGAGCCAGTTCTCCGGCCAGAGGTAGACCTTGCGGTTGGCCTCCCACACCCGGTACCGCTTCATCCACTCCCACTGCGCGCCGTTGATCGCCGACGAGGCAACCCGCGGCTCGAGGTTCATCAGGCACCGCTCGACGAACAGTTGGCAGGCGGCGAGCGCGTGGCGGATCCGCGACGTCTGCATGACCGGCTCCATCTGCACGTCCATCAGGAAGTACTCGAAGAGCTTGTCGGGTGTGTCGAGGTGCGCTGACGCGGGGTTCGACCGCAACTGGTGCAGCACGTACGCGACAAGGGCATCGCGCTGCCGGCCCCGCAGCTCGTCGTTGATCGGCTTGACGACGGCGAGCCAGTCGGCGACGGCGTACCGGGCCCGCAGCGCGGCCTGCAGGTCCCGGACCGTGGCGGCCGACGGGTCGTTGGTCGTCGCGGCGATCAGCGGGCCGGCCGTCACGCCGAGCGCGGTCAGCTGCGCGAAGGCGTCGTGCACCCGCCGGAAGGCGGTGCTGTCGCGCAGGCCCGCGATGGTCATGCCGAAGCGGCTGAGCAGCGCGTCGAGCGAGCCGGGCTCCCAGCGGGTCAGGGCGGTGAGTGTGCCGGCCCGCGGCTCGCGCAGCACTGCCAGGAGTTGCTCGTCGTCCGAGCCGAACGCGGCCTTCAGCTCGGCGTATCCGAGCAGCGTGTCGAACCCGCCGAAGAGGGCCGGGTCGGTGGATGGTCCGGCGACCGGCAACGCGCCGAGCCAGCCGCGGCCGAGGTACGCGATCTCGGTGGCGCTCAGGTGCAGTGCGGTGGACAGCGAGGCGATCTTGAAGAGGCGGAGGTACGCCCCGGCGAGCCGTTCCCGCAGGGTGGCCGAATAGAGGTGGCGAGCCGGGACGACCTCCCAGCCTCGCCCGGTCGTGTGCCACTGCACCCTCAGCGTGTGGCGTACCTTCTCCACGGTCAGCACCACGGCGTAGGGCTTGCCCGCGGTCAGCGCCACCGGCGCTGGGGTGGCCCACACGCTGCCGTCGGGCACCAGCTCGACATCCATGGCACCGATCGTGAGCCGGACGGTCGCGCCGGCGTCGGCCTCGACGCGGAACCCGAACAGCTCACCCGCGGGTGCCTCGACGTAGCCGCTCCAGACGCCGGAGATCGGAGCGCCGGCATGCTCGGGTAACTGGTTGGCGCTGCCCGAGCGGTAGTTCAGAACGGCCTCAGCGTCGGCCGTACGATCCGGCTCCCCACCCACGACGTCGGCGAAGAAGTAGCGCACGGCCAGGCCCGGACGTTCGACGGCGACCAGATCCGCGACGGCGGGCAGCACCCCGGAGGTGTCCAGGATGGTGGTGGCGAACGCCGCGTCGGTCTGCGCCGCCGCGCCGATCATCTGCAACGCCTGCTGCTGCTTGCGGCGCCGGGCGAGATCCGGCAGGAACGCGGCGAGCAGTGCGGCCCGCCGGATCGGCGGCGGATCGGCGGAGGCGACGTAGGCGTCGAACAGCGGCCGCAGCTCCGGGTAGCGCGCGAAGAACGTCGCGACAGCCGGCTCACCCGCTCCCGGCGACCCCGCCAACAAGCCGAAGAAGAAATCGGTCGCGGCGTTGTCGTACACCAGCGCCATCCTGGCGCGGGCGAGCTGCCCGTCCGGATCGTCGGCCACCGTGAAATCCGCGTCGACTGCCGCGAAGCCGGCGCGTAGATCCCGCATGAACTGGTCGATCTGCCCGGCCCCCGGCGCCGAAACACCGCTCAGTTTTTCGTCCCAGACCAGGGCGAGCGCCTGGGCTGGCTTCAGCCCCACCGATCGCAGCCGGTCCACCAGGTCGAGCAGGGCGATCATCGTGGGCGCGACCGGGTCGACGGCCGCGAACGGGTCGATCGCGGTGTGTTCGGTCAGCCGCAGCAGTTCCACCACGCTGAGCTTGAGTGTGCGGGCCAGCCAGCCACGGCGGTACACGGCGCTGACGTTCTCGACGGTCAACGGGGTGCCCGCGTCGAAGGCCAGGGCGCTGGCGATCTCCGTCAACTCGTCGCCGCTGAGGCTGAGCGCCGCGCGGAGCGCTTCGGTGTGGTCCAGCAGCTTTTCCGAGCCGTCCAGGACATTGCCGTAACCGTCCTCGGCGAACACCGGATCCCCGGCCGGTGCCGTCGGGCTGAGGAACAACGTGCGGTAGAGCGAGGCCGCGCCGTACGTGTCCATCGGGGCGACGCAGGCCAGCAGCGGCAGCAGACCCTTCGGCACGCTGAGCCCCAGCCGCTCGATCACCCGCACCAGCACGCCGAGGCGCGGCACGAGCACCTGGAACCCCGCGTCCAGCTTCGCGAGGTCGTCGCCCGGTGCCGGGTCGGCGGGCCAGAGCGCGCTTATCGCCTTGTCGGTCTGTTCGATCGTCCAGCCAAGGGTCTTCCAGAGCCGGATGAAGCGCAGCAGGCGGACGAACTCGATGGGGTGGACCCGCTGGGCCAGCAGGTCCGGGTCGGCGTAGCGGAACTCCAGGGTGTCGAAGCCACCCGCACCGT
This sequence comes from Micromonospora arborensis, assembly GCF_003205615.1. Lineage (GTDB taxonomy): Bacteria > Actinomycetota > Actinomycetes > Mycobacteriales > Micromonosporaceae > Micromonospora > Micromonospora arborensis. The sequence continues at coordinate 30,136 of NZ_PYBV01000046.1, read as the reverse complement.
CCGCGCCCGTCGGGTCGGCGAGCACGAGTAGACCCATGATGCGGTCGTAGTTCGCCTGGTCGCGTACCCAGGCCTTGATGTCGCCGCCGTACCGGGCCGGATCCACCTGCGGCGCGACGGCGTCATCGAACGCCTGATCGGTGATCGTGCCGTCCTTGAGGGCCTTCAGCGTGCTCACCGGGACACCCAGGCGCTCCAGCCGGGGAATCAGGCCGCCGGCCGGATTGACGAACCGGGTGCGTAGCAGCTCGACCAGGTCGTCGTAGCCGATGCCGAGTCGGCGGCTGAAGTCCTTCGCGCCGGACAACGCGGCCACGACATCACCGTCGGAGGTGGTCGCGGGAAGGCCGGACAACTCCTGCAGGGTCTTGGTCCGGTCCGTCAGCAGCGCGTACTCGGCCCGGGAGAGGCCCAACTGTTCGATGCGGACGTCGACCCAGCCGTAGCTCGCGCCGTCGGCGATCAACGCCTCCATGACCACGGGCAACGAGGTCCCGAACGCGGCGAACAGGCGGCGCAGCCGCTCCAGCGGCAAATGGAAAGGCAGCCCCGGAGCGGGCGGCAGCAGCGGTGCCGGGGTGCCCTTGCCGGCCAGGATGTCGTAGGCGGCGTCCTGCACGAACTGCGGATTCGCCAGCAGCTCCGCCGGGGTGGCGCTGTCGTCGGTGTCGTGCCCCTGAAAGCCGTCGAGGGTGAGCTTGTTCGCCACGAAATACTCGAGCGTCTCGTTGACCAGGTCGATGTAGGGCACGGGGGTGCTGGTGTTCTCGCAGGTGAGCGGGAGATGCTGCAGGTCCGGCCGCCGGGAGAGCAACACCTCGATGGGCGTCGGCGGGGTGCCGCCCGGCTGGCCCGCGTCGTTCCAGGCCGCCATCGTCGGGTACGGGTATGGCGCGCCGCCGTGGTCAGTGCCCCAGCGTGCGCGGAACTGCTCCCAGCGGACCTCGTCGCGGTCGACGAACTGCAACAGATCCACCAGGTACGCGGCGGGGCTGAGGATCGACCGGCACTGCTCACAGTCGCAGTAGTCCATGTCGCCGAGCAGCTTCTCGAGCGTGGGATAGGCGATCACATCGCCGACGTTGTCCGGGACGACCGGCGCCGGGTTCACGATCTGCGCCGGGCTGTGCACCCCGATTCCGGGGGCGTTACTGGCCAACACGTACGACGTGGTGATGTTGAGGACCGCCGAGTGGACCTGCTGGGCACGGGCGTGGATGAGGGCGGCCTCGGTCGTGCCGCCCACCTCGGTGGCGAAGCCGGCGACGAACTCCGCGCGGTCGTAACGCGCCACCGCGTACGCCGAGTCGAGTCCCTTGGCCAGCAGGGCGTTCATCGCGTCGTCACCCGGGGTGATCTGACGGACCCGCTGGATCCGGGCGATCTCCGCCTGGACGGCCGCGTCGATCGGGACCTGTGTGCGCGTGAGGAACTGTTCGACCGGTTGCAGGCCGATGTCGAACTCGTTGTGGTGCGCGCGGAGGAAGTCGCGCACGCCGTTCGCGGTCCCCGGTGCGACGGCGGTCTCCCCGTCGGCCACCATGGCGGCGACTGTCGCGGTCGGATAGCTGAGGCGCAGTTGCGCGGCGAGCAGGTCGGCGTAGTTGGCCTGCTTGGCCTCGTCGCCCGCACCGGGAATCTCCGGCGGCACCTCGTCGATCAAGGGGAGCCACTGCGCGGCGCGATGGAAGCCACGCTCGATGAGGTCCGCGGGGTCGGTCAGGGGTGCGGCGTGACCGGCGTGCAGGCGCTCGATCAGCGGCGCGTTGTTCAGTGTCAGGTAGGCGAGCTGACCGTCGAGCTTGAGCCGGTCCGCCGCGGGTCGGCCGAACTCGTGCGTGACAGCGGACCAGAAACCCGCCGGGTCGCCCTGGTGGTCGATCCGCAGGCGCGCGAACCGCTCCGGTTGCGCCTCGGTGGCGTCCGGCAACGAGACGGCCAGCAGTGCGGCGAGTGAGGAGCGCCCCGCCACGGCCGGACCGCTCAGGGTCTGCCGGGCGGACAGCGTCCGGAACTCCTCGATCGCGGCGGGCACGTCGGCGGCCAGGCCGGATGGCACGATGCCCTGGTCGATGCCCTGCTGCCAGATCGTCGCGACACGACCGGCGTCGATCCGGTAGATCGCCTCGTCGGTGGCAGGCGTTCCGGCGCGGAAGAGGGTGTAGAACAGGGCGGGCGGGATCGCCGGGCTGCCGTCGGCCACTGCGGTGCGGGCACTGAACTCGTCGGCGAGCGACGCCATCGCGACCGCACGAGCATCCCAACCGGTCTTGTTCGCCAGATAGCTGACGTCCCGCCGGTCGTCGTCCTCGCGGAGGTCGCGCAGGCTGCCGACGACGTGCCTGGCGAGGTCTCCGGTGAGCGCCGTGTGCTCGGTCGCCAGCGACATCTGGGCGTTTTCGGGTACCGCGATGTCGAGCACCTCGTCGTGGCCCGCGTCGTAGCGGACCTCGGACGCGCCGATCCGGGTGTCGCCACTGACGACGTACGCCTGGAAGTCGGGCCGGTCCTTGCCGCCGTCGTAGGTGAAGGCGGCGCGATAGGCGCCGTCCGCACCGGTCGAGACCTCCGCGACCTGGTTGTCACCGCCGACGTTGCGGTCGACCACCTGGATCAGCAGCCCACTGACGCCAGCCCGCCCGCCGGTGGACACCCGGCCGGTCACCCGGTAGGCCGTACCGTCGCTGCGCACCACCAGGTCGACCACCTCGACCGGCCTGGTGGCGTCGATGGTCGCCTCGGCACGGTGCTGGCCGTCGGGGTCGAACGCGGCCACCCGCAGCGGCAGGCGCATGTCCGCGCCGGTCACCGGGTGGGTGACGGCGTAGCGGCCCTCGGGATCGGTGGCATCCTCGCCCAGGCGCACAGGGCCGTTGCCGTTGTGGGCGTAGAGGATCACCCGGCCGGCGAACGGTGTCTGGTCGAAGTGGAGGACCTGACCCGCCACCATCCGCTCGGTGCGGGCCGTCGCCTGAGCGCCGCCGAGCAGTCCGAGCTCGCGCAGCGTCTCGTTCAGCGCGGCCGCACTCCGCTCATCGACGACGCCGTTCACCTCGATCCCCTGCGACTCCTGGTACATCGCCACGGTCTTCTCGCTGACACCCTGGTAGACCTGCTCCGACGACTCCCGCATCAGGTCGCGGATCAGCTCGGCGCGAAGGTCGGGGTCCGCCGGGATCACCTGGTGAACGAGGAGCAGGACCAGACCGGCCTGCAGGTTGGCGACCTCGGCACCCTGGTCGCGAGGGCGCAGCGGCGCGGTTATCTCATGCATGACTCACCCCGTCATCGGAAGTAGTAGCGCGCGTAACCCCGGTCGATTTCAATCGCGAACCGCTTGATCTGGTCACGGGTGGCCGACGGGAACGCCAGCTGGAACTGCCGCCACCACTCGCTGATCTCGCCGTGATAGTTGGCTCGGGCCTTGCCCGCCTCGACAGCACGCCAGCCCTTGACTCCCCGGATGTTCGACGGCGCGTCGAAGTCGAAGTCGGCCTTCTTGAACTCGGCATGATCGCGGTAGTGCTGCGGAATACGGTGGTGCGCGTCGTACTCCGCTGGCAGCGGCTTCTTGCCCTGCTGGATGCGCTCCTGGTTGTAGCGGCCGCGATAGTCGCTCTTGTCCGGCCCGGTCGGTGCGGAACCGCCGCCGTACTTCTTCATCAGCAAGGTCGCGGCCGCGGTACTTGCCGCGGCGCGCGCCTCTAGCACGTGGACCCGATCCATCGCGATGTCCCCGGCCAGCGACAGCTGCGGACCCTTGCCGATCTGGCCGTACTGCCATGGGTTCGTCTCAACCACGCCGATTGCCCTGGCCGCTGTGAAGGCGACCGCCAGGTCGAGGGTGGACGCGAGCATCAGCGCCCAGGCCGCACCCTGGGCGAAGGCGGCCTCATCCATCGGGTCATGATGGGCACCGGTGATGTCCCACGGCATCGGGAGCATGCCGCTGATCCCGGCCTGGTGCTGTAGCCAGCCGTAGGTGGCGCCGGCGGCGAAGTAACCACTGTGACCGCCCTCGGTCGGGACGCTGTCCGGCCAGTCCGACGACCCGGAGGGCTCCGGATCCGGTTGATCGGTGGGTGCCCGCTGGCTGGCCACCTCCTTGCCGTTCGCCACCATCACCATCTTGTCGCCGCGGATGATCAGCGACACCGGCATCGTATTGTCCTGGTCGACGTTGCTCACCTTGCAGTCCGGGGCGAGCGAGGCCAGGTGGTTGAGGGCGTCGTCGGTGCTGGTCAGTCGTGGTCGGGAGGGGGCGTAGGTGCTGGTGTGCGCGTTGCTGTCGCCCTCGGTACCGGTCAGGTCGGTGTCGCCGACCGGGCTGCCCGAGACGTACTGGTAGAGGTTGGGGCCGTCGATCAGACCCGCCGGGTCCGCACTGATCCACCGGCCCAGCCAGGGCGCGTAGTAACGCGCACCGTGATACCCGAAGCCGCTCTCGTCGTCACGTTCCTTCGTGGTGTAGCGGTAACGCTTGAGGCTGACCTCCGCACCGGAGCGGCCGATCTGGAACGCCGTCGTGCCGTACGGGTGGTACTCCTCGTAGTCGATCAGGTTGCCGGCCTCGTCCAGCTCGACGCTCGCCGAGCCAAGGTGGTTGCCGAACTGGAAGCGCAGCCGTGGTGCGGCGGCCGGCCTGGTGGCGGTCTCGACCAGAGCGATGCGCCGCTTGTCGTCACTCACCTGCAGCGTCTCGCGCTCGTGCGTCACGGCACCGGTCGCGCCGTACTCCCGGTAGATCTCGTAGTCGCCCAGGTAGGACCGTTCGTTCTTGCGGTCGCCCCCGGAGGTGTCGGTCACCTTGCGGACCCGCTGGCCGGCCGAGTCGTAGACGTAGTACGTGGTCTCCGGTAGCCCGTCGTTGACCACCTGCTGCGCCACCGCGCACAGCCGGTCCCGGTAGTCCCACCGCATCAGCGGCAGATGCGCCATGCCGGTGATGTTGCCGTGGGCGTCGTGCGGGTACGCCGCCGAGTAGGTGCCGTCGGGATCGCCGGGGCGGTTGGTGGCGAGAAGCCGGTTGCTGTCCGCCGCGTACCGGTGGCGGCGCTGCCACCGCACCGGGCCGGCCTGGTCGACGTCACCGCCGTCATGGTGCGCCACCCGTTCGATGTTGCCCACCGCATCGTAGGTGTAGCGCTCCACGTAGCCACGTAGGCCCTGCAGATCGTTCGGGTGGACCCGGTGGCCGACGAACGGGTGATCACGCAGGCCGGGGGCATCGGCCGCGAAGTCGGTCTGCCCCCGGTGTTCGCGGCCGCTCGCGGCGATCAGGCGGTACAGCGCGTCGTAGGCGTAGTCGCACGAGTTGCCGGCCTGGACCGTCGTGCCGAGCGCGGCGTCCTCGATGCGGGTGATGTTGCCGACGGCGTCGTACGTGTAGCGCAGATCCTGCACCACGGCCGGGCTGACGAAGAGCACCGACGCGGTGGCGTCCGGACCACCCGGACGGGTCGTTCGCATCCGGGACAGCCGCGACGTACGCGTGTCGTACTCGTAGGTGGTGGTGGTGCCGTTGCCGTAGTCGATCCGTTGCCGTCGGCCACGCGCGTCGTAGTCGACGTTCGTCACGAACGACGTGAGCACGCCGGACAGTTCCGCGTCGACCCGGTCGAGCAGCCCCGCCACATTGAAGGTCGTCCGGCGGACGCTGCCGTCGGGGGTGGTCACCTCGACCGGGCGGTTCAGCGCGTCGTACCTGACCCGGGTGGTGCGGGTCGGTCCCGGCTCCAGCAGCGGCTCGGCGGCGGCGGTCACCTGACCGGGGTCGACCAGGCCGATGAGGACCGACCAGTCCGGCACGCCTCGGTGATCGGCGGCGAAGCGGCGTCCGCCGGTGAGCAGGTTGCCCTTGAAGTCGTACGCCTCGTTGACGGTCGTGCCAGCGCCGTCGAAGACCTGGTACGGACGACCGCGCAGGTTCGCAGTCGGGTCGGGATGCGCCTCGCCGTACACCCGCCACTCGACCAGCACCTCCGGCCCGGGTGGCTGGTCCGGGTCGCGCCCGGTGCCGGTGAGGGTCGTGCCACCGGTCGCCCGGACGAAGACGCCGACGGGTCGGTGCACCGCGTCGTACGTCGAGCGCGACCGAAAACCACGACTGTTCCAGGCGAACAGCGGCTTGCCCGCGGCGTCCGGCAGCAGCCACCGTCCGCCGCCGTCCATCCCGTGTTGGAACAGCGATCCCCCGGCGAGGTCGTAGCCGGGAGTGCCGCCAGTCGGAATGAGGTTCTCCGGGTCGTCGAGACGGTACGGGCCGGCGGCCGGCGGGGGTGTCACGTACTGCATGACCCGGTTGCCGCGGGCGTCCTGCACCCACAGCGGCTGCCCGTCGGCCGCCAACCTGGTGAACGTGACATGCCTGACGTCGCCTGCGGCGGTGCGGTTGTGGTCCACGGTCAGCACGGTCCGGCCGAGACTGTCCAAAATGGTGAGTGGCGGGGTGTCGGCGTGCCCGGCGGCCAGCAGCGCGGCCCGTCGCTCGGACCCGGCCGCCGACGTACTCATCCGGGAATACCAGGCGTTGCCCGGTTCGAGCACTGTGTCGTTCGGGTCGTACGCGGCGACCTGCCACGGCGAGAACTCGGCGCGACTCCAGGCGCCGTCGGGCTGATCGGTGCGGACCAGTCGGCCGACCGCGTCGTAGAAGAACACCGGCGTGACACCAGTCTCCGGCGGGTCCTCGAAGCGGTGGCCGACCACGGCGGGGCTGAAGTACGGCTCGTACTGTTTGACCGGCTTGCCCTTGTTGTTGAGGACCGTTCGACCGGTCCCCGCCCACCGCAGCGGCCCGCCTGCCGTGGCCGGCTCGGCCTGGACCTTGCGGACCACTGTCGCTCCGGTGCCGCTGGAATACTCGAACGCTGTCTGCACCGGACCGCCGGGCAGATCGGCGTGCTGTTCCCGCATGATCACGGCCGCGCACGGTGGATGCTCACCCCAGCTGACCACGCCGTCCCGGACCGTCTCGCCGAGGTGGTGGAGATAGCGGATGGTCGCCTCGCCGAGGAACCCCACGGCCCGCGCCGGGTCGTAGTCGTCGGTCAGGAAGAACGCGGCCAGGTCCGCCGTCGCGGGATCGTCGCCGGCCGGCCCGAGCCGTTCTCCCTCGCCCGCTCTGCCGCTCATCGCCACCGCCGCCGGACGGCCGAGCACGTCGAAGCGAACCTGCGAACGGTTGCCGTTCACGTCCTCGATCTCGTGTGGCGCCAGCACCCGGAAGTCGAAGCCGGTGACCTCCGTGCGGTTGCCCAGCGCGTCCGTGCTCGCCCGCAGGTACAGGTCATGCGGGTCGTGCTCCAGCAGGGTGACGTTGCCGAACGGGTCGGTGTAGCGCTCCGGCAGCAGGAAGTGCTGGGCCGCGGTGGCCTGAAAACCTGCCGTGCCTGAGCAGCGCCAGTGGCCCGATTCCGGGTCGTGGCGGTAACCGCTGGTGGCCTCGTCGTCGAGCACCGCGGTGACCTCGGCGGTGAGCCGGTCGGCGAACACCGCGGTCAGCAGGTCGGCGGTCAGGGCCAACGAATAGGTCTCGTACGGCAGCGCGCGAGCGGTCAGCTCACCCAGCGGCAGCGGCGCGTCCAGCGTCTCGTTGAAGAACACCGATCGGGTGTGCCCGACCAGCCGCTTCTGTGCCGTCGTCCGGTCGGGCAGCAGGTGCGAGGGGATCACCGCGGCACCGGTCACGGCGAGCAGCACCTCGTCCGGGGTGAAGTAGTCGCCCGCTGGCCGCAGACCGGTGACCTGGTACGACCGCGTCTCACAGGGCAACCGCAGCCGGTAGGCGTCCGGCTCGGCAACCACGTCAGCGGTGTAGCCCATCCGGGCGTAGTTCACGTGCATCTCGTCCTGAACGGCCACGACGAGGGCCGCCGCCCCGTCGGGCAGGAGCGGGTCGGGCGCGATCGGGGCTGGCAGCCGCCGCGGATAACCGACTGTCACTGTCTGCCGGACATTGCCGAGGTCGTCGACCTCCAGGTTGAGTCGGTGGCTGATCCGCGGGTCCGGTCGGCTCGCCGGATCCCGCAGGTCCAGTTCATGGTGGTAGGTCACCTCCTCGGCGTCGGTGACGTGGAAGACCGCGTGCTTGTTGGCGCCCCGCGGCTGCACCAACTGGATCAGGCAGGAGTGCGAGGTCACCGAGAAGAGCCGAACCGGCTCGGATCGGCCTCGCTCCAGGGCGGCGGCATCCAGCTCGTACACCTCTTGGCGCAGCACCACGCCCTTGCAGGCCCGCAGCGCTTCGCGGCGCTCTTCGGTGGTGCCACCCAGGGCTTCCAGGTCCGGCTCGGGCAGCACCCGTTCGGTGAACGGTCCCGGGAACCGGTGGTATTCGCGGGTCAGCTGGTGCAGAGCACGTTCTCCCGCTGGCGCACCGGTGTGATACCAGGTGACGGTCTTGACCGGGGGCTGGTAGAGGCGGTTGTCGGCGGTGACGTACGGACTGGCCGGGTTCGCCGCGGCGAACGTGCCATGGTCCTCGACGTCGACCTGCTCGACCCGCCCGAACCCGCGGAACTCGCGCTCCGGCCCGTCGAAATAGCCGTGGTGGTAGCTGTAGGTGCTGGTGAAGCTCGTCCCGAGCCAGCGGTCGCGGACCGTCGCCCGGGCGACGACGTGCACCGGGAATGCCACGCGCGTCACCCAGGGTGTGCCGGCCGCCCGGTCCCGCAGGTAGTACCGGGTCGACGGGGCGTACTCGATCTCGGTCTCGGCACCAAGATTGTTGCGCACCTTGACCAGCAGATGTGGTTTCTGGCCTCCCATCAGATCGAGGTACCGCACCGGTCGGCCGGCGTCGGCCGGCAGGGAAGACGACCACACCAGGCAGGCGGTGCCGTTGCCGAACAGGTCGAGCACCCGCACCCCGGCCGGTGAGCCGACCGGCGGACCGGCCGGCAGCCGCACCGCTGCGCCCCAGCCGTTGCCGGCGCGGTTGAGATGGACCCGGATGCCGTCGGGGTGCAGGTAGATGATGTCGGTCCGGCCTGAGCCGTCGACGTCGGCGAGAAGCACCCGACGTGGATCGAAACGGTCCTGCCGATCGAACCGCGGCGCGTTGTCCATGGTTATTTTCGGTCCGAAGCGGCCGTAGCCCAGGTTCGGCCAGTAGCAGATTTCTCCGTTGCCGATCCGGACCAGATCACTCAGCCCGTCGCCGCTCATGTCGGCGAGGGCCAGGTCCGGCCCGCGATCCACGTCCCGCACGGCCGGGATCCGTTGGCGCGGCCCGAAACCATCCTCGCCCAAGGCCTGGTGCCAGCTCATCGCATCCGGCTCTGCGACAAGCAGATCGACGTGCCCGTCACCGTCGAGGTCGACGAACCGCAGCTCCGGATCGTCGAAGTCCACAACGGGCAGCGACCGAAAAGCGGTGAAGGCCGCCCAGCCGTCGCCGTCACGCTCCTGAAAACCCGGAACCGGCCCGGTGAACTGCACGACGTCTGGCCGGCCGTCCCCGGCCAGGTCGAGGAACTGCGCACCGTCGGCCAACGTCAGCACCGGGCGGGACGCGACAACCTCCAGCGGCCCCAGCCCCGCCTCGCTGCGGTTGCGCTTGTAGTACCAGGTCCCGCCCTGCTCGGTCAGCACGCCCGGCAGCCCGTCACCGTCCAGGTCGACCCAGCGGTACTGCGCGCCGTCGAGCCCGATTGGCAGGTTGTCCAGGCTGTCGCCGGCCAGCTCACGCCACCGTCCCTGGACCTCCGCCTTGGTGTAGCCGAACTCCAGCGGCGGCAGCGACCGCTCTTGATAGCCGTCGGAGCGGCGCTGATAGCCGTGTTGAGTTACCGAGGCGAGTGTGCTGAACAGGTCGTGCGAGTAGTCGAACTCGGTCGAGCGGACCAGGCAACCAGCGCCAACGTCAGGCACGTCGGGAAAGTGGTGCACCATCAGCACCCGCTGACACAGTCGATAGGTGCGAACCTCGAAACCAGGGCGGTACACCGAGAACGGGTCCGGACGTACCGGCCAGACCCCGTCCTCGTCGCCGTAGTCGAAGACCATCTCGAAGAACCACTCGTCGTCGCCGGGCAAGGCCGGCCAGACGGCCCCCGGATCAAGTACGGGCAGGTACGGCCGATGGTTGCCGTAGCGGACCCGCTTCAGGTATCGGTTCGCGCCGTGCGATCGGTGGTGTTCGGAGGCCAGCCTGGTGTCGACCCGCTCGTCGTTCTCCGGCCGGTACGCATACGTGATCAGGTCACCCTTGTCGTCGTGCGTCTCGCTGATCAACCAGCTGAAGATCCGACGTGGGTCAGCGGGGTCGGCGATACGCGACTCCGCAGTCCGGCCATACCACGTGGTCACGTCGTCCCGCGAGATCGACCGCCAGAAGACGTCAGCGGGATCGTCCACGTCGGTCCACTGTTCGATTCGGGCAAACAGTCCCTCCACCCGTGGGCGATATCGCCGCACCGCATACGTCGCTGCGCCGACGGTCCGGTTCGGCAACCGCTCGGGCTCCCACGAATGCTCGCCAACGTTGACCAGCACCGGTGTGAGGTCCTCGGCACCGGAGAGCAGGTAGACGTCAGACTCGTCGTACCTGGGAAGGCCCGTGTCGGTCTTGCGAGTGATCATGGGCAGCCCCAGACCCCAGCCGAGACCGAAAGGGCCGTCTCCGGCGCCCGAGTCGTAGGTCAGCGCCAACTGCGGGCCAAACCCGTTGCGACCAGGGCTGGACGCGATCGGAACGGTCATCGAACCGGCCCCGGTCGCCGGGTCGGCGGCAAACTTCTCACCGATCCCCCGCGCCGCACCGCCGCCCTTGGGAAGGGTGACGGCCGGTGGCGTGACGTCCGGATCCGGCATCCCCACCCCTTTGATCGCTCCTGGGGTGACGCTAGGCCTGAAGCGGGGAGCCGTATGTCCCACAGCCGGCTGGATCTTGCGTCCGATTACCGACTGGGCGAATGGTTCCCTACGCCACGGCGCTACTTGGCGTTGAAGTAGCTGGCCTCCGGGTGGTGCACCACGATCGCGTCGGTGGCCTGTTCCGGCATCAGCTGGAACTCCTCGGACAGCTCAACCCCGATCCGGTCCGCACCGAGCAGGTCCACGATCTTCGCCCGGTCCTCCAGGTCCGGGCAGGCCGGGTAGCCGAACGCGTACCGGCAGCCCCGGTAGTCGTTGCGCAGGATCCCGGCCAGGTCCGTCGGGTCGTCGTGGCCGAGCGGGCGGCCGTCGGGCAGCGTCATCTCCGAACGGATGCGCCGGTGCCAGTACTCGGCGAGGGCCTCGGTGAGCTGCACGGAGAGCCCGTGCACCTCCAGGTAGTCGCGGTACTCGTTGCGGGCGAACAGCTTCGCCGCGTACTCGCTGACCGGTTGCCCGACGGTGACCAGTTGCAACGCGACCACATCGAGCTGGTCGCCCTTGGGCTTGAAGAAGTCCGCCAGGCAGAGCCGCCGCTCCTGCCGCTGCCGGGGGAAGGAGAACCGGGCGCGCTCCGCGTGCCCGTTCTCGTCGAGCACCACCAGGTCATTGCCTTCGGAGTACGCGGGGAAGTAGCCGTACACCACGGCTGCCTCAAGGACCTGGTCGGCGATCAGCCGATCCAGCCAGTAGCGCAGGCGCGGACGCCCCTCGGTCTCGACCAGCTCCTCGTAGGACGGTCCGCTGCCGCCCCGGGCGCCCCGCAGCCCCCACTGCCCGAGGAACGTGGCCCGCTCGTCCAGCAGCGCCGCGTAGTCGGCCATCGGAACGCCCTTGACCACCCGCGTGCCGAAGAACGGTGGGGTGGGCACCGCGACGTCCGCGGCCACGTCGGAGCGGACCGAGGAGTCGTGCAGCTCCGGCAGCGACTCGGTGACCACCGAGCGCTGCCGTTCCCGGCGGGCCCGCCGCGCCGCGAGAGCCGCTTCGCGCTCCGGGTCGATCACCGGGGCGCCACCGCGCTTGGCGGTCATCACCTTGTCCATCAGGGACAGCCCCTCGAACGCGTCCCGCGCGTAGTGCACCTGCCCGGGGAACATCGACCGCAGGTCGTCCTCGACGTACGCGCGGGTCAGCGCCGCCCCACCCAGCAGGACGGGCCAACGCTCCGCGACCCCGCGCGTGGCCATCTCGGCCAGGTTTTCCTTCATGATGACCGTGCTCTTGACCAGCAGCCCGGACATGCCGATCGCGTCGGCGCGGTGCTGCTCGGCGGCGTCCAGGATGGCGCTGATCGGCTGCTTGATGCCGATGTTCACCACCTCGTAGCCGTTGTTGGACAGGATGATGTCGACCAGGTTCTTACCGATGTCGTGCACGTCGCCGCGCACGGTGGCGAGCACGATGCGGCCCTTCCCGCCGTCCTCGGCGGTCTCCATGTGCGGCTCCAGGTAGGCCACCGCGGTCTTCATCACCTCGGCGGACTGGAGCACGAACGGCAGCTGCATCTGGCCGGAGCCGAACAGCTCGCCGACGACCTTCATGCCGTCCAGCAGGATGTCGTTGATGATCGACAGTGGGGCCCGGCCACCGGCCATCGCCTCGTCCAGGTCGGCCTCCAGGCCGTTGCGCTCACCGTCGACGATCCGCCGCTTGAGCCGCTCGTCGAGCGGCAAGGCGGCCAACTCCTGCGCGCGGCTGGCCCGTGCGCTGGTGACGTCGACGCCCTCGAAGAGCTCCAGGAAGCGCTGCACCGGGTCGTACCCCTCGCGCCGCCGGTCGTAGACCAGGTCCAGCGCGACCTCGCGCTGCTCGTCCGGGATCTTCGACATCGGCAGGATCTTGCTGGCGTGCACGATCGCCGACGTCAGACCGGCCTGCACACACTCGTGCAGGAACACGGAGTTGAGCACCTGCCGGGCCGCCGGGTTGAGCCCGAACGAGATGTTCGAGATGCCCAGGGTGAAGTTGACGCCCGGGTAGCGCTGGGCGATCTCCCGGATCGCCTCGATCGTCTCGATGCCGTCGCGGCGGGTCTCCTCCTGCCCGGTGGCGATCGGGAACGTCAACGCGTCGATCAGGATGTCGGAGCGGTCCACGCCCCACCGGCCGGTCAGGTCGTCGATCAGCCGCGCCGCGACCCGGACCTTCCACTCCTGGGTACGTGCCTGCCCCTCCTCGTCGATGAGCAGCGCGACGACCGCGGCGCCGTGCTCACGGACGATCGGCATCACCCGCGCGTAGCGGGAGTCGGGGCCGTCGCCGTCCTCGAAGTTCACCGAGTTGACCACGCACCGGCCGCCGAGCATCTCCAGCCCGGCCTCGACGACGGCTGGCTCGGTGGAGTCCAACATGATCGGCAGCGTCGACGCGGTCGCGAAGCGGCCGGCCAGCTCGCGCATGTCCTGGGTGCCGTCGCGGCCGACGTAGTCCACGCACAGGTCGAGCAGGTGCGAGCCGTCGCGCGCCTGGCTGCGGGCGATCTCCACGCAGGCCCGCCAGTCACCGGCGAGCATCGCCTCCCGGAACGCCTTCGAGCCGTTGGCGTTGGTCCGCTCCCCCACCATCAGCACCGACGCGTCCTGCGCGAACGGCACCGGGTGGTACACCGAGGAGACGCCCGCCTCGTGCCGCGGCTCGCGGGCCGGGGCGGTGACGCCGTGCAACCGCTCGGACAGCACCCGGATGTGCTCCGGCGTGGTGCCGCAGCAGCCGCCGATCAGCCCCACGCCGTACTCGGTGATGAACCGCTCCAGAGCCTCGGCCAGCTCCACGGGAGTCAGCGGGAAGTACGCGCCGTCGGCGGTCAGCACCGGCAGGCCGGCGTTCGGCATCACCGACAGCGGAATGCGGGAGTGCTGCGACAGGTACCGCAGGTGTTCGCTCATCTCGGCCGGGCCGGTCGAGCAGTTCAGCCCGATCAGGTCCACCCCGAGCGGCTCGATCGCGGCGAGGGCCGCACCGATCTCGCTACCCACCAGCATCGTGCCGGTGGTCTCCACGGCGACATGGCAGATGATCGGCACCGACTGGCCCAGCTCGGCCATCGCCCGCTTCGACCCGACCACGGCCGCCTTGACCTGGAGCAGGTCCTGGCACGTCTCGATGATCAGCGCGTCCGCGCCACCGGCGATCAGGCCGGCGGCGTTCTCCTGGTACGCGTCGCGCAGGGTCGCGTAGTCGGCGTGCCCCAGGGTCGGCAGCTTGGTGCCCGGCCCGATCGAGCCGAGCACGAACCGGGGCCGCTGCGGGGTGCTGGCCGCGTCGGCGGCCTCCCGGGCGATGCGGGCACCCGCCTCGGACAGTTCGCGGATGCGCTGCGGGATGTCGTACTCGGCGAGGTTGGCGAGGTTGGCGCCGAACGTGTTGGTCTCCACGCAGTCCGCGCCGGCGGCCAGGTAGGCGTCGTGCACACCCCGCACCACGTCGGGCCGGGTGACGTTGAGGATCTCGTTGCACCCTTCGAGGCCGTCGAAGTCGTCGAGCGTGAGGTCCGCGGCCTGCAGCATCGTGCCCATCGCGCCGTCAGCGATGAGAATCCGGTCGGCCAGCACATCCATCAACGAAGTCCGCACCCGTTCAGGTTAGTGCGGCACATGCCGCACTCAACGTCCGTCGGCACCCGATCCCATATTGTGTCAGCGGGATCACGCTGTCTGGTTCGTTCGGGTATGACCGGGCCTCGGCGGGGTCGACCGGCGCGGCCGACAGGCCGTACCTTCGCCCGGCACGTAGGCTGACGGACGTGAAGGACAACAGGGACGCTGCCGTGCCCCACGGTATGACGACCGGGCGCCATCCCGGCGCCGGCCGCGACGAGCAGGGTGAGGTGACGGCGTGACCGAGTTCGACGGACTGCCGGTGCTGCGGTCCCCGGTGGCCATCGCCGCGTTCGAGGGCTGGAATGACGCCGCCGACGCGTCCACCGCCGCGGTCGAGCACCTCGAGCAGGTCTGGAACGCCCGGCAGATCGCCGAGTTGGACCCGGAAGACTTCTACGACTTCCAGGTCAGTCGGCCGACCATCACGATGGCCGACGGGGAGACCCGTCGGGTGGAGTGGCCGACGACCCGCTTCATGGTGGCCAGCCCGGAGGGCACCGAGCGCGACGTGGTGCTGATCCGTGGCATCGAGCCGAGCATGCGCTGGCGGACGTTCTGCGAGCAGGTGCTGGAGATCTGCCACAGCCTCGAGGTGGAACGGGTGGTGTTGCTCGGCGCGTTGCTGGCCGACGTTCCGTACACGCGGCCGCTGCCGATCAGCGGCAGCGCCTCCGACGCGCAGGCCGCCGAGCGCTACCAGCTCACCCCGACCCGGTACGACGGGCCGACCGGCATCGTCGGCGTGCTGCACGACGCCTGCTCCCGTGCCGACGTGGATGCCGTCTCGTTCTGGGTGCACGTGCCGCACTACGCCAACAACCCGCCCTGCCCCAAGGCCACTCTCGCCCTGCTGCACCGGGTCGAGGAGGTCGTCGACCTGCCGGTGCCGATGGCCGACCTGGCCGAGGAGTCCGCCGAGTGGGAGCAGCGGGTGCGCAGCGCCGCCGAGCAGGATGCCGAGCTCGGCGAGTACGTCCGCGAGTTGGAGGAGCGGGTCGGCGACGAGGGGATCACCCCGTTGACCGGTGACGAGATCGCTCAGGAGTTCGAGAAGTACCTGCGTCGGCGGGGCGGTTCGGCCGGCCCCACTGCCGGTTCCTGGTAACTCCCCTCCCCCAGTTTCGTTGCGGGCCCCGGATCTGTCCGGGGCCCGTTTTCGTGTTCGCAGTCCGGTTTTCGCGTGTCAGGGGTGGCGCCGTCACACCCTCTAAGGCATCCTAGGAACCTAGATGTGATCAAGGAGGCGAGTGTGCAGATCAATCCCGGGGCCGCGGAGTTCCCGCACCGACAGATCGCCGCGCAGCTCAAGGCCCAGGTCCGCCGCGGCGACTGGGGACCCGGCGAACGGCTGCCGTCCATTCCGGCCATCGCCGAAATGTTCGGCGTCGCCAAGCAGACCGTGCAACGCGCCGTCGACCAGCTGCGGGTCGAGGGCATCCTGATCACCAAACCCGGCTCCGGTACGTACGTCCGAGGCACCCGCCGCCGACTCAACCGCCTGTCCCGGGGCCGGTACGGTGGCTTCCGCGGCTACCACACCGATCTCGCCGCCCGATACCGGCAGCAACTCGTCTCCGTCGGTCGCGCCCCCGCCCCCGCCGAGGTGGCCGACGCGTTCGGGGTGCCCGACGGCACCGACCTGCTCTGCCGCCGACACCTCGTACGCGCCGACGACTCCCCCGTCGAGGTGGGCGCCTCCTGGTTCCTGCCCACCGACACCGCGGGCACCTCACTGGAGCGCACCGAGGCGTTCGGTCGGCCCCTCTACCAGGAGGCCGAGGAGGTCACCGGGCGGCGGTACGTCTCGGCCACCGACACGATCAGCGCCCGCCAGCCCAGCCGCGAAGAGGCCGAGACGCTCCAGATCCGGCCGGACACCCCGGTGCTGCACCTGCTGCACGTCGCGTACGACGCCCACCGCAAGCCGATCGAGGTGTCCCAGGCGACCTGGCCCGGCCCGATGACCACCCTCACCGAGGAGTACAAGATTCCTGCCCCCACCCCCGAGGCCGATCCCGACCCCGGCCTGGTCCTGGGCTAGGTTCCGGCTCGCCGATCATGTCCGCCGGGCATGGCGCGTAGCCGGTCCAGCGCCACGACGCGGTTGGGGGCGACTCGGTAGTCGGTGGCCAGCCCGCCTGTCGAACCCGCGTTCGCGTTCGCGTTCGCGGTAGGCGGCGCGGTCACAGTTAACACGGCCCGTGAGATGCGGTCAGGCTCTCTTGCGCGGAGAGGTCTGTAATGCAAAGCTAACTGCATGACACACGAATCCGCTCCCCAGGCGGACGGGCCTCACGAGCTGTTGGCGGTCGTGCGCGACCTGACCCATCAGGTGCGTGTCGCCCAGCGCGGCACCTGGTTTCCACTGCTGGTCTTCGCGGTGATCACCCTGGTCGCGATACCCGTCTACCGGTACGCCCCCTACCTCGACCTGTTCGACACCTGCCGATCCCGCCCGCAGCACACGGTCTGCATGGCTCCCAACCCCACGCAGCTCGGGTACTGGACTGTCGCGCTGGTGCTCGCCTACGCGGCGATCGCAGGCTTCTACGTCAGGCAGTCCCGACGGCGTGGCGTGGGCACCCCGATCCGCCCCTACGTCGTCGTCGGCGTCGCGTTGGCCGTTCTGATGGCAGCCGTGTCGATCTGGCTGACGTTCCACCCGCTCATCCCCGTCCCCGCCGACCCCTTCTCCACCGACCCGGTCGAGATCGAGGTCGGGCCGGCGGCGTGGCTCGTCAACGGGCTGGCCAGTCCCATAGCGGTCATCGCGCTGGCGCTGCTGGTGCTCGCGCGAGTCGAGCGCAACTGGGCGCTGCTGGCGTACAGCCTCGTCTACCTGGCGATCGTGATGGTGCAGGGCGGCCAGGTCATCCACTCGACCTCGCCGTGGTTCTTCCTGCCGTACCTGCTCGTCCCGGCGGCGCTGCTGCTGCTCGGCAGTGCCGCCTTCGCCCTGATCCGGCCGACCACCGAGGTTCCCGGGCGATGATCAACCATCCCACCAACGGCCTCGACGACGTGGTCCACCAGCGCGTCCGACTGGGCATCCTGGCCATCGCGCACCAGGCCCGCCAGGTCGAGTTCGGCTTCCTGCGCACCACCCTGCAGCTGACCTCAGGCAACCTCGGGCAGCACCTGACCGTCCTGGAGAAGGCCGAGCTGATCCAGATCGAGAAGGGCTACGAGGGCAAGCGCCCACGCACCTGGGTGACTCTCACCGCTGCCGGGAGGGCAGCGCTGCGCGACGAGATCGCCCACCTCAAGCAACTCATCCATCAGGTCGAACAAGCGGAGACAGCGCCGACCGCCGACCAGTGACCGACGGCCAGCCGACGTGCGCGGACCGCATCTGGTGCCGCACGGGGGTCCGTCCCGCCTCGGCACGGGCAGGCCCGGTGTCTCCACCCTCGTCGCGCTGATGTCTTCATCATCGAAGAGCTGACGCCCTTGCAACTACACCCTCAGTGTATACACTGCGGTTATATCGATGGCCGGAGCGCTCCGTTTTCGGCGTCGAGCAACCCAGGGGAGGACCAATGCCAGTCTTGAAACCTGTTGGTGCACAAGGGATGACGCGCCGTGGCCTTGTCGGCGCCGCGCTGGCGGTAGGGGTCGGCGTACCGATGGGCATCGCCGGTCGCGCCACGGCGGCCACCGCCGATTCGGGCCCGGCTCGGCTCACTCTCCCCCGGCCGACCGGGCCGTACCGCGTGGGCACGGTGCCGCTGCACCTGGTCGACCGTTCGCAGCCGGATCCGCTGGCCGGCCCGGGCCGGTACCGGGAGCTGATGGTCAGCGTCTGGTATCCCGCCCGGGACGTGCGCCGGTACCCGCTTGCCCCCTGGATGACCCCGGCGTCGATGCGCATGCTGCTGGCCTCCGCCGGGTTCGCACCCGACGCCGCGCTGGCGCCCCTGACGGCCGGGCACGAGGGTGCCCCCGTACGGCATTCGGGCCGGCGGTTGCCGGTGGTGCTGTACTCGCACGGTTCGGGCAGCCACCGCTCGGACACCACGATCGTGGTGCAGGAACTCGTCAGCCACGGGTACGTGGTCGTCACGGTGGACCACACGTACGACGGGGTCGGCGAGTTCCCCGACGGCCGGGTCACCGTCCAGGAGGAAGACTTCGACTCCACCCCGTGGACCTACACCCGCGACGTCCGATTCGTCCTCGACCAGATCACCGACCTCGCCACCGGGGGCAACCCCGACGTCGACCACGCGCCGCTGCCGGCGGGGCTGGGCGCCGCCCTCGACCTGAGCCGGATCGGCATGTTCGGCTGGTCGAAGGGCGGCACCGCGACGGCTCTGACCATGGGCACCGACCGGCGGATCCGCGCGGGGCTGAGCCTGGACGGCCCGATGGTGTCGCAGCCGCTGCCCGCCACCGACCTGTACCGGCCGTTCATGCTGATGACAGCGGCGTTCACCCGGGCCGCGGAGCCCGCCGTCGCCGAGTTCTTCACGCACCTACGCGGATGGCGGCTCAACATCCAGGCCGCCGAAGCGGTCCACTCGTCGTACGGCGACAACCAGTGGCTGATTCCGCAACTGGCACGGGTCATCGGGATGAGCGGGAAGGAACTCGCCGGCTTGGTCGGCACCCTCGACCCCGCCCGCGCGGTCCGCATCGGGCAGGCGTACCCGCTGGCGTTCTTCGACCGGCACCTGCGGCACCGGGGCGGCCACCTTCTGAGCGGCCCGAGCCGGTCCTTCCCCGAGGTGGCGTTCATTCCGTAGCCCGGCCGTCCAAGCCCGCCCCCGGCCCGGTCCTGGCCCGGTCCTGGGCTGAGCCGTTTGATCGGCTCGGTTTCCTGACAATCGGTGCGTCGCACGCGTCCGGACACCACGATCTCCGGAAAACCGACTCGATCACAGCCCGGCACGGCACGCGGCCGTCCGCCCGGAGGCCGGCGCCCCGTCGATCATGGAGTTGTGGTGCCTCGCAAAAGGTGCATGGCATCCTGTGCCGGGCACCACAAGTCCATGATCCCCCCGGGCTGGAGGGCTGGAGGGCTGGAGGGCTGGAGGGCTGGAGGGCTGGAGGGCTGGAGGGCTGGAGGGCTGGAGGGCTGGTTAGAGCTTGATGCCTAGGAGGGCGTCCACCGTCTGGGCGAAGAGCGCCGGGGCGCCAGCCTCAACGGCAGTACCCGACAGGGTCGCGTCGGCCCAACGGTCGGCTGCGGCCAGGGCGCCCGGAGTGTCCAGGTCGTCGGCCAGTCGCTCGCGTACGCCGGCCAGCAGCTCGGCCCCGGACGGCCCGGCGGGCGCGGCGGCGGCCCGCCGCCAGCGGGCCAGGCGCTCCTGCGCGGTGGCGAGCAGCGCGTCGGTCCACGTGCGGTCGCTGCGGTAGTGCCCGGAGATCAGCGCCAGCCGGATCGCCATCGGGTCGACCTTGTCGGCGCGCAGCCGGGACACGAAGACCAGGTTGCCGCGGGACTTGGACATCTTCTCGCCGTTCAGGCCGATCATCCCGGCGTGCACGTAGTGCGCGGCGAACGGCGCCTGACCGGTGAGCCGCTCGGCGTGCGCGGCGGATGCCTCGTGGTGCGGGAACAGCAGGTCGTTGCCGCCACCCTGCACGTCGATCTGGTCACCGAGCAGGTTCAGCGCGATCACGGCGCACTCGATGTGCCAGCCCGGGCGGCCGGCACCCAACTCGCCGCCCGGCCAGGACGGCTCGCCCTCGCGGGCGCCGCGCCACAGCAGCGGGTCCAGTGGGTCACGCTTGCCGGCCCGGTCGGGGTCTCCGCCGCGCTCCGGAAAGATCTCCAGCATCTGTTCGCGGGTCAGGTTCGACTCGTAGCCGAACCGGCCCGTGGCGGAGATGTCGAAGTAGACGTCGCCGGTGCCGTCGTCGAGGCGGTACGCGGCGCCGTCCTTGAGCAGCACCTCGACCTTGTCGGCGATGTCCGGGATCGACTCGACCGCTCCCACGTAGTGCGCCGGCGGGATGATCCGCAGCGCCTCCATGTCCTCCCGGAACAGCGCCGTCTCGCGCATCGCCAGGACCACCCAGTCCTCGCCGTCGCGGGCGGCCCGCTCCAGCAGCGGGTCGTCGATGTCGGTGACGTTCTGCACGTAGCGCACCGGGCGGCCGGCGTCACGCCACATCCGCTGTACCAGGTCGAACGTGATCATGGTGGCGGCGTGACCAAGGTGCGTGGCGTCGTACGGGGTGATGCCGCAGACGTACATGCTCCCCGCGTCGGCCGGCTCGCTCGGGTGGACACCCTGCCGCGCCGAGTCGTACAACGCCAGTGGCTCGCCCCGGCCCGGCAGCCGTGGCACCTCGTGTCCCGCCCAAGACTCCATGGGATCAGCCTAGCCAGCCGGAGGACGACGTCGGAGCGCCCCACGGGTGATCAAGATGACAGCGGGTCACATGGGCGGCCAGGGCACCGCGGGCCACTCCTCCGGGGGCTGCGGGAAGCGGCCGGTCTCCCGTAGCCGGTCGATCCGGGCGGCCAACTCGGTCATCTCGCTGATCGTCAGGTGGTCGGCCAGCTCCGCGCCGAGCGCCCCGGCGACCTGCCCGGCGAGCCCGTCGAGCATCTCCACGGCGTCCGCGGGCAACTGCTTGCCGGCCCAACCCCAGAGCACCGTACGCAGCTTGTCCTCCACGTGGAAGCTCACCCCGTGGTCCACCCCGTAGATCCGGTCGTCGGCCCCGATGAGCACGTGACCGCCCTTACGGTCCGCGTTGTTGATCACCGCGTCGAGCACCGCGAGTCGGGCCAGCCGTGGGTCGTCGGAGTGTGCCAGCGCGTACGCGGTGCCGTCGTCGTCTCTGGCCGCGGCGATCGGGATCCAGCGGGGCGGCAGCTCACCGGCCGGCAGGAAACCGACGAGCGGCTCGGCGTCCTCCGGCTCGTCGATCCAGAGCTGGCAGGAGCCGGGACCGAACGGGCCGTCGCGCAGCACGGTGGGCGGCACCAGGCCCCAACCGGTGGCCCGCGACACCAGGTACGCCGAGACCTCCCGGCCGGCGAGGGTGCCGTCCGGGAAATCCCAGAGCGGACGCTCGCCACGGACCGGTTTGTAGACGCAGCGGGCGGTGATCCCGTCCAGGGTCAGGATGCCGCGCAGCGTGGTGTTCGACGCGTCGACCAGCCGACCCTCCAGGTCGAGCTCGCCGTCACGCAGCAACCGCAGCGCGGCGTCGCCGTCCTGGCGAGGCTGGAGGCCCGACGAGGTCACCGGTGATAACCGTTGTGCCGCGGGCAGAGGTGCCCGGCGGGGTCCAACGGTTGGCCGCAGAGCGGGCACGGAGGCCGACCCGCGTTGACCACTCGCCGGGCCCGCTCGATGAACTGGCGGGTCGCCTGCGGGGTGAGCCGGACCCGGAGGCGGTCCAGGTCCTCGTCGGGCTCTTCGTCCTCGTCGTCGTCTTCGTCCTCGTCGTCGTCCAGCTCGACCTCGGGCTCCACCTCACCCGCGGCGATCGCTTCGATCACGACGGTGGCGGTGTCCACGTCGAAGGCCAGCCCGAGGGTCCCGACCCGGAACTCCTCGTCGACCGGCGTGTCCAGCGGCTCGTTGTCGCCGATCACCGGCGCCAGCTCGGGCAGGTCCACCCCGAAGCGCCGCTGCGCCTCGGTGAGCAGTTCCTCCAGCTTTTCGGCCAGCAGGGACACCTGGACCTTCTCCAGCGCGACGCTGACCAGCCTGCCGCCGCCGCGGGCCTGCAGGAAGAACGCGCGCTCCCCCGGCGGCCCGACAGTCCCGGCGACGAACCGCTCCGGCGGTTCGAAGGCGTGCACCTGGTGGGTCATACCCACGACCCTATCCGGCCCGCCATGGCACCGCGCACCCCACCGACCCGAATCGCCCCAGGGGCGGCGCGCCCGGCGTACCAGCAGGTATAACCGGGCGTGGCGGCCCACCCGCCGGCCGCCGCGGGCCTCGGCCGATGATCAGGTGGGGGTGTCGCGCCGACCCGGCGGGCGGCCGGGATCGCCGTCACGAGGCCGCACCGGCCCCGCCGCCGACCGTGGCGTCCGAATCAGCCGCGCGGGGCGCCCGCCGACGCCGCTTTCGCGGCGGCGGCACCAGGGCGTGCAGGTCACCGCCGGTGTCGTTGAGCCGGACCAGGAACGGCCGCAGCGGCGTGAACCGGATCGCGGTCACCGACGCCGGGTCGGCCACGATCCGCTGAAAAAGATCCAGGTGTACGCCGAGCGCGTCCGCCACGATGGCCTTGATCACATCGCCGTGGCTGCAGGCCAGCCACACCGCCTCGGGCCCGTGCTCGGCGCTCACCCGGGCGTCCCACGAGCGAACCGCCTCGACCGCCCGCGCGGCCATCGCCGCCATCGCCTCCCCGTCCGGGAAGACCGCGGCGCTGGGACGCTGCTGGACCACCGGCCAGAGCGGCTCCTTCGCGAGCTTCTTCAGCTGCTGGCCCTCCCAGCTGCCGTAGTCGCACTCGATCAGCCCGTCCTCGACGATCGGGTCGGCCTCCGGCAGCGCCAGTTCCAGGGTCTGTCGGCAGCGGATCAGCGGGCTCGTCACCACGGCGGCCAGTGGCACCCCCCGCAGCCGCTCGCCCACCGCGGTCGCCTGGGCCCGCCCGGTGTCGTCCAGCTCGACCGGTTGCCGACCGGCCAGGCCGCCATCGGCGTTCGCCGTGGTCCGGCCGTGTCGCAGAAGCAGAAGGGTCGCCACACCGACCACCCTATGGCCTGCTCCCCGACGCTGGCCGTGACGGGCTCCGGACCGCCCCCACATCGGCGATCCGGAGTCGATCAAGCGGGCGCGGGAACGACGGCGGCCCCCGGCCCGCCAGGAGGCGGGACGGGGGCCGTCGACGGGTCGGCCGGTCAGGTGGCGTTGATCGTGCCGGTCAGCAGCAGCGCCAGGACCAGAGTGCCCAGGGCGACCCGGTACAGCACGAAGACGTACAGGGTGTGGTGGGCGACGTACCGCAGCAGCCAGGCGATGGCCGCGTACCCGATGCCGAAGGCGATGGCGGTGGCCACGATCGTCTGGGCCACGGTGGGCACCGACGTGCCCGGCGCGGACGGCTCGAAGACGTCACCGAGGCTGAACACGCCGGACATGACCACCGCCGGGATGGCCAGCAGGAACGAATAGCGCGCCGCCGCTTCCCGGGTGAGGTTGAGCAGCAGGCCGGCGGTGAGCGTGCCACCGGAGCGGGACACCCCGGGGACCAGCGCCATCGCCTGGGCGAACCCCATGACGATGCCGTCCTTCATCCGGAAGTTCTCCAGGGTGCGGGTCTGCCGCCCCCAGTACTCGGCGAACGCCAGCACGAAGGCGAACACGATCAGCGTGGTCGCCACCACCCAGAGGTTGCGCCCGGCGGTCTTGATCTGATCCTTGAACACGAATCCGAACAGCCCGATCGGGATCGAGCCGACGATCACGTACCAGCCCATCCGGTAGTCGAGGCTGGAACGGACCGACTTGTCCCTGATGCCGACCAGCCAGGTACGGGTGATCCGCCAGATGTCCTTCGCGAAGTAGATGAGCACGGCCGCTTCGGTGCCGAGCTGGGTGACCGCGGTGAACGACGCGCCGGCGTCACGGTCGAAGAAGATCGCCGAGGTGATCCGCAGATGCCCCGACGAGCTGACCGGAAGAAACTCGGTCAGTCCCTGGACGATGCCCAGGACGATGGCCTCGACCCAGGTCACTCGCCAACTCCGGATAGGTCGAGTGCCTCGGCGACGGTACGCAGAGTCTGCACACCGCTGTCCCGGTCGGCCACGAACAGGGCCACCGACAGGGTGGTGACGCCGGCGGCGGCGTACTCCCGCATCCGCTCGGCGACGCGCTCCTTCGGGCCGAGCAGCGAGGTGCGGTCGATGAACTCCGTGGGTACGGCGGCGGCCGCGTCGCGCTGCCGCTTGGCCAGGTACAGGTCCTGCACCTCGCGGGCGGCGTCGCCGTAACCCATCCGGGTGGCGAGCTGGTTGTAGAAGTTCTGCTCCCGGCTGCCCATGCCGCCCACGTACAGCGCGGCGTACCAGCGGACGAGTTCGGCGCAGGAGGCCACGTCGTCGCCGATCACCACGGGCACCGACGGCACCACGTCGAACCCGGCCAGCTCCTTGCCGACCTTGGCCCGCCCGGCGCGGACCGAGGCGAGCTGCTCCTCGGCGAACTCCGGGGCGTAGAACACGGCCAGCCAGCCGTCGGCGATCTCGCCGGCCAGTTCCAGGTTCTTCGGGCCGACCGCGGCCAGGTAGATGGGTATGTGCTCGCGTGGTGGGTGGAAGCCCAGTCGCAGCGCCTTGCCGGGGCCGTCGGGCAGCGGCAGCGTGTAGTGCTCGCCGTCGTACGCCACCTCCTTGCGGGCGATGGCCAGCTTGACGATGTCGACGAACTCGCGGGTCCGGGCGAGCGGCTTGGCGAAGCGCACGCCGTGCCAACCCTCGGAGACCTGCGGGCCGGAGACTCCCAGGCCGAGCCGGAAGCGGCCGCCGGAGAGGGCGTCGATGGTGGCGGCGGTCATCGCGGTGGTAGCCGGCGTCCGGGCGGGGATCTGCATCACCGCGGCGCCGACGTCGATCCGTTCGGTCTGGCCGGCCATCCAGGCGAGCATGCTGGGCGAGTCGGAGCCGTAGGCCTCCGCCGCCCACACCACCGAGTAGCCGAGCCGGTCCGCCTCCTGCGCCAGGGCCAGGTGATCGGCCGGTGTGCTCCACGCGGTCTGATATCCAAGACTGAGCCCGAGTCGCACTGGTCCTCCCCCATCCGTGGCACAGGTCGCACCAGGTTACGCAATGACGAAAACGGACTCGATCACCGGCTCGACACGTTTGTTCCCCACCCGTCGCGGTGCCCGTCGTCGGCGAAACCGGCAGAACCGGCAGAGTTGCCGGGAGCGAGGATATCCGTGGCGGCAGGTTCGAAATAAGGTTCACCCATGCAACAGCGACCGCTCGGCCGAAGCGGGCTGGCGGTTTCCCGGCTCGCGCTCGGCACCATGACCTGGGGCCGGGACACCGACGCCGACGATGCGGCCGCCCAACTGAAGAGTTACCTGGACGCGGGCGGCAACCTGATCGACACCGCCGATGTGTACGGCGACGGCGACGCCGAGTCGGTGATCGGCTCGCTGCTGGGCACCCTCGTGCCCCGCGACGAGCTGCTGATCGCCACGAAAGCGGGGTTGCGCCCGGGCAGCGGCCGGCGCCGCGACGGCTCCCGCGGGCACCTGCTGCGGACGTTGGACGCGTCGCTGCGCCGGCTCGGCACCGACCACGTCGACCTGTTCCAGGTGCACGGGTACGACCCGGACACCCCACTGGAGGAGACCCTGGCGGCACTGGACCACGCCGTGGCCAGCGGCAAGGTCCGCTACGTCGGCGTGTCGAACTTCTCCGGCTGGCAGACCGCACGGGCCGCCGCCTGGCAGGCCGCCTGGCCGGGGCGGGCGCCGGTGGTCGCCACCCAGGTGGAGTATTCGCTGCTGGAGCGGGGCGTGGAGCGGGAGGTGCTGCCCGCGTGCGACGCGCTCGGCCTCGGCCTGCTGCCCTGGTCACCGCTGGGCCGGGGGGTGCTCACCGGCAAGTACCGGCACGGCCGTCCGACGGATTCCCGCGCCGCGTCGCCGCACTTCGAGCGGTTCGTCTCGACGTACCTGGAGCCACGGTGTTCCAGCATCGTGGAGGCGGTGGCGACCGCGGCCGGCGGCCTGGGGGTGTCGCCGCTGGAGGTGGCGTTGGCCTGGATCCGGGACCGGCCGGGCGTGACCGCGCCGATCCTCGGCGCGCGGACGGTGGGGCAGTTGCTCGGCGCGCTCCAAGTGGAACGGATCACACTGCCCGAGGAGATCACCACCGCACTGGACGACGTCTCGGGGGTGCCGGTGGGCTACCCCGAACGCGACGGCTGACCCGCCGGCCGGGTCACGGCGCCGGGCGGTTCCCGGGAAGCTCGCGGATCGCGGTCAGGAACCGGGACTGGTCGTCGCGGGTCGCGGGGTTGACGATCCGGATCCACGAGCCGTCGTCGAAGAAGATGGTGGACGGGAAACGCATCAGACCGGCCACACCGCCCTCCGAGTCGATCCGGGCCACCCGGCCGCGCTCGACGCTCCACAGCACCCGCGGTTGACGCCGGTCGGGCCGGTCGGCGTCGGGGCGGGGCCCCATCCGCAGCAGGTGCAGGTGGGTGTCGGTCACCGCCAACGGGGTGCCCGTGTAACGCTCCAGGAACAGCAGCAGGCTACCGGCGAGGGTGGCGAGGTCACCGCTGAAGACGAACCGGCGCTTGTAGGCGATCTCGGCGAGCTGGTCGGCCAGCGGGCGGTACAGGCTGAGCCGGAACAACGCCCGGAACGCCTCCTGCTCCTCGGTGAGCGGAATCGGCTCCCGCTGCACCCGCTGGTGGGGCGGGTCCGCCTCCGGCTCGGCCGCCGCGGGCAGACCCACCGCGACGGCGGCGGCCTTGCCCGGCAGCAGCAGCACACCCGCCGCCAACCGGACGGGCGTCAGCACCGCCTCCACCCAGACCACCGGGTTGACGATGTTGAGCAGCCCGAACAAGACCTTCGGGTCGAGTGAGTCGACGAACTCGTTGGCCATCACGTCGGCGAGCTGCTGGCCGGCCTTGTGCGTCTCCGGGGCGCGGACCGGGCCGAGCCCCACGTAGCGGAGCTCCTGCCCGGGCAGCAGCGGCGCGACGAGGGCACGTTCGGGCTCGTCGCTGGTGCGGAACTCGTCGCGCAGCTCACGGGCCTTGTCCCGGGCGGCCCGCGCACCACCGAGCACCGCGTCGGTGAACCGACCGAACCGGCCTCGCTCCTCTGCCATCACGCGTTCCTCCCCTAGCGGCCCGCCGGCTGGCCGGCCGGCGGTTGCCCGAAGACATTCTGGTCGATCCAGTCGGCGCCGCCCTGCACCGCTTGGTCGACCTGGTCGCTGATCTGGTCACTGCCGGGTACGGAGAGGCCGCTGGTGAGGGCGACCGTGCCCCAGGTGACGCCGTGGACGACCGAGTTCGGCACGTTCCACGGCAGGTTGGTCGCCCAGTCCCGGGCGACTACCCGGGCGCCGTCGACGACGCCATGCGCCCGCAGCGCGGCGGCCCGGTCCAAGGTGCCCATGTCGAACGGCGAACCCGACTTGCCCAGCTTGTAGGTGCCCTTCGAGGGGTCGAGGAACTTGTGGTGCCACTTGTCGAGCTTGCCGGCGGCGCGGCGCTTGTCGGCGTACTTCTTGCCGGCGCGCAGCCCCTTCTGCATGTCGACCAGCTTGTCCAGGTGCGTACGCAGCTTCCGCAGGTACAGCATGACCCGCTGGAGCAGACGGATGACCTTCTGCAGGTGCGTTGCCAGCGGCCGGATGACCTTCAGCATCCGGGTGAGCACGATCATGCCCCTGGTGACGGCGACGCCCATGCCGGCCGCCCAGGACGCACCCATGGTGACCGGCGCCATCAGCAACGCCGTCACCAACGTGACCAACAGGAAGTTCACGAATTCGACGCAGAGGTCGACGAGCACGTCGTGCACGGTCTGCAGGCCGTCGGCGACGCCGCGCAGGTACTCGGCGGTCGCGGCGAACTGCTCGGCGACGTCGAGCATCTGCTGCTCGACCTCGGCCAGCCGCTGGCCGTACGCCTCGCCTGCGGGTGAGCGCCACCCGGGCTGCGCGGCCTCGCGTGCGCCGCGGTGCCCGTCTGCCAGCTCGCGCACCTGCGTGGCCAACGCGTCCCACTCGGCGGCCTTCGCGCGCAGGACGGCGGGCTCACCGTCGACCATGTCGACGAGTTGGATCAGCGGCCAGGCCAGGGTTCGGCAGACGCTGTCGACCGCGTCCTGCACCCCGGAGAGCGCGCTGTCGAGACCGTTCCACAGTTGGACGGCGCTGCCGGCCGGCCCGCTCATCCGGGCAGCCCCGACTGGATGGCCTTGAACCCGTCGTCGAGGTCCTGCTCGTTGCGCTCGTACGCCTCGACCGTGTCGGCCAACGCGCCGGCCACCCGACCGAACGCGGCATTCGCCGAGCCGAACAACTCCTTACCGCCGGTGACCTGCTCGGCGTACTTCTCGCGCAGCAGGTCGCTGGCGAACGGCAGGTGGCCGAAGGCGTCCGACGGCACGTCACCGGCCGAGAGGATCTGCCCCTCCAACGCGGCGAGCGAGCTGGCGACCTGCTTGGCGGCTGTCTCCAGTCGACGGACCGCCTGCACGTCGACTTCAATGTCCGGTGGCATACCGTTCCTCCCCCATGAGTCGAGCGCACCGACGATACGATTCCCCGGCCGCCGGGCACCACCCGGTCCCGGTGGCACCATCCACGGGGGAGGATTCTCATGACTGACCCGACGTCCGCGTTCGACGCGCTCGCCGGGCGGATCGCCGACATCGAACGCCGATTCGCGGGCCTGGGCGACGACCTGGCCGACCTGTCCGGCACCGCGACCGACGAGAGCGGGCTGGTCTCGGCGACCGTCGACGCCACCGGCGCGCTGACCGGCCTCACCATCACGCCCGCCGCCCTGCGCGCCGGCACCGAGGGGGTGGCCGAGCTGGTGCTCGACGCGTACCGGCGGGCCCGTGTGGCAGCCACCGAGCACGTCGACGAGCACACCGAGGGGTTGGAGGTCGCGCTCGGCGCGGGCCTCACCGACCTGTTCGGCAAGCCCGGCGACTTCTCGGCGCTCGGCCGTCTCGAGGAGACCGTCGCCCGGCTCGGGCGGCTCGACGACCGGCTCCCGGGCTCACCGGCGTGACGTCGCCGACCTGGCCGGAGATCGCCGCACGTCTGCGCGACACGATCGACCGCTGCGACCGGGACACCGACCTGGAGCTCTCCGCCGGTCCGCGCGGGATGTGGCTGCTGGTGCGCCGCCAGGCGGTGCGGGTGGTCTGCCCGGGTCACGACGAGGCACGCCTGGCCGTGCTCGGCTGGCACCGCCCGACCGACGGCGGGGGTTGGTGGTACGAGGCGCCGCGCACTCCGGAGCAGGTGGAGCGCCTCAGCGTGTTCGTGACCCGCACCGCCGCCGAGGTACTCACCCACCGGCCGGGTGCGCTCTCCTGCCGGCCCGTGCCGCCGGCCGCGCGCCGTGGCCCGGAGGCACGATCGGCTGCGGGCCCGGGCCCGACGACGCGATCGGTCGCGACCCGGCCGGCACCAAACGAGTCTGCACCGGTCGAGGTGACCCAGGTCGAGCCGACTGCGGCCGGGACGGCACCGACCGAGCCGACGGTGGCGGCGGTGCTCGCCGCGGCCGTCGACCGGCGTGACCTGCCCGGCTACCTCGGAACGCTGGCCGGCGCGACAGTGTGCGTCCCGCTGGCCGGGGAACCGGCGCCCGATGCCAGCTTCCCGTGGACGGTGGTCGGCGACGCGACCGGCACGCCGCTACTGCCGGTCTTCACCTCGCCCGAGGCGCTCGCGGCGTTCACGGGGGACGGGGTGCCGTTCGTCGCGCTGCCCTGCGCGGACCTGTTCGAGGACTGGCCGGACCCGTCCTGGGGGCTGGCGGTCGACCCGGGCAGCGCCCGGGCGGTCGCCCTGGCCGCACCAGCACTGGCCGCCCTGCTGACTGCGAACGTCCGCACCGGCTGACGCCCCGCCCCCACTTTTCCGCGATCTTGCACTTGCTGTCGCGGCATAGCGGGCGTTCCACTCATCTCGGCAACCGAAACTGCAAGACGCTTCTATGTAC
>NZ_PYBV01000045.1:59281-59511 GCF_003205615.1 Micromonospora arborensis | reverse complement strand
GGCGCCCAGGGCCCGCAAGGTAACCAAGGCGTCCAGGGCGACATCGGCCCCCAAGGCAACCAAGGCACACAGGGATTCCAGGGCGCCCAGGGCGACACCGGCGCCCAAGGCCCGCAAGGCGACCAAGGCGCCCAGGGCGACACCGGCCCCCAAGGCCCGCAAGGTAACCAAGGCGCCCAGGGCGACACCGGCCCCCAAGGCCCGCAAGGCAACCAAGGCGCCCAGGGCGA
>NZ_PYBV01000045.1:0-58921 GCF_003205615.1 Micromonospora arborensis | reverse complement strand
GCGACACCGGCGCGCAAGGCTCCCAGGGTTTTCAGGGTTTCCAGGGCGACACCGGCGCCCAAGGCCCGCAAGGCAACCAAGGCGTCCAGGGCGACACCGGCCCTCAAGGCCCGCAAGGCAACCAAGGCGACACCGGCGCACAAGGCGCCCAAGGTGACACCGGCCCACAAGGGCTCCAGGGTGTTCAAGGGCTCCAAGGTGCCCAGGGCGACACCGGCGCACAAGGTGCCCAGGGCGACACCGGCGCACAAGGGCTCCAAGGTGCTCAAGGGCTCCAAGGTGCTCAAGGCTTCCAAGGTGCCCAGGGCGACACGGGCGCACAAGGCGCTCAGGGCGACACCGGTGCGCAGGGCTTCCAGGGTACGCAGGGTGCGCAGGGTGCGCAGGGTGCGCAGGGTGCCCAGGGCGTGCAGGGTGCCCAGGGCGTGCAGGGTGCCCAGGGCGTGCAGGGTGCCCAGGGCGTGCAGGGGCTGGCCGGCAACGGCATCGATGCTGCCTATATTCAGGGCCCGCTGACCGTCATTGCGGACACCCCCGTCAATTTCGGGTGCCAGGCCGGAGACATTGCTGTCGGAACCGGATATCAACTGTCGGGTGCGGGCGTCAATCCGGTGCTGATCCAGCCGCTCTCGGTCAGTGGCTACCAGTTCACCTTTACCGGCGGAGGCGCCGACATCTGGGTGTCCTGCATCTCGACCGCCATACCCGTGGCGTTCGGGGCTGCGGCCGACACATCGGGCCGGGCGACGGCCGACAGTAGCAATGCCGGCCGGCCGCTCCGCGAGTCGGACCGCCCCGTTACCGTTGAGGAGTAGCAATGAGCACGCGTCAGATATTCGGGTCACTCGCCTGCGGTGCGGTCCTGCTGGCCGGAGTCCCGGCATGCAGCGACAAGCCTGCTGAAAAGCCGAAGAGCAACGCCGGCAACAGCGACAAGGCGAACGGTGGAACCGCGCCGGCGGAGCTGCTGAAGCTCGGTGTCGAGCAGGGCCAAGCCGGTAACCTCGACGCGGCGAAGGCCACCTTCGAGAAGGTGGTGGCCGCCGAGGCCAACAACAAGTTCGCCTGGTTCAACCTGGGCTACATCGCCCAGTCGCGCAACCAGGCCGACGAGGCGATCGGCAACTACGACAAGGCATTGGCGGCCGACGCCAACTACCGGCCGGCCCTGTTCAACAAGGCCATCGCATTGGAAAGTAAAGCCCCGACGACGTCGATGGAGATCTACCGCAAGGTCGTGTCGATCGACGACAAGTCGTCAACCGCCTACCTTCGGCTGGGCATGTTGCTGTCCCAGTCCGGTGACGACGCGGCGGCGCGGGACGCCTTCAAGACGGCGATCCGGCTGGACAAGGAGCTCACCTCAGCCGTTCCGGCAAAGTACCGTCCGGCCCCGAAAGCTTCGCCCTCGACGCCGGCGGGTAGGTGATCAGTTCAATGCCTACGCCGCGCGTCACGGTCTTCACCGGCAGCAACCGCACCCGTTTCATCGACGAATGTTTCCGATCGCTGGTCGAGCAGACCTTCACCGACTGGGAATGGGTGGTCGTTCTCAACCAGGGGTCTCGTTGGCGGCCCGAGAGGCACGACGATCGGATCCGGCTCATTGTCCAGGACAACCTGAACGGCGTTGGCGCCGTCAAGCGGTACGCCTGCGCCGAGGCGGCCGGGGACATCCTGGTCGAGCTCGACGACGACGATCTGCTCAGCAGCGACTGTCTGCAGGAGATCGTCGACGCCTTCGACTCCTACCCGGAAGTGGGGTTCGTCTACAGCGACACCGCGCAGATCCAGGAGGATGGCGGCCGTTGTGAGGACCGTTTCGCGAGTTCGTTCGGCTGGCGGCACTACGACGCGAAGGTGGACGGCCGCGAGGTGCTGGCCTGCCAGGCGATGCCGCCGACACCGCACAACGTGAGCTACATCTGGTACGCGCCGAACCATGTGCGGGCCTTCCGGCGGGACATCTACGAGAAGGTCGGCGGATACGACGAGTCGCTCGACGTCGCCGACGACGCCGATCTCATGGCTCGGTTCTACCAGGTGAGCGAGTTCCACCACATTCAGAAATGCCTGTACCTGCAACGCATGCATGCCAAGAACACGCAGCGCATTCCGGACTTCAACGCCCGCATCCAGCAGCGCACGGTGGAGATCTACGACCGGAACATCCAACACAACGTGCTGGCCTGGTCGCGGCGGCAGGGACTCCTGGCGCTCGACCTGGGTGCGGCCCACAACAAGCCCGAAGGGTATGTCGGGCTCGACTATCACGACGGGCCGGGCGTCGACATGGTCTGCGACATTACGAAGGGAGTCGACCTGCCGGACAACAGCGTCGGGGTCATCCGGGCTGTGGACTTCCTGGAGCACATCCCGGATAAGATCGCACTGTTCAACGAGTTGTACCGACTGCTCGCGCCGAACGGGATGCTCCTGTCGCTGACACCCAGCACCGACGGTCGGGGCGCCTACCAGGACCCGACGCATGTCGCGTTCTACAACGAGAACTCGTTCTGGTACTTCACGGACGCCAACTATTCTCGGTTCGTGCCGGAAATCAAATGCCGATTCCAGGCGTCGCGGTTGGTCACGTACTTCCCGAGCGAATGGCACCAGACGCACAACATCCCGTACGTCTCCGCGAATCTCATCGCGATCAAGGACGACGCCCAACGCAACGGCGGCCAGCTGAAGATATGACTTCGGGCGGGCCGCGGTCAGCGTCCCGGCTCTACGTCGCGCGGGTGGCCCGGGTGAGGTGGGCTCCCCACTCCTGAACGTGCGCGGCGAACTCCGGTGGCTCCGGGATCTCGAACTCGGCGCCCACGTTGCCCAGTGCCTGGGTCGGCCAGTGGAGGGAGGTCGAGGCGAAAGCTGCGCCAGTCGTACCGGCTGAGATCGTAGGCCACCAGATACCAGCGTCCACCGAGCACGACGACGCGGTGCGGCTCGACCTCGCGATCGGAAGGTGCGGAACCTCTGGCCGTGTAGCCGAACCGCAGCCGCTCCTCGTGGGGCAGGCCTGGGCGACCGCGGTGAGCACCGCCACTGCGACGACTGGTCCGGACGCGCCAGCGGCGCCGTTGGGCGCGACGATGCCGTGGACCGCTCGCGAACCGTCCACTGAAGACGAAGCCCCGACCACCTCGACTCAGACGACGTGCACCAGTCGGAAACGCTCGGTTACCACCAGAGTGTCGTCGTCGACCGTGAAACCGGGGTCACCGAGCTCGGCGCGTACCTCAGCGCTGTGCCAGAACGCCTCGTGCCCTGCGCGCCACTGCGCCACCGACTCGTAGCCCTCCCCCTCGGCCAGGGCGTGTCGCAGATCGACGTCGGCGAGCCGTGTCACGCGTACCTCGATCAGCTCGATCACCGCGACCCGCTGGCCTGCGGAGTCCACCACGGCGGATCGTTCGCCGACCTCGGGCAGCGCCTCGTTCGCGCGCTCGTACCCGATCAGCAGGGCGGACGTCGAGGTCTTCGCGCCGGAGAGGATCGCGGCCACCAGGCTGTCCCGCAGCGGCCCCGGAAACGCGAACTCGGCAAGCGGAAGATCATCGAACTCCATCCGCGGATGGTACGCGGTCCGGTGCGCCGTGCGGGACCCGTTGTCGACAGCCTCGCGGTGGAGCCTGCCGGGTGGCCACATCGAGCCCGGCGAGTCGCCGGAGCAGGCGGCCCGCCGCGAATTGCTGGAGGAGACGGGCCTGACAGCGGGTGAACTGCACCCGCTGTGGAGCGGTCCGCGCCCGTACGAACCCGGTTTCCCCCACACCGTGACCGTTCACGTGTTCCGTGGCACCACCACGGCTCGACAGGAGGACGTGGTCCTCGGTGAGGGGCAGGCGATGGTGTTCGTCCCCCGTGACCAGGTGCTCGATCGTGAGTTGGCGGTCTCCGCCGCGCTGGTCCTGCGCATGATCTAGTTTCGCAGCGGCTCGCAAGCAGCCGGGCACGTACGGAATCGGGTTGTCCCCTCGCGGTTGCGGGCCTAGCGTCAGGGGGCACCTCCCGGTGCGCAGGCAACGGCTACTTCCGCTTCCAACGGGGAGACGTGGGTTCAAATCCCACCGCCACTTCGGGTGGCGTCGACCAGCGGCCCAGGTCACCTTGGCCCGCAAGGGCCGGTCGCCGTTACCGCTTCGACCTCGGGAGGCGCCCTCACGCCGCACGCCCGGTGCGACGGACACGGCTACTTCTTGGTGAAGGCCCGGCAAGGGCCCGCGGTTCGAGCCCGCAACACCGTGTCCGCTTTTGATCTCGGGCGTGCGGCGTGACCACGTCCTCGTCGATCACGAGATCGCAAACTCCGTTGCCGGGGCTTTCCCGCCACCGCTACGGTCGTGGCCGCACTTCCCGGTGCGTAAGCATGGATCTCGGGAAGCGCGACCACACCGCACACCCGGTGCGCAGGCAACGGTTACTTCAGGGTTCCGCAGATGGGGGTTCGAATCCCCTCGACACCTACGGGTGGGTAGTTCAACGGACAGAACGGCGGACTAGTCCGTGGCCGATTCTGATCTCGGGTGTGCGGTGCGGTGGCGCTTTCCCGGCCGACTGACGGGGGACGTCATGGCCAAGTTCAACCTCAAGCTCCGTAAGAGCCGGCAGTCGACGACCGCCGAGGGCGCGCCCGGCTTCATCCGCGAGCCGCGCCTCGAACTGTTCCTGCTCGGAGTCTCCACCATGGTCGGCGAGGACACCTTCTACGAGGGCGCCACGGCCCGGGACACTCGTTTCCGGGGCCTGGTTGCCACCGTGGCCGTCGTCGATCCCGACTGGTTCGCCCGCTTCGTACCGTGGCTCCGGTCCGGCGCGATGATGCGCTCGGCGTCCGTGGTGGCGGCCCTGGAGGGTGCGCGCGCCCAGGTCGCCGCGGGGATCGCGGGTTCACGGGCCGTCGTGAACTCCGCGCTGCAGCGCGCGGACGAGCCGGGCGAGGCGCTGGCGTACTGGCTGGCACGCTACGGTCGGGCCCTGCCCAAGCCGGTCAAGCGGGGCATCGCCGACGCCGCGGTCCGGCTGTACACCGAGCGGAGCCTGCTCAAGTACGACTCGGTCGGCAGCCAGGTGCGATTCGGTGACGTCATCGATCTGACCCACCCCACGGCGAAGGACGACCGGCAGGGTGACCTGTTCCGGCACGCGCTGGACCGGCGACACCGGCGGGACAACCCGCTGCCGTCGTCGCTGCGGATGCTGGCGGCACGGGACGCGCTCATGGCGATGCCGGTCGAGCAGCGTCGGGCGGTCACCGATCCGGCCGTGCTGGGCGCGGCCGGCATGACGTGGGAGGCCCTGGCCGGCTGGCGACAGACTGCCATGGACGCCCCGGCGTGGGAGTCCGTCATCCCGACCATGGGCTACCTGGCGTTGCTGCGTAACCTGCGCAACTTCGACCAGGCGGGGGTCAGCGACACCGTCGCGGAGACCGTGGCGGCCAGGCTCTCGGATCCGGGCGAGGTCGCCACCTCGCGGGTGCTGCCGATGCGTTTCCTGTCGGCGTACAACGCGGCACCGAGCCTGCGGTGGGCGTACCCGTTGGAGAAGGCGTTGCAGCACGCCCTGGCGAACGTGCCCGCCCTGGATGGTCGGACCCTCGTCCTCATCGACACGTCCGGCTCGATGCGGAGCCCGTTCAGCAAGGACGGCACGCTGCTCTGCTGGGACGCTGCCACGGTGTTCGGCCTGGCGCTGGCCGCCCGGGCAGAAGCGGCCACGGTGGTGTCGTTCTCCAATGACAGCCGGGTGTTCCCGCCGTTGGCGGGTGAGTCGGTGCTCGCGGCGGTGCGGCGGTTCAAGGACGACGGCTATTTCTTCGGCATGGGCACCGACACCGAGAAGGCGTTGCGGACGCACGTCGACCGGCACGACCGGGTGGTCATCCTCACCGATGAGCAGGCCCA
This sequence comes from Micromonospora arborensis, assembly GCF_003205615.1. GTDB lineage: Bacteria > Actinomycetota > Actinomycetes > Mycobacteriales > Micromonosporaceae > Micromonospora > Micromonospora arborensis. Next base: position 53,009 of record NZ_PYBV01000045.1, on the reverse strand, counting down.
CTGGCACCGCTCGGCGAACGTCGCCGCGGCGGTGCCCGCGGAGATACCCGTATACACCTGGAATCTGGCCGGATACCGGGTTGGTCACACACCGACCGCGACGAACCGCCACACCTTCGGCGGTCTGTCCGACGCCGCGTTCGCGATGATCCCGCTCATCGAGGCGGGATCCCACGACCGGTGGCCCTTCTGAGGACACTGAAGCCGGGTCGGTGACCCGGCTTCGGTGCCCCCGAGGCCACCCACCCGACGAGTTCAGCCCGTCCCGGCGCTGGGTTTGGCGAGGGCTTGGAGCGTTGCGGTGGTCGCCGGGTCGGCAGGGAAGAACGCCTCCACGGCCAGCCCGGAGACGGTGACATCCAGCGGGGTGCCGAAGAGGGTCGTGGTGCTGAGGAAAGACAACTCCTGGTCGCCGTGGCGGTACCGCAGCGGGATGACGACACGCGGCACGGCGTCGTCGCGGACCGGCACCGCGACGTCGCCGCCGGGATAGCCGCGAAGCTCCTCATGCAGCTCGTACAGGGCCGGGTCGTTCCTTGTCGCGGCCTGCTGGCGCAGTCGTTTGAGCAGGTGGGTACGCCACTCGGGCAGGTTGCGGATGTGCCGGGCCATGCCGTCGGGGTGCAGGCTGAGCCGCAGCACGTTGATCGGTGGAGTGAGCAGGTGCGGCTCGGCGCCGGCGGTGAACAGGGCAACGGCAGGGTTGGCCTCGACGAGCTGCCAATGCTGGTCGACGAGCGCCGCGGGGTACGGGTTGTGGCCGTCGAGGATCTGCCGCACGGCGGCACGTACGGGAGCCAACTCCGGGTCGTTCAGCTCGTGGCTGGGGTAGGCGGGGGCGTAGCCGCCGGCCAGCAGCACCGTGTTCCGCTCAGCCAACGGCATGCCGAGCTGCTCGGCCAGCCGCAGGATCAGCTCCGGGCTCGGCCGGGACCGCCCGGTCTCCACGAAGCTCAGGTGCCGGGCCGACACGCCCGCCTCGATCGACAGATCGAGCTGACTGAGACGGCACCCCAGCCTCAAATCCCGCGAGCGAGGAGAGACTCATGGCCACCGCGTACGCACTTGCTCACCTGCGCAGAGCACCGCTCCACGCCGACGTGCTGGAATACCTGGAGCGTATCGATTCGACCCTCACGCCCTTCGGTGGCCGGTTCATCGTCCATGGTGGAGCCGTCGAGCCGAGAGCCGGTAGTCAGTCGTTCAGCCCGAGCTGGGGGTACAGGGCTTCGGGCGCGGCGACCGCACCCTCCGGGCGGGTGACGCCGGTAGCCGCACCAAAGTCGCTGTAGCGAAGAGACGCGTTCGGCAGCCCGCTGCCGGCGGGGATCAGGAAACCGACAAGCCGGCCGTCGGCATCCAGCGTCGCGCGAAACGGGTGGCTACGGGCGCTGTCGGGAAACGTCTCTCCTAGAGGGGGGCGGAAGTTGATCCCGGTGCCGTCGGCGACCCGGGTCACATCGAACGTCCCGGTGATCTCAGAGCCGTCCACCCGTGCGGTGACGATCGCGTCGATGAGGCGGGCCGAGCCGCCAGGGTCGTTCTGGCCCGGCGCGAAGCTGAGGGCGAAGTTCGACGGCACCCGGGCCGGGTCGAGGGTCATCCATTCGTGGCCGACTCCCTGGAGGTCCACGTCGGTCTTCAGGTAGACGTCGTTGTCGATCATCCGGATCTCGGTGACACGACCGGACATCGAAGCCGTGGTGATGCCGCGCTTCTTGACGTTGTCGGTGCGCGACAGCGTCGTGATCTGACTCGCGAAGTCGACATCGACGCGGAAGCTCGTCTGATCGATGAACGCCCTGCCTGCCCTCAGCACGCCGATCGCCTTTGCCGTGTCGGCCGCGCCAGCGTTGACGGTCGGCGCCGCAGCGGGTTCTTCTGTCGTCCCCATGGCGACCGAGCAGGCCAGTATGAGCAGAATCGCCCCAGAGATGCCGGCCACCACAGCTCGACGTGTCATGGCCGCAGGGTATTCGGCTTCCGCAAGCTCACGGCTAGCGATAGCAGCACTGGTCCCGGTCGACGAACGACCGGGACCAGCGGGGAACGCTGTCAGGAGGCGGCGATGCCTTCCATGCCGATGCCGTCGGTGAACTTCGGCAGACCCTCCACGGTGGTGACGAGCTTCAGGGAGCCGTCCTCGCCCACCTCGTAGCCCTGCACGTTGCCGGCGGCGGCGTTCTGCACGTACAGGAAGCCGTCGCTGGTGGTCATGTCGATCGACCCTCCGCCGGTGTCGACGGCGACGGCCTTGACCAGCTCAAGCTTGCCGTCGTCGTCGACCCGGTAGGAACTGATGGTGGAGCTGCCGGCATTGGCGGCGTAGAAGAAGTCGCCGACGCGCTGGATCCAGCACGTCGCCTGCTGACCATTGGGCACCGACGGCCCGATCTGGTCGAGGACGCCATCTTCGTCGAGCTCGAACCGGCTGACGGCGTTCGCGTTGGACTCGGTGACCAGCAGCGAGTCGTCGGTGTCGAAGGTGAAGCCGAACGGACCGTCCCCCGCGTCACTGATGACGGGGTTCCGGGCCAACTCCCCGTGCCGACCGATCTCATAGCTGAACATGACGTTGGCGGCCTTGGTCGAGACCAACACGAACTCGCTGTCCGGGTCGATCTTGATCTGGGCCGGGGCGGTCCCGAACGCGGGCGGGTTGCCGTTGTGCAGCCCCAGCGACCGGTTGGCCTCCTCGATCCGTGACAGGCGCCCCTTGTGCAGCTCGAACCCCTGCACCGAGCCCTCGCCACCGGCGTTGAGGACGTAGACGAGGTCGCCGCGGGCCGCGACACTGACCGGCAGCAGACCGCCGGACCAGATGACCTGAAGCTTGTGCAACCTGGTGCCTTCGACCCCGAAGACCGTCACGGTGTTGCTGCCCGCGTTGACGGCGAAGAGCAGCCCCTTGTGGTAGATCAAGGATCCCTGCGACGCCAGCGCATCGACCGGCGCACCGATGGTGAACCCGCCGAGCCCGCCGGTCTCGTACTCGCCCGCCTTGGTCAGGCGGCCGTCCTCGTCGCGGTCGAACACCTTGATGGTGTTGCCCTCAGCTTTGTTGGTCTGGACGAAGAGAGCGCCCTCGTCGCCGTGGTGGTAGTCACCTCCCCCACGATCATCGTGGTTGTAACCTGGGCCGCCGCCGTCAGCGAAGGCGGGCTGGGGGGCCGAACCGACGCTGGTCAGACCGGCCAGGAGGGCGGCCGCGAGCGCTACGCTGCGCTTCATCATTGGCTCCTTACGCGCACGATGGGATGAATACGAGTTTTCCTCTCCTTCGCAAGCTAACGGAAGATGTAGTCGGGTTACCGGCCATTACCCGAAAGCGGTAACTATGTGCCGATCCGTCGAATAACCAGACGTCAGCACAGAAATGGCCTAATACAGAATCGGGCGTTCAGCCCCTCCGGGCAGGAACTCCTCGGTCAGACTGATCAGGGCGCGGGCGGCGGCACCGACAGGCGGATGGGAGGCTCGACGCGTGATTCGCCGCCACGTCGTCTGGTTCGGGTTGGCGATCGGGCTGCTCGCCGGCTGTTCCGAGCCGCCGTACCCACTACCGGACCGGAACGCGACCGACGTTCGGACCGAGGAGGAGCGTCTCGCGACGCTCCTCCCCCGCGAACTGCTCGCCGGACCGGGCACCTGCAAGGTTCGCCTGCTCGGGCGCGAGGGTTCCTCGTCGTTCGCTTGGGCACACTGCGAATCGGCGGGCCCCGGCGTCGTCACCGGTGTCTCGGTACCAGTGCGGGTGGACGGCGACCGCGTCACGCAGCCCGGCAACGGAAGTGAATACCCCCCGAGCGTGCGGCGCATGTTCCCGGAGCGGCTGGCAGAAGCCGTCCTCGACAATGACCCCCGGATGCGCCCCCAGACGAGCAAGTCCTGACCCTGGCCCGGGCTGTGGGCGCAGCCGGCAGCCGGCGGTGACCGTCGGTGACCTCCGTCAGGGCGGATGCGGCAGTGAGCGGTATACCTCAGAGTCATATTCATACCTCTGAGGTATACCGCTCAACAGCACATCGACATGGCGAGCGCCCTTCACTGCGCCCGCAGCCCCGTCGTGAGTTAGGGCTGTGAGGCTTAGTGAGCGTGTCAAAGCCGTCGGACGATCAGGTCGCATCGGTCAGCCACGGTGTGAGTAGGGCGGGGTCGGCGACGTACTGCTCCACCTGCGCCCGCTCCTGCGCGGTCAGGGACAAGGCCCGCAGGCGGGCACCCCATTCGGGTACGCGCTCCGCCTTCTCCAGCGCGACCGACAGCTCGATCAGGCCGGCGAGCGCCATCGCCTGTTCGACCATCGGCGCGTCATCGGCACGGCGGCGCATCCCCGAGTCGAGCGCCCGGTAGGCCGCCCGGTCGTCGGACTTGAATTCGCGCAGGATCCGCGCGTTGTCGAGCACTCGCGCCAGGCCCTGCAACTCCTTCGACCCGCCGTACTCCACCTCTTGCGGCTCGTCCCTCTGGATGAAGACGATGGTGTTGCCCGACGGGTCGACGACGCTGAACCGCGACGCCCCGGCACGGTAGCGGGTGATCCGCGGCAGACCCTTGACCAGCACCTTGCCGTACGCGCGGCGCATCGCTTCGGTGAACGCCGCGTGGTACGGCGCGACCGCGTCGACCATCACCAGGCAACCACCGGACGCCTCCTTCGCCGGGTCCAGGCCCTTGGGCGCCGGGCCGTAGTGCAACTGGAACCCACTCCAGGTGAAAGCCAGGTACACGTACGGCTTGAGCTGCTCGTAGGCCACCTCGAACCCGAGCGCCCGCCAGAACGCCAGGGTCTCCGCCGGCGCCGGGCAGTGCAGCAGTGGCACCGTCGTCTCGTTCGGCTGAACACGGTCCTCATTGGTCGTCATGGTCACTCCCGGTCCGGTCGGCAGGTCGGCCATTGTGCCAGGACCGGCGAAGCGCACCGAGGATTTGCGCCTCCTACCCAGGGAGGAGGCCGACTCCGACCACCGGCCGCAACCGGGGCCCCCGGTCGGACGCGATCGGCGGGCAGGACCACGAGCATCTACAGACATGACAATCGACCTGCGCCGGGCGGCGCACTGGCACCGCCCACTGATGGTTTTCGTGTACGTGATGGCGGTGCTCACCGTCATCTCCGCGATCGGCATCCTCGTCGACTCGCGCGTCCTCACCGGGGCGCCGATCTGGCTCAAGCCGTTCAAGTTCGCCATCTCCTTCGTGGTGTACGGCACGACCCTCGCCTGGATGCTCTCCCTGCTGCCGCGGCGCAGCCGGGTCGCGGAATGGGCGGGCACGGTCATCGTCGCGATGGCGGTGATCGAGATGGTGGTGATCGTTGGGCAGGTACTCCGTGGGCAGACCAGCCACTTCAACGGGACCAGCCCACTGAACGCGGCGCTCTTCACGGCGATGGGTGCGGCGATCATGGTGCTGTTCGTCGCGCACTTCGTCCTCGGGATCGTGGTGCTGATCCGACGGATCCCCGACCGGGTCGCCGCCCACGCGGTCGGATGGGGGCTCGGCCTGTCGCTGCTGGGCATGCTCGCGGCGGTACCGATGGTGCTGCCGATGCAGGATTCGGGGATCGACGGGATCTCCGGCGCGCACGCGGTCGGCGTGGTCGACGGCGGGCCGGGGCTGCCGTTGCTCGGCTGGAGCACCACCGGTGGGGATCTGCGGATCGGGCACTTCGTCGGGCTGCACGCCCTGCAGGCGCTGCCGATCCTGGCGATCCTGCTGTCCCGGTACCTCGGGATGCGGCTGGACGAGCGCACCCGGGCACGACTGGTGGTCGTCGCCGGTGCGGCGTACGGCGTACTCACGGTGTTGTTGACCTGGCAGGCGCTGCGCGGACAGCCGCTGCTGCGCCCGGACGGGCTCACGATGGCCGCCGTCGCGGCCCTGGTGGTCGCGACCGCGACCACCGCCGGCCTGGTGCTGGCGCGCCGGCGCGACCCGGAACTGGCGCTGGCCGCATGACCGGCGCACTGTTCATCCTGACGTTCGCGGTGGCCGCGCCGTTCTGGGCGCTGATGATCCTGCTGCCGCACTGGTCGTGGACCGCCCGGATCATCTCGTCGCCGCTGATCGTGCTGCCGGCCCTGGCGATCTACGCGCTGCTGGTGATCCCGGCGTTCGGTGACGTGCTGCCGGCCGTGGCGTCGCCGACCCTGGGCGGGGTACGCGACCTGCTCGGCACCTCCAACGGCGCGGCCGCGGCCTGGGCGCACATGCTCGCGTTCGATCTGTTCGTCGGGCGGTGGGCGTGGCTGGACAGCCGGGAACGGGGGGTACCGGCGCTGGTCATGGCCCCGGTGCTGGTGCTGACCATCCTGCTCGGCCCACTCGGCCTGGCCGCCTACCTCGCGGTTCGAAGCCGCTGGTCCACGGACGTGCCCCCGGGCCGCAGGGCCTAGGCTGACCTCGTGAAATGGGCGGGACGGCTGTTCGACGCACGGGACACGCTCGTGCGGACGGTGCTGCTCGACCTCAGCGGCCTGTGCTACCTGACCGTCGGCACCCACGCCGGTCTGCCGCCGACGGCCCCGCAGTGGGTCCTCGCGGTGGTCGCGTTCGCCCTCACGCTGGTGTTGCACCGTCGGCCGCTGGCCAACCTGGCGGTGCAGGCCGGGCTGCTGGCGGTCGCGATCCCCCTTGTCGACGACCTCACGATCAACCAGGTCGGCGCCAGCTGGGCCCTGCTCGAGGTGACCATGCGGGCACGCCGAGCACGCACCATCTGGCTCGCCACCGGGCTGCTGGCGGTGGTCGACCTGACCGACTCGTTCGGTGATTCGGTCGGCCGGTTCGCCTCGGGCGTCTTCGGTCTGACCCTGGAGGTCGGCGTGCCGGTGCTGCTCGGTCTGCTCATCCGGACCAACCGGGAGCTGGGTCGGCAGGCCGTGGAGCGGGCGAAGGCAGAGCAACGCCGGCACGAGTCGGAGAGCCGCGCGGCACGGGCCGACGAACGCAGCGCCATCGCCCGCGAGCTGCACGACGTGGTCGCACATCACGTGGCGTCGATGGTGCTGCGGGTCGGCGTGGCCCGGCATGTGCTCACCGACCTGGACCCCCGGGTGGGCGAGGTGTTCGACGACGTGCACGGCACGGGCACGGCAGCGCTCGCGGAGTTGCGCCGGCTGGTCGCGGTGCTGCGCAATCCCGACGGGGTACGCGGCGACGCGGCGCTGACCGCGATCGAGCCGTCCGCGCTCCCGGCGGCACTCGGTGCGACGGTCGACCGGGCACGCCAGGCGGGAATCACCGTGGAGGCCGACATCGACCCGGCGGTCGGCTCACTCGACGCGGTACGCGGCCTGGCCGTGCTGCGACTGACCCAGGAGGCGCTGACCAACGTGGCAAAACACGCCGGGACGTCCGCGTTGGCGCACCTCGTGGTCGCCGTCCACGACGGGGCGGTGCACTGGGAGGTCTCGGACGACGGGCGCGGCGCGGTGCCGGCGGCGGTACCGTCCGGAGGCGGGCACGGCATCACCGGCATGCGCGAGCGCGTCGAGGTCCTCGGCGGCCGGTTGGAGGCGGGCCGGGCCGGCGCCGGATGGCGGGTCCGCACCGTCCTCCCGGCCGTGGCCTCCGCACCCACCGGAACGCCGGCCGTGTTGGTGCCCCGTGACCACGAGGCGCCCGCCGGGGCACCCACGCCGGAGCCGGCGTGATCCGGGTGCTGCTGGTCGACGACCAGCACCTCATCCGAGCCGGGCTGCGCATGCTCTGTGACGCCCAACCCGACATCGAGGTCGTCGGAGAGGCCGACAACGGCCGCGAGGCGATCCCGCTCGCCGCGCGGCTCCTGCCCGACGTCGTCGTCATGGACCTGCGCATGCCCGGTGTCGATGGGATCACCGCGACCAGTCGGATCCTCGCCGAACGCCCCACCACCCGCATCCTGGTGCTGACCACGTTCGGCGACGACGACCACCTCTACCCTGCCCTGACGGCGGGGGCCTGCGGTTTCCTGCTGAAGGACGCGCCCCCGACCGAGCTGCTGGACGGCATCCGGCGGGCCGCCGTCGGGGACAGCCCGTTCAGCCCGGAGGTGCTGCGACGCCTCGTGCAGCGCGCCGTGCACGCACGCCCCGAAACACCCCGGCCGGTGCACGGTCTGACCGCCCGGGAACAGGACGTGCTGAATCTGGTCGCCGAGGGCCTGTCCAACACCGAGATCGCCGACCGGCTGCACATCGGCGTCACCACGGTCAAGACCCACATCACCAGCCTGATGACCAAGACCGACAGCCCCAACCGGGTACGCCTGGCCCTGTTCGCCCGCAACGTCTGACTGTCGAAAGCCGCCCGGACGTGGGGCCTGCCGACCCGGCAAGGCGTCGGCAGGCCCCGTGCCTCACTTCGTGACCGTCACCGACACGGTGATCGGTGTGGACGCGCCCTTCGCGCCGTTGTTGGTGACCAGCAGCGTGGCGACGTACGTGCCGGGCGCCAGACCAGTGGTGTCCACGGTGATGGTCAGGGCATCCTTCGCCCCCGGCTGCACCTCACCGGAGGTGGCGCGGGCCGCACCGAGCACGTACGGGTCCACCTTGCGCAGCGGGTCGACGGCACCAACGGTGGGCGCGGGCGCGGCCACGGCGGCACCCGTGGGCAGTGCGAGCACGATGGCCAGCGCCGCACCGACGGCGCCCATGGCTCGACGTGTCCGCTGTCTGGGTCTGAGCATGAAGAACGTCCCTCCCTCGGGCGGTCGCCCGGGGAAGGCCGACACCGCCGTCGCCGATTCTCAGCCGACGGGCTTCCGGTTGAACCGCGTGATCCCTGGCGGAGCACGGACATGGCGGATCTCCGCCATCCCCCGTTGGCCCCACCGACATCGGCACGCCACCAGAACGGTCAGGCCCGCGTGCGCGGGGCCAGAACAGTCAGGCCCGCGTGCGCGGGGCCGAAACAGTCAGGCACGCATGCGCGCGGACACGACGATGACGAGGACCAGCGGCACGATCAGCAGCGCCGGGGCGACGACCGGCAGGTGCAGGGCGACCAGCGCGCCGACCGCGGCGCCGACCATCAGGGCCAGCAACACCTGAGCCTTGGGGCGCAGACTGGCCCACGGGCTGCGTGCGGCGACGCCGGCGATCAGGCTCGTGAGCGTGCCGGTCAGGTACGTGGAGGACAGTCCCGCCACGCCGAACCGTTGGATCGCGCTGCTCTGCACACCCAGCGCCGCTGCGGAGAGCAGGAGCAGCGCGAGATGGACGTGCGCGTCGGGGGTGCCGAGCGTGACCTCCCAGACGACGAGGAACACGACGAACACCAGCAGCTCCAGGACCAGCGCCCAGGTGACCCGCCGTGGCCAGACCGGATCGTCGGGCTGTGCCGAGCCGACGACGCGGGCGCCCGCGAGGACGCCGACGATGAAGCTGATGATGGCGCAGCCCGACGTCACCGCGAGCTCGGCCTCACCTCGGCCCGCCGAGAGCCCGAGCAGGACCATGTTGCCGGTCATGACGCTGGAGAAGGCGCCGCCGAGGGAGAGGAACCCGATGGCGTCTGCGCTCCCGGTCAGGAAGGTGAGGACGACGACGAGAGCGTTACGCCGCCGCAGGAGGTGCTGGTCCTCCTCCGCTGCGGCGTCGGGGCGGATGACACGAGGCACTGTGCTCGACACTGTCGGCTATCCTCCAGAGATTGTTCTTCGTATACACGAAGCTCGGACACGTTACGGAGAGGCGACCTGGTGGCTGAAGATCTGCGGGACAAGCTCGGCGCGCAACACCTGCCGCTACGCGACCAGGTCCTCGCCGCTCTGCGGACCGCCATCATCGACGGCGACTACCTTCCCGGCGAACGGCTCACCGAGGACCGGCTGGCCGAGGACTTCGGGGTTTCCCGCAACCCCGTCCGCGAGGCTCTGCGCGTCGCGGAGGCGGAGGGCTTCGTGGTGATCCTCCCCCGCCGGGGAGCGGTCGTCGCCTCCCCCAGCAGCGGGACCATCGCCGACATGTTCGCCGTCCGCGAGCGCCTGGAGGCGCTGGCCGCCCGGCTGGCCGCCGAGCGGGCCACCGCGGCGGACGTGGCGGCCCTGCGTGCTCTGCTCGACGAGGGCCGCGACGCGACGCAGCGGCAGGACCTGGCCCGGGTCGCCGAGCTGAACAGCGCGTTGCACCTGCGCATCCTCCAGATCAGCGGAAACCCCTGGCTGTCGTCGATCGCCAAGTCGCTCTACCTCCATGTCCAGTGGGTCTTCCGGCTGGGCGCGGCGGAACGCGCGCCGCACTCGTGGGCCGAGCACATCCAGCTCGTGGACGCCATCGAGTCAGGCGACGGTGACCGCGCCGAGCGGGCCGCACTCGACCATCTCGACGCGGCATCCGCGGCGGCGTACGAGAACGCCGAGGGTGGCTACGGCGTCCACTAACGGCCGCACGCGTAGCCCTGCATCCCCCGCGGGTTCGCGCCGGCCGCCAGCACACCCGTAGCCGGGTCGCGGCTCACCGCGCAGAGCCGACCGAGGCTCCACCCGTCGGAGCGCCGCACCTCGTGCCCGTACGCCCGCAGGGTGGCCTGCACGTCGTCGTCGAGCCGGTCCTCCACCACCAGGACCCCGGGCTCCATGTCCCGTGGATAGAACGACCCCGGCAGGCTGAGCGTGTGCCAGGCCGGCGCGTCGATGGCCTCCTGGAGGGGCTGACCACCGACGAGATGGCGAAGCAGGAACGGTAGCTGCCACTGGTCCTGCTGGTCGCCGCCGGGAGTGCCGCACGCCAGCACCGGCTCCCCGTCGCGGTGCACCATCGTCGGGCTCAGTGTCGTACGCGGGCGACGGCCCGGTGCCAGCGACGAGGCGAGCCCCTCCTCCAGCCAGAACATCTGCAGCCGGCTCCCCAGCGGGAAACCGAGCTCCGGAATGGTGGGCGAGCTCTGCAACCAGCCGCCACTCGGGGTCGCGGAGATCATGTTGCCCCAGCGGTCGACCACGTCCACGTGACAGGTGTCGCCGCGGGTCACCCCATCCGACTGGACGGTCGGCTCCCCCGTGGTGGCGTCCGTCGAGTCGGTGCGACGTCCCGCACCGGGTTGGACGTGGGCCGGTAGGCGTGGCTGCGCCCCGTCGGGACGCCCCGGCCGTAGCTCCGCCGACGCCCGGTCGCCGATCAGGGCCGCCCGCTCCCGCGCGTACTCCCGGGAGAGCAGCGCCTTGGCGGGCACGTCGGTGCCGTCGCCGTACCAGGCCTCGCGGTCGGCGAAGGCGAGCTTGAGCGCCTCGACCTGAGCGTGGACGCCCGCCGCGGTCCCCGCGTCGTACGCGCCGGGGTCGTCGAGCGCGTCCAGGGTGGCCAGTGCCTCCAGCAGCACCGGGCCCTGCCCCCAGAAACCGGTCTTCGCCACCGAGTAGCCGTGCCAGTCGAGGGTGGCGGGCGCCTCCCAGGTCGCCGAGTACGCGGCAAGGTCGTCGCCGGTCACGAGCCCGGCGTTCGGGCGTCCACTGGAGTCCCGGAACGGCTGTCGGCTGAACGTCTCGATCGCCTCGGCGACGAAACCCGTGCTCCAGGCCCGCCGCGCCGCCTCGATCTGTGCCTCCCGGTCGGCGCCGGCCGCCTGCCCGGCCTCGACCAGCCTGCTCAGTGTGCGCGCGTACACCGGGTTGGCGAACATCTCCCCCGCGGCCGGTGGCCGGCCGTTACGCAGCCACAGCGCGGCGGAGGTGGGCCAGTGTTCCTCGAACAGCGACCGCACCGCCGCCACGGTGTCACCGACGCGGCCCAGCAGCGGGTGACCGGCGCCGGCGTAGCCGATCGCCGGCTCCAGCACCTCGGCGAGGGTGAGCGTGCCGTGCTCGCGCAGCAGCAGGAGCCAGGCGTCCACGGCGCCGGGCACGGCCGCGGCGAGCGGCCCGGCCCCGGGGATGAGGTCCATTCCGAGGGACCGGAAGTGCGCGATGGTGGCGCCCGCCGGTGCCGGCCCCTGACCGCACAGCACCTTCGGCCTCGGGTCCTGAGCGGTGGCCACGATGGCCGGCACCTCGCCACCCGGCCCGTTCAGGTGCGGCTCGACCACGTGCAGGACGAACCCGGCGGTGACCGCCGCGTCGAAGGCGTTGCCCCCGCGTTCGAGGATGCCCATCGCCGCCTGGCTGGCGAGCCAGTGCGTCGAGGACACCATGCCGAAGGTGCCCTGCAACGTGGGTCGGGTCGTGAACGTCATGACAACACCTCACTGGGATCTGTGGTGCGAACGTCGGGGCCGGTGCCGTCCGGCTGGACCAGGTGGCAGGCCGCCATGCCGTCGCCGATCGGAGTCTGCGCCGGCACCTCCGTCGCGCACCTGTCGAACGCGAGCGGGCACCGGGTACGGAACCGGCAGCCGGACGGCGGGTCGAGCGCGGACGGCAGGTCGTCGCCGAGCAGCACCGGTTGACGCTGCCGTTGGCGCACCGGGTCGGCCACCGGCGCGGCCGACAGCAGCGCCTGCGTGTACGGGTGGGCGGGCCGGGCGAAGATCCGCTCGCGGGTGCCCTTCTCGACGAGTTGGCCCAGGTACATGACGGCGATGTCGTCGGCCAGGTACTCGACCGCGGACAGGTCGTGGGTGATGAAGAGGCAGGCGAACCCGATGTCGCGTTGCAGGTCGGCGAGGAGGTTGAGCACCGACGCCTGCACGGACACGTCGAGCGCGCTTGTCGGTTCGTCGGCGATGAGCAGCATGGGTTCGGAGATCAGTGCTCGGGCGATGCTGACCCGTTGACGTTGCCCGCCGGACAGCTCGTGGGGGTAGCGACGCGCCACCTCGGCCCGCAGGCCCACCCGCTCGAGTTGCCCAGCGACGCGGGCCTCCCGCTCGCGCCGGGAGAACCCTTTTCCGGCCAGCCGCAGCGGCTCGGCCACGATCTCGCCGACAAGCATCCGCGGGTCCAGTGACGCGGCCGGGTCCTGGAAGACGATGGACACCGCGCCACGGTGGGGGCGCAGCCGCCGTCGGGACAGGTGGGTGACGTCCGTACCGGCGATCTGGACCGTACCCGCGGTCGGCTCGACGAGCCGCACCACGCATCGGCCCACTGTCGACTTCCCGGAACCGCTCTCCCCCACCAGTGCCGTGACCCGGCCCCTCGGGATCGTGAGCGACACCCCGTCCACGGCGCGGACCGGGCCGAAGTGCATCACCAGGTCCTCGATCTCCAGGGCGTTGGGCTGCGGCGTCATCGGTTCGCCTCCTGGTGTGCCATCGAGCAGGGGTGCCAACAGGCCGCGAGGTGGTCCGTGCCGCCGTGCCCCTCCAGCGGCGGTGCGGAGTCGCGGCACCGCGCGTCGGCGGCCGGGCAGCGGTCCGCGAACGTGCACGCGTCCGGCTGGGACGACAGGACGGGCACCAGCCCGGGGATCTCCGTCAACCGATCCGTGCCGGCGTGCCGGCCCGGCTGGGGCGACGCGGACAGGAGTCCGGCCGTGTAATGGTGCTGCGGGTGCGCGAACAGGTCGTCGACCGGTGCCCGCTCCACCACCCGCCCCGCGTACATGACGACGACGCGGTCCGCGATGTCGGCGATCACACCGAGGTCGTGCGTGATGATGAGGACGCTCGTGCCGAGCCGGTCGCGCAGGTCCCGCAGCACCTGGAGGATGCCGGCCTGGACCGTGACGTCCAGCGCGGTGGTGGGCTCGTCGGCCACCAGCACCTTCGGGCCGCAGGCCACCGCCATCGCGATCATCACGCGCTGGCGCATCCCGCCGGAGAGCTGGTGCGGATAGGCGTCGACGCGAACGGCAGCGGACGGGATCCCGACGCGCGTCAGCAGCTCGACGGCGCGGGCCCGCGCCGCCCGTCGGGACATCCGCTCGTGGACCTGGAGCACCTCCCCGATCTGACGCCCCACGGTGAGCACCGGGTTCAAAGACGTCATCGGCTCCTGGAAGATGTAGGCGATCTCCTGGCCGCGTACCCGCCGGAGCGCCGACTCGCGGGCGCCGACCAGCTCGGTGCCGTTGAGGCGTACCGAGCCGGTGATCCGGGCGCTGCCGGGCAGCAGGCCGGCGATGCTCATCGCGGTGACGCTCTTGCCGCACCCCGACTCGCCCACCATCCCGACGATCTCCCCGGGGGCGAGATCCAGGCTGACGCCGTCGACTGCCGAGACGGTGCCGGTCTCGGTCGGGAAGGACACCGAGAGGTCGCGGATCTCCAGCACGGGCGCGGAGACGGTGCTCATCGTCGGTCTCCCTTCGGGTCGAGAGCGTCGCGGAGGGCATCGCCGAAGACGTTGAACGCCAACGCCAGACCCATGATCACGACGCCGGGCAGGACCGCGGCCCACGGTGCACGGGCGGCGAACTGCTGGGCGGTGGCCAGCATGGTGCCCAGGCTGGGTGCCGGGGGTTGGATGCCGAGGCCGAGGAACGACAGCACCGCCTCGCCGAGGATCGCGGCCGGGATGGCGACCGTGGCCTGCACCAGGATCACCGACGTCGCGTTCGGCAGGATGTGCCGGGTCAGCACCCACAGGTCGCTTGCCCCGTCCACGACGGCCGCCGCGACGAAGTCCAGTGACTTGAGGCGCAGCGTGTCCGAGCGGACGACCCGGATCACGCCGGGGATCTGTGCGATGCCGATGGCCACGGCGGCGTTGCCCAGGCTGGCCCCCCGGATGGCGGCCAGCCCCACCGCCATGATCAGGAACGGAAACGCGAGCAGCAGGTCGGTGAAGCGCGAGATCACCGCGTCCCAGGCCCGGAAGTAACCGGCGGCGAGCCCGAGCGGCACCCCGAGGACCAGGGAGGTGGCCACCGCCAGGAGCCCCACCTGCAGCGATGCCCGCGCTCCGAGCATGATGCGGGAGAGGACGTCCCGACCGAGGTCGTCGGTGCCGAGCACGTGCCCGGGGCTGCCGGGAGGTACGAACACACGGGCGAAGTCGGTCTGGTCGACGGAGTAGGGCGCGAGCCACGGTGAGAGCAGCGCGATGCCGGCCGCGAGTGCCAGCACGACGAAGCTCACGACGGCGAGCGGGTTGCGACGCAACCGCCGCAGCACGCGCGTCCGCCGGGTGATGCTGGCGGAGGCGGTCTCCGCGATCGGCACGGTGAGAACGGTCATGCCGGATCTCCCGTCACTCGGATTCGTGGGTCGATGACCGAGTAGAGCAGGTCCACGAAGAAGTTGATCACGATGTAGGCGGTCGCGGTGAGCAGGACGACGGCCTGGATCACCGGGTAGTCCCTTTGGAACACCGCGTCGATGGTCATCTTGCCGAAGCCCGGGAGCCCGAAGATCTGTTCGGTGACGACCGCGCCCGAGATCAGACCGCCGAGTTGAAGGCCCACGACGGTCACCACCACGATGAGGCTGTTCCGCAGGGCGTGTCGGGTGATGACGGCGCGCGGCCGCAGGCCCTTCGCCTTCGCCGTCCGCACGTAGTCGGAGGACAGGGAATCCAGCATCGCCGACCGGGTCTGCCGCATGATGATGGCGGCGAGGCCAGTCCCGAGGATCACGGCCGGCAGGACGATGTGGTGCAGGTTGTCCACGGGGTCCTCCAGGAACGGCACGAAGCCGGAGGCGGGGAACAGGCCGGTCGCCACGGAGAGGTAGAGGATCGCGAGCAGCCCGAGCCAGAAGTGCGGCACCGACAGGCCGATCAGGGCCAGGCCGTTGGCGAGCCACTCCGCCGGGCGCCCGCGGCGGACCGCTGCGAGCACACCGGCGCCGACCCCGAGCGCCGCGGCGATGAGGATCGCCAGTACGGACAGCTCGACGGTCACCGGCAGGGCGGTCGTGAGCATCGACGAGACTGGCGTACCGGTCCGGATCGACACCCCGAAGTCGCCCTGCACCAGGCGTTCCACGTACTGCGCGAACTGGACCGGCAGCGGCTGGTCCAGCCCGTAGTGCCGACGGATGGCCTCCAGCGCCTCGGGCGACCGGTCCTCCCCGGCCAGCGCGAGGGCCGGGTCGCCGGGCAGCGCCCGCACGCCGACGAACACCACGATCGTCGACAGCAGCAGTGTCAGCGCCGACTGCCAGGCGCGCGTGAGGAGATACCGGGCCACGGTGACCTACTTGGCGAAGCCGGCGAAGGCTGCCCGGATCACACCGTCCGGGAAGACCTGCAGGCCCTGGATCTGCTTGCTCACGGCGGTCAGGTTCCGCTGCCGGTAGAGGTAGATCAGCGCGTCGTCCTGCTGGAGCAGCGTTACCGCCTGCCCGTACAGCTTCTTGCGCTCTTCGATGTCGCCGGCCTGGCGGGCCTGGGTCAGCAGGGTGTCGAGCTGGGGGTTGCTGTAGCCGGAGACGTTCTGGCTGGCCCTGGTGCCGACGAAGTTCGTGATGTTGGCGTCCGGGTCGATCCGTCCGCTCCAACCCAGCTGCAGCAGCTCGAAGTTGCCGCGATCCTGCTCGTCGAGGAGCGACGAGTACTCCACCGGGTTGATCTTGAGGTCGAATCCGCCGTCCTTGAGCATGGACTGCAGCGCCTGCGCGAGGCGCAGCGTGTCGGGCGTGTTCGAGGCGAGCATCGTGACCGTGTACGGCGTCTGCACACCCGCCTCGGCGAGCAACTGCTTGGCCTTGGCGGGGTCGTGCGCCGGGCAGGTCTGCGCCTCGGGCGACGAGAACGAGCTCGCGGGTGAGATCGGCGAGCAGGCCACTGCGTGCTCACCGTTGAAGACGGCGTCGACAAGCGCCTTGCGGTCGATGGAGTGCTCGAAGGCCTGCCGCACCTTCGCATTCTGGGCCAACGGGCGGTTGATGGGCTTGGGCGCGGTGCCGACGCCGTCGACGTTGCCGATGTTGATCGTGAGGCCCTGGTAGCCGAGGGACTGTGACTGCAGCACGGCGACCGACGCGTCCTGCCGCAGGGAGGCGACGTCCTGGGTGGAGACGCTGTCGGCGACCTGCGCGTCGCCGGAGCGCAGGTTGGCGGCGCGGATGCTCGCGTCGCTGAGAATGCGCCACGTGATGGTGTCGAGGTGGACCGCGTTCGCCTCGTAGTAGTTCGGGTCCTTCACGACCTCGATCGAGTTCTGCGGCACCCGCTTGGCGAACTTGAAGGGGCCGACGCAGACCGGCGCCGAGGCGAAGTCGTCGCCGAGGCTCTGCAGCGCCTTGGCACTCATGATCATCCCGGCCCGGTCGGCGAGGGCGCCGAGCAGGGGCGCGAACGGCTGCTTCAGTCGAAGGACGACGGTCTGCGCGTCAGGGGTGTCGACGCCGTCGATGGGGCCGAGTTCGCTCTTGCGCGCCGACCGGGCGTTGGTGAGGTGTCGCTGCAGGGTGGCCTTCACCGCGGCGGAGTCGAACGGCGTCCCGTCCGCGAAGCGCACGCCCGGACGCAGCGGGATGGTCACCGTGCGGCCGTCACTGCTCGTGGTGGGCAGGGCGGTGGCGAGCTGCGGTACGACCTGCGCCTGCTCGTTGACGTCGTAGAGCTTCTGGCACATCGCCTGGAAGACGTAGCGGGAGTAGAGGCTTCGCGACAGTGTCGGGTCCAGCGCGTCGGGCTCCGCGGAGAGGGCGATGACGAGCTTGCCGCCCTGCTTCACAGCGGCGGGGTCGGCCGGCGTACCGAAGGAATCCTGGCCTGCCGACTGGTTGCCGCCGGACTGGTCGCCGTCCCCGCTGTTCGACACCGGTGAGCAGGCAACGACCGTGCAGACAACAGCAGCCGCCGCCACAGCGACCCGGAGGACACGACGGCGGGGCAGGCTCGTTGCGCTGACGGAGAGGTTCGTCATGAAGAGCTCCTCGAGTGGGGGATTCGGGGAGCGTATGTTGTATACGATGACCGCCGCAAGACCTGTGTCCATGGCTTTCGAACGCCCCGGAAACGCCCGCATCAGGTGGCGCCGACGTCAGGCCCGGCGGGGTCGACCGTGCAGGGCGGCCCGCAGCGCCGGCCCGAAGAGTTGCCGGACGTCGGCCGGGGAGAGCGCGCCGATCGGGTTCAGGTACCGCGTGAAGATCAGCCCACTCAGCACCCCGACCGCGGCGGTGGCGCGTCGCGTTGCGTCGCGTCGGGTCCGCCGAGAAATTCAGCAATGCGGAGGCGCAGCTCACCGTCCAGATAGTCGCGCAGGGCGCGCATCGTGTCGTCGTCCTGGGCGGCCATCCGGTTCTCCGCGGGCGCGGCAGCCTCCCACAGACCGGTGAACGAGTCGAGCAGGCGGTCGGCCAGGCCGGCCTGATCACCCTGCAGGCCTGGTCGACAGCGGTGGGGTCGACGCACAGCAGGTTGAGCGACTGGCTGAAGAGGCCCTGCTTGGAGCCGAAGTGATAGCTGCTGAGCGCCGAGTCGACGCCGGCGGCGGTGGCGATTCGCCCGGACCGTCGTGCCCGGATACCCGGGGTCGGCCTCGGGTCTTATTCAACACGGTTGAATAATGTCCCTCCTCGGTGCCACGGTCAACGCCATCAACCCCGCAACGAGGAGCGAGCAGATGCGAACCGTCGTCTTCGGCGCCACCGGCCCCACCGGCCGTCAGATCACCGAGCAGGCCCTGGCCGCGGGCCACGAGGTCGTCGCGGTCACCCGCCGCCCACACAACGTCCAGCCCCGCAGTGGCCTCACCGTGGTCAGTGCCGACGTCGCGGACCCGGACGCGGTGCAACGGGCCGTCGCCGGCAGCGACGCCATCCTGTCCAGCCTCGGTGTCCCGCTCACCCCGAAGCCGATCACGGTGTACTCGCAGGGCAACGCCAACATCCTGGCCGCGATGCACCGTCACGGCGTGAAGCGCCTGGTCACCGTCAGCTCCAGCGTCCTGGATCCCACCTGGCGACCGACCGGCGAGTTCTTCTTCAACAACGTCATGGATCCGCTGTTCAACCGCAAGATGGGCCGCACCGCGCACGAGGACATGCGACGCATGGAGTCCCTCGTCCGCGACAGTGAACTGGACTGGACCATCGTCCGGCCGTCCGGGCTGTTCGACCACCCGGCCCCCACGCGCTACCACGTTGAGGAGAACGTCGCCGACGGCCTGTTCACGGCACGCGCTGATCTGGCGGCGAGCATGGTGGCGCAGTTGACCGACGACCGGTTCGTCCGGCGGGCGATGGCGGTGATCACCACCGACGTCAGGCCGAGCATCGCGGGCCTGATCTGGCGCGAGGCCGTCATGAAGAAGAAGTGACACTCCCGTCGCCCGCTGCGGGTCTGCGCTCTCGGCGGCGTCTGCTCTGCGCCGCGGCAGAGGTTGGCGCGCGACACCGAAGCGCATCAGGCGGGGCGTCGACGGAGTGTGCGGGCGGCCGGCACCGCCCGCACACCACGGCCACCTACTCCGGGTACGAGGGACCCGGCTCGGTACGCAGCATCCGCTTGAGCATGCGGTTCGCCGCCCGCATGTCGTCGCTGATCAGTTGGGTCCGTACCGTCCCCTTGCCGGTCAACTTGCCGCCTACCTCGAAGACGGCCGTTTCGCCAGGAAGTGGCACCGCCTGGCACCCGGTGTACGTCTCGGCGGGCAGCCGACCGTCCAGCAGGTAGGCGTACACCGGGTCGTCCACGCACGACGTGTAGTACGGGAACACCCCGTGGCTGCCCTCGTTGTCGACGCTGATCATCGAGGCGCCGGGCAACTTCTTCGACGCCGCCAACGCACCCTCGTACGCCGTGGCGACGTCGAGTTCGTCCTGCAACATCAGCACCTTGGGGAACGTCTTCTTGTCGAACGTCGGCATCCGGTTGCTGGTCGGCCAGTACGCGCAGGCCGGCGGGTTCTGCAGGAACGGGGCGACCAGCGGGGCGTCGCGGGTCAGGCGACGGCTGAACGCGTTCCAGTGCGCGACGCTGTCGTTCCACTGCCC
The DNA here is from genome assembly GCF_003205615.1 of Micromonospora arborensis. Lineage (GTDB taxonomy): Bacteria > Actinomycetota > Actinomycetes > Mycobacteriales > Micromonosporaceae > Micromonospora > Micromonospora arborensis. The sequence continues at coordinate 33,254 of NZ_PYBV01000045.1, read as the reverse complement.
GTCCTGGCAGCGGATCACCTCGAAGACATAGTCGATGTCGTACGTGTACTCGTCGGTGCCCTGCGGCAGCCGAACCTGGCCAGGCTGGGTCTTCAGAGCCGCCTCGGCGCTGACCCGCGACTGCTCGATGTACGCCCGGTCGTCGGCGGTGATCCCCGGCGCGGCGAGCATCTTCGTCGTCGCCGCGCTGAGAATCTGCTCGGGCGTCCAGCCGTTCCACTCCTCGTAGTACTGGATCACCGTGTTCACCGCTGCCGCGGCGGCCGGGTAGTTCTGGGTGTCGTAGAGGGCGCCGAGGATGAAGTACCCGAACATGAACGGCCCCATGCCGATCCGGGTGCCGCCGGCCCGCTCGAACATCTCCCGGATCGCCATCGGGTCGGTGCCGCGGCCGTACAGGTCGTCGTGACGAGCCATGTACGGCAGCAACTGTTCCTGGAACGCCCGGTCACGGGTGAACGGTTGCAGGTCCCAGGTCTCCTGCAGGGTGGGCGAGCCGACGGCGGCCACCGAGTCGAGCACCATCCGGCCGGTGCGGCTCGGGAACGTCGCCGCGTACCAGGTGCCGAGCCAGGTGCCGTACGAGTAGCCGAGGTAGTTGAGCTTCCGCTCCCCCAGCAGCACCCGGATGAAATCCAGGTCGTAGGTGGTCTGCTCGGTGGTGATGTACTTCGTCAGCTCGGTGTTGCGACAGCCGGCGACATTGGCCTGGGTGATCTGGTCGGTGGTGACGTCGGTGTCGCGGTAGGTGACCGAGCAGAGCAACGGGGTGCTCTGACCGACGCCACGGGGGTCGAAGCCGATCACGTCGTAGTGCTCGGCGAGGGTCGGCGCGGACCGCGCCACGTACGGTGCCAGGGACAGTCCGCTGCCACCGGGTCCGCCCGGGTTGACCAACAGGATGCCCTTGCGGTCGCCGCCGGAAGCGACGGTACGGCTGATCCGGACCTGGATCGTCTTTCCGTCGCGCGGGTTGTGCCAGTCACGCGGCACGGTGACCGTCGCGCAGCTCAGCCGCAGTTGCGCCTCGTCCTCGGGGCTGACATCGGCCAACCCGCACGGCTCCCAGGAGGGCCGCTGGGTGGTGAGTGACGCGGCCAGGGCGGCGGTGTCCGGCTCGGCGGCCTTGGCCGCGGCGGCCGGAGTCACGGCCGCACCGCTGCTCAGGACAGCCGCGACCAGTGTCGCGGCGAGGAAGGCAGCCGGCCGGCGCACGCGGTGTGGGCGGTGCGACCCGGTCGTGGGATGGGGCATCGTCCCGTCCTCTCATGGAGCGGATGATCGAATGGCCTTCACCCTGGACCAGGAGTGTTTCGCCGATGTGGTCCCGTGCTGACGAAGACCAGCCATGGCAGGATCCCGCCAGTCACAGCCAGCCACGGCGACTGGCCTGCACGCCGAGCTGAAACCGGCTGCGCGCGCCGAGCAGTTCCTGCAGGCGACTGACCCGACGGTGCACCGTGCGGTTGCTGATGCCGAGGTCGCGGGCGATGGCCTCGTCGGTCAAGCCCGCGGTGAGCAGCGCGAGCAACCGCTGGGTGGCCGCGGTCGGTTCGGCGTCCGGTTCGGCGGTGTCGGCGGTGGCGTGGATCGGCGCACCGAGCCGCCAGAACACCTCGAACAACTCGGACAGCCCGTCCAGCAGACGGGAGCCATACACCAGCATCGCGTCGGCGTCGTCGCCGCTGGCACGCGGCAGGATGATGAGGCCACGATCGGCGTCGGTCAGCATCATCTTCAGCGGAAGCTCCGGGAAGACCCGAGCCTGCTCACCGGCGGCGACAGCGGAACGCACCGCCGCCAGCATCGCCTCGTCGTACAGCAGCTCACCCTCGTAGACACAGCGGTAGCGCAGGCCCCGACTCAGCGCGTCGTACTGCGCCTCCTCCGGGACCCGCGCGGTGTCGCGCAGGTACGGCCCACGCTCCAGACCCCGTACCTCGGTGCGGGCACCGGTCTGCAACTGGCGGAACAGCTCGCGGGCGGCGTACTTGCCCTCGATGACCTCGACGAATGCGGCCCCCGTTCCGTGGACCGCCGTGTAGAGCCCGGACAGCGTCTCCGCCGTGGCACGGGCCCGGGCGGCCTCCATCTCCCGCTGCGCTGCCCAGCTCTCCAGCGCGCTACGCGGCGGCCGGACGTGCAGCACACCGGCCGTGTCGCGGTGCACCGCGCCGCTGGTCAGCAGCCCCGCGAGCGCCCGAGCCACCTGCGGTGACGCGGTGGACAGGAACTCCCGCTGCGCTACGGGCGCTGTTTTCAGAAGGTCGCGGTAGACGTCCGCGACGTCCGGCGTGAGCGGAAGCGATCCCAGCTCAAGCGCAGAGGCCACGCCGGAGGGCTCGGTCCGCATGCCCATGATCGTAAGGCGCACGGGCCGGCGGCGGTCCACACGTCGGGGCCTGCACACATCGTCACCGGTTGATAGCGTCACGGTGATCTCACCGGCCTCGCCGGTAGTAGTCCCTTGGGGAGGGTCGACATGTGGGCGGACGAGGCTGCGCTCGACGCGGCGCAGCGCCGGCTCGACGAGTGGGAGTCGTCGCTCGCCGAACAGGCAGAGCGGGCGAAGATGCTGTCGGCGAGGATGCGGGGCCTCACCGGCACCGCCCGCAACGTCGACCGGACCGTCGAAGTCACCGTCGACTCAGCCGGCCTGCTGATCGACCTTCGGCTCGACGAGCGCACCCGGCAACAATCCGCGGCAGGCACCGCCCGGCAGATCCTGGAGACCACCCGAGCCGCGGGCGCCGACCTGCTCCGGCAGGTCAGTGCAGCAGCGGTGGAGTCCCTCGGCGACGGCGCAAGCGCCCAGGCCGTCATCGACTCCTACCGCAGCCGGCTGAGCCGCGACGAGGGGCACAGCGATGCCCGCCGGTGACGGCATCCAGGTCGACCCGAACGACCTGACGGCCCATGCCGTACGCCTCGACCGCTGCGCCGGCAACCTCGACACCGCCCGGCAGGCCGGCCAACACGTCCGATTGGGCGGCGAAGCGTACGGGCAGCTCTGCGCCATGATGCCGGTGCTGCTCGACGGCCTGCAGCGCACCCTCGTCGACGGCGTCGGCGCGGCCACCGAATCAGCGCGGGACACCGCCGGAAGGCTCCGGCTCAGCGCGGATCGCTACCGGGGCTCCGACGCCCGCGCCAGCCACCTGCTCGATCAGACACGGCAGCGGCGGTGACGACGAACCCGCTCATCGCCACCGCGTCGGCCGCCCCACCCAACGCGTGGGCCGGCGTCTGGATCTGCGAGGACATCGAGCTCATCGCGCAGGGTGTGCGCAACGGCAGTTGGATCGACGGCAGCCTCGGTGTCGTCAGCGCCGGCCTCGACGCCCTCGCCTTCGTCTCCGACCCGGTCGGTGCCCTGTTGCAGTACGGGATCGCCTGGCTCATCGAACACGTCAGGCCCCTCAGCGAGGCGTTGAACTGGCTCGCCGGCGACCCCGCGCAGATCACCGCCCACGCCCAGACCTGGCGCAACGTCGCAGGATCCCTCCGCGAGGATGCCACCGCTCTTGCCCGCGCCGTCCGCGACGATCTCGCCAACTGGGGTGGCAGCGCGGCGTCCGCGTACCGGGCCTGGTCCGCCGAGCAGCAGCAGGCCATCAACGGCCTCGCCCAGGGCGCCGACACCATGGCCGCGATCACCGAAGGCGCCGCCGGCCTGGTGGCCGCCGTCCGGCTCCTGGTCCGCGACGCCGTCGCCGCCTGCGTGTCCCGCCTCATCGTGTACGCGGGCGAACTCGTCATCACCGGCGGACTGGCCACACCACTGGTCGTCGAACAGGTCACGACACTTGTCGCGTCCTGGGGTGCACGGATCGCGCGGCTGCTGCGTGGGCTGCTGGCCAGCCTGCGCCGGCTCATCCCAGAGATCCGCCGACTCGGCGACCTCATCGAAAAGCTCAAGCAGGCACTGGGACGACTCCAGAAACAGTCACCCGGCCCGCAAAGGCCCGACGGTCCCGGGCCGACAAAGCTTCCGGGTGATCCCAGGCGACCGGACTTCAGTAAGGCCGAGATCGACTCTAGAAAGATCACCGCCTACGCCATGAACCCAGACCACCCTGTCGGCAAAAACAAGTACCGCGTCATCAACTCCGTCACTGGCCTCGGCCCGGACGACGCCGACGTAATCATGCAGCAGATCCGCGAAGGCGTACTCGCCGGCAAGCCCTTGCTGGGCAAGGCAGACGAGTTCGGTCAGCGGTGGTCCGTGGACCTTCCCCTGACCGGGCCCGGTGGCACGATCACCGTCCGCACAGCCTGGATACTGGAGAACGGGACATCTTCTCCTCGGATGGTCACCATCTCGTTCCCGCCCAAGGAAGGATGACCTGTTGGAGCTGTACGACGTGGTTGAACTCCGAGAAGCCATGCCGGCAGAGCAACTGCCTGCCGGGGCAGTGGGGACGGTCGTTCATATCTTCAGTAGCCCCTCGACCGCGTACGAGGTCGAGTTCGCTGACGCCGATGGCCGTACCGTCGCCATGGTCACGCTCCGGGCTGACCAGGTAATTCACCACGACGGATAGTCGAGGACGGTTCTCGTCAGGCCAGGGTGAGGCGTCCCTCCGAGTCGAGGCGGAGACGGCCACCGGTCAGGGCGACGTGCAGCCCGTACCGAAGTAGTTTGTCGATCTTGTCGGTGCGCCGGCGGTAGCCGAGCCGCTCCAGGCCGGCGCGCAGCAGCCGCTCCTGTGCCATGACCGGTACGCCCTGCAGCACGTGCACGAGAGCGTTGGCCACCTCCTCGGGCGGCACCTCCTCGAACGCGCGGTCATTGCTGGCCTGAGTGACCCGGTACGCGCGGTGCGTTTGCGGGTCTGCCCCCTCGGGCCAGGCGTACCGGCTCACGGTCGGGTGCGTGTAGAGCCGGCGGGAGTCGACGAGCGCGAGCACGGCGGTGCGGCGGTCCTCCCGGGTCCGGAGGAAACCGAACCGGGCGAGGGCCAGCCGGGCGAGCCGGTGCTGTTCGATGGGCCCTTCAGCTTTGTCAGTTGAAGGCGAGCGCCTTACTCAAGATCGGTAGGTCGAACGGAACCACCAGGCGCAACGGCTTGTCGGTCCGCATCCCGTTCTGAGTGATGATGAGCGTCGTATTCAATTGCCCGGCAAGCCGGCTTCGGCTGAGCCGGTCGATCGCCTCCACCACGGTGATCGCCCTGGGGACCAGAGCGGCGTCCTCCCCGGGCTCGGCGAAACTAAGCACCTGCCGGACCGGCTCCTCCTCGGCAATTCCCGTGTTCTTGACCAACTGATCGGCGAGCCACCGCGCGATGGCGTTGGTGGTCAGCACGCCCACGTAGGCGTCGTCGTACACCGGCAACTGTGAGTACCCGAAGGCACGAACGTGTTCCAGCGCGATGCTGATCGGATCGTCCGGATGCACCCGGCAGACATTGCCGGATTTGAGGACGGTCAGCGCCAACGGCGGCTCGATGATCTGCTGTCGGAGATGCTCGATCTCCTGCACGACGACCTCGACCGGGTCGGCGATCGGTCGGCCACCGTAGTAGGTGCCGTGGCTGATCGCGTTCCGCAGCGAGGCGAACGCGACCAGGGCATTCTTCTGATGGTGCGACAGAGGCCTCCGCTGCCCATAGTCCCGGATCAGTTGGGCGAACCCCACCGCCACATCAGCCCGCAGAGTAGACCGGAAGTGCTTCTCAATGTCGTTGAAGGCGGCGAGAAATCGCGCGCCTGCCGTCGTGATCGTCACCGGCGGAGCCTGCCACAGCCCCGGCCTGCCGCCGCATCATGGCCCGCCAGATCGGCCACGTCCACACTGCCCGACCGCTGGCACCGCTTCCCTCATCGCCGCAAGCGGCGGGAGCAGCCGCCGTCGTGGCCGTCGCGGAGCAGGCAGCGCCGGCCGCCAGGAAGCCGCAGGTCGCAAAAGACCCGGTGACGGAGGAACTGCTGGTCCTCTTCGGAGACGGTGGCTTCCTCCGGGTCCGCCATCGGCAGCATTGGCATCCAGCAACCGATGACCCGGACAGGCGTTGCGGTGCCGAGCCGGTTCGACCTGTACGGGGAGGGCTGGAGTCCGCCGCCACCCACCTCCGCCGTTACGACGAGTCGCTCATCCCTGGGCTCCTGCAGACCAAGGAGTACGCCCGCGTGCTCTACCGCCTCGGCGGGATGCTGAGCCACAAGGAACGCGAACGTGCCCTTGCAGTCCGATGCGCGGGACCAAACGGAGGGTGACTCGCCGACTGTTCTCACGCGAGACTCGTGCAGTGACTCATCCCGACCCCCATCAACAGTGGCAGCCGGCGCAGACCGCACATCTACCGGTCCCCGTTGCTCAGCAGCACGCTCCGGTCCCGACGCAGTCGGTGTACGTCGGGCCCCAGGCGGTGCTCGTACCGCAGAAATCTGCCGGTGCTGCCGTCGCCCTCGAGCTGGTCCTGGGACTCTTCGGCATCTTCGGCGTGGGCAACCTGTATGCCGGTCGAACCTCTTCCGGGGTGATCCTGATGCTGTCCTTCTGGGGGCTCTTCTGGATCAACTTCTTCCTCATATTCGTTTTCGTCGGCATCGTGACGATGCCCCTGACCTGGATCGCCTACCTGGTCCTGGGTTCCCTACTCGCAGCCCGTGGCGTCGAGCGACACAACGCCAGCGTTGTCGCCGGCACCCACGCCGCGATCACGCGCTCGTACTGAAGCCGTGCTCTGAGCCAATCCAGCCAATCCATACGGCCCGCAGCACCGACCTCCGCATGGGAAGGTGCTGGACAGGTTCGACGACGCACGTGCTGCCGCACTTCGCGAAGGCATCACGGCGTCGTTTCCGTCAGCGGCGGACAGGTCCGTCAACTGGCGGCCTGCGATAAATGAAAGCGCAGCGGTCGAGCCGCTAGCGCCGTTTATCTCCGGATTCGCACCCCTCATCGGCGCAAGCGGCGGGAGCAGGGGCCGTCGTGACTGTCGCGGAGAAGGCAGCGCCGACCGCCCGGCATCCGCAGGTCGCAGAAGACCCGGTGACGGAGGAACTGCTGGTCCTCTTCGGAGACGGTGGTCTCCCCCGGGTCGGTCATCGGCAGCACCAGCATCCACCGGCCGATGACCCGGGCCAGGCGTTGCGCGGCAGGCAGGTCGTTGGCGACGACGGGCAGGTGGACGACGTACCGCTGACTCATTGGGCCTGGCCCCGCTCGTTGCGGGCACGGGCCTGATCGGTCTGCCAGCGACGCAGCCCGGCCTTGATCCGGGCAGTCTCGCGGCGGCTCTCGGCGAGCGCGGCGTAGACGGCGGCCATGTCGCCGGCGACCCGGTCGAGGAAGGCGTAGACGTCGTCGGGGTTCAGACCGCGACGTCCGACCCCGGTCGGCGCGAAACGGCGCTCGCGCACCTGCCATGGCAACAGACTGGTGTACGCGCCGGAGCGGTAGGTCGCACCACCGCTCGGCGGCTCTGGTCGCTGGTTTCTGCCGTTCATGTCTGCCTGCCTTCCTGCTCGGAGTGGCGAGGGGTGTTCGGGGAAGCACGGCGGCCGTTCGGGGGGACCGGCCGGCCGCCGTGGTGTGATCAGAGTGCGACAGTCCGCAGCGGAAGGGCAACGTTCCACACCGCAATTTCGCCGTTGTGCATTGACTTTCTTTGTTGCAACCCGTAGGAGTTGCAGGAGGAGGTCACGCAGTGTTGCGTGGCGGAACCAGGGAGTGTGCGGATGCCCGACGACATCGGATCGACTGTGCCGCGCCGACAACTCGGCCGGCTGCTGCGACAGTTCCGCAACGAGGCCGGGGTGACGCTCGACGCCGCCGCCGAAGCCCTCGAATACAGCCGGCAGAAAATCTGGCGCCTCGAATGCGGCCAGGGCTCGGTCCGGGTGCTCGACGTCAAGGCGATGTGCGAGCTGTACGGGGTGTCGCCCGAGATGACCGAGGCGATGCGCGGGCTGGCCGCGGAGACGAAGTCGAAGGGGTGGTGGCACGCGTACGGAGATGCGGTGCCGAACTGGTTCGAGCTCTACGTGGGCCTGGAATCCGCCGCGGCCCGACTGCGGGAGTACGGCGAGACACTGATCCCCGGATTGCTGCAGACCCGCACCTACGCGCTTGGACTCTTTCGGCCAGGGAGTCGGCTTAGCCCAGAAGAGCGCGAGCAAGCAGTCGAGGTGCGGCTCCAACGGCAGGCGCTGCTTAGGCGTCGCCTGCCACAGCCCCCACGCCTGGACGCAGTGCTCTCCGAGGCGGTACTCCGCCGATTGGTCGGCAATCATGGCGTAATGATCGACCAGCTTAAGCATCTGCTCGAAGTTTCCGAGCTGCCCAACGTCTCCGTACAGGTGGTGCCGCTCGCAGCCGGGCCACACCCTGGAGCGGTCGCCGGCTCGTTCGTGGTCCTCGACTTTCCGACGACCAACGGCGGCCGGACTGCACCTGAGCCATCGGTGGTTTATAGCGAGTCGCTTACCGGGGCGCTCTACCTCGACAAGCCGGATGAGCTCAGGGCCTACGAGGACACGTGGAGAGGTCTGGTGACCCTCGCGCTTGACGAGGCAGAATCAAGAGACATGATCAAGAGGCTCATCGGGGAGATGCGGCATGACTGACCTGACCGGCGCCGTCTGGCGCAAGAGCACCCGCAGCGGCGACAACGGCGGCAACTGCGTCGAGGTCGCCCTGAACCTCTCCGAGGTCGTCGCTGTCCGCGACTCCAAAGACATCGAGGGTCCGACTCTCCGCTTTGAACACCCGGCCTGGCTACTGTTCACAACCGCCATGAAGTCTGCCTCTCAGCGTGGATGACCTGACGGGCCGCGTGCGGGCGTTTGCGGAGGAGCGGGACTGGCAGCAGTTCCACACGCCCAAGAACCTGGCGATGGCGCTCGCTGGCGAAGTCGGCGAACTGATTGCCGAGTTCCAGTGGCTCACGCCGGAGCAGTCTGCGGCGGTCATGTCCGACCCGGACGCAGGCAGCCGGGTGAGGGCCGAGATCGGTGACGTCATGATTTATTTGACTCGGCTCGCCGACGTACTCGGCATCGATCTGGTGGAGGCGGCTCTGACCAAGCTCGAGGATTCGGCACGCCGCTACCCCGTTGACCAAGCTCGCGGTTCGGCCTCGAAACGGTAGCCGCAGGCAGCGTCAGCATGGCGCTGAGTTGATCTCTTCGCTACAGTCCATCACGTAGGAGCGCGTCACGACGGGCTTCCGGCGGCTGTCGGATACGCCCCCCATGCGCACGATCACTTCGTGCTGCCCGGGGGCAAGAGTTGTCAGCGTTTCGTACGTCCGCCGATGGTCTGCTGCGCTTGGTCGGTAGCGGCACTCTCGCAGACCGGATCGCGGAGCAGATCGGCCGAAACGTGAGCCCGGCAGAACGCCGTTCCTGGTCGCGCAGCCTTGAGGTGCTGGGCCAGGATCTCGCCGATGCTGGGCTGAGCCAGGTCGAGATGCTGATCGAGTACCAGTTGCCACTGACCAGCAAGCGGGTCGACGTGGTGCTCGCCGGTGTGGATCCGAGGACGGCCGACGATTCCTACGTTGTCGTGGAGTTGAAGCAGTGGTCCTACGCCGAGTCCTACGAAGGCTCCGACGACCTGGTGGCGGTGGAGCACGCGCGCGGCCCACGGCTCCACCCCGGCGTCCAAGTTGAGCTCTACTGTGAGTACCTGACGGACTTTCTCGGCGTTCTCGCTGCGGAACGGAACCCGATCCGTGGGGCGGCATATCTGCACAACGCGGTCGACCGCGACATCAGTGACCTGTTCGATCGCGCGTCGACCGAGCAGAGCCGAATCTTCACGAAGCAGCGGCGCGGCCAGTTCATCGATTACCTACGCACCCATCTCGCCCCGACGTCAGGCGCTGGGGCCGCAGACCGCTTCCTCACCAGCTCCGTTCGACCCAGTCGTCATCTGCTCAGGTACGCCGCGCAGGAGCTGAAGGGCCGGTCGCACTTCACGCTGCTGGATCAGCAGCGTGTTGCTTACGAGTTGGTGCTGCACGCCGTGGAGCGCGCCCGATCGGCGGATCGGAAATCGGTCGTTGTCGTATCGGGTGGACCGGGCAGCGGCAAGAGCGTGATCGCGCTGTCGGTGCTCGGTGAGTTGGCACGCCAGAACCGCTCCGTCATGCACGCGACGGGCTCGCGGTCGTTCACCCAGACGTTGCGCCGGTACGCAGGCAAGGGCTCGACCCGGCTCAAGAACCTGTTCAGCTACTTCAACAGCTTCATGTCCGCCGAACGCAACGGTCTGGACGTCCTGATCTGCGACGAGGCGCACCGCATCCGGGAAACCTCCGTCAACCGCTTCACCACGAAAGCAAAGCGGGAGAAGGCTCGTTCGCAAATCGACGAGCTTATCGCCGCCGCCCGGGTGCCGGTCTTTCTGCTCGATGAGCACCAGGTAGTCAAGCCGGGTGAGTTGGGCAACGTCGAGGTCATCTCGTCGTACGCGAAGCAGCTCAACCTTGACGTCGAGGTGGTGTCTCTGCACAGCCAGTTCCGTTGCGGCGGCAGCGAGGCGTACGAGCAATGGGTCGTTGACCTGCTCGGGCTCGACGGCGGTGAGCCGTCGGTCTGGACCGGCGACGGGAGAGTCGACCTGCGTCTCGCCGAGTCGCCGCAGGAGTTGGAGGCCTCTCTCGCCAGGAAGCAGGCCGCCGGTCTGACGGCCCGCATGTCCGCCGGGTACTGCTGGCCGTGGAGCGACCCGCGTCCTGACGACACCCTGGTGCCGGACGTGCAGGTCGGCGGCTGGTCGAGGCCCTGGAACGTCAAGAGCGACCGCAGCGTCGGCGAGGCACCAGGCAGCGCGTTCTGGGCCACCGACCCGAACGGCTTCGGCCAGGTGGGCTGTGTCTACACGGCGCAGGGCTTCGAGTACACCTGGTCGGGCGTCATCATCGGACCGGATCTGGTGGCGCGGGACGGCCGTCTGGTGACTCGACGCGAGGAGTCGAAGGATCCGGCCTTCCGCAGTCGCAAGTTGGTCAGCGACACCGAAGCCGATCTGCTGATTCGCAACACCTACAAGGTCCTGCTGACCCGAGGGATGCAGGGCACGATCGTCTACTCCACCGATCCGGAGACGCGGGAGTACCTCGCCTCGATGGTCAAGGTGGTCCGGCCGGTCGAGACGGTCTTCGAGGCGGCGACCGAGGGCGCCCTGAGCTGATCGACTGGTTGGTCTCGGCAGCCCAGTCCGGCTGGTAGGGGTCCAGTCACGTCCGCATCATCGGCTGAACTACCCCGTCCTGCTGCCAACTCGTCACGGCACGTCTGGGGCGAGCAGGTCAGCGCGACAGGTCCGGTGGCTTATGGTGAGAAACCGGCGCCCGTGGGCGGGTGTCCGGTCCGGGCCGTGGGATTGGCGCTGTTCAGCCGGAGGGTGGACCGATGACCGAGCACACCCGCGCCGTCGACGACTGCTGAGATGGACTGGGCCGGATGGGCGTTGTTCGGGTTGGTCGCCACCGCGGCGCTCACCGCGGCGATGATCACCGCTCAACTGGCCGGCCTCACTCGGCTCGACCTTCCCCTGGTGCTCGGGGCCTTCGTCACCGAGGATCCGGATCGGGCCCGGGTCGTCGGGTTCTTCCTCCACCTCGGCGCCGGTCAGGGTTTCGCCCTCGGTTACGCGGCCACGTTCGCGCTGTTGGACCGCGCCAACTGGTGGATCGGTGGGCTGTTCGGGATTGTGCACGTCGGGATCGCGCTGACGGTGATTCTGCCGCTGCTTCCTGGTGTCCACCCGCGGATGGCCTCGCAACGGGCGGGGCCGGCCAGCAGGGCGGTGTTGGAGCCGCCCGGGCTGTTCGCTCTCAACTACGGCATCCAGACTCCCCTGGTCACGGCTGTCGTGCACGTCATCTACGGGGCCTGTCTCGGGCTGCTCCTGCAAGCCAGGTGACCCGCTGCTCGCCAGCACGGCTCGGCAGGGAGCGGTCTCCATGACTGATGGGCCACCGATCAGCGACTACGGTCTGCTGGGTGACACGCGCACCGCCGCCCTGGTCGCGAGTGACGGTGGGATGGACTGGCTCTGCGTACCACGTTTTGACGGCGATCCCCTGTTCGGCCGGCTGGTCGGGGGCCCGGATGCCGGCACGTTCCGAGTCGGCCCGGCTCGGCCGGCCACGGTCGTCGACCGACGTTACCGACCGCACACCGCCACCCTGGAGACCACCTGGGCGGTGGGCAGTGGCCGGCTGCGCCTCACGGAGGCGATGGTGGCGGAGGTCAGCGGTCGCCTGCTGCCCACGACACTGATCGTGCGACGGCTGTCGGCCGAGCGGGCAGCGGTCGACGCGGTGGTGGAGTTCGATCCCCGCCTTGGCGCACGGCACCGCCGGCCCCGAGTCCACCACCGGCGCCAGGCCGTCGTGTGTGAGTGGGGGGCGCTTGCGGTCGCGTTGGACAGCACGCCCACGTTCAGAATCGAACCCGGTCAGCCCACCTCGATCACGGTCAGGCCAGGCCGTCCAGTCACCCTCGTACTGGCCGTGGCTCACCGCGAACCGGTGATCCACGTCGAGCCGACGGCCGCCTGGGAACTGCTCGTCGAAGACGAGGCCCGCTGGCGGGCCTGGACCGCAGAAATCGACGAGCGGCTACCTTGCCGGGAACACGTCACCCGAAGCCTGCTCACCTTGCGGCTGCTGACCTACTCACCCTCGGGGGCGCCGGTGGCCGCACCCACCACCTCGTTGCCCGAGGATCCCGGCGGGGGACGTAACTGGGACTACCGCTATGTCTGGCCCCGTGACGCCAGCATCGGCGTCAGCGCCTTCCTCAGTGTCGGAAAGACCGACGAGGCTCGCGGGTTCCTCGCGTGGCTGTTGCACGCCAGCCGGTTGCAACGGCCACGCCTGCCGGCGCTACTCACCCTGCATGGCCGGCACGTGCCAGCGGAACGAGAACTGTCCGGTTGGCCCGGCTACCTCGGGAGCCTTCCGGTACGGATGGGTAACGGTGCCGCCGGTCAACACCAGCTCGACGGCTACGGCTGGGTGATCGACGCCGCCTGGGCGTTCGCTCAGGCCGGACACCGCCTCTACGCCGAGACGTGGCGGGCAGTGCGCGGTTTCGCCGATGTGGTCGCCGGTTGTTGGCAGGAGCCCGATGCCGGCATCTGGGAGGTACGGGAGCCCGCCCAACACGTCCATTCCAAGCTCATGGGCTGGCTCGCCCTGGACCGCGCCCTGGCCATTGCCGACACGCACCCCCTGTCGAACCGTCAACGTCGACGCTGGCAGAAGTCCCGAGATGCCATCGCCGCCGACGTCCGGACGCGCGGCTTCGACCCGACGACGGCCAGCTACGTCCGCAGCTACGGCTCCCAGGATCTCGACGCGGCTCTGCTCGTCCTGCCGCTGCTCGACATGGACCCGGCCGAGTCGCCCCGGGTACGCGGCACCATCGACGCCATCCGGGACAGGCTGTCCGCCGGCGGTCCACTGCTCTACCGCTACCCGCCCGGACGTGACGGCCTCCCCGGCACCGAGAACGTGTTCCTGCCCTGCTCGTTCTGGCTCGTTCAGGCCCTTGCCCGCACCGGGCGTCGCCGCGAGGCCGTCGAACTGTTCCAGGCCATGGTCGACCACGCCAGCCCACTCGGCCTCTACGCCGAGGAGATGAACCCCGCGACGGGTGCCCACCTCGGCAACTACCCCCAGACTCTGACCCACGCCGCGCTCATCCAAGCCGCACTCGCCATCCGCGACGCCCCCACGTGCGGGTAGGGTCCGATCATGACGATTCCCCACCTGACGGCAGCCGACGGCACCACCCTGCCGGCGATCGGGCTCGGCACGTACCAACTGAACGGCTCGGCGGGTGTCGACGCGATCGGGCAGGCAATCCGTGCGGGTTACCGGTTGCTCGACTCGGCCTTCAACTACGAGAACGAGGGCGCGGTTGGCCGGGCCGCTCGTGCGGCGGGCGACCTGCGCGGCGAGTTGATCGTCACGTCGAAGCTGCCGGGGCGGCACCACAGCTACGACGAGGCGCTGACCACCATCGAGGAGAGTGTGTTCCGCACCGGCCTCGACCGGATCGACCTGTACCTGATCCACTGGCCGAACCCGAGGGTCGACCTGTACGTGCAGGCGTGGCGGGCGCTGATCGAGGCCCGCGAGCGTGGCCTGGTCCGGCACATCGGTCTGTCCAACTTCCTGCCCGAGCACATCGAGCGGCTGGTGGCCGAGACCGGGGTCGCCCCGGTGGTCAACCAGATCGAGGTGCATCCGTACTTCCCGCAGCAGGACGCGCTCGACTACCACCGGGAGCACGGGATTCTCGTGCAGGCCTGGAGCCCGCTCGGCCACGGCAACGACCTGCAGCAGCACCCCGTCATCGGGGAGATCGCGACCACCCACGGCGTCAGCCCGGCGCAGACCATCCTCGCCTGGCACGTGGCCCGCCAGGTGATCCCGTTGCCCAAGGCCGCCTCCCCGCAGCGGCAGGTCGAGAACCTGGACGTCTTCGGCATCAAGCTCACCGACGCGGAGGTCGAGGCGATCACCGCGCTGGGCCGCCCGGACGGGCGGCTCGCGGACCAGGACCCGGCGGTGTACGAGGAGTTCTGATCGTCCCGGCCCGCAGACTGTCACCGGGTCGGGAGAGTATGGGCGCGTGCTCGACGGACTTGACGACATCGATTGGGCGCGGCTGGGCCACGCCTACGGGGCAGCCGACGACGTGCCCGGGCAACTGCGCGCCCTGCTCTCCCCCGACCCGGCCACCCGGGACGAGGCCCTGGGCGACCTCTACACCAACGTCTTCCACCAGGGCAATCGCTTCGAGGCGAGCGCGTACGCGGTGCCGTTCCTGCTGGAACTGCTCGCCGATCCGGCCACCCCGGACCCGGCGGCGGTGGCCGGGCTGCTGAGCGCCCTGGCCGTCGGGTACGACGAGGGTGTGCTCCCGGAGGGCTTCCCGGTGGCCGAGTATCGCCGGGTCGCCGAGGGCGGGCGCGAGCTGCTCGCCGCCAAGCCGCCACCGTGGACCGGCACCGACGAGTCGAAGAAGGAGTACGTCGAGTACACCTACGTCGAGTCCCTGTCCGCGGCGGAGCAGAGTCGGCTGTGGGCGTACGTCGACCTGGCCACCTACGATGCGGTGCGCGCCGGCGTCCCCGTGTTCCGCGCTCTGCTGAAGCACTCCGATTCGGGCGTGCGGACGGTCGCGGCGTACGTCCTCGCCTGGTTTCCGGAGGACGCCGACGGTAGTGTGTCCGCGCTGGCCGGCGCGATCGACGCCGCTGCGGAACCGGGCGTCGAGTCGACCCCCGGCGAGGTGGCCACCATGCTGGTGGCGTCGGGGCTGCTGGGTGCCGCGCCGGACGTTCGTTGGTTGGCCGATCCGCGCCCGGTGCTGCGCTGGGCCGCCGCGATCGGTCGGGTCCGGGTCCTCGGCGCGGCAGCCGATCCGGCGACCGTCGAGGAGCTGTTGAGCTGGGCGTCAGCGCCGCACGACGACGCCGCCACCGGGCCGGTCGAGGGTGACTGGGTGCCGTTCCTCGAGGGTGATCTCGGCGGCTACGCGGGCCTCGCGCTGCGGCAGCTCGGCCCGCAGCATGCGGACCGGGCCTTCGACGCGCTGCTCGACCGGCTTCCCACCGTCAGCGGCGAGCGGTCGTTGACCGTACTGGGTGTGGCGCTGCGCCTCGCGTTCCCCGACGGTCCGGCAGCGGCGGGGACGCCGGTCGCGGCGTTGCCGCCCCGGCCGCGACGGCTCGCCGAGGTGCTGGGCCGGTCGACCGAGCCGTGGCTGATCGACGGGCAGGAATTCGGCAACGTGGCCATGCTCGTCGACGAGTACGGCCTGCCGGGGAGCCGCGAGACGATGCTGGCGTACCTCGGACGCCTGCCCTAGCCGGCCGCGCCGCCCGTCACCCGGGTCAGCGGTGACACCAGGCCGGGCGGCGGCGTCCACGACGCCGCCGCCCGGCCGGCAATCAGGCCGCCGTTGCGGCGGTCGGCTCCTCCAGTGTGCCGGCGAAGTGGCAGGCCGCCGCGTGCCCGTCGCCCACCTGTAGCAGCGGCGGGGTGGTGGTGGCGCAGACGTCCTCGGCCTTCCAGCAGCGGCTGCGGAACCGGCAGCCGGTCGGCGGGTCCATCGGACCGGGAACGTCGCCGGCCAGCCGGATCCGCGACTTCGGCGCACCTCCGCGGACGACTCCCAGGTCGGGTACGGCGGAGAGCAACGCCTGGGTGTACGGGTGCTGCGGGGCGCCGTAGAGCGTGTCGCGGTCGGCGATCTCGGCGACCCGACCGAGGTACATGACCGCCACCCGGTCGCAGAAGTGCCGGACCACGCCCAGGTCGTGCGCGATGAAGACGAACGCGATGTTGAATTCCTTGCGCAGGTCTTCGAGGAGGTTCATCACCTGCGCCTGGATCGACACGTCGAGGGCGCTGACCGGTTCGTCGGCGACGATCACCTTGGGCTGTACGGCCAGCGCGCGGGCGATGCCGATGCGCTGCCGTTGGCCGCCGGAGAACTCGTGCGGGTACCGGTTGTAGTGCTCGGGGTTGAGGCCCACCACCTCCAGCAACTCGCGTACCCGGTCCAGCTCCTTGCCCTTGGGCACGAGGTTGTGCACCCGCAGGGGCGCCCCGATGATCGTGCCCACCGTGTGCCGCGGGTTGAGCGACGAGTACGGGTCCTGGAAGATCAGCTGCAACTCCCGCCGGTACGGGCGCAGGTCCTTTTCCTTCAGGTGTGTGATGTCGGTGCCCTGGTAGAGGACCTGCCCGCCGGTCGGCTCCAGCAGCCGGGTGATCATGCGGCCGGTGGTGGTCTTGCCACATCCGGATTCGCCGACCAGGCCGAGCGTCTCGCCCGCGCGCAGTTGCAGCGACACCCCGTCGACGGCCCGGATCTGGTGAGCCTCGCGGCCGAACCATCCGTCGCCCCGGGCGGTGAAGTGCATCTGGAGATCCCGCAGCTCCAGCAGCGGCGCCCCCGGTCCGCCCGGCTGCTCGGCGGGCACCGGACGGGTCGCGGTGTCGGTCGTGGTGGTCAACTCGTGCTCCTTCAGGGCAGCCGGGGCAGGATGTCGGTCTCGAAGATCCCGGCCGGGTCGGTCAGGTGGCAGCGGGAGGCCCGGGTGGTGTCCGCCGTGCGGGAGACCAACTCGGGAAGGTCGACGGTGCAACCGGGCACCCGGCCGGCGAACTCGCACCGCGGGTGGAACGAGCAGCCGCTGGGCAGCGCGAGCAGGCTGGGCGGCGTGCCGGGGATGGGGTGCAGCCGGGCCGGTTCGCCGGAGACCGCCGGGATGCTCTCCAGCAGACCCCAGGTGTACGGGTGCAGTGGCTGGCCGAGGATCGACTCGGCCCGGCCGTACTCGACGCCGCGTCCGCCGTACATGACCAGCACGTCGTCGGCGATCTCGGCGACGACACCGAGGTCGTGGGTGATGAAGAGGACCGCCGAGCCGAAGTCCTGCTGCAGTTCCATGATCAGGTCGAGGATCTGCGCCTGCACGGTGACGTCCAGGGCGGTGGTGGGCTCGTCGGCGATCAGCAGCTTGGGGTCGTTGACCAGCGCCATCGCGATCATCGCGCGTTGCCGCATGCCGCCGGAGAACTGGTGCGGGTAGTCGTCCAGGCGGCGGCGCGGGTTGGGGATGCCGACCCGGCCGAGCATGTCGACCGCCCGGTCCCGGGCCACCCGCTTGGACACGCGGTGGTGCGCCCGGTACGCCTCGATGATCTGGTCACCGACGGTGAAGTACGGGTGCAGCGACGACTGCGGGTCCTGGAAGATCATCGCGGCGTTGGCGCCCCGCCGCTTGCGGAGTTCGGCCGGCGGCATGCCGACGATCTCCTCGCCGCCGACCGTGATCGAGCCGGTCATCCGGGTGCTGCGCGGGTCGTGCAGGCCCATGATGGCCATGCTGGACACGCTCTTGCCGGAGCCGGATTCGCCGACCACGGCGAGGGTGCGGCCCAGCGGCAGCGAGTAGCTGAGTCCCTGCACCGCCCGCACGAGGCCGTCGGCGGTCGGGAAGGTGACGGTGAGGTCCTTGACCTCCAGGTAGGACTGCCCTTCGGTGCGGTCACCGGCGACCCGGCGGGTGCGGGAGACCGTGTCGGGCCGCCGGTCCGGGGTCGACAGCAGGTGCGGTTCGGTCATCCCAGCCTCACTCGCGGGTCGAGAATCGTGTAGAGGATGTCGACGAGCAGGTTCATCACGACGAGCACCACCGAGCCGACCAGCACGCCGGCCATCAGCACCGGCAGGTCGTACTGGTTGAACGCGCGCAGGGTCAGCACGCCGAGGCCGGGCAACCCGAACATCGCCTCGGTGAAGATCGCTCCGGTCAACTGGATCGCCAGGTCGACGCCGAAGATGGTGGCGATCGGGGTGATCGCGGCGCGCAGGCCGTGGCGGTAGACCACCCGGCGCTCGCTGATGCCCTTCGCGCGGGCGGTGCGGATGTAGTCCTCGCCCAGCGTCTCGATCATGGACGCTCGCGAGTAGCGGGTGTACGAGGCGGCGTTGGCCAGGCCGAGCGTCAGCCAGGCGGCCAGCAGCCCGCCCGCCCAGGTGAGCGGATTCTCCAGCAACGGGTGGTAGGCGGAGTGCGGCAGGAACGTCGCGTACAGCGAGACGAGCAGCGCCACCACGAAGTACGGCACGGCGTTGATCCCGAGCGAGGTGCCGACCATGAGCCGGTCCAGGTAGGTGCCTCGTCTTCGGGCCGCGACGACGCCGGCGAGGATGCCGATGATCAGGTACACCACCGCGCCGCCGAGGACGATCGAGACGGTGATCGGCAGTGCCTGCCCGATCAGCTTGGTCACCGGCTGGCCGAGGGTGTACGAGTAGCCGAGGCAGGGCGCGTCGCAGTCGATGGCGGCACCACCGGAGTGGTACGTCCGCCCGACCGCGAGCCCCTTGAGATAGTCGCCGACCTGCTGCACGACGGGCTCGTCGAGGTTGAGGCTGGCGCTGATGTCGGCGTAGCGCTCCGGGGTGCAGCGCTGGCCGCAGATCGTCCCGGCCGGGTCGGTGGGCGCGACGAAGAACAGCCCGAAGCTGGCGACAAGCGTCACGATGACGACGGAGACCGCGCTGGCGATCCGTCGCAGGATGTAGATGAGCACCGCCGAGGCTCCTGGTGGCAGCGGGCCGGGGCTGGGAGCCCAAGCCGAAACGGGGAGAGGGGTGGACGCCGGCCGGCGCGATGCCGGAGGCCGGCCGGCGTCCACGATGGGGAGTGCGGAAGGTCAGTTCTTCAGGAACATGTTCAGGTAGAACGGCTCACCTGCGGAGGCGTCGCCCTCGGCGCCACCGATGTTCGTGCCGATGACGAAGGCGAGCTTGCCGTAGTAGCGCGGCAGGGCCACGTACTTGCCCATGATCTCCTTGTCCAGCTCACCCCACTTGGCGACGGCCTGGTCGGCCGGGAGGTTGCCGATCTCGTCGATCTTGGCGTCCAGCGCCTTGTCGGTGAGCATGCCCCAGGCGGTTCCGTCTTCGACGCTGTGCGACTGGAAGAGCACCGGGAACCAGCTGCCGCCACTCGGCCAGTCCGAGCACCAACCCTGCGGCGCCTGGCCCATGTTGACCGGGGCGTCGTAGTCAGCGATCTTGGAGCGCAGCTCGGCGGTGGTGACACCGATCGGCTTCACGGTGAAGCCGGCCGCCTTCAACGCGTCGACCCGGATCTGGTTGGTCTGCTGCGGGACCGGCTTGGTGTTGTCGTAGTACCAGCTGAGCTCGAAGCCGACCTTGCCGGCCGCCTCCAGGTCGGCCTTGGCCCCGGCCGGGTCGCCCTGGCCGACACCGCTCAGGCCCGGCAGCGGGTCGTACTTGGTGTAGCCCGGCACGCTCGGCGGCAGGACGGTGCTGGCCGGCTGCGAGTTGAAGCTGTTCAGGCCGCCGGCCTTGTTGAGCTGGTCGTACGGGTACGCCTTGGCGATCGCCTTGCGCACCTCCAGCGGGATCTTGCGGGTGTCCAGCTGCACCGAGTAGGTGCAGGGCTGCTCGCCCTGGATCAGCTGGGCCTTCTTGTCCCCGGACACCTGCGGGATCACCGAGGCGTCGATGGAGTAGGAGTTGAGCGCGTTGGCGTCCTCGCCGGCGCTGTTGAGCACCTGCTGCTGGGTCTTCGGGTCCTCGCCGCCCCACTTGAAGTCGAAGCCGTCCGGGTACTGGTGCCGCACCGCGTCGGTGTTCGGGTCCCAGTTCGGGTTCTTCTTCAGCTTCAGCTCGGTGCCCGGGGTGTAGGTGTCGAACTGGTACGGCCCGGTCGCGAGGGGGTTGTTCTTGTAGTTTTCCTTGGTGTCC
The DNA here is from genome assembly GCF_003205615.1 of Micromonospora arborensis. GTDB lineage: Bacteria > Actinomycetota > Actinomycetes > Mycobacteriales > Micromonosporaceae > Micromonospora > Micromonospora arborensis. Next base: position 12,980 of record NZ_PYBV01000045.1, on the reverse strand, counting down.
TTGGCCTTCGGGATCGGCGTGAACACCGGGAAGGTCAGGTAGAGGGGCAGGTCCGCGAACGGCCGGGCCAGGTGGACGACCAGCGTGGTCGGGTCCGGGGTCTCCACACCGGCGAAGGAGTCGCCGCCGGCGTAGGGGCCCTTGTACTTGTCGCCGTCCTTGAAGGTCGTCAGCTGGTACGTCGGGCCGTTGGCGAACACGTCGTGGGCGAACGAACGCTTGATCGCGTACGCCAGGTCCTCGACCTTGACCTCGCTGCCGTCGGCGTACTTGATGCCCGACTGCATCTTGAACGTCCAGGTCAGCTTGTCCGACGAGACGGTGCCGAGGTCGGTCAGGTCCGGCACGAGCACCGGCTTGCCGTTGCGGATCGCGAACTGGGTCGGGCTGCGGAAGATCAGCTTCTCGATCGCCAGCGCGTCGGCGTAGTAGGTGTCGGTCGGGTCGAACGTGTTCGGGGTCACCTGGGAGAAGACCGTGATGACGCCGCCCTTCTTGGCGCCGGGCACCTCGGCCGCTGGGCCCTTGGCGGTCGGGTCGAACGCGCTCTCCTGGGTCTCGATGCCCTTGGCGCCGCCCCCGTCGCTGCTGCCGTTGTTCGACGAAGGGCTGCCGCAGCCGGCCACCGCCATGGTGGCGGCCAGCGCGGCGGCGAGACCAACCTTGAGTTGCCTCACAGACATACTCCTGTCTTTTCTTTCAGTCAGCGGACCTCCGACGTGCGGGGTCCGTGTTTCCCCTCCAGCCCAGGGCGTCCTCATCGACGGGTCCGGGGATCGAAGGCGTCGCGCACGGCGTCGCCGAGCAGGCTCAGGGCGAGCACCAGGATCGTGATGCCGAGTACGGGCAGCCACAGGTAGAGCGGATCCGCCCGGTAGTAGGTGGTGGCGGCGGAGATCGTCAGGCCCCAGGACGGGGTGGGCTCGATCAGCCCGGCTCCCAGCACCGTCAGACCGGCCTCGGCCACCACGTAGCCGGGCAGGGCCAGCGACACGGAGACGACGATCGGTGCCACCAGGTTCGGCAGCAGCTCCTTGAAGAGCACCTGCCGGGTCGGGATGCCGAGCACCTTGGCCGCCGCGACGAACTCACGCTCACGCAGGGAGAGCACCTGCCCCCGGACCAGGCGGGCGAGGCTGGCCCAGCCGAAGAACGACAGCACGCAGATCAGCGAGACGAAGCGGATCTGGGCGACGTCCTCGGAGCCGGCGCCGCCGGCGCCGCCGAAGATCGCGACCAGGACGGCGGAGCTCGCGATCGCGAAGAGCAGGTACGGCAGGCTGAGTACCAGGTCGATCAGCCAGGAGAGCACCCGGTCGACCCAGCCGCCGGAGAAGCCGGCGACCAGGCCCACGACCACGCCGATGATCGTGGTGATCGTGGTGACCGCGACGGCGACGATGAGCGACGGGCGGGCGCCGTACACCCAGCGGGCGAAGAGGTCGCGGCCCAGGCGGGGCTCCACCCCGAACCAGTGTTCGCCGGTCGACCCGATCGTCGGGAAGCCGAACTCGTCGATCAGGTTCTGGTGCAGGTCGCTGGCGTTCTGCCCCTCCAGCCCGGCGAGCAGCGGCGCGAAGATCGCGATCAGGACGTACACGGCACAGATCGCGGCACAGATCATCGCGATCCGGTCGCGGCGTAGCCGGGCCAGGGCGATCCGGGTCGGCGACTTGCTGACCGTCCGGACCGGGGCGGGCGACGTCGCGCTCTGCACCCGTCCGTCGTCCGGCTCTCCGGCGCGGAGCACCTGGGGCTCCGTGACCATCGGCTCCACGCGGGACGACCTCCTCATCGTGCTGACACATGGCACCGCCACCCGAACGGGTTTTCCGTCGGATGGCGGCTCTAGTTGCAGAACGTTAGCCGGGCAAATGATTTCCCAGTGCTTCCGTCTTGTTACAGGTTTATAACGTGGACGCCGCTCCCGATCAACCTTTCAGGCCCCCACGCTCCGCTTTCCGCCAGCGATTGCAGTGCAGCAGTTACCTGGTTACACAGGGTAGTCAGGGTGACCTATCGCCACCGGCGTCGATGGCCAGCCGTTGAGGTAACCGCAGTTCAATGCATCAATGCGCTCGTCCGTCGAGAACAAGGTTGACCTGGGCAACATATTTCCATCACCGCCCGTAACGGATCTTCATGACGCAACAATGCCGTAAAATGCCAATCCGAGAAACGCCAGCGGCGGCATGCTGCCGCCCACTCGATAGGCCCTAGGAACAGTTATTATATTGACGATGGAAAGCATTTAATGCACACAAGCGCCCGGGAAATACGCGCGGTGCGGCGGCTTCCGGTCACGGGCCAGGCCGCCGCGCCAGGCGCAGCTCGGCATCGATGCTTGCAGTGGTCGTGGCGGTCGCGTGGCTCTGGTGCGAAGGCGGTCTGGGGCAACGGACGCTACGCAGCGTGACGTCCGCGCGCACGGACACCGCAATGAGCGGTATGACTCTGAGGTATATCTATACCTCAGAGTCATACCGCTCACCGGCACAACCGCCACTGACCGCGCAGCGGCCCGGGCGACACGGCTGATACCAGATGGCCATACTCGGGCCGGGCAGAAGCACCCCGACGTACCGTGAGTTCGTGTCGACGAAAGACGTACTCACCAAGGCTGACCTCGCCGAACTTCGCCGCTCGGCACTCGGGACGGCCAATCCGCTCGGTGTCGCCGCCGAGCTCGCCGAGGCGGCCGAGCAGGGCCGGTTGGAGGATCCGGACGACGCCGGGGACGCGCTGACCCTGGCCGCCGAGATCGCCGAGATCCGGGCGAGACCCGATGCCGCGTTGCGGTACGCGGAGCAGGCTCTGGCGGCGTACCCGTCCGGGGACGACCCCCGGGCCGGGTTCGCCCGGGCGCTGCGGGCGCGGGCCCTGTTCCGGGCCGGTGGTCGTGACGACGAGGCGATGGCGGAGTTGACCGCGCTGCGCCCGCTGCTACTCGTGCAGCCCGACGCCCCCGCCTACGTCAGTGCCGCGTTGGACGCCAGTGGACGTTCGTCGACCGCCGAGACGTGGTTGAGCGAGGCGGTCGACACCCTGCTCGGTGAGCGGGCGGCCGCGGCCGGGGCGTCCGGGCCGGCCAGCACCGCGATCGACCCGGTGGTGGAGCTGGGTCCGCCGGACGCGCCGGGTGTCCTCTTCTTCCTGCTCCAACAACGGCATCGGGTACGCCGGGATCTCAACCTGCCGCACGACCGGCAGGACGATCTGTCGGACCGGTTGGAGACCCAGCTCGTCCGTCGGGCCGGGGAGCGCAGGGGCGCCGAGTCGGATCTGCTCTTCTGGCCTCGGGCCGAGTTCGATCGGCTGCTCTCCGAGCACCCCTCGCTCGCCGAGGTGTACGGGTCGGACTGGGACGCGCACCGGGGCCTGCTGGAGAAGGAGCTGGTCCGTCTGACGGGTGCCGGTCAGGCCGGGTTGGGCGTGTTCACCGCGACCGTGGCCGGGTTGAACGCGTTCGCCGGTCGACGCGACGGCGACCCGGCCGACGTGGCGGTCCGGGCGGGCTACGCGGCCGAGGTGTCGGCTCGGCCCAGTGCGCGGATCCCCTGGCCACCAGAGCGCAACGACGCCTGCTGGTGCGGTTCGGGTCTGAAGTACAAGAAGGACTGCCTGCCGCGTTCGCGCGGCTGAGAGCGTCGGTTACCGGGCTTCGGCACGACGCTGGTAGTGCCGCGCGACGCGGGCCCGGTTGCCGCAGGAGGGTTTGCACCACTCCTGCCGCGGGTGGTCCTTGACGAAGTAGCGGACGCAGCGCGGCGCGGGGCAGGCGCGCAGTTCGTCGCGGGCGGGGCTGGCGAGGAACTCGATGGCCGCGCGGGCCAGCCCTGCGGTGAGCCGCACTCGCGGGTCGACCGCCTCGCCCTGCCAGGTGAGTGTCGGCGTCCCCTCCTGCGCCCAGCTCAGCACCGGCCGGACCGGCAGCGCCGCGGCAGCCTGGTTGAGCCGGCTGACCGCCTCCGGCGGGGAGAGCAGCGAGGAGGAGTCGGCCCGGCTCGGCGGTCCCGGTCGCACCGCCACCGCGAAGAGGGTACGTGCGGCACGCCGCACCGCCACCACGTCGAGACGGGTCTGCTCGTCGGCGGTGCTGGCGACGGCGTCGAGCCCGCCGACGTACTGCCGCAGTGGCTCGGCCTGCTGGCGGAGCCAGGCGGTCAGGCCGTCGACATCGCCGAGGTCGTCGGCGACCCCACCGTTGCCGTCGTGCCGGATCGTGCTGACCAGGGCGAGCGCGAGCTGCGGTGACATGGGCTCTCCTTCCGTTCCGGCTTGTGCGGCCGACCTGGCCCAGAGTAGCTTCCCTAATGGCTTCAACGGTAATAGCCATTAGGAGAACCTTCGTGCTGGTCATCGCCCATCTCAGTGACACCCACCTCGACAGCCATCCCCGATCGGCCGAGCGGACCGCCCGGGTCATGGACTACCTGCGCTCCCTGCCACGACCGGTCGACGCGATCCTGATCACCGGGGACATCGCCGACCACGGCGAGGTGGCCGAGTACGAGTTGGCCGCACGGCTCTTCGACTCCTCGCTGCCGGTCCTGGTCTGCCCCGGCAACCACGATGTGCGCGACGCGTACCGCAAGGGTCTGCTCGGTGACGACCGCGGCGGCGCCGGCCCGATCAACGCCCGTCACGACGTGGCCGGCGCGGTCTTCCTCCTCGCCGACTCGTCGGTGCCGGGCGAGGACGACGGTCACCTGGACGACGAGACGATGACGTGGCTCGCCGACGAACTGGGCTCGGTGCCGGCCGAAACGCCGACGTTCATCGCCTTCCACCATCCGCCGGTGGTGCTGCACCACCCGGTCATCGACCCGACGCGGCTGCTGCCCGCCGATCCCCTGGCCGAGCTGGTCGCCGCCCACCCGCAGGTCGTCGCCGTGCTGACCGGGCATTTCCACACCGCCGCCGCGAGCACCTTCGCCGGCCGCCCACTGCGGATCGCGCCGGGCGTGGTGTCCACCCTCCGGATGCCCTGGGAGGGCGAGGGGCGGCTGACCACTCAGACCCAGCCGCCCGGCGTCGCGTTCCACGTCTACGACGACACCGGGCTGCTCACCACCCACTACCGGGTGGTGGTCTGAGCATGCAGGGAGTAGCAGTGCTCGGTTTCCTGGTCGCCGTCGCGCCGATCACCGCCACTCCGGGGGCGAGCCTGACGCTTGTCGTCTCGCGGGTCGCCACCGGCGGGCGGCGGCAGGGCTGGTGGGTGATCCTCGGTACGGTCACCGGGCTCTACGTACATGCCACCCTGGCCGCCGTCGGCCTGGCCGCGTTGGTGCTCCGCTCGTCGCAGGCGTTCTGGGTCGTCAAGCTGGTCGGCGCCGGTTACCTGGTGGGGCTCGGGATCTGGCTGCTCTGGTCCGCGGCCCGCCGCCCCACCGGGCCGCCGCCGACGGTGCGGGCCCGGAGGCTGCCGTGGCGCGTCCACCACCCCTACCTGCAGGGGCTGCTCGGCAACGTCCTGAATCCCAAGGCCGCCGCCGTCTACCTCACCCTCGCACCACAGTTCCTCGAACCGGGCCGACCGGTGCTGGTGCCGATGCTGCTCCTCGCCACGGCACACGCCGCCCTGCACACCTGCTGGCTCGCCGGTTGGACGGCGGTCTCCGGCGCCGCCGCCCGGCTGCTCCGCAGGGCGAATGTGCGGCGCCTGTTCGATCGGCTGACCGGTGCGATCCTGCTCGGCCTGGGCGTGCGGGCGGCGATGACCTGAGTCCGAGAAGTGGCCGCCGCGGATCACGCTCAGCCGCATGGGGCATCGCTGCCGCCGGCGCGGGCGAGTTGCGCTGCGCCGCGCCGACCGCCCTGGGCAGCAATTTCGGTAAGAGCCCGCACTGATTCTGTCAACCGGGAGGATCTCCACCCGAACGACAACGGCATGCAGGCGCTAGCGGACGGCGTCGGCCTGGCCGCGGTGCGGTGCGGGGGATGACACGTGCTTGCGGTACCGATACCGTCCATTCCTGGACGATCGACGTCCAACCGACGCCAACGGAGGAGACGCCGATGTTCGAGGAGTTCATGGGCATCCCTGCCCACCCTCTGGTGGTGCACGCCGCAGTCGTGTTCGTGCCGCTGCTGGCCCTCCTGACGATCGGCTACGCGCTCGTCGCGCCGATCCGGCCGCACACCCGCTGGGTGCTGGGGCTGTTGGCCCTGGGCGCACCGGTCTTCGCGCTGCTGGCGAAGCTCTCCGGCGATGCCTTCTTCGACCGCATGCGTGCCGCCAACCGGGTCACGCCCGAATTCGTTCCCACGTTGGAGACGCACCAGGGTTTCGGTGACGACACGCTCTGGGCCACCATCGCGCTGGCGATCGTGGCGCTGGCACTGGTCTGGTTCGTCCCGCCTACGACCGCCCCGACGAAAGCCACCGAGGCGGGCGTCGACGACGGGCGACGCGGTCGGGCGTTGACCCTGACGTTGCAGGTGTTGTCGCTGGTGGCCGCCGTCATCGCCGTGTACTACGTGATCCGTACCGGCGACTCCGGCGCGAAGGCGGTCTGGACGGGCCAGTGACCCTCAGGCCACCACGGATCCATGGCAGGGCGGTGAGCACCTGGCGGGGTGCCGGTGCGGCCCGGTCGGGGGATCGGGCCGCACCGGCGGGATGACCATCAGCCGGCGTGGTACGCCCGGATGATGGTCTGGTCGATGCTGCTGCCGCCGTTGGCGGCGGCCTTCACCCGCAGCGAGACGGCCTGCCCGGAGGCGGCCTTCGGCAGCGCGACCCGGTAGTCGTCACCGTTCCCGGTGACCCGGGCCGACGTCCAGGTGGCGCCGTCGTCCGTCGAGGTCCAGGCCTGGAACGACGTGACCTTTTGCGCCTTGACACCGTGCGCCTGCCGGACGGTCAGCTCGGCCGTCCCGCCGATGGCGTGGTTGTTGGTGTCCATCGGCAGCGCGTAGTCCACCGCGAGCAGCGGCAACGGCACACTCCCGGTCCCGTCCGGCCCGGCGGACCGGAACGTCCACGAGGTGTTGACCTTGGTCGAGATCGGCAGGATCAGGCTCGTGTCGACGTCGAGGGTCAGCCGGTAGTCCGCCATCTGCTGCGGCACGGTGACGTCGGCGAGCGGAAGGGCGCTCTCCTGGATCAGCTTGCCGTCGCGGTACAGCGCCAGCTTGCGGTTCACGCCGATCGAGTTGCCCTGCAGGCAGTCGGCGCGCTGGTGCTGGTCGGTCAGCGACACCAGGTCGATGTGCAGGTTGCCCCGGGTCCGCGACGGTGCGGTGGCACAACTCCAACCGGCACCGGCCGGGTCGTCGTAAAACCCCGAGTGCAGCGGCTGCCGCGCCCAGACCTTCGTCTGCCGACTGCCCGGCTGGAAGCTGCGGGGCGCCTCCTGGGCCGACAGGCCACCGTAAACTCCCTCGTCCGACCAGAGGAAGCCGGGCGAAAGGTAGTCGGTGCGGTACGGGGGCAGATTCCCTTCGGTGGTCTGGGTGAGGCCCAGCCCGTCGGGGGTGAGGCCGGTCCGGATCAGTTGGGTGACCATCCCCTCCGAGTCCGCCTGGTGGAACCGCTCCTCGATCCGGGCAAGCTTCGCCTGCTCCGCCTTGGTCACCCGGAACGCGGGATCGACAGGTACGCCGTTCGGGTACTCGTGGATCACGTTGTAGCGGTACGGCTTGGCCGTGCCGGCCGGCGAGTCGAGGTTGACGGCCGCCCAGCTGCGCCGGGATCCGACGCTGGGCTTCGGCAGTGCAGTGGTGCGTACGGTCGTTCCGGCCCCGAACGCGCTGATCTGGCTCGACCAGGACAGACCGTTCGGCGCGGTCTGGAGACTGGTGAGGTCGATCTTGCTGGCCGTGGTGGCGACTCCGTCGATCGTCGCCGTCACCGGCTTGGCTCGCGCCGGGTCGAGCGTGATGCTCCGGTTGCCGGTGATGCTCAGGTCGGTCTCGCCGGCGAGCGTCGACTCCAGCACGTCGCTGTCGACGTAGTAGGCGACCGACGAGCCGAGGACCGCGTACCGACCGGCCGGCACCCGCGTGGTGAAGGTGTCTCCGGGAGTGCCGCTGGGCCCGCCGTAGTAGATCACCGGGTCGGTGAGGTTGGTGATCACGACGTCGAGCCAGCTCTCCGCGCCGTCCTTGAGACCGGGCATCGGCTTCGTGTGGATCGTCAGGTCATAGCTGGGCGGCTCGACGTAGAAGCTCACCGGTGTCGTCGACACCAACTTGTGGCCGGAGGTGCGGGCGGTGACGGTGGCCAGGTAGAAGCCGGGCCGGGACGCCAGCGCCGCGCGGTTGATCCGGAGAGTCGCGCCGGCGGTGGCGCCGCCCTTGATCGTCACTCGGTCGTTCGACAGCGATGCCGCGCCGCGCGGCACCGGCTGGCCGGTGTGATTGACCACCGCCACATCGAGGTCGAGGACGGCCGTCGCCGTCTTCGACGCACCGGTCCAGCTCAGCTTCGCCTCGCTGGTCCCGGACTGCGGGTACACGAAGGTGCCGAGGTTGACCACCGGCTGGTTGCTGGTCGGGCCGCCGAGGGCCCGGGCCGCGTTGAGCCGGCCGGCCCCGACGGCGTACGAGTCGACGCCGGTCAGCGGGTCGGCGGCACCGACGAGGGCGGCCTTGAGCTGCGCACCGGTCCAGTCGGGGTGCCGCTGGGCGAGCAGCGCAGCGGCACCCGCGACGTGCGGGCTGGCCATCGAGGTGCCGGTGCTGCCCTCGTAGTACTGGTCGATCGGGTCCTGCAGGTTGGTGCCGGCGGCACGGGCGGCGACGATGTCGACACCGGGGGCGACAAGTTCCGGCTTGGCCACGTGGCTGGTGACCAGCGGTCCGCGGCTGGAGAAGGCGGCGAGCTTGTCGTCACGGTCGACGGCGCCGACGGTCAGCGCGGTGGCGGCGGAGCCGGGCGAGGAGATCGCACCGCCGCTGTTGCCGGCGGCGATGACGAAGAGCACGCCGGTGGACTTGCTCAGACCGTCGACGGCGAGCGAGAGCGGGTCGTTGCCGTCGTCGCCGTCGCTGCCACCGAGGCTCATGTTGATGACATCGGCCCGGGTGGCGGCCCACTCCATGCCGGCGATGATCTGAGAGTCTTCGCCGGAGCCGTGGTCATCGAGGACCTTGCCGATCACCAACTGCGCGTCCGGCGCCACGCCGCGACGCTGGCCGTGGGCGGCCGCGCCGGTGCCGGCGATGGTCGAGGCGACGTGCGTACCGTGGCCGTTGTGGTCGACGGCGTCACCGCCCTCGGCGCTGAAGTCGGCCCGGTCGGCGACCCGGCCGACCAGGTCCGGGTGGGTGAAGTCGGCACCGCTGTCGAGCACCGCGACCGTGACTCCCTTGCCGGTGTAGCCGGCCTTCCAGGCGTCGGGTGCGGCGATCTGGCCCAGGTTAGGGTCGAGGTCACCCTTCTGTCCGCCGTTGGTCAGCGCGGTGGCGCGGACCTTGCGGTCGAGCCAGACCTTCTTCGCGCCGGCGAGCAGCGAGTTGGTCGCCAGCTTCGCGGTGGCCGGGCTCTTCTTGGGTACGCGGCCAGCCACCGCACCGATGCTGGGCAGCGACAGCACGTCACCGAGTGCGGCCACCCGGGCGGACGCGGTGGCGGGCTGCACGATGAGCGGCAACTCGGTGGCGTTCTCGTCGTCGTAACCGTCCGCGATCAGCGTGGTGACGTCGAAGAGGTCGGGGTCGAGGACCGAGCCGATCTGGGAGGCGACGCGGGCGGGAATGACGTGCAGGTGGCCGTCCGGCCCGCAGGTCTGGCGGATCACCGCGTTCGCGTCGACCGGCTGCACCGTGGCCTGCGGGCATCCCGATCCGGTGCTCCGTACGGTCACCACGTCCCCGGTCAACAGGGTGACGGTGTGCGTCTTTCCGTCGACGGAGGCGCCGGGTGTGCCGGCCCGACCGATGCCGCTCGGCGCGGCCGTGGCAGTGCCGCCCGGTACAGCGGTCAGCACCGTGGCCGTGACGGCGGCGGCCATCAGCCACCGTGTTTTCCTGAGCATCTTGCTCCTAGTCTTAAGTGGACGAAAGTGCCTCTTCGGACAACTTCCAACAAGATCATATGCGCGGGTACGTGATCTTCGAAAAACTCCGGGGCGGGGATTTCCGGCTCGTGCGACGCAGGTTTCCGGCTCGTGCGACGCACGTTTCCGCAGTGTGTCGCCGTCGGGGCTCGGTTCGCTGTCGATCCGACTGCCCCTGCGGGGCGCACCATCGTGGGCGGCAGACGTAACCCCCGGCCGAAGGGATCGACGGAACGTCGGCCCGGACCTAGCATGACGACGAATGGATCTTCGAGATTGGCCCCTGCCGACCCCCGGCAACCAGCCCAACCGAAGGGAGACGCGCATGCGTCGACCCCGCCATCTGGCACTACTCAGCGTCGGCGTGTCCGGCGCCCTGGTCCTCAGCGCAGCCGCCACAGCGGCTGCCGCCCCGCCCGCGGCGCCCACACCCACCGGCATCGTGGTCGCCGACGGCATGACCCAGCCGGTGTTCTCGCTCGCCGACGCGATCGAGGAACGGGTGTTCGTCCAAACCCCGGTGGACACCGATCACGACGGCCGACTGGACCAGGTGGCGATCGACATCTCCCGACCCCGGGAGACCGCCACGCAGGGCTTCAAGGTGCCGGTCATCTTCGAGCACAGCCCCTACCGCAAGGACACCTGGGGTGACGTGCCGTACCCGAGCGTGCTGGTCGACGACCTGCCGCAGAACGGCCGCACCGACCGGTCCAGCCGTCGGGCGCTCGACGCGGACGCCCAACGGGCCCAGGCGAAAGCCAACCTGCCCGGCTCGCTGGACGACTACTACGTGCCACGCGGGTACGCGGTCGTGCTCGGTCAGAGCGTCGGCACCGGCGACTCGGACGGCTGCCCGACCAGCGGCGACCAGGCCGAGACCCTCGGCACCAAGGCGGTCATCGACTGGCTCAACGGCAGGGCCAAGGGGTACGACGCGAACGGCGCCCCGATCACCGCCGGCTGGACCACCGGCGCGGTCGGCATGACCGGTGTCTCGTACAACGGAACGCTGCCCAACCAGGTGGCCACCACGGGGGTCGAGGGACTCAAGACCATCGTGCCGGTCTCCGCGATCAGCAGCTGGTACGACTACTACCGGGCCAACGGTCTGGTCGTCGCACCCGGGACGTACCAGGGTGAGGACCTCGACATCCTGGCCCAGTTCACCGCGGGGCAGGCACGCGCCGAAGGGCCCTGCGCCGACGAGCTCGCGAAGATCACCGAGAAGCAGGACCGGGTCACCGGCGACTACTCGAAATACTGGCAGGATCGCGATTACCTCGACGCCCGCAACGTCAAGGCCAGCGTCTTCGTCGTGCACGGCCTCAACGACTGGAACGTGAAGACCGAGCACTTCGCCGGCTGGTGGGACCAGCTCGCCAAGCACGACGTACCGCGCAAGATCTGGCTGCACCAGGGCGGGCACGGCGGCCCGGGCAGCAGCGCGTCGGTGACCCTGCCGGACGGCCACACGTGGACCTACAAGCAGACCGAGAACCGCTGGTTCGACTTCTGGTTGTGGAACGTGCGCAACGGCATCATGGACGAGCCGACCGCGGTGCTGCAGCGCGAGGACCGGGCCTACACCACGTACGCCAACTGGCCCGACCCGGCCGCCCGTGAGGTCGGGTTGCGGTTCGCCGCCACCGACGCCACCGCCCCGGGCTCGCTCACCACGGGCAAGCCGCCGAAGGCCAAGGTGGAGCAGAGCTTCGTCGACGAGGGCCGGACCATCCACCCGGACACCCTGGTCGCCAACCCGGACGCGGCCAGCGCCAACCGACTCGCCTACCGCTCCCCCGCGCTGACGCAGAACGTCCGCATCTCCGGACGCCCGGAAATGCGGCTGCGGATGGCGATCGACAACAAGCCGGACGCGAACCTCACCGCGTACCTGGTCGACTACGGCCCGGCCGGGTCGACGGCCGCGCCGACCGTGGTGACCCGAGGCTGGATGGACCCGCAGAACCGCAAGAGCACCGCCCGCACCGAGCCGGTCAAGCAGGGCAAACTGTACGACTACCGGTGGACCCTGGAACCGAAGGACTACATCTTCCCGGCTGGGCACCGGATCGGCGTGGTCGTCTTCTCCAGCGACCAGGAGTACACCCTGCTGCCGTTGGGCGGCACCGAACTGCGGGTCGCACCGAACGACAGCGAACTGCGCCTACCAGTGGTCGGCGGGCGGGACGTCCTCGGGTTCTGATCCCGTCCAGCAGGCAGATCTCGCCCATCGCCCATCGCTGCGAGGTGGGGCGGCTCGCGCGTCGAGCTGCCCCACCCGTGCGTCCCGGCCCAACCGCCCCGCCGTCTCCACTCCCACCGCCGGCTCACTCCCACCGCCACGGCGGCGTTGGGGGTCGCCACCGATCGAGCCCACTCCGAAAATCGACGACGTGGGGGTTTTGTCCAATTCTCCCTGGCAAAAGCGAGCGAGACCCCTGCGGCGCGAACCGGACTCGAACATGATCGACTCCATATCGCCGATGTGGCGGCATCCCGCCCGGCGGATACCGCCACATCGCCGACATGGAGTGGATCACCGCCGGATGCCCACCATGCGGGAGCGCCAGGCCGCCGGTTTGTTCCGTCTGAACGGTTTCGTCCGGTGGTTGGGGTCACCCTGGCGGTGGAATCGGGGGCCGGCCGGGTTCGTTATACATGGCATGCCGCCGCAGCCCCCGGGCTCCGGCGTGTGGCAGCCCCGGGAACACCTCGCCCGGCCGCCACGGTTCACATCTCGTAGCCGCCAGCCTCCGGAACACCGGCCGGCACGGTTACATCCCGTCGCCGACGGTCCCCGGAACACCCGCCGGGCCTACATCCCTGCGGGCTGAGGTGCGAGGGCTGGTCCCGGGAACACCCGCCAGGCCGGCACGGTTACACCCCCGGCCGCCGAAGTAGCAGGCCACCCCCGGGAACACCCACCAGACCGCGGCGGTTACACCCCCGGCCGCCGAAGTAGCAGGC
>NZ_PYBV01000044.1:25909-86942 GCF_003205615.1 Micromonospora arborensis | reverse complement strand
ACACCAAACCGAAGCCCCACTCAGTGGAACCCCGCTTCGGGGCTTTTCCGTTCTGTGTGCCCCGCGCTCTCGCGCCGGGCACTTTTACTACGTTACCCGCTCGTTTCCGCCGCGTCAAACCGGTGTTTCCCGGTTCGTCGTGCTTCACCCGACAATGCGGATACTCTATACCCGTTCAATTCCCACGATGACGCACACCGTCGCCAGTGTTCGTTCCTGTCGTGGGAAGCCGCAGACCGGCCGATCGCCGCTTCGCGGCTCTCCGCCCGGCTCCTGCCGGCTTGACGAAGCTACCCGGTCGGCCTCGCGTTAGCAAATCCGGTTCCGGAGTGTTCGGCACCGCCCGATCCTTTGCGCTGTCAAGCCGTCACCGATGCCCGACTGCCCATGTCCCTTGCCAACGACACCCATACGTATTGGATGACGTCGTGGACATGTCGAACGCCTCCCCCCGCCGACGCCATCGCCCGCACCTGGAGCGGCGCAGCACTGACAACCGAAGCGGCCGACACCTTCGGGCCGAAGCCGCCGCCCGCGCCGCCTGCCGCGCAGCCGGCCTGCCCAAGCCCGCGCGGTTCATCTGGTGCCCGTCCCCATCCTTCGCCCACACCTGGTGACCGTCGGGCCATTTGATAGCTGGTCCTTCATCGGCGTGGAGGCGGCCCATAGAGGTGAGCGACGCTGTTGGAATCGACGCCCGCATGGCTCTGTAGCGGCTGGGTTCAGGCGCGTATGGGTTGATCGCCTCAAGTCACGGCCGTGAAGCGTCATGGCGCAGGGGTTCTCGCTCGGGTGGTCATGCCGATAGCGGCGAGCGCGCAGCAGGTGGCGACGGCGGCGAGTAGCGGCGTGTATCCACCAGTGGTGTGCAGGAGCACGGCGCGCCGGCTGATCTCCTCGCTGGTCCTCGACTGGCTCATCAGGCCTGCGGTCATGTTCGCCCTGGCCTGGCTACTCCTACCCGTCCAGCCCGCGTACGGGCAGCGGGGCGTCGGGCAGCCGGTCGCCCGGGCGTGGACCGGTCCGCGACGGGCGGCAGGGAACGGCCGGCTGCCGGCGGGCCCGTGCCTGACGGGAGCCCGGCTTGACGATCAGCCACCGCACACACAGCCGGCGCCCTGCGTGCCGCCATGGCTTGGCCGGCCGCTGACCCACCGCCAGGCGACGCCGGCCGCACAGGCTCTGACCTGTGGAAACCCTCTCGCTGTCGGGACGGCCGGATCGAACCGACGACCCCTTGCCCCCAGGCAACCAACACGATTTCGTGAGCTGGCATGGGACGAGCGCTGAGCAGTGAACACCGTCCGACATCATCCCCGCACGCCCGGTGTGTCCGTCGCGGTCGTCACTCAATTGGTCACTCGGCCCGCGCTCCCCGATGTGCAAAGCCAGGTTCCGCTGCAGCACCATGGACGTCATGGCTCAGGGGACTGCGCGCCAGCGGTGGCACCAGGAGCACGTGGCATCCTGGCTCCAGCTCATCGCCACCCTCCGGAGTGAGAGCTGGGAGGCGCATCTGACATGTGCGGCAGCTCCAGTGCAGGTGGAAGGTTCCCTGCCGAACGGTGAGCGCTTCTACTTCCGCGCCCGCCACAGCGATGTGTCGCTGGGCATCGGAGGCGACGACCCCGCTGACATCCCCGAGTGGGAAGAGAGCGAATCGCACCCGGAAGCCAGCTGGCTACCAGCAGCCGAGGGCGAGACCCTCATCAGACGGCTTGCTTTCCGCTACGCACAGCAGAGAGCAATCCGACCCGACCACGGCCGGTGCTCCGGTTTTCGGAGGGGTAAACGGGGGTCCCACACAGAACCCCACCAGGTCTGACCGCCCCCACTGGCCCTGCCACCGTGCCGCGCCCGCCTCACGGCACGCGTACTACGCGGTGGGTGTGGTGGCAGTTCCTGTTGACACCGGGATCCGAGTGCTGACGGGGCCCTCGGACGCACTTGAACCGCCGCCCATGCATTCTCAAATCAGGGGTGGAACGGGCCGCCGCGCCTTGCCAGCGGCAGATGTCCGCGTCGGTACGGCTACGGACAGGCCGCGACCAACTCGTCGGCCTGCAACCAGCGGCTCCAGACCGACGGGCCGTTCGTCGAGCATGCCCAGCGGATCCCGGTCGAGGCCCACCGGCCCGAGTCACGATCTGCTGGGCACACCCGGTGCCGCAATCCCCCGGCCGCCCGAAACTGGCCACCCTGCCCGCACCGGACGGCGACGTCATCGGGACGTGCCCGAGAGGTAGACCCCGAGACCAGCCAGCAACAGGCTGATCAGGCTGGCACCGGCGCGTACCGAGTTCCACCACGTCCAGGCGGACGAGTAGGAAGCCCACACCCGGACCGCCTCCGCAGGATCGGTCGGCACGCCTGCGGCGTCGAGCGTCTCGTTCATCGGCACGTTGACGACCACCGTCGGGATGAACGCGCCCGCCAGGTACACCCCCGCGGCCACCAGGAACACCAGGCCTGCCGACCGCCTCCCGAGGATCAACAGGATCACACCGGTCACCGTGGCGGCGATGAGCGGGCCGAAGAACGTGACGAAGAACAGCGGATTCTGGATCCTCTGGTTGATGCTCGTCATGGCCCGGATCGCGGTACCGGCGTCGGCGGCGTTCAGACCGGGCATCACCGCTACCGAAAAGGCGTAGTACACACCGGTGATCGCACCCGTCACCGCCAGGGTCACCGCCGCCGACCAGGCAGCCAGGGTGGCGTTCATGCCCAGTTTCCATCGGCGGAGATGTCCCACGCACCAGCGGTGGCGGCGTCCCGGGCATAGTCCGTGAAGTCGCGCGGCCTGCGGCCCAGTGCCCGTTGCACACCATCGGTGAGCTGTGCGTTGCGGCCGTCCAGGACCTTGCCGAACAACTCGGTCAGCACCGCTGCGAGCTCCGCCGGCACGTCGTACCCGGCCATCACGGCGGCGTACTCCTCGGGCGAAACCGATCGGTAACGGATCTCCCGCCCGAGCGCGTTGCCGATCTCCGAGGTCGCTTCGGCGAAGGTGAGAAGCCGCGGGCCGGTCACCTCGTAGAGCTGCCCCGCGTGCCCGTCCTCGGTCAGCGCCGCGACCACGATGTCGGCGATGTCGTCGGCGTCGACGAACGGCTCCGGCACGTTCCCGGCCGGGAGGATGACCTCGCCGCTGCGGATCGACTCGGTCAGGAAGTCCTCGCTGAAGTTCTGGCTGAACCAGCTCGCCCGCACGATCGTCCAGGCCACTCCGGGGTCCTGGACCACCCGCTCGCTGAGTTTGGCCTCGTCCTCGCCCCGGCCGGAAAGTAGAACCAACCGTTCGATCCCGCCGGACACCGCCTGTTCGGTGAACGAGCGGATCGTCGCGAGGGCGTCCGGCGCAACCAGGTCCGGGTAGTACACCAGGTAGACCGACGAAACCCCGTCGATTACGGGTGCCCAGGTGCGCTGGTCGGTCCAGTCGAACGGCGGCTCGCCGGAGCGGGAGCCGACCCGCACCGGCCGGCCGAGTTTGGCGAGCCGGTCCACCACTCGTCGGCCGGTCTTGCCGGTGCCGCCCAGTACGAGGATTGGCTGCTCATCAACGTTCTTCGTCATGCCAATCAGTCAAGTCGAGGGCGAGCGCACCGGGAATGAGCGAGACTCTCGATCGCATGTCCCGGCGTCTCGACCGTCCACGTCAGAGGGCTAACCTGAGCGCATGGATGCGCTCGCGGGGCTGCTGGACGGGCCGAGGGCGCGCGGTGCGTTCCTGATGCGGTCGGTGTTCGACCCGCCCTGGTCGGTACGGATCCAGGATCGCGCGCCACTCACTCTGGTCACCATGCTGCGTGGCACGGCGTGGGTGGTGCCGGCCCGGGGTACTCCGGTGCCGCTGGGCGTCGGCGATGTCGCGATCATCCGTGGCCCGGAGCCATACACGATCGCCGACGACCCGGCCACGGCGCCGCAGGCAGTGATCCATCCCGGAGAGCGCACCACCACGCCCGCCGGGGATGAGTTGTGCGAAGTGATGGACCTGGGTGTCCGGGCCTGGGGCGAACGCGCTGACGGAACCGCGGTGCTGCTCAGTGGCACGTACCAGTTGCAGGGCGAGGTCAGCCAACGGCTGCTGCGGGTCCTGCCCCATCTCCTGGCGCTGCCGGCCGGAGCACTGGACAGCCCGCTCGTCCCGTTGCTCAGCGACGAGATGACCAAGGACGAGCCGGGGCAGGAGGTGGTCCTGGACCGGCTGCTCGACCTACTGCTCATCGCCGTACTCCGGGCCTGGTTCTCCCGGCCGGAGGCGGCGGCGCCTGCCTGGTATCGAGCGCACGGCGACCCGGTGGTCGGCAGGGCGTTGCGGCTCCTGCACGACCACCCTGCAAAGCCCTGGACGGTGGCCACCCTCGCGGCCGGCACTGGTATCTCACGGGCCGTGCTGGCCCGCCGGTTCACCGAACTGGTCGGCGAGCCTCCGATGGCGTACCTCACCAACTGGCGGCTCGCGCTGGCCGCCGACCTGTTGCGCGATCCGGACATCACCATCGGCACGGTGGCCCGCCAGGTCGGCTACGGCAGCTCATTCGCACTCAGCGCGGCCTTCAAACGGGTACGCGGTCTCAGCCCGGCCGAACACCGGCAGGACATCGGGTCGCCTAACCTCGCTCCAGCAGGATGACCGTGCCGAGGCTGGCCGTGGGCATCCGTGGTCGCCGCTGCGGATATCCTCTGTGTGATAGCACTGTTACTCCGAGCCCTGTGGGGGGCAGCCTCCTCAGCGTTGAAGTCGGCGATGCGGACCCACACGCCGGCGGCGTCGGCGGTCCGGACCGCGCGCTCGGGCACCTCGTCGGCGCGCCCGGCTAGGTCGAACCGCCAGCCCACGCTGTGGCGGGCCACGATCCCCGCCTAAGCCATCCTTGGAGGCCGGCATCCAGGGGTGCCCGGCAAATGGACGCGAATCGCCCTCGCGTTGCTCCGGACGCGACTACGGTCAGACCAGTGGTCGATGACCTCAGCGCGGTGGAGGCACTCAAGGCGGACCCGACCCTGTCCGGGTTGCGCCGCTCCCTGGAGGCGTACTACGGCGACCCGGCCCGCGAGGCGGCGATGGACGCGTTCTACGCGCCCCTGGTCCGCCCAGGGGACCTGGTCTTCGACGTCGGCGCGCACGTGGGCGACCGGCTCGGCAGCTTCCGGCGGCTGGGCGCCCGCGTGGTGGCCGTCGAGCCGCAACCGCTCTGCACCCGGGCGCTGCGCGCGCTCTACGCGGACGACGACCGGGTGACCGTGGTGGAGGCGGCGTGCGGGGCGTGTACCGGGCCGGTGCGGCTGCACGTCAACTCGGCGAACCCGACGATCTCCACGGCGTCGGCGGGCTTCCTGCAGGCCGCCGGTGGGGCCGGCGGCTGGGAGGACGAGATCTGGGACGTCGAGATCGAGGTGGCCGGAACCACACTCGACACCCTGGTCGCGGCGCACGGCGTGCCGGGCTTCGTAAAGATCGACGTGGAGGGGTTCGAGGACGCCGTGCTGGCCGGATTGAGCCGCCCCCTGCCGGCGCTGTCCTTCGAGTTCACCACCATCGAACGGGACCTGGCCGCGCACTGCCTGGACCGGCTCACCTGGCTGGGCTTCACCACGTTCACCGTGGCGCTCGGCGACGAGATGGCGTTCGCCCTTGATGGCTGGCGGTCGGCGGGCGAGGTGGCGGCGTACCTGCGGGCGCTGCCCCACGAGGCCAACTCGGGCGACGTCTACGCCCGCGCCCGGCCCGCCTGACTCTGCCCTTGCCGGAAACCTCGTCCGCCCAGGTCACGTGGCATGTTCGTTCGCTGGCACGGGCCGGGAGGGGACGTCGTCGCCCCCTCCCGGGAAACCCGCGGTGCTACTTTCCGGACTCGTAGAGCGCCGTCACTTCGGCGGCGCTCAGCGCGCGGTCGTAGACGTGCACCTGGTCGATCGTGCCGTCGAGGTAGTCGACGGGGTTGCCGCCGAACTTGCCGCGGCCGATGACCAGGGGCCCGGTGGAACCGTCGCCGAGGCAGGCGCTCGCCTGCCCGGCGAGTTGCCCGTCGACGTAGAGGCGCAGCTGGCCCGTCGCCGCGTCCCGGACACCGACAAGGTGGTACCACTGCCCGGCGACCGGGGTGGTCGGCGCGAGGGCCCGCACCCCGGCGAAGCTCATCGCGAACCGTCGGTCAGCGCCCGAGTACTGCAGGTAGAAGGCGCTGTTCGAGGCGCCGTCCTGGCTCACCACCGTCTGGAAGGCGCCACCCGCGCTGTCGAGCCGCACCCACGCTGAGGCCGAGTAGCTGGCGGTGGTGTCGAGGATGGTCCTGCCGGTGTCGACGTACTGGTTGCTGCCGTTGAACAGCAGGCCCGAACCCGTCTTGCCGGCCGTCCAGGTGGGCGCGGCGACCAGCCGGCCGTCATTGTTGCCCGCCTCGTCGTTGGCCGTGTCGCCGGCGTTCTCGTCCAGCGGCCAGTAGCCGACTCCGGTGAGGCCGGGCGTGCCGGGCGGCGGCGGAGGAACGTTCGCGCCGGTACCGTCGGCCGAGCGGATGACCGCCTCGTTCACCGCGCGCACCTGGTCGAAGTCCATCTTCTCGACGCGGCGGTCGTAGGTGAAGAAGCCGTTGACCTCGTGCTCGACGTCGGTGATCTGGGTGTAGACACCGGCCGACACCCCGCAGGTGTTCGCTATGCGCAGCAGGTCGCGCTGGTTCTCCACGTACCGTCGGGTCAGCGATTCGGAGTCCGGCGCCATCCAGTACGCGCCGCCCTCGCCGAACCACATGTGACCGTCGACCTCGAGGCCCATCCCGCCGTGCTCTCCATCGACGGCCACCCGGTCGGCGGTGGGCAGTGGCGACGCCGGACCGAGGTACTGGTGGTGGTCGATGATGTCCCCGCGTCCGGAGTCACCGAGGGAGTCGCAGCAGTTCACGCCGCTGTGCGCGTTGACGAGCCGGGTTGGGTCCTGCTGCTTCACCGAGTCGGCGATGCGGCCGGTGGCGCCCCGGTCCCACTCACCCCAGCCCTCGTTGAACGGCACCCACACCACGATCGACGGATGCGCGGCGTGTTCGCGGATCATCTCGCCGAGCTCGGATTCCCACTGCCGCTGCCACTCGACCGTCGGGCGGCCGGGCTTCGTCGCGGGCATGTCCTGCCACACCATCAGCCCCAGCCGGTCCGCCCAGTAGTACCAGCGACCGGGCTCGACCTTGATGTGCTTGCGGACGGTGTTGAAGCCGAGCACCTTGTGCTGCTCCAGGTCGAAGCGCAACGCATCGTCCGTCGGGGCGGTGTTCAGCCCGTCGGGCCAGAAGCCCTGGTCGAGGGTGGACATGTGGAAGAGAATCTTGCCGTTCAACGTCATGCGAAGCTTGCCGTCGGCGCCCTTCGCCTTGCCGATCTCGCGCATCCCGAAGTAGGAGCCGACCTCGTCGACCCGCTTGCGGCCGTCGAACAGGCGTACCCGGAGGTCGTAGAGGAAAGGCGAGTCGGGTGACCACAGCTTGGGCTTGGCGATGGGTATCGTCAGGTCGGTCCCGGCCGGACCGGAGACGCGCCCGACGGCCTTGTGGCCGTCGTACGCCACGGCCTCGACGGTGAGGCCCTCGGCCCCGGAGGTGGGGTTCGCGCGCAACCGCAGGGACTTGTCGCCCAGGTCGGGCGTCAGGTTCAGCGAGTCGATGGCACCCGTGGCCGAGACGGGCTCCATCCAGACCGTCTGCCAGATGCCGGAACTGCCCTGGTAGAAGATGCCCCGGTCGCCGACCCGGCGCTGTTTGCCGATCGGCTGGAACGTCGCGTCGGTCAGGTCCTCGGCCCAGACGATCAGCTCCTGCTGCCCGCCGGGCCGCAGTGCGTCGGTGACATCGGCGTCGAACCCGTCGTAGCCGCCCCGGTGCATCGCCACCTGGTGGCCGTTGACCCACACCCTCGAGTCGTAGTCGACCGCGCCGAAGTGCAGCACCAGGCGTTGACCCCGGCCGACCTGCCACCGCTCGGGCACGGTGAAGGTCCGGCGGTACCACATCCGGTCCTCGTGCCGTTGGATGCCGGAGAGGGCCGACTCGATGGGGTAGGGCACCAACACCCGCTCGGCCAACTGCTCGCCGACCGGCGGGGCCTCGCCGGCGGCCGCACCGGCGAACTCCCACACGCCGTTGAGGTTCTGCCAGCGGGACCGGGTCAGCTGCGGCCGCGGATATTCGGGCAGCGCGTTGGTGGGTGAGACGTCATCCGTCCACGGCGTGGAGAGCGGCGGTGTTCCCTTCGTCCAACCGGTGTCGGCGTCGGGTTGGGGCGCGGCGGTCGCGGCGGTCGGCGCTGTGGTCGCGACCAGGACGGCCGCGGTGGCGAAGGCGAGGAATGGCCAGCGTCGGCTGGAGGCGCGTCGGGTCATGCGGTCGGCCCTTCGGGAGTGCGGACGGGGGCGGCGGCTGCCAGTGGTGCGCTCCGAGGGTGGGCGGTCGGGTCACTGGTCGATGTTCCCGAGGCAGGACGGACCCGCTGCCGGATCCCACCACGCGCAGGTCACGGCTGAACACAAGACAACGTTGTTCCGGCAGCGATGTCAATAGATATCGACACGACTGAGCCGATTCGGCCACCACCGAACACGCTCGAACAGCGGGCAACCCTGGCGTTGACGGGCCGGGCGGAAACCCGGCCGCCGGGCTCAGTGGACGGTCGTACCGACAGTCGGCGAACGCCCGGCGTTCCACGCCATCGTCGGTGATGGCTCCGCCGTGGGAAGGGTCCATTGCGGTCGGGTGTGCCGAAGGGGATGCCGACGCAGACGGCCACCAACCCGGCGCCAACTCGCCTCGGACGGTGCCCTCACCGTGGACGGGACAACCGCCGTCACGCTGCTCCGATGCCGCCGGAGGTAAGGGGCGCCGGCCAACGAGACGGCGCGGCTGAACTGATCGCTCGACGAGAGGTCCCCGTCCCGCGGTGTGGGGCGGGGACCTCGCCGAAAGGATCCGGTCGGTCTTCTGCGAGTCGATGAGGAGCGCAGCCGCGCGGTGGACGACTTTGGCGCACTGGGCTGCTCGGCAGGGACTGATCGCGGACGCGGGACGCTCGTCCTACGCGCGTGCGGTGGCCGAGCGCAGGAGCGCCGTCTCTCATCTGCACAACAAGCCCATTACGGGCAAGTCGTACACGACTTCCGTGGACGCAGCCCACGGCCCGGCGCACAACAGTTATGTCAATCCATATAGACGGTCGCTCAAACTGCTTCTGGTGGACAGATTTTGCCCTCTTGACGACGGACTTCTGTCGCAGTCTAATTTGGTGAACATATAGGGAGGCCCACTTGTGGGAGCGTTCCAGTTCGCCGTTCTGACGTGGCCGGGGTTCCTGCTGATCGCGGCTGCCGCCGCAAAGGTGCGCGCACCGCGTCGGTTCGCAATGGCCGTTGCCGGTTCCCGGCTTGCGCCGTCTGCCTTGGTCGAGCCACTGGCATGGAGCGTTTCCGGCGTCGAAGTCATCCTCGGCGACAGCCTCATCAGCAGTTGGCACCCGACGTTCGTGCTTCGGCTCGCGCCGCAGTCGGGATCCCGAGCAAAGCCGTCGACATCCGCCGCCTGGTAGAAGCGGCAGAACGGCACATCATTTTGTCTCGACCAGCGCGTGTAGACCATGGCGCTGGGCGCAACAGGCCGCCCCCGGCCCGTTATAGATATCGACCCATCGGAGGAGTCGGAGATGAGCATGAGGTTCGTTAGTCGGCGGCAGTTTCTGCGTCGGCTGGGAGGTGTCCTTGCTGCCGGAGGAAGCATCGCGTTGTTTCCGGCCGGGTTCGCCTCGGCATCATCCAAGACTGGTCCGACATCGACCCCTGGCCATACGGGCGGCGGGCCGGCGTACCCGGGAGACCCCGGCTTCGTCGCCACGAGGCCAGGGGAACTAGATGCCGCTAAAGCCAGTTGGGAGACCCCGGAGTATGGTTATTACACCGGCCACAATCCTTCCAACCCCGGCACAGCGGTCGATTCCCCATGGCAGCTCGTCGCGGTAAACGCGTCCACCGCCTACGCCCTGGGATACCGCGGGCAGGGCGTCAAGCTGGGCATGATGGATTCGGGCTACCGGACCACACACGAAGCGTTTCAGACCAGGCTGATCGTTCCGGTGCGAGCGGAGGGTGTCTACGGCACGTCCGGCTTCGGGTACCGAAACGCAGCAACCCCGGCGAACCCGTTTACTGCGGGCCAGCCGTTCACTGTGGCCGGTGATCAGGCGAGAACAAGTGACTTCGCGCATGGGACCGGCATGCTTGGGGTCACCTCCGGCATCCGTGATGTCAAAGACCAGCACGGCATCGCCTTTGGGTCGACGATGCATGTCGCCATGACCGGCGGCTCCGATACCCAGTCCCACGGCCCCTTCCACGATTACGTGTACTGGCGTACCGCCAACAAGGCCTTGGTCGACGCAGGCGCCCAGGTCATCAACAGCAGTTGGGGCTCTTATGTTCAGACTATCGACAGGACCCGATTTGACGGCCTAGGGAACGACCTTGGAGTCAATGGCAACCTCACCAACGCCTACCAACTGCGCGGCAAAGACAGCACCAGCGCCACGGCAATGGCGACCATTATCCCCAACGAGTTCCTGAAGGATCTGGAGTACCAGTATTTCTTCTTCAAGAAGAGCTATTCGGAAGCCGGAATTCAATACAATCCGAAGCACCCCGGACGCTCATTCATGGATGCCATCTGGGACGCTATCAAGGACAGCGGTACCGTCAACGTAAGGTCGGCCGGCAACAACGACTGGAGCAACCCGTATTTTCGCCCGGCGTACCCCTTCTTCAATCCCTTGGCGGAGAAGCAGTGGGTATCCGTCGGCGGGGTGCAACCACCCACTGCGGACAGTCCCGAATACTCAAAGCAGTCCGGGTTCAACGAGGCGGGGCTCGCCAAATGGTGGACCGTGTCTACCCCTTCAAACAGTGTTCGGACCACGAACAGCGGTGGTGACACCAGCTATTCAAACTCGAGCGGTACGTCTCCGGCGACGCCCGTTGCGACAGCGGTGATGGGGGTTCTGCTCTCCCGCTATCCGAACATGGACGCCAAGCAGGTCCGTGAACTGATGTTCACCACGGCGAACAACAAGATGTCCGACGGTGTGAGATTCCTCGGCACCGGGCAAACCTCCCCCTCCGGCGCATCCATCGCCTGGACCGCTCCCGACGGCCTTCCGGACGAACGCTGGGGCTGGGGGATTCCCGATCTGGCCAAAGGCATGTATGGCCCCGGCCAGCTCCTGGGCCCCATGACCTACAAGATGGATAAAGCACCCCTGGACGTCTGGTCGAACGACATCAGCCAGATCGCGATCAAGGAAAGGGAAAGGGAAGATCTGGAGTGGCTGGCGGGCTACAAGGAGCAGGGCATTGCCTACGCCGGTGAATTCAGCCCCAACGTACTGAACCCGGACGGCGCGCTTAGCGAACAGGCCTTCATGCTTCAGGGCATTTTGGCTGATCCCTACATCCAAGCCATCACCAACGGCCATCCCGAGTTGTACGACAAGATCACCTATGCGGACGCCGTCAAGTGGCGCAAGGAATGGATGGACCAGCGGGCGGCCTACATTCGGAACAACATCGCCAAACGCCTCTACACGGCTTCTCTGACCAAGCAGGGCCGCGGCACGCTGGTCATGACGGGCGACGACACCTACGAGGGCGGCACGACGGTTGAAGGCGGCAAGCTTTCGATAACCGGCTCACACGCAAGCTCGATCGACGTCAAGGGCGGCACGCTCGGCGGCAGCGGATTCGTGGCAGGCAGCATCGAGGTCCACAGCGGTGTTCTGCAGCCCGGTCTGTCGTCCGGGGAAGCGGCGTCCGCGGCGTCCTTCACTCTCACCGACGTCGCGCCGGGCAACGTCCTGAACGTCGGCGGCGACGTGACCGTCAGCCGAGCGGGTCGCCTCGCCATCACCAT
The DNA here is from genome assembly GCF_003205615.1 of Micromonospora arborensis. Classification (GTDB taxonomy): domain Bacteria; phylum Actinomycetota; class Actinomycetes; order Mycobacteriales; family Micromonosporaceae; genus Micromonospora; species Micromonospora arborensis. The sequence continues at coordinate 75,000 of NZ_PYBV01000044.1, read as the reverse complement.
CTCCGGCGACCACGACTACACGAGCGTGCGGGCCGCGGGTGACCTGGTGCTGGACGGCGAGCTCGCCCTGGACATTCGCGCGCGCCTCACTCCGCGCACGGTACTGACGATCATGAGCGGGGACTCGATCAAGGGCCACTTCCGTTCCCTGCCGGAACGGCGGGTGCTGAACGCGGGCCACCACATGTTCAGGGTGTCCTACCGGGACGGCGCGGTGACGCTGACCGTCGTGCGAACGCTGCCCGGGGCACGGTCCGGCGACGTCTAGCCGCACATGGCCTGGCCGGCCAGGCTCAGGTTCGCCCGAACCTGGCTGGCCAGGCCTTCGCCCAACGTGGCCGCCTCGACGAAGCTGCCACCATTGCGCAAGCGCAAGGGCAGCTCGTGAACCAGGGAACAGGCAGAGATGTTTCTTGTCACGGGGTGTCAACCTCGGGCGGAGGTTTTCGGGGGGTAAACGAGGGCGGGCTAACAGGACGTTGCCCGGTCCACCACGCCCACGCGACCGCCATCGGAACCCTCGTCGGGACCAGAACGAGGTCGCCTACCTATCGCGATCCGCCTACAGCGGGAATGGGGGTTCCTGTCGCTGGGCCGACACGGCCTACTGCCCCACCACCGATGACGCTCGGCGCGACTCGTCCGTCGAACCGTCGTTCATGCCGAGCTCGGCGGGATAGCTGCCGAAGCGCTTCAGATTGAACTTGCGTACAGCCATCGCCCACGGATTGTGCGTGGCCATGTGGACGAGGTGCTCGAAGTGGGACAGGTACGTCTCGCCGCGCTGGGCACGCTCGGCGAGGATGTAGGGCTCCAGGACGCGCCAGGCCTGCCGAGAGCGGTAGCTGACCGTACCCACAAGGAGCCTCGGATCGACCGCCGCAAAAGCCAGCATCTGACCCAGACCGTTGTAGTACAGGGATAGTCGGACCACATGGTGACGGGCCTCGGCCGGCAGGTCACTGACGCTGACATGGGGTGGCGGGTGTCGGACGGTCAGCTCATTGAGGACGAAGTCCTCGGCGCGTAGAAACTCGTCGCTGGATCGGTCTCGGGTCAGCAGCTCAATCGCGACGAGGGTCTGGTTGGCGGTCTGCGCCGAGCGCAGCTGGCGTAACGCGAATACGACCGTCACGACAACCGCGATCGCAGAGCCGCACGCCGCGACGACATTCGCCAGGTCAGCTATCACAAGTCCCGAGGGTAATAGGTTGAGGCGAGTGTCGATGGCTGCATCCCCGCGCTTCGGACTGGCGCGACCACAGGCCACATGGGTCGCTTGGACGCACCGTCACGGACGCGGCACCCTATTCAGCAGCATGTTTGGACGCTGTCGGTGTGGTCAGTGGTCTTGGGCGTAGTGGGAATGCACGGCGGGTTGTCCGGTGTAGTTGGCACCAGCGCGATCGTCGGCGCCGAGGTAGCTGTACGGGAGGCGGGCGTCACGGCGGCCGGTGCAGCTGATCCGGCGGCGACGGGAGTTGTAGGAGAACCCGGCGGCGCGGAGGTGGGCGGTGAGGCGCTGCCCAGCGGGTCGCCCGTCAGGAAGCCGAATGTTGGACAGGTCCAGTGTCGCAACATTGGGCCACCGCCTACTACCTGCGGGGTGTTTGAGGTTCCGGTGGTGAGGTATAGCTTCGGCGTCATCCTCGCCGATGGACCACCACCGGAACCCCGCCAACGATCGCTCAGGCTAGCGCGGGTTGCGCGGAGCTTGGTGCAAGGCTCAGCAGTCGTCCTGCTTCCACTTGCCGGCTTCCCGCGCCCACGGCTCCTTATTTTGGTTCAGGGCAGGCACGTCATAGGTGTAGGTCACTCGGGCCAGCTCGCCTGAAATCTGCGCCTCGAAGGTCTTGATTGGCATCGCCTTGCCGTACATCTGCTTGGCGGCCGTAAGCATGCCGGTGAACTCGCTGAGGGTCACCCGCTCCTTGCACCTGGCCGAGAACAGCTCGTAGCCGACCGTAGGCTTCGCGTCGAGGAAGGCATCCGAGTACGCCACCACCGCCTGGCGAAGCTCCGCCTCCTCGCTGACGCCTTGAGCGGTCGGGCTAGCCGCCGCAGCCGACGCCGTGCCGGCAGCAGGAGCTGGTGATGTCGAGGACGGAGCGGCTTCCGGCTTATCGGCGTTGCTGCCGCAAGCAGTGAGGGGGAGCAGGCAAAGGGGCACTACGATCATGGCTTTCCGGATCATGGCGCGCACAGTACTGCCGCGATAGCCCTCGATACTCGGGGGGATTTGACGGTCAGCTCGCTTCAGGCGAGCCCGGCTGCATGATCGACCGGACCGATCGGTATGCCGGGATGGTCAAGGGCGTTGCGCGGCTGGAAAGCGGCGCCACCGCCTTTCGCTGGTCCGGCCGGCTGACCCCCGGTCTTGTCGGCCGACGGAGCGGATCCAGCAGTGGTCGCGGCCTCGACCACGCGAACGCTTGGTTTCTTCGTCGATCCGCTGGCTGCCGCAGGGGCCAGGCGACGGCGGGGTCCTCACGCACACGGGGTGATCGTTCCGACATTGAGGCATACCCTGGCCGGATTCCGCTCCACCGGGTATTCCGGGCCTTCGCTCAGTACCGGACGACGCACGGCTGGCTACCACCGCCTGTACCCGTACGGCAGAATTCGGCTGGTGAAGTTCAACTTTCACGTCGGTGTCCAGGAGCGGCACGAGGTGACGTTCTCGTTCAGCAAGTTTTGGGGAAGCCTGTCGATCCTGGTAGACGGTCAGCCCGTCCGCCAGGAGCTGCGAGTCCTGTCGGTCGAGCTGGTCAAGCGGTACGAGTTTGTGGTCGGCCAGAAGGAACGTCACTCGGTGCTCATCGAGAAGGAGCGCAAGCTTCTCTTCGCCGGCTTCCGGCCGCAGCAGATCAGGGCCTATGTCGACGGGCATCTGGTCGCCGAGCACACCGCCTGAGCAAGGCCACCCGCCTCCAACACGCCGCCCCCAACAGAAGGTGGCGGCTGTAGCACGATGTGTGAGCCGATTTCGGTGGCGAGGGCCATCGGTCGGCGTCAACGGGGGCTTGTGCCATGGTGTTGATAGAGGGGCGCGGCACAGTCCCGCCGGTCGGTTCGGTGGTGGACACCTCCTTACTGCATCCGCCGTTCGTCGTACGTGATACGCGGGGAGCCGCGGTCGAGCCGGCGACTGGCTATCTCCGTGAACTCGCGCTGAGCGATTGCAGCCCGTTGACCTGCCGCAGTTACGCGTTCGGGTTGCTGCGGTGGTTCCGGCTGTTGTGGGCTCTGCAGATGGGCTGGCATGAGGCGACCGAGGCCGAGGTCGCAGTGTTGGTCGGCTGGCTCCGCTCGGCCAAGAATCCGCAGAGGCAGCGGTCGGATCCGGGTGCGCCGCCTGCCGGGTCGGCGAATCCGAAGACGGGCAAGTCGGCTCTGCAGGCGGGCTATACGCCGTCGACGATCAACCACGCGCTATCGGTGGTCAGCGGGTTCTACCAGTTCCACGCTCGTCACGGTCGTGGCCCGGTGCGCAATCCCGTCCCGGTCTCAGTGCTACGCGCCACGTGGGCGCAAGGGGTTCGAGCCGGACACGGTGCGCGTCACCTGGCGGTCGTAGCTGGACCGATTCGGAGTGGGGCCTATGCAGCTTCCTTGCCCGCCAACCCCCGGCGTGTCAGCATCTGCGCATGGGCATCTTCGACTCCATCGCACGCGGCTTGGGTAGCCTCCGCCCAATGTCCGACGCGGAACTCGAAGACGAGCGCGAGGCGTTGCGACAGCGCTATGTGTCCAGCGACAATGTCGGCGAGGCGTCGAACCTCTACAACGAGCTGCACCGCTACGACGAAGAGATGACGCGCCGCGCCAACGAGGCCTACGAGCGCGACAACCCGGACGCAACCACCAGGCGCCGCGAACACGGCTGGTACCTGCCGAACGACGACTAGCCCGGGCGTGTTCAGGCGGCGAGCGCCGCGTTGAGGCGCTTGTGCACTGATTCTGACGGTCCCGCTCGGCCCCACCCGGACGGCGCGGTCTGGCCCCGCCGCCGCCCGTCGGGCGGCTGGTGTGACGGTCTCATCTGGCCCCACCAGGCGGCTCATTTCCCGACTACCGAGTGTCACCGCGGTATGGGTAGCGAGCACCCGGATTGCGGCTAGATGAGGATGTTGGCCCGGGACCGGCAGCAGTGCAAGCCTCCGTGCAGCATCTAGTTAGGCGACCGGATCGCGTCCCAGCCGGTTATGTCGCACTGACCGTGCTCGTTGTTTCCGGCGGCGACAACTGTCCCGTCCGCGCGTAGTCCGAGAGTGTGGGTGGATCCGGCCGCCACCGCGACGATCTCACGCCAGTCGGCTACGTCGCACTGGCCGGAATCTTTGCTGCCCACGGCCACGACTCGGCCACCTGCGGTGACTCCGACGGTGTGGTAGCTCCCAGCCGCCACTGCCACAACGTCCCTCCAAGCACTGACGTCACAGGCGCCCGCCGATTGATCCCCGACCGCAAAGACGCGTCCGTCGTTGGTGAGACCGACCGTGTGAAGGTAGCCGGCGGCGACGGCGGCAACGTCACGCCACGTGTCGACCGCGCACTGCCCACGGCGATCGTTCCCCACGGCAACGGTGGTCCCATCGGCTCTGAGGCCCACCGAATGCCAGTCGCCACAAGCCAACGCTACAATCTCACGCCATTGGCTCACGTTGCATGCTCCCTCGCGGAGCCGTCCGGCAGCCAGCACGGTGCCGTCACCAACTAGCCCCAAGGTGCGGCGCCAGCCCGCGGCGACAAGGATGACGTCGCGCCATGACGCGACGTCACACTGTCCGTCACCGTTCCAGCCCCTCGCCATCACAGTGCCGTCCGCGCGGAGGCCGACGCTGTGGGACCGTCCAGTGTTCGACGCCGTATGCACGTTGCCCGCCGCCACGGCGACCACTTGGATCCAGTCTTCGACTCGACACTCACCAGATGTCCCCGTGCCGGCCGCAACCACGGCACCGTCGGCACACAGCCCCAACGAGTGTCGCCGTCCAGCGGCGATGACAGGACTACTCATGTGCACAGCATTACGGATTACATGACCCTGGGTAGATCCAGCCCGCTTCATGCAGCGTAGGCGCTGATGGCTTCTGCATCCCAGGTGTATTCAATCTCGGGCAACTCGAACCCCGCGGGGAAGCGCACCATGCGGGCCGCTGTGGCGTGCCCGCCAGCCTTGGTGTAGAAGGCTATCGCGCGGGTGTTGTCGCGTAGCACTTCCAGATACACGGGTTGGCCAGGGTGGGTGGTAGCCGCCCAGGTAAAGGCGTGCCGTAGCAAGTAGCGTCCGATACCGCCGCCGGTGCATGCCGGATCGACGTGCAGGTTGTCGAGCAGGATCCGTCCGTCGGGGCCGGGGATGAGGTAGGCGAAGCCGAGTAGGTCGATGCCGTGCTCGGCGATCAGCAGGTGGCCGCCATCCGTGTCTCCGTCGCGCTGATTCGCGGCCGCCAGCCGGCTCTTCCACATGTCTGCCTGCTGGTCCCGCAGCGGGCCGTCCAAGTAGCTGGCCGGCATCAGTCCGGCATACGCTGCCTGCCAACTGTCGGTGTGCAGGCTTGCGACACGTAAGGTGTCCTGTGCGGTTCCGGTCCTGACCTCCATGATCTTTATGCTCTCATGCAGTTGCACCCAAGGCCGCCATGCCGCCCATGTGAACGTCCGCACATCGACAGAAGCGGGCAGGTGACCGAGGTGGCGCTCGGCGTCTATCAACTACCCTGAGTGACGCCGCGCTTGAGATTCTGACCATGACGTGGGGCCAAGGCAGACCCAATTCATGCGACACGGATCGTGTCTTCAGTTGCTTCCCCACCCAAGTGCAGATAAGCAGTAACTGATCGAGAACATCGTCCCGCAGTCGCACGCCACCACCACTCAGCATGCCACCTCGACGACGATCATCGAAACGGCGTCCGGTGGTTCCCTGGCGGAAGTTGCCGCGCCGAACTCCGCGATGATCTCCACATGGAGATCATCCAATTGCTGCGGGCGGGCACGGCGTCCAAGCAGACCGCTACGCCGGATGAAACGGGCTCACTCAGTCCGGGTCAGCCGGTCTCGTAGGATCCGGTGCACTGCGGCGGTCTGGTCGACCAGGTAAAAGTGCTTGCCAGGAAGGACCTCAAGGACGAATGGGTCTCTGGAGTGCTGCCGCCAGGCCTCGACCTCGAAGGGCGTGGCGTACGGGTCCTGGTCGCCGGTCAGTGCGGTGATCGAGCACGGCGGCGGCTGCCCGTCGGCGGCCCATTCGTAGGCGCTGACAGCCTGGTAGTCGGCGCGCAGCGCGGGCAGGATCAGCTCGCACAGGTCGGCGTCGTCGAGCAGGTCGTCCGCCGTGCCGCCCAGCGCTCGCACATGAGCCAGCAGGGCCTTGTCGTCGTCCAGGCGGGGATCGTCGCGGCGGCCCAGGTGCGGCGCTCGGCGGCCCGAGACGACCAAGTGCAGTGCCGCGCCGGGCTGGGCCCGGCGGAGGCGGCGGGCCACCTCGTAGGCGACGACGGCTCCCATACTGTGGCCGAACAGGGTGAGCGGAATCGCCGGCAGGTCGATCATCGCGGCGTACACCGCGTCAGCCAGCGCGCCGATGTCGGTCAGGCCGGGCTCGGCCAGGCGGTCGTGCCGACCGGGGTATTGCACGGCCAGCACGTCGGCGACGGGGGCGAGCGCCTGGGCGGTGGGGAAGAAGAAGCTCGCCGCGCCGCCCGCGTGCGGGAAGCAGACCAGGCGGTGAGCTGGGGTCCCGGTCGGCTGGAAGCGGCGGAACCAGGGGCCGAGGGCCATTACGTGGCGACTCCAAACGGATCGTCGGCCAGAACTGGCCGGGGGTGGGGGTTGGGCAGGGACACCGTGAGCAGAGTGACGCCCACGCAGCACAACAGCAGGCCCGAGCCGGTGGGAAAGACCGCCCGGAGAGGTCCGGCCAGGTGGGTGACAAGCGGTGTGCCGACGTACGCCATCAGCAGTCCCGCCAGCGGCAGACCGGCCATCGTCGCGGCCTGGACCACCATTCGCCGCAGCGCGAACACCCGGCCCTGCACGCCGGGTTCCGTGGCCTCCTGCCAGACGCCTTGACTGCTGGAAACGACCACGGGCACCCCGGCCGAGAAGACGAACGCGGCGGCGGTGAGCACCGCGGTGCCGCCGGGAACCAAGCCGGCCACCAAAGCGGCGACGGCGCTGACCACCGTGGCCGTGCGGGCCCATACCAGGGGCATGCGAGGCTGCGGCAGGACGGCCATCGCCAGGCTCGCCGCGGCCAGCCCGAGCCCGGCCGCCGTGCTGACCGCCGCGACGGACAGGCTCTGCCGCTCGATCGGGATTCCCGCCACGATCAGCGGCAGCATGATGACAGGCGCGGCCGATTGGCAAGCGAAGAGGACGGCTGTCAGGCGCAGCAGGTAGGTGAGGTGGCGGTCGGCGCCGATCAGTCGGCGGCCCACCCGGAGCTCGGCCCGATAGCCCGGCCGTGCCCTGGGACCTCTGGTGGCGGTGCCCGGGATGCGGACAACGGCAAGGGTCAGCAGTCCGACCAGCGCCGTGGTGGTGTCGGCGACGAGGACCGCGGACAGGCCGCCGGTGTGCATCAGCGCTGTGGACAGGGTCGGGCCGAGCAACTGTGCGACCGACAGTCCGGTCTGGGTCATGGCGGCCGCGCGGCTGCGCTGGTCGGGCGCTACGAGGTCGGTGACGGCGGCGGAGAGCGCCGGCCATTGGAAGGTGGCACAGGCCGACTGGACGGCGACGACGGCGTAGATCTGCCACACCGCGAGGTGGCCCGTGGCCTGTGCGGCCAGCAGAGCCACCCCTGCCGCGAGGACGGCCGTGTCGGCGCCCGCCAAAATTGTCCGCCGGCTGTGGCGGTCAATGAGGACGCCGGCGACCGGGGACAGCAGCAGCCCCGGCACGAAGCTCACGAACAGGCTCAGCGAGAACTGGGTGATCGAGCCGGTCTGCTGATAGACCCACAGGCTGAGGGCGAACGCGCTCGCCTTGGCTCCGACGACGCCGATCACCCGGCCCAGCCAGATGACCAGGAAGGCCCTCACAGTAGACCGGCAAGGACGTCACCGATCTCGCCGAGCGGACCGCGAGCGCACATGCCCGCATGGTCGGAGGCGACCGGGTACGCCTGAACGCCGCCGGTCGCATGCGCCTGCCAGCTCTGCTCCGCCTGCTCGGGGGTGAAGCGTCCCTGCAGGGCGGTGAAGTGGACGATGTCGCCGTCGAAAAGCCCCGGCACGATGCTGTGCTGCACTCGCAGATTGCTGCGGGTGTTGCGCAGGAAGGCGCGAACGTGCTGTTCGCCGACCGGCCAGGGCAGGTCGGCGTCGCGCAGGGCTCGCACCGCCCCGGGCACCGTCAGGGTCTCCTCCCCCGGGCTCGCCCCCGCTGCGCGCAGCAGCGCCGCCAGCAGATCGTGCTCCGACGCGGCGATTGCCTCGTGGCCCTCTGCACCGGGATAGGAATCGAGGAGCACGAGCAGCGCGACCTTTTGGCCCTGGCGTTGCAGTTCGACCGCGAGCGCGTGGGCGATGTTGCCCCCGGCCGACCAGCCGAGCAGATGGTAGGGGCCGGTGGGCTGCGCCGATCGCAGCTGCTCGAGATACCAGGCGACCGCCTCGTCCATGCTGCCGCCGGGGTGCTCGCCGTCGAGCATCGGGGCCTGCAACCCGTAGATCGGCCGGTCGTCAAGATGCTCGACCAGGCCGGCGTAGCTCCAGCTCAGACCGCTCGCCGGAGGCAGGCAGAACAGCGGCGCGAGAGTGCCCTCGGTCTGCAGCGGGAGGACCGGCCGGAACGGGTCGGGCCGGCGGTGCGCGCCCAGTCTGGGGGCGAGCAGCGCGGCCGTCGGGTAGCGGAACAGGTCGGCTAGGGACGGCTCGACCCCGAGGCTAGCGCGGACTCGCTGGACGACCCGGGTGGCGAGCAGAGAGTGGCCTCCGAGGTCGAAGAAGTTGTCGTCGACACCGACCTCGTCGAGCCCGAGCACGGCAGCGAAGGCTTGACAGAGCACTTCCTCTTCGCGCGTGGAGGCCGCTCGGCGGTCGGTGGCCACCGCGAAGTCGGGGAGCGGCAACGCTCGCCGGTCGAGTTTGCCGTTCGCCGTCAGCGGCAGCGCGTCCAGCAGGACCACGGTCGCGGGCACCATGTATTCGGGCAGCGTCGATCCCACGTACGCCCGCAACGCCACCGGGTCGACCGCCCCGACCACGTAGGCGACGAGCCGCGAGTCACGGACTACCACAGCGGCCTGCCGCACCTCGCCGAAGCCGCGCAGCGCGGTCTCGATCTCCCCCAGCTCGATCCGGAAGCCGCGCAACTTCACCTGATCATCCGTACGGCCCAGGAAGTCCAGCACGCCGTCCGGCCGCCACATGGCGACGTCGCCGGTGCGGTAGAGACGACCGCCGCGGCCGTACGGGTCGGCGACGAACCGCTCGGCGGTCAGCCCCGGCCGGTCCCAGTAACCGCGGGCCAGTTGGATTCCCGCGAGATACAACTCCCCCGGTACGCCCGGGGGCACCGGCCGAAGGGACTTGTCGAGCACGTAGACGCGGGTGTTGTCCATCGGTGTGCCGATCGGGGCGGCGCCGGGCTGATCGCATTCCCAGCCGGTGACCGCGATGGTCGCCTCGGTCGGCCCGTAGAGGTTCTGCACCGGCAGACCGAGTACCTTGTGGGCTTCCTCGGCCAGTTCGCCCGGTAGGGCTTCGCCGATGCAGATCAGCACTCGCAGGCTGCGGCACGACGCCGCGGCCGGATCGTCGAGGAACAACCGCAGCATCGACGGCACGAATTGCACGACCGTCACCCCGGCATCGCGGATCACACCCGCCAGGTACGCCGGATCGCGGTGGCCGCCGGGCCGGGCAACCACCACCGACGCGCCGGTGACGAGCGGCCAGAACAGCTCCCACACCGACACGTCGAACCCGACCGGGGTCTTCAACAGCATCCGGTCGTCGGCGGTCAGGCCGTACGTGCGCTGCATCCACCCGAACTGGTTGACCACCGCCTCATGCGTGACCACCACACCTTTCGGACGACCCGTCGAACCCGACGTGTACATGACGTACGCCGGGTGCGAGGGACGCAGATCCACCGGGCCGAGCGAAGGGCCTTCAGCACTCAGGTCGAAGTCTTCGTCGATCACCAGCACGGGCCGGGCGTCCGCGATGACAAAGGCGATCCGGTCGGCCGGATAGTCCGGGTCGATCGGCACGTACGCGCCGCCGGCCTTCATCACGGCCAGCAGAACGACAATCAAGTCCACCGAGCGGGGCAATACCACAGCCACCCGGGTCTCCGGGCCGACTCCAAACGCGGCCAGCACACCGGCCAACCGGCTCACCCGCCCGCTCAACTCCCGATAGGTGACCGCATCCACGGCCGGCGCGTCCGGGGTTGCCGCCGCTTGGGTCTCGAAGAGCTCGGGCAGGGTCGCCGGCTGACAGGACCGGGTGGTGTCGTTCCAGCCGTGCAGGATCTCGTCGCGCAGTATGGCCGGAAGCGTCTCGGGCCGCTTCCCGTCGACCAGCCCGGCGACCGCGGTCTCGACCATGTCGCACAGCAGCCGCGGCGAGGCGGGCGCAGCCGCCTGAACGGTGACGATGAATCCTGCTCCGCCGTCCTCGATCATCACGGCGATGGGGTAGTTGGTGCGCTCCCGCACGCTCAGCAATCGGATGCCGTCGAGCCCGCCGGTTCCCGGCGCCGGCGTGTTGTGCCGGTAGTTCAGCAGCGTGGTGAAGAGAGGGTTGGCGGGGGCGGCCCGCTGGGCGACGGCGAGCGGCGCGTGCTCGTGCGCCTGCAGGTCTGCCAGCTGCTCGCGCACGTGGTCCACCATGTTCGAAGCGTCGACGTCGATCCGCAGCGGCAGCGTGTTCATGAACAGCCCCGGCGTCCGCTCCCCGCCCACGGCGCTCATGCGTCCGAACAGGACGGTTCCGAACACCACGTCCGACCGCCCGGTGATCGCGGCCAACACGTGCGCCCAGGCGGCGTGCAGCACAACCGCCGGGGTGGTGCGGTGGCGGCGAGCGGCCTCCCGGATGGCGGCGGCCAGTTCGGCGGGCAGCGCCCGTGACGCCTCGGTGACGCCGGAGCCGTCGCCCTGGACGTTTAGCAGGCCGTATGGTGCGGTCGGTTCCTCGACGTCGCCCAGCACGGCTCGGAAGTGCTCCTCGTGGTCGTCGGCGCCCAGTCGGGCGCGGGCCACGAAGTCGCGGAACGGCACCGGCTCGGGCAGGTGACCGGCCGTTCCGTCGAGGAAGGCGCGCACCTCGCCGAGCAGCACGTCGAGGGCGGTGTGGTCCTGCACGATGTGGTGGATCCGCACAACCGCCCGGTCACCGACGACGTTGACCCGCAGCAACGGGGCCTGGGTCAGGTCCATCGGCACGTTCTCCCCGTACGAGACCGGGATTGTCGCCTTCTCGTGGACGATCTGGACGGGTTCGCGGAAACTGCGGATCGAGGTGCGCAGGATCTCGTGCCGGTCCACGACCTGTTGCAGGGCGGCCACGAAGGCGTCGAGGCGTTGTCGCGAGTCGAAGGCGAGTTCGACCGGCAGGACGTAGACGTCGTTCTCCCGGTTCATCAGGTGGTGGAAGTACATGCCCTCCTGCAGCGGCGCGAGGGGGTAGACGTCGACCACGTCGTCGGGCAGCAGGGCCACCTCGTCGGCGGTGAGGTCGACCAGCGGGAACATCTCGGGCGTCAACGGACGGGACAGTGGACGGCGCGGCGGGATCGCCACCTCGGCCCGGCCCGTACTGCCGGCGAGACCGGCGGGCGTGGGGTTGAGGAACAGCGTGCGGACGTCGACCGTGACATCTCGCTCGCGCAGCCGCTCGATGAGGGTGATGGCGAGCAGCGAGTGCCCGCCGAGGGCGAAGAAGTCGTCGTCGGCACCGACCTGCTCGAGGCCCAGCACATCGGCGAACACCTCGCACACGACCCGTTCCCGGTGCCCACGTGGTGCCCGGCCGGTGACGGCTGCGGCGTAGTCCGGGGCGGGCAGGGAGCGACGGTCGACCTTGCCGTTGACGGTGAGCGGCAGCTCGGTCAGGGCGACGACGGCGGCGGGGACCATGTAGTCGGGCAGCGTGCGGGCCACGAACCGGCGCAGCTCCTGCGGGTCGACGGCCGGCACGACGTAGGCCACGACCTGCTGGCCGTGCACGGTCACCGCGGCCTGTCGGACCTCTGGGTGCGCGGCAATCGCCGCTTCGACCTCGCCGAGTTCGATGCGATAGCCGCGCACCTTCACCTGGTCGTCGGTGCGGCCCAGGAACTCCAGCACACCGTCCGGCCGCCACGTCACCAGATCACCGGTGCGATACATCCGGCCGCCTCCGCCGAACGGGCACGCCACGAACCGCTCCGCCGTCAACGCCGGACGGCCGAGATAACCCCGCGCCAGACCGGCGCCCGCGACGTACAACTCTCCTGCCACACCGGGCGGAACCGGACGCAACGCGGCATCGAGCACGTAGACGCGGGTATTCCACATCGGACGGCCGATCGGCACAACACCGTCACCAGGGCCGTCGACCATGAAGTCGGTACACGCCACCGTCGTCTCCGTCGGACCGTAGCTGTTGACCACCGACACCCCGGCGGGAAGCTGGTCATAGCGCAGCGCCTCACCACCCACCATGAGCAGCTTCTCCGGAATGTCGGACAAAGCAGCCAGATGCCCCGGGGTGACCTTCAAGAACGCCGTACGCCGCTCCTCGGTCACCACGCGGCCACCCGCGACCAGGGCACCGAACACCGACGTCACCGTCGTGTCGAACCCAACCGACGAATGGAACCGAGCCTCATCAGCCAGCCCCGGATAGACGGCCGAAGCCCGAGCCAGATAGTTGACCATCCCCGCCTGCCGGATCACGACGCCCTTGGGACGGCCGGTCGAACCAGAGGTGTAGATGACATACGCCGGATGCTCCGGCAACACCCGCACGCCGAGGTCATGGTCGGGCCCGTCCGGCACGACCACCTCGTCGATCACCGCAATCGGTCGCGCCTCGTCGAGGATGAGCCCGATCCGCTCGGCCGGATAGTCCGGGTCGATCGGCAGATAGGCCGCCCCCGCCTTCAGCACCGCCAGCAGCGCGACCACCAGGTCGGCCGACCGGGGCAGTCGCACCGCGACGATCGACTCCGGCCCGGCCCCATCCGCGACCAGCCGCCGCGCCAACCGGTTGGCCCGCGAGTTCAGCTCCCGGTAGGTGATCCCGTCGACGGCCGGCGCGTCCGGCGCCGCCGCGACCCGCGCCTCGACCATCTCGGCGACCGAGGACCACGAAACGGCGACGTCCGTGTCGTTCCAGCCGTCCAGGATCTGCTCCCGCTCCCCGGCCGACAGCACGTCGACCGCATCCACGGGCTGCTCCGGCCGGGCGATGAGCGCGTCGAGCACGCGCACCAGCCGCCCGGCCATCGCCTCGATCACGTCGGCGTCGAACAGGTCGGTGGCGTACGCGATCCGCCCGCGCAGCCCGCCGCCGGTCTTCTCGGCGAAGGTGAGGTCGAGGTCGAACTTGACCGGCGTCGTACCCGCTGGCATGGCTTCGACGGCGAGGCCGGGCAGGTCGAGCACGGGCGTCTCGGTGTTCTGGAACGTCAGCATCACCTGGAACAACGGGTGTCGGCCGAGCGAGCGGGCCGGGGCCAGTTCCTCCACGACCTGCTCGAACGGCACATCCTGGTGGGCGAAGGCATCCAACGTGGACTCACGTACGCGGCGCACCAATTGCGAGAAGGTGCCGCCGACCTCGACCCGCAGGACGAGCGTGTTGACGAAGAAGCCGACGAGGTCGTGCAGGGCCTCATCGTCGCGCCCGGCCACCGGCGTACCCAAGGGAATGTCGGACCCTGCACCCAGGCGCGACAGCAGCACGGCGACCGCCGACTGCATCACCATGAACGGCGTGACACCTTCGGTGCGGGCGAACTCGGTGAGCCGGGCGTGCAGGTTCACGTCGACCGCGAAGTCGACCGCTGCCCCGCGGTGCGAGGCAATCGCAGGGCGGGGCCGGCTCGCCGGCAGGGTCAGCTCCGGCGGAAGCCCGGCAAGGGCGTCCCGCCAGTACGCCAACTGCTCCGACAGGTCCAGCTCGCGCTGCCACAGGGCGTAGTCCGCATACTGCACCGGCAACGGAGTCCAGGAGGGCACGGCGCCGCGCAGCCGGGCCGCGTACGCGGTCGAGATGTCCCGGGCGAGCGGTGCCAACGACGAGCCGTCGCCGGCGATGTGGTGCACGACCAGCGCCAGTCGGTGCTCGTCCGGCCCGATCGAAGTCAGCCCGACCCGCAGCGGGACTTCCGTGGTCAGGTCGAACGGCTCGGCCGGCGACACCTCGCGGAAGGCGACCGACGGCGGCTCGACGCGCTGGCCCGGCACCCCGTCGACCAGCGGGAACACCGTGCGCAGCACCTCGTGACGGGTCACCACGTCGGTCAGCGCGGCGGCGAGGGCGTCCCGGTCGAGCGGCCCGGTCAGGCGCAGCACCATTGGGATGTTGTAGGCGGCAGCCCCGTCGAGCCGGTTGAGAAACCACAGCCGTTGCTGCGCCAAGGAGAGTGGCACGGTCGAGGGCCGGGCTCGCGGCGTCAAGGCGGGCCGCGATCCTCCGGCGAGGGAGAGCCGCCCGGCGAGCGCAGCCACCGTCGGTGCCTCGAACAGTTGCCGTAGCGGCACATCCACGCCGAGGACCGACCGGATTCGGGCGACCAGGCGGGTGGCGAGCAGCGAGTGCCCGCCGAGCGTGAAGAAGTTGTCGTCGACGCCGACCCGCTCGCGACCCAGCACGGCCGCGAACGCCCGAGCGAGCAGTTCCTCCTGGGGCGTCGCCGGTTCCCGGTGGCCAGTCTCGAAGGTCGGGTCGGGCAGGGCAACGCGGTCGAGCTTGCCGTTCGTGGTCAGCGGCAACGCCTCCAGCACCACCACGGCGGCGGGCACCATGTGCTCCGGCACGGTTCGCGCCGCATGCGCGCGAAGCGCCGCCACGTCGATGTCGCCGACCACGTAGGCGACAAGCCGGTCGGCGCGGGCCAGCACGGCCGCCTGCCGCACCCCCGCGAAACCGAGCAGCGCGGCCTCGACCTCGCCGGGCTCAACACGGAAGCCGCGCACCTTGACCTGGAAGTCGGTGCGGCCGAGGAAGTCGAGGATGCCGTCGGGGCGACGGCGGGCCAGGTCACCGGTGCGGTACATGCGCTCGCCGCGGCGGAACGGGTTGGCGACGAAACGCTCGGCGCTCAGGCCGGGCCGACCAAGGTAGCCGCGGGCCAGTCCGAGACCAGCCACGTACAGCTCGCCGGGCACGTCGGGTGGCACCGGCCGCAGACCGGCGTCCAGCACGTACGCGCGTACCCCGGCGATCGCAACGCCGATCGAGGGCCTCTCCCCAACCGTCAGCGGCTCGCTCGCGGTGGCGCACACGGTGGCCTCGGTCGGGCCGTACGCGTTGATCAACCGACGGCCGGGCCGCCAGCGCTCGGCCACGTCGGCCGGCAGCGCCTCGCCGGCCGAGATCAGCGTGGTCACCGTTTCGAAGCCGGCCGGGTCCTGGACGGCGAGCACAGCCGGGGGCAGCGTCACATGGGTGATGGCGTGCTCGGCGACGGTGCGGCGCAGCGCCTCGCCCGGCATCAGGTCGTCCTTCGTCCCGACGACGAGGTGGGCGCCCGCGCACAACGTCATCGCCCATTCCGAGACGGCGGCGTCGAAGCTGGGCGAGGCGAACTGGAGGACACGGCTGCGTGGGGCGACGGCGAAGTGCTCGCGCTGGGCGGCGGCGAGGGCGGCCAGGCCCCCGTGGGCGACGACGACGCCCTTGGGCCGGCCGGTGGAGCCGGAGGTGTAGATGACGTAGGCGGGATGGTCGGGCCGCACCTCGACGCCGGGGTCAGTGGCGGGGAAGGCGGACGTGTCAACCGGGCCGTCGAGGATCACGGCCGGGCGGGCGTCGGCGAGCATGAAGGCGATGCGCTCGGCCGGATAGGCGGGATCGATCGGCAGGTAGGCACCGCCGGCCTTGAGGACCGCCAGGCACGCGACGACCTGCTCGGCCGAGCGGGGAAGTCGCAGGGCAACCAGGGCCTCCGGGCCGACGCCGCGGCCGATCAGGTAGTGGGCGAGCCGGTTGGCGCGCGTGTTCAGCTCGCGGTAGGTGAGCCGGTCGACGGCGGGCGCGTCCGGGGTCTCGGCGGCCCATGCCTCGACCAGTTGGGGCGCGAGGACGGCGGGCACCGGCCAGGTGCTGTCGTCGACGGCCTGTGCCCGCTCGGCGTCGGTCAGCAGGTCGAGCGCGGTGACCGGGCGGTCGGGCCGGTCGAGCGCCAGGTCGAGCAGGCGGACGAGCTGGTCGGCGAGCGCGCGGGCCACGTCGGCGTCGTACAGGTCGGTCGCGTAGACGAGACGGCCGCGTAGCCCGCCGTCGGCCGTCTCGGCGAAGGTGAGGTCGAGGTCGAACTTCGCCGGCAGCGAGCCGGGGGTGACCGGCTCGACGGCGAGTCCGGGCAGGTCGAGCACCGGGGTCTCGTTGTTCTGGAACGCCAGCAGCACCTGGAACAGCGGGTGCCGGCCGAGCGAGCGGTCCGGGGCCAACTCCTCCACGATCCGCTCGAAGGGCACATCCTGGTGGGCGAACGCGTCGAGGCTCGTCTCCCGGACGCGACGCACCGTGTCGGCGAAGGTGCCGCCGACCGCGACGCGCAGCACGAGGGTGTTGGTGAAGAAGCCGACGAGGTCGTTGAGGGCTTCGTCGTTGCGCCCGGCCACCGGCGTACCCAGGGGAATGTCGAAGCCCGCACCCAAACGGGACAGCAGCACCGCGACCGCCGACTGCATCACCATGAACGGCGTGACGTTCTCGGCCCGGGCGAAGGCGGTGAGGCGGGCGTAGAGCGCGGCGTTGAGGTTCAGGTCGATCATCTCGCCGCGGTGGGACGCGACGGCGGGCCGGGGGCGGCGGGCCGGCAGCGCAAGCTCAAGCGGAAGCCCGGCGAGGGCGTCCCGCCAGTAAGCCAGCTGGCTCGACAGGTCCAGATCGCGTTGCCACAGCGCGTAGTCCGCGTACTGCACCGGCAGTGGGTTCCACGAGGGTGCGGTGCCGCCCAGTCGGGCCTGATAGGCGGTCGAGATGTCGCGGGCCAGCGGTGCGAGTGACCAGCCGTCGCCCGCGATGTGGTGCACGACCAGCGTCAGCAGGTGTTCGTCGGGGACGGTCGACGTGAGGTTTGCCCACAGCGGGATGTCGGTCGTCAGGTCGAAGACCGGCACGCCGTCGGTGAACTCGACCGGGGACGGCGGCAGAATTCGTTGGCACGGCACACCGTCGACGGTCCGGAAGACCGTGCGTAACACCTCGTGGCGGGTCACCACGTCGGTCAGCGCGGCGGCAAGCGCGTCGCGGTCGAGCGGGCCGATCAGGCGCAGCACCATCGGCAGGTGGTAGGTCGGGCTCGGCCCTTCGAGGCGGTTGAGGAACCACAGGCGTTCCTGGGCGGCCGACAGGGGCACGATTTCGGGGCGAGACCTTCGAGCAATCCCCGTACGGCCGGGGGCCGCGAGCCGGCCCGCCAGGCCGGCGACGGTGGGAGCGTTGAACAGGTCCCGCACCGTCGTCTCGCGCCCGAGCAGAAAGCGGATGCGGTTGACGAGCTTGGTGGCGAGCAGAGAGTGGCCGCCGAGGTCGAAGAAGTTGTCGTCGACGCCGACGTCGTCGCGCCCGAGCACCTCGCCGAAGGCCTGGCAGAGCAGCTCCTCGTCGCGGTTGGCCGGGGCGCGACGGGTCGTGGAAGCGGCGAAATCGGGCGCGGGCAGGGCTTTGCGGTCGAGTTTGCCGTTGGCGGTCAGCGGCAACGAGTCCAGGGCCACGACGGCGGCCGGCACCATGTATTCCGGAAGTGCGGCCGCCACGTGGGCGCGCAGTGCTGCCGGGTCGAGGTCGCCGACGACGTAGGCGACGAGCCGGTCGTCGTGGACGGCCACGGCCGCCTGCCGCACGTCGGCGTGGGTGGAGAGGATCGCTGTGATCTCGCCCAGTTCGATCCGGAAGCCTCGGAACTTCACCTGGTCGTCGGTGCGGCCCAGGTAGACGAGTTCGCCGTCCAGCCGCCACATCGCGAGGTCGCCGGTGCGGTAGAGGCGGCCACCCCGGCCGTACGGGTCGGCGACGAACCGCTCGGCGGTCAGCCCCGGCCGAGCCCAGTAGCCGCGCGCCAATTGGATTCCAGCGAGATACAGCTCCCCCGGCACGCCCGGAGGCACCGGCCGCATCGACCTGTCGAGCACGTAGACACGCGAGTTGTCCATCGGTGTGCCGATCGGCATCGGGTTGGCCGGCTGGGCGCACACCCAACTCGTGATGGCGATGGTCGCCTCGGTCGGCCCGTAGAGGTTCTGCACGGGCAAGCCGAGCACGCGTTGCGCCTCGTCGGCCAGGTCGCCCGGCAGTGCCTCACCGATGCAGATCAGCACCCGCAACGAACGGCAGGACGCCGCGTCCGGATCGTCCAGGAAGTGGCGCAGCATCGACGGCACGAACTGCACGACCGTCACCCCGGCATCCCGGATCACACCCGCCAGGTAGGCCGGATCACGGTGCCCGCCCGGTCGGGCAACCACCATCGACGCGCCGGTGACGAGCGGCCAGAACAACTCCCACACCGACACGTCGAACCCGACCGGCGTCTTCAACAGCACCCGATCGGTCGCGGTCAGCCCGTACGTGCGCTGCATCCACCCGAACTGATTGACCACCGCCGCATGGCTGACGACCACACCCTTGGGCCGACCAGTCGAGCCCGAGGTGTAGATGACATACGCCGGATGCGAAGGCAGTAGCTGCACCGGCTCGAGAACGGGCCCGTCAGCCCCCAGGTCGAACGACGAGTCGATCACTAGAACCGGTCGGGCGTCCGCGATGACGAAGGCGATCCGATCGGCCGGGTAGTCCGGATCGACCGGCACGTACGCGCCGCCGGCCTTCAGCACGGCAAGCAGGACGACGACGAGGTCGACCGAGCGCGGCAAGACGACCGCGACACGTGTCTCCGGGCCGACTCCACGCGCGGCCAGAATGCCGGCCAGCCGGCCCACCCGCTCACTCAACTCGCGATAGGTGACCGCATCCACGGCGGGCGCGTCCGGGGTCGCCACCGCCTGAGCCTCGAACAGCCCCGGCACCGTTGACGGCGTATAGGAGCGGGACGTGTCGTTCCAGCCGACAAGGATCCGGTGGCGCTCGTCCACGGTGAGGATGTCGAGGTCCCCGACCGGAAGGTCGGGCCGGTCGAGGGCACGGTCGAGCAGGTGCACGAGCCGATCGGCGAGGTCCTGCACGGCTTCGGCGTCGAAGAGGTCGGCCGCATAGGTGATCCGGCCGCGCAGCCCACCGCCCGGCGGCTCGGTGAAGGACAGGTCGAGGTCGAACTTGGCCGGTGCCGAACCGATTGGCAGCAGCGAGGCCTCGACGCCCGGTAGGTCGAGCGTCGGAGTGGCGGTGTTCTGCATGCCAAGCATCACCTGGAACAGCGGGTGCCGGGCGAGCGAACGCGCCGGCGCGAGGTCCTCGACGATCCGCTCGAACGGCACGTCCTGGTGGCTCATCGCGTCGAGCATTGCCGACCGCACCTGGTGCACGACATCCGTGAAGGCGCCGGCCACGCGCACCCGGACGACGAGCGTGTTGACGAAGAAGCCGACCAGGTCGTTGAGGGCGTCGTCGGTTCGTCCGGCCACCGGCATGCCCAACGGGATGTCCGGGCCCGCGCCCAGGCGCGACAGCAGGACGGCCAGCCCGGCCTGCAGCACCATGAAGGGCGTGGCCGAGGCGCCGCGGGCGAACGCGCCGAGCCGCGCGTGCAGACCGGCGTCAAGCGTGACCTCGACGACGCCGCCGCGATGTGACGCCACGCCCGGGCGCGGCCGGGCGCCGGGCAGGGTCAGTTCGTCCGGGATGCCGTCGAGGGCGCGCCGCCAGTAGTCGAGTTGGGTCGTCAGCACGCTGTCCGGGTCGTCGGCCTCACCGAGCAGGTCCCGTTGCCACAGCGCGTAATCCGCGTACTGGACCGGCAGTTCCTCGAAGTCGGGCGCGGTACCCGAGCACCGGGCCTGATAGGCCGTCGACAGGTCGCGGGCGAGTGGTCCCATCGACCAGCCGTCGCCGGCCACGTGGTGCACGACCAGGGCGAGCACGTGGTCGTCGACGGCGAGGGTGAACAGCCTCGCGGACAGCGGGATCTCGGTCGCCAGCGCGAACGTGTGCCCGACCTGGCGGGCGATCGCGGCGGGCAGAGCAGCCTCGGTGACCGCCTCGACCGGCATCGGGACCGACCAGTCCTCGAGCACGTGCTGGAACGGGGTACCGTCCGCCGCTTCCGGGAAGATCGTGCGCAGCACCTCGTGCCGGGCGACCACGTCGGTCAGCGCCGCGTGCAGGGCACCCGGATCGAGCGCACCGCGCAGGCGCAGCACCATCGGGATGTTGTAGGTCGCACCTGATTCCTCGAGCCGGCTCAGGAACCACAGCCGCTGCTGCGCGAAGGACAGGGGAATCATCGGGAACGCTCTCCTGGAAAGTGGCACGACACAGCGGATGGGCGGCCACCGGGCCGCCCATCCGGACGGAAAAGGGTTTCGTCAGCTCTCAGTGGCGGCGATCAGGCTCTTCGGCCGCATGTCGGTCCAGTTCTTCTCGACGTAGTCGAGGCAGTCCTGGCGGTCGGCCTCGCCGTGCACGACCTTCCAGCCGTCGGGCACGTCGATGAAGACCGGCCACAGCGAGTGCTGGCCCTCGTCGTTGACGAGCACGAGGTAGCGGCCTTCGGGGTCTTCGAACGGGTTGGTCATCACTGTCGCCTTTCGGTAGGGGTGTCGCCGCGCCGGGAGCGGGGCTTCAGCGCGGGTCGGGTGCGGGCGGGTGGGGTGTCGCCGATGGCCGCGGCCAGGCCGGCGACGGTGGGCGCGTCGAACAGCGCCCGGATGGGCACCTCGACGCCGAGTTCGGTGCGCAGGCGGGCGATGAGCCGCGTGGCGAGCAGCGAGTGGCCGCCCAGGTCGAAGAAGCTGTCGTCGACGCCCACGCCGGTGACGCCGAGTACCTCCTCGAAGGCGGCGCAGAGTTGCCGTTCACGGTCGGTGGCCGGAGCGCGGCGGGCGGTCGTCGTGGCACGGAAGTCGGGCGTGGGCAGGGCTTTGCGGTCGAGTTTGCCGTTCACGGTCAGCGGCAGCCGGTCGAGCACGACCACCGCCGCGGGAACCATGTGGGCGGGCAGGATCCGCGCCGCAGCGGCTCGCACCTCGTCGGCCGTCACGGTCTCTCCCACGGCCGGCACGGCGTAGCCGAGGACGCGGTCGTCGCGGACCACCGCGGCGGCCTGGACCACCGACGGCATCGCGACGATCGCGGCCTCGATCTCACCAAGTTCGATGCGGTAGCCCCGCACCTTCACCTGCAGGTCGGTGCGGCCGAGGTAGACGAGTTCGCCGTCCGGCCCCTGCTTGACGAGGTCACCGGTGCGATACATGCGGCCGCCCCCGAACGGGTCGGCGACGAACCGGGTGGCGGTCAGGCCGGGCCGGTTGAGGTAGCCGCGGGCGAGACCGGCGCCGGCGACGTACAGCTCGCCGGGCACGCCGGGCGGCACCGGGTGGAGGTGCCGGTCGAGCACGTAGGTGGCCAGGTCGGGGATCGGAACGCCGATCGGGCTCTCGGCCGCGGGCGAGGCGAGTCGGTGGGCGGTCAGCGGCGCGTACGTGACGTGGACCGTGGTCTCGGTGATGCCGTACATGTTGACCAGCCGAAGCCCCGGGGCCGACCAGCCGCGCAGCCGGGTGACGTCGAGGGCCTCGCCGCCGAAGACGATCGTGTGCAGCCGCAGACCCGCCGCCACGCCCGGCCGGCGCCGCACCTCCTCGATGAGCTGGTAGAAGGCCGATGGCGTCTGGTTGAGCACCGTCACCGCTTCGCGCACCAGCAGGTCGAGGAACGCGGTCGGAGTTCGGGCCACGTCGCCGGGCACGAGCACGAGCCGGCCGCCGTGCAGCAGCGGGCCCCACAGCTCCCAGACCGAGAAGTCGAAGGCGTACGAGTGGAAGAGGGTCCACACGTCGTCAGCGCCGAACCCGAACCACTGCTCGGTGCGCCCGAACAGCCGGACGACGTTGTGGTGGGTGACGGTCACGCCCTTGGGGCGGCCGGTGGAGCCGGAGGTGTAGATGACGTAGGCGGGATGCTCGGGCCGCACGGCGACGCCGAGGTCGGTGCCGTCCTCACCGGAGGCGTCCAGCGGAACGTCGACGACCACGACCGGGCGGGCATCGGCGATCATCGCCGCCCGGCGGTCGGCCGGGTAGTCGGGGTCGATCGGCAGGTAGGCGCCGCCGGCCTTGAGCACCGCCAGGAGGGTGACGATCAGATCGGTCGTACGGGGCAGTGCGACCGCGACCAGCGACTCGGGGCCGACGCCGCGGCGGACGAGGAGGCGGGCCAGGCGGTTCGCCCGGACGTTCAGTTCCCCGTAGGAGAGCCGCTCGTCTCCGGCGACGAGCGCCGTCGCTGCCGGGGTGGCCGCCGCACGCTCCTCGAACAGACGGTGCAGGGCGACCGGCCGTACGGTTTCGGGCGTGGCCGGGGCGGCCGGTGGCGGGACGACCGCGCCGATCTGGTGCAACGGGCCACCGTGGTCGAGGGCGGTGACCAGGCGGGCGGCCGCGGCGACGAACATGGCGCGCAGCGGCTTGGGGTCGGCCGACTGCACCGTGACCGCGAAGTCGTCGCCCAGGTCGTCGACCATGACCGTGATCGGGTAGCTGGTCCGTTCATAGACGCTGCGCACCTCGACGCCGTCGAGCGCGGCGCTGACGCTGCCCGGGGTGCTGTGTCGGTAGTTGAGCAGGGTGGTGAACAGCGGGCTGATCGGGGCGGCCCGCTGGGCCACGGCCAGGGGCGCGTGTTCGTGCCATTGCAGGTCGGCGAGCTGCCGTCGCATCTCGGCCACGGCCTCGGCCGCCGTCACGGTGCGGGTGTCCAGGCGTACGGGCAGGGTGTTGATGAACAGGCCGGGGGTACGCTCGCCGCCGCTCAAGCCCATGCGCCCGAACAGGACGGTGCCGAAGACGACGTCGTCGCGGCCGGCAATGACGGCCAGCACCCGGGCCCAGACGGCGTGGAACAGCGTGGCGGGGCTGACCCCGTGCCGGTGGGCCGTCTCGCGAATCGCCGCGGACAGCTCGGCGGGCAGCGTCTCGGACGATTCGGCGATGCCGGAGCCGTCGCCCTGGACGTTCAGCAGGCCGTACGGGGCGGTCGGTTCCTCGACGTCGCCGAGCAGCGTGCGGAAGTGTTTCTCGTGCTCGTCCTCGCCGACGCCCAGTCGGGCGCGGGCCACGAAGTCGCGGAACGGCACCGGCTCGGGCAGGTGACCGGCCGTTCCGTCGAGGAAGGCGCGTACCTCGCCGAGCAGCACGTCGAGGGCGGTGTGGTCCTGCACGATGTGGTGGATCCGCACGACGGCGCGGTCACCGGTGACGTGGACGCGCACGAGCGGCGGCTGGCTCAGGTCGATCGGGTCCGACGGTTCGTCTCCGTAGGTGACGGGGATGGTCGCCTTCTCGTGCACCACCTGGACGGGTTCGCGGAAGCTGCGGATCGAGGTGCGCAGGATCTCGTGCCGGTCCACGACCTGTTGCAGGGCGGCCACGAAGGCGTCGAGGCGTTGGCGCGAGTCGAAGGCGAGTTCGACCGGCAGGACGTAGACGTCGTTCTCCCGGTTCATCAGGTGGTGGAAGTACATGCCCTCCTGCAACGGCGCGAGGGGGTAGACGTCGACCACGTCGTCGGGCAGCAGGGCCACCTCGTCGCCGGTGAGGTCGACCAGCGGAAACATCTCGGGCGTCAACGGACGGGACAGCGGGCGGCGCGGCGGGACCGGAACCTCGGCGCGGCCGGAACTCGCGGCCAGGCTGGCCGGGGTCGGGTGGAGGAAAAGGGTGCGGACGTCGACGGCGATCTGCCGGTCGCGTAGCCGCTCGACCAGGGCGACCGCAAGCAGGGAGTGGCCGCCCAGGGCGAAGAAGTCGTCGTCCAGGCCGACCCGGTCGAGGCCGAGGACGGCGGCGAAGACCTCGCACACGATCTGCTCGCGGTGCCCACGTGGTGCCCGGTCGGTGACGGCTGCGGCGTAGTCCGGGGCGGGCAGGGCGCGACGGTCGACCTTGCCGTTGACCGTGAGCGGCAGCTCGGTCAGGGCGACGACGGCGGCGGGGACCATGTAGTCGGGCAGGGTGCGGGCCACGTGGGCGCGCAGGTCGGCGGCGTCGACCGGGGGCACGACGTAGGCGACCAGTTGCTGGGCATGAACAGCGACCGCGACTTCACGAACGGACGGGTGTTTCGCGATCGTGGACTCGACCTCGCCAAGCTCGATCCGGTAGCCGCGCACCTTCACCTGGTCGTCGGTGCGGCCCAGGAACTCCAGCACACCATCCGGCCGCCACGTCACCAGATCACCGGTGCGATACATCCGGCCACCCCCGAACGGGCACGCCACGAACCGCTCCGCCGTCAACGCCGGACGGCCGAGATAACCCCGCGCCAGACCGGCGCCCGCGACGTACAACTCCCCCGCCACACCGGGCGGAACCGGACGCAGCGCGGCATCGAGCACGTAGACGCGGGTGTTCCACATCGGACGGCCGATCGGCACGACGCCCTCGCCAGGGCCGTCGACCATGAAGTCGGTACACGCCACGGTCGTCTCCGTCGGACCGTAACTGTTGACCACCGGCACCGAGGCGGGGAGTTGGTCGTAGCGGAGCGCTTCACCACCCACCATGAGGACCTTGCTCGGAATCTCCGACAGAGCGGCCAGATGACCGGGCGTGACCTTCAAGAACGCCGTCCGCCGCTCCTCGGTCACCACGCGGCCACCCGCGACCAGGGCACCGAACACCGACGTCACCGTCGTGTCGAACCCAACCGACGAATGGAACCGGGCCTCATCGGTCAGCCCCGGATAGACGGCCGAAGCCCTCGCCAGGTAGTTGACGACGCCGGCATGCCGGATCACGACGCCCTTGGGACGGCCGGTCGAACCAGAGGTGTAGATGACATACGCCGGATGCTCCGGCAACACCCGCACGTCGAGGTTGTGATCAGGCTCGTCCGGCACGAGGACCTCGTCGATGACGATGTGCGGACGCGCCTCGTCCAGGATGCGCTCGGCCGGTTGGGCCGGGTCCAACGGCAGATACGCCCCACCGGCCTTGAGTACCGCCAGCAGTCCCACGACCAACTCCGGCGACCGGGGCAGTCGCACGGCGACGATCGACTCCGGGCCGACGCCCTCGCTCACCAGGTGCCGGGCCAGCCGGTTCGCCCGCGAGTTGAGCTCCCGATACGACAGGTCGTCGACCGCGAGAGCCTCCGGGGTCGCCGCCGCCTGCGCCTCGACCATCCCGTGCAGGGTGGTCTCGCCGACCTGGCGGGCGGTGTCGTTCCAGCCGTACACGATCTGGTCGTGTTCGGCGGGCGACAGTAGGTCGAGGCCGTCCACGGGCCGGTCCGGGTCGGCCACCACGGCGTCGAGCACGCGCGTCAGCCGGTCGGCGACATCTTGGGCCGACGCTGCGTCGAACAGATCGGTCGCGTACGTGACCCGGCCGTCCAGTCCGCCGCCGGGCACCTCGGCGAACTCGAAGGACAGGTCGAACCGCGACGTCACCGGACCGACCTGCTCCAGCGGGATGGGCGACACCCGCACCCCGGGCAGGTCGAGGACCGGCGCGGGCTGGTTGCGAACCGACAGCAGCACCTGCACGAACGGGTGGCGGGCAGTCGACCGGGACGGCGCCAGCTCCTCGACGAGGCGCTCGAACGGAACGTCCTGGTTGGCGTACGCGGAAAGCACTGTCTCGCGCACCCGCTCGAGCACTGTCGCGAAGGTGGGCCGCCCGGTCAGGTCGGTGCGCACGACGAGCGTGTTGACGAAGAAGCCGACCAGGTCGTCGAGGGCCTCGTCGGTGCGCCCGGCGATCGGCGTGCCGACCGCGATGTCGGTGCCGGCCCCGAGCCGCGACAGCAGCACCGCCAGCGCGCCCTGCAACGCCATGTACAGCGTGACGCCCCGGGCGCGGCACAGTTCGGTGAGGCGGTCGTGCTGGTCGGCGTTCAGGTGCAGCCGCAGGATTCCGCCCCGGTGCGAGGCGATGGCGGGCCGGGGCCGGGCGAGCGGCAGGGTC
The DNA here is from genome assembly GCF_003205615.1 of Micromonospora arborensis. GTDB lineage: Bacteria > Actinomycetota > Actinomycetes > Mycobacteriales > Micromonosporaceae > Micromonospora > Micromonospora arborensis. The sequence goes on along the minus strand of NZ_PYBV01000044.1, from coordinate 48,737 downwards.
AGCTGCTCGGGCAGCCCGTCGAGTTCCTTGCGCCAGTACTCCAGTTGGCCGTCGACGGGCAGGTCGTGCTGCCACAGGGCGTAGTCCGCGTACTGCACCGGCAGCGGCGCCCGGTCCGGCTTGTGGCCGGCGAGGCGGGCCCGGTAGGCGTCGGACAGGTCGCGGGCGAGCGGCCCCATCGACCAGCCGTCCCCGGCGATGTGGTGCAGCACCAACACCAGCACGGTCTCGTCGCCGTCACCGCGGAAGAGCCACGCCCGCAGCGGCAGATCGTGCGCGAGGTCGAACGGCTTGCCGATCGCGTCGGTGATGGCGGAATCGTCGAGCGCGGCGACCACAATCCGGACGGCCGGTTCCAGGACCCGCTGGCTGGCGGGCCCGTCGACGACCGTACGCAGCACCTCGTGCCGGGCCACGACATCGTTCAGGGCGGCTTCGAGGGCACTCTCGTCCAGGGAGCCGGTGAGGCGCAGGACGATCGGCATGTGGTAGGCCGCGCTCGTCTCGTCCAGGCGGTGCAGGAACCAGAGCCGCTGCTGCGCGTACGACAGCGGGACGACCTCCGGCCGGGGCCGGGCCGTCAGCGGCGGGCGGGACGCGCCCGCCCCGCTGATCCGGGCGGACAGCCCGGCCACGGTGGGCGCCTCGAAGACGTCGCGGATCGGCACCTCCACGCCCAGCATCGCGCGCAGCCGACTGACCAGGCGGGTGGCGAGGAGCGAATGCCCGCCGAGTGCGAAGAAGTCGTCGTCCAGGCCGACGCGTTCGGTGCCGAGCACCTGCGCGAAGGCCTGGCACAGCAGCTCTTCGCGGGCGTTGGCTGGTGCCCGGTAGGCGGTGACAGCGGCGTACGACGGCTTGGGCAGCGCCCGCCGGTCGAGCTTGCCGTTGACGGTGAGGGGCAGCGCGTCCAGGCTCACCACCGTCGCCGGGATCATGTAGTCGGGCAGCGTCGCGCGCAGCGCGCCGATCAGCTCGGCGTCGTCAACCGGGGGTGCCACGTACGCGACGATCCGCTGGTCGTCCACGGCTGCCGCGGCCTGGCGCACGCCGGGCTGGGCGGCCAGCGCGGCCTCGATCTCGCCCAGCTCGACGCGGAACCCGCGCACCTTCACCTGGTCGTCGGTGCGACCCAGATATTCGAGGTTGCCATCGGCGCCCCAGCGGGCCAGGTCGCCGGTGCGATACATGCGGCCGTCGCCGAACGGGCAGGCCACGAACCGTTCCGCGGTCAGCGCGGCCCGGCCGAGATAGCCGCGGGCCAGTTGCACGCCGGCCAGGTAGAGCTCGCCGGGCACACCGACCGGGACGGGCCGCAGCCGGGCGTCAAGCACGTAGGCGCGGGTGTTCCACACCGGACGGCCGATCGGGATCACCGCGGGCCGTTCTCCGGCGGCGGCGGTCCACGCGGTGACGTCGACGGATGCCTCGGTCGGGCCGTAGAGGTTGTGCAGCGACGCGGGCAACAGCGCGCGGAAGGATCCGTGCAGGTCGGCCGGCAGCGCCTCGCCGGAGCAGAAGACCTGACGCAGGCCCTGGCACGCCGCGGCGGCCGGCTCGTGCAGGAACTCCCGCAGCATCGACGGCACGAAGTGGGCGACGGTCACCCCCGCACGAACGATCAGGTCCGCCAGGTAGGCGGGGTCGCGGTGCCCGCCGGGCCGCGCGACCACCAGGGTGGCGCCCTCGATCAGGGGCCAGAAGAACTCCCAGACCGACACGTCGAAGCCGTACGGGGTCTTCTGCAGGACCCGGTCGGCGGTGGTCAGCCCGTAGGTGGCCTGCATCCAGGCGAGCCGGTTGACGATGCCGCGGTGGTCGATGACCACGCCCTTGGGCCGCCCGGTGGAACCGGAGGTGTAGATGACGTAGGCCGGGTTCTCCGGCAACACCTCGACGGCCAGATTGCCGTCGTCCATCATGGATGCGTCGACGAGTCCGTCGACGACCACGGCGGGGGCGGCGTCAGCGAGCATCGCCGCGATCCGCTCGGCCGGGTGGTCCGGATCGACCGGCAGGTAGGCAGCACCGGTCTTCAGCACGGCCAGCAGCGTGACGACCAGATCGACCGACCGGTCGAGCACGACCGCGACGACGCGCTCCGGGCCGGCACCCTGCGCGGCGAGCAGGCGGGCCAGGCGGTTTGCCCGCTCGTTCAGCTCCCGATAGGTGACCGGCCGCCCGTCGAAGACGACCGCGACCGCGTCGGGCTGGGCGGCCGCCCGTTCCTCGATCAGGTACGACAGCGTACGGCCGGGAACGTCGACGGCCGTGTCGTTCCATTCGTGCAGCACCAGCGCACGCTCGGCCTCGTCGAGCACGTCGAGGTCGCCGGTGCCCCGGCCCTCGAGCCGAGCCACGACCCCCTCGGCGGCCTTCGCGACCATCGCGCCGAGCGGGGCTGCGACGGCGCTCTGCACGCCGATGGTGAAGCCGTCCCCGGTGTCGTCCACCGACAGGGTGAGCGGATAGTTCGTGCCGCCGCCCCGCTCGACGATCTCCACGCCGGTCAGGCCGTGGCGGTCGTCGCCGGTGGCCGCGCCGGCGTGACGGAAGTTGAGGATCGCGGTGAACAGCGGCGCGGGCGGCGTGACCCCGCTGGCTTGCTGGGCAATGGCGAGCGGCGCGTGCTCGTGCGCTATCAGCGCGGCAAGCTGGTCGCGCATCGCGGTCACCGCGCCGGCGACGTCACCATCGGCCCGCATGCGTACGGGCAGGGTGTTGGCGAACGGGCCGGGCACCCGGTCGGCGCCCGCCCCGGCCTGCAGGCGGCCGAGCAGCACGGTGCCGAAGACGACGTCGTCGCGGCCGGAGACAGCGGCGAGCACCTGCCCCCAGACGACGTGAAAGAGCGTGGCTGGGCTGACCGAGTGCAGTCGGGCCTGTTCGCGCAGCCGAGCGGCCAGCCCGGCGTCGAGGACGAGACTGTCGTGGCGGAGGCCGGCCGGGTCGACGCTGGTGTCGGTCAGGCCGAACGGGGTGGTCGGCTCGGTGACGTCGCCGAGCAGGGCGGCGAAGTGGTGGCGGTGCTCGTCCGGGGAGACCCGCAGCCGGGATTGCGCGACGAAGGTGCGGAACGGCAGCGGCTCGGGCAGCCGGTCGGCTTCGCCGTCGAGGAAGGCGCGCACCTCGGCCAGGACGGTGTCGAGCCCGGTGCGGTCTAGGACGAGGTGGTGGATCCGCAGCCGGGCGATTACTCGGCCGGTCCCCGGCTCGTCGATCGCCTGCATGCGGATCAGCGGCGCCCGGCTGAGGTCCATCCCGGTTTCGGCGCTGAGGCGGGCTGCGCGCTGCACCACCTGCATCGGCTCGGGCAGGCCCTCCCACACGATCGCGGTGCGCAGGATGTCGTGCCGGTCGATGACCCGTTGCAGGGCCACGGCGAAGGCGTCGAACCGGGCCCTGCTGTCGAAGGCCAGCGTCACCGGGATGACGTAGACGTCGTCGCGGCCGCCGCCCATCAGGTGGTGGAAGAAGATGCCTTCCTGCAGCGGGGCGAGCGGGTAGATGTCTGCGATGTTGGCCGCGCCGCCGGGAATGTGGGCGGCGATCCGGTCGAGGTCGGCGGTGTTCAGGCCAGCCAGCGGGACCATCTCGGGGGTGATGCGCTCGGCGTCGGCCGGGATGAGGTTCGGCGGTACGTCGATGTCGCCGTGGCCGGCCGTGGCGGCCAGGCCGGCCGGCGTCGGAGCGGTGAAGAGGGTGCGGATGTCGACCGGAACGCCGCGTGTGCGCAGGCGTTCGACAAGCCGCACGGCCAGCAGAGAATGACCGCCCAGCTCGAAGAAGTTGTCGTCGACGCCGATGACGTCGCGGTCGAGGACCTCGGCGAACACCTGGCAGAGCAGTTCCTCGGCCGGTGTGGTGGGCGCCCGGCCGGCGGCGGTGGCGGCGAACTGCGGGACGGGTAGAGCCTTGCGGTCGAGCTTGCCGTGGACGGTGAGCGGCAGCGCGTCGAGCCCGACCACGGCGACGGGCACCATGTGGGCGGGCAGAACGCTTCCCACGTGCGCGATCACCTCAGCCGGGTCGACGGCCGGGACCACGTACGCGACGAGGTTCTGCCCGTGCACGACGACGGCGGCCTGGCGCACGCCGGGGTGCCCGGCAACAGCGTCCTCGACCTCACCCAGTTCGATGCGGAAGCCGCGGACCTTGACCTGCGCGTCGGCCCGTCCCAGGAACTCGATGCGGCCGGCGTCGTCCCAGCGGACGAGGTCGCCGGTGCGGTACATCCGCTCCCCCGGGCCGCCGAACGGGTCGGCCACGAACCGTTCCGCGGTCAGCCCGAAACGGCCCGCATAGCCGCGCGCCAGGCCGTCACCCGCGGCGTAGAGCTCGCCCGGCACCCCCGGCGGCACCGGCCGCAGACGCGAATCCAGCACATACACCCGGGTGTCGGCAATCGGGCGACCGATCGGCACGCCGGACGCCGTCTCGTCGGCGCGCACCTCGTGAGCGGTGACGATGACCGTGGTCTCAGTCGGCCCGTACGCGTTGAGCAGACGCGCCCCGGGCAGGGCGGCCAGCGCACGGCGGGCCCGCGGCCCGGACAGCGTGTCGCCGCCGGCCAGCACGGTGCGCAGCCCGGTCAGGGCCGCCACGTCGGTGTCGACGATCTCGTGGAACAGCCCGGTCGGCAGCAGCGCCGTGGTGACGCCCGCGCCGGCGATCCACGCGCGCAGCGCGGCGCCGTCGAGCACCCGCTGCGGAGCGAGCGCCAGAGCCGCGCCGTTCAGCAGCGCGCCCCAGACCTCGAACACCGCGGCGTCGAACGACACCGAGGACAGCTGGCCGACGACGTCGCGTGGGCCGATCGTCACGTAGTCGGTGTCCCGCACAAGCCGGGCGACGCCCCGGTGCGGCACCGTGACTCCCTTGGGACGCCCGGACGAGCCAGAGGTGTAGATGACGTAGGCGGGGTGGTCGGGCCGCACGTCGACGCCGGGGTTGCCGTCGTCCTCGTCACCCAGTTCGGGCACCGCGTCGATCACCACGGTCGGTCTCGCGTCGGCGAGCAGGTAGTCGATGCGGGCCTGCGGATAGCCGGGGTCGATCGGAAGATAGGCGCCGCCGGCCTTGACGATCGCGAGCAGGCTGACGACCAGGTCGGGCGAGCGGGGCAGCAGCACGGCCACCACGGTCTCCGGGCCCACACCCTGGGCGATCAGGCGATGGGCAAGCCGGTTCGCCCGGGCGTTCAGTTCCCCGTACGACATCCGCCCGGCCGGCCAGACGAGGGCGGTCGCGTCGGGCGTCGCGGCCGCGTGCCGCTCGACCGTGGCGGGCAGGACGGCCGGCGGCACGTTGCGGCGGGTCCCCTGCCCGGCGGCGACCAGCTCGGCGCGGCCGGCGGCGGTGACCACGTCGGCGCTGCCCAGCGGCGTGCCCGCGACCACCGCCGCGACGACGGTGTGCAGCATCGCGCAGAGCTTCTCGGCGTCCGCAGGCCGAGCTGCCTGGACGGTGAACGCGAAGGTGTCGCCGTAGTCGTCGACGGTCACCGCGATCGGATAGTTGGTGCGCTCCTCGGCGCGCAGCACCTCGACGCCGTCGAGGGCAAGGCCGTCGCGGGCGCTGTGCCGAAAGTTGAACAAGGTCGTGAACAGCGGGGCTACGCCGGCGGTGCGCTGGGCGAGGGCCAGCGGGGTGTGCTCGTGCACCTGCAGGTCGGTCAGCTGCCGTTGCAGGTCTTCGAGGGAGGCGGTGCGCGTGTCGACGCGTACCGGAAGGGTGTTGATGAAAAGGCCCGGGGCGCGCTCGCCGCCGCCGGCGCCGCTGCGTCCGAACAGGACCGTGCCGAAGACGACGTCGTCGCGTCCGGTGATCGCTGCCAGCACGCGCGCCCACACGCCGTGGAACACCGCGGCGGGGCTGACCCGATGCCGGCGCGCGACCCCTCGTATGTGCGCGGACAGGTCGGCGTCCAGGGGCAGTGACGCCTCGTCGAGGCCGGTCCCGTCACCCTGGACGTCGAGCAGCCCGTACGGCGCGGTCGGCTCGGTCACGTCGCCGAGCAGGGCCGCGAAGTGTCTCTCGTGCGCCTCCTCGGTGAGTCCCAGTTGCGCCAGGGCCACGAAGTCACGGAACGGGACCGGCTCCGGCAGGTCGGCAGCGGTCCCGTCGAGGACGGCGCGCACCTCGCCGAGCAGTACGTCGAGGGCGGTGTGGTCCTGCACGATGTGGTGGATCCGCAGCAGCGCCCGGTCTCCGGTGACGTGGACGCGCAGCAACGGTGCCCAGCTCAGGTCGATCGAGGCGGGCGGCTCACCGCCGTAGGTGACCGGCACGATCGCCCGCTCATGCACCACCTGCACCGGGCGGCGGAAGCCCTGGCTGTGGATCGAGGTGCGCAGGATCTCGTGCCGGTCGACCACCTGCTGCAACGCCGCGAGGAAGCCGTCAAGTCGGGCCGACGAGTCGAACCGCAGCTCGGCCGAGAGGACGTAGACATCGTTGTCCGGGTTGATCAGGTGGTGGAAGTAGATGCCCTCCTGTAGCGAGGAGAGGGGGTAGACGTCCACGATGTCGGCGGGCAGCAGCGCCACCTCTTCGGCGCTCAAATCCACCAGCGGAAACATGTCCGCCGTCAACGGACGGGACAACTGACGACGAGCAGGCACCGCCACATCGGCACGAGCCGTGCTTGCCGCCAGGCCGGCCGGAGTCGGGTGCAGGAACAGCGTACGCACGTCGACCGCGACCTGCCGCCCACGGAGCCGTTCGACCAACGGGACGGCCAGCAGCGAATGGCCGCCCAGCTCGAAGAAGTTGTCGTCCACGCCGACCCGTTCCAGGCCGAGCACGTCGGCGAAGGCTTCGCACACGATCTGCTCACGCACGCTGCGGGGGGCACGCGCGGTGACGGCCGCGGTGAAGTCGGGGGCGGGCAGGGCGTGACGATCGACCTTGCCGTTGATCGTCAACGGCAACGCGTCCAGAGCGACGAACGCGCCGGGGACCAGGTAGGAGGGCAGGAGGCCGGCGACATGCTCGCGCAGGTCGGCCGGGTCCACCGACGGCACCACATAGGCCACCAACTGCTGGCCGTGCACGGCGACCGCCACCTGGCGCACGGACGGGTGCGTGGCCAGCACGGCCTCGACCTCACCCAGCTCGATCCGATAGCCGCGGACCTTCAGCTGGTCGTCGGTGCGGCCCAGGAACTCCAGCACACCGTCAGCCCGCCACGTGGCCAGATCACCTGTGCGATACATCCGGCCGCCGTCGCCGAACGGGCACGCCACGAACCTCTCCGCCGTCAACGCCGGACGGCCGAGATAGCCGCGAGCCAGGCCCGCGCCCGCCACGTACAGCTCGCCCCGCACGCCGGGTGGGACGGGTTGCAGTGCGGCGTCCAGAACGTAGACGCGGGTGTTCCACATCGGGCGGCCGATCGGCACCACCCCGTCACCAGGGCCATCGACCGTGAAGTCGGTACACGCCACGGTCGTCTCGGTCGGACCGTAGCTGTTGATCACCGGCACACCAGGCGGCAGCTGGTCGTAACGCAGAGCCTCACCACCGACCATCAGCAGCTTGCCCGGCGCTTCGGACAACCCACCCAGATGGCTCGGCGTGACCTTGAGGAAGGCGGTCGTGCGCTCGTCGGTGACGACCTGGCCACCGGAAACCAGTGCCCCGAACACCGACGTGACAGTGGTGTCGAAGGAAATCGATGAGTGGAACCGCACGTCGTCGGAGAGCCCGGGATAGACCTCGCTCGCCCGGGCCAGGTAATTCACGACACCACCGTGGCGGATCACCACACCCTTGGGGCGGCCGGTCGAGCCGGACGTGTAGATGACATAGGCCGGATGTTCGGGCAGCACACGTACGTCGAGGTTGTGGTCCGGGCCGTCGGGCACGGCGACCTCGTCGATCACCGTGACCGGCCGGGCCTCCTCGATGAGCAACGCGATCCTCTCCGGCGGATAGTCCGGATCGATCGGCAGGTAGGCGCCGCCCGCCTTGAGGACCGCCAGCAGCGCCACGACCAACTCCGGCGACCGCGGCAACCTGACCCCGACGATCGACTCCGGCCCGACACCGTCGGCCACCAACTGACGCGCCAACCGGTTCGCCCGCGCGTTGAGCTCCGCGTACGACATGCCATCGACAGCAAGCGCACCTGGCGACGCGGCCACCTGCGCCTCGACCATCTCCGCGAGGGACGCCGACGGAACCTCGCGGGCCGTGTCGTTCCACGCGTGCAGGATGAGGTCACGCTCGCCGTCCGCCAGGAGCGTGAATTGGCCAATCGGCCGCTTCGGGTCATTGCTCTCCAGCCAGGACAGAGCAGTCCGGAAATCACGCGTCAGCCGCCTTGTCGACGACTCGTCGTAGAGTTCGGGATTGACATCGGCGACAATGCGCAGCGCGCTGTCCGACGCTCGCCGGTAGATGGAGATTGATGCATCGTCGAAGTGCAGCCCGGCGACGTTGTGGGCGTCGGTGCGAGCTGTTCCGAGGCGGAAGTCGTAATCGAACTCCATGACATTGACGAGCAGCGGGTAAAGACCGTGCCGGCTGCCCGCTGGCCGGTCGCGCACCATATCCTCGTATCGGTAACGCTGGTGCCTCAGCGCGCTGCGGACGACCCGCGAGGTTTGCCGCACCAACTCGGCCGCCGTGTCACCGGGGGCGACCGCGAGGCGAATCGGCAGCACGTTGGCCACCATTCCCGGCGTGCTTCGCTGGAGACTGTCCGTACGCGCGGCGACCGGAAGCCCGACCAGGACGTCACTGGCCCCGGTGGAGCGGTGCAGCAGCAGCGCCGCCGCCGCTACCGCCAGCACGGTCAGCGCCGTGCCGTGACGGCGCGCCGCGGCCCGCAGCTCGCTCGCCTCCGCAGGCGGCAGCTCGTCGGTGTGCCGCGCGAGCCGGTCCGGGAACGGGACCACCCGCCGACCGCTCATGCTGATCGGTTCAGGCGCTCCGATGAGCTCACTCGTCCAGAACTCGCGGTCGGCCCCGAACGCGTCCGAGCTGCGGTAGGCGGAGTCCATCTCGGCCAGGACACGCATCGAGGGCGGCGGCGGTGAGTCCGGCTCGACACCCGTGAGCAGCGCCGAGTAGAGGTCGACGACGCGGGCAGCCACAATGGCCCCACCGAACCCGTCACCGATGATGTGGTGGGTGCGCTGATACCAGTAGTGATGGTCAGCTCCGACGCTCAGGAGCGCCAGCGTAAACAGTGACCCGTCGTCCAGACCGGCGGCACCCACCACGTCGGCGCGCATCCACGCCTGCGCAGCGGCCTCGGGGTCCGCTTCGCCGGTCAGGTCGACAAGCACCGGCGACCAGCCGGCAGGCGGCTCGAACCGCTGGCGCGGCCGCCCCAACTCGTCCACGTCGAACCGAAGGTGAAAAGCGTCGACCTCGGCGACCACCCGGCGCAGCGCATCCCGGAAGATACCGACGTTCAAATCGCCGCGGATTTCAATGCATTCGGCAATGTGATACAAATTACTCTGGGGGCGCATTTGCTGGGCATGCCAGATCCCGAGCTGACCAGCCATGAGCTCGAAATTGCGGTCCGGCATGCAACTCTCCTCGGCGACACGAGACGGAAGCCACCATCCTTCTAGCGGTCAGCCGGAACACCACAGACGAAAGGTGAACACTGGGAAAACGCGCGTCGGCCCGGCCTGCTTTCCCTTCCCGGAATATCCAGCTCCTGGTTGTCGCCTCCAGTTTTGCCTCCTCGTAAATAGTACGAGGCATCAATACTTGGTTGCCGCCCCGGCGAGGATGCGATGCGGTGCCCTATGACCACAAAGCGGCCGACGAGGGACACCCCGGGCCACGCTCGACCAACTGCCCAAAGGTCAAAGCCAACCCAACAGTCCTCTCGCGGCCGCTCGGGGTGCTACTTCGGGGCGCGCAGCGCCTGCCATAGCGTGCGGTAGAAGTCGGCGTAGGTCCGCTCGACGTGTGTGGCGAGCCGCCTCGTTTCCTCGTGCCGGGCGGGGAGCTGGTTGATGGGTACGCTCATCGCGGCGTGGTGCTCGATGTGCAGGTTGTTGCCGTTGGTGTACCAGGTACTCAACCAGCTGCCACGGATCGAACGGGTGTTGTGGAGCACGTTGGTCGTCTCGGTGTCGCAGAGAATGTGCTCGGGCAGCTCAACGAGGAAGTGCATCGGCACGGCGGCGACGACCGGCAGCACCCAGAGCAGCAACACGTACTCACCGAGACCGGCGAGGGCCAGACCGGTGGCGGCGAGAACTGCGGCGCCCTGGACCAGGTGCTCCTGCACGACGTGACGCCGCATCTTCGGGCTGATGTCACCGAACTCGTAGTTCCACCGGCCGGCCGCGCTGCGGACGACGTCCCGTAGCACGACCAGGACGCGGTGGTAGTCGAACGAACCGCGCAGCAGCGTGGCGAACGTCAGCGATTGGCGTGTGTCGAACCCGAAGAACTCGGTGTCGTGCGGGGTGCCCAGAAAGCGGTGGTGCTGCAGGTGTCGTACCCGGTAGTGGCTGTAGACGACGAACAGTGGGAGGCCGAGTGGCACCCCGACCAGGCGATGCGGCCAGGCCCTGCGGAACGCGGAGTGGTGCAGTACCTGGTGTTGGAGTTCGACCGCGTGGGTGTACATGGCGGCTAGCAGCAGCACGCCTGCGACGACCGCGAGCGGTTCCGGACGCAGGGCGAGGGTGGCCCCGGCCGCGGTGATCAGGGCCAGGACACCGAGCTTGCCGAGGAAGACGCGTTCGTCGGCGCCGGTGGTGCGGGCGCGAGCGAACAGCAGGCTGGGCGCGGGGGCGGGGATGGACGCGGGCACGGCGGTGAGCGTCATGGTTCTTCCTCGGAGGCGGTGTGGGTGGGTTCAGCGGCCGCTGAGCAGGACGACGTGGGTTCCGGTCAACACGGTGCGGCGAGCGTGCGCGAGCAGCCCGGCGAGGGCGACCGAGCCGGCGGCGGTGGGCTGGGCTCCGTACCCGGCGAGCAGGTGCCGCGCGGTGAGCAGTTCGTCGTCGGTGGCCGCGTGTACGGCACCGCCGCTGGCTCTGATCGCGTCGAGGGCCTCAGGGCCCTGTAGTGCATGCCAGTTGACCAGCGGCTGGTTGTGGTCGGTCGTGCTGACCCCGTCCGGGTCGAGCATCCGGTACGGTCCCGGCCAGCTCGTCACCAGCGGGTTGTTGCCGGCCGAGCCGACGCCGTGCAGCGGCACGTCCCACCCGAGCTGACCCAGCGCCTTGTGGACGGCGATGACGGTGGTGCCGTTGCCGACCGGGATCCACAGCGCCGCTGGCGGTTCGTCCAGCTCGGCGTGCAGTGCGTGGGCGACGGTGCCGTGGCCGGTGAACACCGCCTCGACGTAGGGACCGTCGACGTTGCCGTCGACCGCGCCGTCGAGGGTGGCCAGTCGCCTGGACTCGTCGACCGCGTCCTCGTAATTGCCGTCGACCAGGTGCACGTCCGCGCCGGCCGAGCGCATGAAGGCGCCGCCGTCGCTCCAGCCGGTGGGCAGCACGACGGTGCAGGGCATGCCGATGGCACCGCAGGCCATGGCCATCGCGCGTCCGTAGTTACCGCAGGTGGCGATGACGATGCGCCGTCGACCTTCGGCGATCGCCTGGGCGACGACCTGGCGTGCGGCGGGTTCCTTGTGGCTTCCGGAGGCGTACCGGGTCTCGTCCTTGACGAGGATCCGGGCGCCGGGTACGAGGTCCTGAGCGTCGATCAAGGGGGTCCCGTACGCATCGATGGGGTGCTCGATGTGGGTGTCGACGAACACGTGGTGGCCTTTCGCGAGGGTGGGTGTCAGCGGGCGGTGGGCAGCGCGGCGTCGGCCTCGCGCTGCAGGTCGTCGCGGGAGCCGATCTCGGCGGGTGGGAGGGCGTCGGGCAGGTCGTCCTCGAGCAGTCGCAGCCGGCGGTCGAGCCAGCCCCGAACGGCCCACGCGAGTTGCAGCAGGCCACTGACTGTCACCAGCAGCGCGAGTCCGCGGCCGGGTCCGGTGCCGAGCACCTCGCCGACGCTGCCAGCCAGAGCGCCGCCGGGTTCGAGCAACGGCTGGACGTACCGTTCGGCGAGAGGGCCGACCACCAGATAACCGACCGGCATCGTGAGCATCATCAGCGAGATGAAGATCGACAGGATGCGGCCCTGCAACTCGAAGCCGACCTTCGTCTGCACGACGGCGATCCAGTGCCCCTCGGCGAGCGACTCACCAAAGGTCAGCAGGAACATGCCCACGATCACCCACAACGGGCCGGCGCCGAGCCCGACGACGGTCATCGCGATGCTCGCCAGGCCCATGAAGAGGATGAGGCCGTGGGCGCGGCGGACCGTTCCGCCCCAGACGCCCATGACGACACTGCCGGCGAGCCCTCCGACGCCTCCGGCGCCCAGGGCCAGACCGAGCACCGACGGGCTCTGCTCGATGAGCAGCATCGGGGTGATGACGGCGAAGCCGAGCGTGTAGAAGGCATGGTCGACGATGAAGAACCGCAACGCGGCCCGCAGGCCAGGGCGGCGGATGATGTAGCGCCAGCCGTTGGCGATCTCGGTGCGGAACGGCTCCTCCCGCCGATGGAACATCAGGTTCGGGAACCGCACGAGCAGGAGGGACAGCACCCCGGCCGCGAAGGTGGCGGTGTCGATGAGCAGCACGCCGGAAACGCCGACGGTGGCGATCAGGCCGGCACCGAGCAGCGGGGCGAACACCGTGCCGACCGAGACACCGAGCTGGTTGATCCCGGTGGCGTGCCCGAGGAACCGCTTGGGCGCCAGTTGGGCAACGGCCGCGAGGTAGGCGGGCCGTTGGAACGCGCCAGCCACCGAGGTGACCGACACCGCCAGGTAGATCTGCCAGAGTTGCAGGCCGCCACCGGCGAACACCGCCACGGCCAGCGTCGCCATGGACAGGCCCGCGACGGCGTCGCTGGCGAGCATCACCCGTCGCCGATCCCAGCGGTCGGCGACCGCGCCGGCGAGGGGCCCGACGAGAATGCCGGGCAGTAGACCGATCGCGTTGACGACGGCGAAGTCGGTGAGGGATCCGGTGCGTTGGAAGACCCAGATGCTGAGTACGAGGGCGCTGAGCCCACTGCCGATCATCGAGAGGAACTGACCGGCAGCGACCGTCGCGAAGCGCGCGAGACTTGGCGCCGGCCCCGCCGGGTGGTTCTGTTGCACCGGTTCGGTCGTCGCGCCACCCGCGAACGCCACGAGCTCGGCGGCCAGCGGCCGCGCGTGCGACTTGACGAAGAAGTGCCCGGCCTTGGGCAGGACCGCGAGGTGCACACCGCCCTCGCCGAAGTGCTCCCACTCGTGGAAGCGCTCCTGGTAGTGCTCGGTCACCCGGTCGCGCGAGCCCACGACAGCCAGCACGGGCGCCTTCAGTTTGGCGGCCTGCCCCTCGTAGGCGGTGGTGAAGAACTCCTCGGCGTCGCGGGCGTCGTGCCGGACGTTGCGCAGTACGAACGCCTGCTGCTGCGGGTCGTCCACATCGGTGAAGCCGCCGCGGCCCCGCAGGTAGGCCAGGTACTCGCGGTCCGAGGTGAGCGCGTCGGTCGGCACGAACCGGTAGAACCAGTCGAAGATTCGTCCCGGCAGCCGGGCCGTCGGGAAGCCCGCACCGAGCGCCACACCCGCGAGCTCGACGCCCGCCTCCTCGGCGCGCCGTGCGATCTGCATGGTGACGGCGACGCCGAGGCAGTGGCCGTACAGCAGCACCGGTCCGCTGACCTCCTGCAGCTCGACGAGCACCCGCTCGGCAACCTCGGCCGAGGGCAGCAGCGGCTCGTCGGGACGGGCGTAGTCGTGCCCGGGCAACTCGACGGCCAGCAGTGCCCAGGTGGATGGCAGCGCGTCGGCCAGCGGCTGGTAGGCGACCGCGCTGCCACCCGAGTACGGAACGCCGACGACGGTCATGCCACCGGCGGCGAGGTCCGCGTCGCGCGGGGTGAGCCGGTGCAGCATCCGCCGCTGGGCGGGCGGACTCTCCACGCGGCTGTCCAGCAGTGCCGCGAGTCGGCGTACGGTCGGCTGCTGGTAGAGGTCGAGCAGCGTGGGCGTCGGCGTGATCTGCCGGACCACCTTCAGCGCCGCGAACGAGTCCCCGCCGAGGGCGAAGAAGCTGTCGTCAAGACCGATGTCGGCGACACCGAGCACGACAGACCAAGCCTCGGCGATCGCCTTCTCCCGTGGCGTCCCCGGCGCGGGGCCGGTCACGGCGGCACCGGTCTGCGGCGGCGCGGGCAGACGGCGCCGGTCGAGTTTGCCGTTGGGTGTCAACGGCAGCGCGCTCAGGGTCAGCACGCGGGCGGGGACCATGTGCACGGGCAGCGAGCGGCCCAGCGCGTCGCGGAGCCCGGCTTCGTCGGCCTCCTCGCCGGTCGCCGTGACCACGTATCCGATCAGCCGGGCGATACCCGAGGTCGGGGTGTGCACGGCGACCGCGCACGACGCGACGCCCGGCAGGGCACCCAGCGCCGCCTCCACCTCGCCCAGTTCGATCCGGTAACCGTTGACCTTGACCTGGTCGTCGAGGCGGCCGAGGAAATCGACCGTGCCGTCGGCGTGGAAGCGGGCGGCGTCGCCGGTGCGGTACATACGCGCCCCAGGTTCGGGGGCGTACGGGTCGTCGACGAAACGTTCGGCGGTCAGCTCGGGCCGCCTGTGGTATCCGGGGGCGACACCGGCTCCGCCCAGGTACAGCTCGCCGACGACACCTGCGGGTACGGGCTCGCCGTGGGCGTCCAGCACGTACACGCGGTTGTTGGGAAACGGGCGCCCGATCGGCAGCGGCGCCTCGGCGGGCAGGTGCGCCGCGGAGCCGTCGAACCAGACGTTGTCGACGGTCACCTCGGTCACGCCGTACGCGTTGACCACCCGGCCGTGCGGCCCGACCAGGCGGCGGGCCAGCTCGTACTCGTGCACGTGCCACTTCTCGCCGCCGCCGATGAGCATCCGCAGCCAGGAAAGGCCCGTGCCCGTACGGTCAGCGTGCGCGAGCAGCCCGCGCAGCACGGCCGGGACCAGTTCGGTGCACTCGACCCGTTCGGTGCGCATCAGCTCGTACAGGTCGGCCGGATCGAGCAGCGTCTCCCGGGGCACGACGACCAGCCGCCCGCCGGTGGTGTGGGCCCGCAGCGTCTCCCCGACGAACATGTCGAAGGAGAAGCTGGCCGCTTGCTGGTACGTCCATTCCGGACGCAGGTCGTAGGCGCGCTGCCACATGTCGGCGGCGTGCACCAGGTTGCGGTGTGTCACGACGACGCCTTTGGCCTTGCCGGTGGAGCCGGAGGTGTAGATGACGTAGGCCGGGTCGTCGGCCGCGGCGGACGGCGGCAGGTCGCTGCCGTCCTCCGGCAGCGGGTCGTGCAGGTACGCGGCGTCGATAAGCACGGTGGCGCCGCTGTCGGCGAGCATGTAGTCGAGCCGTTCGCGCGGGTAGGCGGGGTCGAGCGGCACGTAGGCCGCGCCTGCCTTGAGCACGCCCCACATCGCGACGAACAGGTCGAGGCCCCGGTCCAGACAGATCGCCACCCGGTCGCCGGGTTGGACACCTGCGGCCCGCAACCGCCGGGCGACGCGGTTGGCCTGCATGTTCACGTCGCCGTAGCTCATCGTGTCGCCGCGGAACGTCAGCGCCGGCGCGTCGGGTGTGGCTGCGGCGTGCCGCTCGAACAGCTCGTGGACCGTCGTCGCGTCCGGAACGGGCACCGCCACGTCGTTCCAGTCGTGCAGGATCCGGTGCCGCTCCTCGGCGGTCAGCAGCGGCAGGCGTAGCACCTCGGTGCCCGGGTCGCTCGCGGCGGCGGCCAGCAGGGTGAGCAGATGGTCGGCCAGCGCCGCCACCCGTGGCTCGTCGAACAGTTCGGTGGCGTAGTCGATGGTCAGCAGCGGTCCGTCGGCCGGGAAGTCCAGGCCGACGGCGAGGTCCACCATGGTGGCGGCGGGCGCGAGTTCCCCGGTGTACCGGACGGCCGTATCGCGCGGCGTCGGCGTGTTGTGCACGGTGAGCATCACCGGGCTGACCCGGTTCCGGTTGCCGCTGCCGGGCCGCGCCAACGCGTCAACCAGGTCGGGCAGGGCGAGCGTCTGGTGGTCGAGGTCGGCCAGGACGGCGTCGCGGACCCGCGCGACCAACTGGGCGAACGTCGGTGCGCCGGCCACGTCGCCTCGCATGGGCAGGATGTTGAGCAGCGGCCCGACCAGGGCGGCCTCACCCGGTCCGGTGCGCCCGGCGACCGGAGTCAGCACGGTCACGTCGGTTCGGCCGGTGTAGCGGGCGAGGACCGTCTGCAGCCCGGCCAGCACCACCATGAACAGGCTCGCGCGCTCGCCTCGGCCGTAGGCGCGCAGCCGCTCCAGTAGCGCGGGGTCGACGTGACGGGTCAGCCGCGCGGCGGCGAAGGACCGGGCCACCGGGCGCGGCCGGTCGGCGGGCAGTTCCAGGTCGAGGTCCGCGTCCGTGAACCGCTGTCGCCAGTACTCCCGCAGCTCGGCGTCGGAGCGGGCGGCCGTGTTCCGCGCCGCCAGATCGGGCAGCGCGACGGCAGGGGCCAGGTCGGGCTCCGCACCGGTACGGGCGGCGTGGTACAGCGCGGCCAACTCCTCCCCGACGACCGTGGCGGACCAGCCGTCGAACACCAGATGGTGTACGACCAGGACCAGCTGCGTACGGTCGGTGTCCAGGTACGCCCGCGCGAGCGGCCCGGCGGCGAGGTCGAACTTCGCCTTGACCGGCTCCCCCTGCACCAGCTCGAGTAGGGCGTCGGAGCCGATCACCATCCGCGGCTCGGCACCGTCGTCGGGAAACCGGGCGCGTAGCAGTGGGTGTCGACGAGCCAGCGCGGTGAGGGCGCGGGCCAGCGCGGCGGGGTCGACCGGCTCGGCGAAGCGGTAGCGGATGCCCAGGGTGTGCGCGGGCAGGTCGGCGCAGACCTGCTCGGCGACCCAGAAGTCCCGCTGCAGGGAGCTCAGCGCCACCGGGACGCCCTCGGCCACCGTGACCGTCTCGGCCACCCCGCCGGTGCCGGCGCTCGTGACGAGGTTCGCCACCTCCGCCAGGGTGGGCGCCGCGTACAGCCGGCTCAGCGTCAGCTCCACACCGTGCTCGTGCCGCAGGGCGCTGAGCATTCGTACGGCGTCGAGTGAGTCGCCGCCGAGTGCGAGAAAGTCGTCGTCCTGGCGTACCTGTGGGATGCCGAGCACCGCCGTCCAGATCCGGGCCACCGCGTGCTGCGCCGGGGTGAGGCCGGTGTCCACGACCGGGCCGTCCGGGACAACCGCGGCCAGAGCCCGCCGATCGACCTTGCCCTGCACGGTGAGCGGCAGGCGGTCGTGACGCACCAGAGCTGCCGGGACCAGGTACGCGGGGAGCACCTCGGCCAGGGCGGCGCGAACCGCGGTCAGGTCGATCCCGCGGGCGGCGACCACGTGTCCGGTCAGCCGCGCCTGGCCGCCCCGCTCACCGAGCACCACGACGGCGTCCTCGATACCCGGCGCGGTCCGCAGCGCCGCCTCGATCTCCCCCGGCTCCACCCGGAAACCACGGATCTTCATCTGCTCGTCGAGGCGCCCCAGGAACTCCAGCGACCCGTCCGCGGCACGGCGCACCCGGTCCCCGGTGCGGTACTCGCGGCCGGTGGGCCCCGGCCGGAACCGCTCGGTGGTCAGGTCCGGCCGGCGCAGGTACCCGGCGGCGACCTGGGCTCCACCGATCGCCAGTTCCCCGGCTTCACCGTCGGGGGTCTCGGCGCCGTCCGCGGCCAGTACGCGACAGGTGACGCCAGGCAGTGGGTGTCCGATCGGCACGGCGTCGCCGGCCCAGCCGGTCAGGTCGGCGACGGTGGCGACGACGGTGGTCTCGGTCGGCCCGTAGGTGTTGAGCAGCCGTACCCCCGGGCCGGCGGCATGCTGCCACCGGCGCACCGCGTCGGGCCGCGCGGCCTCGCCCCCGATGATCGCCAGCCGGACCGTGGCGGGCAGGGTCGCCTCGGCACGGTCCAGGGCGGCGACCAGGTCGTGCCAGTACGCGGTCGGCAGGTCCAGCACGGTGATGCCGAGTCCCGCGCAGCGATCCAGGAACAGGTCGGGGCGACTGATCATGTCGTCGTCGCGCAGCACGACGGCCGCCCCGCAGGTCAGCGCCGGGAAGATCTCCTCGACGCTGGCGTCGAAGCTCAGCGACGCGAACTGCAGGACGCGGTCGGCGGCGGTGAGCTCGTAGCGCTGCCGGGCGGCGGCGCAGAACGCGGCGAGCGCGGACATCGGCACGACCACGCCCTTGGGCCGCCCGGTCGACCCAGACGTGTACACGACGTACGCCGCTCTCCCGCCGGCCGCCTCGTGCGCTTCCGTTCCGACCACTGTGTCCGTCGCGGTGACGCCATCCGTGGTGATGACCGCGCGGGGCCTCGCGTCAGCGAGGATGAGTTCCTGACGCGCCGCCGGATAGGCCGGATCGATGGGCACGTAGCCCGCGCCCACCCGCAGGACCGCCAGCATCGCCACGACCGCGTCCCGGCTACGCGGAATGCGCAGCCCCACCAGGTCGCCGCCCGATACCCCGGCCGCCGTCAACTCTGTCGCCCGCTCCTCGACGCGGGCAACCAGCTCCGCGTAGGTCAGGTCACCGGCGCCGTCGATCACCGCCGCAGCCGCGGGCTGGCGCCGGGCCTGCGCAACGATCGCTTGCCACAGTGGACCCTCCCCCACCGGCGAGGTGCGGATGTCGATGGCCTGACTCATGAAGGGCTCCCGGGTGTCGCAGACAGCGAAAGGCGTGCCGGCGCAAGACCCTAGGGACCACGTGAGGTTCGCGGATGAACACCGGCCGACGCCCGAAAGGACGTTGATCACGCAGGCGTTCACCTGGTAAACGCCACGGCCTACCGGCCAACACCGCCGCCGCCTGCGGGAACATCGTTGACACACACTCGTCTGTGATGAACCATGCGTGAACTCGACGACGTGGGAGTGGTGTCAAGCCGACATCGTCAGCTACTGGTGCGGCAGGTGCTCCCGCCCCCACCCGCTAGTCGCGACAGGAGCAGGATCGATGACCCGCTACACGATGGCTGCCTCCGACGCCGGTGGCGAACGGCTCGGCGAACGTGTCGCCGCCACAGCGCCCACCCTCGGAGAAGCCGCCGAATTCGGCGACAGCTGTCGGACGAACTACGTGTCGGTCTGCGATGACCGCGCCCACCTCACCCTCTACGGGCGGGACGTCAGCGGCTCCTGGTCGGTGATCGCGGCCGGTGTCGACATCGAGACCGCCGAGGAGGTGCGCCTCTGGTTCGACCTCACGCAGCATTACCGCGGGCCGTCGTCGGCCAGCACCAGTGGCCGTGCCGACCACCCTCTCGACCATGCCTCGACGCTGGAAAGCGAGCGGATGGACGCGGCACGGGTCGTCTTGCTTGTCGTGGAGCGGATCCAGGCACGCCGCTTGGACTACCCCACCGACGGGCTTGTGGCGGATCGCTTCGAAGCGGGCTGGAGCGTGTACGCGCCGGTGGACGTCGACGAAAGCGATCCGATGGCCTTTCTGGACATGCCGGTGGGCAGGTCGGTCTTCCTGGTGAGCGATGCGGGGCGAGTGAAGGAGATATCGAGCTCGATCCCTGCGCGGCAGGCGGAGGAGATGTTCACCGCCGAGGAGGCGTACGTGCGCCGCCGGCTGGCCGGGGAAGGGTTCATGGCCGACCTCAGGAACGAGGTCATGCGGCTTGACTCCGCGTCGGAAGGCTCCGCAGGCATCGCCTCGTTCACCATCGACACCCCGGCCGAGGTGATCGCGGCCAGGGCGTCGGCGCTGCTCGGCCCGATCGCACAGCAGTTGGCCCTGCTCGGTCCGCCGGGGTGGGACCGCTTCGCGGCGGTCTTCTCCTTCACGGTGTCCGGCGAGGTCGCCCAGCTGCGGTTCTGGTCCGGTAGTCGGAGCACCGAGGCTCGGGTACCCGAGCAGATAGCCGTGCTGGTCCGCCGGCAACGGCATCTCGCCGCACGGATGCCGGCCGGGCCGTGGTGGCGTCTGCTGGTCACCGTCAGCGACAGCGCTGGAACAGGCGCCCAGATGACCACGGACTACGACTACGGCGATCGGCCCTTCCCGGACGACCATCTGCTGGCCCCCGAGTACTACCGGGAGGACCTGGCCGCCTACCCACGCGCCCACACGCCGGCATGGCTCTCCGAACACACGGCCAGTGCCGCCGAGTCCGGTCCTGCACGCCGTACGGCACCGCGAGAGACTGGTGCGACGACGCGGAGGCCCGACGTCCGGCAGCCCACACCACCACCGACGCGACAGGCGCCGGCCCCGCGACCCGACGTGGTAGCCCCCAGCCCCCGGAACGCGCCCTCCACATCAACGCCCCCACAAGACCCGATGCCGTCCGCGGGGCCGCCGCAGCCCGGCGGGGTTCCGGTCCTCGACACCACCCTCGGCTGGACACGTCTGCACGCCGACCCACAGGTGATCACCTACGGCAGGAAATCGATCACGCTCGACCAGGTGGAGTGGGTCAGCTATTCGTCGATCCAGGTCGCCGAGAAGCGCTTCCTGTTCCCCACCTTCTACGACAACAGGTGGGACTTCCAGGTGGGGCGTTACCCGTACTACGGCGGGCCGAAGGTCGCCGTGCGCTTCTCGAAAGGAGGCCGCCGCGCGGAACAGCCGCAGGAGTGGACGTTCCTGGTGAACCTGGCCAGGCAGTACCTGGAGCCCCGGTTACTCAACGAGCTGGTCAACCAGGTTCGCCGTGGTGAGACCGTCACGGTCGGCGGAAGCGTGCAGGTGAGCCGGGACGGCATCGCGTGTGCGAAGCCACGCTTCTCTCTGCCCTGGGCGTCGATCAGCCCTGCGTCCCTGCGCAACGGCATGATCTGGATCCATCAGGTAGGCGTCGAGAAGCCAGTGCTGACCGTGCCTCTGAGCCACCCCAACGCTGCGCTGATCCCGAACCTCTTCGCCGCACTCACGTCGTGATGACCGAGCGCCGTCCGCCACTCGTCCCAGCAGGTTCAACCCGCGCCACCGTAAGGGGTCGACGGCGTGTGGATGCTCGGCACGCCGGCTTCGGTCAATCTGCCGCGTCGAGCAACAACCTGGCGGCCCTCGCCGCCCCATCGGTGCGGATCGTGCCGGCGACGGCGGTCGCCCGTGTCCGGGTCTCGGGATCCAGGGCCGCCCTCAGTGCGGCCGACAGCGACTCGACGGTCGGGGTCGGACCGGCGTGCGCCGCACCGATGCCCAGGTCGGCGACCCGGCCGGCCCAGTATGGCTGGTCGGTCGCCAGGGGCACCACCACCTGCGGCGCACCGGCCCGGGCCGCCGTCGTCAGGGTCCCCGCGCCCCCGTGGTGCACCACAGCGGCCACCTGGCGGAACAGCGCCTGCTGGTTGACCTCGCCCACGACGAAGCAGTCCTCGGCGTCGTCGATCGGAGCCAGCCCGGCCCAGCCCCGCCCGATCAGTACGCGGCGCCCCTGCGCCCGGATCGCCTTGATGGCCACGGCGGCGATGCCCCGCGGGGCGCGCATGCTGCCGAAGCCGACGTACACCGGGGGCGCGCCGGCGTCCAGGAACGCCACCAGTTCGGCCGGCAGCGGGCGTTCGTCGGGCAGGATCCACGCGCCGGTCTGCACCACGTCGAGGTCCGCCGTCTCCCGCCACGGGCCCAGGACCGGGTCCGCCGCGAGCCACGGGCGGTCGGTCAGCACGTGGTCGCGGACCCTGTCCACCGGAGACAGGCCAACCGACGCCCGGTGGGTGTTGATCGGCTCGCCGAACATCGCGTCATAGGTCCGCGCCTCCAGCCGCCACAGCGTCCGATTGTCCGTCACCCCCCTCGGGAACGGCCGACCCCAGGGCCACGGCGGGTGATGCGGCGACGGCAGCACGATCGGACAAAAGGACACGTACGCGTACCGAATGCCCAGCTTCTCGGCCACCGACGGCGTCACGAAGAGCACCATGCCGGCAGCTACGAGCAGGTCGCATCCCTCGGCCGCCGCCGCGATCGTCTCGAACTGCGTGGCCATCATCTCGGCCACGGCACGCGAGGCCTCTGCCGCCGACGACGGTCGCACCAACGAGCGCCAGGGCTGGCCGATCGTCACCAGCGGTACGCCGACACCGGCCAGCAGCTCGACGAACTCCTCGTCCGGGGGTGCGCACACCAGAACCTCGGCGCCGAGTTCCCGCAACCGCAGCGCGAGCCCCACGATCGGTTCGACGTCCCCGCGTGACCCATACGTCGACAACAACACGCGCACTCCGGGTCTCCCGCTTCCGTAGGTGTCGCCCTCGGTCAGCGATTCTGCGACACCTATCGGATTCCGGCGCAAGTCCCGGGGCGGGGACGCCCGAAGCCGGACGTTGACGGTCACTAGGCGCCGGCCTGGGCGGTGCCGGAACACACCGAGGACCTTCGCCTCCACCGCCTCGGTTCCCGCCAGACGCATCGCCACAGCTCTCTACCACGACCCCGGGAACTCCCCTGACTTCGGCAAAGTCAGCATCAGCTGGCCAACCCCCGGTTCACACATCCGTCACGGTTGGTAGATTCTCAGCCGTGTCTACGGCGAAACCGTCCGTTTGTCTCGACCACGGGCAAGGGCTCGGGGAGTAGCGTGCCCAACGATCCGATCACAGACACCCGCGATCCGCTCCATCCGCTCCTGCACGGAACACCGGAGCTGGGACGTTCCCTCCGGCCACCGGTCTGGGCCGGGATCACCGGCCTGGCGGTCGTCATCCTCCTCGCCGCGATCGCCATCCCGCCGCTGATCTCCCTCGGCAAAGACCAGCGGCCCGACGGACCCCAGGCGCGACCGCCCACCGCCACCGCCCC
>NZ_PYBV01000044.1:0-25861 GCF_003205615.1 Micromonospora arborensis | reverse complement strand
GCCACCGCCCCGCCCACCGCTACCGGCCCGGCCACCTCGACGCCGCCGACCGGCGGCCCCTCCCCCCACGTCGGACCGAGCGCGACAGTGGGCGGCGCGCCGACGATCGCGACACCGGATCGTGGTACCCCGGGATCAGGGAGGGTCGCACCGAGCCCGCCGGGGACCACACCCAAGGCGAACCCGCCGGTCCGTTTCACGCCGGTCACCGTCCAGGCCGAGAACCCCGCCAACACCCTCAGCGAGGGTGCCCTCCCCGTCTCGTGCGACACCTGCGACGGCGGAGCCCGCGTACGCTACCTCGGCAGGGTCACCGTCTACCTCGACACCAACGTGGCCGGCACCCGAACCGTCACCGTCACCTACGAAATCGACGGCAACCGGCGGGTGAAGGTAGCCATCAACAACGCGGCACCCAGCACCTTCAGCACCAGCGGCACCGACTGGAAACAGCCGAAGACCTTCTCCTTCGTCGCCCCGATCCCCGCTGGGCGCACCGCGATCACCTTCTACAACGACGAGGGAGACTGCCCCGACATCGACAAAGTCACCGTCAGCTGATCGGTCGATCGATGAGCTGGTTTGTCGCGTACGCCGCCGTGTCCCGGGCGTTGCTGCTCGGGCGGCTCACCCTGACGTTCGCCGCGGTCGGTGTCGGAATGGGGCTGGCCGACGACTTCTGGCAGAGTCTCGGATCGCTGGCCGTCATCGCCGGGACCACGATAGTCCAGCTCACGGTGTTGAGCCGGTGGCCAACGGCGATCCGGTGGCGGTTGTGCGTCATCGCCGTCGACGCCATACCGATGATCGGAGTGCTGCTGCTCAGCCGTGGTGGGGTCGCCTACTTCTGCTACGCGGCCGGGCACGCCGCGCTCGCCGGCGCGTTGCTCGGCGTACGCGGGCTGCCGCTGTGGATCGCCGATGCGGGGCTCGGCCTGGCCGTGGCCACGGAGCTGCTCCGGGCCGGCGGCAGGGAAGCCGCCATGTCCATCGCGGCCCCGTTCATGCTCGCCTTTCCGATGATCGACATCGTCACCGGGATCGCCGCCGCCGTCGTGACCGCTGCGCTGGCGAGATACATCGACACGTCGGTGGCGGCGGTGACCGCCGTGCAGCACTCGACGGCCGCGTCGGAACGTACCCGGCTGGCCCGGGAGCTGCACGACTCGGTGGCAAAGACGCTGCGCGGGGTCTCCTTCGCCGCGGTCGCGTTGCCGTCCCTGCTGCGCCGGCAGCCGGACCTGGCCGAACAACTCGCCGCCACCGTCTCGGAGGGGGCGAACATCGCCGTACGCGAGGCCCGCGAGCTGCTTGCCGGGCTGCGCCGGGACGCGCCGGACCAACCGTTCCCGGGCGTCGTCCAGGGCATCTGCGAAGCCTGGTCGAGCAGCGCCGGCATTCCGGTGCGGGTCACGGCCACAGCGGTCAACCCGCCGGTGGCGGTCCGGTACGAACTCACCCAGATCCTGAACGAGGCGCTGCAGAACGTGGCTCGGCACGCAGGTGCCAGCCTGGTACGGGTCGACCTCAACCAGCCGGATGGGCAGGTGGAACTCACCATTCGGGACAACGGCTCGGGGTTCACGGTGCCTGGTGAGTTGACCGAACTCTCCGCCTCCGGCAACTTCGGGATCATCGGGATGACCGAGCGTGCCCAGGCCGTCGGTGGCACCCTGCGCGTCGACTCGACCGCCGGTGCCGGCACCAGGCTCGTGGTCCGGGTGCCGCTGACGGCCACTGTGGCGGCCAGTCGCTACGGACAGGCGGTCTACCCGTGATCGACGTCCTGATCGTCGACGACAACCCCATCGTCCGGGTTGCCATTCGCGGCTACCTCGCCGGTATCGAGGACGTGCGGGTGGTCGGCGAGGCCCCCGACGGACGGACCGCCGTGACCATGGCACGACGGCTGCGCCCGAACGTGACCCTGCTCGACCATCGCATGCCGATCGCCGACGGGCTGAGCGTCGTCACCCAGCTCTCCGAACACACCGCCGCGCTCGTCCTGACCAGCGACACCGCCGACGAACTCATCGCCGCGATGCTGCGCGGCGGCGCCAGCGGCTACCTCGTTCACGGCGAGTTCGACCCGCCCGAGTTGGTCCGCGCGATCCGCGCGGTGGCGTCCGGTCAGGGCTGGCTGTCGTCCCGGGGCGCCTCGGTCACCATCGCCGCCCTGCGGGACCAGGCGGCCCGCGAGCGGGACCAGGCCGGTCAAGCCGACCAGCTACACCTGGTGCGGCAGGGGTTCGGCCTGACCCGTCGGGAACAGGACGTCATCGAGCTGCTGTGCGCCGGCCACTCGAACGCCGCGATCGGCCGGCGCCTGCTGCTGACGGAGAAGACGGTCAAGAACCACCTGCATCACATCTTCACCAAGCTGCGGGTCACCAACCGGACGGAGGCGGTTCTGCGCTGGTCGGGCCGGCAGTAGCCGTCCGGGTTCCGGCGATGGACGCCCGGGTTCGGCGGCACACACCCACGGACGACGCCGCCCGTGGCGACGGGCCGTACACCGACGAGGACCGACCAATCGATTGAACGCGCGGACTCCGGCTGCCGTTGTGTTGACCGTCAACGGTTTCAACAGGACGGGAACGGCACCGGATGGCACACGCATGAACGGCGGGCCGTCGTAATGACGAGCAAGCGCAGCGACCAGGGACATCCGTTTGTTCCGGCCACCCCCGCGATCAGTGTGTTGCTCGCGCATCCGAGGCCGACCGAGCGGGCGGCCATCCGTGCCGTGCTCGACACCGACGATCGGGTACGGGTGGTGGCAGGCACCGGTGACGGCGGCGAGGCGCTGGCCCTGGCTCGCCAGCTACGGCCGACCGTGACGCTGCTCGACGACCGGGTTCCCGCGCCCGACAGCACGGATCTCGTGGACTGCCTCGCCCGGCGTTCGCTGGTGATCGCGATGACGGACGTGACCGAGCACCACGCGATAGCCGCGAAGCTGTGCGCGCCCGTCCGGGGCTGCCTCGTCTACGGCCACTTCGAGCCCGCCGACCTGCTGGGTGCCGTACGCGCCGTCGCGAATGGGCTGGCCTGGCTGTCACCCGTGGCGGTGGCGGCTGTCATCTGGTCGCTCCGCGTACCCGCCGTGTCGTAGAACGACGCCTTATGACCGTGCGTCGGCCTCGGCGAGGATCCCGCGCGCCACGCGCAGCGCGTAGAAGGAACGCGAGCGTACGGTGCCCTCCGGGATGCCGATCCGCGCCGCCACCTCCGCCACCGACGCGTCACGGTAGTAGAGTTCGACCAGCACGGTCCGATGCTCGGGGGTCAACTTGCGCAGAACCGTGTGCAGGGCGAGCCGGTCGGAAAGCGTCTCGAACGTGTCGTCCGGCGAGCTGGCCCAGCTGACGTCCACCCCGGAGATCTCCGACCTCACCTGGCGGGAGCGGGCCAGGTCGATCGCGAGGTGCCGGGCCACGATGAACAGCCACCGGCGGATCGTCGACGCGTCGTCCGGCAATTCCGCCAGCTTGCGCCAGGCCCGCAGCATCGTCTCCTGCAACAGGTCCTCCGCCGTTCCGGCCTGCCCGCGCGTCAGCCGGAGCAGAAAGTAGTACAGCGGTTGGGCGTTCGCCTGGAAGACCTCCCGCATACGGCGCTCGAGGTGGGCTTTCCGGTCGGACCGGTCGGCTACGCACACGTCGCTGGTCATCGCCATTTCCCTTTCCGGCGTGGAAAAGCGCTTCGTTTCGCAACGGACGCTACTGACGCTCCACCCCGGAACTCCTGAGCCGAAAGGCTCAGTCGGACCCAGGTTGGGTCCCGGATGCCGCAGGCAGACTCGGACGCTTTGGCCGGTTGGTCCGGTCTGCGCCGTCGGCGAGCAACTCGGCCAGCGTCCGCGCCGACGCGTCGCCGACCGCGCGCCAGCCCAGCCGCCCCGCGGTCAGGACCCGCACGACGTCGACCCGCTCGTATTCGCCGCCGGGCAACAGCAGTTCCACCTTGGCCTCGATCAGCGCGGCGGCGGCGGAACGGACCGGCGCCAGGCCGGCTATCTGGAGTGCGGTCGCGCGCACGTCGACCGCGCGCCGCCATGGCACGCGCAACTCCAGCAGGCGGTGGCCCGGGCGGACCCTCGGTCGCCGACGCAACAGCACCAGAGCGCCGTTCGACGAGGCGACCTTCGGGCCGGGCAGCAGCGCGTACGCGGTCGCGTCGTGCTCCCAGGGCCACCGCGAGACGTCGCTCGGCAGCCCTTCGATGCCGTGTTCCGCACCCGAGCAGCGCAGCGCGAGCGCGGGTCCGGTGGGCGGGGTGGCGCGGGCCGTGAAGTGCCCCGACGCGGCGACGTCGTAGCTCGCGACCAACCTCGTCCGGCCCAGCAGGCCGCCGGGCAGCAGATACGCTTTCTCCGGGTTGGCGAGCAGGGCCTGAACCACCGGCGGTTCGTGCACGTTGATCGATGACGTGTCCACCGCGCCACCCGGCTCGACCCGTACGCGGAGCAGGTGTTCACCGGCGGCGAGCGTGCCGGGGGCGGGCGGCCGGAGCGTACCGACGAGGAACAGGTGCGGCGTGGGCACGCCACGCTCGACGGCCTCAGCCTGCGGGCACCCGCACACCACATAGAGATCGACCGGCTCCTCGTTGACCTCCGGCCGCGCGGCGAGCCAGTCGATGCCGTGTCGCAGCCCGCGCCGGGCCGTGACCAGCGGAGGCGTCGCACCAACCGGAAGGTCGGGGCCGGCGGGCGTACGGGACACCGCCGGACGACTCGGCACCGGGCTCGAAGTCGCGGGTGTAGGGGGCTGCGGCGGAAGGCCGGGTCGCGCCGATGGCCGGGCCGGACGGCCCGGGTCCAGCGGCCGTTCCGGGGCACGTCCGGCAACCGCAGAAGGCCGCGCGGAACGGTCAATGGCGACCAGCACGCCGTTCTCGCTGCGCCAGCGCCGCTGCGGCTCGCCCGGGTCCAGCCGCTGCCAGTCGACCGGCCGGCCGTCTCGATCCACCGCGCGCGCCGCACCGTCCAGGCTCTCGACGTCGGCGTCCGGCGGCAGGATCCAGACCTGCGCGCGGAGCCCGCTGGTGAGCTGGGTGCCGTAGTCGCGCAACCTCGACGCGGCGGACCCCGGGTAGCCAGCGAGCAGCACGAGATCCTCGCCCTGCCAGCCGGCGGCCCGCAGCATCCGGTGTAGCACCCGAGGTCCGAGCGCGTGCGGGACGCCGCCGGCGTGCTGTGCCGCCCACCGTCCGTCGGCGAGGACCGTCAGGTCGAGGTGGAACAGCCCGTGCCGGGCCCGCAGCCCTACGTAGCGGGCGGTCATCGCACGTTCGCGCTCCGGCGCGACGGTGACCAGCGGTACGCCCGGATAGCTGCCGACGATCCGCTTCCCGACCGGGGACAACCGACCGTCCAGGTCGGACTCGAAGCGAGAGGATCCGGCGGCCGGCGGCAGGTACGCCCGCCACGCCGCCGGTCCACCGGCCCGGTCGGCGGCGCTGAGGTCGTGGCAGCTCTCCAGGATCTCGGTCAGCGCGTTGCGCTCCGGCGCCCAGACGATCGCGCCGGTGTTCTCAGCGAACGCGGCAAGGTTCCCGTGTAGCAGCGCCTGCTCGTCCCCGTCGAACGGCCACCGTATCCACATCCGCACCTCGGCGCCGTACAGCGGCATCTCGGAGAGGGCGGCGGCGAGCCGTCGTCCGCCGACAACCTGGTACGAACCGCCGTAGTCGCCGAGCACGAACCCGCCACCGCGGACGGCGGCACCGATGGTGGTCAGCTCCGGGTGGCCCGCCGCCAGGTCGGCTGCGGCGGCGCGCCGGGCCACGAAGTCCGCGCGGGTCGCCAACGTGATCCCGCCCGGCAGCGGTGCCGTGACGACGCCGGTCCGCGGCCGGAGCAGTCCACCGGCGGCCTCGTACCAGCCGGGTAGGTCGGTCGCCATGGCCGGCGGCTGGATGACGAGCCAGTCGACCGGCCGGCCGGTCACGGTGTCGACGAGCGCCGCTTCCCGATGCGTACCGTGGCGGTAGCGGAGCTGGCTCCGGGCGGGGGCGATGTGCACGTCCCGGCCGAGTATCCCGGCGAGTTCGGCGAACACCTCCCGGTGCTCGGCCGCACCGTCCATCATCACCCGTACGTCGTCCCCCGCCCCGCCGCCACGTTGGACGAGGTCGGCTATCGCGGTGGCGTCCAGGGGTGCACCCCGGCCCTGAGCACCGGACAGCCGACCGTCGGCCCCGACCCGTAGCCAGATGTCGAACAGGCCGTCGAGGCGCCGATACTCCGCCCGCTCGGCACCCGTGGTCTTCGCCGGTAGGCCCGGCAGCCCGCCGGCGACGGTGCCCGTACCGTTGTTCATCTCGGTCCGCTCGTCTGCATGCCCTCCCAACGAACGGCGAGGCCCGGTCTTCTCAATCTCGCCGCCGAAACCATGAGCGGTACGGGAGGGATTTTCCCGGATGCCCGGAAAATTTGCGGTGGCGGTCACCGGGAGCAGGCCCGGGCCGTGCGCCGGTCAGGCCGGGTCGCCACCGACGCTCCGCACCGGCGCTCCGATCCGCGGCGCAGGCATCCCACCACTGTCCTCCCCTTCCGGGCCACCACAGCGAGAATCAGCCTGGCAGTCGGCCGGAGCCGACCACCAGTCCCTCATCCGGCGGCCGGCGTCCCCGGCACCGCCGACCGGAGGGCCACCCGCGCCCCGGGCGTGGCGTCCTGGAAAAGGGGCGCCCGGTGCCCCCGTACTCCGGACGCCGGAGAAGTTCTTCAGCGCGTTGAACGCGGTCGGGCCGGCATTCGTCGTGACGGCGATCCCGATGCGAAGAAGGGTACGAACACTGTGCGAACCTCCTCGTCCTGGAGCCCGAGCCGGTGGCTCGGCCAACTCCGCAACCGGCGCGGCCAGCAGCTCGGCTGGCTGGGGCGCCGCGCCGTGGGCACCGTCATCGCGAGCCTCGCGGTCCTCTCCGCCGTCGTCGCCAGCATCGGCTGGGGCATCTCGGTGGCGGCCAACAGCAACGATCTCACCGGGCGTTCCATCTCGGACGACCAGATGACGATGATCGCCACGGCTGCCCGCTCCTGTCCGATGTTGACCCCCGCCCGTCTCTCCGGCCAGCTGATGGCCGAGTCCGGCCTCGACACCGCCGCGGCCGGCACCGTGTCCGGCGGTCGGGGCATCGCGGGGCTCGACGACGACGACTGGAAGAAGTGGACCCCGTGGCCGCAGGCGCGCCGCACGGACACCTCAGCCAACATCCTCGCGCTCGCCCACCAGGTGTGTGACCTCAGCGGGCAGCTACGGCTGGCGAAGGTCCCCGGAGACCAGTGGGGGCTCTCCCTCGCCGCGTTCCGCGCGGGGTTGGAGGCCGTACGGGACGCCGGTGGGATCCCACAGTCCGCCAGCGACTACGTCGACAAGGCCAACGCGTACGCCACCTACTACGCCACGTTGCCGCAGTTCGGTGACGCGAGCACGCGCGCCCAGTTCAACCCGACCGGAGCACCGGCCGCCGTCAAACCCCTCCCCGGCACGTACGTCCAGCCCCTGCTCGCCGCGGGCAAGGTCTGCGCACAGGTGCCGCCGTCCGCCGTCGCGGCGGTCCTCATGGCCGCCTCCCAGTTCAACCCCAACAGGTTGGGGCCGAAGAGCGAGCAGGGCATCGCCCAGTTCCGCGCCGACCTCTGGCAGCGCTACGGCCCACCGAACGCCTCGGCCTGGGACCCCGCCGTCGCCATTCCGGCGGTCGGTACCGCCCTCTGCGAGATGGTCAAGGAGTTCTCTGCCCTCCAGGGCGACCCCTATCTCCTCGCGCTCACCGCGTTCCGGATCGGGCCCGACGCCGTTCGCCAGAGCGGTGGCACCCCGGACGCCGCCACCCAGACGTTCCTCCGGGACGTCGCGTCCTACACCTCCTACTACGCGCTCGACACCCGCCTCACCGCCAAGCCCGCGGCCGGAACGCCGTCGCCGACCGCACCAGCGACCCGCACAGCCCCGGGCACCTCGCCGACACCCTCCCCGACGGTCACGAAGCCAACGGTGCAGAGCACCAAGCCACCGGCCCGCAGCAACCAGCCCGCCGTCATGGCCAAGGATGCGCACGGCACCTACGGTCCGTACTTCATCTACAACAACGCGACCAAGCTCTGCGTCGACCTTCCCGGATTCTATGGCGGGAAGGTCGACGGACCGGTGAACCAGTACCCGTGCGCCAAGACCACCACGGACAACCAGGAGTTCGTCTTCATACCGCGAGCCACCGGCCAGGACGGGCACCAGCTTTACTGGATCCGCAACATGGACGACAACTTCTGCCTCGACCCGCCCGGCACCGGCACCGTGGCCAGCAGCACCCCGCTCGGTGAGACCGTCTGCTACGACAAAGACAACCAGTACTTCCAGCTCGAACCCAGGTTCGTTTCGGGCGGCTTCGAGTACTACCGACTCCGCAACGCCGTCAGCGGCTTCTGTCTCGACGTACCCGGGGCGGGCCAGTCCAAGGAGGTCCGCCTGGCGCTCACCCCGTGCCAGGACAACGACGACCACGAATGGGCGCTGATGGAGAAGTCGGAGTGGTGACGCGCTCCTGAAGCACGACGACACGGCCGGGCGAGGATCGGAACCGATCCTCGCCCGGCCATTTCCATGCCGATTCCTCGCCGTGCCGGTAGCCCGCAGGGCCCGGACCTGGTTGGTAAGAGAGCCAGCCGCAGGGCGTCGCGCGCACCGACTGCTCGCACACCATCTGTGCCGGTTCGAAGCCGCTGGGTTTCGCCGTCCTGACTCGCGACTGCCTCGCGATGCGGGCATCCAGGCCGGCTCGCGCCTCGCCTTGCGGGCATCCAGGCCGGCTCGCGCCTCGCCTTGCGGGCATCCAGGCCGGAGCAGCCGGTGATGCGGGACGGAAAACGAGAGCCGGTGACGCGGAGGCGGTGCCCCTCGGGGCCCCGACACATCCACGTCACCGGCTCTTCCGGTGCGCCGCCGGCTACCGGCGTTGCCTACCTACCGCCGGTTCACCGGCGTTGCCCACCTACCCGCCGGCTCACCGGCGTTGCCCACCTACCGCCGGTTCAGCGGCATCGTCGCCCGTCTGCCGCTGCGAGGCCGTCTCGTCCCGTGCCGATCCCGGCGGCGGGCCGGACTCCTCCAGTTCGCCCGCGGCGAGATCGCTTCCCCTGGCCCAGCGCCGGGCCCGCAGCAGAAGCAGCGCGATCGCGGCGAGCAGGATGAACACCACGACGACGATCGCCACCGTACGCGCCAGGCCACCGCCGCCGCTCCCGCCGGTCGCCGTGGCACTCGCCTCGCCCTCGACCGTGGCGCTCACGGCTGCGGCCGGCTTGATCATTCCCCAGCCGTACTGGTGGTCCGGTGGCGCGGCGCCCATCCGCTCGGCGGTCGCCTCGATGCGGTGCTTGACCTGGGCCGCGTTGAGCGTGGGATAGGCGGATCGGACCAGGCTCGCCTGGCCGGCGACGAAGGCGACCGCGTACTGCGAGCCGCTCATGTTCACCGTGCCGCTCCCGTTGATGCCGAGGCTCTCGACGTCGACACCGGGAGCGACCACGTCCACCGTGGAGTCCTGGTACGCCTCAGCCAGCTTGCCGTCCGCGCCGATCCCGCCCACCAGGAGCAACGCGCCTGGAGTGCCGGCACCCTCGGAGGGCGTCGGTATCGTCGCGGACTCGGTGGGCGCGGCGGCGACGATGAGCACGTCCTGGGCCAACGCCTTGGTCACCGTCGACGGCGTACGGTGGCAGCCCGCGCAGCCTCAACGGTCGCTGGATGCCGGTGCCGGCCCCGCCCGTCGCGCCGACGGCGGAATCCGAACCGCCGTCATCGTCGCCGATGACGCTCGCCGACGCCGCGATCGCGAACGGCTCCGGCGCCAACTCCACGCGCCGACGGGTCTCGGCCGGCATCCGACCGACGAGCGCGCCCAGCAGCGGCAGTAGCTCGTGTCCCGGCGGCTCGCCAGGTACGCCGACGAAGATCCGCAACGTCGACGGATCCCACGGGATGGCCCGAACGACGTCCGCGCCCGCCTCCAGCTGCGGCGGCCGGACCCACAGGCCGGACTGGGTCACCTCGGCCACCCAGTGCTCGTTGAGCCGGAACGTACGCTCGTCGATGCGCGGGTAGCCGTCGAGACCCTGGACCGGCCCGGTCGGCCGGGCCGGGCCGGCGGGCGGGACGGTCAGGCGGGTCGCCAGCGGCTCCCACCGGCCCGCGTCCGGCCCGTCGAAGGCCCGGCTAACCAGCTGCGCGTCGTCCGTCAGCACGGGCACGCCGGTAGTGACGATTATCGGCCTCCCGTCCTCGCGCGCCAGGCTGGTCGCCGCGTCGATCGTGCTGGCCACCGACCCGTACGGTGCCAGCAGCGGACCCGGCAGCGCCCGTACCACCGCTCGGATGACCTCCTCGGACACGTCCGGTTGGCCGGGCCGGCCGATCAGCAGGACCGGGCGCTCGGCGTCGAGGGGTATGCCGTAGGCGGGGTCGTCCAAGTCCGGTGCCGGCGTGCCGGGCTCCTGCGGGAAGAGCCAAACGCCCGCCGGAATGGGTAGCAGGGACAGCCCGTTCCCGATTCCCTCGGGTACGCGCAGCTCCTCGACCCGCGCCTCCCACTCCGGTCGGGGCGTACGGCGACCGGCCGGGTCGGACCCGCCCGACGCGTCGTAGCGCAGCCAACCGTCCACGGCGAACAGTGAGCCGCCGGGCACCAGGAGCACGTCGGTGCGAGGCGCGATGATGGTCGCTGTCAGCTCCCGGGCGAGCCGGAGGGCCGGACCGACCTCGGGGGCGCCCGCGTCGGCGACAGCGAGCCGGCCCCGGCTGCCGGGCGGCACCGCGATGGGCAGGACCGCCTCCACCACCGACCACGCGTCGTCGCGGTCGTCGAGCAGGCCGATCACCGTCACGACGCCGGGCTCGGCCGGGACTCCGGCCGCCATCGCCGCGACCACCCCGCCCGGATCGGGGCCTACCACGGCCACCCGGTCGCCGATCCAGTTCAGCGCGGAGCCGATCCCGCTCCACTGGCCGGACCCGGTGAGCCAACCGACCGGCTGGTCCTCGGCTGGCGGCGCAGTCCCCGTCATCGCGTCACCAGCCCGCTCGCCGCATCCGGCGCTCGGCCTCACGTGCCATGACCGATACAACGTTGTCCTCCGGTACGCAGTTCACCGCGTTTCCTCGGCCAGAGAGCCGCGGTCGAGGAGCTCGGCGAGTGTCACGTCAGGATCGGGCACGCCGCCAGCTTAGGGGCTGGCCGCATCGCCCGCCTGGCCGGTGACCCTCCACAGACGAATCCGTCGATGCGGCACTCCAGCCCGCAGGCGTCTCGCCCTGGCCATGATGGCGGTGGCCAGGGCCTGTTCACGATTCCGGCCGGCCGACGTGATGGGTCAGACCACTGTCGGCTTGGCTGCGCGGGCGGTGAGGCGTTCCCAGTTGCGGTGGGCGATGTCGGCTTTCTGGTCGTCGTCGAAGGGCGCGTTTTCCAGGAACGAGCGGGCAGCACCGTTGCTGGTGTCGACGTAGGGGAAGCCGCCGGGGCGGAAGCCGTAGGTGAAGGGGTAGTCGGTGGAGTAGAGCATTCGGTCGGTGCCCATGATCTCGGCGGTCCAGCGCAGGTAGCGGGGGCTGTTGGTGCCGCTGCCGGCAACCCAGAAGTTCTGCGTGAAGTAGTCCGCCAGTGGCCGCTGAAGGTCGCCGGCCGCGGCGAAGAAGCCGGTGTGGTCGAGGTAGAACAGAACAACCTCGCCCCAGTGTCCGGCGATCACCTGCAGGTCGGGGAACCGGTCGAAGACACCCGAGAAGATCATCCGCAGGTACTGCACGCCCAGGTCGTAGTACCAGCCGATCGCCGCCCCGGCCAGCGGAGTGCCGATCGGGCCGATGTTCGAGTAGTAGGCGTCGACGACCGGCTGGACCGGCATCTGCGGGTGGAAGTGCAGCGGCACCCGGAGCCGCTCGGCGGCGGCGTACAGCTGGTCGTTGTCCGGGTGGTCGGCCAGCTTGTCCCCGGTGCGGCCGTAGAGCATGGCGCCGGGGAAGCCCAGCTGGACCACCGCGCGCTCCAGTTCGGCCGCGGCCGCGCCGGGCGACTGGGTGGGGATCGCGGCGAACGCCTGGAACCGGTCTGGGTGCGCGGCGACGATCTCCGCGAGTTGGTCGTTGGCCTCACGCGCCACTGCGATCGCGTCGGCCTGCGGCAGGTCCTGGACGCCGGGCGAGGACAGGGACAGCACCGCGACGTCGATGCCCTGGTCGTCCATGTGGGCCAGCCGCCGCTCGCCGACCTCGCGCAGGTTCGTCGCGATCGGGTTGTCCCCAAAGCCGCGGGCGGGGATCCGCGGCGATCCGGCTCGCTGGTACGCCTCATAGACGGCGGGTACCACGACGGTCTCTTCCACCCCGATGATGCGCAGACGGTCGGCCATGGTGACGCTCCCTCACTAGTGTTTCCGATGGAATCGCTACCACGGTATCACTGATACTAGCGACGTAAACGTGACTGTGTTAACACTGATAATATCTTCGGTATCGAATGCGGGTTATCCTTGATAAGTGCCTGGTGACCCGAACCCCCTACCGTCTGCCGCGAAGCCCGACGGCAACGCGCGCGAGCAGACGCGCCGGCGGATCATGGACGTCGCAATCGACCTGCTGGAGCGCGGGGGCCGCGACGCGGTCACCACCCGCGCGGTCGCCGAGGCCGCTGGACTGCAGGCGCCGGCCCTGTACCGGCTGTTCGGCGACAAGGAGGCCCTGCTCGACGCGGTGGCCGAATACGGGTTCACCCGGTTCCTGGCCGCCAAGCACATCGACCCCGACCCTCAGGACCCGATCACGGAACTACGCGTCCGCTGGGACACCGCAGTCGAGTTCGGACTGGCCAACCCCGCTTTGTACGCGCTCATGTACGGCGAACCCGCCCGGTCCACCATCGCTTTCCGGCTCGGCCTCGGACTGCTCATGGACCGCATCCGCCGCCTGGCCGTCGCGGGCCGACTACGCGTCGACGAGAACCTCGCCGCCCAGATCATCCACGCCACCGCCCGTGGCGCCGTCCTGACCTGGCTGTCCCTGCCCGACGCCGAGCGAGACCCCGCCCTCCTGGTCGCGCTGCGCGAAGCCATGATCACCGCCGTCACCAGTCAGGAACCGGCCGTGCAGGAAGAGGGCCTGGCGGGCGCCGCTCGCGCCCTGCGCGCCGCCCTACCCAGCCAGAACGCCCTCAGCGGCGCCGAACAGCAACTCCTGACGGAATGGCTGGGGCGACTGTCCGCATAGCCCCTGCTGCCTGGCGTACGGGGTCGAGGTACTCGGGGGATCTCGGTCGTCTGACCGTCGAAGCCGCCGACACCACCCTCCGCGTTTACGACGCTGACCAGCTGGTCACCGAAGCGCCCCGCACCACCGCCAAGCCCGTCGCCCGGACGCAATTTTGCCCCACGCCTGCACGAACTCGGCGAAGCGTTCAAGGGCGGCGGCTCGGTCGCCGCCGCCTAGACAGGCTTGAGGGCATTGGCATGGCGTCCCAATGTGCCGTCCGGCGTAGCGAAACGACGCACAAACGTTGCGAGGTGCCCCGCGAGTGGGGAGAATCGGGAAGCCGCGTGAGTCCGGCACGGTCCCGCGGCGGCCCCTGGGAGCTGCCACCCACGCGTACCAGACACAGTCACTGACCCTGAAGGGCTGGGAAGGCGGGTGACCAGCGTAGAACCGGGAGCCCGAAGGCCGGCCTCGCGTCATCGGCTCCGTCAGGGGCACGAGCGCAGCGGGAGCCTGTCTTGAACACCGGACTCTACGAGACCATCCGTCGCCGCCGGGACGTACGGGCCCAGTTCACCGGGGCGCCGATCCCCGACGAGACGTTGGACCGGATTCTCACGGCGGCGCACGCCGCGCCGAGCGTCGGTCTCTCCCAGCCGTGGGACTTCATCCTGGTCCGCGATCCTGAGCTGCGGCAGGAGTTCCATCGGCACGTGGAGCGGGAACGGGACACCTTCGCGGCCACTCTCGACGGTGCGGCGGCGGAACGCTTCGCCCGGATCAAAATCGATGGCGTACGCGAGTCGACGTTGTCGGTCGTGGTCACGTACAACCCGGAGCGGGGCGGACCGGCCGTGCTCGGCCGTCACGCGATCGCCGACGCCGGCCTCTACTCGGTCTGTCTGGCGATCCAGAACCTGTGGCTGGCCGCGACCGCCGAGCAACTCGGAGTCGGTTGGGTCTCGTTCTACCGAGAGCCGTTCCTGCGCGACCTGCTCGGCATCCCGGCCACCGTCCGTCCGGTGGCGTGGCTCTGCCTCGGCCCGGTCACCCATCTGGAGCAGACACCGGACCTGGAGCGGCACGGCTGGCGCCAGCGACGTCCGGTGTCGTCGGTGATCCACCACGACCGTTGGACGACGGAGTGACCGAGTGGCCGGTACTGCTCTCGCTGATTCCGAGACATCGCCACGCAGGTCGGCGACCACTCGAAGCTACCCGGTGGACGGTGGCCCGAGGCCGTCCGAGGATGACCCACGGACACATCACACCGTCGGTACGGCCGCCTGCGTCGCCCTGAGGACCGTCAGCGCCTTCGGCGCGAGCGTTTCGGTGGCGACGTACGAGGCACCACCGACGGCCAACCAGACCTTCACCACCAGGTTGCCCATGCGCGCGTGGACCATGTACTCGGCGTACTTGAAGCCGGGCTCGGAGCGCCTGGTGAAGGCCTCGGCCTCGTCGCCCACACCGGCGATGACGCCGACCGGAGTCATCACCGTCACCTGCCCCGTAGACCGATAGAGCAACCGAGCCTCCTCCGCGCTGACCGGCGTCGACGCCTCCACCCGCAGATTCGCCTCATGCCCGTCCTTCGTCCGCAACTCGAACAGACACGCCACACCCGGGCGCCCCAGCGGTGGCGTCGGATCGGTGCGGGCCACCGTCAGGGACAGGTCCGCCAACGGCCGAAGATCAGTACGTTTACACAGGTCCAGGTCTTGAGCGCGGTAGATGGGGCCGGCCGAGGCGGTGGGCACGGTGGAGGCAACGCTGCTCGTGGCCGCCCCTGTCCTCGGCGCACCCACCGGAGCCGAGGCACCGTCACAGGCGGCAGTGGCGAGCACCGCAACGAGCGCCACGGCACGACAACAAACACCGGCCAACGCAGACACTTCTCGAACATACCGGCTGTTGAGCTGGCAGACTGCCCGAGCGACGAGCCACTATGGTGCCGGGTATGCCCGCCGCAGAGAGCCCGGAGCACATCACCCGAACCCGCACCGTCACCGCCCGTGCGATTCTGCAGGGCAAGGCCGATCTTCGGACGTACCCCTATCGCCTGCTGGCCGTGGTATCTCAGCACGGCCTGGGCGGCGACCAGATCAGCGAGGCGCTTGCTGCCGCCGAGGTCCTGGGCCAGTTCGGCTGGGACCTCGTCAACGTCTCGGAATTCGCCTCCAGCAGGATCGTCTACGCCTTTTTGCGGAGACGATGACGATGGTTCTCTGACCCGGCGGGCACGAGGTGTCCCGGCTTCCCGGAAGGTCTGCCGCGATTGTCGGGCTCGGCCTTGGGACGACCGCATACCGGAACCACCCCGGCCGCCCGCGCCGACCATGCATCTGATGCGAGGCCCGTGCGTTGCCCTCAGCGGGGTTCTCGCGCACAGTGGATCAGGCTACGAGCAGGCGGAGGCCGAGCTCTGCCGTGTCGAGGGCGACGAGATCGCGGTTGCGCTCGGCCCACCGGCCTGAGGAGAGGTCTTCGCGAAGTGTGCTGACTGCCCGTTGCTCAGCCTGCGGTCCGACTCTGGTCCATACCGAAACCGCGCGGCGTACATGTTCGTCCAGGTACGCCTCAGGCCGACGCCAGTGCGCCTCGAAGAAGCCGTCATCACAGTCCCACGGAACGAGCACCGGCTCCGCACGTCCTCCGATCGCATGGGTCAGGTCGGCCAGGGACGGCCAGCCGACGAGGAGGTCTGCGAACTCAGGCAGATAGTCGCGGGTGAGCCAAAACCGCTGACGCCAGCCGGTGTCGTCGGCGTCGTACGTGAACACCACCACGCGACGGGCCACACGCTTCATCTCACGCAGTCCGGCGACTGGGTCCGGCCAGTGATGGACGGTGCTGACCGCCATCGCGGCGTCGAAGGACTGGTCCTCGAACGGCAGACTCTCCGCAGCGGCGGCCACGCACGGTGCCGCGCCCGGGGGACGCTGCGCCCGCATGACCGCCGACGGCTCCACCGCTGTGACGTCACGGTCGGGGGGTTCGTAGGAGCCGGTGCCGGCCCCGACGTTCAGTACCGTTCGTGCGTCCCCCAGCGCATCCCAGATGTGCGCGGCGATCCGTGGGTCGGTGCGCCGCGTCGCTGGGTAAGCGGATCCGATGACGTCGTACAACTGCGGGCCGAACACCTGCAGTTGCTCCTCTGGCGTCGTCCTGATCCCCATCGCTCGTGCCTCCAGTTCCCTGTCTATGGCCGTCACCATGGCAGCAGCGCGGTCGCGCTGGTCCATCAGCAGGCCGCGCAGCCGACACAGGTGCGCGACTGCGTCAGTGGCCGGATCGTCAACCAGATCCGCGATCTCCCGCAATCCAAAGCCGAGCCGCCGGTAGGCGAGCACCTCCCGGAGTCGCTCCACGTCGTCCGCGGAGTAGGCCCGGTGCCCAGCCGCGGTCCGCGTGGACGGCTCCAGGAGGCCGATCTCGTCATAGTGATGCAGTGTGCGGACACTGACGCCGGCCAACTCCGCCACACGCCCCACGGTCAGGTGCTCATCCACGCCACCAACTATGTGACATGACGCCGCGTGAGGAGCAAGCGCTTCACTGCCGGCATGATCAGGTTTCCGCTCATTGGCCGGCTGAGGCCCGCCCCACTACCGGTGGGGAGTCGCTCGCTCCGACAACGTCCGGGCGAGGAACCACAACACCACCGACAACCCGGTGAACGTTAGTGGTCACAGCACTAGCCCGATCTGCTTCGGTACGAAACGCACCCCGACAGCGGCCGGCCCGCGGAGGAAGAACTCGCATCAAACGCCAGCTCAAATATGACGCAAGTCACACAATTGCCGCCCGTGGGGCTTACGGAGTTCCTGGTGCTCCTCATCTGGGTTGCGTCCTTGACCGGGCTGACATTGCCCCGTAGGCCGGCACTGCACCTTCTGGTAGCTGTCGAAGCACGTGGACTTTATGGAGCTGAATCGCCTTCTAGGGATGATCAATGCTGGTAAGAAGCGGCTCGTTCAGCGGTCCGGCCTTGAATACCGTGACCGCATGCCCGAGTTGATTCTGCCGACTGTCCGCCTGCACGCCGCGTTCTTGGATTGCCGCGACGACTGGGGCCCTGGCCTCCACGAGGACGGCTTCGGCCTGGGGGTCGACGACGACGTGGACTCGCCCGAAGGCTTCGCTGCTTGGGTGCGCGAGCGGGTCCGAATGGCCCATCCGGCCGGCGACCCGTGCCCGGAAGAACAGCACGGCTCACCCCGGTGGATCGTCGAGCATGGCCAGGTACTCGGGGGAATCGCCCTCCGCCACAAGCTCGACGACGAGATCGGCCAGATCGGCTACGGCGTCCGGCCGTCCGCGCGCCGCCGAGGACTGGCGAGTTGGGCACTCGGCGAGATGCTCACGGAGGCTCGCGTCGTCCTGGGCCTGGATCGCGTCCTCATCCCTTGCCTGGCCGACAACATCGCGTCGGCCCGGACGATCGAACACAACGGCGGCGTCCTCGAGGGCATCCGCGACACCGAGCACGGTCCAGTGCGGCGCTACTGGATCGCCTTCGACCGGTGACAGGTCACACGTTACCCACGGCAACCCGGCCGAAGCCGAATCTAGGAACTACTCGTCTTGGGCCAGGGCAGCCCGTGAGGTGCGGACCGTGTTGAGTGCGAAGCCGTACCGGGACGCGCTCGCGCTGCCAGGGTTGCGGCCCCTGCTGCTGGTCGCGATCCTGGCCCGGGTGCCAGTGGCGGCCACCGCCGTGGTGATGACGCTGCACGTCCTCGATCTGGGCCGCGGCTTCTTCGCCGCCGGGCTGGTCGGGGCCGCCATGACGCTCGGTTCGGCG
This sequence comes from Micromonospora arborensis, assembly GCF_003205615.1. Lineage (GTDB taxonomy): Bacteria > Actinomycetota > Actinomycetes > Mycobacteriales > Micromonosporaceae > Micromonospora > Micromonospora arborensis. The sequence goes on along the minus strand of NZ_PYBV01000044.1, from coordinate 7,801 downwards.
CTCGGCGCACCACTGCTCGGCCGGCTGGTCGACCGGCGTGGCCTGCGGCCGATGCTGCTGCTGACCACAGCGGTCTCGGCGCTGTTCTGGGCAACGGCGCCGGTCCTGCCGTACCCGGTGCTGCTCGGCGCCGCGTTCGCCGCCGGGCTGCTCACCCTCCCGGTCTTCTCCGTGGTCCGGCAGTCGATCGCCGCGCTGGTCCCGCCGACTGAGCGCCGTCAGGCGTACGCGCTGGACTCGATGTCGGTCGAACTCAGCTTCATCATCGGGCCGGCCGGGGCGGTGGCCCTGGCCACCAGTGTCTCGCCCACCCTGACCATGTATGCCGTCGGCGCAGGGATCGTGCTGGCCGGACTCACCCTGCTGGTGCTGAACCCGCCGACCCGGGCGCGTGACGAGGCGACGACGCCGGCACGGGCACTGCCCCGCCGGCAGTGGCTGACCCCACGGCTGATCGGGCTGCTCGCCGGTGGCGCGGCGGGCACGCTGGTGATCGCCGGCATCGATGTGTCGGTGGTGGCGGTGCTGCGCGACGCTGGCCAGGTCGACTGGACCGGTGTGGTGCTGGCGCTCTGGGCATCGTGCTCCTTGATCGGCGGCTTCACCTACGGCGCGCTGTCCCGTCCGGTGCCGTCGCTGATCCTCACCCTGGTCCTCGGTCTGGTCACCATTCCGATCGGCCTGGGCAGCGGCCAGTGGTGGCTGCTGGCCCTGATGCTGCTCCCGTCTGGAGCCTTCACCGCGCCGACCGTGGCGGCCACCGCCGACGCGGTGAGCCGGCTGGTGCCGGCGAGCGTACGGGGTGAGGTGATGGGCTTGCACGGTTCGGCGATGGTGGTGGGGGTGGCGCTCGGTGCTCCGCTGGCCGGGGCGGTGATCGATGCCACCGCGCCAGCCTGGGGCTTCGCCGCGACGGGCCTACTCGGCGCACTGATCGCGCTGGCGGTACTGCCGACCCAGTCGAGTCACCGACACTCCGAAGCCGCGGCCGAACCCGCCACCATCTCAACCGTCGCTCCCCGCTCGATTCCGTCCCCGCTCGATCATCGATCTAGGTGAGTCGAAGAACCGCCACCCGCAAACACACCTAAGCGAGCACCAGACCGGGTCAGCGGCCGGCGCGGGTGTGGTCGGCGGTCCGTCCTGCGGCATGGCCCGGCCCAGGTTGGGAATGGAGCGACGAGCGGGGTCACCGAGAGGGGGCCGTCATGCACGAGATCACCTCGCGAGAACAGGACCAGTTGCTCAGGTTCATGCGTCGGCACCGAAAGCAGCTGATGTCATTCCCGAACGTCCGTTCTGTCGACATCGGCTTCGAGTTCAAACGCAAGCGCCCTTCGGACCGGCTGGCGATCCGCGTTCACGTCAACCGCAAGATGCCGGACAGCAGCCTCACCCCGTCGGAGCAACTCCCCGACGAGATCGAGGGGGTGCCGGTCGACGTCATCGAGAGCAATCCCGTACCGAATGTGGGTGTCCGGCACTCTCGGCACGATCCTGTCCTCGGCGGCATCAACGTCGGAAACCTCAAGGTCGGAGGTCCCGGCACCGGAGACCCGGGGACGCTTGGGGCCATCGTGTTCGAACGGGGCACGCTGCGGCCTATGGCGTTGACGAACTGGCACGTGGCGGTCGCTGATCCGCCGGTCGCGATGGATCCGATCATCCAACCCGACCCGGTTGCGCCCGATCCGGAGCCGCCGAACAACTTCCTTGGCCGCCTGCTGCGCTGGGACCAGGGTCTGGATGCCGCCGTGAGTTCGATCGGCGAGCAGGACGGCAGTCGCAACCGGAACGTGTCCACCGACATCGAAGGGCTGCCACTGCCGGCATCCGGTAGCAAACCGCACGTCGTCGGTCTCAAGGTGCTCAAGTCCGGGCTGCGGACCGGAGTCACCGGCGGCACCATCGACGGCACGGACGGCATCGAGTTCTCGGTCGTTCCCGACGACTTCGCATTGCCTCAGGGGGTGCTCGGCGATCACGGCGACTCGGGGGCGTTGTGGCTGGACCGGAACACCTTCACGGCGGTCGGACTGCACTTCGCGAGTATCAGCAGCCCGGAGGTCCGGGCGTGGGGGAAGTCGTTGTCCACGATCTGCGACACGTTGAACATCTTCGTGCTGGACGTCGCAGCCATCGGCACCCCGTGGATCGGCGGGCACTGCCGTGTGCTCGCCTCCCCCCGCGCCAATGCTCCCTGCAATCTGCGAATCGTCTATCCCAGCGGGCGCACCAGCCACGCGAGAGGACTGGGTGCGGCGACCGCCGATGCCCAGGGGCTGGTCAGGTGGCAGTGGCGCATCGGGTCGAGCACCAGGCGCATGCCGGGCGTCAAGATGAGCGCCCATCTGACCCTGGACGGTGCGGAGCATCTCCTCTTCGCAGAGCTCGAAGGCGCCACGGATCTGTCGGGATGAATTGGAAGGGCCGTGCGGCAGGTACTCCCAGGCGATCCCCGTCCTGACCACGTACAGGATCGCGTTGACGACGTACCGCCATACGCCGTTGACCCTCACATAGGTCTCGTCGACCAACCACCGGTCGCCCGGTGAGTGACGGGTGAACCTGGCGGCGTCGGCCAGCAGCGGGGTGAACCGCTGGACCATCGGAAGATCGTGACGTGGTCGACCTCGATACCACGTTCAACCAGCAGGTCCTCCACATCTCGGTAGGACAGATTGAACCGTAGGTACCAGCGGACCGCGACCACGATCACCTCCGCCGGGAACCGAACCCTGCGAACGCGGACCTGGGCGGCGACCACGGACGACGATGGCGTGATTGCGTCACCCGTCAACTCTGCCCCGGCCCCGACTGACGATGCAACAGAGCCCCGCCAAGACCAGCCACTACGCCCGGCAAGCACTCACCGAACCCTGAAACGGATCTCCTGCTCGAGTATTAGAGTCCCGGAAATGGCGACGATAACCGGGAGCGGCATCCAGAGCCGCCTCCGGGGGCGTGCGGTCGGTCCGGTCTGCGCGGTCCTGGCGTTCTGCGTGGTGCCGGCCGGTTTGCTGGCGGGTCCCGCGGCGGGCTGGCGGGCGGTCCTGCCCATGATGGTCGCGGTGCTGGGCGCTCTCGCCGTCGCCTCCTTGCACGCCCGGGACCGGGTCGTCCTTGCGGCTGCCGTCGGGGTGGCCGTGAGCTCCGCCCTCGGCACCCTGTTCGGCGACCCTCCGGCACCGGAGAAGGCGACCGGGGTGGCCACCCTGGTGGAGATCACCGCGCTACTGCTGCTGGTCTGTCTGGTCGCCCGGTACGCCGAGATCCGGCAGGCCGTCGTGCTCTGCACCGTGCTCGGGGTTCTGGCGTCGATGGCACTCCTGCGGCTCCAGATCCCCCCGACCGCGATGGAGATCGCCGCGCAGAGCGCGTTCTTCGCGCTCGGCGCCATCGCTGCGGCCGCCACGGGCGGCGGCCTGCGCGCCCTGGAGGTCCGCAGGATCCGGGCGGTGTACGAGGCCCGTCGCAGCCAGCGCCTCCAGCTGGCGGGCGATCTGCACGACTTCGTGGCCCACGACGTGTCGGGCATCGTCGTGCTGGCCCAGGCGGCACAGGTGATCGGCGCGGATCAGCCGGAGAAGGTGCTACCCCTCCTGCAGCAGATCGAGGCCTCCGGTCGCCAGGCCCTCGGCTCCTTGGACCGCACCGTCCACATGCTCAGGTCCCCCAACGGAACGACCCCGGGCGGCCGGGGCGCCGCGGACAAGCCACAGCCGAGGACGTACGGCCTGGAGGACATCGTGGACGTCGTCGACCGGTTCCGGGCGGGTGGCCGTGCCGAAGTGCGTCTGCACATCGACCGGTCGCCCGAGCAGTTCGGCCGGGTTCCCCGCGAGGTGGCGAGCACCGCGCACCGGGTGGTGGTGGAGGCGCTGACCAACGTACGCCGGCATGCCGCCACCACGCCGTGGGTGACCGTGTCCGTGGCGTCCGGCCCGGAGCGCCCGGAGCCGGTGCTCACCGTATCCGTGACCAACGGCTCCCCCTCCGTCAGCGAGGCCGGCGGCGGGCACTTCGGCGACCGGGGGCGACACGGGGCCACCGGCCTGGAAGGGCTCGCCGAACGCGCCCGGGCGCTCGGGGGAACCCTGGAATTCGGCGTCCACGGGGAGCACGGCTGGCGGGTCACCGCGCTCCTGCCACTGGGCTGAGCACGCCAGTTCTCCCGGGGTCCTACAACGCCACCTTCAGAGTTCTGATCGACCCGGCGGCCCGGGGTTGGGCATATCCGGTACCGAGGGAAGGGCACAGCCGACCACCGGCCTGGACCCCTTGGTACGCCGGAGTCTGTGGGCACGATCCTGGCGACGCTCGCCTGCTGCCTGGTGTTCGTCCTCGTCACCGCGCCGCTGGCGATCCGCAGCTTCCACCGGGCGACCTGACCCTTCCCGCCGACCACGAGGGCCCGGAAACAGTCCCCTGGATCCGGGCCCTTGTTGTTTCTCAGCGGCGGGTGCAGCGCTTGCACACGCCGCGCCGCCGGAAGTAATAGGCGAGTGTGGCGGCCGCCAGGGCGATGCCCCACACAGGCCAGACCATCTCCGGGACCGTGGCGCCCCAGTCGTCCTTCTGGTTGTCGAAGGCGCCCTGGAAGTGCAGCCGGATGTACATGACCCCGGCGATCGTCACCATGATGGAGACCAGTGTGGCCGGGACGACGGCCAGCGAAATGGGCACCCGCCGGCCCCTGAGGCCGACCATCCAGCGGGGGTAGACCTCGCCCCAGCGCTGCACCAGGCCCAGGGTGAGCAGCGAGCCGAGCGCCCCCATGGTGGCGAGCGCGGCACCGGCGATCCAGAGGTGGTCCTTCTTGCCCGCCTCCCACAGCTCGTCGGAGATGCCGAGCGGGAAGCCCAGGGCCCAGGCCCACCGGGTGCTGGCGTACAGCAGGGGAACGACGACCGCCGTGTACGCGGCCCTCTTGCCCCAGCGGGCGGCGGCCTCGGGCGAGGTCCAGCCTGCGCCCGCATCGGTACGCCCGCAGCGGGTGCAGGCACCGGACGTGCGGCGCTGGTAGACGACCGCCGACGCGACCATGAGGCTCACCGAGACCACCGCGAACAGCTGGTTGATCACGGTCCAGTTGATCGCGCTGAACTTCAGCATGAAGACATAGGCGAGATTGCCGAGGAGCCGGAAGTCTGCGAGCGTGCAGAGCACTGCGGCCGCCGAGAACACGGAGGCACCCATCAGCACGGAGGTGGGGATCCGCCGCCGGCCCGGCATCGCCAGGAGGAGCGCGACCGCGGCGCTACCCAGGAACCCGCCCGCGATCCACGGTGCCAGTCGGTCGCGGCCGACGTGCTGGAAGGCCGAGTATTCAGGGTTGGCGTCGTCGGCACCGAACGGAAAGCCGTCCGCGCCGAGAGCCCAGTAGGTGTGGGCCAGCCCGTACAGCAGAAGCGCGAGAAAGGCCGCGTAGCCGATCAGGGCCGTCCGGTTGAATTGCCCCCGCACCGGACGTGGTGCAACGTCCGTCGTCCGTAATGACATAGGCTCGGCCGCCTGATTCATGACGCGTCCTCCTTGGATTGAACTCGCAGGTCAGCATTCCGGGCCGGGCCGTCCGGCACATCTGCCGATCGGCAGAGCCGCACGGCCGGGCCGGACAGCGGGACAGCCCGCTCAGTCCCCGAGGCCGGTGAGCCTCTGCTGAAGGGCGCGGCCGACCTCGGCGACCGGCCCGGCCCGCAGGAGCTGGCAGTGCTCGCAGTCGATCCCCTCAACCTCGACCCACCCGTGGCGAAGCGCTGAAGTTTCGCGACGGACCGCGCGGTCTTCCCCGCCGGGTCGCCCTCGTCGCGGGTGGCGACGACCAGCAGGGTGTCCCCGTCTAATACCTCCGGTACGTATCCGGTGGTGAGGTGAGGGACCAGTTGTTGTTGACCTCACCGATCCGCAGGATCCGCTCAGTCCGGTGCGCGGCACCGTGGCGAGCACACCCGCGGTGATCTGCAGGTGGTTGACGCCGTGACCGTCGACCAGCGCGGCCAGTTTCTCGCCCGCCGGTGCGTGGTGGGTGCCCGGGAGCACCAGTGTCGCCCCGGTGAGCAGGGTTCATCGCCAGGTCGGCCATCGAGACGTCGGAGCTGGGCGAGACGGCCTGGAAAATCCGGCTGTCCGTGTCGATGGCGAAGCGACCACCAGTGCGGGGCGCGCGTCCTGAACGACGTATAAATTCGCATGCGGTCCCGGTGGCTGAACGGCGCGAATTCGCACTACGGTACCGATCATGACCATCCGCATACTCCTCGCCGACGACCAGGAGTCCGTACGGATTGGGTTCCGCCTCATCCTGGATTCCCAGCCCGACATGGAGGTGATCGGTGAGGCTTCTGACGGCCTGCAGGCCGTCGAGCTCGCCGCGGCATTGAACCCGGATGTCGTGCTCGCTGACATCCGCATGCCGCGCATGGACGGCCTGGAGGTCACCCGGCGGCTCGCTGGGCCCGGCGCCGAGCCTCCGATGCGGGTGGTGGTGGTGACGACCTTCGAACTCGACGAGTACGTCCACACCGCACTGCGCAACGGCGCCTGCGGCTTCCTGTTGAAGCGCTCGGGGCCGACGTTGCTTGTGGAGGCGGTGCGGGCAGCAATGGCGGGCGACACGCTGATCAGCCCATCGCTCACCGTCAGTCTGTTGCAGCACCACCGGGACGCCGGCCGGCCCAGGACCGCGCAGCCGGTGGACGCCCTGACCGACCGGGAGACGGAGATCGCCCGGCTGGTCGCCAAGGGGATGACCAACGCGGAGATCGGGGCCGAGCTCTTCATCTCGGCCGGTACGGCCAAGACCCATGTCGCCAACGTCCAGCGCAAGCTGGACGTCCGCAACCGGGTCGGCATCGCCGCATGGGTCTGGGGCAACCGCCTGGAGGAGTGAGCCGCCCCTCGACGACCCGGGTTCGGTCCCCCGGAGCCGGGCCTGGCTGAGAACCCGAGTGCCTCGCAAACCGAAGGCGCCCTCCTCGGACCGGAGGGCGCCTTCGGCGTACGGGTGCGTGCGATCAGACGTGGTTGATGGCCGCGAGGACATCGAGCCGCGCGCCGTGCCGGGCCGGGGCGATCGAGGCGGTGAGCCCGACCACGACCGCACCCACCAGGTACGCGAGCATCTGTCCCCAGGGCAGGGACAGCTGGTTGACGCCCTGGTCCTCCGGCTCATCGACGCGTTGATAACTCAGGCGTTCGCAGCGTTGAAAGCCTCGCCGGGCACCGGGCCTACTACGACCGGCAACGCCCCCGCAGAGCATCAGATCGACGATCCTGGATCATGCACGGCTGACGATCATGATGCTTCGGCGTCGGGGAGCGCCTGGCATCGGCTACAGATGAGGGCGTGCCCGATCGGCGGTCGGGCGTCGTTGGCGGCGATTGCTGACAGAATGAGCTGTTACCGAGGTGCCACTCTCGGCATGATTTTCTGTTCACCGGTGGCGGCCATCGAGTGCATCGCACCGCTGGCGAGCGGGATCAACCGGGCCAGGCCCGGCTGTCCGTTGCGTCGGGCCAAGTCGGGCCTGGGCCTGCCCCGTTTTGACGGACATCCGAGATCAGGGGACCTGGGGTCTCCGGGAGGATGTCCATCATCATGGAGAGCATGGGGAAGAAGCGGCCGCGGCCTCGGCGTTCGTTCACGCCGGAGTTCAAGGCCGAGATCGTCGAGTTGTGTCAGCGCGGTGATCGCACTCTTCGGCAGGTCAGCCAGGATTTCGACCTGACCGAGACCGCGGTGCGTGACTGGGTCAAGCAAGCCGACCTCGACGCTGGCACCAGCATCGACGGGCTGACC
>NZ_PYBV01000043.1 GCF_003205615.1 Micromonospora arborensis | reverse complement strand
ACAACCACTTGAGCCCAAGCGCTGGGATACCGCAAGGTCGGCGATATGGAGTCGATCACCGCAGAGGAGGCCTCCGCGGACACTCGCCGGACCCCACCGGGTGGATTAAGCCGGCATAACAGGCAGCATGCGGACGCCGACAGCACCCGGTCGGCGGCGCCCTATGCGAGCGCCCCACCGGTGGGGCAGGTCTACAGGGCCAGCGACAGGCACCCGGCAGCCCCCGCGGACAGACGACAGGCCGCCGACCCGGAACGGGTCGGCGGCCTGTCGTGGTGCGGAGGCGGAGGGGTCAGCGCTCGGCGAAGGGGACGTAGTCCCGCTCGGGAGCACCGACGTAGACCTGCCGCGGACGGCCGATCTTGGTCTCCGGGTCGCTGATCATCTCGCGCCACTGCGCGATCCAGCCGGGGAGCCGGCCGAGCGCGAACAGCACCGTGAACATCTTGGTCGGGAAGCCCATGGCCTTGTAGATCAGGCCGGTGTAGAAGTCCACGTTCGGGTAGAGCCGACGGGAGACGAAGAAGTCGTCGGCGAGCGCGATCTCCTCCAGCTCCATGGCGATGTCCAGCAGCGGGTCCGGCTTGGCCATCCGGCCCAGCACGTCCTGCGCGGCCTTCTTGACGATCGCCGCCCGCGGGTCGTAGTTCTTGTAGACCCGGTGGCCGAAGCCCATCAGCTTGACGCCGTCCTCCTTGTTCTTCACCTTGCGGACGAAGGAGCGGACGTCGTCGTCGCCGGCGTGGATCTGCTGGAGCATCTCCAGCACCGCCTGGTTGGCGCCGCCGTGCAGTGGGCCGAACAGGGCGTTCACGCCGGCGGAGACCGAGGCGAACAGGTTGGCGTTGCTGGAGCCGACCAGGCGGACGGTCGACGTGGAGCAGTTCTGCTCGTGGTCGGCGTGCAGGACGAAGAGCATGTCCAGCACCTTCGACATCACCGGGTCGACCTCGTACGGCTCCGCCGGCACGCCGAAGGTCATCCGCAGCAGGTTGTCCACGTACCCCAGCGAGTTGTCCGGGTACAGCAGCGGCTGCCCGATGGACTTCTTGTACGCGTACGAGGCGATGGTGGGCACCTTCGCCATCAGCCGGACCGTCGAGATCTCCACGTGCTCGGAGTCGAACGGGTCCAGGCTGTCCTGGTAGAAGGTGGACAGAGCGCTCACCGCGGACGAGAGCACCGCCATCGGGTGGGCGTCCCGGGGGAAGCCGTCGAAGAAGCGGCGCATCTCCTCGTGCAGCAGCGAGTGCCGCCGAATCCACTCGGTGAACTCGGTCAGCTGCTGCTCGGTGGGCAGCTCACCGTAGATGAGCAGGTAGGAGACCTCCAGGAAGGAGGACTTCTCGGCCAACTGCTCGATCGGGTATCCCCGGTAACGCAGGATCCCCGCGTCGCCGTCGATGTAGGTGATCGCGGATGAGGCAGCCGCGGTGTTGACGAAACCGGGGTCGTACGTTGTCATCCCGGTTTCTTTCAGCAGCTTGCTCACCCCGATACCGGCGGGGCCCTCGACCGCAGGATGCACCGGCATCGACAGCTGCCCACCGGGGTGATCGAGCTTGACTTCCGTCATGTAATTCCTCGCTTCGCCGGCAGATCTACGTTGAATTGCCTTCGCTTCTACCGTAATTGCGGCCCAGGGGACAACGCCCGCCGTGGTTCGGCGGTGAGGTATGCGTCACCCGATTCCCGACTGGGCCGCCGGGAAACCCCACCTCCCACGGAACGGGACGAAGGCGGAACCGGCGGCACGACCAGGGCCAGGACCAGGCCAGGACGTACCCAGGACCAGGTCAGGACAGCGCGAGACGTCGCAACGAACCGTCCGTGCCGACCTGGAGGACGTCGAGCTGGTTGGTACCGGCGTGGAAGAGCTTGTCGTCGGTGAGCAGCGCGGCGAACCGGCGTCCACCGGGGTCGGGCGGCACCACCGGAACGACGGCCCCGATCCGGCCGTTGACGGCCACCGCCAGGAGTGTGCCGTCCGGGATCCGGTCGGGGACGTCCCCCCAGACGAGCGCCGGGAGGGTGCCGGTGTCCGGGTCCATGGCCTTGAACGCGGCCAGGTCGGCCACCCGGGCGCTGCCGTCGACCGGGCCGGCGCGTACCTCGGTGCCGACCAGGGGGTGCGGCGTCGGCAGGGGCGGCGGGGTGGGCACCCCACCGGGGAAGGTGACGGGTTCGCCGGGACGGTCGTAGAAGTGCTTCGTGCCGTCGGTGCGCGGGGCCTGCCGGGCGGAGCGGCCGTCGACCCGCCAGGGCAGCCGGATGTTGGCGTCGTCGGCCACGGTCGGCAGCAGGTCGACGTGTTCCCAGTTGCGGTCGTCCACCCGGCCGGTCCGCTGCCGGGGTTCCTTGATGAACGTCGGCACCCAGGCGACCTCGCCGGCGGCGGCTTTGATCGCGTCCATGCCCCGGCCCTGGGCCCCCGGGCGGAAGCTGACGCCGTGGTCGGCGGTCACCACGACGAGGGCCTGGTCGTAGAGGCCGCTGGCACGCAGCGTCCGCAGGGTTTCGCCGATCAGCCGGTCGGTGTAGCCGAGTTGGGCGAGGTGCCGCTGGCGGGCCAGGTCGACCCAGCCGGCGCCGTCGTTGGGTAGGTCCTCCGGGGCGTCGTAGCGCGCACCGGACGGCAGGAACGCCCATGGTGAGTGCGGCATCAGCAGGTGCAGGAAGTGCAGGGTGGGTCGGGTCGTCGGCTTCAGCCCGGCCAGGAAGCTGGTGAACCGGGCGGGTTGGTTGTCGTCCAGACTGTCCCAGCGGAACGTCGGGTCGGCCGGCACCGGTTCGGCCGCGTCCAGGCCGGCCTCGGCCCGGGTCTGCTCCCGGTAGGAGTCCTCCGGGTCGACCTGGGTGGCCGTCGGCCCGGTGATCTGGCGGAGCAGTTTTCCGGTCTTGCGGACCAGCACGTCGAGCCCCTGCTCCGGGGTGGCGGGCTGCTCGCAGCGGCTGGGCGGGCACAGCCGGGTGATGCTCTCCTCGGCGCGGATGTCGTAGAGGCCGCCGAAGGCGGTGAAGAGGTTGTCCGGGTACTGCGAGTAGTGCGGGGCGACCGGCCGCGCCGGGTAGCGGCCGGTGAGCATCGCGGGCAGCGCGTTGGGCGTCCACCCGCTGACCCCGGTGGCGTTGCGGTACCAGGTCGACCCGTCGGCTAGCTCGGCGAAGTGCGGGTATTTTGCCGCGTCGATCCGCCCGTCGGTGCCCAGCAGGCTGACCAGTGGCAGTTCGTCGAGGATCAGCATGACCACCGGCGGGTGCACCCCCGTGCCCTGTGCGGTGCCGGCCGCCCCGCCGTCGGTGCGCGGCAGCACCACCGCCGAGGTGGGTGAGGCGAACAGGAAGAGCGCCACGAAGGCCACCGGCCCGGCGGCGGCCAGTCGCAGCACCCGGCCGGGGGCCCGCCACCGCCGGTGTGCGGCCGCGCCGGCCGCGCCGGCCAGACCGGCGACACACAGCAGGGGTACGCCCCGAAGTGGCGTCACGTGTCGGCCCACCTGCACGGCGAGGGCGGCGAGCAGCAGCCCGACCAGCCCGGTGTGGGTGAGGGCGCGGGCGGTCCTGCCCGCGAGTCGGCTGAGCGCGCCGAGCAGTGCCACCGGCATCGTGGGCACCACCGCCACCAGGGCGACCAGGAGCAGGATCTGGGCCGGGTCGGCGCGGTGGAAGAGGAAGAAGTCGGGGCTGCGGCCGAGCACGTCCAGCAGTGGTTGGGTGACCACCAGCCCGACCAGCGCGACCACTTCCAGCAGGCGGGCCACCTCGCCCCGCCAACCCCGGTCCCACCGCTCGCCGGCGGCGGCTGGTTCAGCCACCCATCACCGTCCGGTAGAGCGTGCGGGTGCCCGAGGGCAGCTCCAGCCGGTGGGTGATTCGTCCCCGGGCGGCGAGCAACGCCTCGAAGGTGTCGCGCCGGTAGTCCGGGAAGAGGCCGGCGGGCTTGTTGGCCAACAACCGGGTTGCCATCGGGTCTTCCGGCCCGACGAACTCCACCACGATCGCGCCGCCGGGCGCGGTCAGCCCGGCCAGCCAGTCGATGACCTCCGGCAGCGGCACGTTGCGCCCGATCGCCAGGTGGTGCACCACGGCCAGGGCGAGCACCACGTCGGCGGACGCCCGCTCGGCGAAGCCGGCCCGCTCGACGCCCCGCCAGCCACCACCGGGTGACGGGTCGGCCAGGTCCAGCACCAGTGGCAGGATGCGGCGCTGTCCCTCGGAGCGCAGCTTGCGGTACAGCTCGTCGACCACGGCCGGGTCCTGCTCGACGGCGACCACGTAGTCGGCGTGCCCGACCGCCAACCGGGAGTACCGTCCGTCGTTGGCACCGAGGTCGAGCACCAGGCGGGGGCGGGTGCCGGCGGCCACCGCGGCGGCCACGAACTGTTCCTTCGCCACCCGGTCCCGGACCGAGTAGCCGCAGGTGCGCTGGTAGTCCGACCAGTGGCTCTCCGCCGGGCGATGGTTGAGCCGGCGGACCAGTTTCTCCATGCCGCGTACGGTGGCGAACAGCAACTCCCGGGAGAAGCCGGCGGCCCGCAGTTGGGCGCGTACGTCGGTGGTGCTGGCGGCGGCGTTACGTTGCTGCATCACCCCGTGCAGGTGCAGGTGGGTCAGTACGCCGGGGCGCAGCCGGCGGGCCCCGCCGAACAGCGGTCGCAGCTCGTCGGCTTCGATGCCGTCGACCCGGGCGCGCAGCCACGGCTGGAAGTCGACGCCGAGGTGGGCGGTGAGCATCAGCGGGTAGAGCACGGTCTGGCAGAACTGCCGGTAGCCGGCCCACGGTTCGCCGTCGCGGACCGGCTCGAAGGAGCCGATGTCGATGAAGACCGGCTCCGCGCCGCGCCACTGCAGGTTGTACGCCGAGCCGTCCTTGGTGGTGAAACCGTCGGTGAGGGCGGCGCGGAGGATCTCCAGGTGCAGCAGGGCTGCGTCGCGCAACATGCTGAACGACCACTCGTACGGGTGGGAGACGAACGGGATGCGCTCGTGGCGCAGCACAGCGGCCCACGGGGTCCCGGTCGCGGCGGGCACCAGTGTCGACGGGGCGTCCTCGGTGGCGCAGACCTTGCGCGCGGCGACGAACGCCGGGAAGAACGTGCTGCCGGCGAGTGCCCGCCAGTGCTCGGCGGCCTGCGTGTCCAGCCCGCGCAGCACCTCGTCGCCGACGTGGAAGACGCGGTTGGCCGGGTCGCGGAAGGAGGCCGGCTCGGGCCGTACCTCGGTGGGTGAGATCGCCATCGCCGGGACCAGCCCGCTCACCGCTGGTCGGTGGGTTGCCGGCGGAACCGGTCGACGAGGCGTCGCCAGTAGAGCTTGGCGGCGACTGCGGCGCCGGCCACCCCGCCGACGACCGCCTGCACGATCAGGCTGCCGGATCCCGCGTCCAGGTAGGCCAGATGTTCCACCGATCGCTCCTTGCCCTCGCCCGTCCTGACCCCGGTCCCAGGCGTACACCGATGAGGCTTTTGACCCAGAAAGCCGGACTTGTCCCTCACCGTACGCTGATCGTCATCCGCGTCGCGGGCACATTGCCGGACTCCCAGCCTCGCCACAGAAAGCGACCGGGACACCACTCTGCTCGGTACGCTCCGAACGTGCGCTGGATGATCGTTGACGCGCCGTTGGACTCCTCCGGAGCTGGGCGCGGCGAGGAGCGGGCGCCGGCCGCGCTGCGCCGGGCCGGCCTGTTGGACGCCCTGGCCGCCGAGGACGACGGGCGGGTGGACGAGGCGCGGTTGCGCGACTCGACCCGGGATCCGGCGAGCGGGGTGATCGGCGCCGCCGAGCTGCCCCGGGCCGGTGCGGCCGTCAGCGCCCGGGTCGCCGCGTTGATCTCCGATGGCCACCGGCCGCTGGTGCTCGGCGGGGACTGCGCGATCCTGCCCGGCATCTGCCGGGCCCTGCCCCCGACGACGGAGCTGTGGTTCGTCGACGCCCACCCGGATTTCCTCGACGGGGTGACCTCGCCGACCGGCGAGGCCGCCGACATGGACCTGTCGGTGGTCACCGGGCACGGCCCCGCCGCCGCCGTCGGGCCGGACGACGCGCTGCTCGACCCGAACCGCGTACACCTGCTCGGGCACCGCCCGCCCACCGACGAGAGCAGCCGGGTCGAAGCGGCCCGGATCGACCCGGCGATCCACCAGCTGCCGGCCGTCGAGGTGTTGCGCCGAGGCGCGGCGGCGGTCGGCGCGGGCCTGGTCGCTGGCGGGGACGGGCCGGCCTGGCTGCACCTCGACCTGGACGTGGTGGACCCACGCGACCTGCCGGCGGTGACCTACCCCGAGCCGGACGGGCTGCGCTGGGCGGACCTGATCGCGCTGGTCACTCCCCTGGCCCGCGCCGATCGGCTGCTCGGGATGAGCGTGACAGACCTGAACACCGACGAGGACCCCGACGGGCGCCACACGCGACGCGTGGTCGAGGTCCTCGCCCAGGTGCTCGGCGACTGAGCGTCGGCAGGCTCGGGCTGGCGCGACGCCGTGCGCCGACTATGCGTCAGCTGTGGGATTGGGCAACCGGACGGTGAACACGGTCCGGCCGGGCTGGCTGTCCACCCGGACAGTGCCGTGGTGGGCCTCCACGACCGCCGCGACGATCGCCAGGCCGAGGCCGGTGCTGCCGTGCGTCCGGGACCGGGAGCTGTCGCCGCGGGCGAACCGCTCGAACATCTCCGGTTGCAACTGGGCCGGCACCCCGGGCCCGTCGTCGGCGACGGTGAGCACGGCGCTGTCGCCGTCGACGGCCAGCGTGGTGGTGACCGTGCTGCCGGGCGGGGTGTGCACCCGGGCGTTGGCCAGAAGGTTCGCCACCACCTGGTGCAGTCGGGCGGCGTCGCCGGGCACTCGGATCGCCACCTCGGGCAGACCGAGCTGCCAGCGGTGTTCGGGGCCGGCGACGTGCGCGTCGCTGACCGCGTCCACCACCAGGGCGGTCAGGTCGACCGGGTCCACCGCGAGCGGCCGACCGGAGTCCAGCCGGGCCAGCAGCAGCAAATCGTCGACGAGGCTGGTCATCCGGGTGCTCTCCGACTCCACCCGGCGCAGCGCGTGGGCCACGTCGGTGGGTACCTCGTCGCGGCCGCGCCGGGCCACCTCGGCGTAGCCGCGGATCGCGGCGAGGGGCGTGCGCAACTCGTGGCTGGCGTCGGCGACGAACTGGCGTACCCGGGTCTCGCTGGCCTGCCGGGCGGACAGCGCGTCGGCGACGTGGCCCAGCATCCGGTTCAGTGCCGCGCCGACCTGGCCGACCTCGGTTCGCGGGTCGGTGTCGGCGGCCGGAACCCGGACGGCGAGCGCCACCTCGCCACGGTCCAGGGGCAGCTCGGTGACCCGGGTGGCGGTGGCGGCCACCCGGTTGAGCGGGCGCAGCGTGGCCCGCACGATCAGCGCGCCGGCAGCGCCCGCGAGAAGCAGCCCGACGGCGGCCACCCCGGCCTGCGCGGCGAGTTGCCGCTGGACGGTCTCCCGCACTCCGGCCAGCGGGATCGCGATGACGCGTACCCTGCCGTCCCAGTACTGCCGGGCCACGGCCCGGTAGTCGCCGCGGGCGCCGAGGTCGACGGTGCGTGGTTCGGCACCGACCGGCAGGCCCGCCAGGGTGGCGACCTCCTCCACCGGGACGGCCTGCTCGTCGGGGAACGGGTCGTCGCTGGACGGGCTGCTGGTCAGCGTCCGCGCGCTCGTCACCTGACCGTTGGTGATCACGGCGACCACCGTGCCGGAGGGCGACCCCGGTGGGATGGCGGGTCCGTTGCCGGGGAAGGCCGGCCGCCCCGGGCGTTCACCCCGCATGACCGTCGCGGGGGCCAGTTGGGCATCGAGCCGGTCGATCAGGAAGTGCCGCAGCGCCACGGTGGTGATGCCACCGATGGCGACGCTGACCAACGCCAGCAGCGCGAGAAGGGCGAACACCAATCGGGTACGCAGCGAGCGGCCGGCCAGCCAGCGGCGGGCGGCGCGCATCGGGCGGCGCTTACTCGGCGGGCTTGAGGACATAGCCCGCACCACGCAACGTGTGAATCATCGGTGCCCGGCCGGCGTCGATCTTCTTGCGTAGGTACGAGATGTACAGCTCCACCACGTTGGCCTGACCCCCGAAGTCGTAGTTCCACACCCGGTCGAGGATCTGCGCCTTGCTCAGCACCCGGCGGGGGTTGCGCATCAGAAAGCGCAGCAACTCGAACTCCGTCGCGGTGAGGGTGATCAGTTGGCCGTCGCGGCGTACCTCGTGGCTGTCCTCGTCGAGGCTGAGGTCACCGACGGTGAGGATCGCGTCCTCCCGGGCGGCGACCGCGAAGCCGGAGCGCCGCAACAGCGCGCGCAGCCGGGCGATCACCTCCTCCAGGCTGAACGGCTTGGTGACGTAGTCGTCGCCACCGACGGTCAGCCCGGCGATGCGTTCCTCGACCGCGTCGCGGGCGGTCAGGAAGAGCACCGGCACGGTGGGGGCGTGCTCGCGCAGCCGGCGCAGCACCTGGAAGCCGTCCAGGTCGGGCAGCATCACGTCGAGCACCACGGCGTCCGGCTGGAACTGCCGTGCGGCGCTCAACGCCGTCATGCCGTTGCCGGCGCTGCGCACCTGCCAGCCCTCGTAGCGCAGCGCCATCGACAGCAGGTCGGTGAGCGTCGGTTCGTCGTCGACCACCAGCACCCGGACGGGTTCGCCGTCGGGGCGCAGCAGCTCGATCCAGCTCGGCGCGGCCTGCCCGTTCGTGACCATGCCCCCCATCGTGGCCGCGACGCCTGTGCCACGCCCCTGCGGGAGCTGTGTGCCGGCTGTGCGGCCGGCCCGCCGCCCCACCGGTCAGCCCAGCCTCGTCGTCACTCGGACACCCCGTACGCGTCGGTCCGCACGAACCGCATGCTCCAGCCGCCCGCGTCGTCGGGCCGGTCGCGTTCGTAGAGGTGGTCGGGGCCGGGCTGCACCGGCCCGGTGCCATCCGGGTGCCGCATGATCCAACGTTGTGGTGGGGTGCCGTCGGAGCTGGCCGGCAGCAGCCGGACCAGGCCGTCCGCCGGCCCGCCGACGAAGCGTACGGTGACCTCGCCCATCGCGGCGCCCCCTGCGGTGACGGTGCCGGCACAATCGGTGACACCGGCTCTGGCTCGCAAGCTACCGCACCCGTCGTCGCGCCGCAGCGAGGTGCGCCGGGCCGGTGCGCTGTCGGTTTGCCCAGCTCGGAGCTCGGGTACCGCGACGGGAGCACCCGCTCTCGGCGGGACGAGGGCGAGGAGCGGGCGATGCGCACACTGGACGGGCGGTATCAGCTCGAGCAGCGCATCGGCGTGGGCGGGATGTCCGAGGTGTGGCGGGCGCACGACCAGGTGTTGGACCGGCCGGTCGCGGTGAAGCTCATCCTCCCCGGCCCCGACGATCAGGACGGCCCGGAGGACCGGATCCGCGCGGAGGCCCGCTCGGCAGCCCGCCTCGTGCACCCGAACGTGGCGAGCGTGCACGACTTCGGCACCGCCTCGACCTGGTCGGGCCGCCCGGCGCCGTACATCGTGATGGAGCTGGCCGAGGGTGAGACGCTCGCCGCGCACCTGCGGGCCGGGCCGCTGGACTGGCGGATCTCCGTACGGGTCTGCGCGGAGGTCGCCGCGGCACTCGCCGCCGCCCACGCGGAGGGCATCGTGCACCGGGACGTCAAGCCCGCCAACGTCATGCTCACCCCGTCGGGGGTGAAGGTGCTCGACTTCGGCATCGCCACCCCCGCCGGCGCGGCGGACCCGACACCGACCGGAACGGTGTTGGGCACCCCGGCGTACCTGGCGCCCGAGCAGTTGCAGAGGGCGCCGGCCACCCCCGCCGCCGACATGTACGCCCTCGGCGTGCTGCTCTACTACTGCCTCACCGCCCGTCTGCCGTACCACGCGGCCACCACCAACGAACTGCTCGGCGTACGCCGTCGTCAGCCACCGGAGCCGCTGCCCGAGATCGACGGGCTGCCGTCGGAGGTGGCCGAGCTGTGCCACTCCTGCCTCGCCGACGATCCTGAGCAGCGCCCGACCAGCATGGTCGCGGCGCTGGTGCTGGCCGAGGCCGTGGACGCCCGGGTATATGTGCCGATGATGATCCCGACGAGCCGCCGGCCGGCCACGGTGTCGCCGTGGACCGACCAGGCCGCCGCGGAGGCGACCGAGGCGGTCGCGGTGCTCGACGAGTCGAACCGGGTCGCCGAGCGCTGACAGTCCGGTCCGCGGCGTTTCCACCGGGGGCCAGCGTTCCGCCGGTCCGCGGCGTTCCGCGGGGTGGCGGCGTTTCGCGGGGTGGCTGCCGGGTAGCCGACCCGGTGAGCGACGGGAGAAACGCGATGCCGGATCAGAGTTCCTGGCTGCGTGAGGCCACAGCGACCGCCGAGGGCGGTCACGTACGCACCGACGATGGTGGGCTCTCCACCGCGCTGGCTTCGCCGCTGGCCCCGCACTGCACCGGGTTGACGCCGGAACAGTTGCTGGCCGCGGCCTTCGCCTCCTGCCTGCATCATGCGGCGGTGGAGGTGGCCGGGGAGATCACCGACGAGGCGCACACCGTCCAGGTACGGGCGGAGGCGAAGCTGGGGCGCGACAACGACGGGCGGTACCGGGCCGACGTGCACGCGGAGATCTCCTCGGCCGGCCTGAGCAGAGATCAGCTGGCCGACCTGGTCGAGTACGCCGACCGGCTCTGGCCCTTCTCCAGCGGCGACACCAGCCGACACCGCCTGACCGTCACGCCGGCGGAGAACGGCCGACACTGAGATCCGGCCCGCCAAGTCCCCCGCCGCCCAGCGCAACCACCCACCCGGCGCAAGCCGCCCGCCCGACGCGAGCCAGCCAGCCTCCGCCCCCGGCGCAGCCACCATCCGCCCGCCCGGCGCTAGATCAACTCCGTGTCGCCGACGTTGCGGTATCCGCGTCCCGGGATAGCGCGATGTCGCCGATATGGAGTTGATCTGCTCGACATCACGGCACCGGCGGAGCGAGTAGACCGTGTGAGCGACGCGCAGTCGGCCGTTTGGCTGAGGTTACATCCGGCCGAACGGCCGACCCCCCAGGAAGCGACGGAAGGTCGGTTCAGGGCGCGGCCGGGCGACCGTATTCACCCGGCGAATCGGGAATAACGGTTGGGACCGTTCCGCGAGGTTGGTCAGACTCACGCCACTTTTGCCCCTCGAAGTCACCATGATCGGGGCAAATTGTGGCGCATGCCACCGCGCGGGCCGATGGCATCGACCAGTCAGCTCTTTAACCTCGGCGAGTGCACCCCGACGACCCCGACGACCAGAAGCTGACCAACGCGCGCCCGACCACCCTTCTGGGCGACGCCGCATCAACCGAACGGACGATAGGCCGTCACCGCGCCCCGGAACCGCCCCGGCGGCCCCTGCTGGGCTCGACCCCGGTCCGGGTGGCCCTGGCCACCGGTGTCACCTGCTGCCTCAGCCTCGTCGCGGTCGCCACCGCCCGCGGCAGCGAGGACACCCCGCGCACGGTGGAGCCGCTCGCCGAGGCGGTGGCCGACCGTGCCAACATCGCCGATGAGCGCGCCTCCCGGTCGCTGGACCGCGAGGCCGCCCCCGCACGGATCCTGCCCAGCCCGACGGCCACGCCCACGCCCGCCCATACCGCCGCGCCCAAGGCACCCAAGAAGCCCGTCAAGCCACGCCGACCCCGACCGGTCGCCGGCCTCGACCAGGCCCAGATGGACAACGCGAAGATCATCGTGGACGTCGGCCTGGAGATGAAGATGCCGCGCCGCGCCCTGGTGGTGGCACTGTCCACCGCCATGCAGGAGAGCAACCTCTACAACCTGGCCAGCGCGGTACTCCCAGAGTCGTTCGAGTACGCGAACCAGGGCAGCGGCTCCGACCACGACTCGGTCGGGTTGTTCCAGCAGCGACCCAGCAGCGGCTGGGGGACGGTGGCCCAGCTGATGCGCCCGTCGTACGCCGCACGGGCCTTCTACAGCGCCCTCAACGAGATCCCGGGCTGGCAGGACATGAGCGTCACCGCGGCCGCCCAGGCCGTGCAGATCTCCGCCTACCCCGACGCGTACGCCCAGCACGAGGATCGGGCGACCACCGTCGTAGCGGCGCTCACCACCTGAGCAGGGCGCCCGCCAGCGTCAGCGACGGCCGGGCGGAGGTTCCGCGCCCGCGTCCAGCCCGCCGACTCCCACCCGGCTGTCCGGTACGCCGGCAGCCGCGGTCGGGGTGTCGGCCGGTACCTGATCCAGTGTCACCTGGTTGAGGATCTCGTCCACCCGCGCCTCGCGCCGCCGCCGGGCGTACAGCGCCGCCTCGAAGTCGCGCCGGGCCTGCACGGCCTCCGCGTACGCCCGCTCCCGCACCTGCCGTGCCTCCTCGCGGGCCTCGTCCAGCGCGACCCGGGCCTGGGCCAGGATGTCGGCTGCCGCACGCCGCACCGGGTCACCGGCGTACCGGCCGGCGGCGGCGTCGCCAAGATCCAGCCGCTGCAGGAGCCCGCTGAGCCAGGCCGCCTCCTGGCGGATCTCGTCCCACTCGCGGGTAGCTCCCGCGGCGCCCTCGGCCCGCGCCGCGAGCCGGGACAACCGGATCCCCAACTCGTCCAGGCAGGAATCCACCTGCCGCTGGTCGTAACCGGTCTCAACGACGGAGAACCTCATACTGTCGCCCCCAGGCAGCTGCTGTTACTTCCCCACCTGGATCCTCGGCCGCGTCCGCGACCACCGAGGGGGTTCGGGAAAAATGTTCAGCATGCGCGCGTGGGGCGCGGGTCAGACCCGCTTGGGCAGCACGACCACCCGGCCGAAGAACTCGTCGATGCGGCGAACCACGTCGTTGAAGTCGTCCAGGTCGATCGGCTTGGTGACGTAGGCGTTGGCCTGCAGCGTGTAGCTGCCGACGATGTCGGTGTCGGCGTTGGACGTGGTCAGCACGACGATCGGGATGGTGCGCAGATCCTCGTCCTGCTTCACCGCGCCGAGCACCTGCCGACCGTCCATCCGCGGCATGTTCAGGTCGAGCAGGATCACGTCCGGCCGGCGGGCCTGCTCGTGCCGGCCCTCGGCGCGGAGGAACTCCATCGCCTCCTCGCCGTCACTGACCACGTCGATGACCTTGTCGACGTCGGAGTCGGCCAACGCCTCCTCGATCATGAGCACGTCGCCCGGGTCGTCGTCGACCACCAGGATGCGTACCGGCTGTGGGCTGTCTGCGCCCATCACTACCTGCCTCGGGGTCGGCGGGGACGGGACCGGACGGTCACCGCGTTGGCGGGGAAATCTAGCCCATCACGAAGCACTGCGGGACGCGGGGTCGACCGACTCAGGTTCGTAGCGCAACACCTCGGCCAGGCCGGTCACCCGCAACACCCGCTCGACACGGCCGTGGGCGCCGGTGAGCCGGAGCCAGCCTCCGGCAGCCGCCGCCTGATTGTCCCCCCGGACGAACACGGCCATCCCGGTGGAGTCGCAGAACGTGAGGTCGGTGAGGTCGAGCAGCACCCGGGTCTCGCCGGCGGCGGTGAGCCCGTCGATCGCGGCGCTCAGCTCGGGGGCGCTGCTCAGGTCCAGCTCGCCCGCGAGCCGCAGGCGGGCGCCGCCGTCGTCGCGTTCGACGTAGCTGACGCTGAACGTCACCGTTCTCCCCCTCGCTCCACCCACGGGTGGGACGTTTGCAGTGCGGCAAGTATACGCAGGGGCGCCCCGGGAACCGCAGGGCGCGGTGATCGACAACGGGCCGGCGGGTGGGCGTTCAGGGGCCGGCGGCAGGCAGCGCGGCGCACCCCAGGGCCAGCACACGCCCCGCCCGGGGGAAATCACGCAGCGCGACGGAAAAGTGCTCCAGGGAGTGAGCGACGGCCCCGGCGGGCACCTCCCGACTCAGCAGGATCCCCGACAGCCACTCGACGAACTCGGTGAACAGCGAGGCGTCGTCGACGTAGACCGCTGCGGCCAGGAAGTCCACGATGTGACCCAGGTCGCTCACGGTCGAGTCGAGCTGCGTCGCGGTGTAGCCCCGCGCCGACGGCACCCGCTCGAGCACGTCCGCCAGGGCGCCGTCGATCAACTCGCCACGACGCCGCACCAGGCTCGCGTACTCGTCGTCGGCCAGGTGGGCGAGCCGTGCCGACGGCACCCCGCGCAGCGCCCGCTCGTCGGCGATCAGCTCAGCCGCCGAGGGCGCGTCGGGCGCCCACGCCACACCAAGCCGAGCCGCCCACCGACCATCCACCCCGAACCCGCGCCCACCGACCACCACCGGCACGTCCGAGCGGCGGCACGCCTCGATCATCCGGTGGGCGTACGGCAGCCGCATCGGCAGCGCGCACGCCAACGCGACCGCGTGCGCGTCGTAGCGGTGCAGGTACGACACGAGGTGTGCCGCGGGCACGCTGGCGCCCAGGAAGGTCACCTGCCAGCCGCGCAACCGCAGCACCTCGGCCACCAGCCGGGGCGGCAGCGCGTGCCACTCGCCGTCCATGCAGGCGACCACGACTCGCCCGCCGGTGGGGCGCGGGTTGGCGTGCGCGGCCACCGCCGCCACCACCTGCTCACTGATGTGGGTGGCCGCGTGCTCCTGGGCGACGCTCCACTCGTTGCGCGCCCACCGCTCGCCCACCTCGACCTGGGCGGGCGCGACCAGGTCGAGCAGCACCCGCTCCGCCGGCACGCCCGCGTCGAGCAGGCCGGTCGCCAGGTCGATCGCGCCGTACTCGTCGGCGTCGGCGAGGCAGTCCAGATAGCCGACGTAGGCGTCGGTCGGGTCGGCGGCGGCCGTGGCGGTGCTCACGCGTCGGTCTCCTCCTGCTGGTCGGGGTCGGCCGGCGTGGGCACCGAGTGCAGGTGCCGCGACTCGCGCCCGCTCGGGCCGGTCGCCCGCAGCGCCAGCACCGCGATGTCGTCGTGGTCGCCGTGCGCCAACCAGTCGCAGGTGATCTGCTCGACCCGCTCGGCCAGGGCCGGCGCTGGCATCCGTTGGCAGCCGCTCAACGCGGTGACCAGCCGTTCTGTGCCGAACTGCTCGTCGCCGCGACGGCCACCTCGGGCCTCGGTCACCCCGTCGCTGTAGAGCAGGCAGGTCTCGCCGGGTGCCAGCCGCACGGTCACCTCGCCGACGCGGGGGTCGGGCACCACCCCGATCAGCATGCCCCGCAGCGGCACCGACTCCACCTCGCCGGAGGCGCGCAGCACCAGCGGCGGCAGGTGCCCGCCGCCGGCCAGGGTGAGGGTGAGGCCCCCGTCGCGCTGTGGGCGGGCCACGCCGAGCACGATCGTGGCGAAGCGGCCCTGGCCGTGCGCCTGGGTCGTCTCCAGCAACGCGTCGTTGAGCAGCCGCAGCAGACGGCCGGGGTGCGACTCCAACCGGTGCAACGCCTGCAGGCACTGACGTAACTGGCCGGTCAGGACGGCCGCCTCGACGCCCTTGCCCGACACGTCGCCGAGGAAGAACACCGAACCCCCGTCGGCGAGCCGGTGCGAGCCGTAGAAGTCGCCTCCGATGCGCAGTCCCGCCTGCGCCGGCCGGTACGCGGTGCCCCACTGCACGCCTGCGGCTTCGGCCGGCTCGACCGGCAACAGGCTGGCCTGGAGGGTGTCGGCGACCTCCGCCTGGTCGCGGTAGAGCAGGGCGGTGGTCAACGCCGCTCCGGCGCGGGCCGTGAACGCGCGGATCAGCTCCACGTCGGCCTCGTCGTACCAGCCGGTGGCGCGGCGGGCGACCAGCAGCACACCGACCGGAGCGTCACGGCCGGGCAGCGGGACGACCCGGGCGGCGCTGCCGGCGAGGCCGGGCAGCAGACCGGCGTCGATCGCCTGCTCGACCAACCAGTCCACCGCGTGCGGTTCGATCCCGGTCAGCCCGTCGGCGACGGCGGCGGGCAGCTCGGCGGCGGCCAGGGCGCCGCTGTCCACCATCGGCGTTTCGTCGTCGGCGCGCGAGGCCCGCCACCAACGGGCCCGACCGGCGCGCGGGGCGAGGACCAGCACGGCCACCTCGGCCAGGGTCGGCACGGCGAGTCGGACGACTGCGGCGGCGGCCCGGTCGGGGTGCAGGGGGTTGCCCAGCTTGTCACCGACCACGGCCAGAAAGGCCGAGCGTGCCCGTTCGGCGAGCAGCGCGTCGGCGCGGCCGACGCTGTCGGTGACGTCCTCGACGTACCAGCAGCAGCGGGCGCCGGAGAGGGGCACCTGGCGGGCGGTGAGCCGCCGGCCGCGATAGCTGAAGCCGCCGGCGTTGCCGTCGCTCAGGCCGGGCACACCGGCCGCGCTGAGCAGCTCGCCGGGCGTCACGCCGGGCAGTAACCGCTCGGCCACCGGGCTGACGTGCCGGACGACGCCGGTGGCGTCACAGACCACCAGGCCCTCACGGAAGTGCTCGACGACCTCGAACAGGTCGGGTGCGGCAGAACCCCGGTCGGAGGGCACCGGCGGGAGGTCGGCGGTGGGGTGGGGCGGGAGGTCGGCGGACCACGCCGGAGGCCGTGTCGTGCTCGGCGTCGAGTGCCGTCCATCGCCCGGGTCCCAGTCCCTGACGTCGGAAGCAGTCACCAGCTGAGCCTCACTCCTTGTCATCCACCCGAACCCGTGCCGGAACCGGCGTCTATGGTCAAAACTCTCCAGCCCACCCTACGCGCGTACCGGGACAGCGGCATCTCCGCGCCGCTGGCGGTGGCGCCGGGCGACCACCCTCCGTACGCGCCGTCGCCCCCAAGTTGCGCCTACACGTCCGACTGGCAACATGGTGGGATGTCCGACCAGTTGTTGACCATCGAGGCAACCCGGCTCGATGCTGGGCACGTCCGACTACGGCTGGCTGGCGAGCTCGACTACGACACCGCGCCCGACCTGGTCGCCGCGGCGGCCGACCTGCGCGGCGACGAGCAGGTGCTGATCGACCTGACCGGCGTGACCCTCTGCGACTCCTCCGGGCTCAGCGCCCTGCTGGTAGTGCACCGCTCCGCCGGGGCGATCCGGCTGACCGGGGTCGGCCGACACCTGCAGCGGTTGCTGGATCGCACGGGTCTGACCGAGTTGCTGGCCGTGGAGTATGCCGCCGACGACCTGCGCGCCATCGGCTGAGCAGGGACGCGGGTCCGGGATCGCGCACTCGATCTTGGCGCTCCGGGTGAGCCGAAGCGGCACCGAGGGACTCCGCGCATCAGGCGCGTAGGCCGGCGACGACGACCTGAACGAGGGCGGTGGCGCCGCGGTGCCGCGCGGTCGCGACGCAGCCGATCACGAGGGCTTGAATGTCGTCGGGCGTGACGTCCGGGCGGATGGTTCCGCGTTGCTGCGCCTCTTGCAGGAGTTCCGCGAAGGCGGCGTGGAGGGCAGCGTCAGCGTCAGCGGGTATCTGGTATCCGCCGCCGGCCAGAACGTCCGCGATGGCGCGATTGGTGAGGCCGGCCTCCACCATGACGGTGAAGAACTCGGCGAAATCGATGCCGGAACGGGCCTTGTCGGTCAGGGCGTGGAGGCGGTTGAGCACCACGGCCTCGATGAGCGACTCCTTGGTCGGAAAGTGCCGATACACGGTGCCGGCGCCGACGCCTGCGCGGCGGGCGATCTCGTCGATGGGCACGCCCAGGCCCTCGGTGGCCAGGATCTCGTAGGCGGCATCCAGGACGCTCTGGCGATTGCGGCGAGCGTCGGCACGCATGGGGATCCTCCGGCCTGTCGACAAGCGGGGCGATCGTTCCGTATAGTCAAAAACGGGGCGACCGTTCCGATTATAGGAGACGCCATGTGGAGTGCGCGCGACATACCCCGGCTCGACGGCACCACCGCGCTGGTGACCGGAGCTACCGCCGGCATCGGCCGGGAAATGGCAATAGCTCTGAGCGCACGAGGAGCCCACGTGGTGATCGGCGCTCGCCACGCGGCACGCGGTGCGGACGCCGTGCGTGCGTTACCCGGCAGCGGCAGCGTCCTCGCACTCGACCTCGCCAACCTGCAAACCGTGCGGCAAGCGGCAAGCGACCTCCACCAGCGCTTCGAGCGACTCGACATCCTGATCAACAACGCCGGTCTGTGGTGGCAGCCGGCACAGCGCACCGAGGACGGCTTCGAGTCTCAGATGGGCGTCAACCACCTCGGCCACTTCGCGCTGACCGGCCTCCTCCTCGACCTGCTCGAGCGATCACCGGCCGGGCGGATCGTCACGGTCAGCAGCAAGGCGGCCGCCGCAGGGTCCGTCACGGACCTCGACCTCAGGAACCTCGACGGGTACCGGCCAGCCACGGCCTACAACGCCTCGAAACTCGCGAATTTGCTGTTCGCGTTCGAACTGCAGCATCGACTCGCCGCGTCCGACTCATCGACGATCAGCCTC
Organism: Micromonospora arborensis; assembly: GCF_003205615.1. Lineage (GTDB taxonomy): Bacteria > Actinomycetota > Actinomycetes > Mycobacteriales > Micromonosporaceae > Micromonospora > Micromonospora arborensis. The sequence goes on along the minus strand of NZ_PYBV01000043.1, from coordinate 15,398 downwards.
GCGGCCCATCCGGGCGGAGCGCGCACCAGCCTGTTTCGTGACGCATCGCCAGGCTTCCGCGTGGCCAACGCGACGATCGGGTGGCTGTTTACCCAGCCTGCTCAGGCCGGTGCACTGTCCGTACTACGGGCGGCCACCGACCCGCAAGCCGCCGGCGGCGAGTACTACGGACCGGGCGGTCCCGGCCAGTTCAAGGGCGCCCCGAAGCGGCACCCGGCCCCGGAACGTGCCTGCGACCCGGCCACACGACGGCGCCTGTGGGCGATGTCCGAAGCGGCGACCGGCGTCGCCTACCCCTTGCGTACCGAAGCTGCGCGCTGATCTGTTCGTGGTGTGGCGACGACCGCCGGGATCCGCAAAGACGGGGATGGCCCCCGACCCTGGGACCTGGGGTCGGGGGCCGGAGGAAGGTCTAGGGTGCCGTCATCGGCTGGAGCCGGGGCCCGTTCTCGCGCAGCTCGCCGGTCGGGGTCGGGTCGACGTCCTCGGGCTCTCCCGAATCGGGCGTGTGGTAGAGATAGCGGACGAACTGCCCACCCGCCTCGTTGTCGTCCGCGCCAGGCCACTGGCCGATGCAGTCCATGCCGATGACCTCACGGCCGGTTCCGTCGGCCTCCTCCAGCAGCGCCCACAGACTCACCGGGTAACACCTGGTGACCTCCGGTGCGAGCTGCCAGCGGGCGTACCAACCGGCTCGGGCGGGAACGATCTCGACGATCTGCTTCATGACGACCTTCCTTCCGCGTACCTCGGAAGAACCTCGGTCCTGACCCGATCGTGCGCCCCGAGCGGGTGAGCGCTCCTCACCCCCGCCGGATGAAGCGCCACGGACACCGGGCCGACCCGGCCGGCAGCGTCCGTTTCGGCTCCCGGGACGGCGGGAAGGCGACTGGCGCAGTCACGATCCCCAGCGGAAGGGTGCCACCATGCGCAAGCAGATGGAGGGCGACAACCAGCGGCGTCGGGCTCTGGCCCGGCAGGCCCGCGAACAGAGTCGCCAGCCCAGCGAGATCGGTGCCAGCCTGAGCGCCTCCAAGCAGCTCAAGAGCCTGGAGAGCGGCAAGCGGGCCGGCCCACCGGCGGCCGGGCCCCACAAACCGGACAGTACGCGTGGCGGGCCGGCACCGCCGCAGGTCGGCACTGCCGACAATCCACGGCCTCAGCCGTCCGCACCGGGCGGAGCGGCCGGCGTGAACAGCATGGGCTACCACGACCTGGTCGACGAGGTCCGTCGGCGGGCCGGGGTCGACTTCAAGACGGCCAAGGTGGGCACCGAGGCGACAGTGCTGGTCCTCGCCTTCGCCCTGGAGGCGGCCGAGCGGCAACGACTGCTCGCGGCGGTGCCGGCGTCCCTGCACGACGTGCTGCCCGTCGACGGCATCGAGCGGCACCATGAGCTGGCCGGCTTCCTGGCCGAGGTGGGCCGGATCAGCGGCAACACCCCGGAGCAGGCCCGGTACCAGGCCGAGGCGACGTTCGCCGCGCTCGCCGAGCAGGACGGCGACCTGGTCGAGTCGTTGCACGTACCCGACGGGTTGCGTGACCTGCTGAACCCGCCGGAGGCCGGCGGTGGTCTCGTGGGCGCCTCCACCACCACACCGACCCTGGACCCGGACGAGATCAGTGCGGCGCTCGACGACCTGCCGTACTGGTCCGGCGACAGCCAGGGCCTCTACCGGGTGGTCGCGCTGCCTGCGGACAACCTGGACCGGGTGCTCGACCGGCTGGACCGGATGCGCCAGGACACCGGCCGTGGCCCCAGCATCGGACGTCCCGGTGACACCGCCGCCGTGTTGACCGTACGGACCACTCAGGCCAACGGGGTGACCGCGCTCGACGTGGACCTCGCCCGTCAGATCGACGACGCGATCGACGAGGTGGGTGCCGGGATGGCCGGCGGCTGACCAGCGCCAGCGACAGGTGCGGGCCGGCGTGCGCGGGGCGACCCCGCCGCGCCGGCCCGTCGGCCACGCCGGGCCACGGGCGGGCTGGACCGTGGGCTCGGCTAGCGTGCCGGTCATGAACCGCGCCGCCGACCGGTTGGAGCTGGCCGCCGACCCGGTCCGCCGGACCGGCCGGATACTGCTGTCCGCCGGTGTCGAGCAGTCGTACGTGGATGTCGAGGATCCCCGGCACCTGCACTTCGAGTACGTCCGGCGGATCGCCTCGGCGGTGGAGCTGGCCGCCCCGCCGGGCGCCCCGCTGAGCGTTCTGCACCTCGGTGGGGGCGCGTTGACGCTGCCGCGTTGGCTGGCTGCCACCCGCCCCGGCTCCCCGCAACGGGTCGTCGAGCGGGACCCGGCGGTGGTCGAGCTCGTCGCCCAGGAGTTGCCGCCGCTGCCGCCCGAGGTGCGGGTGGAGGTCGCCGACGCCCGGGACGCGCTCACCGCCACCCCGACCGGTCAGTACGACCTGGTGATCGCCGACATCTACCGGGCGGCCCGGATGCCGGGGCACGTACGCACCGTCGAGTTCGCCGCCGAGGTGGCCCGCACCCTGCGCCCGGACGGGTCGTACCTGGTCAACGTCACGGACCTGCCGCCCCTGGTCGGCACGCGGGTGCAGGTGGCCACGTTGCGGGCGGTCTTCGCCGACGTGTGCGTGCTGGGCGACCGGCGGATGCTGCGCGGCCGGCGGTACGGCAACCTGGTGCTGGCCGCGACGTCCCGACCCGGTGGGCTGCCGGTGGGGCGGTTGGCGGTGGCCGCGCTGCGCGATCCGGTACCCGGTGGTCTGCTGCACGCCGCCGCACTCGACACGTTCGTCGCCGGCGCCCACCCCGTCACCGACGCGGACGATCCCCGGCGCCGCTGATCGCCGTCCCGTCCGCAATGCCGGGTTTTCGACGGCGAGTGCGGGGAAGTCGCCGCGGATGAGCAACGCCGACGATCGGGTGACCGCCCGCCGGACCCTGATCGTGATCAGTCTGGTGCTGGCGACCGCGTTCGCGCTCGCCTTTGTCTACGCGACCCGCCGGGTGCTGGTCTGGGCGGTGGTCGCGGCGTTCTTCGCCGTCGCGCTCAAGCCCCTCGTCGACCGGTTGCAACGCCGTTTCGTACGGCGTCGGTCGTTGGCCACCCTGCTGGTGTTCCTGGCCGCGTTCGTGCTGCTGGCGATCCTGGCCGCGCTCATCCTGGTGCCGTTGTTCGGGGAACTGGGCCGGTTCGCCGACCGGGCGCCGGGGCTGGTGCACGACGCCCGCGCCGGCCGAGGCCCGCTGGGGCAGTTGCTGGAGCGCACCGGCGCGCGACGCTACGTCAGCGAGCACTCCGAGCAGCTGCGCGATCTTGGCACCCGACTGCGCCAACCCGCGGTCGGCGTGCTGCGGGGCGTCGTCGAGACGGTCGCCGGGGTGGTGACGGTCATCGTGCTTGCGTACCTGATGGTGTTGGAAGCGCCGCGGATCACCCGCGGCGTGCTCGCGGCGGGCGGGGACGGCCAGGGTGAGCGGCTGCGCCGGGTCGGACGGGAGGTGTCCCGGACCATCACCGGGTACCTCACCGGCAACCTGCTGATCAGCGTGATCTGCGGGGCGTTGACCTTCGTGGTGCTGGTCCTCACCGGGGTGCCGTTCGCCGCCGTGATCGCCCTGCTGGTGGCGGTGGCCGACCTGATACCGCTGGTCGGTGCGACGCTCGGCGCGGTCATCGCGGCCGGTGCCGGCTTCCTGCACTCCCCCACCGCCGGGGTGGTGGTGCTCGTCTTCTTCGTGATCTACCAGCAGGTGGAGAACCACCTGCTCCAGCCGTTCATCCTGTCCCGCGCGGTCCGACTCAACCCGCTGACCGTCCTGGTCAGCGTGCTGCTCGCGGCGGAGTTGGCGGGCCTGCTCGGCGCGCTGCTGGCCATCCCCGCCGCCGGCATCGTGCAGACGCTGCTACGCGAGTACGGCCCACGCCGGCTTCGACCCACCCCGCCGACCGGTCCGGCCGCACAGCCACGCCGACCGGCCGGTCCCGCCCACCAGGGCTGACCGGCCGCAGGGCACGTCGCGTGCTCGGCGACCGACCGAAGCACGCGCAGCGGGCGGCCGAAGCACGCGCAGCCGGCGGCCGACGGTCCGACGCCGTGGCAGCAGCTCAGCGGGATCGGGTCGCGACCTCTGGTGTGGTGCTCTCCAACGGCACGGCGTTGGCCGGCACCAGCCCCAGCTGAACCGCCGACCGGGTCAGCGCGGCGTCCAACGCCCAGTCGGCACTGACCCGCGTACGGTTTCCGGGCATCGCCATCAGGTGGTAGGCCCGGGTGACCGCCTTGGCCGGCAGCCCGGCCAGGTTCACCTGCAACGGGTTCGCCGCCGCGTCCTTGCCACCCAGGTCGACGACCCAGCCCAGGTCGTGGTGCTTGTACGGCTTGCGCCGGCCGAAGCCGTACGACGCGGCGATGTTGTGTGCCGCCCGTTTGCCCTGCCGCTGCGCGTGCTGGGCCGTCATCCCGCAGATCTGACCCGGATTGACCAGGTCGGGCACCGCGGCGGCGTCGCCGCAGGCGTACACCTCCGGGTAGCCGGGGACGTTGAGGAACTCGTCGACCACCAGCCGACCCCGGTCGGTACGCAGGCCCAGCTCGTTGACGAACGGGTCGGGGCGTACCCCCACGCACCACACCAGCGTGCAGGTCGGCACGTACTCGCCGTCGGTGAGTTTCACCCCGTCGCAGGTCGCCTCGGCCACGGACGTGCCCATCCGGACGTCCACACCACGCCGGTTGAGCACCTTGTGCGAGGTGTCCGACATCCGCTTGTCCAGCTCCGGCAGCACCCGGGGCGCGACGTCGAGCAGCATCCAGCGGGGGCGGACGGTGAGTCGGGGCCGCTGGGCGTGCAACGCGTCGGTGAACAACTGCCCGTGCGCGGCGACCTCGGTGCCGGTGTAACCCGCCCCGACCACCACGAACGTGGAGCGGGCCTGCTGCTCGGCCGGGTCCTCGGCCTGCTCGGCCAACTCGATCTGACGGACGATGTGGTCGTGCAGGTAGACCGCCTCGGGCAGCCCGCGGAAGCCGTGCGCGTACTCGGTCACCCCCGGGATGGGCAGCAGCTTGTTGACGCTGCCCACGGCGAGAATCAGCCGGTCGTACGCCAGCCGGTTCTTCTCCCCCTCCGCCTGGGTGAAGCCGACCCAGCGGTTCTGCAGGTCGACGTGGTCGGCCTCGCCGATCACCACCCGTACGCCCTTGAGCGTTCCGGTCAGCGGCACCGCGATCCGTTTGGGCTCGACCACGCCGGCCGCCACCTCGGGCAGCAGTGGGAGATAGAGGAAGTAGTCGGTCGAGTTCAGCACCACGATCTCGGCCCGGTCCCGGGCGATCCGGCTCAACGTCTTCGCCGCGTGGTAACCGGCGAACCCGGCTCCCACGATCACCACACGAGGTTTCGTCATTGCGGGCCGTTTCCCGCCGAAGCCCAGCACAAACGTGCACAGCCGACCCGCCCTCCGCGGTGATCAAGAGGTTTGCGTCGCGGACCGTGGCGTGGCGTGACGCAAACCTCTTGATCACGACGGTGCCGGGGGGTGGGGTTGGGGTGGGCGGTGCCAGCGCACCGTTACCGTTAGCTGGCCTTGGACGCCGGTTCGGGCGATCACCGCGCCGGTCTCCGCGGTCAGCTGCACCCCGAAGGTGATCTCCACCTCGTCCGGACGGTGGGCCATCGACTGGAACTGGCCGAGCGCGGCGGAGGCGGCGTCGCGTACCTCCGAGAGCGCCCGGTCGAACGTCGCCCGCGCCTCGCGGACCACCTTGCCGGCGTTGCCGGCCGGCGTCACGCCGGCCCTACCGTCGACCTCGACCACCACCGACCCGCCGCCCTCCAGGTCGAACCTGCGCAACTCCGTCATCGTTCACTGCCCTCTCACGCGGTCGGAACGCACTGGAGATCCATCCACTCGGCCTTCGACAACTTCCCTCGCACCGCTTCGAGTTCGGTGAGCAGAACGTCCAGGCGCTCCGGTGCTTCCAGGTAGACCAGGACCGCCCGCTCGAAGGCCGTGGCCATCGCCGCCGGCAGCAGGTCCGCACCGTCCCAGCACATGGTGCCGGTGTGCAACCGCGCCGCGACCGCCTTCGTGACCGGGTCCGGGTATTCGGCCGTCGGCGTACGCCGGCTGAAGGCCACGTCCTCGGTCTCCGCACGCCGGGCCGTCTGCGCCTGCTCGGAGGCGAGGTAGCTCATCAGCTTCCTGGCCGGCTCGGTGTCGCGGAACATGGCCGCGACGTCATCGGAGACCTCCTGCAGCGACGAGTTGTCCGTCTTTCCGGCCGGCGGCGGCGTCGGGAAGAACGTGAACGACGGGGCAGGCGACGCGCTATCCGTCGGACTGGGCAGTTCGTCCAGGTACTCGCGGTAGTCGCGGATCACGAAGGAACCCTGGTGGTCCAGGTGGCACCCTCGTTTTGCCGACGCCTCCGTGCCCGGAAACAGACCCGTCCCCGCCACCTGGAACTTGGTGTAGAGGCTGGCGCGGGCCGTCTCCCCCGCCGAGACCCGGAGCAGGGAACCCCAGGTCTCCCAGGCATCCTTCATCGCTGGTGCGGTCCAGGGGAGGTCGCCGCGGGTCCACTGCTCGTAGGCGACCTGGCCGGCGTCGTGCAACAGGATGTCCTCGATCCAGTCGGTGCCCGGCCAGCCGGAGACCGGCGGCGCACTCATTCCGAGGCACCAGGGCACCTGCTGGCCGGCGGCGAGGCGCTGGGTCTGGTTGACCATCTCCTCCCAGGTCCGCGGCGGAGTCTGGCCGAACTTGGCCAGCTCTGCCGGGTCGTACCAGACCACGCTCTTCAGGTGGGTGGCGATCGTGACCGCGTAGGCGAGTTCGCCGCCGACCGGGTTGCCGTCCGACCCGATCTTGCGGGTGAGCTTGATCAGCTGCGGGGCGGCGGCCGGGTCGGTCGTGAAGGCGCCTGTCAGCGGCGCCAGGTGGCCGGCGTTGACGTACCGCTGCAGGTCGTTGAGGCGGGGCAGGATCGCGACGTCGGGCGGGCGACCTCGCTCGATCCCCACCTGGAGCACCTGGCTGACGTCCCGGTGCCCCTGGTACCGGGTTCGAATGCCGGACGCGGCCTCGAATTTGTCCAGGACCCGGATGAACTCCACCTCTTCCTCGCCGGTCCAGGAACCAAGGACCGTCAGCTCCGCGGCCGGCTCGGCGGCGCATCCGCTCAGCGCGACACCGGCCAGCAGCCCCGTGACCATCGCCAACGCCGTTCGGGACCTCCGTGGGCAGCCTCTCATGTCGACCGCTCTCCATATTCCGCCAGGCGGGGCCGGAAGCCCGCGAGGACCAGCACCGCGATGCCGAGCGCGAGCAGGGGCAGGGCGAGTTCGACGGAGCGGCTGTCGGCCGCGCCGACGGCATCGGCGGTGATGGCGGCGTCGGCCGCGATGATCGCCCGCCCTGGTGTCGAAGACGGGGACGGGGCCGGGGCGGCAATTTCCGCGATGGTGTCGGCGCAGGCAGTCTTGCACTGCTCCTGCACCGCACTCGCCAAGCCGTTGGCGGCGCGGAAACGCACGTCCTCAAGCTGCCCCTGCCGGCTGTCGTGCACGGCTTCGACTCCCGCACGGGCCCGGTCCAGTTTGTCCGCCGACCAGAGGCTCAGCGCGGTGAGAGCCACCATCCCCACCGTCGCGACAGTGGCCACCAGCAGGGGAACATTCATCGTCCGGCGGAAGCGGCGGCTCAGATACACCTGCGTCCGGATCAACAGGACGCCGAGCGCGACCAGCGGCAGCAGCCAGACGGCCGCGGTCAGCTTGTTGGTCCAGACGTTGTTCACCTGGTTGTCCATGGCACGCAACTGCATGCCCCGCAGACGCTCGAGCCGGAACAGGATGTCGTCCAACATGCTCGCCGCGTCCCGGAGCGCGGCCACCCCGAGGGCCCGCAGACCCGCGTCCCGGTAGCGCGCGTCGGCCTGGCCGATGAGCCCGGTATAGGTGACCAGCAGCGCCTCGATCGTCTGGATGGCCTGGGTGCCCTCATCGCCGGCCGCGTTGTTCTCCGCCAACAGGGTGAGGTACTGGCCGGCGCCGGCGATCTGGCGCTGGTAATCCACCCCGGGGCCGCCGAGGACCTCGCCGCCCTCGGCGAGATTGCGCACCGCCGCGAGATGCGCGTTGCGCAGCGCGTCCTGCGCGTCGTAGCTGGCGAGGATCGCCGGTACGGACCGGTCCGCGGCGACGTCGGCATTCCCGGCGACACCGAGGAAGACCGCCAGACTGCTGGCCAGGGTGACGGCGGTGATCCCGAGCAGCCACCCGCGCAGACGCACGAGGGTTTGCCGGGTGGTGCTGACCAGCGCCGGGGTACGCACGACCGCCGTCATACCAGCGCTCCCGCTGGTGGGTCGTCGCCCGTGAACCGCCGACCGCAGTTCTCGCAACGGCCCGCGCCGGGCGGTGACGTCTCGCCGCACGCGCCGCAGATCTGGTCCGCGACTGCTCTGCCGCGCGGCACCGGTGGGTGCGACGGGTTCTGCGTCGACTCGATGATGCTGACCTTGATGTCGGTCTGGCTCAGGTTCTCCTTGAGCCGGACGAGGCCACCGGGCTCGATGTCCACCAGGTGCCGTAGCTGGTCCAGGGCGACCTCGTCCCGCGTCGCCGTTGCCAGCGCCACCGCCCGAGCCCACTGAGCGTGTGCCTCGATCCGGTCACCACGGTCGTACGCGTCGCAGCCGGCGTTGATGGCCTGCCGGACGTCCTCCTGCCCGGTCACCTGGGAGACGCTGAGATCTATCCGCGCCGACCTGGCCATGTTGACGGTCCAGTGCACGAGGACGGTCGCGGTGGCGGCCCGCAGCTCCCCGTCGACCACCAGGTCGACCCGGGCGGCCAACCGGTCCTGCTCCAGGATGTCGTCGGGTGGCTCGACACCCAGGCAGAGATGGAACTCCCGGCGCTCGGCACCCCACGAGCCGGTGGCGACCTCCCACGTCCGCTCGTCGACCTTCGTGGCGTACTCGGTGAGGTCCTGAATGGTGGGGCGGGCCTGTTTGAAGAAGGTCACCGTCGCGTACGGCACGGTCCGCAGCCGGATCCGCACGTCCGGCAGGAGCTTGGTCAGCGCGGCACGAATGGACTCCCGGAAGCTGGCTACCAGGTCGGCTGGCCGCCGTACCGCCTCGGCGGTGCCGTTCAGCGCGGCGGCGATCCGGAGCAGATCCGGGGGGTGCCACCCCTCTCCGATGCCGCGGGGGTCGCAGACGAACCGGCCGGCGCAGGTCCGCAGGACACGTTCCAACTCCTCCTCGGTCTCGTGCTGGTTGACCCCGTCGGTGAGCAGCAGCACGTGGTTGATCGTCGTCGACGACGGCGGAAGCAGGTCCCGTGCCGCCGCGAGCCAACTGCCCATCGCCGTCCCGCCGCTGGCGCTGAGCCGGGCGACCGCCGCCTTGGCCTCTTTGCGGGTGGCCGGCGAGGCGGTCACGAGCGTCCCCGTCGGCGGATAGACCACTCTGGCCTGCAGGGTCCCCTCGATCACCGCGAACCGGACGCCGTCCGGCAACACGTTGATGGCCGCCGCGGCGGCCTGCTCCGCCGCCGCCATCTTGGTCGGTGGATCCGCCATCGACCCGGAACAGTCGATCACCAGCACCTCGACCAGCCGGGACGGATCCGACCGGGTTGAGGTGTCGTCCTCGCCCGTCGTCCCCTGCCCGGTCACCGAGAGGACGGCGTGCATCTCCCGGCCGCCCACGCGCAGATACTTGTTCTGGTTGACTTCCAGGCTGAACTGGATAGCGGTGTCCACCGATTCACGCTCCGTTCCGGGTCGGTTCGGTCACCATCGGGTGCGGGGCCGGACGGCGTTCGCCCGGTCGACGAGCACGTCGTGCGCGGCGCGACGCGCGGCGTCGCCGGTGCGACCAACCAGCCGAGAGCGGCCGGACCGCACCGCCACGGGCTCGGGGAGATCGGCGTGTCGCGCCTGCTGGCCCAACGCCCGGTACGAGTTCTCCAGCAACTCGCGGATGGCACGCTCAGTCGGCGGGTCACCCAGCACCGGGCCGCCGGCCAGGTCGGCGGCGTCTCCGGAACGCACCAGGTCGAGCGCCATCTCCCGGATCGCCGTGGTCAGCCGGTCGCGCGACTCGCCGTCGAGATCCAGCCCGGTCAGCCGGTGGACGGCCTGGCTGAGCTCGCGGGCGGCGGGTGGGCCGCCGGGCAACCGGGACGACAGCACCCGCACCGCGGCGACGCGGGCGGCGTCGTGGTGCCGGGAGAGCGCCGGAACCTCGTCGAGTACGGCGACGGCACCGGCCCGGTCGGTCGCCGCCAGGCGGAGCCGGGCCAGCCCGAACGCGGCGCTGGCCTGGAACGGGTCGCGCAGCCAGACCGCCGCGTAGTAGCGGGCCGCCCGCGCGTCGTCGCCGTCCCGCTCGGCGCAGTAGCCCAACGCGAGCTTGGGGGCGACCTCCCCGGGGATGTCGCCGTAGACCACGTCGAACTGCCGTCCCGCCACGTCGATCCGGTCGCCGGCGAGCGCGAGCAGCCCACGGTGCCAGGCGATCCGCCAGTCGACGTCGGGCTGGGTGCCGGGCAACGTTTCGGCGGCGGACAACGCCGCGTCGGCCGCGTCGAGGTCGGCCAGCGCGAGGTGTGCCCGGCACCGACTCAACTCGATCTCCACCGACCTCTGTTCGACCATGGCGAGCTCACCCAGCAGTGCCCGCGCGTCCGACGCGTCGACCGTGCGGAGCACGTTGACGGCCGGGTCGTCCGGGTCGGGTCGGGGCACCGGCAGGCCGAGGGCCACGTCGACCGAGGTGGGCAGGCCGTCATCCAGGACGGTGCTGTCGACCGCACCGATCCAGGTACGCAGTGGCGGGACCAGCCCGAGACCCGCGTCCAGCAGTTGGGCGGAGGGTTGGAAGAGCGAGATCGGCTCGGGCTGACGCCGGTCCGGCTGGCCCGCCAGGATCTCCCGCAGCACCCCGAGGAGCTGCTCGGACATCTCGACGGCAGAGGCGAACCGCCGGTCCCAGTCTGGGCGGACCGCCCGGGCGACGAGCCGGCGGAACGACTCGATGCCGAGGGCGTCCGGGGCTGCTCCGGGGGTGTCCGGCCCGGGTGTGCGGTGCCGGTACAGCTCTTCCAACGTACGACCGAGGGCGAACAGGTCGGAGCGTTCGGTGGGGCCCCGGGTCTGGTATTCCGTCTTGCTCACCGAGAAGCCGACGGAATGGACGATCCGCTCGTGCCCGCTGTCGGCCTTGCGGACCCCGCCCAGGTCGATCACCTTGATCCGGTCGGCGGTGCGCATCACGTTGTCGGGCTTCATGTCGGTGTAGAGCAACCCGCGTCGGTGCAGGTAGTCGAGCGCGGCGAGGATCTCGTGGCCGTAGGCGAGGATGTGGTCGATCGGTAGCGCGACGTCCGGCTGCCGAGGGTCCTTGGCGGCGGCCTGCAGCTTGTGCAACGACATGCCGTCGAGGAAGTCCATCACGATGTAGCCGGTCGGGCCGGCGACCGGGTCGTCGTGGGTGGCGAAGTCGGTGCTCCGGACGATGTTCGGGTGGTCCAGCGAGTTGAGGAACTGCCGTTCCTCGACCGCGGCCTGCAGGGAGGCCTCGTCCTCGGCGTGCAACACGCCCTTCAAGGCGACGTCGAGGAGATCCTTGTGGGTGTCGTGGGCGAGGTAGACCCAGCCCTGACCGCCGCGGGCCACGCAGCGGACCACCTTGTACCGCCCGGCGACCAGGTCGTCCGGTTGCAGGCTGGGCAGGAAGTTGAACGGCGTCGGAGTCGGGCAGTAGGGGCAGAAGCCTCTGTCCCGACCGGGTCGACCGCCCCGGCTCCGACCGACGGGGTGATTCCGGACGCAGACCCGCAACTCGTCGGGCACCCGGAGTGGTTCGGTGGCCGTGTCGTCGGGCGAGAAGGTCAGCACCGGCAGGGAGACGAGACTGGCCACCGTCCAGACGTCCCGAGTGGATGACCGGGACGTGGCTGCCGCCGGCCTGGCGCTGTCGGTGGGGAGTGGCGCGAGGCCGCAGAGGTCACAGAAACCTGTCTCGTCGACGGTGCCGGTGCAGCCTGGCCAATTGCACGGTGTCAAGAACCGCTCCCTCCGGGCTGGCCGCCCACTCGCTGCGCGACTGCCTCGGCGTACTGGCGTACCGCCACCTCGGTGACCACCAGATCGCAGGGCGCGGCCATGAGCAGCTCGTACGCGCGGCGGTACGACGTGCCGAGCACGGCATCCTCGGAGAATCCGTGTTGCACGGCCATCGCCAGGTAGGCGCCCAGCCGGCCGCGAAGCTCGGACCAGAGATCCTCCCGTGCCACGATCTCCCGCCGCACCGACTCGGCCCGGCGCAGCGCCCGGTCGGTGGCCCGCTCGGTCGAGGCGAGGAGGGCGGCCAGAGTGTCGCCGTCGGTGGTGGCGGCCGCGGCCCGCAGCTTGGTCAGCTGGATCCGCAGCTCGGTCGCCACGGGCTGCAGCCGGGGCACGTCGGCGACCACGGCCATTGCCCTGCGGGACGCCCGGCGGACAGCCTCCTCGGCGGTCTGCAGGCCAGCGACCCGACTCGCCAGCAGAGTGGTGCGCAGCCGGATCGACTCACCGCGGAAGGTCAGCAGCATCCGCAGGTCCCGCGTGGGAGCCTGGTCGACCAGGGGCAGCACCACCTCGGTGAGGAGCGTCTCTGGTTCGGCGGCCTCGTCGATGTTGTTGATGATGATCGAGCGCGGCGCCGTCTCGATGACCCGGTCGCTGTCCGGCGCCGTGGTCGCGGCGTCGGCCGCCCCGGCCCAGTCGGCGATCCGCTGGGACACGTCCTTCGTGCTCCTGTCCGCGGCGTCCACCGCGAGGTCGATGCTGCCGATCGGCGGGGCGACGACGTCCTGGTGCGGGTCGGTGGGTGGTCGAAGCTCCCGACTGGACAGCACGGCGGCCTGACGCACCGCCGCGGCGACGCCGGAATCGCGGTGGTCGATGACGATGACCAGCACGTTGCCGGGCAGCTCGCGACCGAAGAAGTCCACGAGTTGGCGAGCAACCCTCGGGTCGGCCGGGGTGTCCTCAACAGATCGGAAGCTCAGGTCGACCGAGGACTCCCCCGGCACCTGGTCACGGATCCACGACAGGCGGCTCAGGATCGTCTCGACCGGGATCATCCACGACAGGCCGCTGCCCGGCTCGGCGCCGCCGACCACGTCCCGGTCGCCATCCTGGTACGTGCTGACCACCATTCCGACGACGTGCCCGGTGTCGGCGTCGACCACCGCCGCGCCGCTGAAGCCCTGGCTGACCTGGGGGCCGGTGGTCGCCGAGACCATCTGGATCCGTTCCCGGCCCGCCCCGGACCGGCCGGTGAGCCGGGCCTCGACGAATACGCCGTGTTCCAGCGTCTCCGGGAAGCCGTACATGATGACGCGGCGGTCCCAGGTCCGCCGCATGCGACGCAGCGGCGCGAAGGGGCCCTGCGGCACGGGCTCCGCCAGCTCGAGCAGCGTGATGTCACCCCGCCCGTCGTCGGTGGGTGGCCACCAGCAACCGGGCATGACCCGGGCCGGCACCGTCCGGCTGACCGCCTGGCCGACGAGGTCGACAAGGACCGGCCACGTCGGCTCGGTGCCGGGGGACGCCGTTTCGCCGCCTGCGCTGACAACGTGGGCGCAGGTCAGGACGTGGCGATCATCCAACGCCATTCCGGCGCCCAGAACCTCGCCATGCTCACTACGCACACGGACCGGCCATCGCTCGTTGCCATGGCTGAACGTCACTTCGCTAAGGGTAATGGAGGCGGATCATATCCGTTGACCGACGTCATTACGTCTATGCGCTTTTGTCGCTGTTACAGGCGAATTACCAGCCAGCATGACGAGCGTCGTCGCGGTCAGGTCGACGCTGGCGCGGTGATCGCCCAGCGCTCGTGGTCACGCCAGGCGCCGTCGATGAACAGGTAGTCCGGCGAGAAGCCCTCCAACCGGAAACCGAGCTTGCGGGCCACCCGCCGGGACGGCTCGTTGCCCGGCTGGATGTTCGCCTCCAGCCGGTGCAGCCCGACCGAGTGGAACGCGTGGTCGATCACCAGGGCGACACCGGCCGAGGCGTGCCCGGTGCCGCTGTACGGCAGGAACGCCGCATACCCGAGGTACCCACCGCGCAGCGCACCGAGCACGATCCCGCTGATGTTCACGTAACCGGCGATCTCGCCGCTGGCCCGGTCACAGATCAGGTAACCGGCACTGTCGCGGCGGCGGATCCGCCTCAGGTAGCTGTCGTACTCCTCCGGGCTGGCCGGCGCGGCCAACCACGGGTGGTGCAGGTCCCGACTGCGCCGCACGGCGGCGACGAACTCGTCGGAGTCGGTGGGCCGGGGCCGCCGGATCGCGGCCGGACCACCGGTACGCAGGTATCTCACGGCCGACCACTCTGACCGACCGGTGCCGCCGTTGTCCAATTCGTTTCGGCGAGTCGGGCTGGATCCCACTCAATCTTGATGGTCCGGGCAGGCCGCGGCGCGACCGTGGGCTAACGAGATGTCAGCAGGCTGAACTCGGCGCCGTCGGGATCGGCCAGCACCAACCGGCCGGCCGCCGCGTCGGTGTCGATCCGGGTCGCTCCGAGCGAGAGCAGACGGTCGACCTCTGCCTGCGGGTCGACGTCGGGGTCTGGCGCGAGGTCGAACCGCACCCGGTCCCTGCCTCCGTTCGGCATGTACGGCGGACCGCCCCACGTGATCTTCGTGCCGCCGTTGGGTGACTGGATCGCGGTCTCCTCGCCCTGGTCCCAGACCAGCGGCCACCCCAGCGCCGCGCTCCAGAAGTACCCGACCTTCTGCGACCCGTCGCAGGCCAGCGCACCGACGAACCCGCAGCCGGCGAGGAAGTTGTTGCCCGGCGCGATGACGTCGAACTCGTTGCCCTCGGGGTCGGCGAGCACCACATGATCGATTTCCGGGCCCTGCCCGATGTCGGCGTGCCGCGCGCCGAGGTCCAGTGCCCTGGCCACCGTCTGCCGCTGGTCCTCCAGCGAGCTGCTCGTCAGGTCGAAGTGCATCCGGTTCTGGACGACCTTCGGCTGCTGGTTCGGGGCGAAGCGGATGCCGAACTCGGTGTCCCTGGCGGGCCGGAGCAGGACGCCGTCGTGCGGATCGTCGACGACCTCCCGCCCCAGGAGCCCGGACCAGAACTGCGCGAGCTGCCGAGGCTGGCTCGCGTCGAAGCTGACTGCGAACAGGTGTGCCGTCATCGCTCCGCTCCTTTCCCAGCCGACCGGGGGCCGTGCCAGCCGTTGGAGCGGGAGCCTAGGGGTACGCCAGGCCGACCGCACCCGAGTTTCGGGTCACGCGGTGCGGTACGCCGCCGACGCCCAGACCGACCCGCCCCGGCAAGATCCACTCCAGATCGCCGACATTGCGGTATCCGAGGCGGCGGTTTCAAGCGGCGG
>NZ_PYBV01000042.1 GCF_003205615.1 Micromonospora arborensis | reverse complement strand
CCCGTTACCTTTTTGATCGTCCCCAGCCGGGGACCCTCGGTCGCCCGGCCCGGTATGACTTCCTGCCCCTGTCGTTCGGATGATCCGGGGGGTGTTGTCGCTGGGTCGGGTGGCGTCGGCGGACCGCTGATAGGGACACGGCCACCCGTGTTGGGGTAGGTCTCTTCGTAACGTGGCTGCCGGCAGTCCGACGCCCTGACTGCGGCCGAGGCCACGATGCGATGCGTGGAGGCGGGTCTGGTGCACGACGGTTATGGCGTCTTCCTGGGCTTGGACGTCGGTAAGGGTGATCACCACGCGGTCGGGTTGGCCCCGGACGGCAAGCGGCTGCACGACGCGCCGTTGCCGAATACCGAGGTCCGGCTGCGGCAGCTGTTCGACAAACTCGCCCGCCACGGTGCGGTTCTGGTGGTGGTCGACCAGCCCGCCTCGATCGGCGCCTTGCCGGTCGCGGTGGCTCGGGCGTGCGGTCATCAGGTGGCCTACCTGCCTGGCCTGGCGATGCGGCGGATCGCCGATCTGCATCCCGGCTCGGCGAAGACCGACGCCCGTGACGCCTACGTCATCGCTGACGCGGCCCGCACCCTGCCGCACACGCTGCGGCGGGTCGACACCGGCGACGAGACCCTGGCTGAGCTGGAAGTCCTCGTCGGCTTCGACGACGACCTCGCTGGCGAAGCCACCCGGGTGTCGAACCGGATCCGGGGACTGCTGACGCAGATCCATCCCGCCCTGGAACGGGTGCTGGGCCCGAAAGTTCACCACAAGGCGGTCCTGGAGTTGCTGTCGCGTTGCGGCGGCCCGGTCGGTCTGCGCAAGGCCGGCCGCCGCAAACTCCTCTCGATCGCCGCAGCGCACGCGCCCCGCATGGGTGAGCGGCTCGTCGAGCAGATCATGGCCGCCCTCGACGAGCAGAGCGTCACCGTCCCCGGCACCACAGCGGCGGAAACGATCCTGCCCCGCCTCGCCGACAGCCTCCGCGACGTCCTGCGACAACGCGACCAGGTCGCCGGTGAGGTCGAGAGGATGCTTGATGCGCACCCTCTTGCCCCGGTCCTGACCTCGATGCCCGGCATCGGCGTCAGGACCGCCGCCCGGATCCTGCTCGAAGTCGGCGACGGCACCGCGTTCGCCACCCCCGGGCACCTCGCCGCCTACGCCGGCCTCGCCCCAGTTACCCGACGATCCGGAAGCAGTATCCGCGGCGAACACCCACCCAGAGGCGGCAACAAGAACCTCAAACGCGCCTTCTTCCTCGCCGCGTTCGCAGCCCTCGCCGACCCCACCAGCCGGGCTTACTACGACCGCAAACGCGCCGAAGGCAAACGCCACAACGCCGCCCTCATCTGCCTCGCCCGCCGCCGCTGCGACGTCCTATTCGCCATGCTCCGCGACAAGATCCCCTACCAACCACGGCCGACAGATCAGGCACCCGCCCCCGCTTGACGAAACCCATAGGGACACCCCCCCCCCGAGATCAGGGCATCCTCACCGCGCCACCCACTGGTCATGGCCGAGCTTCGCGACCAACGCCAACACCACCACCAGCAGCACCACCCGCACGAAACCCGACCCGCGGCGCAACGCCATCCGCGCACCCAGCACCGCACCAGCGATGTTGCACACCGCCATCCCCGCGCCCAACAACCACCACACGTGCCCGGTCATCCCGAACACCACCAGCGCGCCCAGATTCGTACCCGCGTTCACGACCTTCGCCATCGCCGACCCGTGCACGAAGTCCGCACCCACCAGCGCGGTGAACGCCAACACCAGGAACGTGCCGGTGCCCGGACCGATCAACCCGTCGTACAGGGCGATACCCACCCCGGCCACCGCGATCACCGCCGCCACCCGCACCGGGGTACGCCGCTGCGGCACCGCCACCACCCCCAGCCGGGGGCGCAGCAGCACGAACACCGCCACCGACACCAGCACGACCAGCACCACCGGCCGGTACGCCGACGCCGGCACCGCCCCGGCCAACGCCGCGCCCACACCCGAACTGACCACCGCCAGCCCCGCCGCCGGCGCCACCACCCGCCAGTCGACCTTGGTCCGGCGGGCGTACGTCGCCGCCGCCGTGGCCGTGCCGAAGATCGCGGCCAGCTTGTTCGTGCCCAACGCGGTCGCCACCGGCAACCCCGGGGCAGCCACCAGCAACGCCGGCAGCAGCAACAACCCACCACCACCGACCACGGCGTCGACCCACCCGGCCATCGCGGCAGCGGCCAGCAGAGTACTCAGCGATACGGCGTCCACGGGCGGCAATTCTTCCGACCGGGACGTCCCTGACCAGCACCGGAGTGGCCAACCTCACCGGTCAACGACCCCGCGTACGCCGCAACCACACCCCCAACACGCCAACCGCCACGAACACCAGCACGGAACACAGCAACACCTTCACCACCGGGCAACCATGTCACGGGCACGTAGGGTGCAGGAGTGCGCCTGGCCACCTTCAACGTGCTGCACGGACGATCCCTCACCGACGGGCTCGTCAACTCCGACCGGCTCGCCGACGCCGTGCGCGCCCTCGACGCCGACGTGCTCGCCCTGCAGGAGGTCGACCGCGACCAACACCGCAGCGGCAACCTCGACCTCACCGCCATCGCCGCCCGCGCCCTCGACGCGCCGCACCATCGCTTCGCCGCCGCCCTCGTCGGCACCCCCGGTGAACAGTTCCGCCCGCTGCGCCACGACGACGACGGGCACGGCGAACCCTGCTACGGCATCGGCCTGATCAGCCGACACCCGGTCCGCAGCTGGCACGTCACCCGGCTCAAGCCCGCCCCCGTCCGCTCACCGGTCTACGTCCCCGGCCCCCGCGGCGGCCTCATCCTGCTGCACGACGAACCTCGCGTCGTCCTCGCCGCCATCCTGGACACCCCACACGGCCCGCTCACCGTCGCCGCGACCCACCTGTCGTTCGTGCCCGGCTGGAACGCCCGCCAACTCCGCCAGACCGTCCGAGCCCTGCGCGCGCTGCCCGGCCCCCGTGTCCTGCTCGGCGACCTCAACCTGCCCGCGGGTCTGGCCCGGCTCATCTCCGGTTGGCGCCCCCTGGGCCGACGCCCCACCTACCCCTCCGGGCAGCCCCGCGTCCAACTCGACCACATCCTCGCCGACCGGCACGCCCTCGACGAGCTCCCACCCGTGCGGGCCGTCACCGCACCGCCGTCCACCGTGTCCGACCACCGGCCCCTGCTCGTCGACCTCGGCTGAGACTCGCCCGGCGATAACACCGCCATCGCGGCTCGCGAATGTCTAGGGTGGACGCACCGACACCACCGCCGTTGCGCCATCGCCACCCCCGGACAACACGGAGCTGACCATGAGCGACACGCCGGACACGATCGTGCTCATCCACGGATTCTGGGTCACCCCCCGCAGCTGGGAACACTGGGTCACCCACTACCAGGCCAAAGGCTTCCGAGTGCTCACCCCGACGTACCCGGGGCTGGAAGTCGAGGTCGAGGCGATCAACGCCGACCCCAGCCCCCTGGAGACACTGACCGCCCCGCAGGTCATCGAACACCTCAGCACGGTGCTCGACGCGCTACCCACACCGCCGATCATCATGGGCCACTCCGCCGGCGGGGCGTTCACCCAGGTGCTGCTCGACCGGGGGTACGGCGCCGCGGCGGTCGTGCTCAACTCGGCGCCCACCGAAGGCGTCAAGGTGACCCCCTTCTCGCAGCTGCGCTCCACCTTCCCGGTGCTGAAGAACCCGGCCAACCGGCACCGGGCCGTCGGATTCACCTTCGAACAGTGGAACTACGCGTTCACCAACACCTTCGCCGAGGACGAGGCCCGCGCCCTGTACGAGCGCTACGCCATCCCCGCCGCCGGCGGCATCCTCTGGGACAGCGTCCTGGCCAACCTGCTGCCCGGCCCGCAGGACATCGCCGTCAACTACCACAACGACCAGCGCGCGCCACTGCTGTTCATCTCCGGCTCCGAAGACCACATCATGCCGCCCAGCGTGCAGCGCTCCAACGCCGCGCACTACAAGGCCGACAACACCATCACCGAGGTCCAGCTCTACGACGGGTACGCCCACCTGCTGCCCGCGCAGCAGGGTTGGCAACAGATCGCCGACGACGCCCTCGACTGGGCCCTGCGGCACGGCCGGTGACCACCGCGCCGCGCGCCCACACCAGCACCGCCTGACCACGGCGGGGGAGCGCGACCCCGAGTCGCAAGATTTTTCCCCCAAGATCATTGCATCGACAGACGCCGACGATCATGCTGGCCGATACACGCCACGATCACCTCGTCGGAGGCCACATGAGACGTCAGCGACCCACCCTCATCGCCGTGTCAACCCTCATCGCCCTCACCCTCACCACCGCACCCACCCCCGCCAACGCCCAACGCGCCGCGCAACCGAACCAGGTCAACGCCCTCACCGTCCGCCAAGCCGACGGATTCGCCACCCTCGCCTGGCAACCCGTCGACGGCGCCACCGACTACCAGATCGAACGCACCCCCGTCGACGCCGACAACAACCCCACCGGCGCACCCACCATCGTCGGCATCTGGCGACCCAACCGCCAGATCAACCAAGAGGCGCCCACCTTCGCCGACGCCGGCTTCAACCCCGGCGACACCTTCCAATGGCGGGTCCGCGCCCGCACCGGCACCACCGAACAGCCCTACTCCGACCCGGTCACCGCCACCACCACCGCCCCCTGGGGCAACCCCGACAACCCCGGCCAACAGCTGCGCACCCAATGGGAAACCACCCACGCCGCGCAATACACCAGCGACACCGACGAGTACGCCTACACCGCCGCCATCGACACCCTCAGCGACCGCGTCCGCGTCGTCGAACTCGGCCGCACCGTCCAGAACCGACCCATCAACATGCTCGTCATCGGCCACCCCACCCCACCGGCCACCCCCGCGGCCGTCGCCGCGACCGCCCCGGTGGCCATCAACTGCAACGTGCACGGCAACGAACCCGGCGACCGCGAAGCCTGCCTCATCATGGCCCGCGAACTCGCCTTCAGCACCGACCCCCGCGTCACCGACCTGCTCAGCCACACCACCGTCCTGATCGTCCCCACCATCAACGGCGACGGCCGAGCCGCCAACACCCGCGGCAACTCCACCGGCCAGGACCTCAACCGCGACTACTCCCTGATCCGCCAACCCGAGACCGCCGCGTACATCAGAATGGTCCGCGACTACCGACCCGTCGCCGGCTACGACGGCCACGAGTTCGGCAACTCCCGCGCCGGTGACCTCCCGATGCTGCCGCCGCGCCACCAGAACGTCGCCCAACCCATCTTCGACCAGTCCCAGGACATGATCGAAGGCCACATGTACGCCAAGGGCGCCGAAGCCGGCTGGTGGGCCTGCCCCTACGGCTGCGAAGGCGGCGGCAACGTCGGCCTCAGCGAGGAAACCATCCTGCGCAACACCCTCGGCCTCAAGAACGTCACCAACTCCCTCCTGGAACTGCGCAGCTCCGGCGGCCAGACCCGACCCGACGAGGGCAACACCGCCAACAACCGGCGCCGCAAGACCTACTCCGCCCTGTGGACGTTCCAGCAGTTCCTCGACTACCACCGCACCGACCTCGGCGACATCCTGCACGCCCGCAGCGAGGCCATCGAATTCCAGGCCGCCAACACCGGCCGACTGGTCTTCCGCGGCTCCCGTCCCATCCCCGCACACCCGGCACCCCACCCCGGCGACAGCCCGCCGCCGCTCGACGCGCCCCCCGCCAACCTCATCCTCGACAACGCCCCCTGCGCCTACAAACTCACCGACGCCCAGTACCACGGCGCCCGCACCGACGGACCCGGCGGCGTCGGCACCACCGTCGCGCAACGCATCGCCGCGCACGGTTGGAAGGTCATCACCACCAGCGACGGCTACTACGTTCCCCTCAACCAACCCGAACGCGGCCTCATCCCACTGCTCCTCGACCCGCTGGGCGTGGAGAAGCTGACCGACGGCGAACGCGTCTACCCAACCCTCACCGGCCGACGTAACGGACCCCTGGTCGTCTCCGGCTTCACCTGCGCCGCCGACGCCACCATCAACGGCCCGGTCACCGTCCGGGCCGGCGCGGCACTCGTCACGACCGCCACCACCATCAGCGGCCCCGTGACCGCCAACGGCGCCGCCGGCATCCTCCTCGCCGACAGCACCGTCAACGGACCGGTCCGCATCGCGCACACCACCGACGCCGTCTCCATCATCGACGTCACCATCGCCGGCCCCGCCGACCTGTCCGCCAACACCACCGGCACCGACACCCCGCTGCTGGTCGGCACCACCATCCGCGGCCCCCTCACCTGCACCGCCAACAACCCCGCACCGACCAACCTCGGCATCACCAACACCGTGCACGGCCCACGCACCGCCCAGTGCGCCGCACTATGACCGTCAACTAACCGAACCAACGTGCCGGCGGCGCGGGTCCGACACCCGCGCCGCCGGCACCCCCACCTGCCAACCCCGAACCCGTGGAGGCCGCCGTGCCGCACACCGCCACCGCAACGCGGCGCCCCCGACTGCAGGCCCTCAGCCTCCTCGTGCCCACCCTGCTGCTCGCCGCCTGCACCAGCGGCACCGCCGCGACACCAGCCGCCAACGGCACGGCACCCCACGTCACCGGGCCGCTCTGCGCCGCCCTGCCCACCGGCACCGACCCCGGTAACCCGACCTTCCTCGCCGGCCAACCCGCCGACGAGGCCCTGCGGTGGCTCCCCACCCTCACCACGTTCGAAGCGGCCCTGCGCACCAGCGGCGTCCTCACCGACCTACCCGACGGCACCACCGTCACCATCCTGGCGCCCACCGACGACGCCTTCGCCGCCACGTTCTCCGAGGACAACTGGGACGACCTCATGACCCACCACACCGACCAGCTACGCACCCTGCTGAAGGCGCACCTCATCACCGGCACCCACCCGATCGACGAGCTCGCCCACGCCGGCACCGCCACCACCCTCGACGGCGTCACCATCACCGTCACCCGTACCGGGCCGACCACCCGCCTCGCCGACCGCGCCGACACCGTCTGCGCCGACTACCAGGCCACCAACGCCCGCATCCACCTCATCAACGCCGTGCTCGGCCCACTGCCCGTCACCGCGGACGGCACCGACCACCGCGCCCACTGACCCCACTCACCCCGGGTCCGTGGGCACCAGACCCGCCAACGCGCGGTTGGTTCGGTTGGCCCGCACCGCGTCACGCTGCTGCCCGGCCGTCACCTCGATGTACGTCTGCGACGACGCCAACGACGCATGCCCCAACAACCGCATGATCTCCGCAGCGCTCGCCCCGTCCTCCGCCAACCGGGTCGCGAAGGTGTGCCGCAACGCGTGCAACCGCGCGCCACGCGGCACCCGGTCACCGATGCCAGCCCGCCGATAACACGACTCCACGAGATACTGCAGCCCACCACGGCGCAACGGCTCACCGCGCCGATCCACCAGCAACGCCGAGTCGGGGCGTACCGACCGCGAACCGAAGCGCCGCGCCCGACTCGCCAGGTAGTCCATCAGCACCCGGTCCAGATCCGCCTCGATCGGCACCACCCGGGGCCGTCCACCCTTCCCGGCCACCTCGACCCGCCGCTCGCCGGGCCGACCACCCAGCGAGCCGACCCGCAGCGCGAGCAGCTCCGACAGTCGCAGGCCGGCGCAGAGCGCCACCGCCAACACCGCGACGTCCCGCTCCGGCCACGGATCGCGCTGCCGACCGTCGTCCCGCGCCGCCGAGGCGAGCAGTACCTCGGGGGTGTCCGCGCCACGCAACGGCTTCGGCTGGGGGAGTAGCGCCCGAGGTCGGCCGACCGCCGGCATCGGGTTGCCCGCCACGAGCCCGTCGGCCACCAGGAACGTGAAGAAACCGTTCCAGGTGGACCAGGCGCGGTGCACCGACGCGGGCGCCCGGGGCGCGGCGAACCGGGCGAAGGCCGCCCGCATCACCCGGGGGGAGAGGTCGGTGATCAACAGTGCGTCCAGGGGGAGGGGAGTGGCCTCGGCGACCAGGGCGGCCACCGTGTGCAGGTCCCGCCGGTACGCCGCCAAGGTGTGCGGGGAGGGCTTGCGGGTGGCCCGCGCGGTCAGGAACTCCTCGATCAACGCCATGAGCGATTCGTCCTGTTTGTCATGCATAACGGATATTATGCAGCATTTTCGGGTTTCCCGAAAGCGTGGAAGAGGGGGAGTGCGATGACCGAACCGCGGCGCTACGTCCTGACCGGAGCCCCAGGAGCCGGCAAGACCACCCTGATCGAGGCCCTGAGTCGCCGTGGACACCTGGTGATCCGGGAGGCGGCAACCGACATCATCGCGACCCGGCAGGCTGAGGGGTGCGCCGAACCCTGGCAGGAACCCGACTTCGTCGACGCCATCGCGCGCCTGCGGCGCCAGCGCCGACTCGCCGCCGACGCGCACGGCGGCGCGCAGATCCACGACCGGTCACCGCTGTGCACCCTCGCGCTGGCACGGCACCTGGGCCGCGACGTCGGCCCCGACCTCGCCGCCGAGATCGACCGGATCACCAGCGCGGGGACCTACCAGCCGCTGGTGTTCCTATCGCCCCGCTGGGCTTCGTCCGACGCACGGCCGCACGACGCGTACGCCACCTTCTATCCACCCGACGGCGTCAGCTTCGTCGACCAGGAGCGCGCCGTGGTCGACGAACTGGCCGCGTACACCTCGGAGCAGCCGTGGTGGCTGGGCTATCTCAAGACCGGCGCGCATGACGTCGTCTTCCCACGTGCTCCACGGGTGTCCCTGTACGGGGACTGGTCCTACGTGCTGGTCGAAGCCGGACCCGAGCAGGCCCTGACCTGGCGGACCGGTCACTCGCGTGGTGACGGGCCGCTGCCCGACCTGCTCTTTCCCGCGGATCGCTCCTGGCTGGTCTCCGCCCTCTGGGACGACACCTGGACCGACATCGGCGGCAGCGCCGCCCTCGTCGCGGCGTTGCACCGCAACCCGCTGATCAACGCCCGCCGTGTCGGGCCCGATGACGACGCCCTGCCGCCGGGACTGACCCGTGAGTAGCGGTCGCTCGTTCCGACGTGAGGGGACCGCCAGATAACGCGACTTTACATAATGTGCATTATCGAATCAGGATCGGTGGCCGCGTCCAGGCTGACGACAGCGGCCGGCGCCCTGTTGACTGGCGGTTGGTCGCTGTCGATCTTGTCGCTACTACGCATCGTGATGAGCCAGCACTTCCTGGCCGCGCCACAAGGACCCGGGCCCGACCGGGTCGCGCCGTGCGCCGTGCGCCCCGCGTCTGCGCGGCGTGCGCCAACCAGCCCGCCCTTGATCGACTCCGTATCCGCGACATTGCGGCATCCGAGCCGCTGGACACCGCCACATCGCCGACATGGAGTCGATCACGCGCCGGACCGTGTGCCGAGCCGTGTGCGCCGTGCGCGTCCATGCCCCGCGCGCCCGCGCGGTCTGCGGCCCGCACCAGCCAGACGCTGCGGCGCAACGGCGGACGGCCGTCGGCCCCTCATCCCCCGCCCCCGAGGGCCTTCAGCAGGGCCATATAGTGCCAGCAGCGTCGCGTGCCGGTGGCGGATGGATCGTCAGGCATGGAGGCGTCGTATCGGAAGGTGGCTACGGCCATTCCCACCCCAATTTCACAGAAGATCACGCTGTACCCCGCCGAGGACCGGTTCTTCGGCCCCCGACCCGCCGTTCTCGTCCTGCCCGGCGGCGGCTTCCGGGAACTTCCACCGCACGAGGGCGAAGGCTATGCGCGCTGGCTGTCCGGACTCGGGATCCACGCCTTCGTCCTGTCGTACCGGCTGCTGCCGGACCGGTTCCCGGCCCCGCTCGAAGACGCTCGGGCCGGGTTGGACCACATCCGCAACGGCGACCACGGCCTCAACGTCGGCCGAGTCGGCGTCATCGGATCAAGCGCGGGCGGCCAACTCGCCGGCCTGCTCATGACCGGCCGGGTCCTGTCCATCGAGGAGGGCGTCGCCGACCCGCCCCGACCGGACTTCGCGATCCTGGCCTACGCGCTGGCCGACCTCGACCTGCTGCCGCCGCCGGTGGTCGAGCACCTGCTCGGCGACCTGCTGCCCATCAAGGACGAGCTATCCCCGGCCAAGCATGTGGACGCGTCGGTGTGCCCGACCTTCGTATGGGCCACCGCTCAGGACCCGCCGGGCCTGCCCAACGCCCTGGAGTGGACCCGGGCGTTGGCGGCCGCGGCGGTACCGGTGGAGTTGCACGTCTACCCGGGCGGCAGCCACGGCATCGGTTTGGCCGACGGCGTGGAATACGGCGGCGAGCCGCATAAGTTCATTGCGCGCGAGCCGCACACCGCGTCCTGGACGACCGCGTGCGCTGCCTGGCTGCGACGGGAGGGCGTTCTTGTCGACTGACCGCGTCACCGCCTGGGGCGGAGAACTGCAGCGGGTGCACGGCAAGCTGCGCAATGCGTTGGCTTTGGCGCGGGCGGGACTGGACGGTGGCGACCTCGCCGGCGCCGCCAACGACCTGCTGTTGTTCTGCTACGGGTTCTGCGCTGCCCTGTCCGGCCATCATCGCGCCGAGGACGGTTCGCTGTTCCCGGAACTGCTACGGGCGCGACCCGACCTGGCGCCGGTGGTCGCGAAGCTGACTCAGGACCACAACATGATTGAGCATCTCATCGGTGGATTACAGGCGGCGGTGGCCGACTCGACCGACCCGGAGGTGGCACACCGTCACCTGGACGGGATCGAGGCGGTCATGGAGACGCACTTCAAGTACGAGGAGAAGCAACTGGGAGCGGTGCTGGACAGCATGGATGCCGACTTCGACCGTACCGAGATCTTCGGCCCGATTAGCTGAGCCACGTCCCGTTCGCGCCGTCGGCGGACGGCGCGAACGGGAACCACCTGGGTTCGAGCGGAACCGCCGCCGCCTCGCCCGGTGTCCTTCACCGCGACTGCCGAGAATTCGCTGCAGCGGTGAGACGGACGCGTGTCACGAACCGCGACCGGCCCTAGCTACACCGGGTGTCACGGGGTTTGCTCCAGTCCGTTCTCTTTGGCGATGTGCTCGATGTCGGCGGGCGTGCCGGCCATGATCGTGCGCGTGTGCTCGGTGACCAGGTCAACGGGCCAGTCCCACCAGGCGGCGCGACGCAGCCGGTCGATGTCCGCCTCCTCGAAGCGGCGCCGGATCGCTTTGGCTGGATTACCGCCGACGATCGTGTACGGCGGCACATCGGCGGTGACCACCGCACCGGCCGCGATGATGGCCCCGTCGCCGATCCGTACGCCCGGCATGACGGTGGCCTGGTAGCCGAACCAGACGTCATTGCCGACGACAGTGTCGCCCCGGCTGGGCATGGCGGTGACGATATCGAGGGTCCGTTCGGTCCACTCACCACCGAAGATGGTGAACGGGAACGTCGACACGCCCATCGTCGGGTGGTCGGCGCCGGCCATCAGGAACCGGGCTCCTGTGGCGATTGCGCAGTACTTGCCGATGATCAGCCGTTCCGGGCCGTAGCCGTAGAGCACGTTGCGGTGCTCGAAGCCGGTGGCGCCGTCGGGGTCGTCGTAGTAGGTGTACTCGCCCACCACGATCTTGGGCGAGGTGACCAGCGGCTTGAGGAAGACCATGCGCTCATGCGCCGGCAATGGGTGAACGGCCATAGGATCAGGTGTCAACTGGAGATCCTCTCCAAACTCATGGTTGTGGCTGCTTGTCAGGCGACCTTAAGGGTGGCGCGCATACCCACGTAGCAGACCTGGGTGCCGTTGGTGAGGGTGGAGAAGACCACCGGCATGTAGTCCTCGCTGAACGATGGGCCCGCGCCGGAGGCGGTGAAGACCGTCTCGGTGACCGGTTCCAGGGTCATCTCCAGCGGTGGTGACAGGTCTGCCATGTCGTCGACGAACTCGTAGCGCATGTGGGGCGCGCCGTCGTCGTCGCGGGAGACGGTGACGATGACACCCTCACGCCGGTACGTGCCGAGCAGCGGTGTCAGGTCGATCGGGTGTGGCACGGGGAGGTCGCTGGCGGTGCCGCGGCGGCTGCCGCGCCGAGCAGGACCGTGCTCGCGGTCACCAGCACGGACACGGCGAGACGGAGCCCTCTGGGTGTGGTCACACGCATCTCCTTCGACGCTGGACGGCGGATCGATGCAGGGGCCGACGGTGGGTGGTGGTGTTCTTCCTACGCTTGCGAAAGAAGCTCAGCAAGCATCGATACGTCCCCTCTCCCCCGGCCGTTGACGGCGCAGCAGTACGCCGCCCGCCACCCCCGCGAGGATCGGAAAGCCGGCGACCAGCAGCCGATGGTGAACACCTACGTACGGATCGCCTCGGCGGCCAGTTGAGGAGCAGGCCGGCCCGCGTGGGTTTGTGCGCGGCGGCGGCCAGGGTGGTGGCGACGACAGCGAGACCGCCGAGGCCCAGTTGGCCGACGCTGGTGGCGAGGGTGATCGTTCGCAGGGCCGGAGCCCGGACGATCGCGCGGACGCCGTGGAACAGGTCGGTCGTTCGTGTCGGCTCCGCCGTGTTGTCGGAGGCGACCAGGCGCAGGGATGCGACGCCGAGTGCGCCGAGTCCGGTCGCGCGGCGCGCGGCGGCGCTGGTGCGGCATGCGCGGCTGTGGAGACCGGGCCAAAGCGGCCGCGTACCGGCAGCGCAGACGAACTCCGACCGCGTAAGGGCAGTCGACCGAGGACATCGGCAGCGGCTACCGCGGGCCGAGCTTGCCAGGCTCGTAGCTGTAGAGCGAGGTGGTGGCCTTCTCGTAGAACAACGGCACGAACATGCGCATCACCAGCGCCTGCACGCGTCGCTTGACCGGCCCGGCCTTCTTGGCCCCACGGTTGTCCTCGGCGGTGTCGAGGAGTTTGACGATGCGGGGGCGGCGCTCGGCGTCGTACGCCGTCAGCGCCGCGGAGAGGGTCGGCTCGGCCTGCAGGGCCGCAGCCAGGACGAGCGCGTCCTCGATCGCCATGGAGGCGCCCTGGCCGGCGCCGACCGGGTGGGCGGCGTCGCCGATCAGGACGCCGCGGTCACTGTGCCAGGTGGGCACCGGGTCGACCGCGTGGAAGAGCACGGTCGGGTGCAGCCGGGTGGTCGCCGCGATGACCGCGGATGGCACCGCCTCCTGCTGGTAGAGCTCGGCCGTGCGACTCAGCCACTGCGCCTCGCTGATGCCGGTGCGGTCCGGCTGGGTCGGATCCGCGATCTGCGCCTGCCACCACACCTCGCGGTCGTCGGCGGCCAGGTGGATGAAGGCGCCGTTGCGGGCGAAGGTCAGGTTGAACACCCCGGGCTCGACACCGTCCATCGTGGCGACGCCCGAGACCGCGTAGAGACCGGCGTACTCCGTGCGGGGCGCGGTCGCGTCGAGCAGTTGGCGCACCGTCGACCAGATGCCGTCCGCGGCCACGAGCAGGTCGGCGGTGGCCCGCTCGCCGTTGGCGAATTCGGCGGTGACACCCTCTGGTGTCTCGGTGACGCCGACGAGGTGGTGCCCGGTCACGATCCGCGCCCCGGCGTCGGTAGCGGCGTGGCGCAGCACCGCGACGAGCCGTCCACGCAGGAGCGTGACGCTGTGCAGTGCTTCGGTGCTGCGCCGGCCGCGTGGCACGTCGGCCAGCAGGTGACCGCCGGCCGACCACATCCGCTGCCGTGGGATGTCGACACCGGCGTCCTGGACCTGCGCCAGGCAGCCGAGTGTGTCCAGACTGCGCAGCCCGTTGCTGGCGAGGCTGACGAACGAGCCGATGTTGCCGGCCGGGTCCTCGTACGCCTCGTAGACGGTTACGTCGATGCCGATGTGCCGCAGCGCTAGTGCGGCTGTGGCCCCGGCGATGCCGCCGCCGACGACTATCGCTCTCATGTCCCCGCTCCCCCGAACCCCGGTTCACTGAACTGTTCTTCGGTGAAAGTACGTTCGTTAGGATGGGCCCGTCAACCCCTGACGCGGAAGGACACCAATGCCCCGAGGCACCACGCCCGAGACGGCCACACGCAAGGTCAAGGCCGCGCAGACCCGCACCGCGCTGCTGGACGCGGCTCGGCGGCTGTTCAGCGAGCGCGGCTACCTCAACACCAAGATCACCGACATCACGGCTGCGGCGGGGCGCGCCACCGGCTCGTTCTATGAGCATTTCGCCAGCAAGGAGGAGCTGCTGCAGGCGCTGCTGGCCGAGATGGAGGCCACCGCCGACGAGCACGTGGCCAGCGGCGATCACCCCAAGGACCACGACCTGACCGACCGGGCGCAGTTGCGCGACCACCTCGCGATCGCCTGGACGGTGATGCGGCAGCACCGTCCGGTCACGGTCGCCCTGTTCCAGTCGATGATCGCGGCCGATCCCGCCTCCGGCAGCGCCTGGCGCGACCTGCGCGCCCAGACCACGACGCTGCGCGAACATCTGGACTACCTACGCGAGCGCCACCACCCGCTGCCCGGCGACCCGCAGCTGGTCGCGGCAGCCATCGGCGCGATGCTCGCCACCCTGAACTACGCGATGCCGGCCACCGACGAG
Source organism: Micromonospora arborensis (assembly GCF_003205615.1). GTDB lineage: Bacteria > Actinomycetota > Actinomycetes > Mycobacteriales > Micromonosporaceae > Micromonospora > Micromonospora arborensis. The sequence continues at coordinate 72,968 of NZ_PYBV01000042.1, read as the reverse complement.
TCGGCCGGTGACGACGACAAGACCCTCGACACCCTCACCGACCTGCTGCTGCACGGGCTGGCCGGGCCAGGCTCAGCCAGAGTGGTCTCGTAGCGGCACCCACCGCTCGAATCGGTTGACAATGTGCCGTAGGTGATAGCTGGGTTCGCGGACGAACAGGCTGCGGATCTCGTTGATCGGGTTGCAGACCGGTGGCATGTTCTCCTCGTCGTCGTACTCCGCTTCGGGGTCCTCCGGGAACTGGACGAACGGGGTCTTCGGCTGGTCGGGGTGGGTGGGTTCGACCGGGTTGCGGTGCCACCGCGTGCCGTAGTTGCGGTTGAGCACCTCGCCGAGATACCACCCCGGCACCGCGACCGCGGGTTGCTCGACCGCCTCGGCCGCGAGCAGGTCGTGCCGGGCGGCCAACCGCTTCCGCAGCAGCTGCTCGAGGCGGTCCATTGAGTCCACGGTGAAGTCCCACGCCTGCCCGGTTTCCCGGGCCCAGGCCGGAAAAGCCGTCTGTTGGGCCGTCAACCAGGTGTTCAGTCGCGGGTTGTCGGCCCAGTCGCTCATGCCCGGTCTCCACTCAGCGCTTGATAACGAACAGATACCCATAATTGTCAGTCGATCGCATTGGGGCAGGCCAATGCGGATCCGTTCCATATGGTGCCACACGGCGCCGGGGACGAGATGACTTCAAACGGGAGGGGCACCGGCGTATCCCTCCCTGGATGGGGATCTACATGAGCTACCCCAGAGTTCGGTTCCGTGCGTACCTGCTGTTGCGCAGCCTGGTGGCGGCCGTCTGCGCCGTGCTGTTGGCCGTCGGCGCCGTGCCCGTCGCCTCGGCGGCGGCCCCGGCCCCGCGGACCCCCAAGCGCTGCGACGAGTGGGCCAAGCTGACCGGCAACCCGTCGAAACCGGGGACGCTGCCGGTCGGTAACGAGACCCGGGTCAAGTCGGCGTGGGACACGTACGACTACGTGAACCAGCGGCAGTCGATGGACGGGCTGGCGGCGCCCACGCCCGATGACCTCTTGAAGGCCGGCACTGACCCGGACGTTTGGAAAGAGGGCGACCCGCGCAAGGTCTACGCCAGCTACAACAGACGGCAGACCACCTCGAGGCCGTACACCGGCACGTTCCAGGACTGGCTCAACGACGCGTACATCGAAAACGCCGCCCGCCGCACGCGCGGCGAGGCCTTCCACAAAAAGGTGGTCCAGGACCTGAACCTGGTCGGCCCGGACTGGCTCTGCGAGGTCGATATCGACGTCAAGGACGCGGACGGCAAGGTCATCCGCCGCCTGTACGACGCGGTCAACCACAAGACCAAAGAGTTCGTCGAGATCAAGTCAGGTGGCGCGGTCGATGACACACAGGTGCCCAAGGACCGCCAGGTGCTCAAGGATCCGCGGTTCAAGGACTATTCGCTGCGCTACGTCTTCGGCCAGGAGCCAGAGGCCAGCACCACCACCAGGTTGCGCGGGCTCAGCACCGGTGCCGGACAGCACCCGGACGGCAAGTCCCGGGTCACCGCCTACCAGCACCGCTCCACCCCCGTCGTGCGGTTCACCCCCGGCCCGCACACCAAGTTCGACCCGACGTTGAACCCGAATCCGCAGGCGAACTCCGGCTCGCGCGGCGGCCTCAACGACATGCTCAACCAGTCCAAGCCGACCCCGGAGAGCATGCGCCAGCAGATGGAGCGCATCCGGCAGGGCGACCCCACCGGTCAGCGCCTGCGCGGGCCTGGCGGCGTCGACTTCTCCACCCTGGAGCTGCGTTTTGTCGGCGCCCCGGTCAGGGGCGAGGGCCTGGACTACTCGTTCACCGCCGAGAAGATGCCCGACCCGGACACCAACCCCGGCTTCGGCGGCCAGGAGCAGGCCCAGCTGATCTCCGACTCGTTCTTCACCTGGTTGGCGCTCACCCCGGAGAAGTTCTGGGTGAACCTCAACCCGGACGAGCCGCAGCGGGTGATGGACGCCCAGTTCGGCAAGACCGACGCCGGGCGGGTGCTGCTCGAGGCCGACCTGCAGATGAAGCACGACTTCGTTGCGGCCATGAACCCGAAGACCGAGTTGGGCAGGCAGTTTTGGGACGAGAATCAGTTGACCAACGGGCTGCCCTGTTTGCACGGCATCCGCAACTGGATCGAGCCGGAGCCCGCGCAGGTGCGTGAGCAGGACGGTGGCATCTACATTCTGGATGCTCCGCTCAAGGTGAACTCGGTGCCGCAGGAGTTCGACTTCGACCTGCCCGGCGACCCGTGCAAGCCCACCAAGGCGCAGATCGAGCACAACCAGAAGATCGTCGAGAAGCTGATCGTTCCGGCGGTGGAGAAGAAGATCAGTCAAGATCCCGCGTACGCCGAACTGCGCCGTGTCTACACGTCCCGGGTGGCGGCCGAGTGGATCCGGTTGCAGGACGCGAACAAGGCCACCGATTACCACACGATCATCAACAGCGGCGACGTGTCGAAGTGGCCGATCCGCGGCGAGAAGTGGGACTTCAACGAGACCTGGCAGCAATATCTCAAGTCGTTCCGCGACGGTGACTACAAGTTCGAGTGGGAGGCCGGCGGGCAGGTCTACGTCTACACGATGGGCGGCGTGGACTTCTCCAAGTCGCCCAAGGAGAACGTGTCGACGCAGAAGTTCACGGCGGAGCACCAGTACCTGCCGCGGAGCACGAGGACGTCGGTGCAGACGATGACCGACGACGCCGAGAGCGACGATCTGCTGCTGCTCGGTGGCAACACCAGGGCCAAGCCGACGACCGGCGATGCTGGCACGCCTCCGGGAGGCGGCGGCTCCGACGACCCGCCGGCCGGCGGTGGGGGTGGCGGCCTGCCGATCACCGGCGACAGCGTGCCGGTGCCGGTGCTGGTCTGCGTCGCGCTCGCCCTGATCCTCGCGGGCGCGGCCCTGACCTGGCGGTCCCGGCGGCGGCGGCGCATCTTCGTCAGCTAGAGATCATGTTTCGGACGGCGGCGGCATCGTTCCCGGTGCCGCCGCCGTCCGAGTTCGGCGGCTGTCTCGGCCAGGATGCTCGGGCCTAGTGTGTGCGGTGCAGCCAGTCCTGGGTGAGCGATCGCAGCATCGTGGGTTGTTCGTACGGCAGGTAGTGGCCGGCGGCGTCGAGCACGGTGAAGGTGCCGCGGGGATAACGGCGCATGGCGCGGAACTGGTCGGCGTAGCCGACGATCCCGTCCTGTCGGCCGGTGACGACGGTGACCGGGCCGTCGAAGACGACGTCGGTGCTCTCGTCGGGCAGCGCGTAGTCGGGGCCGGTCTGCAGCCTCTCCTGGAACGTCGCATCACCGGGGCCGCCGGAGTTCAAGGCCGCGAGCACTGTCGTGACGACGGCCGCGCTGCGCTGGCCCAGGGCGGCATCGAGGTGGGCGTGCAGTGCGGCGGGGGCGGCGTCGAGCCAACCCGTGGGCGCGGCGAGCGGCGGCTCCGCCGGCAGGTCCCGGCTGTCGCGGGCGATGGTGATGCCCGGGCAGACGAGGAGCATGCCGCGAACCAGTTCGGGTCGTTGGCGGGCGATGCCCGCGGCCAGGTAGGCGCCGTAGGAGGCACCGGCGAGCAGGACCGGCGCGTCGACGTGCTGGTCGAGCCACCGGCACACGGTGTCCAGCACCGCCTGCGAGGTGGGTGGGCAGGTGGCGGGGGTGTCTCCGTGGCCGGGCAGGTCCAGGTACGTCTCCCGCAGGCCCGCACCGGCGAAGGCTGGGCCGAAGGCGGCAGCCGTGGCGGTGCGGGTCATGCTGAACATGGGCAGGCACACCACCTCCGGTCCGGTCCCCGCTGATCGATCAAACGCCAGGTTCATGGTCGAGTCCTCACTGGAGATGATCGCGATGGCACCGAGCAACAACCTCTCACGGTCGGGCGGGCGCGGTGACGACGAGGCCGCTTCCGACTCGCTGTTGATCACCATTGTCCGCGCGTGTCTTCGGGATGGGCGCGGCGGCAGCCCCACGGCTGTCGTCGACGAGTCCGGCTCCCCCACCATGACCGACGCCGATCGGAGCCGGGTGCCGGGCCGGGTGGGGGCGTCGCACGCCGTGTTCCTGCGGCGGGCGTCGGCCGACGAGCCGGTGGGCCTGCGCTTCTTCGCCGCCGAGGGGGAACTGCCCGCCTGCGGGCACGCGACGGTGGCCGCCGTGGCGTTCCTCGCCGCGCAACGCCCGGGTGCGGAGCAGGAGTTCGGATTGCGGGTGTCGGGCCGTACGTTCGTCGGCCGGGCGGTCCGTGCTGGTGATCTGATCCACGCCGCGTTCGACCCGGGTCCGGTGGTCGTCCGAGATGCCACCTGGGCCGAGATCGGGCCTGTCGTCGACGCCCTCGGTGTCGCTCCCGGTCACCTGCTCGCCGGGGCGTGTGTGGCCTCGCTGGGTCGGGCTCGGATCCTGGTGCCGGTCAGCACGCCCGACGCGGTCACCGGGCTCGGCCCGCGTCTGGATCGGCTCCGCGCGGTGTGTGATCGGTTGGGTCTGCTCGGCTGCTACGTCTATTCGGCGCCCACACGCTCAGGTCGCGTGGTGGCGCGGATGTTCGCGCCGTCGATCGGGGTGCCCGAGGACATCGCCAATGTGAACAGCACAGCGTGCCTGGCCGCCCGCCTGTCCACCAGTGGCTTCGGCCGGTTGTCCGTCGACATGGGTGACGTCGTCGGTGAACCGGCGACGATCACCGCCTCGGCCCGGCCGGGTCCGACCGGTCCGCGGGTCCTGGTCGGGGCCGCCGCCGTGGTTGCCGGGCGGTGAGGGGTCTCCAGCCTTGGCGGGCACCGGTCGGTGCCCGCCAAGGCGTGGGATGGGGTACGAGTCAGCGCCACGGCACCTGGGGTGAGGGGTAGAAGTCGACCTGTTGCAGGCGCCAGCGGGGTGCCTGCTCCCCCAGTCGCGTCCGGAACGACTCCCAGTCGTGGCTGGCCGCTGTGGACCAGCCGAGTTCGGCGATGGCGGGCAGGCGGGGGAAGGCCAGGTGTTCGATGTCGTCGAGGGTGCGCAGCGTTTCGGACCACAGCGGGGCTTCGACGCCGAGGACGGCGTTCTCGCCGACGCCGGTGACGCGGGTGGCCGGGTCCCAGCCGTACGCGTCAGAGACCTCGATGTAGGCGGCCCAGCTCAGTCCGAGGCGGGTGTTGCGGTCGTACTTCATGTCCAGGTACGCCTTGTTGGCCGGCGACATGACGACCTTGTTGCCCCGGGCTGCGGCTTCGGCGAGGTCGGTGTTGGTGGTGCCGGTGCCCCAGAACTGGGCGACGGCGTCGGTGGGCGGGTCGACCTGCATGATCTCGTTCCAGCCGTACGCGCGTTTGCCGTACTTGGCGACCAGGGGCAGGACCCGCTGCATGAAGGTGCGGTAGTCCTCGTCGGTGGTGGCGTGGGCTTCGTCGCCGCCGATGTGCAGGAACGGCCCGGGGGTGATGGCGGCGAGTTCACGGATGACGTCCTCGACGAACCGGTAGGTGCGTTCGTCGTTGATGCACAGCGAGCTGTAGCCGACGGCAGTGTCGGTGCGCGGGGGTGGTGCGACGCCGTCGCAGTTGAGTTCGGGGTACGTCGACTGGGCGGCGTTGGTGTGCCCGGGCATGTCGATCTCGGGGATGATGGTGATGTGTCGTGCGGCGGCGTACGCGACGACGGCCTTGTAGTCGGCCTTGGTGAGGTATCCGGGGCCGACGCCGTCGACTCCGGTGCCGGGTCCGCCGCCGACGCTGGTGAGGCGGGGCCAGGAGTCGATCTGGATGCGCCAGCCCTGGTCGTCGGTCAGGTGCAGGTGCAGGTAGTTGATTTTGTACTGGCTGAGCAGGTCCACGTAGGCGGTGATCTCGTCGACGGTGTGGAAGTGCCGTGCGAGGTCGAGCATGGCGCCCCGGTACGCGAAGCGCGGGTAGTCGACGATCCGTCCGCCGGGGACCGTCCAGGTGGTGCGCTGCCGCCGGGGTGACTCGATGTCGGCGGGCAGCAGTTGGCGCAGTGTCTGGGTGCCGGCGAACAGGCCGGCGGGGGTGTTGGCCCGGATCGTCACGCCGCGGCGGGTGACGTCGAGTTGGTAGCCCTGCTGGCCGACGCGGGCGTCCGCTCCCCCGATGAGCAGGGCGATCTCGGGCAGCGGGGTGGAGCGGACCGGTAGGACGGGCAGGGGGTAGCCGGTGGCGGGGCGCAGCGTGTCGGCGAGTTGGCGGCCCACCTGCCAGGCGGTGGCCGAGCCGGGTGTGGTGCGGATGACGGTCAGGGGGCTGAGCTGGAAGGTGCCGTGGGCGTCGGGTCGGGTTTCGACGGGCGCGGGGATGACATCGGCCAGTTGTCGGGCCGGTGCGGTGGGTGCGGCGGTGGCGGGGGTTGCGGGCAGGATGAGGGGTAGTCCGAGCGCGGTCATGGCCAGTAGTCGCGTGACGGTGCGACGCATGGGGCGCCTCCAGGCCTCGTCATGATTGACGTGTTTCGATCAGGTCCATACGTTAATCGCGGCACCCGCGAACTGTAAACCTTCCTTAACGTGGGTCGTCGCTGTCGCCGACCTCACGCACGACGCTCGCGGGGAATTCTCGGAGCGGGCCGAACCGTTGTCCGTTCGGAAGATCAGGATCAGATGATCGAATGGAAGTGCCATGGACCTGCGCTCAGACGCGGTAGTGCTGTTCGGCGTCACGGGGGACCTCGTCTCGAAGAAGCTGTTCCCGGCGCTGTACGAGCTGACCCGGCGCGGTCGCCTCGACGTCCCGGTGATCGGCGTTGCCCGCTCCCCCTGGGACGACCAGCAGCTCGTCACCACGGCCCGCAAGTCGGTCACCGAAGCCAACAACGAGGTCGATGACGCGACCTTCGACCGGCTGGCGGACAACCTTTCGATGATCTCCGGGGACTACGCGGACCCGGCCACCTACCAGCGGCTGGCGCAGCGCCTGCGCGGCGCCGAGCGGCCGGTCTTCTACCTGGCGATCCCACCGGCGGTGTTCGGCGCGGTCGTCGAGGGCCTCGCGTCGGTCGGCCTGGCCGACCGCGGCCGGGTCATCGTGGAGAAGCCGTTCGGGCGGGACCTGGAGTCCTCCCGCGAGCTGGACCGGACGCTGCGCGCGGCCTTCGACCCGCAGCGGGTGTTCCGCATCGACCACTACCTCGGCAAGGAAGCCGTCGAGGGCCTCTACGCCTTCCGGTTCGCCAACCGGCTCTTCGAGCCGCTGTGGAACAACGAGCACATCGACAACATCCAGGTCACCCTCGCCGAGGGTTTCGGCACCCAGGGCCGCGCCGGCTTCTACGACACGGTGGGCGCCACCCGGGACGTGTTGCAGAACCACATCCTGCAGGTCGTTGCGCTCATCGCGATGGAGGCGCCCGCCGCCGACGACACCGACGCGTTCAACGCCGCGGAGGTCGCGGTGCTGCGGCAGATCGAGCCGCTGTCGCCGCAGTCCACCGTCCGGGGGCAGTACGCCGGCTACCGCGACGAGCCGGGCGTCGCGGCGGACTCGAACACCGAGACGTTTGTCGCCACCCGGTTGACGATCGACTCCCCCCGCTGGGCGGGCGTGCCCTTCTACCTGCGGACCGGCAAGTCGCTGCCCGGCACGGCGACCGAGGTCGTGGTCGAGTTCAAGCAGCCACAGCGCTCCCTCATCCCCGCCGAGGGTGGGGCCGAGGCGCCCGCGAACCTGCTGCGGTTCCGGCTCGGCCGCGGTGACGGCATCACGATGTCGATCCAGGCGAAGAGCCCGGGCGCCGAGGTGACCAGCCGTCCGGTGGACCTCTCGGTCGACTTCGGCGCGGCTCTCGGCCGCCGGCAGGAGGCGTACGAGCGGCTGCTCGACGACGCGATGGATGGTCAGCAGCTGCGCTTCGCGCGCGCGGAGACGATCGAGCAGGAGTGGCGCGTCGTCGCGCCGATCCTGGATCTGCCCGCTGCCGTGCAGTCGTACGACAAGGGTACCTGGGGTCCGGCGGACGCCGACGCGCTCGCCGGTGGCTGGCACACCCCGGACCTGCGGTAGCTGCTGATCGACTCCAGATCACCGACATGGGGGTGTCCCGCGCCAGGGATGCCCCCATGTCGCCGACATTGAGTGGATCTTCGTCTCCGGCTGACTGACCGCTCAGCTCAGCGCAGCGACCGTCCGGCGATCATGAGGTTTGCCGACTGCATGTTGTGTGGGCACGTTGTGCGGGACGTTTCTCGTCCTCATCGGAGAGGAAGCAGCGCATGCTTTCCGCACTCGATCGTCGGCACACCATCGCGCCACCCGGCTACAGCCGGTGGCTCATACCCCCGGCGGCACTGGCCGTCCACCTCTGCATCGGCCAGGTCTACGCGACCAGCGTCTACAAGAACTCGCTGATCGCCCACTTCGACACCAGTCAGACCGCGATCGGGGTCATCTTCAGCATCGCGATCGTGATGCTCGGGTTGTCCGCCGCGGTCGCCGGGACCTGGGTGGAGGCGAACGGGCCGCGCAAGGCGATGTTCGTCTCCGCCTGCTTCTGGGCGGCGGGCTTCCTGGTGGGCTCGCTGGGCATCGCCACGACGCAACTGTGGTTGCTGTATCTGGGCTACGGGCTGCTCGGCGGCATCGGCCTGGGAATCGGCTACATCTCCCCCGTCTCCACCCTGATCAAGTGGTTCCCGGACCGGCCGGGCCTGGCCACCGGGTTGGCGATCATGGGGTTCGGCGGCGGGGCGATGGTCGCCTCACCCCTGTCCCGGCAACTGCTGTCGTTCTACGACCCCGCCTATGACCCGGCCAACGCGAGTTCGACGGCGTCGGGCAGCGCCCTGGTGTGGCTGTTCGTGACGCTCGGCCTGGGCTACTTCGTGATCATGATGTTCGGGGTCGCCAACGTGCGGGTGCCCGCGCAGGACTGGCGGCCGGCCGGCTTCGACCCCGCCAGCGTCGCGGCGAAACCGCTGGTCACCACGGCGAACGTGTCGGCGGCGAACGCGGTGAAGACCCGTTCGTTCTGGCTGCTGTGGGTCGTGCTGTTCTGCAACGTGACAGCCGGCATCGGCATCCTGGAGCAGGCCAGCCCGATGATCCAGGACTTCTTCCGGGACAACGGCACCTCGGCGGTGACCGTCGCGGCGGCCGGCGGCTTCGTGGGACTGCTGTCGCTGTTCAACATGGCCGGCCGGTTCGTCTGGTCGTCCACCTCGGACGTCATCGGCCGCAAGCCGATCTACATGGTGTACCTCGGCGTCGGCATGGTCCTGTACGCGCTGCTGGCCCTTGTCGGACAGACCGCGACGGCGCTGTTCGTACTGCTGGCCTGCGTGATCCTGTCGTTCTACGGCGGTGGGTTCGCCACGGTGCCGGCGTACCTGCGGGACCTGTTCGGCACGTTCCAGGTCGGTGCGATCCACGGCCGGCTGCTGACCGCCTGGTCGGCAGCGGGGATCGCGGGCCCGCTGATCGTCAACGGGTTCCTCGACGCGCAGGGCAAGCCGGGCACGTTGACGGCCGCGGCCTACCGGCCGGCGCTGTTCACGATGGTGGGTGTGCTGGCCGTGGGCTTCGTGGCGAACCTGCTGGTGCGGCCGGTGCCGCAGCGCTACCACGAGCCACCGGCGGAACAGAGCGTGGACGAGGACGCGACGGCGCAGAGGAGTGGCACGCGATGAGCGACGACAGCCGAAACGGGCAACAGACCCGGTTGTGGATCTCCTGGTTGGTGGTGGCGGCGCTGCTCGGCTACGGGGTGGCGCAGACGCTGATCACGGCGGCGAAACTGTTCACCCACTGAGGTGTGAGCCGGGGCGCGTGGCGCCCCGGCTCACAGGCCGCCGGAGACGCGCAGGACGGTCCCGGTGGTGTACGAGGCGTCCGGGCCGAGCAGCCAGGCGATGGCGGCGGCGATCTCGTCGGGTTCGCCGGCGCGGCCCAGCGGAATGCGACCGACTGCGGTGTCCGCACGATCGGGTACGCCGGAGTCGGCGTGGATGTCGGTGCGCACGAGGCCCGGTGCGACGGCGTTGACCCGGATGCCCTTCGGGGCAAGCTCCTTGGCCAGGCCCACGGTCAGCGTGTCGGTGGCGGCCTTCACCGCGGCGTAGTGCACGTACTCCCCGGGGCTGCCGAGGGTCGCGGCGGCCGACGAGACGTTGACGATGGCGCCGCCGTCGGTCAGCCGGCGGGCGGCCTGCTGGGCGCAGAGCACGTAACCGACGAGGTTGACGTCGACGACCCGACGCAGGTCCTCGACGCGCAGTTCGGTGAACGGTCCGATGAGGCTGGTGACACCGGCGTTGTTGACCAGACCGGTGAGCGGGCCGAGCTGTGCGGCGGCGTCGAACAACTCGGCGACCTGGTCGGGGTCGGTGGTGTCGGCGCGTACCGCGATGGCCTGTGCGCCCGCGGCACGCAGGTCGGCCAGGACGGCAGCGGCGGCGGCATCGTTACGGCGGTAGCACAGGGCGACGTGATGCCCGGCCCCGGCGAGGCGGCGGGCGGTGGCCGCACCGATGCCGCGACCGCCGCCGGTGATGACGGTGACGGGTGCCACGGTGCCTCCAAGGCTGTCGACGGGGACCCGTCGACGCTACCGTGACCGGCGCGGACGCGTCGTCGAGGGGAGAGTCACATGCGGAGGGCGTTGGTGCTCGGTGGTGGCGGGGTGACCGGCGTGGCCTGGGAGCTGGGGCTGCTGGCGGGGCTGGTCGAGCGGGGCGTGCCGGTCACCGAGGCGGATCTGGTGGGGCACATCGGCGGGTTCGGTCGTCGGCGCGCAGGTGTGTTCCGGGGTGCCCCTCGATCAGCTCTACCAGGAGCAACTGGTGCCACCGTCGAGCGAGCCGCCGGCACGGCTGGGCTTCCTGACGCTGGCTCGGCTGGTGTGGGCCGGTGGGCGTACCCGGGACGCGGCGCGTTCACGGGCCCGGATCGGGGCGATGGCGGTGGCGGCGCGTACCCAGTCGGAGGCGTCGCGACGCGCGGTGATCGAGGCCCTCCTGCCGGGCCGGGACTGGCCGGCGCGGCGGCTGCTGATCACGGCGGTGGACGCCGCCACCGGCGAGTTCGTGGTGTTCGACCGCGACGGTGAGGTGTCCCTGGTGGACGCGATCGGGGCCAGTTGCGCGGTGCCCGGCGTGTGGCCGCCGGTGACGGTCGGAGCGCGCCGCTACGTCGACGGGGGGATGCGTTCGTCGGTGAACGCGGACCTGGCGGCGGACGCGCAGCGGGTGCTGGTGATCGCGCCGACGTCGGCGGCGTTCGGGCCGATGCCCCGGTTGTCGGCGCAGGTGGCCGGGTTGCGGGCCGTCGGATCGCGGGTGGCGGTGGTGACGCCGGACGCGGCGGCGCGTACGGCGATCGGCCGCAACGTGCTGGACCCGGCCCGGCGGGCGGGCGCGGCGCGGGCCGGGCGGGCCCAGGCCGCGGCGGTGGCGGACGAGGTGGCGGCCCTCTGGGTGTGATCGCTTACGCTCACCGCGCGTTCGATCGGACAACGGAGGTGCGCGGTGGCGGGTGTGGGTGTCGGCGACGTGGTCGAGGATTTCGAGCTGCCGGATGAGACGGGCACGCCGCGGCGACTGTCCGAGTTCCTGGCGGCCGGGCCGGTGGTGCTGTTCTTCTACCCGGCGGCGATGACCCGGGGATGCACGGCGGAGAGTTGCCACTTCCGGGACCTTGCCGCGGAGTTCACGGCGCTGGGCGCGTCGCGGGTGGGTATCAGCCGCGACCCGGTGGCGAAGCAGGCGGAGTTCTCCAAGCTGCACGGCTTCGACTACCCGCTGCTGTCGGATGCCGACGGTGTGGTGGCGCAGCAGCTCGGGGTCAAGCGGCGGGTGCCGTTGGGGCCGTTGAGCATGAAGCGGATGACGTTCGTGATCGGCACGGACCGGCGGATCATCGAGGTGATCCACAGCGAGGTCAGCATGAACGACCACGCGGACCGGGCGCTGCGGGCGCTGGGCGGCTGAGGGGGCACGAGCCCCCTGCGCCGGCTGTCGCAGCCGGCTGGTATCAAGACAGCAATCAAACAGGTGTACGGAAGAGGGTTGTGATGGATGCCGGCCAGGGTTTGTCCACTAGCGACGTGCAGAGCATCCGGGAGGCGTTGGCGGCCGGTCGTAAACCCCGGGTGGTGTTCACCGCCTCGGCGGGGCAGATCGCCGGTCAGGTCGGTCAGGTGATCGAGCTGACCGACCCCGAGGCGTCCGACGAGTTCGTGGTGGTGCGCTTCGGGCGCGACGAGTTGCCGTTCTCCCCCGCCGACCTGGCCGTCGCTCCCAAGGGCGCCGGTCGCCGGGTGGTGGAGCCGAAACCGGAGCCGGAGCCGCAGGAGTCACCCGCGGCGCCCGCGCCGGAGTTCGTGTTGGACACGCCGCGGGTGCCCGCGCAGCGACAGGAGGAGCCAAAGGTGGAGCAGCAGACGGAGAAGCCGCCGGCGCGGCGGGCGGTCAAGGCCGTCAAGCCGAAGGGCCCCGCGGGCCTCACCGTCACCTTGGCGTACGCCGACGGTGAGTGGACCGTCGCCGCGCAGCAGGGCAGCAAGGCCCTCGCGAAGCCGTACGTGGTGAAGCCGGCGGAGGCGTTGAAGATGGTGGCGCTGGTCGACGTGCCGGGTGTGCAGGAGGCGGTGGAGCAGATCCTCGGCACCGAGCGGGCTGAGGCGGAGCAGCAGGCGGAGAAGTTGCGTGCCGAGCTGGCCGAGATCGAGGCCCGGTTGGCGGAACTGCGCGAGGCCCGCTGAGGCGGGTCAGTGCCGGCTGTGGTGCTCCAGCAGCCGGGTGAGCAGCCGCGTCAGCTGCGCACGCTCCGTGGTGGACAGGGGGGCGAGCAGGTCGTCTTGGACGCGGGCGACGGTCTCGCCCATCCGGCGGGCCACCTCGGCGCCGGCCTCGGTGCTGCTGATGACGTTGCGACGGCGGTCGGCCGGGTCGGGGGCGCGTACCACGAGGCCTCGGCCGGCCAGGTCGTTGATGGCCGCCACCACGTCGCTGCGGTCGATGCCGCAGCGGCGGCCGAGGTCGGCCTGACTCGCGGGCCCGTCCTCGGCGAGTGAGGCGAGCAGCCGGTAATGGTAGCCGCGCAGGTCGTGCGCGGCGAAGCCCTCGCCGATGAGTCGGCCGGCGTAGGTGGCGGCCTGGTTGAGCAGCCAGCTCGGGGTGGTGTGTAACCCGGCGGGCGACTGCGGGGCGGTGAACTCCATTGCGGCAGCCTAACAGGAATTGTTGGTGCGACCCACGACCTGTGATACGTTGGACGCACCAACGTTGGTTAGTCCAACGTTCTGAAGGAGGCATCATGTCCACCACTCCCACCCTCAACGGCCAGGTCATCGGCCAGGCCCACTACGCCACCCGGGCCCTGCTCGACCGTGCCGTCGCCCCGCTCGGGCTCGCCTTCGAGCAGGTGATCGCGCTCAACGTCCTCGCCGACGGCGCCGTCGAGCGCGCACGACTGGTGCACCGGCTCACCACCACCCTGAAAATCGACGAGCCGGCGGTGCACGAGGTGATCGCCCACCTCGTCGACGCCGACCTCATGCGGGTCGACGACGGCGCCGCCGAACCGCAGGTGCGGCTCACCGACGCCGGTCACGCCACCCAGCGCCGCGTCGGCGCCGCCGTCGCCGACATCACCACCCGGCTGTACGGGGACATCCCGACCGACGAGGCGAGGGTGGTCGCCCAGGTGCTCACCCTGGTCACCCAGCGGGCGAACGCCGAGCTGGCGGCACTCCCGGCCTGACCGGGCCGTCGCCACCGGCGAGTCGGCGTCGCGCCCGAGTCGGTGACCGCAGTGTCGCCGGCGCACGCCCGGCCGGAAGTGTTGCCCACGCGCGTGCGGCCACGCGCGAGTGCTGGCGCCCGGGAGCGTTGCCCACGCGTGTGCGGCTGCGCGTGAGTGCTACCGCCCGGGAGCGTTGCCCACGCGTGTGCGGCTGCGCGTGAGTGCTGCCGCCCGGGTGCGAATGCTGCCGAGACGCTGCTGGCCGCGCGCGAGTGTTGCCAGCGCGCGGCCAGCCGGGCGGGCGGGCGGTCCCCGTCGCTCAGAAGTAGTCGAGCAACTGTGCCGGGCCGCCGGCACCCAGCAGGTCGAGGGCGCTCGGGTCGACACCGGCAGGGTGGTGCAGCAACCCGGCCTGCGCGACCGACCGGGCGCGGGCCGCACCGGTGTAGAGCAGGGCGAAACCGCGGACGTCCAACCGAAAGTCCGCCTCGCCGCTGATCCGGCTCAGCTCGGCGGCGCCCTCGGCGACGGTCAAGCGCCAGGTGCCGGTGTTCCATTCGGCGAGCGGGTCGGCGAGGGTGACGTCGACGGTGCCGCTGGCGTGGGCGGGCCAGCCGCGTGCGCTGACCGCCCGGGCCACGTCCACCGGTCGGTGCATCCACAGGTCCCGTTTGTGGTCACGGGCCGACTCCAACGGCAGGTGGGTGCTGACGGCGTCACCGTCGAGCGGGCACAACCGCAGGGTCGGCGCGACGCTTGCCCAACTGCCGAGCACCCCGACGAGTTCCCGGGCGGCGTCGGCGGTGGTGGCCAGGGCCTCGTCGACGGTGAGCACGGAGTCGGCGCCGTAGCCACGGCCCCGCTGCCAGATGGCGTAACCGACCAGGTCGCCGGCGGCCTCGACGAGGGTGAGCCCGTCGCCGGGCAGGCCCCTGTCGGCGGCGAAGAAGTCGAACAACTCGCCCCGGCGGGTCAGCATGCCGTTGCGGTGCCGGCCGACCCGCTCGTACAGGGCCGCGACGGCGGGCAGGTCGGCGGGAGCGCCAGCACGAACGGTGAGATGTGCGGCAGGCTGGTGCCGGGGCAGCGAGGCGGTGGCCAGGTCGACGGTCCGCAGCACCCCGGCGGCCTCCCACCCGAAGGCACGGTAGGGGGCGGCGACGGTTGGGTAGAGCGCGCTGATCGCCGCGCCGCGCTCGTGGGCGCCGCGCAGCAGGGCGGTGAGCATGGCCCGGGCCACGCCCCGGCCACGGGCCTCGGGGGCGACCGCCACCCCGGCGACGTCGGCGGCGGGCATCGCGCGCCCGGTCCACCACTGGTCGTGGTGCAGGTCGACGGCCTTGCCGACGAGCCGACCGGCGTCGTCGAACGCGCCGTAACGGGTCAGGCCGGGCACCGCGGTTGAGGTGCTCGCGGGGCGCTGCGAGTCGGATCCGAACGCGAACCGGCCCAACTCCCAAGCGGCGTCGAGGTCGTCGGCGGTGAGTTCGCGAACGTGCACGGCAGCGGGCATCGGCACACCCTAGCGGGGGCGGATCAGACCTCGCCGCCGATCCGATCTGGCACGCGATCTTGCACTTTCTGCTGCGACTTAAGAGGGCATTTCACTCATCTGGACGACAGAAAGCGCAAGATCGGCGCGGGTCCGTGCCGTCGGTCAGTGCTGCGGGATGTTGGCCACGCCGATGCGCTTGCGGAACACCCAGTACGTCCAGGCCTGGTAGCCCAGCACCACCGGAGTGAAGATCACCGCCACCCAGGTCATGATCTTCAAGGTGTACGGGGTGGAGGCGGCGTTGGTGGCCGTGAGCGTGCCGGCCGCGTCCAGGGTGGAGGGCAGCACGTTCGGGAACAACGCCGCGAACAGGGTGGCCACGGCCAGGCCGATCGCCACGGCGGTGCCGGTGAACGCCCAGCCCTCTCGGCGTACCCGGGCGGCGGCGAGACCACCGAGCAGGGCGAGGGCCGCGCCGACGGCGAGCACGACGGCGGCCGCGCTGGAGCGGATGCTCAAGGTCCAGGTGAGGAACCCGACCGCGAGCACGGCGGCGCCGACACCCAGGCGCACCGCGAGGGCGCCCGCGCGCTCGCGGATGTCGCCGGTGGTCTTCAGGGCGATGAACACCGCGCCGTGGGTGAGGAACAGGGCGAGGGTGGTCGCACCGCCCAGCAGGGCGTACGGGTTGAGCAGGTTGAACAGGCCACCGACGTACTCATGCTCGGCGTTCAGTGGCACGCCGCGCAGGATGTTGGCGAAGGCGACGCCCCACAGGATCGCCGGCAGCAGCGAGCCGATCACGATGGCCGCGTCCCAGCGGCGCTTCCAGGACGCCTCGGGGCGCTTGTGCCGGTATTCGAAGGCCACCCCCCGGGCGATCAGGGCCAGCAGGATCAGCAGCAGCGGCAGGTAGAAGCCGGAGAACAGGGTGGCGTACCACTCGGGGAACGAGGCGAACATGGCGCCGCCGGCGGTGATCAGCCAGACCTCGTTGCCGTCCCAGACCGGGCCGATGGTGTTGATCAGGACGCGGCGTTCCCGGTCGTCGCGGCCGAGCACGGGCAGCAGCATGCCGACGCCGAAGTCGAAGCCCTCCAGGATGAAGTACCCGGTGAACAGCACGGCGACGAGGAGAAACCAGATGGTGGTCAGTTCCACGATGGGCTCCCGGGGTCAGTAGGCGAAGGCGAGCGGGCGCTCGGCGTCGTCGGTGTCGTCGGCGGGGGGTTGGTCGGTGACGTCCGGCACGCCGGCCTTGGCGTAGCGCAGCAGCAGCTTGACCTCGATCACGGCGAGGGTGGCGTAGATCAGCGTGAAGGCGGTGAACGAGGTGAGGACCTCGGTCAGCGAGACGCTGCGGGACACGCCGTTGCGGGTGAGCATCTCGCCGAAGACGATCCACGGCTGGCGGCCCATCTCGGTGAAGATCCAGCCGAAGGAGTTGGCCAGCAACGGCAGCACCGGCATGGCCAGCCCGGCGCGCAGCAGCCACTTGCTGCTCGGGGTGCGGCCCTTGCGCTGGCTCCAGAGCACCAGCAGGGCGATCGCGCCGGCAGCCAACCCGAAGGTGATCATGAAGCGGAAGCTCCAGTAGGTGACCGGGATGATCGGGGTGTAGCTGCCCGGCCCGTACTGGGTGGCGTACTGGGCCTGCAGGTCGTCGATGCCGCGCACCGTGCCGTGCGGGTCGCCGGTGCCCAGGAACGACAGCAGGTACGGGATCTTGAGCGCGAACACCTCGCGGCTGCCGTCGAGGCTGCCGATGGTGAGCACGGAGAACGAGGCGGGGCTCTCAGTGGTGTAGAGGCCCTCGGCGGCGGCCATCTTCATCGGCTGCACGTCCGTCATGATCTTGCCCTGGATGTCGCCGGTGAACAGCACGGCGGCGGACGCGACCAGGACGACCCAGGAGCCGAACTTCGTGGCGAAGCGGTAGGCGTCGGTGTCGGCGGAGTCGCGGTTGCGGATGACGTGCCAGAGCCCGACGGCGACGATCATCGACCCGGCGACCAGGAAGGAGCCGGCCAGGGTGTGCGGGAAGGTGATCAGGGCGACCTTGTTGGTCAGCACGGCCGGGAAGTCGGTCAGCTCGGCACGTCCGCTGTCCGGGTTGATCCGGTAGCCGACCGGGTTCTGCATGAACGAGTTCGCGGCGAGGATGAAGTACGCGCTGAGGTTGGTGCCGATCGCGGCGGCCCAGATGCTGGCCAGGTGGGCCCGCTTGGGCAGCCGGTCCCAGCCGAAGATCCACAGGCCGATGAAGGTGGATTCGAGGAAGAACGCGACAAGCGCCTCGATGGCGAGCGGGGCGCCGAAGATGTCGCCGACGAAGCGGGAGTAGTCGCTCCAGTTCATGCCGAACTGGAACTCCTGCACGATCCCGGTGACCACGCCCATGGCGAAGTTGATCAGGAAGAGCTTGCCGTAGAACTTGGTCAGTTTGAGGTAGCGCTCGTTGCCGGTGCGGTGCCACATCGTCTGCAGGATCGCCACCAGCACGGACAGGCCGATGGTCAGCGGTACGAAGAGAAAGTGGTAGACGGTGGTGACACCGAACTGCCAGCGGGCAACGTCCAACGCGTCCACTCGAACCCCCAACCATCCGTACTACGAGACGTAGTAAATACTACTGCTCGTCGTAGAGGCCGGGGTGACCCGAGCCGGCCCGGGACGAATGACTCTGATCACCCCGGTCTCCCGACCGCCCTCCTGGCCCCGCTGCCACGTGCGACGATGGCGCGCTGATGGACACCACGCACTGGCAACCGCCGCTGATCTGGCGCACCGCGCTCCTGCTGATGCGGGGCCTGGTCGGCCTGCTTGCCCGACTCGAGGTCACCGGCGACGTTCCCGCGCACCTGCGCCGCGGCCCGTTGGTGCTGGCCGCCAACCACATCAGCCCGTTCGACCCCCTGGTCATGGCCGCCGCCTGCCAGACCCGCGGCATCGCCCCCCGGATCATGGCGACCGCCGGGCTGTTTCGCGTACCGGTGTTCGGCGCCGCCATGCGCCACGCCGGGCACATCCGGGTCGACCGGGGCACCAGCGCCGTCCACCGAGCCCTCGACGATGCCGCCGTCGCCGTCGCCCAGGGGTCGGTGATTCTCATCTACCCCGAGGGACGCATCGGCCTGGACCCCGGCATGTGGCCCGAACGCGGCAAGACCGGCGCCGCCCGACTCGCTCTGGCCTGCGGCGCTCCGGTCATCCCGATCGCCCAGTGGGGCTCCCACGAGGTGCTGCCCTACGAGGCGCCCCGCGGAATGCTGCGCGGCATCGCCCGCTCGCTGTGGCGCCGCCCGGTGATCCGGGTGCACTTCGGCGCTCCCGTCGACCTGGGTGAGACGGCCGCCGACAACCCCGGCGTCGCCCGCCGGGCCACCGACCGGATCATCGACGCGCTCACCGACACCCTCGCCCCGCTGCGCCCCGACGAACCCGACCTGCCCCGGCACGTCGACCCCGGCCGCCCGATCGACCTCAGCCGGGCGCACCGCCGCCACTCACGCTGAGGCCGGCACCGCGATCGATCCGCGGCGTTCTCCCCCACGGCCGCCGGGAGGTACGTCACGCGGTCGGGGGAACCCTGGCGTTCCCGGTCCGTCGATGATCGAGAAATGATCGTCCGTACGGGCTCACCAGCGAGATCCAACGTTGCGTTCAGGGGGTCTGTAGTCGCTGCGTGATGAACAGGGCGGCGCGGTCCAGGGCCTGGTCGGCTTCGTCGAGCTGGCCGATGAAGGACTGGAAGACGTGCGGAACGCCGGCGGTGATGTCGAGGATGACGTCAACCTCGGCGTCGCGGGCGCGTTTCGCCAGCCGGACCGAGTCGTCGAGCAGCAGTTCGTTCGTGCCGACCTGCAGCAGGATCGGCGGGAACCCGGTCAGGTCGGCGAGCACGGCGGGCGCGGTGAGCTCCTGGTTCGGGTCCTGGCCTCCGAGGTAGAACTCCGCGGTGTGGGCCATGCCCTGCCGGGTGAAGAACGGGTCGATGCCCTCCTTGGTGTCCATCGACTCGCCCGTGCGGGTGTGGTCCAGGCCGGGCGAGAACGCGACCAGCGCGCCCGGCAGCGGCAGCCCGGCGTTTCGGGCGGCGAGGGTGGTGGTCACCGTGAGGCCGCCACCGGCGGAATCGCCCGCGAACGCGATGGACTCGGCAGCGACGCCGCTGTCGAGCAGGGACCGATACGCCGCGAGGCAGTCCTCGATTGCGGCCGGAAACGGGTTCTCCGGGGCCAGCCGGTAGTCGAGGGAGAAGGCCCGCACCCCGGTCCGCGTGACCAGACTCGCGGTCAGACCCATCGCGGTCTGCGGGGATCCGAGCGCGAACGAGCCGCCGTGGAAGTACAGGATCGTGCCCGGGCGAGTCTCGCCCTCCGGTTCGACCAGCACCGCCGGACGGCCGCCCAGGGTCAGTTCCGAGGTCCGCACGGGAGGGACCGGGAACCGCGCCATGAGCGCGGTGAAGTTCTGCCGCATCGTCTCGACCGGCTCCGGCGCGAAGTCCTTGGGCCCGCCACCCAGCATGGCGCCGATTGCCGCGCGCTGTTCCCTGCTCATATCCGATGCCTCCCACAGACGATAAAGTAGATGCCGTGGAAGCTAATATACCTGCCGCGGCATCTTTTTCCGGTGCCGGGTCCGTCACACTCGCCCAGGTCTTCAGTGACCTGGTCCGCTGTGAGACGCGGCTCTACAACGCCTTGAACGAGACGTTGCGTCGGACGCACGGCATCGTGGCTTCGCAGTTCGAGTTTCTGATCTACCTCCGTGACCATCCTGGTTCGCGGGTCGCCGACCTCGCCGAGTTTTTCGCGATCGGGGTCGGGGCGACCAGCAAGGGCGTGGGCCGGCTTGAGGCCCGGTCCTGGGTTCGGCGGGTACCGAATCCCGCCGACGGCCGGTCCCTGCTCCTGGAGTTGACTCCGCAGGGCGCGGAACTCGTCGAGGACGCCGAAGGCACCTTCCAGGAACACCTGGCCACGCTCATCGGCCGGTCGATCGCCCCGGCCCAGATCGCGGAACTCGGCCAAACGCTGGCACGGCTGCGCGCCACCCTGGAACACGGCGGTGTCGGCACGCCGATCGGCTGAAGACCACGACTGCGACTGGCGCGCTGCACCGCCGACAGGTCCGCGCGAGAGGGCGACAGACGCCGGCCGGCCATCCGCAGGCCACCAACCGAGGGCATACTGCGTCGCGTGTTGACCCGATTCGGCTACCTCGACGCGCCCGCGCCGCTGGCGTTCGCCCACCGCGGCGGCGCCGCCGAGGGCGACGAGAACACCACCGAGGCGTTCGCCCGCGCCGTCGGGCTCGGCTACCGGTACGTGGAGACCGACGTGCACGCCACCGCGGACGGCGTGGCGGTGATCTTCCACGACCCGACGTTGCGCCGGGTCACCGGCGAGGCGGGGCGGATCGCCGACCTGAGCTGGGCCGACCTCGCTTCGGTACGCGTCGGCGGCGCTGCCGTCGTACCCCGGCTCGACGAGGTTTTGGGGGCGTGGCCGCAGGTCCGCTTCAACATCGACGTGAAGGCCGACGGCGGCGTCGAGCCGACGGTCGCGACCGTGACCCGGGCCGGCGCCGCCGACCGGGTGCTGCTGGCGTCGTTCAGCGACGCCCGCCTGACCCGGATGCGGGCGCTCACCGGAGGGCGGATCGCGACCAGTCTCGGCATGCGCGGGGTCGCCCGGCTGCGGCTCGCCTCCCTGCACGGGCGGCCGCTGCGGCTGCCCCCGTCGGTGGTCGCCGCGCAGGTCCCGCCGCACTACGGGCGGGTGCCGGTGGTGGACCGCCGGTTCCTCGACTACTGCCACCGGCTCGGTCTGCAGGTGCACGTCTGGACGATCGACGAACCCGCCCAGATGCACGACTTACTGGATCGTGGTGTGGATGGCATCATGACCGATCACGTCGGCGTGCTGCGCGACGTCTACCGCAGCCGCGGCCACTGGGCCGCCTGACCATCCAAGGACCCCCGATGGCCGAGACCGTGACCCCCACGGTGGACGACACCCCGCCTCCGGCGAGCACCCGCCGCGAGCGCAGGGGGTGGTACATCTACGACTGGGCCAACTCCGCGTTCCAGACCACCGTGATCACCGTGTTTCTCGGCCCGTTCCTGACCACCGTCGCCGAGCTGGCCGCCGGCTGCGAACTGGGCGCGGACACCTGCGACGGCTTCGTGTACCCGCTGGGCATCAAGGTCGCCGCCGGCTCCTACTACCCGTACCTGATCTCACTGTCGGTGTTCCTCACCGTGTTCGTACTGCCGGTGATCGGGGCGATCGCCGACCGGTCCGCGCACAAGAAGCGCCTGCTCGGCGGGGCGGCGTTCACCGGCGCCGGCGCGACCATCGCGATGGCCTTCGTCACCGGCGACCGCTACCTGCTCGGCGGGGCGCTGTTCCTGGTCGCCAACATCTCCTTCGGCGCGGCGGTCGTGGTCTACCACTCGTTCCTGCCGCAGCTCGGCGGCCCCGACGAACGCGACGGCATCTCCAGCCGCGGCTGGGCGATCGGCTACCTCGGCGGCGGTCTGCTGCTGGCGCTCAACCTCGTCGCGATCACCCTGCTCGACGAGAAGGACAACCCGCAACGCACCCTGGACCTGGCCCGCTGGTCGATCGTGTCCGCTGGGGTGTGGTGGGCGGTGTTCACGCTGGTGCCGCTGCGCTGGATGCGCGAGCACCCCAGCGCGGCAGCCCTGGCCGGTGGCGGCGGCAACGTGGTCACCGACGGGTTCCGGCAGCTCGGGCGGACCATGCGGGAGATCAAGGCGTACCCGCTGACGTTGTTCTTCCTGCTCGCCTTCCTCGTCTACAACGACGGCATCCAGACCGTCATCACCCTGGCCAGCCAGTACGGCACCGAGGAGCTGCGCCTGGAGCAGGGCACCCTGATCGTGACGATCCTGCTGGTGCAGTTCCTCGCCTTCGGCGGCGCGCTGAGCCTCGGCGCGCTGGCCAAGCGCATCGGCGCCTGGAAGACCGTGCTGCTCAGCCTGGTGCTCTGGACCGGTGTGATCATCGCCGCGTTCCGGCTGCCCGCCGAGGCGCCGGTGCCGTTCATGGTCCTCGGCGCGGCCATCGGCCTGGTCCTCGGCGGCAGCCAGGCGTTGAGCCGCTCACTGTTCAGCCAGCTCATCCCGGCCGGCAAGGAGGGCGAGTACTACGGCTTCTACGAGATCAGCGACAAGGGCACCAGCTGGCTCGGCCCGCTCGCCTTCGGCCTGGTGTTCCAACTCACCTCCTCCTACCGGGTGGGCCTGGTCTCACTCCTGATCTTCTTCGTGGTCGGGTTCGCGCTCCTCGCCGCCGTGCCGATCCGCCGTGCCATCGTCGCCGCCGGCAACACACCACCCCGGGTGCTCTGAGCACGCATCCCGCACCCGACAGATCAGGGCCGGTCGATCGGCTAGGCTGCCCGACCGTGACTGACGACGCCGCCACCGCCCCGACCTGCCTGGCCCACCCGTTCCCCGGCCAGCCGCACGCGCCGGCCGGGTGCGCGGCTGCGCGTGGGCTCGACGGGCGTCCAGTGCACGCCGCGGCGTTGAAGTTCTTCTGGGGGCCGATGGACTGCGGCAAGTCGACGATGGCGCTGCAGATGAACTACAACCACGCTCGGCAGGGCCGTCGTGGGCTGGTCACCACCCGCATCGACCGATCGCTGGGCCCGCAGGTCACCACCCGTATCGGCCTGGCCCATGAGGCCATCGAGGTCACCGACGACCTGGACCTGCGGGCCCTGGTCCGCGGCCGGTGGGCCGACGGGGTACGCGTCGACTACCTGATCTGCGACGAGGCGTGCTTCTACACCGTCGAGCACGTCGAGCAGATGGCTGAGCTGGTCGACAGCTACGACGTCGACGTGTTCGCGTTCGGCCTGGCCACCGACTTCCGGTCCCAACTGTTCCCCGCCGCGCAGCGCCTGTTCGAGTTGGCCGACGAGGTGGCCCGCATTCAGGTCGAGGTCCTCTGCTGGTGCGGCCGGGAAGGGCTGCTCAACGCCCGAGTCGTCGACGGGCGGGTCGTCCGCGAGGGCGCACAGGTCGTCATCGGCGACACCGTGGACACCGCCGAGGTGCGCTACCAGGTGCTCTGCCGCCGGCACTACCGCAGCGGCGACCTCGGCCCCCGCGACTGAGCTGCTCGTACCCGCAACCGGTCGGTCACGATCACGGCGACAGTCACCGCCAACGCCGACGTGGCGCCTGATCGGGGTGACGCTGGGCAGCCTGTGGTTGTCGGCGGCGATCCCGCAGGCGTTCAGCCGGGCTGGTCTGCTCTTCGCGGTGATCTATGTGAGCGTGCAGGTGGGGTGCACCATCTTCGGGTTGTGGGCGGGTCGGTTGCACACCCTCGCGCGGTCGCAGCAACCAGGGTCGCACCGGGGCGGTGGCCGGCGGCTCAGAAGGGATCACCGCACACCCGCCAGTCCCCGCCCTCGCGGACCACTGGCAGGCGGCGTTCCTCGGTGAGCCCACCGTCGCGGGTCACCTTCACGGTCACCGTGCCCTGTGGCCGCCCACTGCGGGTCGCCACCGACACGTCGGTGATCTCGTAGTCGGTGACCATCGGCGGCGTACGCACCCAACTGGTGAAACCGATCGCGCTCCAGCGGCTGCGCGCGTCCGCGCAGAGCCGGTCGTACGCGCCGTCGCTGTCGCCGAGGGCCACCTCACTGAGGAACCCGTCGGCGGTCTCCCGGATCGGGCCGGCGGCCTGACGGACGGTCTGCAGGTTCCAGGCGGCCAGCCCGGCTACCCCGACGCAGCACAGCGCCACGCCGAACCCGGCGAAGGCCAACCCGGTGCGCATCGGGCGGTGACGCCGGGCCGGTCGGCTCCACGGCTGGCCGGCACCCACGACTACCGACCGTAGAGAACACAATCGCACCAAAGGGCGACAAGCCGGAAATCAGCCGCGGGACTGCCCTGTTCGCGGCGGCCACGGATCGTCTACCGTCGGCGCACACCCCCGAGCAGTGCCAGGAGTCGATCGATGAGCCGCTTCGTGCAGCCGGTACCACTCCCCGTCGACCCGTACGCCGGTGATGCCCTCCTGCGGTCCTGGCTGGAGCGTCACCTGGGCCCGAGCGGGCACGCCGCCGCGAAGGGCCGCCTCGCCGACCTGGCCGCCGACGTCAGCGGGCCGCTGCGCGCGGCGCACGCCGACGCGGAGGCGCACCCGCCGACACTCGTCCGCTACGACCCGTGGGGTGCCCGGATCGACCGGGTCGACACCTCCGCCGGCTGGCACACGCAACGCGCCGCCGCCGCCCGCCACGCCGTGGTCGCGCTGCCCTACCTGGCGGACGCACGCGGCACCTGGGGTGCCGCCGCGCGGGTCGTCCAGCACGCCCTGCTGCACCTGTACGGGCCGGAGTCGGCGACCTTCTCCTGCCCGGTGGCGATGGCCGACGGGGCTGCGGCGCTGCTCAGCACACCCGACGTGGACGCCGGGATCCGCGACGCGTGGCTGCCCCGGCTGATCTCCACGGATCCGGCCACGGCGATCACCAGCGGGCAGTGGATGACCGAGTCGCAGGGCGGCTCCGACCTCGGCCGTTCGCGCACGATCGGTCGACCCGCAGCGGACGGTTCGTGGCGGCTGACCGGGGAAAAGTGGTTCTGTTCCGCCGCCGACTCGGCGATGGCGGTGGCGCTGGCCCGACCGGAGGGCGCCGGGCGCGGCAGCCGGGTGCTCGCACCGTTTCTGGTTCCCCGGTACGCGGTCGACTCACCGTTGACCGACGGGGTGGCGCCGGGCGCACCCGCACCGGGCGTCACCGTGCACCGCCTGAAGGACAAGCTCGGCACCCGGGCGCTACCCACCGCCGAGATCGGTCTGCACGACGCCTACGCCGTGCCGTTGGGCGACCCGACGGTGCCCGGCCTGGTCCGGGCGATGACCCTGGTCGTGGTGACCCGGGTGCACAACGCGGCGGCGGCGGCCGGCGGGATGCGACGTGGTCTCGACTACGCCCGGGCGTACGCCGACGTGCGGCACGTCGCCGGCGGGCCGCTGGCCTCCTCGCCGCTGCACCGGGCCACCCTGGGCACCCTCGCGGTCGACGCGGCGGGCGCGTTCGCACTGGCGGGGCACGCGTTCGCGCTGCTGGGAAGGGTCGAGGTTGGTGCCGACCCGGTGGCCGCGGCGGAGTTGCGCATCGTGGCGCCGCTGGCGAAGCTGGCCACCGGACGGCTCGCCGTCAGCTCCGCCAGCGAGTACGTGGAGAGCTTCGGCGGGGCCGGTTACGTGGAGGACACCGGCGTTCCCCGGCTGCTGCGCGACGCGCAGGTGCTGCCGATCTGGGAGGGCACCACCAACGTGCTGGCCCTGGACGTGCTGCGCGCGTTGACCCGGGAGGACGCCGGCACTCCGGTGCTGGGCCGGCTCGCCGCCGCCGTCGACCTGGCCCGACCCCTGTCGCCGGTGTTGGCCGACACCCTGGCCGCCGCCGCCGCGCAGTTGGGCGACACCGTCGCCTCGGTGACCGCCGACCCGGGCGCCGCGGTGGTGCAAGCCGGTGCCCGTGGCCTGGCGCTGCGCCTGGCGTACGCGCTGACCACCGCGCTGCTCGTCGAACACGCCGCATGGGGGGACGAGCAGGCGGAACTGGTGGCCCGGCTGTGGGCGCGGCGCTGGCTGCGGCACGAGGAGATCGCCGAGGACGCCCACCACCACCTGGAACTGCTCTGCTGACCGGCCGACGCGAGCGCAGGCACCCATGTCGGTGCTGATCGAACTGGGCGACGACCGGGGCGCGCCCCGGGACGACGACAGGCCACCGCGGCAGGCATCCCGTGGCCGGCGGGTGGCGCTGCTGCTGGTGGTGTGCGCCCTGCTCGGCGGGGCCGCCGGGCCCGGTTACCTGACGCCTGAGCTCGGGCCGACGGCTCCCGCCGGGGCGACCGTGCTCGGCGCGGGGCCGCTGCTGCTGGTCGTCGACCCCGGCCCGAACCCGCCGACGCTGAGTGCCTACGACGCGGCCGCGCCACATCGCCCGGCGCGGTGGCGGGTCGCGGTGTCGCCCGCCTCCGGGTGGTCCGCCGAAACCGTCGGTGACCTGCTGCTGGTCGTCGAACGCGACCAGGTCCGCGGGACGAGGGTGACCACCGCCCGGTCGATCCGCACCGGCCAGGCGGTCTGGCGACGACCCGAGCGGGTGTACGCGGCCGGCGACGCGGCGGTCGCGGTGAGCGAGGTGCGCAGTGCCTCCGAGCCGGGTCGCCGGGTCGAGGGCAGCGTGCACGGGGTCGATCCGACCACCGGCCTCAATCGTTGGTCGGTGCCGGTGCCCTCCACGGCGGTGCTGCGGGTGCTGCCCGACATGCCGGGGCGGTTGCTGCTGGTGCAGGACGACGGGCTGGCCCGGCTGCTCGACACCCGCGACGGCACCGACCGCGGGCGGGGGTGGCTTCCGCCGGCCGACTACGGCCCGGACAACCCCCAGGTCGTTGGCGCGCACCTGGTGCTGCGGCACCCGAACGGCAGCGGCGGGGCGGCGCTGACCGGTTACGACCTGCCCGGCCTGTCGCCGCGCTGGCAGATGCCGATCGAGCCGGGCGAGCTGACGCTGCGGCCCTGCCAGGGTCTGATCTGCGGGCAGGACCAGCAGGGCCGTTGGGCCATCGACGCGGGCACCGGCGCGCGGCGTTGGACGTGGCCGGCCGGGGCGCACTGGGACGCCGTCGCGGGCGCTCGGGTCGCCAGCGAGTCGATGGTGCTGCTGGGCATGGCGTCGGACGGCCGGCGCGTCCTGGTCGCGACGGTGGGCCCGGACGGCCACCGGGTGATCGCGGTGCTCCCGGCCGGCCTGACCAGCTGCCGGCGGGTCGACACCCGGCTCATCTGCCGCGACGGCACCCGCGTGACGCTCTGGCCACTCGACGCCCCCTGACGGCGCTCAGCGTAGCGGGCCCCGGGCGACGGCGGCGCGCATCGTCTCCGGGTCGTCGACCGGGACGAACTCCAGCCACCAGGTTGCGCCGGCCGCCGCGAGCTCATCGAGGTACGCCCGTTCGGCGCGTTCGTCGGATCGGCGCCGCCGACCACCGATCGCCACGTCGAACGGTTGACCGTCGGCGCGGGTGGGTGGCAGGGCGCTCACCAACTCGTGGACCTCGTCGGGGGTGAAGTCGGACCACCCGTCGGTGTCGGTGAGCTTGTAGGGCACGATGCCGTCGGCGCGGGCCGCACGACGGCGCACCGCTCCGGCCTGGGTGCTGCCGCCAACCCAGACCGGCACTCGGGGCGACTGCACGGGCGCAGGTCGCAACGCCACCCCGTCGGCGCGGTAGTGGGTGCCCTGGTGGCTGACCCGCTCGCCGCTGAGCAGCCCGGTCAGCAGGTCGAGCCCTTCGTCGAGCATCGCGGCGCGCACGGACACGTCGGTCTGCTCGCCGAACGCGGCCATCCCCCGGTCAGCGGGGTCGCCGACACCGACCGCCACGGTGGCGCGGCCCGCGCTGAGGTGGTCGAGGGTGAGGACCTCCCGCGCCAGCTTCGCCGGGCGGCGCCGGGGCAGCGCGGTGACCGTGGTGCCCAACCGCACCCGGTCGGTGCGACCCGCGATCGCGGCGAGCACCAGCCAGGGGTCGTAGGTGAACGGGTCGTCGCCGGAGTAGTGGACCAGGTAATCCTCCAGGAACACGCCGTCCCATCCGGCGCGCTCGGCGAGCTCACCCAGCTCGACCAGGGTGGACACTGTGACGGCGGCACCGCCGCAGGAGATCTCCAGACCGTGTCTCATCCGTCGACCGTACGAGCGAGGTACGACGTACGGCCGCAGCGAGTGTCGTGGGACCGATCCTGTCGGACGGCCGCGACATACTGCCGACGTGACAGTTTCTGCTGACCTCGCAATGGTCAACCTCGACAGTTCCGACCCCGCCGGCCACGCCGCGTTCTACCACGAGGCGCTCGGCTGGGAGATCACCCACAGCCAGGCCGAGTACGCGATGATCAGCTCCGGTGGCGTCTCCATCGGCTTCGGCTTGGTCGAGGGCTACCAGCCGCCGTCCTGGCCGGACCCGACCGGCGCCAAGCGCTACCACCTGGATCTCTACGTCGACGACCTCGCGGCGGCGGAGAAGAAGCTCGTCGCGGCGGGCGCGTCCAAGCCGGAGTTCCAGCCCGGCGGCGAGGGGTGGGTGGTGCTCCTCGACCCGATCGGGCAGCCGTTCTGCATCTGCCCCCGCCCGCAGAGCTGAGACAGCTCGGCGCAACGACAGAAGGAGTCAGCATGGCCGTCACTCTCGTCAACCCGGATGGGTTGCCGAAGCCGGACGTCTACCGTCAGTTGTCGATCGCCACCGGGTCCAGGCTGGTGTTCCTCGCTGGTCAGGTGGCCCGCGACGCCGAAGGGCGCAAAGTCGGTGAGGGAGACTTCGCCGCCCAGGTCGAGCAGTGCTATCTCAACGTTGGCACCGCCCTGACCGAGATCGGCGGGTCCTTCGACGACGTGGCGAAGCTGACCATCTACGTCGTCGACTGGTCTGCCGACAAGATGCCCCTGTTGGGCGAAGGCGTGGCTCGGGCGGCCGAGAAGCTGGGAGTTGACCCGGTCAAGCCCATCACGCTGCTGGGTGTCAGTGCTCTCGGCGAGTCTGATCTCCTCGTCGAGGTCGAAGCCACCGCGGTTCTCGACTAACCAGCGGACGCTCGGCGGCGGGCCCACGTAGAGCGCGTCGCGCTCAGCGGCGGGCCCACGTCGAGCGGATCAGCCGCGGCGGCGGGACCGGGCCGCCCACACCACGTACGCCGGGTCGCGGTCGAGGTTGTGCCGGTCCCTGTCGTAACGGCGGGTGGTGCGTGGGTCGGCGTGGCCCATCGCGTCCTGCACGTCCTCCAGCGGCACGCCCTCGGAACGGGCGGTGGTGGCGAAGGCGTGCCGCAGCGAGTGCGGCGACAGCTTCGCCCAGGCCGGGATGCCGGCCGCGCGGGCAAGCCGACGGACCATCCGGAACACCGAGTGCCGGTCCAGTCGGGCGCCGCTGGCGGTGACCAGCAGCGGCCCGGTCAGCTGCGGCACCGGCACGCCGGTGGCGGCGGCCCGCTGGGCCAGGTAGGCGTCGACGGCGTAGCCGGTGCCGGGGGTCAGGGCGCGGCGGCGCTGCTTGCCGCCCTTGCCGATGAAGCGCACGCTGCGGTGCCCGCGTTCGGTGCCGAGGTCGGTCAGGTCCAGGGAGATGAGCTCCCCGACCCGTAGGCCCAGGTCGGCCAGGAGCGCGATCGCGGCCCGATTGCGCACGGCGGTCGCGCCGGTGTCCGCGTCGGCGGCGGCGAGTAGGGCGTCCACCTCCTCGGGGGTGAGCCCGACGGTGGCGGAGTGGTCCCGGTCGACGCGGGGTCGGTCCGCGCCGGAGACCGGGTTGGCCGGCACCCCGCCGAGTTTGACGAGGAAGTCGTACCAGCTGGACAGCGCGGAGAGCCGACGTGCCACGGTCGCCGGGGTCAGCGGGCGGCCGCTGCGGGCACCGATTGTCGACTCCAGCGCGCGGGCGTACTCGTTGACGTGCAGGAACGTGGCCCGCAGCGGATCCAGGTCGCGGCCGGCGCACCAGCGCAGCCAGCCGGTGACATCACGCCGGTACGCGTCGCGGGTGTGCTCGGACAACCGCCTGTTGCGCAGCCACGCCTCGGTGACCTCGACCGGCCCGCTCGGCAGCGCGGGCGGCGCGGTCGGGCGGGCCAGTACCGGAGCGTCGGAGATCACCATGTGAAAAAGGCTCTCAGCCTCGGGTGGGATCAGCGCGTAGGCGCGCCGGATCCCACCCGTCTCCGTGTCGATCAGGCGATCGTGGTCAGGCGTTGATTTGCCGACGGCCGTCGCCGTTGGCCGTGATGGTCACCCGGCGGGGCTTGGCACGCTCGGCGACGGGGATGCGCAACGTCAGCACCCCGTGCTCGTAGCCCGCCTCCAGCTTGTCGGTGTCCAGTGTGTCGCCCAGGAACAGCCGCCGGGTGAAGGTGCCCATCGGGCGTTCGGCGGCCACCAGCTCGACGCCGTCGCCGACGGGCCGGCGACGCTCGGCGCGGACGGTGAGCACGTTGCGCTCGACGGTGCAGTCGATGCTGTCCGGGTCGACGCCGGGCAGGTCGAACGCCGCGTAGAAGTGGTCGCCGTCGCGGTACGCGTCCAGGTGCATCGTCGCGGGACGGGCTGTCGTACCGAAGAACTGCTCGGTGAGCCGGTCGATCTCGCGGAACGGGTCGGTACGCATCAACATGGTCATGCCTCCTCGGTTCTCCTGGCCGAAGGTGATGGGTTGAGCCTGGGCGGCTCAACTTCCTCTACTTATTTAGCGCGTCCGTCGGCTGGCGTCAACCGCTTCTCGAACCAGTGCTCGGCGTAGGGGCCCCGCGAGTACGCCGGGATCTCCCGGTAGCCGTGCCGCGCGTACAGGGCGCGGGCCTCGACCAGGTCGTTGCGGGTGTCGAGGCGGATCCGGTCCGCCCCGGCCGCCCGGGCTTGTTCCTCAATGGCGGCCAGTAGCGCGGTGCCCCCACCGGCACCACGATGAGCGGGGCGGACGAACACCCGGGTCAGCTCGGCCCAGCCTGGCTGCCAGCGCAGCCCGGCGCAGCCGGCCAGGTCAGCGCCGTGGTGGGCGAGCAGCAGCAGCCCGCTCGGGTCGATCAGGTCGTTGCTGGGCAGCTCGGCCAGCGCCTCGTCGACCTCGCCGGGCAGGGCCGGGCGGCGGTGGTAGCGAACCACCATCTCGGTCATGTACTCACGCAGCAGTTGCACCGCGTCGGGGTGGTCGGGCCGAACGTTGCTGGTCGACCAGGTTGGTCGGACGGTGGTGGTCACCTGTTGATCATCACCGCCCGGTCAACGGCTTTATCCATTCGGTCAGCGGCGACGGGCCGGCAGCAGGGCGATCAGCATGACCGCCACGGCCACGTGCGTCGCGCCGAGGGCCAGCTTGGCGCCGCCGGTGGCCTCGGTGCCGATCAGCGGGGCGAAGGACAGCAACGTCACCAGGACGGCCAGCGATATCCAGACAGGACGGGCGAACCGCTTGGCGAACCGCTCCAGCAGGGCCAACGCCGCCCAGCCGAGCAGGGTGGCGCCCAGCGCGACCGTGACGATCGCGCCGGCCCCGATGACCCTGGCGGGCTGACCCGGGTTCTCGACGGTGTAGTCGACTCCGGCCAGCGCGCCGATCGCCCAGATGGCCAGGCAGGCCACGACGGCGGCGGCGACGCCGAGGGCGCGGCGGCGCAGCAATGGGGTAGTGGGGGTCGCAACGGCGGTAGCGCTCATGACGGCTCCTCGTTCAGGGGAAACGAACGAGGACGACCGTAGCAGATAGTCTTGTTCGGAACTATCTCAATCGGGATCAGCAGCCGGATCGATTGCCAGGCGCGTACGGGGAGGTGTTGGCCAACGGGCCGCTCAACAGCGCCAGGAGGGCACGCAGGAACGCCTCCCGGTCCTGCTCAGGCAGGGTCGCGAGGAGGTCGTCCTGGATGCGCCGGACCACCTGCTGCGCCCGCGAGAGGACCTGCTCCCCCGCCGGGGTCACCGCGACCATCCGGGCCCGCCGATCCGTCGGTACGGGGCGACGCTCGGCCAGCCCGGCCCGCTCCAACTGGTCGAGCGTGACGACCATCGTGGTCTTGTCCACGCCGCATCGCTCACCGATCTCCCGCTGGGTCAGATCGCCGGCGCGGGCCTGGGCAAGCACATAGTGCGCCCGCGGTGAAATGCCCAGCTCGGCCAGCCCTGCGGCGTGCTCGGTCTGCAACGCGTGACTCGCCCAGGAGAGCAGGAACAACAGGTCCGGTGGGCCGTCGGCGGGCGTGCAGGAGGTCATGCGCCGAGGCTAGCAAGATGCTCCGCGACCAGACGATTGGCGCAGCGGACGATCAGGGCCGCTGGTAGATGCCGTGCTCGCGGGTGAGCAACTGCTCGTCGATCAGGTACCGGCGCAGCGTGGCATGGTCCGACCCGCCCGCGGCGCACCACGGCTTGAGGGCGTCGTCGACGGCTCGTTCCGGATAGCGCGTTCCCGGTTCGAACGACCGCTCCGCGATGTGCGCGAGCAGCAGCCGCCGCCGGCTCCGCTGGGCCGGCAGGCCGACCAGGACGCCGGCGCGCAGGAAGGTCCGCAGTACCGGGTCGGCGGCCGGCTCGGCGTCGTCGGCCGGGCGGCTGTCGCGGGCGGCCGACCGGAGCGACGCCTCGTCGGCCGCGAGCGCGCCGTCCACGCCGGTGACGAGGCCCGCGTCGGTGAGCCGGCGGACCCCGGTGAGCACCACCCGCGCCGGCAGGCCGGTCCGTTCGGCGACGTCCGCCGTGCTGGGCGCACCCAGCACGATCGCCGCGAAGATCCGTCGCCGTCCGTCGTCGGCCAGGGCCCCGGCCAGCGCATGCGCAGTCACGCCGGTCACCCTTCCATCATCGGTACGCGGGCCGCCACACGATTTTGGCCCGCTCAGTCGGCTTCCGGTGCGTCTTCCGGCTGCTCGGCGACGAGCAGCACCCGACGCAGCAGGTCGGACAGGTGTCGCCGCTCGGTCGGGGTGAGCGCGCCGAGCAGCCGGTGCTCCTCCGCGCCCTGGATTTCCATCGCCCCGTGCCAGGCGGCCTGACCCGCGTCGGTCAGCTCGACGTCCACCCGGCGACGGTCGACTGTCGACGGAATCCGACGCACGAAGCCTCGCCGCAGCAGGGCGTCCACGCGCGCCGTGATCGAGGCGGGGGCCATCGCGAGATCCGCGGCGAGGTCCGAGGGGGCCGCCCGTCCGCGGCGGCCGGCCAGGGCGTGCAGGGTGTCGTACTCGTGGGCTGGCAGGTCGAGATCGACCAGGACCCGTTCCTTGACCGCCCGCAGGTGCCGGGTCAGTTTGATCATCCTGGTCACCGCGCCCTCGACGTCCGGGTCGAGAGCGGGCACCACGGGCAGCCAGCGCTCGATGTGCCGGTCGACGGCGTCCGGAGTGGCGGTCATGGCCCCAGCTTACGTCAGCGCCGAAATATTCGTTGCCGAAAGATTCGGCGTCGAAGTATGTTGCGGGGTATGCCTCACCCCCTGCGCGCCCGCTCCTTCCGGCTGCTGTTCCTGGGCCGTACCGTCTCCGCTCTCGGCGACGCGGTGGTGCCCGCCGCGCTGGCCCTGGCCGTGCTGCGGGCCACCGGCTCCACCGGCGCGCTGGCCGTCGTCCTCGCCGCGGCGATGGTCCCCCGGTTGCTGCTGCTGCCACTCGGTGGTGTCGTCGCCGACCGGTTCGACGCCCGGCGGGTCGCCCTGCTGGCCGACCTGGTCCGCTGCGCGACCCAACTCGCGGTCGGCCTGCAGTTGCTCGGCGACGACCCGTCACTGACCACTGTCGTCGTGGCGTCCGCGCTCGGTGGCACCGCGTCGGCATTCGCCATGCCGACCGCGTCCCCGCTGGTCGCCGGCACCGTCGAACCGGCCGGCCGGCAGCGGGCCAACGCCCTGATGGGGATCACCGCCAACACCAGCCGGCTCGCCGGCCCGGCGCTGGCCGGCGCGCTGATCTGGGCCGCCGGGCCCGGCTGGGCATTCATCCTCGACAGCGCGTCGTTCGCGCTCAGCGCCACCCTGCTCGCGCTGGTACGCGTCCGCCACGTGCCGGTGCCCCGCCGTTCCGTCCTCGCCGACCTACGGCACGGGTTCGGCGAGGTCCGCGCCCGCGACTGGTTCTGGACCAGCCTGCTCGGGCACGGCGTGTGGAACGGCGCCGCCGCCGTACTGATGACCCTCGGGCCGGCCATCGCCATCGAAAACCTCGGCGGCGAGACGACCTGGGTGCTGTTGTTGCAGGCCGGCGCGATCGGCATGCTCACCGGTTCGCTGCTGGCCGGGCGGGTCCGGCTACACCGGCCGGTGCTGCTGGCCAACCTCGGGCTGGCCAGCTACGCCGCGCCGCTGGTCCTACTCGCCGTCGCCGCGCCCGCCCCAGCGGTGATCGCCGCGTACGCCGTGGCGCTGACCGCCCTCGGCTACCTCAACCCGGTCTGGGAGACCGTCGTGCAGCAGCACTTCCCGCCGGAGGTTCTGGCCCGCGTCACCTCCTACGACTGGCTGGTGTCGCTGGCCGCTATGCCGTTGGGGTACGCCCTGGCACCGCTGGCCGCCGACGCGTTCGGCGCGCCCGTGCCGCTGGCAATCGCCGGCCTACTGGTCCTCGCCTCCTGCGCGGGCACCGCGCTCGTTCCCGGCGTACGCCGACTCACCTGGCCTGCGGCCCCGCAACCGCAACCGGCCGATCCCGTCGCCGTCCGCTGATCCTCACGCGGACGCCGGTGGTGCAGGCCTCCACCGGTGTCCGGTGGGACCTGACGAAGGTCAGGGGTGGTGCCTGTCGTTCGGGTCCTGCGTGGGGGATCCCGGGCTTCCTAGCCTGGCGGGCGTCAACCTCGGCGTGCTCGGCGCCCGCACCGTCGCCCTGCTACGGCTGCGCCGGTCGACCGGCACGACCCCGACGCCCGAGGCGTCAGCCCAGCTCGTCGCCGGATAGCTGCCTGGTCCAGGCGAAAGGCTCCCGGCGCCGGCCGGGGGCCTTTCGCCGACGGGCGAGCACTCACGGGATCCACTCCGGTCCGCCGACATGGCGGTATCCGCGACGAGGAAAAGCGCAATGTCGGCGACCTGGAGTGGATCATGCCCGCGCACGGGTTGCTACTGGCCGATTGCCAAGCCGACCACCTACAAGTGCCTTCGGCGGCGCGGCTGGACCATCCCGGCGCGCGATGTCGGCGATGCTCTGGGCATGGAGTACGTGTCCAGAGTGCCACGACCGCCGCTGGACGGGCTGATCGACGACCTCTACTACCTGGAGGGTGCGCCGCCGTACGCCCGGCTGACGCTGCCGGCAAGTCCGGCGGCGTTGCTCATCGTCAACCTCGGGGCGCCGTTCCGCATCCGCGCCTGCACCGACATCGAGACGGTCGAGTACGCCGACGGCTGCGTAATCACCACGTCCACCCGCGCGTTGGAGTTCGGCTACCCACCCCGGACCTGGTCCGTCGGCGTGCATTTCAAGCCGTGGGGGCTGGCACCGTTCCTGCCGATGCCCGCGGCCGAGCTGTGTGACCGGCCGGTCACGGTGGAGCAGGTGTGGGGCCGGCCCGCCATCGCCGAGCTGCGAGACCGGCTGGCCACGGCGGACGGACCGCACGAGATGCTGACGCTGCTCGAGGAGGAGCTGAGGCGACGGCTGGGCGAACCCGCCGGCCTGGGGCTGGTCCGCCATACGAGCAGCATCATCGCTGCGACCAGCGGGGCGGTGGCTATCGACGACCTGAGGGTTTCCGCCGGTGTCAGCAGCACTCATCTGGCACAGCGGTTCAAAGAGCTCATCGGTGTCACGCCGAAGCGGCTGGCCCGCTCCTACCGCTTCGTCGCCACCGTGTTCGCGATCAACCCCGCCGAACCGATCGACTGGGCCGACCTCGCCGGTGGCGCAGGCTACTTCGACCAGGCCCATTTCGGCCACGAGTTCCGGGCGTTCACCGGGCTCACGCCGACCCGGTACGTCGAGGACCGGCGGCGGTTCCTGCGCGAACATCCCGGCCACGCGCTGGACAGTTGGCCGCTGCCGGCCGATTGATTTCTTACAAGAGCGACAGCTCACCAGACGCTAATTTGGGGGCACCCGAAGCAGAGGAGAGCCCCGTGGGCAAGGTGGTCATGTACAGCTCGGTGTCGGTGGACGGCTTCATCGCCGACGAGAACGACCAGCCCGGACCTCTGTTCGACTGGTTGTCCAGCGGGGACGTCCCTCTGGACGACAGCGGAGTGCTCAAGGTGTCGCAGACGTCCTACGACTACACCCGGCCGTACTGGGACCAGATCGGGGTGACAGTCGCCGGCCGCCACGTCTTCGACCTGACCGACGGCTGGGACGGGAAACCGCCGGGCGGAATCGACCACGTGGTCGTCGTGACGCACCGGCCGGCGCCCGAGGGCTGGGACCCCGAGGCGCCGTTTCACTTCGTCGACGGCGTCGAGGCAGCCGTGGCCAGGGCGCAGGAGCTTGCGGGTGACCGCATGGTCGAGGTCGCCGCCGGCGAGGTCGGTGGCCAGGTGCTTGCCGCGGGCCTGGTCGAGGAGGTGCGTATGGACGTCGTACCGGTGGTGTTCGGGTCCGGCAAGCGCTACTTCGGGTCGGTCGACGCGCAGCACCTGTTGGAGGATCCTGACGTGGTGATCCAGGGCAACCGGGTGCTTCACCTGCGCTATCGGGTGTGCCGCTGACGTCCGTCGTACCTTTGGGCCGACCCCAGGAACCCTCAACTGTGAACCGGTAAACCTCGCGAGCCGATGTGGTGTCTTACTGGGTGACGAGGCCGGGAGGGCAGATGAGGGATTCGCGTGGGGCGGAGTTCGATGACTTCGTTCGCACACGGTCGGTGGCGCTGTTGCGGGTCGCCTTTCTGCTGACCGGTGACCGGCACGCTGCGGAGGACCTGCTTCAGGAAGTGCTGGAGCAGGTGTACGTGCGATGGCGTCGGGTGCAGACCAGCCCGGAGGCGTACGCGCGACGGGCGCTGGTCAACCGCTCGATCAACCGGTGGCGTTGGCGTGCCCGACGTCCGGAACAGGCGCTCGGGGACCACGACGGGGTCGCCCGGGACCACGCCGACACCGTGGCGGTCCGCGAGCTGGTCGTCGGGGCGCTGCGGGCGTTGCCGGCCCGGCAACGGGCCACTGTCGTGCTCCGTTACCTGGAAGACCTGCCAGTCGCCGACGTTGCGGCGGCGATGGGCTGCTCCGAGGGTGCGGTGAAAAGTCACGCGTCGCGCGGGTTGGCGCGGCTGCGAGAGTCGCTGGCCGAATCGAGCCTCGTCACGCCCACGACCGAAACCGGGAGTACGCGATGACCATGAACGACAGTGACGTGCGCGGCATCCTGCATCGCGCGACGGATGACCTGGTCAGTCCGCCGGGCCTGCTCGGCGAGGTGCGCCGGGGTGGTCGGCGCCGGGTGGTGCGCCGGCGGGCCGTGTTGGCGGCGGTCTGCGCGGCCGTGGTGGCCGTGCCGGTGGCTGGCGGACTTCAACTGGTAGGCGACGCGGGAGGGGCACCTGCCGCTGCCCCGCTGCTCGACGAGCCCACCCGAGGTGATCTGGCCACCGATGACGGGTACCTGCGGCAGGTCCGCGCGGCGTGGCAGCGCCAAACGAAGCAGGTCGGGGATCTGCCGCGCGGCGAACCGCACGTCGTGTGGGCAGGAGTTACGCCTGCTGGCCCTGCCGCCTACGTCGCCCAACGCACCGCGCACGGCACAACTGTCGGATTCGTCGAACCCACCGCCGACGGGCCGCACGTCGGCACCCGGACGCAGGTCACCGATGTCCGGACAGACGGCTTCGAGCAGGCGGCACTGCTGGGATCGCAGCGCGACGTGCTGCTGGTGCTCGACTTCGGGCGGCCGGTGGAGTTCTCCGCGGAACTGCGGTACGAGCCCGATGGCACAGTCGAACGGACCTTCACACCGGTGGTGTTCCGAGACGGTGCGGCGGTGTTGTCGGTGCCGCCACAGCGTACGAAGCTCACCGTCGCGCTCTCCGGGACTCCAGTCGGCCGGGAGAACATGATCCACATCGACAGCACGAGCCTGATCCTCTTTCCGGACGGCAAAGACCGGCCGGCGCCACCGCTTGTCCGCCACACGTTGCCCGGCGCGGAGCAGGTGTGGAGCACCGACCCGGCCGCGCAGAACTTCAGCGCGCCAGCCGAAGCCCTCGCCGGGTACGTCGATCCCGTCGGAGTGCACACCCACAACGGTTCTCCCCGTCTGTCGGTCTACGGGGCAACCCCCGACGGCCGGCGGCTCCTCGTGGAAACCATCCAGTACGACGACGATCCTTCCCGCGTCATCGCGCTGCTCGCCCGCAAGTACTTCCCCTTCGAGGCGGTGGGCAGCACGACCGCGGACTGGACGGCACCCCTACCGGTGCGGCTACGACTGCCCGACAACCAGGGCATTCTCGTCGCCGCCGAGGGGTCGGCGCTGAGTTACCGAGTCGGCGAAGGGCAATGGCAAGACGCCGGCCGCAACGCAGCCCTCCTGCCCGCGACCGCCACCGACGTACGCGTCACCGACGCCAACGGCACCACCACCAGCGTCCCGGCCGCTCCCTGACTGAGTCCCGTCGACCGGAACGCCTGCCGGCTCACCTAGACGATTAAGTCCTAACCCTGGCCCGGACTGTGAGCGCAGCCGGCAGCCGGCGGTGACCGTCGGTCACCTCCGTCAGGGCGGATGCGGTAGTGAGCGGTATACCTCAGAGTCATATTCATACCTCTGAGGTATACCGCTCAACAGCACATCGACATGGCAGGCAGCCAAAGCGGACGGCGAGCGTCCTTCGCTGCGCCCGCAGCCCGTCTTGAGTTAGGACCGTCTTACTCGTCTAGGGGGTGTGTGCCACGGAGCCCGTCGCCAGCCGTGCGTGCAGGTGCATGTCGTGCCAGCCGTCGGCGTGGCGAACCGACTCACGGAGCACACCCTCCACGGTGAAGCCGGCCCGGGTGGCCACTCGGCACGACGCCGCGTTCGCGGTCGAGTGCTCCAGGGCCAGCCGGTGCAGACCGGCCCGCGTGAAGCTCCACCGGGTCACTGCCCCCAGCGCGTCGGTGGCGATCCCCCGACCGCGCGCGGCGGGCACCAGCCAGTACGACACCTGCGCCGACGCCTCGGTCAGCAGCACGTCCCGCAGCCCCACCTGACCGACCGGTCGGTCGTCGGCGTCGACGATCGCCCAACTGGCGGCCGTCTCGGCGCGCCAGCGGCCCGCCCACTGCGCCGTCCACGCCCGCGCCTCGTCGTCGCCGTCGAGCCGACGGACGTGCCACCGCTGAATCGCCGGACAGTCGAAGGCGACCCGGACGGCCGTGGCGTCGTCGTCGCGCCACGGCCGCAGCGTCAGCCCGGGGCGTACCGGAAGGTGGGGTTGCTCCTGGGCGCCGAGGCTCCCGGCGGGCAGGGCGGGTGCGACGAGCAACGGCATTCCGCCATTATCGCCGCGGTTCACTCTCCCGTCGGGCCGCCGGCGAGTTCGGCGACCACGTCGAGATGGGTGAGGGGAAGACGGTTACTGTCCGGGAGTGGTCGGCAGGTTGCGGGCGCGCTGTTGCACACCCGCGACGCCGTACGGGTAGTCACCCACCAGCGGGGCGCTCGCCTCGTCCAGCAGCCGCATCTGTGCGGCGTCGAGGACCAGGTCGGCGGCGGTCAGGTTGTCGTCGAGCTGCTCGGTGGTGCGTGCGCCGAGGATCACCGAGGTGACCGCCGGTCGGGCCGCCAACCAGGCCAGCGACACCGCCGACATGGACACTCCGCGTTCACCGGCGACCTGCCCGACCGCGTCGAGCACCCGCCAGGTGCGCTCCTCGGCGTTGCGACCCGCGTACGCCTCGACGCCGCGCTGCGGGTTCTCCCCCAGCCGGGTCGCACCGGTGGGCAGGCTGTCGCGCTGGTACTTGCCGGTCAACCAGCCTCCGCCCAGCGGCGACCAGGGCAGGATGCCGATGCCCTCGTTCTCGCAGACCGGCACCAGCTCGAACTCGATCTCCCGGGCCAGCAGGTTGTACTGCGGTTGCAGGGTCACGATCGGGGTGAGGTTGAGGTGCTGGGTGAGTAGGGCGGCCTTCTGCAACTGCCAACCGGTGAAGTTGCTGACCCCCGCGTAGCGGATCTTGCCGGCGCGCACCGCGTCGTCGAAGAATCGCAGCGTCTCCGGCAGTGGGGTCAGCGGATCCCAGGCGTGCGCCTGGTACAGGTCGACGGCCTCGACGCCGAGCCGCCGCAGGCTGGCGTCCAGGGCGCGGGTGAGGTGCACCCGGGACAGGCCGGCGTCGTTCGCCCCCGGGCCCATCGGGAACCGTCCCTTGGTGGCGATCACCAGCCGGTCACGCAGCTCGGGTCGCGTCCGCAGCCAGCGGCCGACGATGTCCTCCGAGACCCCGGTGGAGTAGACGTCGGCGGTGTCGATGAAGGTGCCGCCCGCCTCGACGAAGCGGTCCAGTTGGGCGAAGCTGCCGGCCTCGTCGGTCTCCGCGCCGAAGGTCATCGTGCCCAGACACAGGGTCGACACCACCGTGCCGGTGGCGCCCAGAGTGCGATAGCGCATATCGTCCTTTCGGTCCGAGTGACAAAGCTGATCTTCGCACTCGACGGGGCCACCTGCACGGGAGGCCGCCGGACC
The DNA here is from genome assembly GCF_003205615.1 of Micromonospora arborensis. GTDB lineage: Bacteria > Actinomycetota > Actinomycetes > Mycobacteriales > Micromonosporaceae > Micromonospora > Micromonospora arborensis. The sequence goes on along the minus strand of NZ_PYBV01000042.1, from coordinate 32,599 downwards.
CTGGGCACGGGCACCCACGCCGCCACCTCGCGGGTCATCATGAGCGGGTGAGCGAGCCCGCGATCGACATCGACCGACCTCACGAGCCGGCTCAGTCGCCATCGCCGGGGTCACCACCGGAGCCCGGCGCGTCCACGCGCGCCCCGTGGCTGATCGCCGCGGCGACCAGCCTGACGTTGCTGCTGCTCGCCGGCCGTTACGGCTATCACCGCGACGAGCTGTACTTCCTGCTCGCCGGCCGACACCTCGACTGGGGCTACGTCGATCAGGGCCCGCTGGTCCCGGTGCTGGCCCGGCTACTGGACACGATCGCGCCGGGCAACCTGGTGGTGCTGCGTACCCCGTCGGCGTTGCTGGCCGGCGGTGCGGTGCTGCTGGTCGCCGCCATCGCCCGCGAGTTGGGCGCCGGCCGGGGCGCGCAGACCGTCGCCGCAGGGCTCGCCGCGCTGTCCGGCATCGTGCTCGCCGGCGGGCACCTGCTCAGCACCACCACCGTCGACCTGCTGGTCTGGCTGGTCGCGGCGTGGTGCACGGTGCGGTTGCTGCGTACCGGTGACAGCCGCTGGGCGCTGGGCATCGGGCTGACGCTGGGTGTGGGCATGCTCAGCAAGGTGCTGCCCGCACTGCTGGCCGTGGGCCTGATCGCCGGAGTGCTCATCGCCGGGCCACGTCGGTTGCTGCGGGACCGGTGGGTGCTCGCCGGTGCCGGGATCGCCGTGCTGCTGGCCGCGCCGAACCTGATCTGGCAGGCGGCGAACGGCTTCCCGCAGCTCGGTGTGGCGGCCTCCATCTCCGAGGGCGACAGCTCCTACAGTGGCCGCCTCGACGCGTTCACTCTCCAGTTCGTCATCATCAGCCCCTACGCCGTACCGATCTGGATCGCCGGCCTCGTCGCGCTGCTGCGGCGACCGGCGTGGCGGGCCTACCGGGCGGTGGGCTGGGCCTGGGTGGTCGTGGTCGGCGTCGTGCTGATCGCCGGCGGCAAGGGTTACTACGACGCGCCGCTGCTGCTGGTCCTCACCGCCGCCGGCACGGTGGTGACCGTCGCGTGGGCGTCGCGCGGGTCGGTCCGGCTGCGGCGAGGGCTGCTCGCGCTGGGCACGGTGCCGCTCCTGCTGCCCAACATCGTGCTGCTGCTGCCGGTGCTGCCGGCCGACCGGTTGCCCGGTTTCGTCGTCGACGTCAACTACGACGCCGGCGAGACGATCGGCTGGCCGGCTCTCGCCGACTCGGTCGCCGCCGTCCACCGTGGACTGCCGTTGGAGGAACGCTCCCGGGCGGTCATCCTCACCAGCAACTATGGCGAGGCCGGTGCGCTGGCCCGGTACGGTCCGACCCGTGAGCTGCCCCGGGCGTACTCCGGGCACAACAGCATGGTCGACTTCGGTCGACCGCCCGCCAACGCGGACGTGGTCATCGCGGTCGGTTGGGAGCGCGCCGATCCGCTGAACGCCTGGTTCGACGAGTGCACGCTCGCCGGCCGGGTGGACCAGCGGGTTGAGGTGGACAACGACGAGAATGGCGGCCCGATCCACGTGTGCCGCGGGCTGCGGCGTCCGTGGGCGCAGATCTGGGACAGCGAGGTACGCCACACGGGCTGAACCGTGGTCAGCCCGTGTTCTCGCCGGTGAGCCAGGTTTGGATGCCGGCCAGGGCCTCCGGGCCGGAATTGGCGTCGACGTCGCGGGCGAGGTCGGCGATCGTGATGGCGGCGAGCGCCTGGTGCCACGCGTCTTCGGCCGCCCACATCGCGCGGGCGACCGGGCACGGCGTGGTGCAGGCATCGGCCGGCGTCGCGAACGGGCCGCGCTGGCGGATCTCCGTGCAGACGAAGGTGGGCCCGGGACCGTCGACGGCTCGGACCACGTCGAGCAGGGTGATGCTCTCCGGCGCGCGGGTCAGGACGTAGCCGCCCGCCTTGCCCTGAACGGAGTGGATCAGGCCAGCGCGGGCCAGGGCCTGGAGCTGCTTGGCGAGGTAGCTGCCGGAGACGTCGTGCAGCTCCGCCAGTTTGGCCGCCGGGACGGGCGTGCTGCTGGCCGTGAGGACCACGCAGCAGTGCAGCGCCCACTCGACCCCGCCGGACATCTTCATGACGCCACCCTAACCAACCCCGGTTTCTCGGACTTCGAATGTCCGAGTACTGTTCTCGGACAGAAGAAGTCCGAGTTTAGGACTGCCTCAAGCCGGACAACCGGCACATAGTCCAGGGAAGGTGTATTGGCATGAAAATCGCCGTACTGGGTGGGACCGGGCTCATCGGGTCGCAGGTCGTGAAGATCCTGCAGACGGCCGGGCACGAAGTGGTGCCGCTCTCGCTGTCCACCGGGGTGGATCTCCTCACCGGGCAGGGCCTGTCGGAGGCACTCACCGGAGCCGAGGTCGTCGTCAACCTGACCAACTCGCCGACCTTCGACGACGCCTCCCCCGCCTTCTTCCAGACGACCATGGACAACCTGCTGGCCGCTGCCGCGAGCGCGGGTGTCGGTCACGCGGTGGCGCTCTCCATCGTCGGCGTCGACCAGGTGCCGGACCTGGCCTACTACCGCGCCAAGGTCCTCCAGGAGGACATCCTCACGGCCGGTCCCGTTCCGTACTCGATCGTCCGCGCCACCCAGTTCTTCGAGTTCGTCGACGCGATCCTGTCGTGGACGGCCGACGACACCACCGTCCGCCTGCCCAGCACCCCCGTGCAGCCCATCGCCGCCGCCGACGTGGCGCAGGCCGTCGCGGAGGTCAGCATGGGCACGCCGCTGCAGGGCATCCGCAACGTCGCCGGCCCCGACGTCTTCGCCCTCGACGAGTTGGGGCGCATCACCCTCGCGGCCCGCGGTGACCAGCGCACCGTCACCACCGACGACGGCGCCGGCATGTTCGCCGCCGTGCCCGGTGACGTCCTCGTCGCTCCCGACGCCGCCGTCATCGCGCCCACCGGCTACCGGGAGTGGCTCGGCCGCCAGGCCTGAGGCCAGCCGCCCCGCGCGTCGCTGTGGTGATCGACTGCCACAGCGACGCGCGGGTACGGTGTCGGCGTGCTGTCGGCGGTGAAGGGTCTGTCTCGTTACCACACCGAGGAGTCGCTGCGCGCGTACCTGCTGGAGCGCTCGCACCGCACCGACGATGACTGTCTCGTCATCCACGGCTACGGGTCACGACGAGGAATCCACCAGAAGGTCGCCGGTCGGGCCTGGGCGCACATCGCCGCGTTCGTGGTCCTCGTCGGCGGGTACGACCCCGCCCTCGACGTCGACCAGACCTGCGGCAGGGCCGACTGCATCGAACCGACGCACCTGCGCCAGGTCAGCCGCTCGGAGGCCTGCCGAACCCGGGCGCAGGCGGCACAGTGCCGCAACGGCCACGATCGTGAACTCGACGCCACGACGGGCCGCTACCGCCGGGTCTGCCGGGTCTGCAACCAGGAGGCGCAGCGCCGGTGGCGTGAGCGCGCGGCCGCCGAGGTGGCGCAGGCGCGCGCCGCGTACGGCCGCGGGTAGCTCCCACCTTGGCGATTTGCCCCCGCGATCGCCAAGGTGGGCCGAACCTAGGAGCCCCCGTTGTCCGCGACGTTGGCGACCATCGTGCGCAGCACCTTGAGCGCGGCCACGTACTCTTCGTCACTGACGCCCTTGTGGACCACGGCGCGCAGTTCGGTCACCAGCTCGCGCAACCGCACCCTGGCGGCCTCTCCGGCGTCGGTGAGCTGCAGGCGCTGCCCGGCGTCGACCCGGAGCCAGCCGCGGTGGAGCAGCTGGTCGATGACACGAGCGATCTCGTGCGGCCCGTCCGCGAGGGGTGTCAGCTGGAGGACGACCTCCTCGCGGCTCGGCGCCACGGGCCCGCCATCAACTCGGTTGAGCACCCAGTACTGCGGCTGCGTGACGTCGATCCTGGCCATGGCGTCACGCAGATGCTGGGTGACTGCCGCGTGGGCGAGGCCACTCCAGTACCCGATGGGCTGAGTGGCCAGCATGTCGTCGGTGGCGGCCGGATCAGCCGGCGCCTGGTCTGTGGTGGCGTCAGTCAGGGATCTCATCAACGCGACGCTATAGCCCTCATCGCACCGCCAGCGCTACGGGTCGACGATTGCAGGCGCGAAGCCCTGCTCCAGGCACTCGTCGACCGCGTCGCCACCGAAGTCAACGGCAACGCCGACCCCGCCGCCGATTGGCGGCCCATGCTCACCGCGATGGCCGTACGCCTGCGCGGCATCCTGCGCACGCACCCCGGCGTCACCGCCGTGGTTGCCACGAAGAGCGTCTCACCGACGGTCGCGCAGCAGATCGCCGACCGCATCGGGCCACCCCTGCTCACCGTCGCCTACTTCGCCATGACGACCCTCGTGGACCTCGCTCCGCTCAACAACGTCACCGCCGCCACGCGCCGCGAGAAGACCATCGAGGTCGCGGTCAACGCGCCCGTCATGACGTTGCCCGCCGTCCTGGTCCTGGTCGCGGCCACGCTGCACACCGTCGTCCCCGCGTACGCTGCCGCTGGCCTCGAACTGCTCATCGTCCTCGGCGGGCTGGCACTGTGGTGGCTGCCCTACCTTGCCGGGGTGACCGTCCCCTGGGCGACCGCCGGCACCGGCGAGACCTGGGCCCAGTTGCACGCCCGCACGTACGCCAGGACCATCGTCGTGTTGCCGCGGATCGGCAACCGCCCTCGGCCCAACCTGGAACACATGATCCTGCACTCGCTCCTGCTCGCGGCGGCCGCCGTCACCTTCGCCTACGCCTCGAACATCTGACGTGCTGGCGCCGGGCCAGCCCACGGCCTCGCGGAAGCTACATCCTCCTCGAAGAAGTCGACGACTCCGGGCCCGTCCTGCAGGTTGATCGGTACCACCCGCTGTTCGTGGGGACGGCGGTGACCAAGCCGGACGGCGGATGCGACGCGGCAGGAAGCCCGTCTTTAGTCCGATGTCCCGGGTGGCGCAGTGTGGCAACGTTGCCCCGTGACGACAATTGATCGTGAGGTCCGGCGCCGGCACCGAGTCGTGACGGTGCTGGCCGGTGGGGTTCTTCTCGGCGTGGTGGACCTGTTGCTGCAGCGCAGCCTGCCGTACCCCTGGGCGAACCTGGCCAACTCAAGCGCCGTCTGGGCGGTCGGCGCGTTCGGCATCGGGTGGTGGCTACGCGCCGACTGGCGGCGGTCCGCAGTCGCCGGGATCGTGCTGCTGGTCGTCGCCGTAGAGGCGTACTACCTCGCGGCGGTCGTCCTGATGAACGACAGCGTGCAGAATCTGTCGTCCCCGACGACGATGGCGTGGCTGTTCTTCGGGGTCCTCGCCGGCGCCGTCTTCGGTGCGGCGGGTGGACTGAGCCACGACGGGCAGACCCGGCTGCGAGCGATCCCCATGGCCGCGCCGGGCGCGGTTCTGCTCGCCGAAGCGGCCATGCTGGCCAACCGCAGCGCGGAACCCGGCAGTGGCTCGCGTTACCGCGCCGACAGCCTGCAAACCGCGGTGATCGAGGCGGTGCTCGGTGTCACACTGATCCTGCTCGTCGCGCGGACCAAGCGGGTACGTCTGCAAGCGATCGCCGCGGCAACGGTCCTCGCGCTGCTCGGCTTCGTCGCGTACACCATTGCCGGCTTCGGCAGCTGATCAGTGCCGCATCAGCCCCGTCATGCGAATCGGCTCCGTGTGCCCCGTGGGCGGCGCGTTGCCATACAGATCAAGCCCGATGTCGACAACCACCGAACGCTCCAGGCCGGCGACCTCTGCCAGTGGTATCCACTGCGCCAGGTCGGTTGTGCCGTCCGTCTCGGGTCGAAGCTCACCGGCAACGATCCGGGCCCGGTAGAAGACGGCCAGCATGTGTAGGTCGACAACTCCGCCGTCGTAGCTTTCCACGGTCCTCGTTCGCGAGTTCACACCGAGCAACTGCTCGACCTGAGCCTCGTACCCTGTCTCCTCCGCCACCTCCCGCACGACGGCGTCGAACGGATCCTCGGCATGCTCGATCCCACCGCCGGGCAGCGTCCAGTGCCGGCGAGCCCTGTCCGGCGAAACCCAGCGGGCGAGCAGCAGATGCTCGTTCCGCAGACACACCGCGTACGCGGCAACCCTGAGCCGTTGCGTGGTCACAGTGACCTCCTCGCCGAGTCCCCGGGAACCGGAAGGACACAGTCCAGCAGGACAACCTGTTGAAGACGGCCCGCGGTCAGAACACCGATAGTCCCGTGAGCGTCGTGAAGCGGTCCAGCGCCGCAACTCCCACCACCGAATTGCCCCGCTCGTCCAGGCCGGGCCCCCACACGCAGAGCGTGCAGCAGCCGGGGACGACGGCGATGATGCCGCCGCCGACGCCGCTCTTGCCGGGCAGACCCACGCGGTAGGCGAAGTCGCCCGCGGCGTCGTACGTTCCGCAGGTGAGCATGATGGCATTGACCTGCTTGGCCTGACTCTGGGTCAACAGACGGGTGCCGTCCGCGCGGATGCCGTGCCGAGCGAGGAAGCCGGTGGCCAGGGCGAGGTCGGCGCAGGATGCCTCGATGGAGCACTGGCGGAAGTACTGGTCGAGGAGGACCGCGACCGGGTTTTCGATGTTCCCGTACGACGCCATGAAGTGCCCGAGCGCGGCGTTGCGGTCGCCATGGGCGGACTCAGAGGCGGCAACGCCATCGTTGATGGCGAGCGCCGCGTTGCCGCTCTCCGCACGCAGGAACTCCAGGAGGGTGCCCGCCGCGTAGCCGGTCAGGGTGTGGAGACGATCGGTGACGACGAGTGCGCCGGCGTTGATGAACGGGTTGCGCGGGATGCCGTTCTCGTACTCCAGCTGCACCAGCGAGTTGAAGGGGTTGCCGGAGGGCTCGCGGCTGACGTGCTTCCACAAGGTGTCGCCCTCGCGGGCCAGGTCGAGGGCGAGGGTGAAGACCTTGGAGATGGACTGCGTGGAGAAGGGCTCCCGCCAGTCCCCGACTCCGTACACCGTGCCGTCAAGCTCCGCGACTGCCATACCGAACCGTCGCGGGTCGTATACCGCGAGCGCCGGGATGTAGTCGGCAGGCCGACCACGTTCGGCCATGCTCTCGATCTCGGCGGCGATGCGGCGCAGAATCGGCTCAAAGGTGTGGGACGAAGTCATGATCGCCATTGTGCGTCGGGCCCCCGGGGCACACCCATGGGTCGGAGGGCGTGGCATCGGGCGACGGTGTGCTAACCAAGATCAGCGAATGCTGCTGGCCCAGCGGACGCTGCGCGACGACGAAGCTCCGCGACGACCCGGCCTGGACGTGCCCGCCAGCACCGGCGGGTGGGGCATCAGCGGACCCCACCCGCCCGACCTCACCGCTGGTGGTGCCGCGGCAACGCCGACTGCCCCACCGCACCGCCGACGAACGGCGCCCCCGCCGTCTCCGCCTGGATCCGGTCCATCGTGCGGGCCAACTGCTCGCTGCCATCATCGAGATGCCGCGCCGCCGCCTGCATGTGCGACACCATCATCTCGCCGAAGATCCGCAACGCCTCCCGCGTCGCCACCGTGTCGTCGAAGCTCGACCCGGCCGCGCTGCGGTACTCCGTCACCGCCCGCTCCGCCTCCCGCTTCGCCTCCGCCTCCGCCGCGTGCATGTAACTCTCGTACTGCACCCGGGCGTACTCGGCGACCCGCCGCGCGTAGTCATGCGCCTGCGCGATGATCTGCTCCGCCTCCCGTTGCGCCGCGGACAGCAGATTCACCTCCCGCGCCGCCGGGATCTTCGCCGCCGCCCCGTTGCTCGGGATGACCCCGTGCCGGTGCAACTCCACCCGGTCGTTCAGCCGCTCATTCTCCGCCCGCAACGTCGCGATCTGCGTCGCCAACAGGTCCAACTCGTCAGCGACCTGCACCCGGAAGCGGTCCACGTCGGCGTTGTCGTAACCACGCCGCGCGAACGACGCGGCACCGAACTCCCACCTCCGGACCCGGTCGGCGGTCATCCGCACCTGCACACCGCCGGAGATCTGCATCCCGTCGTACCGGCTGATCGGGGTCGCACTCACCTGTGGCCGCCTCCGTTCGCGACTGCGGGGCTCGCAAGCTCACTCCTCGCGTTCACCTGTGCCCACCTCCCGAAGTGTCACCGACGGGCGCCTGCTGCACCGCCGTACGCCAGGCCGGGCCGTACCACTGATCACCCAGGCCTTCGTGGTGCACCTGACCCGGGTGGAAACCCGCCTGGCCCAACGTCTGCACCGCATACGAAACCATCTGGTCCGACCCGCACACGAACACATGCCGGGAACGCCAGTCACCATCGGCCAACGCCCGGTCCACCGCTTGCACGAACTCCCCCGGCCGGTTCACATCGGCACCCACCACGTAGGTCACCGTCAACCAGGGGTACGACGACGCCATCTTGTCGATCGCGTCGCTGTCGTAGAGCTCACTGCGGGAGCGGGCACCCACGTACAGGTCCACCCGCCGGCGGGCACCCTCCGCCGCGACCTGCTCCACCAACGCCTTCACCGGCGCCCAGCCCGTCCCCGCGACCAGCAACAACAGATCACTGGAACCCGCCGACCACAACGCCAGCCGATCTCCGACCGGCGCCGCCAGGTGGATCCGATCCCCCACCGCCGACCCATACACCAGCCGCGACGACACCGCACCACCCGGCGCGGCCCGCACATGCAACTCCAGGGTGCCGTCCGCGCGCGGCGCGTTCGCCGGCGAGTAGTACCGCCACGAACGCACCGACGGGTGCGACACCCCCACCGACTGACCCGGGGTGAACGGCAACAGGTACTGCGGACGCACCGTCAACACCGCCACGTCGAACGCCCGCCGCTCATGCGCCACGATCTCGGAAACCCACCACGGCGGGTTCACCGCCTCAGCGGCCTGCGCCGCCTCCGTCATCACCTGCGCGATCAACCCGTACGCGGCTGTCCACTCCTGAGCCAACTCGTCGGTCCACTGCTCCCCGAGGAAATGCTGCAACGTCGCCAACAGCGCCTCACCGACCGCCGGGTAGTGCTCCGCGCGTACCGCGAACTTACGGTGGTCCGCGCCGAGATCCTGCAGGAAACCCACCAGCTGATCCAACTGGTCCACATTGGACACGATGTGCCCCAACGCGGTCACGAGGCGATCCCGCTGCCCGGCCATGTTCGTCGGGAACATCTGCCGCGTCTCAGGATGAGCGAGAAACAACGTCGAGTAGAAATAGAGCGGCACCTGGTCGCCGTGCGCGGCGACCAGGGACCAACTCTGCTTGAGTCGGGCCGCGTCCACGCTCAGACGCCCGACCGGTTCCCGGAGGCCACCACCTGGTCCTGCACCTGCCCCAGCACGGTCTGCACGTCGGCGATGATGTCCGCCGGCACACCCAACTCGGTCAGCGTCGTCGTCAGGTGCACACCCACCTTCGCGTAATGCTCCACCGTGATGTTCAACGGCTGGTGCGCCTCGGCCAACCCGCGGCCGGTGTACTCGTTCGGCCCACCCAGCACCACGGTCAACATCAACGCCAGGTGCCGCCGCTGACCAACCATGTCCACACTGGTGAAGTAACCCGCCAACTCCGGGTCGGCGAGGACCTTGTCGTAGAACAGCTCAACAGCCGCCTTGACCGAACTGGCGCCGCCAATGCGCTCGTAGTGCGAAGCGGGAGCCGTCTCTTCCGTAACCGTCACGGTCGTTCCTTCCGGGGATGAAGGGTCCAGAACCGTGAGGGACCATAGCGTGTCAACCGCTTCCGGTCATCGCCCCCGTATCGGATTCCCGACAGGCGGACGACCACGCTACGTCACCACTACCGGCTGGAATTTCCACAACCGGCCACCACAGCGACACCCACCGTATCCACGGTGGAACACACCGACCCAACGGCCCCTGCCACCGTCACCGACGGTCGCGAGAAAACCAACCGGAAAAAAACCGGAAAACGCGCCGCTCAGCCGGCCCGCCGCCGCGCCCGCCGCGCCGCCAACTCGTCGCCCACCGGATCCGACTCCGACGACACCACCGACTCCACCGGGGCGCTCGTCGCCGGCTCCGCCGGCAGATGCGACAACGACCCCTGGATCTCCTTGAAAGCCCCACCGATCGCGATCCCGAAGACACCCTGGCCACCCTGCAACAGGTCGACCACCTCCTCCGGAGAACGACACTCATACACCGTCGTCCCATCAGAGATCAGCGTGATCCCCGCCAGATCCTCCACACCACGCGACCGCAGCGCCTCAATCGCCTTACGGATGTTCTGCAGGGACACCCCCGCGTCCAACAACCGCTTCACGACCTTCAACACCACCAGGTCCCGGAACGAATACAACCGCTGCGTCCCCGACCCAGAGGCGTCACGCACGCTCGGCACCACCAGCGTCGTCCGCGCCCAGTAATCCAACTGCCGGTAACTGATGCCCACCGCATGGCAGGCCGTCACACCCCGGTAGCCAACCGAACCGTCACCCTCAGTCGCCACACCTGGCGACGAGGCACCCGGCTCGTCCAACTCTCCACCCGGATCGGAATCCTGCGGCTCGTGCATCCGGACAACCTCCCCGTCAGTGTGGCGACGCGTCGTTTCCGGGACGCGCACCCCTCGACAAGGAAACCCTATAGCCACCTTCAGGGGTTACCACGGAGGAACCGACGCGACACGCCGCGCAGCCACCGAGAAAGATCACCAACCGCGCCGGAATCACCCACAGTGACAGCCGGGACGAGCAACCTCAGCCCGCGAAATCCTCCGGACGCACCTGGTCGAGGAACTCACGGAACTTCTCCACCTCGTCCTCCTGCTCATCAGGGATGACGATCCCCGCCTCGCTGAGGACCTGCTCCGCACAACGAATCGGCGCACCGACACGCAACGCCAACGCGATCGAATCGCTCGGCCGCGCCGACACCCGCACCCCATCGCCGATCAACAGATCCGCGTAGAACACGTTCTCCTTGAGCTCGGTGATCTCCACCGCCTGCAAGGGCGCCTTCAACGCCGCCAACACGTCCCGCAGAAGATCATGCGTCAACGGCCGAGCCGGCTTGACCCCCTGCTGCTCATAAGCGATAGCCGTGGCCTCGACCGCGCCGATCCAGATCGGCAGATAGCGGTCCCCCTCGACCTCCCTGAGCAGGACGATCGGTTGGTTGCTAGGCAGCTCCACCCGAACTCCGACCACGCTCAGCTCGCGCACCGCTGCCTCCGTGTCGTTGTCACCTACGCCGCACCGCGCCCTTCCCTGCACGGTACACGGACCGCGACACGGCCGTCCCATGCGCTACAGCACCACGTCCGCGCCAGAAAGGGGTTACCCCGGCAAGCCTACGGCACGCTTCCCGGAAGAGATCTTTCCGCTCAGCCACCACCCACCGGGCACCCTCACCGACCCAACGTCGAACGCAAACCCACCCGCACCAACGCCGCGTGCAACTGCTCCGACAACGCCACCAACTCACGCGCCGTCTCCGCCGCCCGCGCCCGCGCCGCCGGATCACTCTGCCGCGCCAACGGCGCCACCAACTGCGCGAACAAACCAACCTCACGGTCCGCCGCAGTCCGATAACCCCGCAGGTGCCGCGGCTCCAACCCGTACGACGCCAACCCCGCCACCGCCGACGCGATGATCAACGCATCCGCGTCATACCACCCCGGCGGATCCGACACCAGCACACCAAGCCGCTCCAACTCCACAAGCGTCGACTCGTCGATCCCACTACGCGCCACCAGATCCGCCCGGCCGAGCCGCACCTGCGACGACTCGGCCGGCTCCACCGACTCACGACCCGGCACCGCACCATCAGGACCAACCGCCACCAACGCCGGCCGCGACCGCCCCGGCTGCTCACCGGACGAGTCCCACTCCGCCAACTGCTCGCGGATCACCCGCAACGGCAGGTACTTGTCCCGCTGCGCGGTCAACACGAACCGCAACCGCGCCACATCGTCCCAGCTGTACTTCCGGTAACCCGCCGCCGTCCGCTGCGGCTCGACCAAACCCTCGGCCTCAAGAAACCGCAGCTTCGAAATCGTGGTGTCCGGAAAATCCACCCGCAACTGCCCAAGCACCTCACCGATGCTCATCAGCGGCTGAGACCGAGCCGCCCCGGGTGACGTGGAGGCCGCAGGCTCGTTCACCCCCGGCCGGCCTCCTCCTCCGGGCGCGGACCGGCGATGAACACCACCCGGAACTTACCGATCTGAACCTCGTCACCATTGCTCAACGTGGCCGCCTCGACCCGCTCACGATTCACGTACGTGCCATTCAGGCTACCCACGTCGCGCACCGTGAACGTCCCACCATCACGGTGGAACTCCGCGTGCCGACGCGACACCGTCACGTCATCGAGGAAGATGTCACTGTCCGGGTGCCGGCCACTGGTCGTCACATCGTGGTCCAACAAGAACCGGGCACCCGCATTCGGACCTCGACGAACCACCAGCAGCGCCATACCCGGCGGCAACGAACCGGACATCCGGCTCGGCACCACATCGGTATCCGGCCCCTCCAGCACTTCGTCGAGCGAACCGAGATTGAGCGTCGAAGTGACGTCGAGCGGGGGGAACTCGTCGTCTGGCCGCGTCATGGGACCACCTCACGGATCTGTTCGGTCGGCGTCGGGTAATGGCGGGTCTGGCCGCCGGGCGCTCGTTCACCCGGCGGCTGGCTCCCCGTGCCCGGGAAGGCAATTCCACAACGCTCAACTATTGGGTTCTCGGTCGACTGGGCGAGCCTAGCCAGCGCCGAAATGCAGGGCAACCGGACGCGCGCAGACAGCCCACGCACCGGAACAAGCACACTCAGCCTTCGGTGATCTTCTGATAAGCGCCCGCCGTCAGCAACCCGTCCGTCGCCGTCGGATCATTCGGCGTGATCTCCACCAACCAACCCGCACCGTACGGATCAGTATTGATCAGCTCAGGCGTATCACCCAACGCCTCGTTGCGCGCCGAAACCGTACCGGCCACCGGCGCGTAGATCTCCGACACACTCTTGGTCGACTCGATCTCACCCAGCGAATCACCGGCCGCGACCACCGCACCCGCCTCGGGCAACTGCACGTACACGATGTCACCCAGCGCGTCCTGCGCGAAGTGCGTGATGCCGACCCGGATCGAACCCGTGCCGTCACCCGCCACCCACTCGTGCTCGGCGGTGTATCGCAGATCCTCAGGAATCACCAGACGCGTCCTTCATCCATCGGTGCCCCGGACCACCCGGGCCCGGCGCGGCCGCGCCGGTCAGGAGACCGGACGGGCGTGTTCCAACTTGATCGGAGCGTGCAGCGCCGAAACCTCGGCAACCTCACGCTCCCCAAACGTCACGTTACCGCCGACGCCCCGGACCGACGCCACCACCCCACCAGGAATGTTCAACGCCGTACGCATCGTCGCCGGATCACCGATCACCGTGATCGTGTACGGCCCCGTCAACCGACGCCCCTCCACCACCAACGACCCGTTGTCCCCATCGAGGAAGTACGTCGACGAGATGATCCGCACCGTCGCCCGGTCACCACCGGAGATCTGCATCGCCTCCGCGCCCGCACCCCGCAGCTCCTGCACCGCGTCCAACACCCGGTTCGCCGCGATCGGCTTGACGCCAGCATCGAACTGCACCGTCAACCCCGGCCCGACCGCCGGCAACGTACCCGCCAGGATGCCCAACTCGTCCGCCCGCCGCGTCGCCTCGTCCAACGCCGCCTGACGGCCCTGCTCACCCGAGCGCAACTGCCGCTGACTGTCCTCCAGGGCACGAATGTCCTGCTGGAGACGGTTTTCCCGCGCATCCAGATCCGACAGGATCCGGACCAGGTCCTCCTGGCGCGTCGCCCCCAACGTCGGATCCGTCGACGTCGTCTTCAGCTGCACCACCAACGTGAAGCCCAACAACACCAGCAACGCCACGATCATCGCCCCGGCGGCACTCCACCGCGACCGACCCGCCGCCACCGGCGCCACAGCCGGCTCCAACTCCTCGGCCGGCTCCGTCAACCCGACGGACCCCGCGACCGGCTCCACCGACCGCGACGCCGCGCTCAGGTCCACCGTCGCACCGTCATCGCCCGGCTCCACACCCGGCGGCCCAACGGGATCCTCGCCCGGCTCCACCGGCTCCTGCGGGGCCAACGGGCTCAACTCGTCCGGATCCGGCGCATCCGGCCGCGGATCCGGCTCACCCGCCGGCCCACCCGGCCGCGCCGGACCCGCCGGCTGCGGCCACCCGGTCCCCGTGTCGGTCTGCTCGTCACTCATCGCTGTCAAACCTACGCCCGGAACAGGTGCCGACGGATCGCCGCCACGTTGCCGAAGATGCGGACGCCCAGCACGACGACCACACCGGTGGACAACTGCCCGCCCACCCCCAACTGGTCACCCAGATACACGATCAGACCCGCGACCAACACGTTCGAGATGAACGACACCACGAACTGCTTGTCGTCGAAGATGCGGTCCAACCTGGCCCGCACACCACCGAATACCGCATCCAACGCGGCCACCACCGCGATCGGCAGGTACGGCTGCAACGCCGCCGGCACCGTGGGATCAAGCCACACACCGAGCACCACACCGGCGAGCAACGCCAGCACCGCGATCATCGGCCACCTCCGGAGGGGCTAGAGGTCGTCTTCGGGCCGGACGACCCGGGACTGCCGGACCGGACACCCGACGCGGAAGGGCTCGGACTGACCGACGGCTGCGCGTAGCGTAGCTGCGGCTCCGGAGCCGCCGGCAGGGTGAGGTCGTCCGACTCCCGCACACCGAACGACAACCCGGTCTTCTGCGCGACCTCCCGCATCAAGGCCGCGTTCCGGCTGTCCTCGAACTTGCGCCGCAGCGAACCCGGACCGATCGCCGACACCTCGTACGGCCCGGTCACCGGCCGGAAATCCACAAGCATCGCCTCACCCGCCGAACGGATCGTCGACGTCGCCGTCAACCGCTGCCCGTTGATGGCGATCGCCTCCGCGCCGGCACTCCACAACGCGTTCGCCACCCCCTGCAGGTCGCTGTAGAGCACCCGCGACGGCCCAGCGCCGGCCCCGGTCACCGCGTCGGCGTTGTCCGGTGCGTCCGCCAACCGCACCACCACACCATCGCCGCGCACCCGACCCAGCCCCGTGCTCGCCTCCAGGTCCCGCAGCCGGGCAGCGGCCGACCCGCTCAACGCCGCGTCCCGCTGCCGACTGACCTCTTCACGCAACTGGTCCGCTCGCGTGGACAACCGGTCGGTCTGGCTCTCCCGCTCCTTGATCTGCGCCACCAGACCGGAACGGGCCTGGCTGCGCCCCGGCTCGTCCGCGATCGTCTGCCGGTACGCGACCGCGAACAGGAAACCGAGCATCACCACCACGACCAGGCTGACCGACCGGCTCGGCCAGGCACGCCAACCCCGGGAAGGCGTGGTGGACGCCGAACGACGGCGGGCAGCCGCCGCGTCCGCGTACCCCGGATCCAGCGGGTTGCGAAACAGCTCGGTGAGGAAATCCGGCGCGTACACCCGGTCCTGGCGGGGTTTCCCAGGCCGCGGCGCGCTCACGCCGCCGCTCCCCGGCCGCGCGCCGCGCGCACCAACCGCACCGCCTGCAGCACGTACATCGCGCCGGCCACCCAGTAGAGCACCAGCCCCCACCAGGCCAACGCCCAACCGATCGCGGCCGTCGCCGTCGCCGCCGCGCCCCACTCGGTGGCCAGCAGCAGCACCGGGAACGCCGCGAGCAGCAGGAACGTGGCGGTCTTACCCACGTAGTGCACCGGCGGCGGCCCGTAGCCGAAGCGGCGCAGCACCGCCAGCGAGCCGAGCAGCAGCAGCTCACGGGCCAGCAGCGCCGCGGTGAACTGCCACGGCACCACCTCCCGCGCGGTGAAGGCGATCAGGGTGGCGAGGATGTAGAGCCGGTCGGCGAACGGGTCGAGCAGCTCCCCGAGGCGACTCACCTGGTGCAGGCGGCGGGCGATCCAACCGTCGACCCAGTCCGTGGTGCCACCGATGGCCAGAATGACGATCGCCGCCACGTCGGCTCGCTCGACCAGGAACAGGTAGAGGAAGAGGGGCACGCCCAGCAGTCGGACGAAGCTGATCAGGTTGGGCAGGGTGAGCACCTGGTTGCCGGGGGCCTCGTCACCGGTGTCCCGCGGTTGCTCTGCCCGAGCCGGCCGACGCGACACCGATCCTCCTCCACGGCACGCGGGCCCCCTGCCGACGTCCGGCGTGGCGGAGGGTCGTGCGTGCTGTCGGGCCGGCCATCGCCGGCTCCCCTGCGGCCCCGGGCGGGGCCTCTTCCCTGACGCGGCCCGTGATCTTCGAGATCACGGGCCGGGTAAGTGCGTTGTCACTATATCGGGCTTCCCGCGGCGCCCCGGGCGCCGCCGACCGCGGTTCGGTGCGGCTTTGCCGCACTGTGGCGTGGATCACCACGCGTAGAGCGTCCTAGGATACTAGAGAACGGCTGACCGGACTCAGGCCGTCTGCGCCGCCGGATCGGGCTGCTGCTCGGGCACCGACTGAGTCGCCGCCCGACCGAACGCGACCAACGCCAGCAACAGATCGTGCTGCGTCCGCGCCGGCATCCGATCCAGCACCGACTGCACCGCCCGCTGCCGCTGCTCGGCCAACTGCCGCAGCAGGGTCAGCGCCGCCGCGGTCGCCACCAACCGCACCTCACGCCGGTCGCGCGGATCGGGCACCCGGCGCAGCAGGCCGGTCGCCTCCAGCCGGTCGCAGAGGCGGCTCGCCGACGAAGGCACCACGTCCAGCAGCTCCGCCAACCCGTTCACATTGGTCTCCGGTCGACTGCTGATCAGAGTCAGCACCCGCAACTGCGTGGGCGGCACCTGGTGCCGCGCCGCGGCCGAGTCGAGCACGGCGATCAGCGTCCCGGCGGCCGCGTCGATCGCCGCGGCGAGATCCGCAGGTCGCTCCACCTGATGTCCCCTGCCATCGTCGCGCTGGTGCCCGCCCGACGCAGCGGCGGCGACCCTCACTCGCTGCCCCGCTCACCTGGACCGTGCCAGTCCAGACAGACCACGACGGCGTCGTCGCGCAGATCCGAGTCCGCGTGGTAGGCGTGCAGTTCGCGCATCACCGTACCAACCGCCTCCGCCGCCGGCTGCAACCGTGTGGCGCGCAGCGAGCGCGCCATCACTCGTTGCCCGTACGGCTCCTGGCCCGGAGGCTCGGCGGCCCACACCCCGTCGCTGACCACGAAGAGACGGTCGCCCGGCATGAGTTGCAGCTCCTGCACCTCGTAGCGGGTCTCCGCGAACATGCCCAACGGCAACTGCTGATCCAGCTTGATCGGCTCCACCACCGCCCCGCGCATCCGCAACAGGTGCGGCGAACCCGCGTCGACCGCTAGCACCCGCCCGGTGCGAGTGTCCACTTCGAGCAGCAGGGTGGCCACGTACCGGTGGCCCCGGTGCTGGTAGAAGACCGTGTCCGAGGCAAGCTCGGCCTGCTCCACCAGGCCGCCGCCGGAGCGACGCGCGTTGCGCATCGCGTTCACCGTGACGGCCGTCAGCATCGACGCGGACAGGCCGCTGCCCTCGCCGTTGAGCACCGTCACGGTGAGCCGGTCGCCGTCCAGCGACCAGTCGAAGTGGTCCCCACCCACGGTGTACGCCGGCTCGAGCTGCCCAGCCAGGTGGAACGTGTGGTGCGCCACGCTGCGCCCGGGCAGCAGATCCCACTGCATCTCGGCGGCCATCGTCAGCCGCTCACGGCGACGGGCCCGCCGGTAACGGTCGGTCTCCCGGTCCGCCGCACGCATCGCCACCGCGAGAGCACCGGCGATGTCGGCCGCGTGACCGGTGACGCTCGGACCCGGGACCGCCGGAAGCTCGATCATCAGCACGCCCAGCCGTTCCCCCCACACCGTCAACGGCAGGTAGAGCCGGCAGGGGCCGTCGCTGGCGGCGTCGCGCACCGGTTGCTGGCTGCTGAAGCAGCGCTGGGCCACGGTGTGGCAGGCCAGGAACCCGGCCGCCGGCAGGTCCGGATCCAGCACCGGCCAGAGCCCGCTGATCCGGTAGTCGGCGACGAACACGTCGGTGCGCAGCGCGCCCAACGTCGACCGGATCGCCCGGTCCGCGGCCTCCGCCAACTGGTCGGGCGGGGCCTCGCGCAGCGCGCGCGACACCACGTCCGGCGGGTCCACCATGGTCGTCCTCTCCAGAAACTTGCTACAGGGCAAGCATCATACGGACGACCCCGGACGGCGAATCCGCGCGGTCAGTCGCCACCACGGGTCGCCAGCACACCGTGGAACGCGTCCGGCACCTGCGCCGGCGGGCCCTCCGGCCGCCACTGGGCGACCGGGACGATGCCGTCCGCCGTCGGCGCCCACCGACCCAGCAGCGGCGCGAACGCCGCCGGTGGGCGCATCCGGAACTGCGGCCCCATCATCGCCAGCGCCTGCGGATGACCCGCCAACTCCTCGGTGTCGAAGTCCACGGCGAGCAGGCTGCCCGGCGCCGCGCCGGCGTACAACTCGTCGAGGGTGCGGGTCAGCGTAGCGTCGTCGAGGAACGCGGCGAGCCCGAGAAAGACCACCCCGACCGGCCGGCGGCCCCAGCCCGGAACGAACCGGTGCAGCTGCGCCGGGTCGATCGTGCCGATGTCGGTCGCGTCACCGAAGCCGTAGCCGGCCCGGTCGCTGCCGGCGAGGATGCTCTGCCCCAGCCGGATGGTCACCGGGTCGACGTCGGTGTAGAGCACTGTCGCGTCGGTGGCGACCTCGTGCACGTTGCCCATGGTGGGCACCCCCGCGCCGAACACCAGGAAACCGTCCACGCCGTGGGCGGCCATGGCCCGCACCGTACGGCCCAAAAACTCCCGCAACTCCCGGAACACCGGCGCACACGGCCCGTACGCCTGCTCGAACGCGCCCGCAGCGGCCACGTCGACCGGGAAGTGGTGTGCCCCGCCGAGCCAAAAGTCGATCATGCGTGCGGTGCTCGGCTGGTCCGGTTCACCCATCGACAATGCTCCCTCCCCGACCGGTCGTCGTCAGCGTACCGACCCCGACGCACTCGGCGGTATCGCGGCGCGGAGCCGATCGGTCCCGCGATACTGGCCCGGGCGGGAGGTGGGCGGTGAACTCGGCGAACAGCGCGGCGGTCGTGGTGGGCGTGGACGGCTCCGAGCCGGCGCTGCGCGCCGTACGCCTCGCCGCCACGGAGGCGGCGCGCCGGCATCGGCCACTACGGGTCGTGCACGGGTTCGTCTGGCCGCTGCTGCACGTGCCGGTCTCCCCCGCCCCGGACGCGCCGCCCGGCGGTGGGCTGCGCCACCGGGCCGAGGAGCTGGTCCAGGCCGCGGTGGCCGAGGCCGCGGCGACCGTACCGGGGCTGTCCATCTCCGGAGAGATCATCGACGGTGAGGCCGCCGCGGTGCTGGTGGGCGAGTCGCCCACCGCCGCGCTCATCGTGCTCGGCGACCGCGGGTTGGGTGGCTTCTCCGCACTCGTCGTCGGCTCGGTCGCGGTGCAGGTCGCCGCGTACGCCGACTGCCCGGTGCTGGTGGCCCGCGGCGCGCAACGGCCCGACGAGCCGGTGCTGGTCGCGGTGGACGGCTCGCCGGCCTCCCTGCTGGCGGCCGACTTCGCCGCCGAGACCGCCGTGTCACGCGGCGTGCCGCTGGTCGCGGTGCACGCCTACCGGCACCCGGGCAGCAGCGGCCCCGGCGACATGCAACCCCTGGTGTACGACGAGGCGAAACTGCACGGTGAGCAGGAGCGGATGCTCGCCGAGTGGATGACCGGGCTGACCGAGCACCACCGGGAGCTGCGGCTGACCTGCCGGGCGGTGCACGGCCGCCCCGGCGCCGTGCTCGCCGAGGCGTCCCGCTCCGCCCAACTGGCGGTGGTGGGTGGGCAGGGGCGCGGCGAGGTGACCGGGTTGCTGCTGGGGTCGGTGAGTCAGTCGATGCTGCACCACGCGCAGTGCCCCGTCGCGGTCGTGCGCGCGCCCCGGTAGGACCCGAGGTTGGCACGCCACCAGACGGGTAGACGGCCGCGGTACGCCCATGGCGACGAAGGAGGCTCCAGATGCCAGGACCACGGCCGGGCAGTAACGCCTACGACAAGCAGCGGGCGCGGTTGCGCAACGCGATCGACGACTCCGGACGCCGGGTGCCCGACGGCAAGGCCAACCAGGTCGCCAACAAGATCCTCCAGGAGGACCGCGGCCAGCGGGGCGTGGTGCGCGGCGACCGCACGTACGGCCCGAAGAGCGAGCGCGAACCGGGCGACCCGAAGTGAGGAGAGTCGACGTGGCCGACGGCGCCATCGCGGGCGCCGTCGGCAGCACCGCGCTGAACGTGGTCAGCTACCTCGACATGGCGCTACGGGGACGGCCGGAGAGCAACGTCCCGCAGGAGACCGTCGACCGGTTGGCCGGGATCGCGCACGTGGGCCTGGGGTCCGGGGACCAGGCGGCGAATCGCCGCTCGGGCCTCGGGCCCCTGATCGGCTACGGGCTGGGCATCGCCGCGGGCGTCGGGTTCGCGCTCTACGCGGGCGGTCGGCGCCAGCCGTTGCCGATGGCCACCGGCCTGCTCGGCGCCGGCGTCATGACCATGACCGACGGGTCGATCACCGTGCTCGGGATCAGCGACCCCCGCACGTGGCGGCGCTCCGACTGGATCTCCGACATCATTCCGCACCTGGCGTACGGGCTGACGGCCGCCGCAACCTGGAACAGGTTGCGGCGGCCGTCAGGTCGCGGTCGCTAGTTACCGGGTGTCGCTGTCGTCGTCGGCCACCGGCTCACCGGCCGGCCCGTACGGCGACACCTGACCCTTGGGCACCGGTCGACCGGCGTCGCCGCGCGACGTGCCACGGTTGGCCGGGTGCCCGCCCGGCGCGGGGCCCTTGTTGTCCTGGCTGGTCGCGCCCAGTGCGTTGCGGCGAAGTTCCTGCTGCTGCGGGTTCGTCACGGGGTGTCTCCCTCCGGTACGACAGGCGGCGTCGACCGCCTGCACACCCCGGCATACCCGTCCGCTCCGACGGCATTCCGACCCCGCGCCCCGGCGCAACGGCTAGCGGGGCGCGGATCGGGTACACCGTCGGGGTGGGCAACGATCGAACGGTGGTGCGAGTCCTGCTGGACCGGCGTGGCCGCACGTACGCGGAGGAGGCCGGCATCCGACTCTCCGACCGCCCCGGGCCGCTCTACCAGTTGTTGGTGCTGGCCACCCTGTTGAGCACCCGGATCCGGGCGTGCCTGGCGGTGGACGCCGCACGGGAGTTGTTCGCCGCGGGCTACCGCACGCCACAGGCGATGGAGGCGGCAAGCTGGCAGGAACGCGTCGACGCGTTGGGCCGGGCCCACTACCGCCGCTACGACGAGCGGACCGCCACCATGCTCGGCACCGGCGCCCGACTGTGCCTGGACCGCTGGCACGGTGACCTGCGCCGGCTGCACCGGGAGGCGCAAGGCGACCCGGCTGGGCTGCGCCGACGGCTCACCGAGTTCCCCGGCATCGGCCCCACCGGTGCGGACATCTACCTGCGGGAGGCTCAGGCGGTCTGGTCGGACCTGCGCCCGTACGCCGACCGTCGCGCCCTCGCTGGGGCGAAACGGCTGGGTCTGCCGGGCTCCCCGGACCGGTTGGCCGGCCTCGTCGAGGAACCGGACTTCGGCCGGCTCGCCTCGGCGCTGGTGCGAGTGGCGCTCGGCGAGGAGTCCGCCGGTGAGGTCACCCGCGTCGCCGCCCGCTGAGGGGCGGCCTACTTCACCGTCTTGTCCCCCGGTCGGGTCAGGTGCCACACCAGTAACGCGGCGAGCAACGCCAGGACCACCACCCCGCCGGAGATGCCACGGCCCTCCTCGGGGCTGCGGCCGACGCTGCCGAAGTAGATCACCGCGAGGCCGGCCAGCACCGTGACGAACGTACGCAACCCTCGGTCCTTCACGTATCGCACCGTAAACGGGCCGCGTCCACCGCAGAGGGCATTTGAGCTGGTTGTCCCTCTTGCGGGGGAGGTCAGCGGTCGGCGGTGAACCCGCGCAGCCGCACCCGACGCACCGCCCGGTCGCCGACCTCCACCACCTCCAGGGTCAACCCGGGCAGCCGCACCGTCTCCCCCGGCTCATCCGGCAGGTGCCGCAGCCGCGCCAGCACCAGCCCCGCCACCGTGGTGTAGTCCCGTGACAACGGGAAGCTCAGCCGTACCCCCAGGTCGGGCAGGTCGTGCAACGGGAAGTCACCCGGCACCAGCAGGGACCCGTCCGACTCCCGGATCACCCCGCGCACGTCGCGGTCGGTCTCGTCGTACAACTCGCCGACCACCTCGGCCAGCAGGTCCTCCATGGTGACCATGCCGTCGATGCCGCCGTGCTCGTCGACCACCAGGGCCAGTTGCTGATGCTCCTGACGGAGCTGGCGCAGCGCGTCGGCGACCGGCAGGGTGACCGGCAGCAGCAACGGCGACCGGACCCGCTCACCCACCGAGGCGGTGCCGGCCTGCACGAGGTCGCGGATGTGCACCACCCCGAGCACCTCGTCGAGGCCACCGGAACCGGTGACGGGAGCGCGGGACCGCCCGGCGGCCGCGAGCTGCCGCACCCCCTCGTCCGCGGTCAGGCCGGCCGGCAGCGTCGTCACGTCCCGCCGGGCCACCAGGATCTCCCGCAACGTCCGACCGGCGATGTCGAACGCGCCGGTCAGGATTTCCCGCTGCTGGGCCGACAGACCACGCTGGCTGGCCAGCATCTCCCGCAGCTCCTCCTCGGTCATCTCCGTACGGTTGGCCCGCGGGTCACCGCCGGCCAACCGGACCACCGCGTCGGTGGCCCGGCTGAGCAGCCACACCGCCGGTCGGGACACTCGGGCGAGCAGGTCCAGTGGGCCGGCGCTCAGCAGCGCCCAGCGCTCCGCCCGCTGCATGGCCAGCCGTTTCGGGGCCAACTCCCCGAGTACCAGGGTGACGAACGTCAGCAGGATGGTCACCACCAGCACCGCGGCTGGACGGGCCGCACCGCCGAGGAAGCCCAGCGGCCCGACCAGTGGACCGGCCAGTGACACCGCGGCTGCGGCCGAGGCGAGGAACCCGGCCAGGGTGATGCCGAGCTGAATCGTGGCCAGGTACCGGTTCGGATCGCGGGACAGCCGCACCAACCGGTCACCGGCCCGGCTCCGTCGGCCCAGCTGCCGCAACTGCCCCTCGCGCAACGTCACCAGTGCCATCTCACTGCCGGAGAGCGCGGCGTTGACCAGCACCAGCACGGCCACCAGCGCCAACTGCCCGAGCTGACCACCCATCGCGCACCCCCGTCCGCCGCCTCTGGTCACTCAACCGCAGCGCGGCCGGCTCCGGGTCCGTTTCCGGCCCCGCTCAGTCGACCTCCAGGTCGTCCAGCGAGATGGCGTGGGTCATCAACCAGCGGGCCAGCGCCGACATACCGAACAGCCAGAGCGGCACGGATTCGGTGGGGCCGCTGGTGGCGTAGATGGCGAAGCGCAGGTCCGGGGCGCGGTACGCCTCGATCCGCCATCGGTGCTGCCGGTCCCGCCAGACCGCCGAAGGGTCCATGGCGTCACGGTAGGTGACCGCCGCCGGCCCCGGGGGCGGGTTAGCCCGGCACCACCGTCGTCCCGAACACGATGCGGGCAACGGACACCACCAGGCTGATCCCGACTGCGGCGAGGATCAGCCAGCCGACCCCACGCCACCCCGAACCACGGTCGGGCACCGGCACCGGCGGTGGTCTCCACAGCTCCCGGTACGTCCAGGCCAGCACACCCACCCCGAACGGCAGGAGACCGACCCAGAACCAGAACCACCGGGTGCCGGCCAGCGGCGGCGCACCGCCGATCAACCGGCCCAGCCAGAGCACGGTCAGCGCACCAGCGAGCAGCGCCGCGGCGTTCCCGATCCGGTGCGCGCGGCCGCTGTCCGCGGGCCCGGTGTTCGAAATGGCGGCGAGCTGGGTGTCCCGCCAGCTCGGCCCGGCGCCCGCCGACGCGTCTGGCTCGGCGAGGTACGGGTCCGAGGCGGGTGGTGCACCGAAGGTGTACCGCCTCTGGCCGTTCGGTACGGTCCAGACAACCATCCCGCCGTTCGTCGCATACTGCGGCCGAGGCCGGCCACCCCAGTACGCGCCGTTGTCGGCCCAGCCGGACGCCCGCTGGAAGGCCACCACCTGGCCGGTCGCGAGATCCCGGTCGAGCTGGGCCTCGGTCGACTCGCGGGGCTCCACCCACCAGGCCAGCGGCACCCACAGCACCCAGAGCAGCGGCAGCCCCCAGCGCAGCGCCACCGGGACGACCTCCCGCCACCGGCCGCCGAACGGCCGCGACCGGGACGCCGTCACCTCCACCATCAGCCCACCGTCGCATCCCGACGCCACCCTGTCAGCCCCGGAGTGCGTGCGCGCTCAGGTGACGACGATCCGGGCGTCGTCGGGCAGTCGCCGGGTCGCGCCCCGCCGGTCCAGTAACTCCAGCAGGGGCACCGCCACCCGCCGGGTGGTGTCCAACGCCTGCCGGGCCGCGGAGAGGGTGAACGGCTGCGGCAGCCCGGCCAACACCCGGACCGCGTCGTCGAGCGCGTCGGGCAGCAGCACCACGTTGTCGGCCAGCCGCAACAGGGCGCCGGCCCGCACGGCCGCTCCGATCTCCCGGGGCCCCAGACCGAGGTCGACGAGGTGGTCCGCCTCGGGGGCCCGAAACGGGCGGTCACCGTACTCGGCGCGGACCCGCCGCACGGCCCGGGCGACCGGCTCGGGCAGCGCGTCGGCGCCCGCCGCACCGACCCGCCCGGCGTGCATCCGCAGCGGCGGCCGGACCAGCGCCTCGACCAGCACCCGGTCGGGCAGGGCCAGGCGCTGGCGCAGCGCGTCCACCGGCATGCCGGGCTCCAACGGGTGGTCCCGGGTGTAACGGGCGACCTCCTCGGTCAACTGGTCGCCGAGTCGCCGCCAGTGCGCGGGGTCGGCCAGCCAGTCGCCGGCCACCACCACGCCGGTCTCTGCCCCGCCCGCCGTCGGTGCGGCGGGCACCGGCACGCCCATCCGGATCAACGCGCCGGCCTGGATCAGCCGGCGACGGCGCAGCTCACCGGCCAGGTCCGGTCGACCGTCCAACTCGGCGAGGACCTGCGCGCGGGCGACGGCGGCGCCTCGGCGGGCCAGCGGCGGCGGCGCCACGTCCAGCACGCGCACCCCACCGGCCACGTGGTGGCGGCCCGGGTCGCGCAGCAGCGCCCGGTCGCCCACCAGCAACGGCAACGGGCGAGCCAACCGCAGGCGTACGGTGTCCGGGCCGAGCGGGCGGACCCGTACCGGCACCGCCGCCGATCCGACGTGCAGGGTGAGCGTCGCCGGCAGGTCGGCGGCCGGATCGCCGGTGAGCCGGACGTCGACGAGGTCGGTGTGGTGGAACCGGCCCGGGGTGAGCAGCGCGTCGCCACGACCGAGTCGGTCACGGGGCGTACCGCGCAGGTTGACCGCCACCCGGGCCACCGCCGTGGCCTCCGGTTGGGCCTCGCCGAGGGCGTGCAGGCCACGGACCCGGACCGGTTCGTCGGCGCCGGCCAACTCCAGCTCGTCCCCCACCCGGAGACGACCGGCGCCGAGGGTGCCGGTGACGACGGTGCCACTGCCGCGCACGGTGAAACTACGGTCGACCCAGAGCCGGACCGGGTCGTGCGCCGCGGGGGCCGGCAGTCGGGCGGCGAGCCGGTCCAGGGCGGTACGCAGCTCCGGCAGGCCCGCGCCGGTGAGGCCGCTGACCGCCACCGCCTGCACCGCGCCGAGGCTGGTCGCGGCGATCTCGGCGCGGGCGTGGGCCGTCGCCGGTCCCGGGTCGGCCAGGTCCGCGCGGGTCACCACCAGCAGCCCGTACGCGACACCGAGCGCGTCGAGCGCGGCCAGGTGCTCGGCGGACTGCGGCATCCACCCCTCGTCGGCGGCCACCACGATCAGCGCCGCCGGCACCGGGCCGACCCCGGCGAGCATGTTCGGCACGAACCGCTCGTGCCCGGGCACGTCGACGAACGCGACGGTGCCGCCGGACGGCAGCGTCGTCCAGGCGAAACCC
This sequence comes from Micromonospora arborensis, assembly GCF_003205615.1. Lineage (GTDB taxonomy): Bacteria > Actinomycetota > Actinomycetes > Mycobacteriales > Micromonosporaceae > Micromonospora > Micromonospora arborensis. Next base: position 6,627 of record NZ_PYBV01000042.1, on the reverse strand, counting down.
AGGTCGATGGTCATCCCCCGGCGGCGTTCCTCGGCCCACCGGTCGGGTTCCATCCCGGTCAACGCCCGGACCAGCGTCGACTTGCCGTGGTCGACGTGCCCGGCGGTGGCGACGACGAACACGCTCAGTCGTCCCCGGGCACGCGCAGCACCGCCAGTCGGACGGCCTCGTCGGCGTCGGCGGGCACACAGCGCAGGTCGAGTAGGAGTCGGCCCCGCACCACCCGGCCGAGGACCGGTTGGTCGCCGGTGCGCAGCGGCTCCGCGTACCGCTCGGGCAGGCTCAGCGCCCACGAGTCCAGTTCGACCCCCGGGGCGCCGCCGCCGCCGACCACCGCGACGGCCGGCACCACCTCCGCCTTGCGGCCGTCCGCGCCGAGCCGGTCGCGCAGCCGCTCCACCCGCCGACGCAGGGCACCCGGGTCGGCGTGCAGGGCCGTCCGGGTGGGTGTGTCCGGTTGGTGCAGGGTGGCGGCCAGCGCGGCCAGGGTGAGCTTGTCCACGCGCAGCGCCCGGGCCAGCGGGTGTCGGCGCAACCGGTCGACCAGGTCCGCGGCGCCGAGCAGCAGCCCCGCCTGCGGGCCACCGAGCAGCTTGTCGCCGCTGGCGGTCACCAGTGCGGCACCGGCGCGAAGGGTACTGGCGGCGTCCGGCTCGTCGGGCAGCAGCGGATCCGCGACGAGCAGACCGGAGCCGATGTCGGCGACCACCGGCACGCCGAGGGTGGCCAGTTGGCGTACCGGGGTGGCGGAGGTGAAGCCGGTGACCTGGAAGTTCGACGGGTGCACCTTGAGCACGAAGCCGGTCTGCGGGCCGAGGGCGGCGGCGTAGTCCGCGAGCGTGGTGCGGTTGGTGGTGCCCACCTCCCGCAGTCGGGCACCGGTGCTCTCCAGCAGGTCGGGCAGGCGGAAACCGTCGCCGATCTCGACGAGTTCGCCGCGGCTGACCACGATCTCCCGGCCGGAGGCCAACGCGGTCGCGGCCAGCACCAGCGCGGCGGCGCCGTTGTTGACCACGTGCACGGCGTCCGCGTCGGGTACGGCGGCGGCCAACGCGTCGAGTGCGTCGCGGCCTCGCCGGGCCCGCCGGCCGGTGCGCAGGTCCAGTTCGACGTCGGTGTGCCCGGCGGCGGCCAGCACCGCGGCGACCGCGGTGGGCGACAGGGGCGCCCGGCCCAGGTTGGTGTGCAGCACCACGCCGGTGGCGTTGAGCACCGCGCGAGGACCGGGCGCGGGCAACGCCGCGACCGCGACGTCGCGTACCTCGTCGGGGTTGATCTCGCCGCGCCGGGCCCGGTCCTGCGCCCGGGCGACGACCGCCTTGACCTGGTCTCGGCCCAGCGTCGCGGTGGCCGCGGCCAGCAGCGGGTCGGCGAGCAGCGTGTCGGTGCGGGGCACCCGGCGTCGCGGGTCCACCGGGCCGTCGCCCATCGCGTCATCTCCTGCAAACGTTTGGCGGAGACGGACGGGAATCGAACCCGCCTGGCCCGGGTCCCGGACCACTCCGGTTTTGAAGACCGGGAGGGGCACCAGCCTCCTGAACGCCTCCGTCGGACATTCGATCACAACACCGGTGTGGCCGCTCAGTCAGCCGCCAGATCCGCCCCCGGTCCGCCGAGCGTTCACCCGCTCGCGTTGCGGCACCACCGTGTAGCGCGGGTCGCGGGCGGAGGCGACGCCGCCGTAGAAGATGCCGAACCGGGTCACCGCCGACGCGGCCAGCAGCGCGGTGCCGGAGAGCGCGCCGACCAGCCGGCTGCGCCGGCCGAGCAGAGCGCCGGCGACCCCGCTGACGGTGAGCAGCCGGCCGGCGCGCAGCAGCCGACCGGGCCGGCCCACCCGGTAGGGCTCGCTGAGCAGGCCGAGGCGGGTCTCCACCCGGTGCGTGCCGTACAGCTCCAGGGCCGCGCCGGCCACCGCCATCCGCCGGGCCGGCCCGGCCTGAGCCGGCGGCGCGGCGAGCAGACCGACGCCGGCGCCGCTGGCCAGCGCGCTGCCCGCGAAGATGACCGGCAACTCGGGGTACGCCTCATGCCAGGACGGCACCGCCGTGTCGGCGAGCAACACCCCGGTGTACGTGGCCAGCGCGGGCGCGGCACCGGCGGCGAGCAGCCCAGCGGCGTGCCCGACCGACGGCAACGCCCGACCGACCAGCCCGAACCGGCCGTGGCGGGGCAGCCGACCGGCGGCCTCGGCGATCGCGGCGACACCGGCCGCCGGCCCGTACGCGGTGAGGATCCAGGTGCCCATCGACATCGGCGACGTCGGCTTGGCCACCCGCAGCATGTGGTGGAACCGCGCCGGTCGACCCAGGTCCTTGACCAGGAACACGGCGCTGGCGCTGACGGCGGCCAACGCCGTGACCCGACCGGCCCGGCGCAGCGCCGGACGCCCGGTGAGCTGCCCACCCGCCGCGAGCAACGACGAACCGGCGGCCAGCCCGCCGGTGAACAGGTACGCGGCGATGTCCCATTTCCAGACCGGCGCCTTCAGGATGGGCCGACCGTAGTACGACGTGAACGTCGCCTCCGGCACCCGCAGTTCCTCGCCGCCGCCGCGACGTCCGCCCCGGCGTCCGGTCCGCCGGCCGGGGAGTTCGGCGGTCCGCTGCGGCGGTGGGGTCAGGTCTGCCTGATCGTCGGTGCCCGCCGGTCCACCCTGGCGGGGGGCCTCCGGCCGGTCGGATCCCTCGGCGGCCAACCGGTCGCGGAAGCGGCGGAAGCGGTCACCGACCGGGGGTCGAGCTGGACTCACGAGGAACCTCCGACGAACGCGGCGACGGTCGCCGCCGCCATGGCCAGGGCGGCGAGGCCGGCGCGTTTCCACATCTTCGGCAGGTCGCGGGTGGTCACGACCGGGTCGGGTGGCAGCCCGTACACCTCGGGCTCGTCCAACAGCAGGAAGAACGCGCCGTCGCCGCCGACCCCGTCGTTCGGGTCGTGACCGTACAGGCGTGCCTCGGGAACACCCCGCTCGTGCAACGTCGCCACCCGCGCCGCCGCCCGCTCCCGCAACTCCTCTAGGGGCCCGTACTGGATCGACTCGGTGGGGCACGCCTGCGCACACGCCGGCGTCTGCCCCGCACCCAACCGGTCGTAGCAGAGGGTGCACTTCCACGCCCGGCCATCGTCCTTGCGTTGGTCGATCACCCCGTACGGGCAGGCGGAAATGCAGTAACCGCACCCGTTGCAGATGTCCTCCTGCACCACCACCGTCCCGAACTCGGTGCGGAACAGCGAACCCGTCGGGCACACGTCCAGGCAGGCCGCATGCGTGCAGTGCTTGCACACGTCCGACATCATCAACCAGCGGAAGTCCGTGCGATCCTCCGCACCCGACCCCCGACCCGGCGGCTGCGACCCCGGCATACCGAGGAACTGCGGGCCCGCGCCGTCGGCGACCGGCGCACCGAGCACGTCCGCCGGGCGGGGTTGCTCCACGAACGCGACGTGCCGCCACGAGTTCGCGGTCAACGCCCCGGTGTTGTCGTACGACATCCCGAGCAGGTCGAGCCCGCTCTGCGGGACGCCGTTCCACTCCTTGCAGGCGACCTCGCAGGCTTTGCAGCCGATGCAGACGCTGGTGTCGGTGAAGAACCCCATCCGCGGCGGGGCGTCCTCGTAACCGGCGTCGGGCGCCGGATCGAGCGGCCCGTACAGGCTGTTCGGGTCAGGAAGCACCGTGCTCCTCCCCCACGCTGTCGGTGGTGACCGCCGGGGCGTGCTGGCCCGGGACGATCCCCGCACGCCGCTGATAGTCGGCGACCAGATCGAGCAGGTCACGTCCCCTCGGGCGTCGGCCCGGCCGGACGTCGCAGGTGCCGACCTTGCTCTCCTGGATCAGCACGTTCGGGTCGAGGCTGATCCCGAACAGGTCGTTCGCCGAATCACCGGTCACCAGACCCTCGAAACCAAAGTGGTACGGCAACCACACCTGATGGATGACCCGGTCGTCGACCCGCAACGGAGTGAGTCGATCCGTGACCAACACCCTCGCCTCGATCGCCGCCCGGGCGGTGACCAGATGAGCCCAGCCCAGGTGGTCGAGACCGCGTTCGACCGCCAACTCCGGCGACACCTCGACGAACATCTCCGGTTGCAGCTCCGCCAGGGGGCTCACCGTCCGGCTCATCCCACCGGCCGTGTGATGCTCGGTGAGCCGGCTGACCGTGAACACATACGGAAACACCTGGCTGTGCTCCTCCGGCGGGCTCGGGTTCACCGAGTTCACCGGATGCGCGTACATCTTGCGGGTCGGGTTGGCCTGCTGCCCGTAGAACGGGTTACGCACCGGCGACTCCACCGGCTCGTAGTGGGTGGGCAGCGGGCCGTCCAGGACACCACTGGGCGCGTACAGCCAGCCCTTGCCGTCGCCCTGCATCACGAACGGGTCGTCACCGGCGATGCCCTCCGTCCCGGACGCGCCGGGAGGCGGCCGGTACGACGGCGGCTTGGTCTTCTCGAAGTCCGGCACGTCGTAGCCGGTCCACTCGGCCTTCTCCGCATCCCACCAGACGTAGCGCTTGCGTTCACTCCACGGGTTGCCGTCCGGGTCGGCGGAGGCACGGTTGTAGAGGATGCGCCGGTTCGCCGGCCAGGCCCAGCCCCACTCGGCGGCCACCCAGTCCTGCTCGTGTCGGGACCTGCGCCGAGCGGCCTGGTTCACACCGTCCGCGTACACCCCGGTGTAGATCCAGCAGCCGATCGCGGTGGAGCCGTCGGCGCGGGCCTCGGCGAAACTGGACAGCGGGCGGCCGGTCGCCACGTCGTACCCGTTGATCTCACGCAGGACCGACTCGGCGCTCGGCTCCGCGTGCGGACCGTGCGTGGGGTAGTCCCAGGTCAGGTCGAGCAGCGCCCGGTCGCGCGGCAGCGTCGAGCCGGCCAGCTTCTCCCGCAGTTTGCGCCCCAGGTGATAGAAGAACCACAACTCGGAGCGGGCGTCGCCCGGCGGCTCGACGGCCTTCTCCCGCCACTGCAACAGACGCTGCGTCTGGGTGAACGTGCCCTCCTTCTCCACATGGGAGGCAGCGGGCAGGAAGAACACCTCGGTACGACACTCCTCCGGCACGATCTCACCGGTGGCCACCTCGGGGCCGTTCTTCCAGAACGTGGCGCTCTCGATCTCGAACAGGTCCCGGACGACCAGCCAGTCGAGGTTGGCCATGCCGAGCCGCTGCGCCCGACCGTGCGCCGACCCGACCGCCGGGTTCTGGCCCAACAGGAAGTACCCCTTGATCTTCCCGTCGATCATGTTGAGCACCTGCTGGTACGTGCCGTGATCACCGGTCAGTCGGGGCAGGTAGCCGTAGCAGTAGTCGTTCTCCGGTGTCGCCGCAGCACCCCAGTACGCCTTGAGCAGGCTGGCAGCGAACGACCGCGCGTTGCCCCAGAAGCCCTTCTGCCCCGGGTGCCGGATGCTGTCCACCCACTCGTCGAAGCTCGGGTGGTCGGCGTGGTGCGGCATCGGCAGATAGCCGGGCAGCAGGTTGAACAGCGTCGGAATGTCGGTCGAGCCCTGGATGCTGGCGTGCCCACGCAACGCCATGATGCCGCCACCCGGGCGGCCCATGTTGCCCAGCAACAACTGGATGATCGCCCCGGTACGGATGTACTGCACACCCACACTGTGCTGCGTCCAACCCACCGAGTAGATCAGCATGCCGGTGCGTTCCCGGCCGGAGTTCTCCGTCCAGGCCTGCGCCAACTCCAGGAACTTCTCCTGCGGGATCCCGCAGACCCGTTCCACCATCTCGGGCGTGTAGCGGGAGAAGTGCCGCTTGAGGATCTGGTAGACGCACCGCGGATGCTGCAACGTCTCGTCACGCCGGGTCTGCCCGGCCACCTGCGCGCCGTGCGACTCGTGCGTCAACCCCGCGGCGCTGTCCCGCTCCTGGGCGGTGTGCCCACTGCCCGACGAGCCCTCGTGCCCCTCGTACTGCCAGCTGTCCTGCACGTAGGTGCCGGTCTCCGGGTCGAACCCGGAGAAGAAGCCATCGCCGTCCTCGGTGTCGCTGAACTCCGCACTGACGATCGTCGCCGCGTTGGTGTACGACAACACGTACTCCCGGAAATCCAACTCGTTGTCGAGGATGTAGCGCACCACCCCACCGAGCAGCGCGATGTCCGTGCCCGCCCGAATCGGCAGGAACGAGTCCGCCAAGGCGCTGGTCCGCGTGAACCGTGGGTCGACGTGGAAGACCTTCGCCCCACGACGCTTGGCCTCCACGACCCACTGGAAGCCCACCGGATGGGCCTCAGCCATGTTCGAACCCTGGATGACGATGACGTCAGCGTTGGCGATGTCCTGCTGGAAATCCGTCGCACCGCCACGACCGAAGCTGGCCCCCAGACCGGGGACGGTGGCGGAGTGTCAAATACGGGCCTGGTTCTCGATCTGGAGCGCCCCCATCGCGGTGAACAACTTCTTGATGAGGTAGTTCTCCTCGTTGTCCAGCGTCGCCCCGCCCAGGCTGGAGAAACCCAGCGTCCGGTTGAGCGGCCGACCCTGCGTGTCGACGTCCTCCCAGGTCTGCTCGCGCGCCGCGAGCATCCGGTCAGCAATCATGTCGAGCGCGGTGTCGAGCTCCAGATCCTCCCACTGCGTCGAGTACGGCCGGCGGTAGCGGA
>NZ_PYBV01000041.1 GCF_003205615.1 Micromonospora arborensis | reverse complement strand
ACCGCCGCTTGAAACCGCCGGCGCGGGATACCCCCACATCGGCGACATGGTGTCGATCATGCCGGGGGAGATGACGTGGGGCCCGGCAGTCGACTTGAGGGCCGGCAGTGGTGGGAGGCTCGCGGGTGACGGCGAACGGCCACCCCACCCTGGCACCGGCGGCCCCGCCGACCGCGACACGGCGCGGACGATCGGAGAGGCCCGAGGCGTGGCCCGTCCTGCTTTCGTCGACGAGTGGGCCGGCGATTCGACGACCATCACCGCCGGCATCGCGCCCCACAGACGGGGCAGCTCTACAGGGAGCAGGAGAGACGACGGCTGGCGGAAAGGTGGCGGGCAGAAAGGTGGCGGCCGGCGGGCGGAAAGGTGGCGGCCGGCGGGCGGGAAGGCGGCGGCCGGCGGGCGGGAAAGCCGCGGGCGGGAAGGCGGCAGCCGGGAAGGCGGCGGGCAGGCGGCGGGTGGCCGGCAGATCACAGGTGCGGGACCGCGGCGACTGAGCGGGGCGGGGGCGGGGCTAACGTGAGGGGCGTGGCGCTCTCTCTGGCGATCTCGCCCTGCCCCAACGACACGTTCGTCTTCCACGCCCTGGTGCACGGGCGGGTGCCCGATGCGCCGCCGGTCGAGGTGACGTACGCCGACGTGGACGTCACCAACACGGCCGCCGAGCGGGGCGCGTTCGACCTGGTGAAGGTGAGCTTCGCGGCGTTGCCGTGGCTGCTCGACGACTACCACCTGCTGCCCTGTGGTGGCGCGCTCGGTCGTGGCTGCGGCCCGCTCGTGCTGACCCGGGGCGACCGCGAGGGCGGGCCGGACCGCACCGACCTGACCGGCGCCACGGTGGCGGTGCCGGGCGACCGGACCACCGCGTACCTGCTGTTCCGGCTCTGGTCGGCCGGCCGGCCGCCGGCCCGGATCGAGGTGGTCCCGTTCCACGAGATCATGCCGGGCGTCGCAGCCGGCCGCTACGACGCTGGGCTGGTCATCCACGAGGCCCGGTTCACCTATCACCGGCACGGCCTGAGCGCCCTGGTCGACCTCGGCGAGTGGTGGGAGGCCGACACCGGCCTGCCCATCCCCCTCGGCGCGATCCTGGCCCGACGTGGCGCGGTGGACCCGGAGGCCGCGGCCGGATGGGTCCGCGAGTCGGTCCGGCAGGCCTGGGCGGACCCGGCGGCCAGCCGGGAGTACGTGCTGGCGCACGCCCAGGAGATGGAACTCGACGTGGTGGACCGGCACATCGGCCTCTACGTCAACGAGTTCACCGCGGACCTGGGCGAGGCCGGGTTCGCCGCGGTGACGGCACTGCTGGACCGCGCCGCCACCGCCGGGCTGGTGCCTCAGACCTCCAGCTCGTTCGCAACAGCATGGACCAGCTGAGCGATCTTCTGCGCGGTCTTCTTGTCCGGGTACCGACCTCGGCGCAGGTCCGGCTGGACCTTCGCCTCCAGCACCTTGATCATGTCTTCGACCAGCCCATGTAGCTCCTCGGCCGGCCGACGGCGCAACTCCGCCATCGACGGCGGCGCGTCCAGCAGCTTGACGCCCATGGCCTGCGCGCCCCGGCGGCTGTCCACCACGCTGAAGTCGACCCGCTGGCCACCCTTGAGGTCGGTGACACCCGCCGGCAACGCCGCCTTGGGCAGGAACACGTCGCCGCCCTCGTCACTGGTGACGAAGCCATATCCCTTGGCCGTGTCGTACCACTTCACTCGACCCGTAGGCACCTGAAAACCCCTGCTTCACTTGAGCCGCTACTGCTCCAAGGCTAGCTGGATCATGCCGTCGAGTGCCGCCGGGAATTCGCAGAGATCATCCAGCACCACGTCCGCCCCGGCCGCGCGCAGCTCATCCGGGGAACACGGGCCGGTCGCGACGCCGATGCCGGGCACCCCGGCGGTCGCCGCCGCGACCATGTCGGCCACATGGTCACCGACGTAGTGGGTCGCGTCGTGCTCCCGCAGGGCGGTCGCCTTCTGCTCGGCGAACAGGTCACCGGCCAACTCGTCGACCGCCAGGCCGAGGTGATCCAGGTGCAGTTGGGCCAGCCGGCCGATCTTGGATGTGACGACCAGCACACGACCGCCCCGGGCACGGATCGCGTCGATGGCCTCCCGCGCGCCGGGCAGCGGGACCGTCGGGGTGATCGCGTACGCCGGGTACAGCTCGCGGAACACGCGAACGGCCGACTCGACCTGCTCCGGCGGAAACCAGTGGGCGATCTCGGTACGCAGTGGCGGGCCGAGACGCGACACCGCCAACTCCGCGTCCACCGGCACACCGGTCCTCGCGGTCAGCGCCCGGTAGGTCGCGGCGATGCCGGGGCGGGAGTCAACCAGGGTCATGTCGAGATCAAATCCGACCGTCAGGGCGTACATGCCGAGAAACGTACCCGCCGACTCGCAGCCGGCCGGACGTCCGAGAGGCGCGACAGCCCGGTGCCGGGCTAGCGTGGAAAGACGATGACCACCTCACTCGCCGACCACCTGCGGTCGCTGCCCGACGAGTCGCTGGCCGCGCTGCTCCAGCTGCGGCCCGACCTCGTCGTGCCCGTGCCGGCCGACGTCTCCGCCCTGGCCATCCGGGCCCAGTCCCGGGTCTCGGTGGCCCGCGCGCTGGACGGGCTGGACCAGTTCACCCTCCAGATCCTCGACGCGGCCCGCCTCACCCGAAGCCCGGACGACGGCACCACGGCCACCGACGCCGTACTCGCGATGGCGACCGCCGGGCCGCACCCGCCGGCTCCGACGGCCATCCGAGCCGCCGTGGCTCGGCTGCGCGCGCTCTTCCTGCTGTACGGCCCGGAGCACGCGCTGCAGGTGGTGCCCGCCGTCGACGAAGTCGCCCCGTACCCCGCCGGGCTCGGCCGACCAGCCGCGGAGCTGGACCCGCGCACGGCCGCGCTCTGCGCGGACCCGGCGAAGCTTCGACGGACGCTGCTCGCCGCCCCACCCTCGGCCCGGGCGATCCTGGACCGGTTGGCGGCCGGCCCACCGGTGGGCAGCGTGCCCCCGGGCGCGTTGCAGGCACCGCCGCTCGGTGCGGAGGACCCGGTGCTCTCCGACCCGACCAACGGAGGCGCCCCAACGGGCTCCCCGGTGCGCTGGCTCGTCGACAACCGGCTGCTGGTCCCCGTGACGACCGGGTCGGCGACGACCAGTGGCACGGTGGAGCTGCCCCGCGAGGTCGGCCTGCTGCTGCGCCGCGACAGCGGGCCGCTCGGGCCACTGCGCACCAGCCGGCCACCGGTGGCTGCCGCGCCGCGTGAGCCGAAGGCGGTCGACTCGGCGGGAGCCGGGCAGACGATGGAGGTGGTCCGACACACCGAAGGGCTGCTGGAGCAACTCGCCGACGAGCCCGCGCCGGTGCTGCGCTCGGGCGGCATCGGTGTACGGGACCTGCGTCGGTTGGCACGTACCGCTGGGCTGGACGAGTCGACCGCCGCGCTGCTGCTCGAGGTGGCGTACGCGGCTGGGCTCGCCGGTGAGCTGGAGATGCCCGGCGCGACCACCAGCCGGTACGGGGCGGATCAGCAGGTGCTGCCGACCGGCGGGTACGAGGTGTGGCGGGCCGCCTCGCTGGCCCAGCGTTGGGAGCAGCTCGCCCGAGCGTGGCTGATGATGACCCGACAGGTGGGGCTGGTCGGCCGTCGGGACGACCGGGACCGTCCGATCACCGCGCTCTCCGCCGAGGCCGAGCGGGCCAGCGTGCCGGCCACCCGGCGGGCGGTGCTCAGCGTGCTCGCCGACCTGGAGCCGGCGACCGCGCCCACCCCGGAGGAAGTGCAGGACCTGCTGGACTGGCGGGCACCGCGCCGCAGCCGGGGCCGAGACGCAGCCCACCGGGAGGTGCTGGCGGAGGCCGCGCAGCTCGGCGTCACCGGGCTGGGGGCGCTCACCTCGTACGGTCGGCTGCTGCTGGGTGAGCTGACGTCGACCGACGAGCGGGGCGACGACCCGCTGGGCGTGCACGCCGACGTCGAGAGCGGCGACCCGTCCAGCGCCGCCCGAGCACTGGACGCGCTGCTGCCCGCCCCGGTCGACCACTTCCTGGTGCAGGCCGACCTGACGGTGGTGGTGCCCGGCCCACCCGAGCCGGCGCTCGCCGCCGAGTTGGAGGCGATGACCGAACTCGAGTCGGCCGGTGGCGCCAGCGTGCACCGGGTCACCACGGCAAGCGTGCGGCGAGCCCTGGATTCCGGCTACACGGCCGACGACCTGCACGACGTGTTCCGGCGGCGGTCGCGTACCCCGGTGCCGCAGGGGCTCACCTACCTGGTCGACGACGTGGCCCGTAAACACGGTGGGCTGCGGGTCGGGTTGGCCGGGGCGTACCTGCGCAGCGACGACGAGGCTCTGCTCAGCGAGGTGCTGGCCGACCGCCGCTTGGAGTCGTTGGCACTGCGCCGGCTCGCCCCGACGGTGCTGTGCACGCAGTACCAGGTCGGTCGACTGCTGGGCGCGCTGCGCGACGCCGGGTTCGCCCCGGTGCAGGAGGACGGCACGGGCAGCGCCGTGCTGGCCCGGCCACGGATCCGGCGGGCCCCGGCCCGGGTGTCGGTGACCACTCGGACGCTCGATCCGCTGGCCGCCCCGAAGCTGCCCATGCCCCGGTTGCTCGGTGTGGTGGAGCACATCCGGCGGGGTGACGCGGCGGCACGGGCGGCCCGGCGGGCACCGGCGGTGGTCCGTGGCGGGGCGGCCGGGCTGGGCGGCGGCCCGGTGCCGGCGCACACGCACAGCGAGGCCCTGGCGGTGCTCCAGCAGGCGGTGCGCGACAAGGCGCTGGTCTGGGTCGGTTACGTCGACGCACACGGGGCGACCGCGTCCCGACTGGTCAAGCCGGTCTCCATCGGCGCCGGCTACCTCCGCGCCGAGGACGAGCGGACGGAGATGCTGCACACGTTCGCGCTGCATCGAATCACCGCGGCGGTGCTGGCGGACTGACCGACGTTCGCGGCCCGACGGGCACTGCCTTGCGGGTGCTGTCGGTCAGCGACGGCTGCGGCGTACGGTGCCGACCACCGAGACGACCAGCAACAGCGCGAAGCCGGCGCCGGCGGACTCCCCGACCGAGTCGACGAAGCCCTGCCGGAGCACCAGCCAGCCGAAGAGGAACCACCCGACGAGGAGCGTCGCCGCGACGGCGTAGGCGATCACGGTCGCGCGGGACACCTCGTCGGGTGGTGTTTGCTCATGCTCTGCGATCACGTCACGGTCGACCGTCATGCCCAGCCTCCCCGCCCGGTCCGGCCCTGGACTCCAAGGGTGACACTCGGGAGACCGGTCGGACAGGGGGTTATCCCTGCGATTCGCTCCGTGTCGGTCAGGTGCCGGGGCGACGGCCGATCAGCACCACCCGGGTGCCGACCTTCCCCAGCTCCCACATGCGGACGGCGTCGGCGTGCAGCAGGTTGACGCAGCCGTGCGACCCGATCGACTTGTCGTGCAGGTAGGTGGTGGTCTCGTGGAAGCCCATGCCCTGGGTGAAGTGCTGCCAGTACGGCAGCCACACCTCGTACGGGTCGGACCACTCCTTCGGGTTGCGGAAGTTGACGGTGAACGTGCCGGCCGGGGTGCGGTAGCCGGACATGCCGGTGCGCGTCACCGTCGGAGGCATGATCACCTTGCCGCCGCGGACCGCCCAGACGGTCTGCCGGGTCAGGTCGACGCAGAACGTGGTGCCCGTGCCGGCCTTGCAACGGGCCGGGTCGGTGGTGGCGAGGCGCTGGGCCACGTCGAACGTGGTCGGTCCGGCGCGACCCTCGACGGGGCGAATGCCGTACCTCTTCTGGAACTTCTTGATCGCGGCGCAGTCGGCGGCGGACTGCCGGCCGTCGACGGTCACGGCCCCGAACCCGCCCAACCGGGCCAGGTAGGTCTCCACCGCGCGCTGGTGCTGGCCCTGTGGGCAGCCGGCGACGGTCGACGTACCGGTGCTGGGCGTCGGCTTCGGCGTTGCGCTGCGGGTGGGTTTCGACGTCGGGGTCGGCGTCGGTTTGCTGGCGGTGCTGGTTGGTGCGGCCGGCGTCGACCGGCCGCGCTGGTCCGGGCCGGGCGTGTCGCTCGCCCCCGTTGCCTGTTCCGCTGCACCGGCTGGGGCGGCTCCCCCGCCACCACTCCCGCCGGACTGCGGATCGAACGCGCACGCACCGGCGCCGACCAGCACAACCACCACCAGGGCGACCAGCCGGGAAGTGACCCGAACATGCTTCATGGAGCCTCCCCTGACAATCGTCCCCTTACTAGACGTTCATCAGTGCCGTCACGGTTGCCGCCGGTGAGCATCTTTCTTTGGACATCCCACACCGTGCAACACTGGATGGTCGGCCAGCGGCGGGTATGCGACCCGTCGGAGGCCGTACGGCCAACCGAGGAGAGGACGCTGGCGTGAGCGGTGGACCACTGATCGTGCAGTCGGACAAGACCCTGCTGCTGGAGATCGACCACCCCGACGCGCAGGCCTGCCGGATGGCTATCGCGCCGTTCGCCGAGCTGGAGCGCTCGCCGGAGCATGTGCACACCTATCGGCTGACCCCGCTGGGCCTGTGGAACGCCCGGGCGGCGGGCCACGACGCCGAGGGTGTGGTCGACTCTCTGATCAAGTACTCCCGGTACCCGGTGCCGCACGCGCTGCTGGTGGACGTGGCCGAGACGATGGACCGGTACGGCCGGCTCCAGCTCGCCAACGACCCGGCGTACGGGCTGGTGCTGCGCGCACTGGACCGGCTGGTGCTGATCGAGGTGGCCAAGAGCAAGAAGCTCGCCGGGATGCTCGGCGACAAGATCGACGACGACACCATCCGGGTGCATCCGTCCGAGCGCGGCCGACTCAAGCAGGCGTTGCTCAAGCTGGGCTGGCCCGCGGAGGACCTGGCCGGTTACGTCGACGGTGAGGCGCACCCGATCGAGCTGGCCGAGGCCGGCAAGGACGGGCGCAAGCCGTGGACGCTGCGGTCGTACCAGCGGGAGGCGGTCGAAGCGTTCTGGGCTGGCGGCTCGGGTGTGGTGGTGCTGCCCTGCGGCGCCGGCAAGACCCTGGTCGGCGCGGCGGCGATGGCCGAGGCGAAGGCGACCACCCTGATCCTGGTCACCAACACCGTCGCCGGCCGGCAGTGGAAGCGGGAGCTGATCGCCCGCACGTCGCTGACCGAGGAGGAGATCGGGGAGTACTCCGGGGAGCGCAAGGAGATCCGCCCGGTCACCATCGCGACGTACCAGGTGCTCACCTCACGGCGCGGCGGCGCGTTCACCCACCTGGACCTGTTCGGGGCCCGCGACTGGGGCCTGGTCGTCTACGACGAGGTGCACCTGCTGCCCGCGCCGATCTTCCGGTTCACCGCGGACCTCCAGGCCCGCCGTCGGCTGGGCCTCACGGCGACTCTGGTACGCGAGGACGGCCGCGAGGGCGACGTGTTCAGCCTGATCGGCCCGAAGCGGTACGACGCGCCGTGGAAGGACATCGAGTCGCAGGGCTGGATCGCCCCGGCCGAGTGCACCGAGGTCCGGGTGACGCTCACCGACGCGGAGCGGATGTCGTACGCGACGGCGGAGGCCGAGGAGCGCTACCGGATGGCGGCGACCGCCCGGACGAAGCTGCCGGTGGTGAAGGCGCTCGTCGACCGGCACCCGGACGACCAGGTGCTGGTGATCGGCGCGTACATCGACCAGTTGCACCAGCTCGGCGAATACCTGGACGCGCCGATCATCCAGGGCTCGACCACGAACAAGGAGCGGGAGCGGCTGTTCGACGCGTTCCGCACCGGGGAGATCCGCACCCTGGTGATCTCCAAGGTGGGCAACTTCTCCATCGACCTGCCCGAGGCGGCGGTGGCGATCCAGGTGTCGGGGACGTTCGGGTCGCGGCAGGAGGAGGCGCAGCGGTTGGGTCGGGTGCTCCGGCCGAAGGCGGACGGTCGGCAGGCGCACTTCTACACGGTCGTCTCCCGGGACACGATCGACACGGAGTACGCGGCGCACCGGCAGCGCTTCCTCGCCGAGCAGGGGTACGCGTACACGATCGTCGACGCCGACGACGTCCTCGGCCCGTCCCTGCCGACCTTCGACTGAACGCGGTGGGTCGCCCCCGATGGGGCGACCCACCGCACCGCCGGATCAGGAGAAGTTGACCAGGAAGTAGTAGTTGGTCGGGTCGGACCACACCCCGTCGGCCGTACGCCCGCGCACGCTTATGGTGTGCGAGCTGGCCGAGGTGGGCGTGTAGGTGAGGGTGGCGACCCCGGCGGCGTTCGCCGCCACCGTCGCCGGCTCCCCGTTGTCGACCGTGTACTCAAACTCCACCACCCCGGGGCCGCCCTGGGTGAAGGTGAAGTCGCCCGGCTCGCCGACGCCACCGGCCCACTGGCCCTCCGGATAGGCGGTCGACGACACCCGCGGCGCGGTGCCGACCAGGAACGGGTAGTCCGTCTGCGGCGTGTACTCGCCCGCCTCGGTGCGGCCCCGCACGGAGAACACGTTCGCGCCGTTGCGATCCATGGTCACCGAGATGTCAGTGACCAGCGCGTCGGTCTCCTTCGGCACGCTCTGCCAGGCACCGCCGTTGAGCTGGTACTCGTAGGTCTTCACCTCGCCGATCTCGGTGTCGACACCGAACCTGCCGACCGTGCCGATCCCGCCACGCGGCGTGTACTCGTCGTACACGCTGCTCACGTTCACCCGCGGATCGCGTACCCGGAAGTAGTACCGCCGCTCGGCGCTGGCCGTGCCGTCCGCCGACCGGCTGGTGACCGTCAGCAGGGTGGAGCCGTCATGCGTGGGCGCGATCTCGATGGTCGCCTTGCCGTCCGGTCCGGCGGCGACCACCTGCTCCTCGCCGCTGTACTCCAGCACGTAGCGGTACTCCACCACGTCGGAGCGGCCCGGGTTGAAGGTGAAGCGACCCGGCTGGCCGGGCTGGCCTCCGTCGCCGTTCTCCGGGTATTCGCTGGACGTCACCACCGGGGCATCGCTGACCTCGAACGTGTAGGTCCGCGTCGGCGAGAACGATCCGTCCAGGAAGCGCGTGCGTACCGTCAGCGTGTTGCTGCCGGAATGCTCGGGGGTGATCGTCGCCCGAGCCCAGCTGTACTCCGGGTCGACAGTCTGCTCGGGACCGTCGTCGAGCCGGTAGAGATAGGCGTCCACGTCCGGCATCGCGGTGTCGAAGTTGAACTCGCCGGGGATGCCCACGCCGCCCCACGCGCCGAACTCGTAGTAGTCGCTGGAGGAGACGGTCGGCTTGGTGTCGATGACGTTGAACTGGTACTGCTCGGTCTCCGAGGCGGTGCCGTCGGCGCTGATGCTGCGCACGTTCAGCGTGTACCAGTTCGGCTCCGTAGGCGTCCAGGGCAGCACGGCGGTGCCGTCCGCCGCCGCCTCGACGCGCTGGAACTCGTCGTACTGGAACGCGTACTCGTAGGCCACCACTCCCGTCCGCCCGGGCCGGAAGGTGAAGCTACCGGCACGGTCCACCACGCCGTCGTGGTCCGGGAAGACGAAGTCGGCCGATTCCACGATCGGGGTGTCGCGGACCTGCACGTCCTCGGTGTACGCGCCGACCATCTCGGCGCCGACGTAGCTGCGCACCTGGAGCCGGACGAGACCGCTCTGCGTGAACACCACCGGGACGACAGTGGTCCCGTCGGCGTCTGCCGGCACCCGAGCCTCCGCGCCGTCGCCGATCCGGTAGCCGAACTCGGTGACCCCTTCGACGTTTGTCGAGATCGCCAGCTGGCTCGGCAGGCCGACACCGCCCATGGTCACCCGGACCCCGGGGGCCGTGGACTTGACGAAGAAGTCGTACTCAGCCACCTCGGAGGAGTTCGAGGCGCTGTCCACGCTGCGCACGCTCAGGTACTCGACGAACGAGGTGGGCGTGTATTCGAGGGTGACGTCCGCGCCCGGCTGCGGAGCGGCGATGTAGTTGTACGTCTCGCCAAAGCGGCCCCAGTAGTAGCCGACCACGTCCTTTGATCCGTTCGCCTTGAAGGTGAACGTGCCGGGTACGCCCGAGCCGCCATGGGACTCGCCGTCGTCCGGGTACTTGACCGAACTGATCAGGGGTGTGGCCGGCCGCTCGCCGTCCACCTTCACGAAGCACGGCTTCGCCCAGGAGGAGTAGTCGTGACCGTCGTAGGCGCGAGCGGTCCACGTGACCACGGTGCCGTGCGGGTACTGCCCCATGTCCCAGGTGGCCTTGGAGAGGGCGCCCGAGTAGCTCGATCCGGACAGCTCGGAGCGCTGTTCCTCGTGGCCGACAGGCCAGGCGGCGAACTGTCCCCAGTAGTCGTAGTCGTAGGGGTCCACGTCCGCGCCCCGGACCATGAGGGTGTAGTTGCGTGCCCCCACGGGCTGCGGCTTGTCCCTGGTACCGCAGGACCACGACGGAAACTCGAGCCCGATCTGCGTCACCGTCGGCGTGTGGTTGGCCTCGGTACGGATCGACGGGTACGGGCGGAGCTTACGGCCGTGGGAGAGGTCGCCCTCGTAACCGTGCGGCACCCGGAACTCGACGGTGAGGGTCTTCACGCCCTGCTTCGCCAACTTCTGTAGGGCGGGCATGATGTCCCATGCCAGGTAACCGGGGCAGGTCGCCTCGCCACCGGCCTGCACGGTACCGAGCAGTTCGCGTCGACGCGGCGCCGAATCCCAGCTCGTGGTGGCCTTGATCGCATCGGTGCGCCACAACTCGACCGGCTGCGCCGAGGTGCAGTCGGCAGCCGACCCCTCGGCGATGACCAGATCCGCCTTGTGGATGACGGCGCCGCTGAAGCGCGTGATGTCGAAGCTGAAGTAGGACCGCGACTTGTGCTTCTTTCCGCCCGCGTCGGCCCACGCGCCGATCGGCGCGTCCCCGGAGGGGTTGACGAACGACTTCTTCGGCAGTTGGGAATCCGTGTAGGCCCAACCGGACTTGGTTACGTCCCACTGCTGGTAGGCCTGAGCCGGCGTGGCGGTCACGCTGACCAGACCCGCACCGAGCACTATGCCGAGTGACCCGGCCAGCAATCTTCGTGCGCGCACGACGATGCCCCTCCCCCGTAGACGATGGCGTGCATCGCCATCGAGGGGCCAGAGCATATCGAGGCGTGACCAGGTGTCGGCTAGCCGATTCGGGTGGTCTGTGACCGCCACCCGGACCATGATCACCCTTGCGGCGTAACACGATCCGGCCTTTGCCCGACCCGCGTCAGCGCTTGCCGGGCTCCGCGACGAAGACACCGCGCCCCGGCCGACCGACCAGCACACCCTGCTTACGCAGCGTCGCCACCGCTCGGCTGATCGTGGACTGCGAGACGTCATACTCGTCGGCCAAGACCCGCCCAGACGGAAGCAGCGAACCAGGCGTACCGCAGCTCGGGTACTGGTCCGGCTCAGCGCGCGGGTCGAGCCGGGCGGGGTGACCGTCTCGGCGGAGGACCAGCAGGGCGTACGCCATTGGGTGTCCTGTGACCGGCCACTGCCCGGCGGCGCGCGGTGCGCCCTGCCGGTCGACCACCTCGCGCCGTGCGCGAGGCGCGCACGGCCGTGACGGCGACCCCTCAGCGGGAGAAGCGGTTCACCAGTACCGCGAGCCGCCGGTCGTGGTCGGCGCGGCGGAGCCGGCCGCTGCGCATGAGTGTGACAAGCCCGTGCAGGCCACTCCAGAACGTCTCGGTGACCGCCTCCAGGTCGTCGTCACCGGCCGCCGGGCGCACCGCCTCGGCCAGCTCGGCGAAGCCCCGGGCCAGATCGGTCGGGACGCCCTGGGTGGCGAACGGCAGGTCCACGGCGAGAGTGAACATCGCGTCGTAGAGCGCGGGCCGCTGTTCGGCGAAGGTGGTGTACGCCGCCGCCACGTCGGCGACCGCCTGTCGGGGGTTGGCGGCCGAGGCCCGGGCCGCGACCAGCGCGGTGGCCAGTTCGGCGAAGCCCTCGACGGCGACCGCCGCCATGATGGCGTCCTTGCCCTTGAAGTGGCTGTAGAGGACGGGCTGGCTGTACTCGATCTCGGCGGCGAGCCGGCGGGTGGTCACCGCGTCCCAGCCTTCCGCCAGGGCCAGGTCGCGGGCTGCAGCGATGATCGCCCGTTCCCGTTCCGCCCGCTCGCGCTCCCGGCGCGTCTGAGTCGACATGACCGAAACCCTAGCACCGCTAGCGTTGCTGTCGTTGCTCTGCTAGCGTCGCTCCTACATCTAGCAGCGCTAGCAATTGGAGCGGACCATGCTGTCACCCCTCGCTTACGGGCTCGCCATCGTGCTCAGCCTCTTCGTCGCCTTCATCGGTGCGCGGTTCCTCCTGGTACCGCAGGCTGCGGCCGCCGGGTACGGCGTACCGGCCCGACCGGACGGCGACCCCGCCTACCTGACCGTCAAAGGGCTGAAGGACCTCACCTTCGGGTTGCTCGGCCTCGCCCTGATCGCCTTCACCACGGCCGACTCGGTCGCGTGGTTCATGCTGATCGTCGCGCTCGTCCCGCTGGGCGACACCGTCATCGTGCTGCGCAACGGCGGGACGAGAGCCGTCGCCTTCGGCATCCACTTCGCCACCGCCGTCGTCGTCCTCCTGGACGCCGCCCTGCTGTTCGCCCTGTGACGACCGGAACCGCCCGCCGCGCCTGACCGAGCCCCTTGATCCACTTCACTTCGGGGATGTGGCGGTGTCCGAGGCCTTGGATGCCGCCACCTCGCCGATACGGAGTTGATCAAGGGCGAGGCGCGCGGCGACGTCAGGGCGTGGGGGGTGGGCAGCGGTCGGGGAGGGTCACCTCGCCGGGGCGGTGGTCGAAGGTGTTCAGCGTGAACCACTCGTCCAGCTCCGGGTCGAAGAGGTTCTGCAGGCCGAACTGCAACACCTGCCA
This sequence comes from Micromonospora arborensis, assembly GCF_003205615.1. Classification (GTDB taxonomy): domain Bacteria; phylum Actinomycetota; class Actinomycetes; order Mycobacteriales; family Micromonosporaceae; genus Micromonospora; species Micromonospora arborensis. The sequence continues at coordinate 39,639 of NZ_PYBV01000041.1, read as the reverse complement.
CCACCGGCTCGGATCCTGCTGGTCGACGTAGATGTCACCGAGCGCGAGCGGAAACCGGAAGAACTCCCCCGGCACGGTGGAACCCCCGACGACCCCGACCCGCCAGTGGTCGACGTGCCGGTCCTTGGCACCCTGCAGGATCTCCGGCCCCACGTAGCGGGCGGTCTTCAGCTTGTCGTTGAAGATCTGCCGGTTGAAGAACCCGGGGACCTTGCTGCACGCGCGCGGCGGGAACAGCGGAATGTTCGGCCACTTGTAGGTGAGCGTGTAGAGCGCGTTCTCGTAGATCAGGTTCGTGAACCAGATCGGGTGGTCCGGGCCGCCGGCGGTCATCTGGCTGTTGCCGTCCCGGCCCTGCCAGCTGAACGGCACGTCGATGCCGAGGTCACGCACGATGTACCGGCCGGTGCCCTGGAAGTCCGCCGGGAGTTGCGGTGGGCGCGGCTCCCTCGGCTCGGGGACCGTGGGGCCGTCGGCCTGGGCCGCGCGGGGCAGCGGCGCCGCCGCCGGACCCGGCGCGACCACACCGAGGGCGAACAGGCCCCCGGCCACCGCCGAAACCACAGTCCGACGTGTACGCCTCGACAACATCTGCCCTCCGCCGGAGTGAAAGTGCCACATGACCTCGGCGAAGCGTAGGAGCAGGCAAAACGTGAGAAGTGGCGGAAGGCGGTGGCTCCACCGGAAGGGTGAGGTGACCTACCGGGGGTAGAGCGCACCGGCCCGGGACCAGAAACGGTCCCGGGCCGGCGTCACGCGAACCTGCTTACTTGATCAGCTTCCAGGGGCCGTTCTTGTCACCCGGCTCCTGGCCACGAGTCCACCACTTCGCCTCGTAGACATGCCCCTTGAAGGACACCCGGTCACCGGCGTTGTACACCTTCGTGAGCGTCCAGGCCGCCGGGCTGTTGTCCGGCGGCGTCGGGGCGATCTCCTCCCAGGAGCCGTTGCGGTCACCCGGCTTCTGGTTGCGGGTGTACCACTGGGCCCGCCACTTCTTGCCGTCGTACACGGCGAAGTCGCCGGCGTTGAAGATCCGCGACGCGGTCCAGATCGAGGTGCCGTCCTCGGTCATGGCGATTTCCTGCCACGCACCGTTCGGGTCGGCGCCCGGCTTCTGGTTCTTCGTGTACCAGGAGGCCCGGAAGACCCTGCCCTGGTAGGTGGCCCGGTCCCCGTCGTTGTAGACCGTCGACGAACTCCACTCCGCCGGCAGGTTCACCGTCAGGGTGGCGGTGGCCTCCACCGGCGCGAGGTGCACACTGCCGGGGTACGACGCGGTCAGCGTGTGCTGGCCGCCCGCGAGGCCCACCGGAAGGGTGAACGTCGCGGTGCCGTTGGTCACCGCCGCCGAGCCGCGGATGGTCGTACCCTCGCGCAACTCGACCGCACCGGTGACCGGCGTGCTGCCGGCCGCGACCCGCACGGTCACCGTCGCCGCGGTGCCCCAGTTGGTCGGGGCGGCGGTGACGGTCATCGTCGGGACCTGCTTGGCGATCGTGAACACGGCCGGCTGGGCCACCGCCTCGCCGCCGTCGGCGCTCTTCGCCGACACGATCCAGCCGTACGAGGTGCCCGGCAGCAGCTTGTCCCAGGTCGCCGTGGCGACGCCGTTCGAGGCCACCTCGTCGGTGCCGACCGTGCCGGACGGCACGTACGCGGCGAGCGAGTCGGTGGTGAACGACGTCTTGCGGGTGGTGAGGTCCACCGGCAGGGTCAGGTTGTCCTCCGAGCCGTTGTACCGCGGCTTGGGCTGGCTGCCGTCCTGGCGGATGTCGTACTCGGTCGCCCCGAAGTTCTTGAGCAGCGGCGAGTACGTGTCGATGTGCATCTCGGCGCGGTCCACGTCGAACTGCAGCAGGCGCAGGAAGCTCGCGCCGAACTGCAACCGGTCGGTGGCCTTGTGGTCCGGGGTGCCGTCACCGTTGACGTCGATGGTGCCGTCGGCGGCCACCTGCTGCGGCCAGAGTTCCCCCGCGGTGACCGTGTAGAACTGGTAGTCCGCCAGCAGTTCGACGACGTCGTGGCTGACGGTGACGCCGATCTTCGACTTCAGGTTGGTGCCGACGCCGTGCTCGTGACCGGCGAGGACCAGGAAGACGTTCGGGTTGGTCTCGACGACCTGCTTGAAGAGCGGCGAGCCGTCCGGCGCGGAGAAGTCCGCCCCGCGACCGTCGGGGTTCGCCGACGGCTTCAGGTAGTCGTGGGAGAGCAGGATCCCGTTGCGGTCCTTGTACCGCTTGAAGATCGAGTCCGCCCACTTGGCCTCGGCGGGTGTCACACCGTACGACAGGCCGACCGCGACGAAGTCCAGACCACCGGCCGAGAAGAGCAGGTAGTTGTTCTGGTTGTCCTTGCCCGGCGTGACGGAACCGTCGGCCTTGGTCACCTCGTCCCACGCGTGGTACTCGGTGCCCTTCGGCCAGGACTTGGCCGTCCCGTAGTAGCGGTCGGCGCTGAAGGTCCGGCTGAACCGGGACGTCGGGCCCGTCTCGGCACCCAACTGGTCGTCGTGGTTACCCGCGATGACCTGGTTGACGACGCCGTGGTCGTCGAGGATCTTCTGGAAACCGGAGGCGGTCGCCAACTCCTTCTCCACCTGCTCGTGCAGACCGGGCCGCTTCAACGAACCGTCCGGGTTGGTGGCCAGCGGGTCGTAGTAGTCGTTCTCGATGACGTCACCGGTGTGCGCGGCGTACGCGATCTTGCGGCTGGCCGAGTTGTCGGCGATCCACTGCATCTGGTCGCGGTACGCGGCCGACCAGATCGCCTGCTCCTCGACCGTCTCGACGTCCGAGGGCTCGGCCTTACCGTCGAAGTCGTCGTAGGTGCCGCCGGCGGCACCCTCGGTGATGTACTGGGTGTCGGTGAAGTGCGCCAGCGAGAAGTCGTACGAGTCGGGGTCCTCGAAGCGATCCTTGTCGTTCTGCGCCGACGCGTCGTGCGGGGACAGGTCGTCGGCGAACGGGTCCTCACCCGTGACCAGCACGTGCACGGTCCCACTGTCGCGGTAGCCGGCGTCGACAGGCGCGGTCAGGACGGTGTCCTGCCCGGCCTGCCCACGCGAACTGGTCAGCACGACCCACTTCTTGGTTGCCGGGTTCCACGCCCGCAGCGCCACGATCCGCGCTGGGTCGATCGTGCCCGACCAGCGCAGCGTCGGCTCCTGCTTGGTCGCCCCCAGCGGCAGGTCGTACCGCTGGAAGACCACCGCGCGGCTGGACGCGGTCTCGATCGTCGCGCCGTCGAGCGGACGCAGCGAGGTGACGTCCACGCTCTTGTCGTGCTGGACGTCCAGCGTGGTCGGCACGTCGGCCGCCGCACCCTGGTAGCCCTCGGTCGGCAGGACCACGTCCGCCTTGGTGAAGGTGGCGGTCAGCCCGACACCCTCGGCACCGGGGATCCGGGCGGAGAGTTCCGCCGAGAGCGGGTCGGTGTCCTTGACTGTCGAGTTGAGCTCGGTCGGGACGTCCGGGATGCTCGCGCTGCTGAAACGCACCTCGCGGGTGGCGGTGTTGCCGAGCGCGTCGGCCGCCGTCAGCGTGATGGTGTGCTCCCCGGCCGGCAGGCCGTGGCCGATCTGGTCACCCTGCTTGACGGCCGCGCCGTCCAGCGTGATCGTCGGCGTACCGGCCACGCCGGTGGCGTCCTTGATCTTGATGTTGAGCGCGACGGTCGAGGTCAGCCGCTGCCCGGCTGCCGGGACACTGCTCTCGATCTCCGGTGCGGTGTTGTCGGTGGTGAAGCGTCGCGTCGAGGTCTTGTCCCCGACGACCGCCTTGATGGTGTGGGCGCCGTCCGCGATCGTGGTCGTGTCGACGTCCGCGCGCTTGCCCAGCGCCGGCAGCGCCGAGCCGTCCTGCCCGGTGACGTCGAACAGGACCATCTTGTTCAGCACCGAGTTGTAGCTGCTGCCACAGGTGCCGTCACCGATGTACGTGGTCACCTGCGATCCGGCCGGGTAGCTCCCCGAGCCGATGGTGACAGTCGTCTGCGCGATCGACCGGGTCAGCTGGGTCGCCTTCGCACCGGTCGGAAGCAGCTGGAAGTCCCGCAGGGTGAAGTCGTCGAAGTTGTCGCAACCACCCGGCTTGGCGCTGCCGTGGTCGTTGCCGGCGACGAACTCGATGGCGTTGACGCCCGGCACCAGCCACTCGTTCGGGAAGGCGAGATCCGCGACCTCCTTCTCCCACATGCCGATTTCCAACGGGATGCCGTTGATCAGCACCTTGTTGTCGTAGCCGTTGTCGCTGCCGTTGCCACCGACGAACACCTTCAGGTGCGCGTCGCCCCCGCTGCCGAGGGTGTCGACCGTACGCGTCGTCGGCGCACCGTTGATGGTGAAGTGGAACTCGGCGTCCTTGTTGGCCGCGCAGGTCCCGTCGCCCAACGCCAGCGAGGCGGCGGTCGTCTCGGCCTTCGTCACGGTCGTGCCGCTGGTGGTGACGAGGTACGTGGTGCCGGCCGTCACCGTGCCCGCGGTGCTCAGCGTGAGGCTCGTCGCCGCCCGGGTGAGCGTGAAGTCGTCGTGGTTGGCGCAGGTCGCGCCGCTCACGGTGCCGTTGTAGTCGCCGGTCCGGACCTCGACGACGTTGTCACCGAGGTGCAGGAAACGGCTCGGGAACGCCAGCTTGGCGTCCTCGGCGCCGGTGGCACCGTAGTCGCCACCGAGGTCGACCCGGTGCCCGTTGACCAGTGCGTAGTTCTGGTAGCGCGCCTCGACCGAGTTGCCGGCCTCGACGGTGAGGCCGAGGGTGGCGGTGCCAGCGGCCAACGTCTCCGCGTTCTCGGCGGGCTTGTCGTCGATGGCGAGCGACTCGACGTGCTCCTTGCCGCTGCTGGGCAGCGCGGCGATCACCGGCCGGGTCCCGCGTACGCGGGCACCGTCTTCGGGGGTCACCGCCGCCGCACCGGCGGGGGCGTTGTTGACGTCGACCGTGACGGACGTCTTCGCGCCCGACTGGGTCGTCGCGCTGACCGTGTGCGTACCGTTGGTGAGCTTGGTGGTGTCGAGGTCGGTACGCAGGCCCGACGTGCTGCCCGGCTCGCCGGAGATGACGAAGGTCAGATCCTGGTTGAGCAGCTTCGCGGAGCTGCCGCAGGTGCCGTCACCGAAGCTGTAGCTGAACAGGTTCTGTTCGCCGTCGGCGACCACGCCCAGCAGGCTGAGGCTGATGCTGCTCAGCGCGTAGTCGTCGTAGTTGGGGCAACGGCCACCCTCACCGTTGGGCAACTCCTCGTAGCCGACGGCGGTCTTCGTGGTCGAGTCGACCCAGTTCGCTCCGGTGTGGACGGTGACGGTGTTCGCCCCCGGCTGCAGCCAGTCACCCGGAAAGTCGAGGGTTCCGACCTGCCCGCCGGGAATGTCCGGAAGGTAGACGCGGTCCGCCTCGGCGGTGTGCGTGTTGACCGTGACGTAGTTGCGGTAGCGGGCCTCGGTGCCGTTGCCACCCATCTCGAAGGCGAAGTGGGCGGTGCCGGCGGTCTTGTCGGCGCCGATCTTGTCGCCGTCGACCGCAAGGGTGGTCACCGAGTCGTTCTCGGTGACCGGCTCGACGACGACGGGGACCGTGCCCTCGATGTTCTGCCCGTCGCTCAGACTGATCAGCGGCGTGTTACCGCCGGTCGGGACCGTCTGCGCTCCTGCCAGCGTCGGGCTCAGGGTCGTCGCCGGTCCGGCGATGAGGATGAGCGCCACCGCGGACAGGAGTCCGCGTGTTCGCTTCCTACGCGCACGTGGTGCGTGCGTCATGGCGAGGTTTCTCCTTTGTTGGGTACGAGCAAACCGCCGACGCCGAGCACTGAGATGCCGACCGCGGCGGGCACGGGGGCCACAGCGGGTGGCCGGTCTCAGGACGGAAGGGCGCGGGCGGCCCGCCGGCGACGTACCTGACGTCGCAGGAGCGAGACGACGGCCGCGACGAGCAGCAGGGGGCCGACGCTCCCGGCGACCTTCCAGGCGGTGGCGCGGTCGTGGTCGGCAACGCTCGCCTCGCTCGGCAGGGGCGCGTCGCCGAACGCCCAGTCGTGGGCGTACCGGCCGGGGCCGTACACCTGGCGCTGGCCCCGCGGGCCGGTCGCCACCGTCTGGTACGCCGGGTCGAGATCGCTCAACATCCTGACCTCGACGCGGGCCGCGCCGACCGGCCCCGCGCAGGTGTAGTCGACGTCCACACCGGAGCCCACGAGGTCGCTCGGCGGGTCGACAGCGCCGGCGCACGCGTGTCCGTCGCTGCTGACGGTCATCTGCTTGAGCAGGTAGTTCGTGAACGGCGTGGACGAGGCGAGGATTGTCGCGTCCGAAGCCTGGAAGGAGATCGCACCGTCGAGCAGGACGCGGTCCTGCGGAAGCAGGCCGAGTTCGACGCCGAGCAGGGTCAGTTCGTCGACGCCGCCCGCCTTCCACCGCAGGTGCACCACCTCGGGGCGGGTCGCGTCCGCCGCGATGGTCACGGTCTGCGGATAGCCGTACGGGTGGGCTTGGGCGGGGACCGCCGTGGCGAGCAGGGTGAGGGTGAACGCCACCGCGATCACGACGCGGCGGGGCCACCGTGCGGTTGAGGGCATGCCAGCGCTCCGGTCTACAGGTGCTGTGGCACGCCGGTGGGCGCGGCCGTCCAGTGACCCTGCCGGCCGTCGGCGAACTCGCCAGGCGAGCTTGATGAGAAACGAGCGCAGCGGGGATGAACAGTTAGTTGATCAACTGCCATGGGCTGCCCGACCGCTCAGGCGGCGCTGAGCTTCCGTAGGACGTACTGGTTGAGGCTCATGCCGTCCTCGGCGGCGTGGATCGCCAGCTCGCGGTGCAGGCTCTCGCCGACGCGGAGGTTGAACTTGCCCGAGTAGCTGCGCTCGGCGAACGGCTGCGGCACCGCCTCGCCCTGCTCCTCCATGTCCGCGATCACTTCACGCAGCAGGTCTTGGAGCCCCTGGAGAGCCTCGATCTGGGAAGGGGCCAGCCAGGAGAGGGATGGGAACTCGGCGCAGGTGGCGACGAACTCGCGGTCCTGGACCGACCACGTAACGCGGTAGGTGTAGTGGGACACGTCAGGGTGGGGATCGGTCTGCATCACATGGCCTCCTTCTTGTCGATCGCCCTGAGCACTTGCCGTACCTGGTACGCCTTGGCCCTGCCCTTGTCGTTCTGGATGTTGACGCGTGGGTCGCCCGCCCAGGGCATCTTGAACACCGCATGGGAGGTGCCGGCCTGCCGCGGCTTCCCGAAATAGTGCTCACACACCCCGTAGAGATCGTTGTACGCGATGTTCTGCGGGCTCTTCCGCATCGCTTCAACGAGCTTGTCTATGGACGGCACAGATACATGGTACTGCGGGCGGTACCGTCGTCACAACGTTTCGCCGGCTGAGCCCGGCCGAGACGCTGGTACGCGAGGGTGACGTGTTCAGCCTGATCGGCCCGAAGCGGTACGACGCGCCGTGGAAGGACATCGAGTCGCAGGGCTGGATCGCCCCGGCCGAGTGCACCGAGGTCCGGGTGACGCTTACCGACGCGGAGCGGATGTCGTACGCGACGGCGGAGGCCGAGGAGCGCTACCGGATGGCGGCGGCCGGTGTGCCCTGCCCGCCGACCGCACCGCGCCCTGCTCGCCCCGGCTGAACCGGCGGTGAGGAGGAACGGGAAGGGGCTGGCCGGGCACAGCCCGCCAGCCCCCGACACGGTTTGCGTCAGCCGGCGCCGCCAGCGCGGAACGCCACCCAGGCGTCGCTCATCCGGTCGGCCTGACCCGGGGTGAACATGTCCATACAGGAGTCCTGCGTGTAGTCCATGAAGTTGTGGATCGGGTCCAGCCCGGGTGCGGTGCAGGTGTCCGCGCCCACCGGGCAGTCGAACTGCGGGGCCGCCTCGCGGGGGGTGTCCGCGACGAAGTCGCCGGACGCGGAGCAGCCGTGCGCGAAGGTGTGCTCCAGCATCAGCCAGTGCCCGACCTCGTGCGTCAGCGTGTCGCCGAGGGCGTACTTGCCGGCCGTGCCGCCCGGCATCGACTCGTCGAGCATCACCACGCCGTCGATGTAGTCACGGCCGTTGTTGTAGCCCTTCGGGAAGTACGCCCAGCCGAGCAGCCCGCCGCCGATGTTGGCGGCGTACACGTTCAGGGTGCGGGAGTTGCCGGTGTACAGCGCCTTCTTCATGTCCCGCTCGTTCTTGCCCGGCTCGACCGTGTACCAGGCGCTGTTCACCGTCCACGTGGTGTCGACGAGCGAGAACCGGAACGGGGTGTTCGAGGCGTTGGCTGCCGTACGGCCCGCGTACGAGTCGTTGAGCACCGCCATCTGCGCCGCGATCAGGGTGTTCCACCTGGTCGTCTCGGCGAGGGTGAGGGGGTGGTCGGAGACCATGTGGAAGACGGTCGGCACGGTGACGCTGCCGTTGGGCAGACGGGGCGCGTCCTTGATCACGCCGTAGGCGTTCGCCTCGTTCTTGGAGTACAGCTCCGGTTCCTGGGCGGTGGCACCCTCGGCGGCCCGGGCGGCGCTGTGCGCCGCGGTACCCGGGTCGCACGCCGCGGCACTCGGGGAGGCGGTCACGGGGGCGGCCGTGGCGAGCGCCCCGGAGGCGCCGCCGGAGGCCAGGAACGTGGCGGCGGTGGCGGTGAGGACCGCCAGTCGGAAGGTCGATCTCCTGTGCATCGGTGCACCTTTCAGTGAGGGAGCGGTGCGCGGTCGATGACGTCGTCGTTCGGGTATGAGAACATGCCGACGGCATCGACAAAAGACCCTCTGAGCAGGGCTGATACCGATGTAACGGAACAGGATGAACCAGCGCTGTTAGGCCGGTCCGGCAGCGGTCAGAGGACCCGGGTCACCCGCTCGGCGGCGACGATCGCGTCCCGTCGCGCCGGGTCGAGGTTGGCGCTGATCACCACTGACGCGCCAGCCGAGAGCGGCGCGAGCAGCCACTTCAACGGCTCCTCGTGCTCGGCGGCGTCGACCAGCAGTCGATCACCGGCGCGCAGGTCGAGCACCTTCGCGTACTCCTGGGCGATCGCGCCCCACTGGCCGTAGGTGGTGCCGTCCGCGGTGGCCGGGTCCGACGGGTGGATGGCGGTGTGATCGGGCGTCGCCTCGCCGTGGCGAAGCACCTCAGCGGACCAGTCCAACCAACCCAGCGGGACGTCGGCCAACTGCCCCGGGCCGGTGCCGACGAGGTAGCGGTGCGTGGCGTCCGGCACGTCCTCCAGCCAGTCGTCCTGCCGCTGTGGGGTCACCAGGACCGCGTCGAACGGCCGGTCGCCGCCCGGTTCCAGCACGGGCAGGCCCGCAGTGGCGCGCGGTCGGAACGAGACCGCCAGGCCCGAGGCCCACGCGCCCAACAACACCGCTGCGGTACGCCAGTGCGGCGGCAGCAGCACCGCTACGCGGCTACCGGGGCCGAGACCGCAGCCGTCGCGCAGCAGGCTCGCACTGCGCGCCGCCCAGGCGCCGACCTGCTGTGCGGTGAGGTCGACGCGCTCGCCGGTCGCCTCGTCGCGGTAACTGAGCAGGGGCTGCTCGGCGTCGGCGGGTTGGGCCACCAGCTCGGCCGTGACGGTTGGCTGCATCTCCACGCTCCCTGAGTGCGACGTCGGCACCACCCTACTCAACGACTTTGGTCGCTCCCCTCGTCGTCCGATGGCCGTAGCGGCTGGCCGGCCGGCGCTTCGCCGAGTGTTCACGTCGGCGCAAGCTGACGCTCCCCCACAGGTGTCAGCCTCCGTGCGGGTACGACCTAACGGAGGAAGTCCTTGTCACTCAGAAGAGCATTCACCGCGCTCACCGCAGCCGGTGTCGCTGCCGCCAGCCTGACCGGGGCCGCCCCCGCGTCGGCCGGCGGGCATCACCACCCAGCCAAGTCACTCGCCTTCGACCGGGTCGCCACGTACCCGGTGTTCCAGAACCGTCCGGCCGGTGCGGACCCGGCGACCCCGACGGTCGCCGAGATCTCGGCGGTCAGCGAGGACGGCCGCACCCTGATCCACACCGACGCGCTGGCCCGGCGCATCGGATTCCTGGACATCTCCCACGCCGATCGGCCGCGCGGCCTCGGCACCCTCTCCCTGGCCCAGCTCGGGAACGCCGAGGACGAGCCCACCTCGGTCGCCGTGGTCGGCAAGTACGTCCTGGTGGTGGTGAACACCAGCGGCAGCTACACCGAGCCGTCCGGTCGACTCGACGTGATCGAGTTGGCCAGCCGCAAGCGGGTGGCCAGCTACGACCTCGGTGGTCAGCCCGACTCGATCGCGATCAGCAAGGACAAGCGGTACGCCGCGATCGCCATCGAGAACGAGCGCGACGAGGAGGCCACCCCGCCCGGCGGCGAAGAGGGCGACCTGCCCCAGGCCCCCGCCGGCTTCGTGCAGATCGTCGACCTGACCGGCAAGTCCCCGGCCGGTTGGCGGTTGCGGCCGGTCGCGCTGACCGGTGCGAACGGGAGCGCGTTGCCCGCCCTGGTCCAGGCCGGTCTCGCCGCGCCGACGGACCCGGAGCCGGAGTACGTCTCGATCAACAGCCGCAACCAGCTGGCCGTGACCCTGCAGGAGAACAACGGCGTCGCCCTGATCGACCTGCCCACCGGCCGGATCACCAAGGTGTTCAGCGCCGGCACCGCCACGATCAGCGGGATCGACACCGTGCAGGACGGTGTCATCGACCTGACCGGCAGCATCACCGACGTACCGCGTGAGCCGGACGCGGTGGCCTGGGTCGACGACCGCTACCTGACCACGGCCAACGAGGGCGACTGGCACGGCGGCACCCGCGGCTGGTCGGTCTTCGACAGCCGCACCGGGCGCGTCGCCTGGGACGCCGGTAACAGCTTCGAGCGGCTCGCCGTCACGTACGGCCTCCACAACGAGGACCGGGCCGGCAAGAAGGGCACCGAGCCGGAGGGTGTGGCCGTCGCCGAGTACGACGGCGTCCGGTACGCGTTCGTCGGCTCGGAGCGCAGCAACTTCGTCGCCGTCTACGACCTCAGCCGCCCGACGGCGCCGGTGTTCACGCAGATCCTGCCGACCACGAACGGGCCGGAAGGGCTGCTGCCCATCCCGTCCCGTGGGCTGCTCGCGGTCTCCAGCGAGGAGGACGACGCCTCGGTGAACGTCCGGGCCTCGGTGTCGCTGTTCCAACTCGGCAAGGGCACGCCCGCGTTCCCGAGCATCGTCTCCGGCACCGACCGGGCCGATACGCCGATCGGTTGGGGTGCCCTCGGCGCGCTGAGCGCGGCACCGGGCAAGCGGGACCAGCTCTACAGCGTCACCGACGCGGCGTACAGCCAGACCCGCATCCTGACCATCGACGCGAAGCGGACCCCCGCCGTGATCACCGGCGCGCTGCCGGTGAAGGACGCGACCGGCGTGCCGGTCGGGTACGACGCGGAGGGCATCTTCGCCCGCCCGCAGGGCGGCTTCTGGCTGGCGGTCGAGGGTGCCAAGGGTGCCGATAACAAGCTGGTCCGGCTCGACTCCGCCGGGGTGACCCGGCAGACCGTCGCGCTGCCCGCCGAGGTCGCCGCCGGCCTGGGCAAGCAGGGCCTGGAGGGGGTCACCGCGACCACCGACCGGCAGGGTCGGGAGATCGTCTGGGTGGCTGTGCAGCGGGAGCTGAGCACCGACCCGGCCGGAATCGTCCGGCTCGGCCGGTACGACGTCACGGCAGGCACCTGGAGCTGGTTCGGTTACCAGTTGGGCGCCACCACCGTGCCCGGTGACTGGATGGGCCTCTCCGAGATCACCGTGGTCGGCGACCGGCTCGCGGTCATCGAGCGGGACAAGCTGAACGGTCCGGCCGCCACGGTCAAGCGGATCTACACGGTGCCGCTGCCGGGTGCCGCGGCGACCGGCCCGCTGACGGTGCTGCCGAAGACCCTCGCGGTCGACGTGCTGCCCGCGCTGCGCAACACGAACGGCTGGACGCAGGAGAAGTTGGAGGGTCTGACCGTGGCCGGCAACGGCGAGGTGTACGCGGTCACCGACAACGACGCGGTCCAGGACGCGACCGGTGAGACGGTCCTCCTGCGCCTCGGCGCCAGCCGTAAGGTCTTCGGCCGCAACTGACCCGATAACCGTCGAATGCCCGGCGCCCGCCATCCGCAGGCGGGCGCCGGACCGGTCACGCATGGTGACCAGGCGCCAGGAGGCACCCCACTCTCACACTCCCTTTGCTCTGCTTCAACAGAGGAAACACGCACGCTCCGTGAGCGCCTCTGGCCGCCGAGCCTCGAACAATTCGCAAAAACAGCTGGTGAACCTGGTGTTTCCTCCGTTGAAGCAGAGCAAAGGGGTCGAGCAGTCCCGCGAGGTCGCCGAGGACAATCACGTTCCGCGGCATACGTCGACGAACCGTCCAGACACCACCCGTAACCACGATTACGTAGATGCCGGGACGGGCCGAGGCCCGGCGTCCACCAGTGTGGACGCCGGGCCTCGCGGGTCTACTCCTTGACCATCACCACGTCGGTCGGGGGCTTGACCGTCACGTCGACGCCGTAGTCGAACAGTTCGAGAGTCGAGCCGCCCGTCCCGGTGTCGAGATGGCCCTTCACCGTCGACTGCCAGGTGAACGTGAGCGCCACCTTCGCGATCCGGCCGTCGCCGTCCAGCGTGACGTCGCCGGCCGTGCTGCTCGACCCGTCCTTGCCGGTCGTGCTGTACGTGAAGTGCAGCGTGCCGTCCGGGGTCTCGGTGACGCTCGCGTTCTCCCGCTTCAGCGCTGCGAACAGGGCAGCCGGGTCGGGCTCGGCGGCACCCAGCACGTCATTCCCGTCGCCGTAGAGGGAGAGCCGGTCGTACTTCCCCGGGTACTGCCCGTAGCGGCCGTACGTCTCGCCCGGGCCCTTGTCCGCCGGCAGCTTGCCCTGGGGTCGTTCCCCACCCTCGTAGCGGGTGCCGTTGATCAGCAGCTCGGTCATCACCGAGTCGTCCTGCGGCGCGCGGACGTAGCCGGTCGCGGTCCTCGGGTCGAACGCGCCCTCGTAGGTCAGCCCGCCCGGGCCGGAGTTGGTGAGCCGCATCCGGTAACTGATGTTCTCGCTGGCGGTGGCGGCCGAGACCAGCCGCATCGCCGGCGGGATCGACGCCGGCCGCGCGGCCTCGGTGCTGACGCCGGGACGGCTCGACGGGGAGTTCGTCGGCAGGGCCAGGGCGGTGCCGACGCCCAGCGCCAGCAGGGCGCACGTCGTACCGACCAGAGCGGTGCTCCGACGTCGGCGGCCCCGTCGGCCGCGCTCGATCAGCGCGCCCACCGGCGGCGCGGAGTCCGTTTCGCCGTCGACGATGTCGTGCAGCCCCTGGGCGAGACGGTCATCGATGTTGTTCATGACTATCACCTGCTTACCGAGTCGAAGGATTCCTCAAGGAGGTGTCGAAGCGTGCCCAGCGCGCGGGCGTTCTGGCTCTTGACGGTGCCGAGCGAGCAGCCGAGCACCTGGGCGACCTCGCGCTCGCTCAGGTCCTCGTAGTGGCGGAGCACCACCACCGCTCGCTGCCTCGCCGGCAGCGACATCAGCGCCCGGCGCAGGACGACGGCGTCCGGGCCAACCCCGTCAGCCGGGGTGGCCCGGTCGGGCACGTCCGCGAAGAGACTTTCGCGACGCCGCCGCCGCCAACTGGACGTGTGGTTGTTGACCAGGGCCCGGCGCAGGTAGGCGTGCGGGTCGCCGAGCCGGGACAGCCGGCGCCACCGCTCGTAGACCTTGACCAGGCTGTCCTGGAGTAGTTCCTCGGCCCGCCACCGGTCGCCGCTGAGCAGCATGGCCAGCCGAATATGTCGCTGCCACGCCACCTCGACGAACGCGACGTAGGACCGGTCCGCCGCGGACAGTGGTTTCTCTTGGTCGGTCACGCGCCTTACACGCGGCGGGATCACCAAAGGTTGTCAGGCCGACGGCAGTTCCGGGCCGCCGTCGAGCAGAGGGGCGAAGAGGTCGTCGTACTCGTCGACCCGGGCCAGGACCTCGGCGGCGGTGAACTGGCGGACGGCCGGCTTCCGGCCGCGGGCGCCGGCCTCGACCTCGTCCCAGGTCAGCGGCGTCGACACTGACGGCACCGACTGGGCCCGCAGCGAGTACGGCGCCACGGTGGTCTTCGCCGCGTTGTTCTGACTCCAGTCGATGAAGACCTTGCCCGGGCGGAGGTTCTTCGCCATCTTCGACACGATCAGCTTCGGGTGGGCCTGCTCCAACTCCTGCGCGATCCGCCGGGCGTATGCGGAGACGTCATCGGACGACTGGGTGCCGGCGATCGGGCAGCAGAGCTGCATGCCCTTCTTGCCCGACGTCTTCGGGTACGACTCGATCCCGTCGAGCGCGAGGCGGTCGCGCATCAACACCGCCACCGGGCAACACTCGGCGAGCCCGGCCGGCGGCCCCGGGTCCAGGTCGACCACCAGCATGTCCGGGTGCTCGCCGACCTTCCACTGCGGCGTGTGCAGCTCCAGCGCGGCCAGGTTGGCCAACCACACCAGGGTGGGGAGGTCGTCGGCGACCACGTAGTCGATGGTCTCCCGGCCCTTGGTCGACCCGGGGGCGGGCAGATTCTCCACGCGTACCCAGTCCGGGGTCGCCGCCGGCTTGTTCTTCTCGAAGAACGACTTGTCGTCCACCCCGTTGGGGAAGCGGATCCGGGTGACCGGTCGGTCCCGCAGGTGCGGCAGCAGCACCGGGGAAATCCGGGTGTAGTAGTCGATCACCTCGCCCTTGGTGAAGCCGGCCGTCGGATAGAGCACCTTGTCCAGGTTGGACAGGTCCAGCGCGCGGCCCTCGACGTCCACCCGTAGCCGCTCAGCCGGCATCGTCGACCTCCTCCGGAGGCTTGTCCGGGCGCAACCGCAGCACCCGGGGGAAGCGCAGCCGGCCGTCGGGGGTGCGTTGGCCGTACTTCACCTCCACCACCACCCTGGGGCTTACCCAGATGGCGCTCCGGGCATCCTCGCGCGGCACACCCGGCGCGAACGGTGACACGCCGGAGCGCAGCGGCTCCAGCTCGGTGAGGAGTTGCCGTTCGATGGCGGCGCCGATCCCGCCGCCCACCCGCCCCCGGTAGATCAGTCGGCCGTCCGGGCCGGGCACCCCGACCAGCAGCCCGCCGATCCGGCGCGCGCCCGGTCGCCAGCCGCCGATGACGAAGTCGCCGGTCACCTCCAGCTTGACCTTCACCCAGTCCGGAGAGCGCACCCCCGGGCGGTAGACGGCGGCCACCCGCTTGGCCATCACACCTTCCAGACCGTGCTCGCCGGCCGCCTCGTAGGTGGCCGGGCCGTCGGCGAACATCGGCGGCACCGCCCATCGGGCGCCGCCGAGCGCGAGCCCCTCCAGGGCCTCGCGGCGGCGCTCGTACGACCAACCGGTCAGGTCGTCGCCGTTCAACCTCAGCAAGTCGAAGATCATGTACGTGACCGGCATGACCGCCGCCAACCGGGCCGCCTTGTTCCGGTCCCGCACGTGCATCCGCTCGGCCAACGCGGTGAACGACGGCTGGCCGCCCTCCCCCAGCAGCACCACCTCGCCGTCGAGCAGCGCGTCGTCGACCTGCTCGGGCAGAGTGGCCAACTCCGGGTACGCGGCGGTGATCTCCACGCCGGAGCGGGCGTACAGGTGTTGACCGCCGCCGGAGATGTCGGCGAGCGCCCGGACCCCGTCCCACTTGAACTCGTACGCCCAGCCGTCACCCGCCGGGAGCGGCCCGGTCATCGCGAGCATCGGCTTGAGCGGCGCGCCGGGCACGACCCGACTGTAGTAGCAGGCCGAACACCTCGCGTCAGGTTCTTCGGGATGCGAGCATGGTCGATACCGGCGAAGGGAGCGCAGGATGCGTGCCATCTGGAAGGGAGCCGTGTCGTTCGGGCTCGTCTCGATCGGGGTGAAGCTCTACTCCGCGACCGAGGAGAAGGACATTCGGTTCCACCAGGTGCACCGTGAGGACGGCGGTCGCATCCGGTACAAGCGCACCTGCTCGGTCTGCGGCGAGGAGGTCACCTACGACGACATCGCCAAGGGCTACGACATCGGTGGCGGCGAGATGGTGATCCTCACCGACGAGGATTTCGCCGACCTGCCGTTGACCAGCTCACGCGCGATCGACGTGCTGGAGTTCGTCCCGGCCGAGCAGGTCGACCCGATCCTCTACAACAAGGCGTACTTTCTCGAGCCGGAGGGCACGGCGACCAAACCGTACGTGTTGCTGCGCGACGCGCTGATCGACTCGGAGCGGGTGGCGATCGTCAAGGTGGCGCTGCGCCAGCGGGAGCAGCTCGCCACGCTCCGGGTCCGCGAGGGCGTGCTGCTGCTCAACACCATGCTCTGGCCGGACGAGATCCGTACCCCGGGTTTTGGTTTCCTCGACGAGGACCTGAAGGTGCGCCCGCCGGAGCTGGCGATGGCCAGCTCCCTGATCGACTCGATGACCGGCGAGTTCGAGCCGGACGTCTTCACCGACGACTACCGGGCGGCGCTGCAGGAGGTCATCGACGCCAAGGTGGAGGGTCGGGAGGTCGTCCAGCCGGAGGAGGCCGAGGAGGCGCCGGCCGCCGCGGTGGACCTGATGGCCGCGTTGAAGGCCTCGGTGGAGCGCGCCAAGGCTGCCCGCGGCGAGCAGCCCGCGCGCGGAGGTGGCGGTGGCGGCGAGCCGACACCCATCTCGTCGGCCCGGTCGGCGCAGAAGGCGGCCGAGAAGAAGGCCGCCAAGGCGCCGGCGAAGAAGACCGCCGCGAAGAAGACGGCGGAGAAGAAGTCGGCCGAGCCGGCGAAGAAGACGGCCGCCAAGAAGACCCCGGCGAAGAAGGCGGAGCCGGCGAAGAAGACGGCCGCGCGCAAGACCGCACCCCGCAAGAGCGCCTGACCGTACGGCAGCGAGGACGGTGTCCGCCGGGCCGGGTACGCTCCGCCGGCCGCTGGTCACCGGAGGAGCCCTCATGCCGTACACCCCTGATCTGGACCGGTTGCTGACGCCCGGTGCCCGTTTCACCGACGAGCACGGCGCGTACCTGATCGAGGCCCACCCGGTGGGCGACATCGTGCTGCCGACCGGCCGGGTGGTCGGGTGTGACCCGCTGGTCTGCCCGGAGGCCGAGCCGTTCACGGTGACCGTGCCGCCGGGGCGGCATCCCGCACGCGCCTGGGTGGCCGTGGTGCTCCGCGAGGACGCCGAGGTGGACCGGCGGGTGGCCGCACTGGAGCTGGTGGCCTCCGACGAGCCGACCACCCGCTGGGAGCTGGCCGTCGCCGGCGACCAGGACGTCGCCACGCTCGGTGCGGACGACTACTTCGGCTACGGGGTGGACGCCGGCGCCGGCACCCTCGCCGACCCGACGGCGCTCGCCGTCCTGGAGGGCTGGGACGAAGATCGGGTCGAGGAGGTCTTCATCCCGGCCGAGTTGCCCTCGTCGCCGGTCCCGGGGTTGATCACCGCTGTTCTGGACGAGGCCAGTGGTGCCAACGTGGTCACCGTGGCCACCGGCTGGGGCGACGGCTGCTACGGCACCTGGATCGGGCGGGCCGCCGACGGTCGCGTGACCTCGTTCGTGACCGACTTCATGGTGGTCCCGGAATAACCGCCCGGGAACGCCCCGCAAATGCCTCGCTGGGCGATCCGAGGTGTCCGCGGCGGGCACAGCGGGCCGTGGTGCGGGTACCGTGTGCGTCGGCTTTCCCCCCGGCACCGGTTGCCGGCCACACCTTCGCAGCAGGGAGTCGACGACGTGAGCGAGCGGACGCAGCAGAACCGGTCGGCAGGCCAGGACCAGAGCCCGGCGACCAAGTCGGGCCGCCGGCTGGCGGCCCAACTGGCGGCGAAGAAGGCGGCCGACCGGAAGCGGAAGCGCAACGCGGTGATCAGCAGCCTCGCCGCCGTCGCCGTGGCCGCGGTGCTGATCGGCGTCTTCGTGGCGATCGGTGGGGGCGACGACAAGCCCAAGCCCCAGGCCGACGCGACCCCGTCCGCCTCGGCCCCGGCCCCCGACGCGGCCGGCGCGCCGCCCGCCCCGCAGTTGCCGGCAGGCGCCGACCCGGCGCTCGGCAGCAAGCCGACGGTGGAGGCGGGCAAGGGTGAGCTCAAGAAGCTCACGGTCACTCCGCTGATCAAGGGGACGGGCCCGGCGGTGCAGAAGGGTCAGACCATCACCACCAACTACCTGGGCGTGTTCTACAAGGACGGCAAGGAGTTCGACTCCTCCTGGAGCTCCGGCCAGCCGGCCTCCTTCCCGATCGGCGTGGGCCAGGTCATCCCCGGCTGGGACCAGGGCCTGGTCGGCGTGACCGTGGGCAGCCGGGTGCAGCTCGACATCCCGGGCGAGCTGGCGTACGGCAACGACGAAGCCGCCGCCGGTGGGCGCCCGACCGGCCCGCTGCGCTTCGTGGTGGACGTTCTCGCCGCCCAGTGACCTGCCCGGATCGCCCCGGTTGTCGCCAGGGCGCGATGGAGTTGTTCACATGGGGCTTTCGGCCCGTCACCCAGCGGCAGTAGGTTCGGCGTCACCCCGGGCGGTTCGCCGCCCGGGGTGAGCATCCGGGACCGCGACGCGGAGGTGCATGTGACGGCGCTGGACGAGCCTGGGCGGACCGCCCGGTTGATGTGGGCGCATTTCGAGCCGGTGCACGCGGTCACCTACCTGCACCCCCGGGCCCGCGCCGCGTACGAGGCGGTCGGGTTGCGCGGCTACTGGCGGGGTTACTTCGCCGGTCGGGCCGCGCCGTTGGGTGCCGTTGAGGCCGCCCCGGTGATCGCCGTCTTCTTCAACTTCGCGCCGCCGATGGTGGCCCGCGCGCTGCCGGCGGTGTGGCGCCTGGCCAGCCCACCGGAGGCGTTGCGCGCCCGCCTGACCGGCGCCGTGCAGGCGCTCGCCGAGTTGACCTACGAGCTGCCGGAGACGCACCTGGCGGAGGCCGCCGACCTGTTGGTGCGGGCCGCCTCGGCGGTGCAGGCGGCCGGCCGGGTGCTCGGCGCGGTCAACGCCGCGCTTCCGGTCGGCGAATATCCCCTCGCCCAGCTCTGGCAGGCTGCCACCACCCTGCGTGAGCACCGGGGCGACGGGCACGTGGCGGCGCTGGTGGCCGCCGGGCTGGACCCGGTGGAGACGCTGGCCTGGCGGGTGGCGTCGGACGGCACGTCACCGCAGTACCTGCTGGGTCGGGGCTGGTCCGAGGAGCAGTGGCACGCCGCCCACGAGCGGCTGGTGCGGCGGGGCTGGTTGACCGGGGACGGCACGGCCACCGAGCAGGGCCGGGCCGAGTTCCAGGCCGTCGAGGACGCCACCGACCGGGCTGCCGCGCATCCGTGGCAGGCACTCGGGCAGAAAGACTCCGACCGGCTACGCGAGCTGCTGGAGCCGATTGCCCGGTCCTGTCATGCGGCACTCCCGCCGGAGAGCCCGATCGGGCTGCCCGCGCTGCCCGGGTGACCGGGCACCCACCGGTCGGGCAGGATGGGCCCGTGGCAGATGCGGTGGTCTTCGACCTGGACGGCGTGATCGTGGATTCCGAGCCGGTGTGGGAGGAGGTCCGCCGGGCGTACGTGGCGGCGCACGGCGGGACGTGGCAGCCGGACACCCAACGCCGCCTGATGGGGATGAGCACCGGTGAGTGGGCCCACTACCTCAGCGGCGAGCTGGGCGTCGACCGCACCGCGGCGCAGGTCGCCGACGAGGTGGTCGAGGAGATGACCCGACGGTACCGGGACCACGTACCGCTGATCGCCGGCGCCGACGAGGTCGTGCGCCGGCTGGCCGCGCGGTGGCCGCTGGGGTTGGCCAGTTCGTCGCCGACCCGGCTGATCGGGGCGGCGCTGGCCGCCACCGGCCTGACCGACGCGTTCGATGCGACCCTCTCCACCGAGCAGACCGAGCGGGGCAAGCCCGCGCCGGACGTGTATCTGAACGTCGCGCAGCGCCTCGGCGTCGAGCCGGCCCGCTGCGTGGCCGTGGAGGACTCCTCCAACGGGGTGCGCTCGGCCGCGGCGGCGGGAATGCGGGTGGTGGCGGTGCCGCACGGTTCGTATCCTCTCGACCCGGATGCCGCACGGTTGGCCGTGGTGACGCTGGGCGCGATCGGTGAGCTGACCCCCGAGCTGGTGGACGAGCTGGGTTGACGCGGGCCGAGCCGGGTAGAGACCACGGATGAAGGCCATCGTGTACGAGCGCAACGGCGACCCTTCGGTGCTGGATCTGGTCGACCGGCCGGTGCCGGAGCCGGGTGCCGGCGAGGTGCTGGTGCGGATGGCGGTCTCCGGGGTGAACCCGACCGACTGGAAGTCCCGCCGCAACTCCCCTCCGAAGGGCTGGCAGATTCCCGGGCAGGACGGCGCGGGGGTGGTCGAGGCGGTCGGCGATGGTGTCGACCCGGACCTGATCGGCGAGCGCGTCTGGATCTGGGAGGCGGCCTGGCAGCGGCCGTGGGGCACCAGTGCGGAATACACGCTGGTGCCGGTCCGGCAGGCGGTACGCCTCGGTGGCGCGTCGTTCGAGGTGGGGGCCGCCCTGGGCATCCCGTTCCTCACCGCGCACCGCTGTCTGACCGCCGGCGAGTTCATGCCGGACACGCTGCGGGCCGGCGCGCTGGCCGATCACACCGTGCTGGTGCAGGGCGGTGCGGGTGCGGTCGGCAACGCCGCGATCCAGCTCGCCCGTTGGGCTGACGCGACGGTGATCGCCACGGTGAGCAGCGCGGAGAAGGCGCAGCTCGCGGCGTCGGCGGGCGCTTCCTACGTCGTCAACTACCGGGACCAGGACGTGGTCGAGGAGGTCCGCAAGATCGCCCCTGACGGGGTCCACACGATCGTCGAGGTCTCCCCCGCCCGCAACGCCTCGATCGACGTGCAGGTGCTGCGGCACGGCGGCGCGGTCTGCATGTACGCCGACGACGGCGGGGGCGAGGTGAGCATCCCGATCCGGGCGATGATGGCGCCGAACGCCCGGTGGCAGTTCGTGCTGGTCTACACGCAGCCGAAGGCGGCGAAGGCGCAGGGAGTGAAGGACGTGGCGGCGGCGGCGAACCAGGGCGCCATCCGCGTCGGCGCGGACGCCGGCCTGCCGTTGCACCACTACCCGCTGGCCGAGACGGCCGCCGCGCACCAGGCGGTGGAGGACTCGACGGTGGGCAAGGTGCTCATCACCACCAGCGACGCCTGATCGGGTCGCTGACCGCCCGATTTCCCCGTCAGCAGGACAGAGGCGAATAACTTTCGCAACAATGACGGGGCGGGGTAAACCCGTGTGGAGCGGGCGGCCCCGGCGCGGTGCGAACGCCGGGGCCGCCCCTGGGGAGGGTTTGGGATTACTCCCACCCCAACAGGCGACAACGCCGGGGAAAACGTTACGGGGCGGTCAGCTCCTGGACGGTCAGGTCGCCCTCGGCGTACCGCGAACGGACGACCTTCTTGTCGAACTTGCCCACGCTGGTCTTCGGCACCGTGTCGATGAACGCCCACCGCTCGGGCAACTGCCAGCGAGCCACCGAGCCGGCCAGGAAGTCCCGCAGCTCCTCCGCGGTCACCGAGGCGCCCTCCCGTACGACCACGGTGGCCAGCGGCCGCTCGTCCCACCGCTCGTCCGGCACACCCACCACGCACGCCTCCAACACCGCCGGGTGGGCCATCAGCGCGTTCTCCAACTCGACCGACGAAATCCACTCACCCCCGGACTTGATCACGTCCTTGGCGCGGTCGGTCAGCGTGATGTAGCCATCCGGCGAGAGGGTGCCCACGTCGCCGGTACGCAGCCAGCCGTCGCGGAACTTCTCCTCGTCCGGGGCGTCGTCACCGACGTACCGGGCGGTCACCCACGGCCCACGGACCTCCAGCTCGCCCACGGACCTGCCGTCGTCAGGCAACGGCTCCCCCGACGGGCCGACGATCCGCGCCTGCACACCCGCCGGCACCCGGCCCTGCGTGTAGCGGTACCGCCACGCCTGCTCGCCGGTCGCCCCGGCGGGCGGACGCGAGACCGACCCGAGCGGGGACATCTCGGTCATCCCCCAGGCGTGGATGACGTCGATGCCGTGCCGCTCGTCGAACGCGTGCATCAGCGCTGGCGGGCAGGCCGACCCGCCCACGATCACCTCGGTGAGCGAGGAGGTGTCCACCTCGTGAGTGTCCAGGTAGGCCAACAGATCCGTCCAGATGGTCGGCACCGCCCCGGCCAGCGTGGGCCGCTCGGCGGCGATCATCTCGGCGATCGGCGCGGCCTGGAGGAACCGATCCGGCATGATCAGCGACGCGCCGGAGAGGAAGGCCGCGTACGGCAGACCCCACGACATGGCGTGGAACATCGGCACGATGGCCAGCTCCCGGTCGGTCGGCGCGAGACCGAACCCCTCCGGCATGCAGACCTGCATCGAGTGCAGGTAGATGGACCGGTGCGAGTAGGCCACACCCTTCGGGTTGCCGGTGGTGCCGGAGGTGTAGCAGAGCGCCGCGGCGTCGTGCTCGTCCACCTCGGGCCAGTCGTACACCTCGGGCCGGTCGGCGAGCAGCGCGTCCCAGTGGTGCACGGTGATCCGGTCACCGGCCGCCGCCACCAGCGGGGCCGGGTCGCCGCCACCGACCACCACCACGTGCCGCACCGTGGTCAGGTCGCCGATCACCCGGGCCAGCAGCGGGATGAGCGTGCTGTCGACAAGCACCACCCGGTCCTCGGCGTGGTTGGCGATGTAGACGACCTGGTCGGGAAAGAGGCGGATGTTGAGCGTGTGCAGCACCGCACCCATGCTCGGCACCGCGAAGTAGGCCACCAGGTGCTCGTTGTTGTTCCACATGAAGGTGGCGACCCGCTCGTCGCCGGTCACCCCACACTCGTCGCGCAGCCCGTGCGCCAGCCGGGCGGCGGCGCGGCCCACCTCGGCGTACGTCATCCGGCGAGGCTCGGCGCCGGTCCAGGTGACCACCTCGGCCGTGCCGTGCACTCCCGCGCCGTGCTCGAGGATCCGGGAGACCTGCAGAGGGGCGTCCATCATCGTGCTACGCATGGGTAACAAGCTAGTGTCGGCGGTCACGCGTTGGGAACCCCCGTAAATTGTCGCAGGTGAGCATCTCCTGGGCCGACTCGTACGTGGGGCAGTTGCGCGCGCTCGCCGGGGACCGGACGCTGATGTTCGTCGGCGCCCGTGCCGTGGTCAGCGACAACGCGGGACGCATCCTGCTGATCCAACGCTCCGACAACGGCCAGTGGGCCATGCCGGCCGGGGCGATGGAGTTGGGCGAGTCGATCGCCGACTGCGCGGTACGCGAGGTCCGCGAGGAGACCGGGCTGCGCGCGCTGCGGGTCTGCGCGTTCGCCCTCTACACCGGCCCGGACCGGACCAGCACCAACATGTACGGGCACACGTACCAGGTCTTCACGACGGCGTTCAAGGTCGAGGAGTGGGACGGGCAGCTCGCCCGGGTCACCGACGAGACCACCGACGCCGGCTTCTTCCCCCGCGACCGGTTCCCCGCCCCACTCTCCGCCTCGGTCGCCGAGACGCTTGCCGACCTGGACGTCTTCGAGCAGACCAACCGGCTGATCCTCAAGTAGGTAGGGCCTCGGGGTCACCGACGTGCTCGGATACGGCGACGTCGGGGTGTCCCCGACACTCGGACACCCCGACATCGCCGTCCTCGACGCGGTCAGATCATCGTCTGGGACTGGGCCTCCATCTCGGCGGCGGCCTCCTCCTTGGATTCACGCGACAGCGGCTTGCCGCCCGCGGCCGGGGCCTTACCGCCCAGCGGGTCGGCGCCGCCGGTGGCACCCTGCGGGCCCGCACCCCGCAGGGTGTTGTTGGGCAGCGCCAGGGTGACGAGCACCGCGACGATGGCGACCAGGCCGGCGGTCAGGAAGACCAGGTGCAGTGACTCGACGAACGATTCCTGGATGGCGGCCCGGACCACACCGGGCAGCGCCATGATCGTCGCCGGGTCGTTGATCGAGATGTTCGTGCCGCCGCTGGCCGCGACAGCGGCCTGCTGCTCCGGCGGAAGCTGGGCGATCGCGCCGGGCAGCCGATCGGCAAGCTGCGAGTTGAGCCGGGTGGAGAGCAGGGTGCCGAGGATCGCCACCCCGAACGAACCACCCAGCGACCGGAAGAAGGTCGCCGAGGAGGTGCCGGCACCCAGGTCCCGGACGGAGACCGCGTTCTGCACGGCGAGGACCAGCGACTGCATGCACAGGCCCAGGCCGATGCCGATGATCGCCATGAAGCCGAACGCCACCCAGAGCGAGGTGCCCACGTGCAGCCGGGTGAAGAGCAGCATGCCCACCACCAGGGTCACCGCCCCGGCCACCGGGAACCACTTGTAGCGGCCGATCCGGCTCATCGCCCGACCGGTGAGGATCGAGGTGATGATGATGCCGGCCATCATCGGCAGCATCAGCAGACCGCTTCGGGTCGGCGAGGCGCCCTTGACGATCTGCAGGTACAGCGGGATGAAGATGATCGACCCGAACATGACCAGACCGAGCACGAAGCCGGCCGAGTTGGCGAGCGCGAACGTGGCGCTGCGGAACAGCCGCAACGGCAGGATGGGCTCGGCGACCCGGGCCTCCTGCAGCACGAACAGCACGGCGAGCACCGCACCCACGACGATGAGACCGATGATCACCCCGGAGCCCCAGGGGTACTCGTTGCCGCCCCAGCTCAGCGCGAGCAGCAGGCAACTCACCCCGGCGACCAGCAGACCGGCACCGAGCCAGTCGATCGCGTGGTCCCGGCGTTCGAACGGGATCAGCCGCATCACGTGGTAGCAGACCACGATGGCCAGGATCGCCAGCGGCACGTTGATGTAGAAGATCCACCGCCAGTCGGTCTCCGCGAAGTAACCACCGACCAGCGGCCCGGCCACCGACGAGATCCCGAAGACGGCGCCGAACAGACCCTGGTAGCGACCACGCTCCCGGGGTGACACCACGTCCGAGATGATGGTGAACGCGAGCGTCAGCAGACCACCGGCACCGAGGCCCTGAATGCCCCGGGTGATGATCAGCTGGGTCATGTTCTGCGACAGCCCGGCCAGTAACGACCCGACCAGGAACGTGCCGATCGAGAAGAGGAAGACCGGTCGACGCCCGTACAGGTCGGCCATCTTGCCGTACAGCGGCGTCGACGCGGTCGAGGCGAGCAGGTACGCGGTGACCACCCACGAGTAGTGGTTGATCCCGCCCAGCTCACCAACGATGGTCGGCAGGGCCGTGCCGACGATGGTCTGGTCGAGTGCGGCCAACAGCATGCCGGTCATCAGACCGAGCATGAGCAGCCGGATCTGCTGACGATTCAGCACCGGCGCGGTGGAGGCTTCGGTGGTCATGTGCCCTTCTATCCCGCGAGCCGCAGAACATGCGCCGGACCGAACAAAATCATCCTGTTGATCATGAGGTCAGCGGCAGGTCGTGCCACCAACCTCATGATCAAGCGGGGTACGGCAGGTCAGACCTTGAAGGTTTCGGTGATTCTCTGGCAGAACGCGGGGAGGTCGCCGGGGTTGCGGCTGCTGGTCAGATTTCCGTCGGTGACGCACTCCTCGTCGACCCAGGTCGCGCCGGCGTTGGTCAGGTCGGTCCGCAGGCTGGGCCAGGACGCGATCCGACGACCGCGCACCACGTCCGCCTCGATCAGCGTCCACGGGCCGTGACAGATCACCCCGACGGGCTTCCCGGCGTCGAAGAACGCCCGCACGAACCGGACCGCGTCCGGGTCACTGCGCAGGAAGTCCGGGTTCGCCACGCCGCCGGGCAGCACCAACGCGTCGTAACCGCTCGCGTCCGCCTTCTCGACGGTCACCTCCACGTCGTACGTCTTCGACTGGTCGAGGTGGTTGAAGGACTGGATGGAACCAGGCTTCAGCGACACCAGCTCGGCCGTCGCGCCGGCGTTCTCGACCGCCTCGCGCGGCTGGACGTACTCGACCTCCTCGACGCCGTCGGCGGCCAGGAAGGCGATCCGCTTGCCCTGCAATGTCGTTGCCATGTCGGTACATCTCCTCTCCGGGGGTACCTCATTTCCCTTCCCGACCCCGAACGCCCGAAACAAACCGACCGGGTAAGGAAGCCCACCTTGTCGACAACGCCCAGGTCAGACCACGCGCAGCGGTGGCCGCGCAGGTTTGGCCCGCAGGGCGCTGGGGACCCGAGGAGGCATGGCAGGAGCAGCAGCGGAACAGCGCCGGCTCGCCACCGTCGTGGAGAGCTGGCTCGGACGCCCAGTCCTGATCGTCGGTGACGCCATGCTGGACGAGTGGCGGTTCGCCGACTCGGACCGGCTCTGCCGGGAGGCGCCCGCCCCGGTCCTCACCCTCCGCCGACGGATCTCCGCCGCCGGTGGGGCCGCGAACACCGCGGTCAACGTCGCGACCCTCGGCGGCCGGGCGGTGCTGGTCGCACCCGTCGGCGCCGACGTGGCCGGCGACGAACTGCACGACTGTCTGGACCGCGCCGGCGTCTGGGACCGCACGGTCAACCAGCCCGGACGGCCCACCCCGGTGAAGCGGCGGATGCTGGCCGGCAACCAGATCCTGCTGCGCGAGGACTCCGGCGACCCGGACGACGCACTCGACCCGGAGGGCGTGACCCGGCTGCTCACCGCCCTGAACTGCGCCACCGAGGAGCTGCGCGCCGCCGCCGGCGGGGAAGCGCCGACCCTGGTGGTCTGCGACTACGGGCTGGGCGCGCTGCCCGCGCCGGTCCGCGCGTGGCTGGTCGAGCACCGCGAGCGGTACGCCACCGTCGCGCTGGACGCCCACGACCTGGCCGACTGGCGGGGCCTCGCGCCGACCGTGGTCACCCCCAGCTTCGCCGAGGCGACCCGGCTGCTGGCCCGGGCCGGCGGCGCGACCCGACCTACTGCCGGGACCGAACTGCACCTGGAACACCCGCACGGCGACCCGGCCGACGGCCCGTCCGAACTGACCGTGGGCGCGGCCCCGGGCGGCGTACGCGCCGACGACGTCACCGACCAGCCGGCCCTGGAGCCGTCGCCAGCCGGTCGGCCCGGTCCGGTCGGCGAACCCACCCCGAGCGAGGGCCGGGTGGCCCTCACCGGCGACGGACTCAGCGTCACCGGCACCGGCGTCACCGTGAACACCCAGGCTGGGGAGGGTGTCGACCGGGCCGTCCTGGCCGAGTCGCGCCTCGCCGAGCTGCGCGCGCACACGGGCGCCGACGTGGTCGCGGTGACCCTGGACACCGAGGGCGCGGTGGTCGGTGGCGCCGACGGGGAGCCGCGACGCAGCCACAGCACCCCGGTCCCGGCGAGCCACGCCGTGGGCGCGGGCGACGCGTACCTGGCGGCGATGACGTTGGCCCTGGCCGCCGACGCGCCGTTGCCCACCGCCGCCCAACTCGCCCAGCTGGCGGCCACCATCACCGTCTCCGACACCGGCACCTGCGTGTGCCGGCGAGAGGACCTGCTCACCGCGCTCAACCAGCCGACCGAGACCATGAGCCACCCCGCCCTGGTGGGCAGCGACGAGTTGGACGCGATCGTCGCCGAATACCGCGAGGCGGGACGGTCGGTGGTGTTCACCAACGGCTGCTTCGACGTGCTGCACCGGGGGCACGTGCGGTACCTGGAGCAGGCCCGCGCGCTGGGCGACCTGCTCATCGTGGCGGTCAACTCGGACGACAGCGTACGTCGGCTGAAGGGCCCGGACCGGCCGGTCAACCCGGTCGAGGACCGAGCTGCCCTGCTCGCCGCGCTCGCCTGCGTGGATCACGTGGTGGTCTTCGAGGAGGACTCACCCGCCGCGCTGATCGAGGCGGTCCGGCCGGACATCTACGTCAAGGGCGGGGACTACCCGCCGGAGCTGGTGCCGGAGGCGCCGCTGGTGCGCCGGTTGGGCGGCCAGGTGCACACCCTGGGGTACGTGCCGGACCGGTCCACCTCGGCGATCATCGAGCGGATCCGGTCGCACAGCCAGGACCCGTCGCCGGCCACCAGCGAGCGAGAACCCGACCCGTCGCTCAGCTCCCGCACCCAGGCGTCGTGAACCGCCCCCTCGACCCCGGCGCCCCGGCGGAGTTCCGCACCGACCGGCTGGTCGACGTGCTGGTTCCGACCCGGAACCGGCCCGCCGAACTGGCGGTCACCCTGAGCGGCCTCGCCGCCCAGGACGGGGTGCCCGGCTTCGGGGTGGTCGTCAGCGACCAGTCCGACGGCGAGCCCGCGTACGCGCATCCCGCCGCGGCCACCATGGTCCGGGCGCTGCGCCACCGGGGTCACCCGGTGCTGCTGACCCGCCGGCTGCCCCGACGAGGGTTGGCCGAGCACCGGGCGTACCTGCTCGCCGCCTCGACCGCCCGGTACGTCCTCAGCCTCGACGACGATGTCTGGTTGGAACCGGGGACGCTGCACCGGCTGGTCACGGCGCTCGGTGAGCTGGGCTGCGGCTTCGTCGGCAACGGCGTACACGGGCTCTCCTACGCCGACGACGTGCGGCCGGAATCGCATGGGCACTACGAGGAGTGGACCGGCCCGCCCACACCGGAGCGGATCCGACCCGGCACCCCGGAGTGGAACCGTGCCCGGATCCACTCGGCGGCCAACCTGCTGCACATCACCGAGCAGTTGGCGCTGCCGCCGGGCACGTGGCGGGCGTACAAGGTCTCCTGGATCGGTGGGTGCGTGCTCTACGACCGGGCCAAGCTCGTCGACGCGGGCGGGTTCGACTTCTGGCGTCGGGTGCAGGAGAAGCACCAGGGCGAGGACGTGGCCGCGCAGCTCGCGGTGCTGGCCCGCGATGGTGGGGCAGGCATCCTGCCCAGCGGCGCGTACCACCTGGAGTCCCCCACGACGGTCACCGATCGGGACGTGGAGGCGTGGGAGGTCGTCCTCGCCGAGGAGGACACGCCCCAGCCGGCCTGAACTAAGGGGTGAGCAGCTCGCGGGCGGCTTCCAGCACCTCGACCGCCGGTACGTCGGTGACGAACGAATCCCGGTGCGGGCACTCGCCGTCGCCGGGCCGGTGCGGGTAGATGCCCGGCGTGCAGTCCACCCCACACACCGGGCAGTGCACGGTCCAGGAGCAGATCGGTCGGTGCCGGTTGCGCAACGGGTTGGCCGTGTTGATCAGGTTGCCGACCCAGAAGATCCCCACGGTCGAGGCGCCGACCGCGGCGGCCAGATGCAGCGGGCCGGTGTCATTGGAGACGACCAACGCGCAGTCGGCGTAGCACCCCACCAGCCCGCCGAGGCTGAGCGTGCCCACCTGCGGTCGGACCGGCACCCCGGCCGCGGCGACCACCCGGTCCACCACCTCCTGCTCGGAGGGCGTGCCGGTGACCAGCACCTCGTAGCCGTCACCATGCAGCTCACGGGCCACCTCGGCGAAGCGCTCGGCGGGCCAGCGGCGGCGGGTGTCGGAGGCACCGGGATGTAGCGCCACCCGGGGACGAACCGCGGGGCCGAGCACGTCGGCCGCCTCGGCCCGGTCGGCGTCGGTCACCGCCAGCGTCGGCACGATGGTGGTCGCCGGCGCACCCACCAGGGCCATCACCTCCAGGTAGCGGATCACCTCGTGCTGGTAGTAGACGTAGCGGACCCAGCGGTCCAACGGCGGCGCGTCTTCGGCGCGCAGGCCGACGGTCACCCGGGCGCCGAGGCTGCTGATCAGCGGGTTGGAGTTGGCGCCGCCGCCGTGGATCTGCACCGCCAGGTCGAAACCCTCACCGACGGCGGCGGCCAGGAAGTCGTCCATCGACGACTCCAACTCGCCGGCCTCCGGCGTTCGAATGCCGGGCGCCGGGGGTACCACCAGCACCCGGTCCACCGGGCCGGGCCGATCGCGCCAGAGCTGCGCGTGCCACGGCGCTCCGAGCAGCACGATCTCCGCCGAGGGGTACGCGGCCCGCAACGCGTCCAGCGCTGGCAGGACGAACAGGAAGTCGCCGAGCGCGTTGGCGCGCAGCACCGCGATCCGCTGCACGTCGGGAAGGCGCTCGGCGGTCGGGCCGAGCACGGACGGAGTGACCACGCCGCCCGCTACTGTCGGTCGACCTCGCCGACGGTGTCCGGGCGGTGCAACTCCCGGTCCGCGGCGGGATCGGCCGGCATCGTCGTACCAGTGGAGAGGTCGCCGGAGCGCGGCCCGGTGCGGCCCACGGTGATGGTGCGCGGCGCGGGCCGGGTCGCCCGCGGCAACCGGACCCGGAGCAGGCCGTGGTCCATGACCGCGTCGATGGCCTCCGGGTCGACCCGCGACGGCAGGTTGATCCGGTACTCGAAGCCGCGCGTCTCGAACCCGCCGGGGATGCCCTGGTCGGCGTTGACTTCCGCCTCGGAGCGGGCCCGCACGCACAATTCGCGATCGTCCAGCTCGACCGCCACCTCCTCCGGCGCCACCCCGGGCAGTCGGACGACGACCTCCCAGCCGTCCCCGGTCTCGGTCAGCTCGACGTCGGACGCCCCGGCCCGGCCACCGACCAGCCGGCTCAGCTCGGCGCGCAGCGACTGCAACTCCCCCATCGGGTCCCAGCCCTGCTGCCGGCCTCCGCGCCAACCCCGACCGAAGCCGCCGGACTGCTGCTCGCTCATCACACCTCTCCGATCCGCTGAGCGGACGAGGGTGGCCGTAGCGAGCTGGGCGCGTCCAGGCCGGCGTCGCGGTCGACGCCCACACCGAGCCGGTCGACCAACTCCCCGCCGAGCCACGCGCTGATACCCAGGATCGCCACCGCGACCACCTCGATGGCGAGAAGGGCACCGCCTGCGGCCCGGGAATCCGCGTTGAGCCGGACGGCCCACACGGCGGCGAAGAGCAGGATCACCGCGACGTTGGCGCCCGCGTGCAGCAGACCCACCCGCTTCGCGCGGGTGCCGGTCGGAATGGCCAGCAGATCGAACGAGCCGGCCGCCGCCGCGAGAAGGCCGCCGATCAGGCCGACCGTGATGTTCCAGTACGCGACCTCGCCGAGGAAGTCGGGACCACCGACGGTGTCGACCACGTCGAACAGCACCGCCGTCGCGAACAACGCCACCGGGAACATGACCAGCATCGGATGGACTGGATGACCCAGCACCTTGAGTCGGCTTTCCATGTCCCGGCCTCCACTGGTCGGCGTCCTACGGAATGGTGACGTCTCGGCGGGCGCGTCGAGTGGGCCGTACCCCGGACGAACCAGGCACAAACCTCGCGCTGGTCACCGCGGATTAGGCTCACGAGTGGTGGTGCCCGCCACCGGCTCAACGGTTGAGGGAGGGTCAACGTGACGGTGGAGATCACCTCGCACGAGGAGCTGCGCGATCTGCTCGGGTCGCCGACCGCACGGGCCGCCAACAAGGACCGCCCCCGCCTGCACGAACGGGACCGGGACTGGCTTGCCGCCTCGCCGTTCTGCCTGCTGGCCACGGCCGGCGCGGACGGTAGCTGCGACGTCTCCCCCAAGGGCGACCCGGCCGGCTTCGCCCTGGTGCTGGACGACACGACCATCGCCTTGCCGGAGCGGCCGGGCAACAAGCGGGCCGACGGCTACCGCAACATCCTCGACAACCCGCACGTCGGGTTGCTCTTCATGGTCCCCGGGAGGACCGACACGCTGCGCATCAACGGGCGTGCCCGCCTGGTGAGCGACGCTCCCTGGTTCGACGAGATGGTGGTCAAGGGGCACCGGCCGGTGCTCGCCGTGGTGGTGGAGATCGAGCAGATCTTCTACCACTGTGCGAAGGCGTTCCTACGGTCCGCGCTGTGGCAGCCGGAGACCTGGCAGCCCGACGTGCTGCCGTCCCGAGCACGCCTGATCAAGGAAGTCGAGGCGCCGGTGGAGAGCCTGGCAGACCTGGAACGGCACTACGGCCCGGAGTACGTCAAGAGCATCTACGCCTGATCGCCCCGCCACGGTCCGCCCAGCCGGCAGAAGGATGCTCACGCTGACAGCATCAGGTCGGGGGTGTCGTCGTCGCCACCCGGCCGGCTGTCGATGCCGCGGTCCTGATAGCCACGCCAGTACGCCTGCTGCGGCGCCCGGGCCACCGAAACGACAACGACCTTGATGCCGCCGGCCAACTGACGGCTGTTGACGATCAGAGCGGCGACCGAGACGGCGGCCGCGACTGCGCCGACGGCGAAGGCACGGCCGGACACCGCACCGTCCCAGTCGATCGTCGCGACCAGCACGGTGGCCAGCCAACATAATCCGGCGACGGCGATGATGACATTCGCGGCCTTTGACTGAGTCCGAGTATCCACGATGGCTCCGATCTGCGCTGGGGCGGCGGTACGAGGAGATCTGAGGTCGGGTCACCTCCAGCCAAGCGCCCGCCGGGCGGCTGGCATCGGTCACGCCACCCGTCGGGTGGCGGGTGAGCCAGCTCAGGCCGGGCATGGTGGCGTCCGGGCGTGATCCACTCGGCATCGCCGATATCGCGGTATCCGTGAGGCGGGATACCGCCACATCGGCGACATGGAGTCGATCATGTCCGACGCCATCGGGTGCAACACCCGGGATGGGGTCACCGCGGGCGCACCAGGCCGCTGCGGCGGCGCCACACGTGCGAGGGCGGTACGGGCGATGCCCTGCTCGCGCCACACGCAGCCTCCCCCCGGTAGGCGTCGTCCCGATCCGCAAGCGGTTTCGGGCTGCCGCACTGACCTGCCGGGGTTGAGCCGGCAGGAAGATCGGCAGATGAACATGATCTCGCACCCATCGATCTGAAGCGAGCCCGTTGTACGGACACACGCCTTCCTTCGAGGGCTGGTTGCACTGGCCCGCGAGGGCTGATCGCACTGATCCGCCGACGACTGACCTGCCGACGACGAAGCCGGCCCCACCCAGGATGGGCAGAGCCGGCAGGAGAGGGTCGCTGCCCCAGTGGCGCGCGTCGGATCACCGCAGTGAGCGGACGGTCCTCACGGGTTGAGGTTCATCGTTGCGCAGGGCACCCACTGACCGACCGAGAAGCCCGGCCGACGGCCCACCAACCCGCACGGCAGCGGCGCCGGCCCGACGCCCAGCCGAGGAGCGATGGTGTTGAAGGCCAGCCGACCCATCACGTCGTAACCGCCCGGCGTGGGATGCACGCCGCACTGGTCCAGATACCCCTCGGGGATGGACTGGTAGTCGATCCAGGTTGGTACGCGGTCGCCGTACTCGTCGATGACCAACATGCTGCGATAGATCGCGTCATTGACCTTGGCTTCACTCGCCGGGAGCCAGGCGGGACTCGGGCCCGGTGGGGTCGTACAGCCGGTGGTGCCATGCCCGGAGCTGTACTGCACCCAAGACGGGTACATGATGACGTCCGGGTCCAGATCCAGCGCAGTGTCGAAGAGCGCCCGGTAGGTGCCCTCGAAGGCGGCCATCTGGGCCGCGGTGGCGTTCGACAGGTTGTTGTTGGTCCCGCAGTTCAGCAGGATGAGGTCAGGTCGATGCGTGGTGACCAGGCTCGCCATCTGCGACGACCAGTAGTTGCAGGTCACGCCGCCGACGGCCGCGACGACGAACTGATGGGGTACGCAGCTCTGGTCGAGCAGGCGCCCCAGCTCAGCGCGGTAGCCGGCGCTGGACGATCCGGCCATCGTCGCGCCAGCGGTGATCGAATCGCCCACGGTCAGAATCTTCAGCGTGGGACGGCCCGGCACGGGACAGGCGGCGGCCGCGGCCTGGGCAGCGGCCTGGGCGGCGACGGGTGCGCCCGTGGGGACAGACTGACCGACCGCCACGAGAGCGACGGCGAGGGCACCCAACAGCATGGGGCGGAGTTTCATCGAGCCTCCTCTGCCACCGAGCCGGCGGCTTGCTCGTCGTTGGTCGCGGTGATGCTGGGCACTCCCGCTGGGGATGGGTGGATGGGCAGCCCGAGGCGGCCGTGTGGAGCGGGGCCGCCCTCGGCCGGTAGGCGGGCGAGCCGATCGAAGAGCGGACGAGGACCATATCTGGCACTGTCGTTGCCATTCATGGCACTGACGGTATCGCGTCAACCACTCAGTGCCAAGTGTGGCAACGAGCGTACTTTTGGCTCGTGGGCGCTGAGCCCGCCAGACCGCGCGTAGTCCGCGTACAAGCTTGCAGGGATGGCTTCGCGCTGCCATGGCGCGGCTAGAGTCGGATGCCAGATCTGGCACTAGATGCGGGTCCGGCAACGGAGTCCCATAGATGGCACTTACGATCAGCCAGTGCCCGCAAGTGCCAGCCAGGACCCTCGCGTCATCGCGTTCGCGCGGTTCATCAAACGCGCCCTCGACGAGGCCGTACGGGAACGCGCCATGTCCATTGAGGATGTCGAACAGCGCACCGGCATTGGTCGTTCGACGATCTACCGTTGGCGACGTGCCGAGATAGCCAACCCGCAGCGCACCCAGGTCCAGCAGTTCTGCGACGGTCTTGGCATCCCACGAGCGGTGGCCTCGCAGATTCTGGGCTGGGACGGAGCGCCGCCCTCACCCGCACCTGACCCGAGCACCGACCCGGACCTGCGGGCAGTCGCGCGCATCCTGATGGACCCCAGCGTCTCCGCGGAGGAGAAGACAGTCATCCGGGCGACGCTGCAACACCTGGCGCGTCGGAGGTAGCCACGGTCCGGCGACGGTGCCGCCCTACGCTCGACCGGCGAACGACACAGTCGTACTGCACACGGTCGCGACGCCGACCACCCCCGCTCTCGTGCTTCGCCCCTGGCACATGGACGACGTTCCCGCACCGAGCCGCCTGACGGAATCGAACCGTCGACCTACGCATTACGAGTCGGCCGCCAGTTGCTGCTCCAACCATTGGCCTTGGTGTTGGTCATGCGGTCCGAGTCCGCGAGCGTCCGCTGCTGCTCGCCGGTTTGGCTGCTCGGCAGAGTACTGACGTCTCGCACAGACGCTCCGCCTAACCCATCCGGCGTTTCTTCAGTTCAACTCGCCAGTTCATCGGTTCATCGGTTCACCAACCGAAGGTAAGCCGGACGTGTAACGGATCAGCTGAACTCAGTTCGTACCGCATCAAGGGGAGCCCGACAGGCCGGCAGCTGGCGCTGTCCGTCATGCACATGCTGACACTCGCGTCAGACGGTCGTTTCCCGACACTGCCGACCTGGATTCACGTGCACCTGATGGAGAATCAGGGGTGATCGAGTCCGACGATACGAGCCAGCGCGCGTAGACCAGCAACGATGTCGGCGCTGGTGGGGGCTTGATCGGGGTCGGTGAGCCACTGCGTCATCAGGCCGGTGAGCAGAGCCATCTGCACGGCGCCCAGCGTGCGCGCCGCCTTGTCGTCGACTGTGTCCTCCTCGACGCCGCCGAGGATGGCCGCCAGGCCCCGCCGTCCTTGCGCCTGGCCCCCGGCAAGGTAGCGGCGCAGGTCCTCGGAGTGCTCGGCTTGGGCGAGTGCCTCGATGGAGGCGAGCCATAGAGTGCGGTGCGCGGCAAAGGACTCGATGATCCCGTTCCACATCGCCTCGTACCGCTCGGCGGACTTGGCCCCCTCCGTGCCGAAGGCGGCCAGGGTGCGGCCAGTGTGGGTACCCCATTCGTCGATGGCGTCGATGAGCGCGGCGTTGAGCAGCGCCTCGCGGGAGCCGAAGTGGTAGCCGATGGCGGCCATGCTGACCCCGCCGGACGCGGCCGCGATGTCGCGGACGGTAGTGCGCGCCCACCCCTTCTCCTCCAGGCAGCGGCGGGCCCCGGCCAGCAGGTCTTCGCGATTTCCCATGGCCGGAGGTTACCGATGGTGATGCGTACGTGCAAGACAAGCGCCTCATGCGAACGTCTGAGGCGGACGCCTTGCGCATACGCCCAAATTTCCACTACGGTCCCTTCCATCGCAACCGAGACGAGATGAGGGACCTGCCATGACTGACGACTCCGCGAACGCCACCGCCACCCGCGCCGAACTCGTCATCGACGGCCGCCGGCTGTCGTACCTCGACTTCGGCGGAGCCGGGAGCCCACTGGTCGCGCTGCACGGCCACCTGTCCGAGGGCGCCACGTTCGCCCACCTCGCCCGGGCCCTCGGCCCTGATTGGCGGCTGATCGCCCCCGACCAGCGCGGCCAGGGCGAGTCCGACCGGGCCGCCGACTACTCGCGCAAGGGATACCTCGCCGACCTGCAGGCCCTTCTGGACCACCTGGGGTTGGACCGCGTCGTGCTGCTCGGCCACTCCCTCGGCGCCATCAACGCCTACCAGTTCGCCGCCCGCCACCCCGAACGCGTCACCGCTCTCGTCAACGCCGAGGGTCCCGCCGCCCTCGGTCTGGACGGGGCGAACCCCTTCGGGTTCCTGCTCAACCTGCCCTACCAGGCACCCACCCGCGACGCGCTTGTCGCGGGCCTGGGCCCGGCCGCGCCGTACTTCTCCGACCGGCTGCGGAAGAACGCGGACGGCTCCTGGCGGCTGCCCTTCCACCCACAGGAGATGTACCAGTCCGAGGAGCAGGTCCACGGCGACCACTTCGACGACTGGACGGCCACAACCTGCCCGGCCCTGCTGGTCCACGCCACCAAGGGCGTCATCCCGCCCGAGCAGGTCCGCGCCATGGTCGAGCGACGCGCCAACACCGTGTCGGCCGAGCTGGACGCCGACCACCTCATCTACACCACCGCCCCCGACGCGTTCGCCGCCGCAGTCCGGGCGTTCCTCGCCACGATTTAGGCAAACCGACCCCGCTCACGTCATCGCCGCTGTCAACGTCGCCCGCCCTGATCTTGCGGACAGCGTTGAAGAGGTGGTCAAGGCACTCACGGAAATGACCGTTCTCGCCGAGACTGGTCGACTCTCCACGCAACGGGTGCCCACCTTGGCGCAGTGGATGGAGACCTACCTGTCAGAGGTCGCCTCGGCCAAAGTCCGGCCATCGACCTTGCACCGATACCGTGAAGAGGTCGAGCACCACATCGGGCCGATGCTGGGCCGGCATCGACTCGACAAGCTGACCCCGGCACACCTGACCTCCTTCTACCGGGATCGGGTGACGGTTCTGTCGATCGGCAGTGTCCGACGCATGCACGCCAATCTCCGTCGATCGCTCAACGTGGCGGTGCGATGGCAGCTGATCCACAACAACCCGGCTGCTCCCGTGGAGCCGCCCTCACTGCCCCACGTTGAGGCGCGGCCCTACTCGCTCGCCGAAGCACGACGCTTCCTCAAGGCTGTGGAAGGCCTCCGGCTAGAAGCTCGATGGCTCATCGGGATCGCACTCGGGCTCCGCCAAGGCGAGGTCTTGGGACTACGGTGGGATGACATCGACCTCACCGGGCTGGTCTTTGCCACCGCCGTCGGCACGCCCCTCCACCCGCGTAACGACTACCGGTCGTTCCGGGAAATCATCCGGCGGGCCGGCCTACGGCAGGTTCGTCTTCACGACCTGCGGCACACGGCAGCCAGTGTCCTTCTCGCCTAGGGCGTGCCCGCCCGCGTGGTCATGGAGATCCTCGACCACTCGCAGATCAGCGTCACGCTCAACATCTACGCACACGTGGCCCCCGAGGTCGCGCGGGAAGCTGCGGCACGACTGGAGGGGGTCGCTGTGGTCCGGTGAGTAGGTTGGCTGCTCACTTGGCTGCTCGGCCTAACGACGGCAAGCAAAAGGCCCAGGTCATGATCGGCGATCAAGCCGGTGACCTGGGCCTTTCTATGGAGCCGCCTGACGGAATCGAACCGTCGACCTACGCATTACGAGTGCGTCGCTCTAGCCGACTGAGCTAAGGCGGCAACGATCAGCAAGTGTACGGCACCCCACGGCCCCCGACCGAACGGGATACCCCCCACCCGCCCGCCCTCACCAAACGGACATCTGGCTGTTTGCCGGACAGCGGACGATCCGAGGCGGTACTACGCTGCGGCGGGTGAGCGACGAACGCGACGACCCCCACCGCCAGGACGCGCCGAACGAGCGTCCTGACCGTGCTCCGGCCAGCGAGCGCGCCGCCCATCGGCCACGCAGCACCGATCCGTTGGAGCTGGGCTTCACGCCGCGCAAGCCGGTGCCGTGGCTGGCACCGTTCCTGCTGATCAGCACCGGCATCCGGACGCTGCTGGCGATGCTCTTCGGGGCGTACCTGGACAAGCGTGAGTTGCAGAACGCGTTCGGCGACGACATCTTCCGCCAGGTCGGGCCGGACGGCGGGCTGTGGCTCGACTACGTGGCCGACCTGGGTGACGGCTTCAACGCCACGTACTCGGTGGCGTACCTGCTGGCGCAACCAGAGCTGACGGTGGACGGGCACCGGCTGCCTCGCGCGCAGACCCTGGTGATGGGCGGCGACCAGGTGTACCCGTCGGCGGCCTACGAGGAGTACGAGAACCGGTGCAAGGGCCCCTACCAGGCCGCGTTGCCGACCGCGCCGCCGGAGAAGCCCACGCTCTTCGCGGTGCCGGGCAACCACGACTGGTACGACGGCCTGACGGCGTTCCTTCGGTTGTTCGTCCGTTCCCGGGACCGCAACTTCGCCGGCTGGGAAACCGGGCAGTCGCGGTCGTACTTCGCCGTGGAGTTGCCGGCCGGCTGGTGGCTGCTCGGCGTGGACGACCAGTCCGGCTCGTACCTGGACGACCCGCAGCTGACCTACTTCGACAAGGTGGCCCGGCGGCTCGGCCCAGAGGCGAAGGTGATCATCGCGGCGCCGGCGCCGACGTGGGTCAAGGCTGCCGACAACCCCGCGGCGTACGACTCGATCGACTACTTCATCCGGACGATCATCGACCCGACCGGGGCGCAGGTGCGGTTGTTGCTCTCCGGCGACCTGCACCACTACGCCCGCTACGACGGGGCCGACCGGCAGCTCATCACGTGCGGCGGCGGCGGGGCCTACCTCTACCCCACCCACAAGCTGCCGGAACGCATCGAGGTGCCGCCGCGGGACACGCTGACTCGGCGGGCCAGCCGCACCCAGCCGTACGACCTGGTGGCCCGCTATCCCGATGCGGCCTCCTCCCGGCGCTACGGGTGGGGCATCTTCCCCCGGCTGCCGATGCGCAACCCCGGCTTCACCACGCTGCTCGGCACCCTGCACACCCTGCTGATGCTGGCGATGGCGGGTGCGACGGCGAACTGGGCCGACAGTACCGACCAGCGGCTGTTCACCGTTCCGCTGGTACTGATGGTGCTCGTGACCGTGCTGGCAGCGGCCCTGTTCGCCAAGCCGCCCAGCGCGAGCGGCAAGCGGCACGCACGACACTGGATTCTCGGCGTCAGCCACGGCGTCGCACATGTGGCCCTGGGGGCGGCAGGCACCTGGGTGTGGTTGGCGTTGCCGTTCTACGACTGGCCGTGGCCGCTGCCGGCGGTCGCCGCCGCGGTGCTCTACGGCCCGGTGATCGGCCTGGTCGCGAGTCAGTTGGTGGCGGCGTACCTGCTGGTGGCGGGCTCGTTCGGGGTGAACGTCAACGAACTGTTCGCCGGGCAGGGGATCGAGGACTCCAAGTCGTTCCTCCGGATGCGCATCGACCCGGACGGAACGCTGACCATCTACCCGATCGCGGTGGACCGGGTGTCCCGCGACTGGCAGCTCAACCCCGACCAGTCCCCCACCGCAAGCTGGCTAGCCCCCAAAACCACCCCAACCCCCCACCCACCCCCACCCCCCACACCCCCCCTCCCCCCCCCCCCCCCCCCCCCCCCCCCCCCCCCCCCCCCCCCCCCCCCCCCCACTCCCGCCCCACCCCCCCCCCTCCCCCCCCCAACTCTACACCGCTCACTCACACGCATGTCCGCCTATCACGCGTTGAATGTCCGCTCATGATTAGTGTTGTGTGTGTCTTCGGGCATAATGT
>NZ_PYBV01000040.1 GCF_003205615.1 Micromonospora arborensis | reverse complement strand
AACCCCACTCACAGATCGCGCGGGCCGGGGTGGGGTGGGTGGGTTAGCTGATCAAGGGGCGGAAGGTGCCCAGGACGACGCTTGTCGTCAGGGCGGCGCCGGCCAGCACGACTGCCCCGGCGATGAGAAGTGCGTCAGCGCGGGTGAAGCGTTGGCGGCGGGCCACGGTTCGGGGCGTGCCGGCGTCGAAGCCGCGCGCGTCCATCGCGACGGCGAGCCGGGTGCCTCGGCGGATCGCCCCGACCAGCAGCGCGAACGCGGTGGAGGCGAACAGTCGCAGCTTCGCCGCCGGGTTGCGTCCCGCGTCGACGCCCCGCGCGCGTCGGGCCATGCTGATCATCTGCCACTCCTGACCGAGCAACGGCACCAGCCGGAACGCGGCCAACGCCCCGATCGCGAACCGGGCCGGTGCCTTCGCGTTCTGGATCAGCGCGTCGGCCAGGTCGGTGGGGTCGGTGGTCGCGAACACGATCACACCGGGCAGGGCCACCGCGAAGATCCGCAGCACCAGGCCGAGCGCGGTGAGCAGCACGCCGGTGGTCACCAGCACCGGTCCGGCGTCCAGGAGGACCCGGCCGGACCGGTCGGCAGCGAAGAGTACGAGGGTGACCAGGATGCCGGCGGCACTGAGCAGCAGTGGCATGGCCCGCCGGGCCAGCACCCGGTAGCCGATGCCGAACAGCGGCAGCACGGCGAGTTCGAGCGCGATGGCGATCGCCGGGGCGACCGGGTCCAGAGTGGCCAGCAGGGTGAACGAGAAGACCAGCGCGGCAGCCACCTTCGCCACCGGGTTGCGGCGGGCCAACGGCGCATCGGGCGCCGCGACCGGCTTAATGTTGATCATCGGTCGCCGCTGCCGCTGCCGCTGCCGCTGCCGCTGCTGCCGCTGCTGCCGCCACCACCACCGTCGCCACCGCCCTCGTCGACGGCCCGTTGGAGGGTGACGGTGCGGTCGGCGAGCGCGGCGACGAAGTCCGCGTCATGGGTGACCGCGACCACGCCGTGCCCGGCGTCGCGCAGGTCGGCGAAGAGGTCGACCAGCTCCCGCCAGGTCCGCCGGTCCTGGCCGAAGGTGGGTTCGTCGCAGATCAGCAGGCGGGGCGCGGTGGCCAGGGCGGTCGCCACGCTCAGCCGCCGCGCCTCACCACCGGAGAGGGTGTACGGGTTGGCGGCGGCGAGCCGGGTCAGTCGTAGCCGTTCCAGCAGCCCGGCCACTGTCTCCTTGACCACCGCCTCGGGGTGACCGGTCCGGCGCGGGCCCAACGCCAGCTCGTCGAAGACGGTGCTGGTGACGAACTGGTGTTCCGGATCCTGGAAGACCGATCCGATCCGCCGGGCCAGTGCGGGGGCCCGCCAGCGGTGCGGGGGAGTGCGGTGGTCCGTGTCGGCCAGCGCGGCGGACGCGGTGACCCGCCCGGTGCCCGGCCGGAGCAAACCGCCGAGCAGCAGTGCCAGGGTGGACTTGCCGGCGCCATTGGGTCCGCGTACGGCGAGTGCCTCGCCGGCGCGTACCGCCAGGTCGGTGGAGCCCAGCCGGGGCGGCAGGCCGAGCCGGTCGGCGGTGAGCAGGAGGTCCCCGGGCGCGGCGGTGGCCGGCCGGGGCGCGATGGGGTGACCGGGCACCCAGACCCCCTCGGCGGCCAGGGCGGCGCCGTGCGCGGCGAAGACCGCCTCGGGTGTGCCGTCCGCGCGGACCCCGCCGCCGGGTTCCAGGACGACCACCCGGTCGACCAGCGGCAGTGCGTCGGCGACCCGGTGCTCGACCAGGATCAGCGTGGTGTCGGCGTCGAGCGCGCCCGCCACCGCCTGTCGGACCAGGTCGGCGCCGGCCGGATCGAGGTTGGCGGTGGGTTCGTCGAGTAGCAGCAACCCGGGGCGCAGGGCCAGCGCGCCGGCCAGGGCGAGGCGTTGTTGTTCGCCTCCGGAGAGCGCGGCGGTGTTGCGGTCGCGGGGGTACGGGAAGCCGACCCGGTGCAGCGCCTCGTCCACGCGGGGCCAGATCTCGTCGGTCGGTACGCCCCGGTTCTCCAGCCCGAACGCGACGTCGTCGCCGCAGCGCGCCATCACCAGTTGGGTCTCCGGGTCCTGGAAGACGATGCCGACCCGTTCCCGTCCCTTGCGCGGGTCGAGTCCGTCGATCTCGACGACGCCCTCCTGCTCGCCGGAGTCCTCGGGCAGCAGGCCGGCCAGCGCGCTGAGCAGGGTGCTCTTGCCGGCCCCCGAGGGCCCAAGAAGCAAAACCCGCTCCCCAGCCTCAACCCGCAGATCAACCCCGCGCAGAGCCCACGCGCGCCGCCCAGCGTGCCGCCACCCAAACCCCCGCAACAAAACCCCGCCCACGAACCCCACCCCCTCCCGGCCTCGGGCCGCCTTCCCTCTGTTGATCAAGAGGTTTGCGTCAGAAAATCGAGTCCCGTTGACGCAAACCTCTTGATCAACGCAGTCGACTAAGGGTGGTCAGATCAGGGCGCGGTCCTGGGCTACCGGGAAGCGGTCCAGGACTCCGGTGTTGGCCAGGGCCTTCGTCAGCAGCCAGCCGCCGGCGCCGGCGATCACGGTGGCGCTGACGATGGTGAGCAGCGCGTACGGGATGCGGTAGTCGGTCAGCGCGTAGTCGACGTTCCAGACGAAGAAGTCGAAGAGCGCGGCGCTGAGGCCGGTCAGCGCGCCGGCCAGCATCGCGGTCGGCAGGCGGAACGACCGGTACCGGAAGGCGGCGAATGCCAGCTCGGCGCCGATGCCCTGCACGATGCCCTGCGGGATGACCGTGCCGGCCCACTGGCTGCCCAGCAGTGCGGAGAGGACCGCGGCCACCGTCTCGCAGTAGAGCGCGGCGCCGGGCTTGCGGATGACCAGACCGCCGATCACGGCCGGCATCAGCCAGACGCCGTAGAGCAGCGTCTGCGCCGGCGGGAAGAAGGCGAACGCACCCTCGGTGGCGCTCCAGACCAGGCCCCACGCCCAGAAGATGACGCCGAAGGCGACCGCGATCACCGAGGCGACCACGATGTCGATGGTCCGCCAGCGGCTGCTGTCGGTGGTGGATTTCATATGGTGCTCCCAGTTCTGACTACGAACCAGGAGAAGACGCACGCCGCGCGTCCGGTGGCACCGGACGGCGGCGCGGCTGGAGGTCGACCGAACTCCCTGCGCTGGCATTACCCAGATCAGGTTCGAGGGTCTGCGGGCGTGCCCGCACTCTCAGCGCTGTGCGCTCCCCTGTCGGATGTGAAGTTGTCTCACTGACGCTAACACCGACCGGGCCGCCAGCCCAGCAGGGCATCCGCCTGACCTGCGAGGAGCGACCGACTCGCCGTCGGCTGGGTACGCTTCCGATCATGCGGGTTGACGCACGAGGTCTCACGTTCGAGGTAATCGTCGACGGTCCGCCGGACGGCGTACCCGCTCTGCTGCTGCACGGTTTCCCGCAGCACAGCGGCGAATGGGACGACGTCGTGCCGACGCTGCACGCGGCCGGGCTGCGCACGTACGCGCTGGACCAGCGCGGCTACTCGCCGGGCGCCCGGCCGACCGGGGTGGCCGACTACCGGATCCCCGAGCTGGTCGCCGACGTGGTGGCGGTGCTCGACGCTCTCGGGCTGGACGCCGTCCACCTGGTCGGCCACGACTGGGGCGCGGTCGTGGCGTGGGCGGTCGCCGCCGGGCACCCGGATCGGGTCCGCACGCTGACCGCGGTGTCCGTGCCACATCCGGCGGCCATGGCACAGGCCCTGGCCAACGACGGCCAGCAGAAGGCCCGCTCGTCCTACATCGCGCTCTTCCGTAAGCCGGACAAGGCCGAGAAGGTGCTGCTGGCGTGGCACGCGACCGCGCTGCGCAAGCTGCTCCGCGGGGTGGGCGACGCGTCCCGGGTGAACCGCTACGCCGACCCGATGCGCGAGCCGGGGGCGCTCACCGCCGCGCTGAACTGGTACCGGGCGATGTCCCGCGCCGACCTGGCGAGCGTCGGCCCGGTCGCGGTGCCCACCACGTACGTCTGGAGTGACCGGGACGTCGCCATCGGCCGGACCGCCGCCGAGGCGTGCGCCGCCAACGTCACCGGTGAATACCGCTTCGTGCAGTTGGCCGGGGTGAGTCACTGGATCCCGGACGCGGCGCCGGGCCCGCTCGCCGAGGCGATCCTGGCCCGAGCCGGCGGAACGGCCTGATCCGTGCGGGTCAGCGAGGGAGGGCCATCGTGACGACGGACACCAACGGGCCGGGCACTCGACGCTCGATCGCCGCGCAACTGCGCGTGCTGGGCGTACGCCCCGGCGCGACGCTGCTGGTGCACGCCGCGCTGCGTCCGCTGGGATTCGTCTGCGGCGGGCCGCACGCGGTGGTGCTCGCCCTGCGCGACGCGCTCGGCCCCGACGGGACGATCGTGGTGCCGACCCACACTCCGGACAACAGCGACCCCGCGGGGTGGCGCA
Source organism: Micromonospora arborensis (assembly GCF_003205615.1). Lineage (GTDB taxonomy): Bacteria > Actinomycetota > Actinomycetes > Mycobacteriales > Micromonosporaceae > Micromonospora > Micromonospora arborensis. Next base: position 12,835 of record NZ_PYBV01000040.1, on the reverse strand, counting down.
ACCCGCCGGTGCCGGCGGACTGGTGGCCGCTGATCCGCGCCGAGATGCCGGGCTTCGACCCGGCGGTCACACCGAGCCGGTTCATGGGTGTGCTCGCCGAGACGGTTCGCGGCTGGCCCGGCGCCCTGCGCAGCTCACATCCGCACGTGTCGTTCACCGCGCTCGGGCCGGCCGCCGAGCAGGTGGTGGCCGGGCACACCCTGGGCGACATGCTCGGCGAGGGCTCGCCGCTGGCCCGGCTCTACGACCTGGACGCCGACGTGTTGCTGCTGGGCGTGGACCACTCCGTGAGCACCTCGCTGCACCTGGCCGAATACCGCTGCCCGGGCTCGCCCCGCCAGCAGATGGGTGCCGCGGCGCGTACCGGTGACGGTGGTCGCGAATGGGTGTGGTGGCAGGACGTACGGCTCGACGCGGACGACTTCGACGCGTTGGGCAGGGACCTGGAGGACACCGGGGCGGTTCGCATCGGACCGGTCGGCGCCGGGACCGGCAGGTTGATGCGCCAGCGGGCGGCTGTCGACTTCGCGGTGCACTGGCTGGCCCGCAACCGGACGACGGAGGACACATGACGGTGAGTGCCGAGGACTATCTGGCCGTGGTGACCGAGACGATCGGCCGGGTGGCCGCCAGTCAGCGGGAGGCGGTGGCGCGGGCCGCCGACCTGATCGCTGAGGCCGTGCGCGCCGACGGCGTGGTGCACGCGTTCGGCACCGGGCATTCGGAGGCCCTCGCGATGGAGATCGCCGGACGGGCCGGCGGTCTGGTGCCGACCAACCGGATCGCGCTGCGCGATCTGGTGTTGATTGGTGGCGAACCGGCCGAGCGGCTCGGTCCGATGTTGGAACGGGATCCGGAGGTCGCGCACCGCCTCTACGAACTGGCCCCGGTGCGGCCCACCGACGTCTTCGTGCTCGCCTCGAACTCCGGGGTCAACGGCGCGATGGTGGAGTTCGCCATGCTGGTCAAGGAACGCGGCCACGCGCTGGTGGCGATCACCTCCGCGCAGCACTCCGGACGGATGACGTCCCGCCACCCGTCCGGGCGCAAGCTGGGCGAGATCGCCGACGTGGTGCTCGACAACGGCGCCCCGTACGGTGACGCGACGTTGCCGCTGCCCGGCGGTGGCGCGGTCGGCGCGGTCTCCTCGATCACCGCCGCGCTGCTGGCTCAGCAGATCACCGTGGAGGTGGTGGCGCGGTTGCTGGCGGCGGGGGAGCGGCCGCCGGTCTACCTGTCGGCGAACATCCCCGACGGCGACGCCCACAACACGGCCCTGGAGGCCCGGTACGCGGGCCGGATCCGACGCGGCTCCTGACGCCGCCACGCGGTGCTCCCGGTGGCCGACTTGCGTCTCGGAGATGAACGACAGATGTCGTGAAGCTGTTTCGTGCTCGGCCGGGTGGGGCATTGGCGTTGCTGCCGGCGGGCGGGACCGCCGGCAGTAGCGTCGCACCGGAGGTAGCGCGTGTCCAAGGAGACCGAGAAGCAGCGTTGGCAGCGCAACTTCGCTGACCTGTTGCAGGAGTTGCGGGTCGCACAGACCGGCGTGCAGATTCTCTTCGCCTTCCTGCTCACCCTGCCGTTCAGTAGCGGGTTCACCGAGACCACGGAGTTCCAGCGCGACGTCTACATCGTGGCGTTGCTCGCGGCGGCCGCCGCGACGGCACTGATCATCTCGCCGGTGGCGTTCCACCGGGCGCTGTTCCGGCAGGGGCGCAAGCCGGAGCTGGTCCGCTTCGCGCACCGGATGGCCACCGGCGGTCTCGCCTTCATGCTGGTCGCGATGGTCAGCGCGGTGCTGCTGATCACCGACTTCGTGCTGGACCGGCCGATCGCCTTCGTGCTCAGTGCGCTGACCGGGCTCTGGTTCCTCACGTTCTGGGCTGCCCTGCCGTTCGCCCGCCGCAACTGGGGTGAGGACGACATCGACGACGAGGACGACGACCCGGACGAGATCGCCGGCCGCTGATCGGGCAGATCTCCACAGAGCGCTACCCCTGGGTAACAACCGGGGGTAGCGTGGCGGTAGTCGCGCACGTCAACCCAGCCGCACCGAGCTTCGAGGGGGCAGCCGTGACCACGACGCAGGACGGCCGACCAGCACCGGACGGCCCCGATTCCGACGCCACCCCCGACACCGCCGGTGCCGCCGCTCCGTTGCCGGCGGAGGCCGGGCAGGTCTCGGAGAAGGAGGCCCGGCGGGTCGCCGAGGCCGCTCGCGAGTCCACCTGGGACCGACCCAGCTTCGGCAAGGAGCTGTTCCTCGGCCGTCTCCGGCTCGACCTGATCGACCCGTGGCCCCAGTCCGACCCGGACGACGTGGCCCGCGCCGAGGAGTTCCTTGGTCGGTTCCGCGCCTTCCTCGACTCCGAGGTGGACGGGGCTGCCATCGAACGCGACGCGTCCATTCCGGACTCGGTGTTCCACGGCCTCGCCGACCTCGGCGCGTTCGGCATGAAGATCGACCGGAAGTACGGCGGGCTCGGGCTGAGCAACCTGCACTACTGCCGGGCGCTGATGCTGGCCGGCTCGGTCAGCCCGGCCATCGGCGCGCTGCTCTCGGCGCACCAGTCGATCGGGGTGCCGCAGCCGCTGAAGATGTTCGGCACCGCCGAGCAGAAGCAGCGCTTCCTGCCCCGACTCGCCGCCGGTGAGGTGTCCGCGTTCCTGCTCACCGAGCCGGACGTCGGCTCCGATCCGGCCCGGCTGGCCACCACCGCCGAGCCGACCGAGGACGGCACCGGTTACCGGCTCAACGGAGTGAAACTCTGGGCCACCAACGGCATCGTGGCCACCCTGCTGGTGGTGATGGCCCGGGTGCCGGCCGCCCAGGGGCGGCGGGGTGGAATCACCGCGTTCGTGGTGGACGGCGACAGCGCGGGCATCACCGTCGAGCGGCGCAACCAGTTCGTCGGCCTGCGCGGCCTGGAAAACAGCCTCACTCGCTTCCACGACGTGTTCGTGCCCGCCGAGAACGTCATCGGAGGCGAGGGCAAGGGGCTGAAGATCGCCCTGACCACGCTGAACACCGGCCGGCTCTCGCTCCCGGCGATGTGCGTGGGCGCCGGCAAGTGGTCGTTGAACGTGGCCCGGGGGTGGGCCGCCGACCGGGTCCAGTGGGGGCGACCGGTGGGCGAGCACGAGGCCGTCGCGCAGAAGCTCTCCTTCATCGCCGCCACCACGTACGGCATGGAGACCATGCTCGACCTCTGCTGCCTGCTCGCCGACGACGACCGCAACGACATCCGGATCGAGGCGGCCCTGGTCAAGCTGTACGCCAGCGAGATGGCCTGGAAGATCGCCGACGAGTTGATCCAGATCCGGGGCGGGCGCGGCTACGAGACGGCCGACTCGTTGGCCGCCCGCGGCGAACGCCCGGCCAACGTCGAGCAGGTGCTGCGCGACCTGCGGATCAACCGGATCTTCGAGGGCTCGACCGAGATCATGCACCTGCTGATCGCGCGGGAGGCGGTCGACGCCCACCTGTCGGTGGCCGGCGACATCATCGACCCCGAGGCGGGGCTGGGCCGCAAGGCGCGGGCCGGCGCCCGAGCCGGTGCCTTCTACGCGAAGTGGCTGCCCACACTGGCCGTGGGCCGGGGGCAGAGCCCTTCGGCGTACGCCGAGTTCGGACCGCTCGCCGGGCACCTGCGACAGGTGGAGCGGTCGTCGCGCAAGCTGGCCCGGTCGACGTTCTACGCGATGTCCCGCTGGCAGGGAAAGATGGAACGCAAGCAGGCGTTCCTCGGCCGTGTGGTGGACATCGGCGCCGAGTTGTTCGCGATGTCCGCGGTCTGCGTCCGGGCTTCCGCCGAACGGGACAGCCGACCGGAGAACGTCGAGCTGGCCGACCTGTTCTGCCGGCAGGCGCGGGTGCGGGTGGATGCCCTGTTCACGGCGCTCTGGGACAACACCGACTCGGTCGACACCGCCGCCGCGAAGCGGATCCTCGCCGGTCGCTACGCGGGCCTGGAGGAGGGCGTGGTCACCCCGTCCGACGAGTTGCCCTGGGTGGCCGGCTGGTCGCCGGGGCCGTCCACCGCCGAGGACGTGCGCCGCCGCATCCCGCCCAAGCCGTGATCCACACCCTCCGCCAACCGCACGGCAGGTGTCAGCGGGCGACCGCCCAGGCCAGCACCGCCGCGAGGATCAGGCCGTTGAGCGCGGCCAGACCCAGGTACGCCGCGGGCGGGATCTTCTTGCCCCGGCGTACGAAGGAGACCAGGACGGCGGCGTAGCCGAGCAGCAGAACGGCGATGACGATCAGGAAGTAGAACACCCGAAGACCTTAGCGGCCCCGGGCGCGCAGGCCGAGTTGGCGCAGCTCCAGCGCCGCCAGCGCGTCGAGGGTCGCGTCGTCGCCGCGCCGCCACGCCTCAGCGACGTCCGGGCCGATCCGGGTCAGCCGGCCCAGTGGCTGGGTGGCCAGCGCGCGCAGGGCGAGCAGGTCCCGGCCGGCCGGCCCGGCAGCCAGTGTCGCCGCCGATCCGGCCCGGCGCATCCAGCGCAGGCGCAGCGGCAGCCAGCCGAACAGCACGATGCCGAGCGGGAAGATCAGCACCGCGATGGTGAGGGCGAGGGCGAGCTGATCGACGAGGTGCTGCTGGTCGCGGCCGGCGTCGGCGAGCGACCGAGCGGCGTCGGCGGCGCGTTGGAAGGGTGCGGTCAGCTCGTCGCCGACCAGCGGCACCCGGCCGACCTTGCTGCCGGCGTCGCCCAGGTTGTCGGCGAGGCCGCTGCCGGCGCCTTCCAGCTTCTGCCCCGGTACGGCGAGCTTCTGCACCAGGTCGTGCAGCCAGAGCGCGCCGCGGATCGCCACGTACACCCAGGCGACGACGAGCAGGTCGGTGATCAACTGACGGGCGGCGGTCGGAAACCGATCGGCATAGATTTTCACGCCGGACAGCGTTGCACGAACGGCCTCGGCCCGACACCCGTCGTTCGCGGGCCTGGCCGGGGCGATCCGTTCCGCCTTACGGGCGACGCAAGCGTCGCGATCAGGCGAGCCGGAGGTCCACGAACGGCACGGTGTCGCCGGGCAGGACGTACCGCTCGATCTCGACGAAGCCGTGCTGTCGGGCAAACCGCAGGCCGTCGTCGTTGGAGGCCAGGACGACGGTGTCGATGACCTGCGCGCCCAGATCGCGTGCCCTCGCCAGCCCTTGCTGATAGATCTGCTCCCCGTAGCCGTGCCGGCGATGTCCGGGCAGAACCCGTGCGATCACGGTCGCGGCCGCCGCGTCGGATTCCGGGGGTCGTACCGTCGAGCACCCCACCGGCGACCCCTCGACGTACGCGACCTCGAGGATGTTCCGCTGGGCGCGGACGACGATCTCGTCGACCGACAGGGTGGCCGTGGGGATGATCAGATTGTGGATGTGTTGCCAGTCGAGCAGGGCTGCTTCGCTACCTACCGGCTGGACCGTCCTGAACTGAAGGTCTGACACGGGAGCCAGGTTAGTCACCGTGCGCAGGCCGGGCAGGTGCCGAAGATCTCCATGGTGTGGCTGACGTCGGCGTAGCCGTGCTTCGCGGCGACCCGGTCGGCCCAGCTCTCCACGGCCGGCCCGGCCACCTCGACCGTACGCCCGCAGGCCCGGCAGACCAGGTGGTGGTGGTGCCCCTCGCTGCACCGGCGGTAGAGGTGCTCGCCGCCCGGCGGACGCATCACGTCGATCTCGCCCGCGTCGGCCAGCCCCTGCAGGGTGCGGTAGACGGTGGTCAGGCCGACCCGTTCGCCGCGCTCCCGCAGCATCGCGTGCAGGTCCTGGGCGCTGTGGAAGCCCTCCATCTCGCCCAGCAGCGCGCTCACCGCCGAGCGCTGCCGGGTGTTGCGTACCGCGGCGCTGCTCTCGCTCATGATCCCTCCCCCGCGTGGCTGACCGCGTCCGCCACGATGTGCGCGACGTGCTCGTCGACCAGGCTGTAGGCGATCTCCCGGCCTCGACGCGAACCCCGCACCACGCCCGCGCCGCGCAGCACCCGCAGGTGCTGGGAGACGAGCGGTTGCGCCGCGCCGAGCTTCTCCACCAGCTCGTGCACGCACCGCTCGCCGCCGGCCAACTCGCTGACGATGGCCAGCCGAATGGGCGCGGACAGCGCGCGGAGCAGCTCGCTCGCCCCGTCGAACCCGTCGTAGCCCGTCGCGCTGGTCATCCTGCAACGATAACCAATACCACCGACATCCCCCTGATCAGGATCTCTCCAGCACGACCTCGTGTGGTTCCGGTGTTGGCACGGCGGCGGCCGGCGTCGCCCGGCGGCGCAGCGCCCGCCAGACGCCGCCGGTCACGGCCACCACCAGGAAGGAGGCGATCGCCACCAGCACCACCGACGCGCCCGGCGCGGTGTCCGCCGTAGCCGCCACCCAGACACCGGAGCCGGCGGCGAAGAACCCGAGCACCATCGCGGCGGTCATCGTGCTGCGGAAGCCCCGGGTGACCTGCTGTGCGGTGGCGACCGGCACCACCATCAGCGCGCTGATCAGCAGCACCCCGACGGCCCGCATCGCGATGGTCACCGTGATCGCGGTGGCGACCGCGATCAGCAGGTTCAGCGTCCGTACCGGAAGGCCGGAGACCCGGGCGTACTCCTCGTCGTGGCTGACCGCGAAGAGCGCCGGGCGCAACGCGATCATCGTGACCAGGATCGCCGCGCCGAGCACCGCGATGGTGATCACGTCCGCGAGGGAGGTGGTGATCAGCGACCCGAACAGATAGGCGTTGAGGTTGGCGCTGGTCGCGTCGGAGAGGCCGACCAGCAACACGCCGCCCGCGATCCCGCCGTAGAAGAGCAGGGCCAGGGCCAGGTCGCCGGACGTACGCCCGCGGGCACGGACCACCTCGATGGCGATCGCGCCCGCGGTGGCGACGAGCACCGCCACCAACACCGGCGAGCGGTTGAGCAGCAGACCAGCGCCCACGCCGGTCAGCGCCACGTGCCCGACACCGTCGCCGATCAACGCCAGCCGGCGCTGCACCAGGTAGATGCCGAGGGCCGGCGCGGCCAGGCCGATCACCAGCGCGCCGATCAGGGCATGCTGCATGTAGGAGTACTGGAAGAGTCCCATGCGTCAGTTGCTCCACAGCCCGGCGGGCTCGTCGGGACCGTGCGGGTGCACGTGGTCGTGGTCGGGCTCCGCGTGATGGCCGGCCGGGTCCGGCACCGCGCCGTCGTGACAGATGCCACCCTCGTGTACGACGACCGCCCGGCTGATCACCGGTCGCAGCGGGCCCAGTTCGTGGGCGACCAGCAGCACCGTCCCGCCGCCGCCGACGAAGTCGCGCAGCGCGTCGGCGAACGCCTCCTGGCTTGCCGCGTCCACCCCGGCGGTGGGCTCGTCGAGGACCAGCAGCTCCGGCTGACCGGCCAGTGCGCGGGCGATCAGGGTGCGCTGCTGCTGGCCGCCGGAGAGCGTGGAGACCGGGTCGCCGGCCCGGTCGGCGAGCCCGACCGCGAGCAGCGCGGCGTCGACGGCGGCCCGGTCGGCTCGACCCGGCGGGCGGAGGATCCCCCGGCGGGCCAGTCGGCCGGAGGCCACCACCTCACGCACGGTGGCCGGTACGCCGCCACCGGCGCCCAGGCGCTGCGGGACGTACCCGATGCGTGCCCACTGCCGGAAGCGGCGCAACGGCCGGTCGAAGAGGGTGACCGAGCCGGCGCTGATGGGCACCAGCCCGAGCACGGCGCGGATCAGGGTGGACTTGCCGGAGCCGTTGGCGCCGAGCACCGCGACCACCTCGCCGGCGGTCACGGTGAGCGAGATGTCCCGGAGCACGGGGCGGCCGTCGTAGCCGACCACCCCGTGCTCGACGGTGATGACAGGTGTGGTCACGAGCAGCTCAAGGCCGTCTGCAGGGTCTGCAGGTTCGTACGCATCACCGAAAGGTAGTCCCCGTTGCTGTCGGCGGCGAGTCCTTCGATCGGGTCCAGCACGGCGGTCTTCGCGCCGACCTGACCGGCGATGGTCTCGGCGACCTTCGGGCTGACCAGGGTCTCGAAGAAGATCGTGGTGGCCTTGTGCTCCTTCGCCTCCTCGATCGCCTGGGCGAGCCGCTGCGGCGAAGGCTCGACGTCTGGGCTCAGCCCGGTGATGCCGACCTGGTCGAGCTGGTAGCGGTCGGCGAGGTAGCCGAACGCGGCGTGGCTGGTCACGATCTCCCGCCGCTGGCAGGTCGCCAGGCCGCGCGTGAACTCGCCGTCCAGGGTCGTGAGGTCCGCGCGCAGTGCCGCGGCACGGGCCGTGTAGTCGGCGGCGTGGTCCGGGTCGGCCTTGCCGAGCCGCTGGGCGAGCTGGTCGCCGATGCCGGCGAGGCGGGTTGGGTCGAGCCAGACGTGGGGATCCTTGGCGCCGCGCTCCTCGGCGTTGTCCTCCTCGCCCTCGTGGTTGTGCCCGCCGGCGCTCGCGTCCAACAGCGGCTGGACGCCTGTCACGTCGAACGCCTGGTCGCCACCGTTCTGCGCGACGGCGTCATCGACCGCGGGCTGGAAACCCTTGAGGTAGACGATCAGCTCCGCCTCGCTGACCTGGCCGACCTGGCTCGGGTTGAGCTCCAGATCGTGCGGCTCGGCACCGGGCTTGGCCAGGTTCGTCACTCGGACCGCGTCGCCACCGACGCGCTCCGCGATGAACTGGAGGGGATAGAACGCCGCCACCACGTCGACCCGTTGGGGGTCGGCGCCGGCGGCACCACCGGTGGAGCAGCCGGCCGCGGCACCCAGGGCGAGGAGGGTGGTCGCGGCGGCCAGGACACGGAACGTGGTGCGGTTGCTCATGACGTCAACTGTCCGTGGCAACGATAATGATTGTCAAAAACGCATGCTTGCATGTCAGAGCAGCTTCGCGAGGCCCACCGTCACCAGCAGGGTCAACATCACCAGTCGAAGCAGCCGGGTCTGCGGCGCCTGAACCGCCCAGGTCGTCGCCAACAGGGCGATCAGGACCGCGGCGAGCGCGAGCGTCAGCAGCCCGCCGATCACCCCGGGCGTGAAGAACGCCACCAGCACCACCACCAGGGTGAGCAGGAACACCGACGTCGGGTTCGCCCCGGCCAACCGGGCCAGCAAGGGGCGCTGCGTACGCTGCATCCCACAGACTCTACGAGGAGGGACCTCCGTTGCTGGTGACCAACCGGTTCGTGGTCGACGTCGATGTCGCCGACGACTTCACCGAACGGGCGCACGCCGCCCTCACCGCACTGGCCGCCCGCCCCGGCTACCTCCGCGGTCAACTGGTCCGGGCGCTCGACGACCCCCGGTACTGGTCGCTGGTCACCGAATGGGAGTCGGTCGGCACGTACCGACGGGCGCTGGGCGCCTTCGAGGTCAAGGTCAGCGCCGTGCCACTGCTCGCCGAGTCGGTCGACGAGCCCTCCGCGTACGAGGCGCTGGCCACCGCGGCCCCCGGCGGGGCGGTGGTCGTCGCCGAGAGTGATCGGGCTGCGGGTCCTTACCGCTGAGCCGGCGGACACTACGCTGCTCCTATGACCCCACCCGCCCCGCCACCCGGTCCCGGGGTGGCTCCGCCGTTCGCCGCGCCGCCCACCGAGGGCCGCCGGACTCGGCTCTGGATCGGCCTCGGTGTCGGCGCGCTCGCCGTGGTGCTCTGCTGTGGCGGGGGCGGCAGCGCCGTCGTCGGCCTGGCCGTGACCGGCGTGCAGGCGGTCCGGGAACAGGCCCGCACCGTGACCGGCGACTACTACCAGGCGCTGGTCGAGCGGAACTACGGGCGGGCGTACGAGCAGCTCTGCGACGACGCGCAACGGCGCGAGTCCCGGCCCGAGTTCGAACGGCGGGCCGCCGCCGAGCCGCAGGTCACGGCGTTCCGGCTGGGCGAGGTGGACACCATCAACCTGACCTTGCCGGTCGACGTGACGCTGGACGGCGGTGACCGGGAGCAGCAGCAGGTCATTCTTGGGCATGACGGTCAGACCGGCGGCGTGGAGGTCTGCGGGGTCAGCTGACCCGCCCCCGGTATTCTGCTGGGCTCAGGGCGACGGTGGTCGTACCGTGGTCCCGAACCGACCGTTCCATCCACATCTCGCCCCCGCCGACCGCCAGCCGGCGTAGGAGGAAACATGCCAGTCGACCGTATCGACGCCGTCGTCAGCCTTGCCAAGCGCCGAGGCTTCGTCTTCCCCTCCAGCGAAATCTACGGAGGCACCCGATCGGCGTGGGACTACGGCCCGCTCGGCGTGGAACTCAAGGAGAACGTCCGCCGGCAGTGGTGGAAGACCATGGTCCAGCAGCGCGACGACGTCGTCGGCCTCGACTCGGCGGTGATCCTGGCCCGCAAGGTGTGGGAGGCCTCCGGCCACATCGCCGAGTTCGTCGACCCGCTCACCGAGTGCCAGTTCTGCCACAAGCGGTTCCGGGCGGACCACCTCGAAGAGGCGTACGAGGCCAAGCACGGCAAGCCGCTGGCCTCGCTCACTGAGCTCAACTGCCCCAACTGCGGCAACAAGGGCACCTTCACCGAGCCGAAGATGTTCAACGGCCTGATGAAGACCTACCTGGGCCCGGTGGAGAGCGAAGAGGGCATGCACTACCTGCGCCCGGAGACCGCGCAGGGCATCTTCGTCAACTACAAGAACGTCGAGACGGTCGCCCGCAAGAAGCCGCCGTTCGGCATCGCGCAGACCGGCAAGTCGTTCCGCAACGAGATCACCCCGGGCAACTTCATCTTCCGGACCCGCGAGTTCGAGCAGATGGAGATGGAGTTCTTCGTCGAGCCGGGCACCGACGAGCAGTGGCACGAGTACTGGCTCCAGGAGCGCTGGAACTGGTACCTCGACCTCGGCCTGTCCGCCGACAACCTGCGCCTCTACGAGCACCCGGCGGAGAAGCTCTCGCACTACTCCAAGCGGACGGTCGACATCGAGTACCGCTTCCAGTTCGGCGGCACCGAGTTCGCCGAGCTGGAGGGCGTCGCGAACCGCACCGACTTCGACCTCTCCACGCACAGCAAGCACTCCGGCGTCGACCTGTCGTACTTCGACCAGACCAAGAGTGAGCGCTGGATGCCGTACGTCATCGAGCCGGCCGCGGGTCTGACCCGCGCGGTGCTCGCCTTCCTGCTGGAGGCGTACGACGAGGACGAGGCACCGAACACCAAGGGTGGCGTGGACAAGCGCACCGTGATGCGCTTCGACCCGCGGCTCGCCCCGGTCAAGGTGGCGGTGCTGCCGCTGTCGCGCAACGAGGCGCTGTCGCCGAAGGCCAAGGACCTCGCGACGCTGCTGCGCAAGCGCTGGGTGGTGGAGTTCGACGATTCGCAGGCGATCGGCCGCCGCTACCGTCGGCAGGACGAGATCGGCACCCCGTTCTGCGTGACCGTCGACTTCGACACGCTGGACGACAACGCCGTGACGGTGCGCAACCGGGACACCATGGCCCAGGAGCGGGTCTCCCTGGACCAGGTCGAGCGCTACCTGATCGAGCGCCTCCCCGGCTGCTGAGACGCTGCGCACGGGGCCTCGGCCGACGCGATGAGCGCCGGTCGGGGCCCCGTACACTTGTCCGGTGACTGCCTCGACCATGCCCGCGCTGCGCCCGTTGACTCTCGGGCAGCACCAGGTGTGGCCACCGGTGGTGCTCGCGCCGATGGCCGGGATCACCAACGTCGGGTTCCGTCGGCTCTGCCGGGAGCAGGGCGGCGGCATCTACGTCTGCGAAATGATCACGACTCGGGCGCTGGTCGAGCGCAACCCGAAGACGCTGCGCATGATCACGTTCGGCGACGACGAGAAGCCCCGCAGCCTCCAGCTCTACGGCACCGACCCGGAGATCACCGCTGCCGCCGTGCGGATCGTCGTCGAACGCAACCTGGCCGATCACATCGACCTCAACTTCGGCTGCCCGGTCCCCAAGGTCACCCGGCGTGGGGGCGGCGCGGCGTTGCCGTGGCGGCGCCGGCTCTTCGCCCGGCTGGTGCAGGCCGCGGTGGCTGCCGCCGCGCCGGCCGGGGTGCCGGTCACGGTGAAGATGCGCAAGGGCATCGACGACGACCACCTGACGTACGTCGAAGCCGGGCTCGCCGCCCAGGACGCCGGCGTGGCCGCGGTGGCCCTGCACGGGCGGACCGCCGCGCAGCGCTACTCCGGCACCGCCGACTGGGACGCGATCGCCACGTTGAAGCAGGCCCTCGATGTGCCGGTGCTCGGCAACGGCGACATCTGGGAGGCCGACGACGCATTGCGCATGGTCGCGCACACCGGCGTCGACGGCGTGGTCGTCGGGCGCGGCTGCCTGGGTCGACCGTGGCTCTTCGCCGACCTGGAGGCTGCCTTCAACGGCCGCCCGGAGCGGCGGATGCCCACCCTCGGCGAGGTGGCGGTGACCATGCGCCGGCACGCCGAGCTGCTGGTCGACCAGTTCGTGGCCGGTGCCAGCAACCCGGCCCGGGGTGAGCGGGACGGCTGCACCGACTTCCGCAAGCACGTCGCCTGGTATCTGAAGGGCTTCCCGGTCGGCGGCGAGCTGCGCCGTTCGCTGGCGATGATCGAGAGCCTGGCCCAGCTCGACGACCTGCTCGGAAAGCTCGACCCGACGGAGCCGTTCCCGCTGACCGCCCTGGGCCAGCCGCGCGGGCGCACCAACTCGCCGGGGAAGGTCTTCCTACCGGAGGGCTGGCTGGCCAGCCGAGACGACGACGCCGTCCCCGAGGGTGCCGAGATGGACGACTCCGGCGGCTGATCGCTGAGCGTCCGGGCACCGGGACGGCCACGCACTGGCCTGAACATGCCGAAGGGCCGGGCCCCTGGTCTTGGGGGTCCGGCCCTTCGGCATGGTGCTGGTGCTGGTTTGTGCTGGTACTGGTGGTCGCGGGTCAGTT
>NZ_PYBV01000004.1:43107-46026 GCF_003205615.1 Micromonospora arborensis | reverse complement strand
ACCCCACTCACAGATCGGCGGCGAATCCGGGGCGGGGAATTCGGGCGGGGAATCCGGGGCGGGGAATCCGGGCGGGGAATCCGGGGCGGGGAATCCGGGCGGGGAATCGGGGCGGGGAATTCGGGGCGGGGCGGGTTAGTCGCAGGCTGTGCCGTCGCCGTCGCGGTCCAGGTCGTAGATGTCGGTGCCGACCACTCTGACGGGCCCGTTGACGTAGGCGGGGCCGTTACCGCTGCCGCCCGCGCAGTCGACATCGCTGGCGACCGGGACGCAGCCGCTGTAGTTCGGGTCGCAACTCGACGACTGTGGCTTCTTGGTGCCGACAGCGACGACCTCGGTTACCGGCTGCTTCGTCACGGTGGACGTGACCAGCTTCCGGGCCGTCTGAACGCCGTCCGTGGTGGTCACCTGGTAGGTCAGCGTCCGCACGCCGTTCACGCCCTTGGTGCGGACCACCCGCTTGCCCTCGGCCAGCGATGGGTCCTTGACGGTCCGCTCACCGTGTTTGATCGCGGTCTGCTCGGTGACAGTCCGCACCCGCACGACCGGCGATGGCGCCGCGCCAGACGAGGGCACCGCACCAGACGAGGACGCGACACCGGGAGAAGACGCCGCACCGGACGGAGACGCCGCACCGGACGGGACCGGCGTGGCAGACGGATCGGCGATCGGCGACGCCACCTGCGCGTCGGCGCCGTCGGTCGGCTCTGCGGGGGCCGCCACGATGGGTTGCTGCGGCTCCTCGGCCGCGGTGCCGGTGCGGGTGGGCTCCGGTTCGCCGGTCAGCGCGCCGACGATGGCGCCACCGGTGCAGCAGAGCAGCAGGAACGACAGGGCCACCGAGCCGAGGATCACGGCCACTCGACGGCCTGGGCTGGCCCGGCGGAACCAGTTCGGTCGGGGTCCCGGGGCGAACGACGGCGGGTACGGCCCAGGATTCTGCGGTGGTTGCATCGTCACGGCGATGAGTGTCGTCGTAAATACTGGCTGCAATATCCGCCGTCGCGACGATCACCCGCGCCGTTCGCCGCACGGGGATGATCGGCGGGCGCCCCCGCCGACGACGAATCGACAACTGCGACGAACCGTCGGGTCGGCCCGGCAGGGCCGACCGTGTGGCTGCATGCGCCAACAAGACCCGCAGATCACCTTGTAAGGGGTCATTTCGCGTCGGTTCACAGACTCCGACAAGGGCCGACGGCGACCGACGAGGGTTGTGTCGAAATGCCGTCAACACGCGGGCTCAGCGTCGGCCAACGCCCGGCCGGTGAGTGGAAGGCGATCAGGGCGGCCGAGCTGAGAGTGCCGCTGAGCAGTCCACGCCGGGAGAGGGGCCGGAGGGGCGCGCGCATCAGTCTTCCTCAGGGGGCGCCGTGGACGCCTGACACGATGACAAACCGGCACCACCGGAGGAGCATCGGGGCCAGCACGGCACTTCCCGTGCAGGCGTCGGCCACGCTCAGCATGGGCCACCCGCAAACGGGGAATCTTGATCCACTCGGCTTACGGAAAGTCGGGGTGTCTGCGCGCCGTGACCCCGCGCATTCCGTGCACCCGAGTGGTCAGCGGCCGGGGCCTGGGCAAAGCGGCCTGGGTTCAGCGGCCGGATCGGCGGACGCTGTCGACGAAGGACGACCAGGCGGCCGGCGCGAAGGCCAAGGTGCCACCGTCGCGGTCCTTGCTGTCGCGCACCAGCACCCGACCGGGCAGGTTGTCGGCCACCTCGACGCACGCACCGCCGTTGTTGCTGCTGCGGGTCGCGGTGCGCCAGCGGGCGTCGGTCATGTCCATGTCGTGGCCACTTCCCTGATCAGCTCGGTCGACCGGCGTTGGGGTAGCGCCTCACCGGTAACGCTCTCCCACCTCCGTCCCAGGCTAGCGACGTCGGCGGGATCGGTCACGACCTGACCGCGGAGCTGGTTGTCGAGATACGCCAATTCCGTCCCGTCGGGCAGGCGACCCAGCACGAAGGGGCCGGCCAGGCCGGTGTGCCACGGGCTGTCGGCGGGAATGACCCGGACCTGGACGTGCTCCCGCTCGGCGACCGCCGCCAGGTGGGTCAACTGCTCGGACATCACGGCGCGGTCACCGACCAGCCGGCGCAGCACCACCTCGTCGATCACCGTCACGAGCTGCGGCGGGGCATCGCGGCTGAGGACCGCCTGCCGGTCGAGACGGCTCGCGACGATCAGATCCACCTGGGACGGTGGGACCAGGCCACCGGTACCCAGCACCGCGCGGGCGTACCCCTCGGTCTGAAGCAGGCCCGGCACGAGCAGCGGCTCGTACCACCGGATGCCGATGGCGTCCTGTTCAAGCTCGGCCCACGGTCGGAACCACGGCAGGTCACGGCGGCGGAACGGCTCCGGCCAGAGGTCGGCCGCATCCCGGCGCAGGACCTGGGCCACCGCGACCCGGGTACGCGGATGCGGGATACGCCCCGCGGCAAGCCACCGCGCGGCCGTCTTGGGATCAACGCGGACCTTCTCGGCCAGCGACTCGACCGTCTCGCCCGCCTCCGCCATCGCCACCCGCAACGCCTCGTTCACCACCGGAGCCTCCCGCCCGCCAGGCGCACACCGTGACGTCGCTCGATGCACGCTGCGGCGCATGTTAACCACGCTCAGTGGCGGTGTCTGCGGCCTACCGGCGTGTGGCGGTCGGACGTGTTGGCGCACTTCCAAGCTGCCCGCCAACCGCCCCCAAGGTGCCCCACCAACGCCCCCGAAACGTCCCCCAAAATGCCCCCAGCGCTCCAGGCGCTGACGGCCTCCCCCACCGCCTGGTTGATCATGAAGCTATCGCCACGACACGCAGCGAGAGGCAATAACTTCATGATCGACACAGGAGGCCAGGAGGCCAGGAGGCCAGGAAGCGGGCGGGGCCAGGAGGCCAGGAGGCGGGCGGGGCCAGGAGGCC
>NZ_PYBV01000004.1:0-42980 GCF_003205615.1 Micromonospora arborensis | reverse complement strand
GCCAGGAAGCGGGCGGGGCCGCCGGGAGGGGTTAGTGGTTGGGGGGGATTACGCGGAGGTGGCCTCGGCGGCCGGTCTGGTGGGGGTTCTCGTGGTGACCCTGGTCGGGGTCCGGGGGGCGCGGGGCTGGGCGGGCGGCTTCGCGTACCGCCTCGGCCAGCGCGACCAGGTCGTCGGTGGTGGGCGGCGGCGGCTCGAACTCGCCCTCGTGCCGGACGACGTCCCAGCCACGAGGCGCGGTCAGGCTACGGGCGTGCGGCTCACACAGGTCGTACGTGTGTGGCTCGGCGAACGCCGCCAGCGGCCCCACCACCGCTGTCGACTCGTTGTAGACATAGGTCAATGTGGCGACCGCCTGCCGGGGGCAGCCGTTACGGGAGCAGCGCCGTGGTGACCTCACGGCGGCAGGGTATCTCCATTACCGGGTCCGGCGCATCGGTTCGCGTTGCGACACGCCCGTTGTGGTGATCACAGTTCGCCGTCCTGGGCTCGCCGCGCCATGGTAGCGGCGCTGCCGCTGACCAGCCCGACGCGGGCGCTACCCTTTGCCTCATGACGAGCCCGGAACACCGCCGCCCCGGCCCTGGCCGGCGCGTGCACCGTGACCGGCACGGGCGCGGCCTGCGCGGGCGGCTGGTTCCGGCCACCGTGCCGCTGGCCCGGACCAAGGCCGAGGTCTTCGACGACCTGGTCCTGGACACCGTCGAGACGCTGGAGCGTCGGTTCGCCAAGGAGTTGGCCGGGGTCGAGTTCGCGGTCGAGGACGTCCCGCCGGACCTGAACGTCTACGACTCCGATGTGCTGGAGGACGGCGAGGTCCCGCTGGCCCGGCTGCTGCCCGGCCGTCCCGGTCGCCAGGAGGTGCCGCCGCGGATCGTGCTGTACCGACGGCCTCTGGAGTTCCGGGCGATGGACCGTGAGGACCTCGCCGACCTTGTGCATGACGTGATCATCGAACAGGTGGCGAACCTTCTCGGGGTCGATCCCGACGAGCTCGCCTGAGCTGAGCCCCGCGCGGGTGAGTCGGGCGGCCCCCACCGCCCCAACCTCGCACCGCTCAGGCAGCCCGCCGCTTCAACTTGCGCCGCTCCCGCTCGGAGAGCCCACCCCAGATGCCGAACCGCTCGTCGTGACCCAGAGCGTATTCGAGGCATTCGGTCTTGACCTCGCAGCGCGAGCAGATCCGCTTCGCCTCGCGGGTCGAGCCGCCCTTCTCGGGGAAGAACGCTTCGGGGTCGGTCTGCGAGCACAAGGCCCGCTCCTGCCACTCCGGCGCGTTTCCGAGCAGGTCGGCCACCTCAAGCTGGCCGTCCATCAAATGCCTCCTTGTCGCGCACCGGCGTCATCGCCGCTGCAACCCCCCACGCGAAAGGCGTGCTTGTCCGTCCGGTCCCGTTTTGTTGCGTTCCGTGCGAACAACCCCATTCAAATTACACGCGTGTAATGCGTGCGCCGTCAAGCCAAACTTGATAATGGAGTCGCCCTCCCGACACCCCCGGACGACCGCTCGGGCCGTCCAGCCTCGCAACCTGCCCTATCGATTCAGACCCCGGCCGAGTAACGCCCTCTCCGGCGAGTTGCCCGACTTTTCTGCCGTGGCGCTTCCCTGACGAGTCGCCGCCAGGACGGTGCCAGACTCCCCTCCCCCCAAAGCTGATCTTGGTGGGGGACAGGTTAACGCGACGCGGCGCAGACTGCCCGCCAAGCTGGGCACAGCGCTAGCACCCCGTCCACGATGTGGACGGGGTGCGGCGTTCGAACCGGTGCGGTGAGGTCAGTCGACAGCCCCAAAACCGCTGCTGGGCCAGGCAAACTCGGCAATCCCTCCACCATGGACAGAAACTGTCCCGGCGGGCGTACTTTCGTCCCACCAGACGGTATAGATCCCCGCCGGCAGGTCGGGATAGACCGCACTGTGGAACGAGCCGTCCTGCACGCGGCGCTCCCGCACCGCCGAGTGGACCCGCCGGTCATCGTCCCGGCTGATCTCGATTTCCCGACCGTGCAGATCTCGACCCGTGTAGACGATCAGGGCACCGGTGTCGCCACCCAGATCGAGGATGACGCTCCCGGTCTCCGACGGCCCGTACGCGTGCTCGTGCATCGCCGCGCCCCCGCCGGTCAGGACGCCGCCGACGGGTTGTTGAACCCGTCGTACGGCGTACCCAGGTAGGGGAAGTTCGCGAGGAACGGCGCGGTCACGTCGGCGGCGCTCAACCCCGGGGTGACCGCGGCGGCCGCCGCGTCCGGGCGGAACGTCTTGTCCACCAGCGGGATGGTCAGACCGGCGATCGCCCGCAGCGCGATGCTGACCACGTCGTCGGCGACCCGCCGTCCGTTCGGGAACCCGGCCAGGTCGCCGCCGAGCACCCCGAACCGGTCCGGGCGGCGGGTCGGCGGGATCGCGGTGTTCAACCGCAGCATGTCGGCCTGCACCTCGCCGGTGGCGTTGGTGAAGCCGTCGATCAGCCCGGCGGGCACGCCGGTGAGCAGGATCGCCACCAGGTCCGCTCGGGCCTTCTTCGCCTTGGTGAGCTTGTCCAGATTCGGGAAGACGTCCGGGTAGAGCGCCGGCAGCAGAGCCGCCAGCTCCGGCTGCTCGACGAACTGCGCGAAGCGCTTGTCCTCCGACGGCGGCAGCGAATTCCACAGGTCCTTCTTGGACATCGGCACGATGACCTCGTTGAACAGCGGATTGCCCAACCGGGAGACCTGGGTGAAGGGGCCGGTGGCGGTGTCCGCCCCGCCCCGGTCGCCGAGCACCCGCACCTGCCGGCGCGACGCCGACGTCCACACCCCGAGCACCGATGCCTGGTCACCGGCACCGTAGCGGTTGGCGCGGCGGCGCACCTGCTTCAGCGGCACCTGGACGGCGATGCTGTGCACGTTCATCCGGTCGGTGGCGTTGACCGGCTCCCCCTCCGCCTTGAAGATCTTCTTGCCAGCGACGTGCAGCTGCTGGAACGGCCGCAACGTGCCGAGGTCGAAGATCGCCCCCAGGTCGACGAAGAAGCCGTCCGCGCGCTGCCCGGCGAAGACCCGCTCGCCGGTGGAGAGCGAGTAGGTGGCCTGCCGCACCAGCTCGGCGTACTTCGGGGTGGACAGCGGGCCGACGTTGCACGGCGGGCAGGGCAGCTTGTGTGCCAGCCGGTGCTCCCGGCCGTCGGCCACCCGGGTCAGGCTGTAGAACTGCCGCCGGTTCCAGTTCTCGCTGTCCAGCGAGTCGATCGGGCCGGTGTTGTAGAGGAAACTGTTCGGATTGGTGATCTCGGTGGTGAATTCGAACCGGTAGGTGACATCCGGACGACCGTCGCCGTCGTTGTCGATATGGATCTCGTAGCGCACGTCGTCACCGAACTCGAAGAAGTTCGGCCCCCCGGAGGGCAGCTGCAACGGCACGTAGTTGGCGATCAACGTGACCGTGTCCGGCTTGTCGGGGCTGACGAACGCGTACAGATCGGAGCTGTCGGCGACCGGATCCTTGGCTATCTCCGGGGCCTCGCGGTGGGAAGACATGGCGGACCAACCTCACTGGGCGGGGACAGGATGGCAGTGCGGAGGGTCGGGTCAGCGCCGGGCGGCGCGCCGCAGCCGGTCCGCCAGGCTGCGGTCGCGTACCTCGATCCGGGCCTCACCGACGAAGACGTCCATCGTTCCGGACTTGGCGTCACGTAGGTGCACGACGATCGGTTCGTCGCCTCGTCCGGGGGCGTTCTGGGCGGCCGACAGGCCCGGCACGGTGAGCGCGGCGGCGCCGAGGGTGGCGCTGGCCGCGGCAGTCAACGTCTGCCGGCGGGTCAGTCGCGGCCAGGGCCGCTTCCGCTGATCACTGGTCATGGGCAACCTTTCCGGCGGCGGCGCGAACGCGCCCGCGAGGACGGACGGGTCCGGTGCCGTCCAACGACGCCGGCCGGACCCACGAGGGATCACCGGCGGCGGTCCTCGCCGCGACCGCCGCCGGCACCGCGTGGTACGGCCGGCGGCGGGGAAAGGTTCGACGTCAGGGCCGGACGTGACCGTACGCGGTCGTTCGCTTGCGCGCCGGACGCCCGGCGGCCTTCGCGATGGCCCGCAACTGCTCCTCGGTACGCGCCGACCCGTTGTCGGAGCCGGCCATCCGCGAGATGGTCTCCTCCATCAGCGTGCCCCCCAGGTCGTTGCAGCCACCCTGGAGCATCGCCACCGTGCCCTCGTCGCCCAGCTTCACCCAGGAGCACTGGATGTTGTCGATCCGACCGTGCAACAGCAGCCGGGACATGGCGTGCACCACCCGATTCTCCCGCCACGTCGGCCCGGGTCGGGCGATGCCGGCCAGGTAGATCGGGGCGTTGGTGTGCACGAACGGCAACGCCACGAACTCGGTGAACCCTCCGGTGCGGTCCTGCACACCGGCCAGCACCCGGAAGTGCGCCAACCACTGCCCGGGGTGGTCGACGTGGCCGTACATCATCGTTGAGCTGGACCGGATGCCCAGCTCGTGCGCGGTGCTGACCACGTCGACCCAGGCGGCGGCCGGGAGTTTGCCCTTGGTCAACACCCACCGCACGTCGTCGTCGAGGATCTCCGCGGCGGTGCCGGGGATGGTGTCCAGCCCCGCCTCCCGCAACTGCGTCAACCACTCACGGACCGGGACGCCGGCCTTCGCGGCGGCGGTGACGATCTCCATGGGCGAAAACGCGTGCACGTGCATCTCGGGCACCCGGGCCTTGATCGCGCGCACGATGTCGGCGTACCCGGTGACCGGCATCTTCGGGTCGATGCCGCCCTGGAGGCAGACCTCGCTGGCGCCGGCCGCCCACGCTTCCTCGGCCCGGTCGGCGACCTGGTCGACGGAGAGCCGGTACGCGTCGGCGTCCCGCTCCCGCTGGGCGAAGGCGCAGAACCGGCAGCCCACATAGCAGACGTTGCTGAAGTTGATGTTGCGGTTGACCACGTAGGTGACGTCGTCACCGACCGTGTCCCGGCGCACGTCGTCGGCGAGCCGGCACAACGCGTCGAGCGCCGACCCGTCCGCGCCGAACAACGCCAGCGCGGCGTCGGTGTGCCGAGGGTCGAGCAGCGCCGCCGGGTCGTCGGCGGCGAGCTTGAGCCCGGCCGCCAGGTCACGGTCCGCGCCGCTCCCGGCCGCCACCGGGGGTACGCCCGCACGCCGCGCCGCCGCCTCCGGGGTGACCTTGCCGGCGACCTCGGACCAGTCGCCGTAGACGCTGTCGAAGTCGCCCCGCCGGTCATCGGTCCGGCCGGTGGTGTCGATCGTCTCGTGCAGGTCGGTCCGCCCGCCGAACACCTCCTCCGGCTCCTGCCAGGGAAGACCCTGGGGCAGCGCCGACTCGACCGCCATCCCCGTCGTCGCATCGGCCAGGGCGCCGACGTGCGGCAGCAGTCGCGGGTCGAGCCACGGGTCACCGGCGCGCACGTACTCGGGATAGATCGTCAACCGCTCCCGCAGCGTGAACCCGGCCAGCTCGGTGTGCCGGGCCAACTCCTCGATCTGCGGCCAGGGACGCTCCGGGTTGACGTGGTCCGGGGTCAGCGGGGACACACCGCCCCAGTCGTCGATGCCGGCGCGCAGCAGCAGGTCGTACTCACCGGCGATGAGATTCGGTGGGGCCTGGATCCGCGCCTTCGGGCCGAGCAGCAACCGGGCCACCGCCACCGTGGCCGCCAGATCGTGCAGCTCCGCGTCGGGCATACCGCGCATCGCCGTGTCCGGCTTGGCGCGGAAGTTCTGCACGATCACCTCCTGGAGGTGGCCGTACTCCCGATGAGCGCGACGGATCGCGAAGAGCGCGTCCACCCGCTCCGCCGAGGTCTCCCCGATGCCGATCAGGATGCCGGTGGTGAACGGCACCCCGACCCGGCCCGCGTCCTCAAGCACCCGCAGCCGGACCGCCGGCTCCTTGTCGGGTGAGCCGAAGTGCGGGCCGCCCGGCTCGGACCAGAGCCGGGTCGCGGTCGTCTCCAACATCATGCCCATGCTCGGTGCGACGGGCTTGAGTCGTTGCAGCTCCGACCAGGTCAGCACCCCGGGGTTGAGGTGCGGCAGCAGCCCGGTCTCCTCCAGCACCGCCACCGCGCAGGCACGCAGGTAGTCCAGGGTGGAGTCGTAGCCGCGCTCGTCCAACCAGCTCCGGGCCGCCGGCCAGCGCTCCTCCGGCCGGTCACCGAGGGTGAACAGGGCCTCCTTGCAGCCCTGCGCGGCGCCGGCTCGTGCGATGGCCAGCACCTCGTCGCGGTCGAGGAACGGCGCCGGCAGCCGGTGCGGCACGGTGGCGAACGTGCAGTAGTGGCACCGGTCCCGGCAGAGCCGGGTCAGCGGGATGAAAACCTTCTTGGAGTACGTGACCACACCCGGCCGCCCGGCGTCGCGCAGGCCGGCGTCACGGATCCCACCGGCCACCCGGAGCAGCTCGTCCAACGCGTCGCCACGAGCGGACAGCAGTGCGGCCGCCTCATCGACGTCCAGTGCCCGCCCGGTCGCAGCCCGGCCCAGGGCCCGCCGCACGCTGGCGTCGCTGGGGGCGGAGAAGGTGCGATCAACCATCCGCTCAGCCTATGCGCTGCGCGATCCCATCCCGCCAACCCGTGCCTTCACCCCCCGTCCGCCCCGTTGATCATCGGGTTATCGCCACGACACGCCGCGCCGACGGACAACAACTCCATGGTCAACAAGGGCGGGTGGGGGGTGGCGGGCGGGCGTGGGGCTAGTGGGGTTGGTCGGGGTGGTTGGTTGGGTTGATCCGCTGGGTGCGGTCGGTGTCCGCGTCGGCGGGGCGGGAGATCACCTCGGTCGGGTCGGCCGACTGGCGCGGGATGGCCTGCGTCGGGTCGGCCGACGGCGGCTGCCCGAACGGCGGCGCGGCCGGGGACGGCTGCCCGAACGGCGGCGCGGACTGCGGGGCGGCCGGGGACGGCGGCGCGGACTGCGGGGCGGAGTTCACCGGCGGCGCCGACTGCGGCGCCTGGAACGGCGGTGCCGACTGCGGGTGCGGCGGTGCCGACTGCGGGGCCTGGAACGGCGGCGAGGGCTGGCCGTACTGGCCGGGGAACTGCGCCGGCGGGTAGCCACCGGGCTGGCCGGGGGTCGGCCACCCGCCTGCCGGTTGGCCACCGGGCTGCCCCGGAGCCGGCCAACCACCCTGCTGCTGCGGCCACCCTGGCTGCGGCTGGCCGTAGACACCCGGCTGGGGCTTGGGCCGTGGCACGTAGTAGTGGGCGCGCCAGACGGTGTAGACGACCCAGGCGGCGACCGCAAAGATCACCAGCCAGGCGAACCGGCTGAGCAGACCGAGGAGCGCGTCGAGCACCTCCACGTCGGCCAGGCGGCCCACCGTCCAGATCAGCATGGTCAGCATGCCGAACACCGCGCTGACCGCGTACTCACCGAGGGCGACCTGTGTGATCAACTTCGCCTTCGGCACCACCGGCGAGATGTGCGTGGCCAGCAGCACGGCCAGCAGTGGCAGAGCCACCGCCTCCACCCCGATGAACGCGCCGAAGGCGCCGCCCGCACCAGCGGTGAAGGACCCACTCGGGGTGATCAGCCGGAGCAGGCCCACGAAGAGGAAGACGGCGTTGGCGCCGAGCAACGCGAGCGCAGCGAGTTCGCGTAGTGGCTTGGTCAGCTGACGGGCCTGCGTCGCGTCGGTGGACGCGGGCTCGGCGGGGCTGGTCACGAGCTCCCCCTCGGGGCATGAACGGACAGGGCGCACGTGAGCCTAGTCTCTGGGGCCACGAGCGGACCGGAGGCGTCACGTGCGCGAGGATGGTCGACATGCACATCGTGGTTCTGGCCGGCGGTATCGGCGGCGCCCGGTTCCTGCTCGGCGTCCGGGCGTACGCCCGCGAGGTCGGCGCGGAGGTGACCGCCGTGGTCAACGTCGGCGACGACCTGTGGCTGCACGGGTTGAAGATCTGCCCCGACCTGGACAGCGTCATGTACACGCTCGGCGGTGGCGCCGACCCGGAGCGGGGCTGGGGGCGGGTCGGCGAGAGCTGGACGGTCAAGGGCGAGCTCGCCGCGTACGGGGCGCAGCCGGACTGGTTCGGCCTCGGCGACAAGGACATCGCCACCCACCTCGTCCGCAGCACCATGCTCAACGGCGGTTACCCGTTGAGCGCGGTCACCGAAGCGCTGTCCACCCGCTGGGAGCCGGGGGTGCGTCTGCTGCCGGCGACCGACGACCGCCTGGAGACCCACGCTGTCATCGAGGACGAGCAGGGTCAGCGGGCGATCCACTTCCAGGAGTGGTGGGTGCGGTACCGGGCCGACATCCGTACCCATCGGTTCGTCTTCGTCGGGGCGGAGACCGCGAAGCCGGCGCCCGGGGTGCTGGACGCGATCGGCTCGGCTGACCTGGTGCTGGTCGCACCCAGCAACCCCGTGGTGAGCATCGCACCGGTGCTGGCCGTGCCGGGGCTGCGCGAGGCGGTGGCCGACGGTCCGGCCCCGGTGGTGGGTGTCGCGCCGATCATCGGCGGCGCTCCGGTACGGGGAATGGCCGATCGCTGTCTCGCCGTGCTCGGTGTCGAGTGCAGCGCGGCCGGGGTGGGCCGCCTCTACGGGGGCCGGACGGACGGCGGCCTGCTGGACGGCTGGCTGGTGGCCGAGGAGGACGCGGACACGGTGGTGCCGGGGGTGACGGTCCGCGCGGTGCCGCTGCGGATGACCGACGAGGCGGCGACGGTGGCCATGGTCCGCGCCGCGGTGGAGTTGACGTGAGACTGGAGATCCTGCCGGTGCTCGGCATCGGCCACGTGACCGAGGGTGACGATCTGGCGGCGGTGATCGCGACTGCGGCGCCGTGGCTGCGAGACGGTGACGTGCTGGTGGTGACCAGCAAAATCGTCTCCAAGGCGGAGGGCCGACTGGTCGACGTCCCGGCGGACGGGCCCGAGCGACTGGCCGCCCGGGACGAGGTCCTGGCCGGTGAGACCGTCCGGGTGGTCGCCAGCCGAGGGCCGACCCGGATCGTGCAGACCCAGCACGGTTTCGTGATGGCCTCCGCGGGGATCGACGCGTCGAACGTGGACAAGACCCAGCTGGTGCTGCTGCCCGTCGACCCGGACGCCTCGGCGCGGGCGCTGCGCGACGCGCTGCGGGAGCGCTACGACCTGGACGTGGCTGTGATCATCAGCGACACCATGGGTCGGCCCTGGCGCAACGGGCTCACCGACGTGGCGCTCGGCGTGGCCGGGATGCCCGCCATCCGCGACCACCGGGGCGAGGTGGATCCGTACGGCAACGAGCTTCAGTTGACCCAGATGGCCGTGGTGGACGAGCTGGCCGGTGCCGGCGAGCTGATCAAGGGCAAGTGCGACCAGGTCCCGGTCGCGGTGGTGCGGGGTTACTTCTCCGCCACCAACCCGGACGACGCGGGTGGCGCGCGTGCGCTGGTCCGCGACGCCGCACAGGATCTCTTCTCGCTTGGTACCGCGGAGGCTCGCGCCGCCGGGCTGGCCGACGCCGCCACTCTGGCCGATGGTCGCGGTCCGACGCCGGTCGACCTGACCGCGGTACGACGGGCGATCGACGCGGTCGCCGGGGTGGTCACCCCCGGCACGGTCTTCACCCTGGTCGACGAGGCCGAGGTACGCGCCGGACTGGTCGCCGAGATGCCCGGGTGGCCGGACGGCGCCGCTCTGGTGCTCGGCTCGGCCCCGACACCCGTCGAGCCGATCGGTCTGGTCCGCTTCGGCGCCGACCTGCACCGACTGCGCGTCGCCCTGGCCGCCGAGGGCGTCGGGTCGACCCTGTTGCCACCGCCGCCCGGCAGCCCGGCGAGCGCCGCGCTCGCCCTGTGAGCAGCCCGGCGAGCGCCGCGCTCGCCCTGTGACAGGTGGCCGGGTCACGCGTCCAGCATGGCCCGGCCGAGCGGCGTCAACGTGTGCAGCACACTGTTGCGGTCCCGGTGGCTGACCAGGAGGCCGGCGTTGCGCAGCACCGTGGCGTGCTGGCTCGCCGCCGCCGGTGAGATGTTGAGCTGGCGGGCGACCTCGCCGGTGGTGCAGCCCTCGTCGCTGGCCTGCAACACCGCTGCCCGGGTGCGGCCGAGCAGCGCGGCGAGTGAGTCGCGGGCAGCACCTGACGGGGCCGCTGCGGTGTCGTCGACCGATGCCAACCCGCCCAGCCGGTCCACCGGGTAGACCAGCACCGGTTGCAGCGCCGGGTCGAGCAGGGCGACAGGTGTTTCCGCGCAGAAGAAGGACGGCACCAGTAGCAGCCCTCGGCCGTCCAGGTGCAGCTCCCGGTTGTGCGGGTAGTGGCGGACCTGGAGCACCCCGCCGTCCCAGTGCAGGGCCGGCCGGAGGCTGGTGAGCAGGCCCTCGACGCCGCCGTCGAGCAGCGCTCTGGCCCGGCGGGCCCGGTCCGCCGCGACGGCCGACTGGATCTGGCTCCAGTACGGGCTGATCGCCAGCGACCGGTACTGCTCCATCGAATCGGTGAGGTGGTGCAGCACCGCCACCTCACCCCGGGCCAGCGCGGCGGCCGAGGAGGGCAGGTGGTTCTCGGCGGCGAGCACGCTCAGGTCCCGGTGCAGCATCCCGGTCGGGGTGCTGCGGACCGCGTCCAGCCCGGCCTCGAAGCCGTCCACGCTGGCGTACGGGGTGAGGAAGTCGGGGAAGTAGCCGCGCGGCGGGTTCAACGCGAAGAGCAACCTGAGTTGTTCGGAGGCGACGTCCTGACGCAGCCCTCGGGACACGGTGCGCCGCCAACTCGCCGTCGACGGGTCGCGGTTGCGGCCCTGCAGCGCGTGCAGGCTGAGGACCAGCTCCCAGACCGGGTCCGCAGCCGGCGCCACCCGAGTCCGGAGGATGTCCTCCCCAGAAAAGTGGATCTTCAGCATGGAGCGCTCCAGTGTCGCCGGCAGGGGGATGCCGGATGACCGTTCGACTCTACCTGGACGGCACTAATCTCCATCTTTAAGCCTGGACTGAAAACCCTCGACGTCCCCCGGAACGGTTCGTCATGCTTCCAGTGCCCGAACACCGTGCCGGCGCGTCCTGCATGCTCCGGTCCGAGGGCACCGGGACCGGGGAGGCCTCGGTGATCGGGCGGCGCCACGAGGGTCTGCGGCCCTTGCTCCGCAGAGGTGCCGCCCGGTCATCCCGCACCGCACCGGCAGATGCCCGGCTCAGCCGACCCAGAGCGCGACCCGGTGATCCTCGTCCGTGACGTAGAACGGTCGCCCGTCCAACTCGGCCAGCCCCTCGACGTGGTGGAACGGCGACAGGTCCGCCACCGACTCCCCGACCAGCCGGTACGCGTCCTCCGACGCATCGCCCGGAAGCCGGAAGTGGACGTGCCGGGAGGTGACGTCACCGCCGCCCGGATGGTCGTCGAGCAGCACCGATCCCTTGCCCAGCGCGTCGATCGAGCCGATCACGGCCGCGTACCCGCCGTCGGTTGTGGGGGTGATCGCGCGGAACCCGGTCAGCTCCCCCGGCGGCGTGACCCCGGTCAACACGTACGCGCGCAACGCCCGCGGCCACGCCGGCTCCGCCGTGAACATGTCCGGCACACCGGCCACCTCGACCAGGATCGGTTCGCCCGCCTCCGTGACCGGAAACCGCAGCCCGAGCAGCGCCGTCCCGCCCGGGGTGAAGGCCGCCGCCTCCACGTTCAACGGAAGGTCGTCCGGGGCCAGCCGGCTCACCCAGCGCTTCTCCCGGGCGGTCCCCCTCGCCAACGTCTCGACGATGAACCGGGCCCGCACCCGCTCCCCCGGCGGCAACAGGGTCAGCGGCGACCCGGCGAGGGCGTCGTTCACCGCCCGGTGCAACCGGAACGAGTTGCGTACCACGTGCACCGGCACGAGCCCGGCGGCCGCGTCGTCCTCCCGGAACCGGGCCACGAAGGCACGCCGGGGACGCAGCGGGCCAGCCTTCGAGCCGAAGTGCGAGCCGAAGACGTACACCCAGCCGTCGTGGTGGGCGAGCGCCTCACCATCCTCGGTCCGCCCGTTCTCCGCACCCGCGTCCGCCATTACGTGCCGGGCGGTCCACTCGCCGTCGTCACGCTCCAGCAGCAGCGCCAGGCAGCGTTCCACCGGCCCCTCGTCCAGCACCGTCCAGAAGCCCCGCCGGGCACCGTACGCGCGCAGCAGCGCCGCCGAGCGCACCGGCAACAGATCGCTGGCCTCGTTGCCGGCCACCACGAATTCGACGAGTCGGAGAGTCACCGAGCCAGCGTACGGAGCACACGCTCGTACAGTGACGGGATGCCCGACACCGCGATCACCGGACCGACCGCCCACCCGACCGACCCCGAGACGTACGCGTCGCTGCACGCCGATGCGACCGCGCTGCTCGAAGGCTGGCAGCCCACCAGCCCCGAGGCGGCCAACGCGCGGGAGCGGACCCTCACGCTGCTCGGCGCCGGGCCGATCGCGATGAGCCGGCAGCACCGTCCGGGGCACATCACCGCGAGCACGCTGGTGTTGGACGCCACCGGTACGCGGGTGCTGCTCTGCCTGCACGGAAAGTTCGGTCGGTGGGTGCAGCTCGGCGGGCACTGCGAGCCGGTCGACGAGACCCTGGTCGCCGCCGCGCTGCGCGAGGCGACCGAGGAGTCCGGGATCGCCGGCCTGCGCATCGACCCGGTGCCGATCGACATCGACGTGCACGAGGTGCTCTGCCAGGGCGGCTCACGCCATTACGACGTCCGGTTCGCCGTGCTCGCCCCGCCCGGCGCGGTGGAGCAGGTCAGCGACGAGGCCGAGGAGTTGGGCTGGTTCCCATCGGACCGACTGCCCGAGCCGCTGGCCGGCGGGACCGCACAACTGGTCACGCCGGCCCTCGCAGCCCTCAGACGTAGCCCTCTTCGCCTCGCTCCTTGAGCTCGTCGACCAGGGCCTTGACGTCCTGGGCCCGGTCACGCGGGCAGACCAGCACCGCGTCCGGAGTGTCCACCACGATCAGGTCGCTCAACCCGAGGACGGCCACCAACCGCCCCGACTGCGGCACGACCACCAGGTTGTTGCTGTCCCGCAGCAACACACCCGGCTTCGCGTCGGTGCCGAGCACCACGTTGCCCTTGTCGTCGGCCGGCAGCACGTCGCCCAGGGTGTGGAAGTCGCCGACGTCGTTCCAGCCGAAGTCGCCCGGCACGGTCGCGACGCGACCCGCGGTGGCCGCGCCCTCCATCACCGCGTAGTCGACGGAGATCTTCGGCAGGGTCGGCCAGATCGCGCCGAGGATCTCGTCCTGCTCCGGGGTGCCCCAGGCGGCGGCGATCGCGGTGACACCGGCGTGCAACGCCGGCTGTTGCCGGGCCAGCTCGGCGAGGAAGACGTCCACCCGCCACACGAACATGCTCGCGTTCCACAGGTGCCGGCCCGAACGGACGTACGCCTCGGCGACCTCGGCGCCCGGCTTCTCCTTGAACTCGGCCACCGTCCGCCACGGCGCGCCCTCGGTCTCCTCGCCGGTCTCCAGGTAGCCGTAGCCGGTCTCGGCGCGGGTCGGGGTGATCCCGACGGTCATCAGCAGGCCCTGCTCGGCCCCGCGGACCGCCTCCTGGACCGTGCGGACCCAGCTCCCCGGGTCACGGATCAGGTGGTCGGCGGCGAAGCTGCCCATCACCGCGTCCGGGTCGCGTACGGCGATCACCGCGGCGGCCAGGGCGATGGCCGCGCAGGAATCGCGCGGGGAGGGTTCGACCAGGATGTTCTCCTCCGGCAGACCGGTCAGCTGCCGAGCGACCGCCGCGACGTGCGCGGCACCGGTGACCACAAGGGTCCGATCCGGTGTGGTCAGCGGCGCGAGCCGCTCCACGGTCGCCTGGAGCAGCGAGGAGTTGGTGCCGGTCAGCGGGTGGAGGAACTTGGGGTGGCCGGCGCGGGACAACGGCCACAACCTTGTGCCGCTGCCACCTGCCGGGATGACCGCATAGAGCATCCGCACATCATGCCTGACGACCCTGTCCGCAGTGGCACGGGTCACCGTCGGGGCTCCGGAGGTCACGAACGGGCGCGGCTCCACGCGGCGATGTGCACCTCGGCGCTGGACTCCCAGGTGAACTCCTTGGCCCGGTCGAACCCGGCCTTCGCCAGCGACAACCGCCGCTGCTCGTCGTCGAGCAACGCGGCCAGGTCGGTGCCGATCTGCTCCGCGTCCTCCGACGTGTACGCGACCGCGTCGCCGCCCACCTCGGGCAACGAGAGCCGGGGCGTGGTCAGCACCGGGGCGGCGCACGCCATCGCCTCCAGGATCGGCAGCCCGAAACCCTCCCCGTAGGACGGGTAGGCGGCGACGAGCGCGCCGCCGAGGAAGCCGGGCAGGTCGGCGTAGCGCAGGTAACCGGGGCGGAGCAGGCGCAGGTGCGACGGGACCTCGGCCACCGCCCGGTCGATGTCGTCGTCGTGCCCCTGCCCACCGGCGATCACCAGGGCCGGCGGCTCCGCCCGATCGGCCACCGCACGCGCCCAACCACGGATCAGGTTGGGCACGTTCTTACGCGGCTCCTTGGCGCCGAGGAAGGCGACGTAGCTGCTGTTGCCCAGCCCCAGCCGGGCGCGTACGCGGGCCTTCTCCTCCTCGGTGGGGGCGTGGAAGGCAGCCTGGTCGACGCCGTGGTAGGCCACGTCGATCCGGGTCGGGTCGGCGTCGAGCAGCCGGATCAGCTCGTCCCGGGTGGCCTTGCTGGGCACGATCACCCGGTTGGCGCGGCGCAGCGAGGTCTTGATGGCGCTGCGGAAGAACGTGCGGCGGGACTTGTCGTAGTGCTCCGGCTCGGTGAAGAACGTCGCGTCGTGCACAGTGACGGTGACCGGGCAGCCGGCCCGCAGCGGGCAGGTGTAGAAGGGCGAGTGCAGCACGTCGGCGCCCACCTGCTGGGCGAGCAACGGCAGGCCGGTCTGCTCCCACGCGAGCCGGGCCGGGCGGTGCGCCACGGCGGCCGGAGCGGGGATGATCTCCGCCCCGGGCAGCATCCGGGTGTAGCGCTCCAGGTCGGTGCGGAGGCTGACCACGGCCAGCTCCACCCCCGACCCGCACACCTTGCCGAGGGCACCGAGCAGACCGTCGACGTATCGACCGACGCCACCACGGTCGGCGGGGACACTCGTGGCGTCGATGAGCACGCGGGGCGGGCGACCGGCGGTCACGGGGCGACTCCTTGCACTGGCGGGTCTGTGGGGAACAACACTCCGGGGCTCAAGCCTACGCCGGGGCGTGGGGCCGACGCTGACTGCGACCCGACGGTATGCCGAGTTGTCATCGTCTTCGAGTACGGCCCGCAGGGGCGTATCGTTCGCGCCGATGGCCGACAACATTGCCCGGGTGTTCGCCGACGCGATCGCGACCAACCCGACCCGACCGTTGCTCACCTGGTACGACGATGCCAGTGGCGACCGCACCGAACTCTCCGGCGCCACCTTGGCGAACTGGGTGGCGAAGACCGCCAACCTCCTCGTCGACGAGGTCGGCGTCGCCCCGGGCACCCCGGCCGGCGTGCTGCTGCCGCCGCACTGGCAGACCGCGGCGGTGCTGCTGGGTTGTTGGTCGGCGAAGCTGAGCGTCGTCGACACAGCGGGCGACGTGGATGTGCTCTTTGCCGCCGCCGACCGGCTCGACGAGGCGCAGTCCTGGCCGGCCGACGAGCGGTACGCTCTCGGGCTGGCCCCGCTCGCCGCCCCGCTCCGCCAGGTGCCGCCCGGGTTCGCCGACTACGTGGTCGAGGTACGCGGACACGGTGACCACTTCACGCCGCAATCCGGTCCGGGCCCCACCGACGCGCACCTGCTGGGCCGCGCCGAGGCCCGCGCCAGCGAGTTGGGCATCGAGCCCGGCGCGCGGGTCCTCGTGGACGCCACCCGATACCGCGACCCGGTCGACTGGCTGCTGGCTCCCCTGACCCGGGCCGCCACCGTGGTCCTCTGCGCCAACCCGGACCCGGCCCGCCTGGCCGCCCGGGTGACCACGGAGAAAGTCACCCACTCTCTCCCGTGACCCACCCGCCGTCCCCTTCGGCCGGCATACGTCGGCGTCGAGGGCACGCGGGTGCGCCCCGCGCCCTTTGCTCTGCTTCACCCCAGGCAACACTTAGCAACCCACACTGTTGCCTGGGGTGAAGCAGAGCAAAGGGCGACCTTGCCAGGGCAGGGCTGCCCCCGGTCGAGTGAGCCGGCGCGCAGAAACTCTCAGGCGGGAGTGCTGTCGGTGGCCCGGCGTTGGGCGAAGGCGGCGAAGGCGGTCAGGGATTCGGGGTTGGCCAGGGCGCCCTTGGCTGCGGCCTGGTCGACCGGGGTGCCGGTGAGGATCTTCTTGACCGGCACCTCCAGCTTCTTCGCCGAGAGGGTGCGGGGCACCGAGCGCACCTGGTGGATCTCGTCGGGGACGTGCCGGGGTGAGAGCGCGGTGCGCAGTTCCCGGCAAATCTTCGCGCGCATCGGGTCGTCCATCTCCAGGCCCTCGGCCAGCACCACGAAGAGAAGCAGTTCGCCGGCACCGCCCTCGTCGTCCTCCAGGTGCACGACGACCGAGTCGAGCACCTCGTCCAACCCCTCGACCACGGAGTAGAACTCGGCGGTGCCCAGCCGCACGCCGCCACGGTTGAGGGTGGCGTCGGATCGTCCGGTGATCACGCAGCCGCCCCGGGAGTTGATGGTGATCCAGTCACCGTGCCGCCAGACGCCCGGGTAGACGTCGAAGTACGCCTCGGCGTAGCGGGTGCCGTCCGCGTCGTTCCAGAAGCCCACCGGCATGCTCGGCATCGGCTCGGTGATCACCAGCTCACCCAGCTCGCCGATGACCGGCGTGCCGTCGGCGGAGCGGGCCTCCACCTTCGCGCCCAACGCCCGGCAGGCGATCTCACCGGCGTACACCGGCAGCAGTGGCACCCCGCCGACGAAACCGGTGCACACGTCGGTGCCGCCGGAGAGCGACTGGAGTTGGAGGTCGTCGCCCACGGTCTCGTACACCCATCGGAAGCCCTCGGCGGGCAACGGCGCCCCGGTCGAGCCGACGCCGCGCAGCGCCGACAGGTCGGCGATGTCCCGAGGCACCAGGCCGGCCTTGCGGCAGGCCAACAGGAACGGAGCCGAGGTGCCGAAGTACGTGGTGCCGGTCTCCGCCGCCAGCCGCCACAGCCCACCGAGGTCAGGCTCAGCCGGCCGGCCAGGCTCGGCCCGTACCGCCGGGTTGCCGTCGAAGAGCACGATGGTCGCGCCCACCGCCGGGCCGGACACCAGGAAGTTCCACATCATCCAGCCGGTGGTGGTGAACCAGAAGAACCGGTCCGCCGCGCCCAGGTCGTGGTGCAGGGCGAGCATCTTCAGATGCTCCAGCAGGATGCCGCCGTGGCCGTGCACGATCGGCTTGGGCAGCCCGGTGGTGCCCGAGGAATAGAGCACGTACAGCGGGTGGTCGAACGGCACCGGCGTGAACGTCAACGGCTCGTTGGTGGGCGCGGCCAACTCAGCCCAGCTCAGCGTGTCCCCCGGGGAAGCCGGATCGTGGTCGGTCGCGCCTGCCGGGTCCAGGTACGCGATGCTGACGGTGTGCCGCAGCGACGGCAGTGCGGCCCGGATCGCGGCGACCTCGGCACGCCGGTCCACGGCTTTGTCGCCGTAGGTGTAGCCGTCCACGGCGACCAGCACGGTCGGCTCGATCTGCTGCCACCTGTCGGTGACGCTGCGGGTGCCGAACTCGGGGGCGCAGGACGAGAAGATCGCGCCCAGGCTGGCGGTGGCCAGCAGCAGGACGTACGTCTCGCCGATGTTCGGGGCGTACGCCGCCACCCGGTCCCCGGCGGTGACGCCGAGCCGGCGCAGCCCGGCCGACACGCGGCGGACCTGCTCGCGCAACTCCCCGGCGGTCAGCGTGACCGGCGGTCGGGTCTGGCTGTGCGCGACCACCACCGGGTCGTCGTCGGTACGCCCCGGCATCCGCAGCACGTTCTCCGCGTAGTTGAGCGTGGCCCCGGGGAACCAGCGGGCACCGGGCATTCCCCGCTCGGCCAGGGTGGCGGTCGGCGGGGTGTGCGCGACCACCTCGAAGTAATCCCAGATCGAGCGCCAGAACGCGTCCAGATCGGTGGTGGACCAGCGCCACAGCGCGTCGTAGTCGGCGAAGTCCAACCCACGGTGCTCCCGCAGCCAGCGCAGGTAGTCGCCGATCCGGGACCGCTCACGTACGTCCGCCGGCGGCGCCCACAGCATGTCACCCACTGGTCCACCCTCCCCCTGGCCCGGCACGACACTGTGAATGGGCCGTGGCGCCATCTTGCCCTACCTCGAAGCGCCATTCTGCGCACCGGTTGCGCCAACCGACGCGTGCCCGCCCCACATGCCCCGGTCCCGACCTGTGTGGCCGCGTCTCAGCCGGCGCGGTGGGCCTGGATGGCGCGGCGGCGGGCGAGGCGGTGCGCGCGGCGGATCTCGGCCTCCTTGTACCGGCGCTCGTCCTCTGCCGTCTCCGGCAGCACCGGGCGGACCACCCGCGGCGCTCCACTCACGTCCACCCCGACGAAGACCAGGTACGCGGTGGCCACCCGGACCGGCGCGTCCTCGGCCGAGTCCCAGCGCTCGGCGACAACCCGCACGCCCACCTCCATCGAGGTCTGGCCGGTCCAGTTCACCTGAGCGTGCGCGTGCACGAGGTCGCCGACCCGGACCGCCTCGGAGAAGACGATCTCGTCGATCGCCGCGGTCACGGCCGTCCCGCCGCTGTGCCGGGCGGCGGCGGCTCCCGCCACGTCGTCGACGAACTTCATCAGAACCCCGCCGTGCACGGTGCCGTAGAGGTTCACGTCCACGGCAGTCATGATCTTGCTCAGCGTGACGCGGGAGTACGACGTCGGCTTGCCGATCGGTGCGTCGGAGAGGTGCTCAGTCATGTCGAAAACGGTACGGTGCGCGGATGCGACATCTCTGGAGCTTCCTCGCCGGGTTGGTGGTGGCGCCCATCACCTGGGTGCTGATCACACTGGGGCAGGACGGGTCGAGCCGGACGGTCGACCGCTGGGTGGAGACCGGCACGTTCAACACCGCCAACCTGATCGAGCCAGCCGTGTACCTCGGTGTCGGCGGCGTCCTGCTGGGCCTGCTCGGCACGCTGCGCTTCTCGCCGCTGGGCCCGCTGGTGGCCGGGTTGCTGCTGGTCACCCCGTACATCGGGATGTTCGTGGCGCCCTTCGCGGTGCGGGACGCGGTCCCGCACGAGTGGAAGGTGTTCGGCGATCCGTTGCCGCTGCGGCTGCCCGTGGAGAACGGCACGCTCTCCCTGATCGGCCTGCTGCTGCTGATGGCGACCTTCAGCGTGCAGCGGTGGCGGCAGTGGCCGTGCCCGGCGACCGAGCCGGCCGTGACGCCGGTCCCCGCGTCCGACGGAGGCCCCCGTAACGACGACTTCACGCTGACCGACTGGCCGCCCGCGGCGGCCGCTGAGCGCGACACCGCGCCGCTCACTCTGGGTTACCCAGCCGACTCGACACCGACCGAGCCGCTGCCGCGCCGGGTGGGTGGCGAGTCGCCCTGGTCCGCCCCGCCGCGCGGCCAGCCGCGCCCCGAGGACACCACCGAGATCCGCTGATGGTCGGGCGGGCCGGAGCACCGGCCCGCCCTCTTTCTAGCTAGTGCAGAGCGACCGCCAGGTCCGCATCGACGGTGCCGAGGTCGGCGCGGGGCACGACGAGGAGCATGACGAGCAGCGCGGCGGCCATGCCGCCGGCGATGACGACCGCCATCGGTACGCTCCCGGTGCCGAACAGGCCCGCCAGCGGCGCCGACAGCGCGCCGACGCCGAACTGCACGGCCCCGAGCAGCGCCGCGGCGGTGCCCGCGGCCTCGCTGTGCCGGCTCATGGCCAGCGCTGGCGCGTTCGGCAGGGCCAGGCCGGCGGCGGCCAGCACGAGCCACAGGCACGCGAGCAGGGTGCCCAGGCCACCGAACTCGGTCGCGGCGAACATGACCAGCAGCAGCCCGGCTGCCGTGCCCGCGACGAGGGCGCTGATCAGGATCTGCTGCGGGGTGTAGCGGCGCAGCAACCGGACGTTGAACTGGGTGGCCGCGATCAGGCCCACCGCACCGGCCCCGAAGGCCAGGCCGAACTGCTGCTCGTCGAGGCCGTACTGCTCCTGCAGCACGAACGACGACCCGGAGACGTACGCGAACAGCGCCGCCATCGCCAGCCCGGCGACCAGCACCAGGCCGACGAACGCCCGGTCGTTGAGCAGCCCCCGGTAGTCGCGCAGGGTCGCGCCCACCCCGCCGTGCCGACGACGTGCCACCGGCAGGGTCTCCGTGAGCCGGAACGCGGCTACGACGATCAGCAGCGCACCCAGCACCGCCAGCGCCGCGAAGATGCCCCGCCACTCGGTCCACCGCAGCAGGCCGCTGCCGAGGGTCGGCGCGAGGATCGGCGCCAGGCCCATGACGAGCATCAGTCGGGAGAAGATCCGGGCGAAGCTGGCGCCGCTGAACAGGTCGCGGACGACGGCCGTCGCGACGACGGTGGCGGCCGCGACGCCGAGCCCCTGCAGGACGCGCAGGGCGCCGAGCACGGCGATGTTGGGTGCGAAGACGCACAGCACGGATGCCACGATGTGCGTGGCCAGCCCGGCCAGCAGTGGCTTACGCCGCCCGATCACGTCGGAGAGCGGCCCGACCAGCAGCTGGCCCAGCGCGAGGCCGATCAGCGTGCCGGTCAGGGTCAACTGCACCGCGGTCTCGGTGGTCCGCAGGCCTGCCGTGATGGTGGGCAGCGCGGGCAGGTACATGTCGATGGTCAACGGCCCGATCGCGATCAGCGCACCGAGCACGAGGACGAGTTGCACCCGCTGACGGTTGGTCATCAGGTCGCCGGGCAACACGTCCTCGGTCGTACCCGTGGTCTCCACCCGGGCACCGGGTCCGGTCTTGTCCACCAACTGCTTCATCATCTCGATCTCTCTGCGGAAGGTCGTGCGTCACGACGTCACCGCATCCACGGATGCGGGGGCACGGCGTGGGTGCCCGACGGTGGGCAGCGGAAAAGGGTCGAGACGGGGTCGTGGCGGGGGTGGGGTGATTCTTCCGGTCGGCAACGCCCAGAGACCATCCGACGTTCCCGCTGTGTGGGGGGTCACGCCGCGTCCACCGCGACCGCACCGAGCCCTGAGCCGGCGCGCGGGCCGGGGCAGACGAAGGGCGGGGACCGATGCCGGTCCCCGCCCTCCGCTAGCTCACCGAAGGCCGAAGGCCCGGGTGATGCTCTGTTCGACGCTGTTCCCCCGGGCGTCCCGGGCCGTGGTGCGCAGGGTGACGAAACCTGCCGTACGCGGGGCGTCGATCCGCGTACGCCAGCCGTCGCCCTTGCTCTTGAGCTTGGTGTGGTGCCAGGTGACGCCGTCGTCGTAGGACACGTCCACCGTCACCGTGCGGATGGCGGACGCCTCGGTCGCCGTCGGCAGGTGCACCGGGGTGACGGTGAGTTCGGCGTTGCGCTTCGCCTTGCCGTCGACGTCGGTGTCGACGGCGTAGTCGAGCTGGATCAGGGACGGTTCCCACCACAGGACGCCGGGCTTGATCCTGGCGGAGGTGAAGCCCCATTCCGTCCTGGTGGCGGTGGAGTACGGCCCGGCCCAGCCGTCAC
This sequence comes from Micromonospora arborensis, assembly GCF_003205615.1. Taxonomy (GTDB): domain Bacteria; phylum Actinomycetota; class Actinomycetes; order Mycobacteriales; family Micromonosporaceae; genus Micromonospora; species Micromonospora arborensis. The sequence continues at coordinate 21,407 of NZ_PYBV01000004.1, read as the reverse complement.
GCTTGTTCTCCGACACGAGTCGGTACGGCAGCGGCTCCGGGCTGAGGACGTCGCTGGTCAACATCGGCTGGGTACGGTCGGCCTCGCCGACGAGCTTGTCGCCCTGGTAGAGCCGTAGGCTGTTGTCGACGGCCCCGTTGCCGGGGGTGCTGCCCTCGTGCGCGGTGCCCGAGTCGCCCCAGCCGGGGATCACTGCGGTGATCCCGTCACCGTCGCCCCGGAAGACGTTGCTGGTCGTCAGCAGCCGGGGCCGTTGCACCGGGCCGAACCACCGCTCATCCTGGACCGAGCCAGCCCGGTAGGTGGTGGGTGCCGTCACCTGCGCCTGCTCATTCGGCAGCGCGACGTCCGTGGTCCACCGCGTACCGGCGGTGACCCAGTCGGTGCGTTCGCCGCGCGCCGGGATCTCGTGGTAATCGAGGTTGATCGACGAGCCCGACGCGGTGAAACCGCTGCGAGTCTCGATCGCCTGGCCTGGACGCCAGTTCCGCAGGGACATGTTGACTCGGGCCAGGTCGTGTGGGGTGACCCGCTGGGCAAGGTCCGCCGGAACGGCACCGGTGTATTCGTGGATCAGGTCGTAGACGTACTCGGTGGTCGGGTGGGAGGTGACGTCGAGCCGGACCCGCTTCTCGTTCTTGATCTGGGCGATCAGCTGCTCGCCCTCGTCCCGGGTGAGGGTGGTCACGGTGACCGGCGGTGGGTCCTGCGGTGCCCACACCGAACCCGGCCACGGCGCGAGGCGCCCGGTGCCGTCGTTCACCACGAGCAGGACACGGGCACCGGCGGACGCCGCAGCCGCAGCCTGCTGCTCCAGGGGTACGGCGTCGTTGCGGCGCACCACGGCGGCCTTGCCGCGGGCGTTCAGCTTGGCGTACCCGCTGCTGCCGCCTTCGCCGGCGAACACCGCATCGAGGTGTTGGCTCCCCTGGGGCAGAGGCGTTCCGGCCCGCTGCACCCGCAGGTCGTCGTAGTCACGGCCGTCGGCCGCCACCGTCAGGGCGGGCTGCACCGTGCGCCACAGGGTGCTCAAGCTGAAGGTGCCCTTCGTGACCTTGCGGTCGGTGGGCAGCACCCAGACGCTGTCGTACGAGGAATCCAGGAGCCACCCGTCGCTCCAGACGTTGCCGCCGAGGTCCCGAGACAACCCGATGCGGGCACCGTCCAAGGTCGAGTCTTTCGGCGTGCTCACCGTGACCCGGCGGGCCTTGGTGGCGTCGAAATTGACGGTGCGGTCCTCGTCGAGGGTGATCTCCGGGACCGGCAGCACGCCGAGCCCTCGCGAGTTCGGCCCGTTCGCGCCCACAAGGTCGGTCTTGAGCCACGCCGAGTACGTGCCGGCGGGAAGCCGGAGTTCCAGGGTGCCGGTCTCATCGATCTGCTGCTGCACGACGGTGTTGTCCGGCCCGAGCAGGAGGAGATCTCCACCTGTCGGTTTGCCGCTGCGGTCCTTGGCCTTGAAGGTGAGGTGGTGGCGCACGCCCTCACGACCGACAGCGAGCGAGGTACGGGTGCGGACCGCGCCTGAGGCATCGGTGGCGGTGAGGAAACCTGCGAAGGGGTTGTCGGCCGGCACACGGTCGAAGTCCGTGGCCACGGTCACCGAGGTGACGCCGCGCGCCGGGACGGTGACCTGCGGGGACGACAGCGTGAAGAGGTTCTCCGGGCCACCGTCGACGGTCGCCGCGAGGTCGAGGGTGACAGCGTTGTCACTGAGGTTCGTGTAACGGACCTCCCGTTCGACCGTTCCCTTCGGGGCGGTCGGCCACTCGGGGTACCCGAAGTCGGCACTGGTGGTGGCGACGACGGACGCGGTCGTGGTGGCGGCGATGTCCAGCCGGCCGTTGCCGCCCTGGTACGGGCTGAGCCCAGCGATCGGCTTCGCGGTGCTGACCAGGGCTTCCTTGAGCTGCTTGGCGGTGAAGTCGGGATGCTGGGCGGCCAGCAGCGCGGCGGCGCCGGCAACGTGCGGGGTGGCCATCGAGGTGCCGTCGCCGAGGCGGTAGAAGCCTTCGCCGGCGGAGTACTGCGAGCGGGCGGCCAGGATGCCCACGCCGGGGGCGGTGAGGTCGGGCTTGAGGGCCCGGTCGCCGACCCGCGGGCCCTGGCTGGAGAACTCGGCGAGGGCGTCGTTGCCGTCGACGGCACCGACGGTCAACGCAGCGTCCGCGGTGCCGGGGGTGCCGACCGTGTACGGACCGGGACCGGTGTTACCGGCAGCGATGACGAACAGCGCCCCGGTCTCTTCGCTGAGCTCGTTGACCGCAACAATCATCGGGTCGGTGCCGTCGCTGGGGTCGGCCCCGAGACTCATGTTGATGATCTTGGCGTGCTGGTCGCGGGCGGCCCACTCCATGCCGCTGATGATCCACGAGTCCTGGCCGAAGTTGTCGTCGGCGAGGACCTTGCCGACGTGCAGTCGCACGCCCGGGGCAACGCCCTTCTCCGTGCCGCCCGAGGCCGCGCCGGTGCCGGCGATGGTGGAGGCGACGTGCGTGCCGTGGCCGAAGACGTCCTTCACCGTCTCCCCGGGAACGAAGGACTCGGTGGCGGCGACCTGGCCGGCGAGGTCGGGGTGGTCGGCGTCGATGCCGGTGTCCAGGACGGCGACGTCGACACCCTTGCCAGTGTTTCCGGACGCCCAGACCTGGGGGGCGCCGACCTGCGCGGTGCTATCGGCGAGATCAGCCTTGACCTTGCCATCCAGCCAGATCTTGGCGATGCCGCCGCTGAGTGCGAGCTGGTTACCTGTGGAACGGGCGGTCATCTCCCCGCCGCCGGTGATCGAGGACCAGAAGGTCTCCGAGCGGTCGACGTTCAGCGCGGCACCCTGGATGCTGTCCAGTCTGCGGACGTCGCGGGCGCCCTCAGGCGCCACGGCGCTACGGGAGCGGGCAGCGGCGGCGTTGTAGGTGACGATCAGCGGGAGCTGGTCGCGCTGCGCGTCGTCGTATCCGTCCGCCAGCAGCTCGGAGAGGTTGAACAGCTGCTTGTCGAGCAGCCCGGCACTCACGTACGGCAGCACGCCGTGCGGGTAGACGTAGGTGTCCCCTCCTTCCCTGGACGAGGTGAACCCGGTCAGCCGGCCCTCGGTGTCGCGCACCTGAGGACTGAGGCTGCCGTCCGCCGACCTGGTGGCGGTGACCTTCTCACCGGTGATCAGGGTGACGGTGGGGGTGGTCGCCGGAGCCGACGGTGCGGCAGCCGCGACGGTGGATGGGGTCGGGAGTGCAGCGGATCCGGCCGAGGCCAGGGCGGGCGATGGGGCGAGCACCGCGAGCGCGGTGCACAGCGCTATCGGCCCACGTCCGCGGAGGCGTGGAGGTAGCAACACGTTTCCTCAAGTTGATCAACAAGGGCAGGGCAGAGCCTAATGTTCCGGCAATTTGTTTCGGCCGTAAATCTTGGCTGTTTCCCGATGGGTGAGGCGGCTGCACCCGCCAAAGCCATGGTCAGCGACCCGGCGCTGCCCACGGGCTGGCCCCGGGCCGCGCCGGATGAAAGCCATCGACCGGCTCGTCGACTCGGGCATGGCGACCCGGAGGGCTGAATGAGGCGATCATTCAATGGCCTGGATTGAGATGCGGTCGGAACAACGTCGCCCATTCCGCGGGGGGCGTTGTGACACAACCGTGCCGATCGACTCCCGACACATCGATCGCACGGAACGTGCTCGCCGCGGTCGACGGCTCAGTCGTCGGCGTAGGCGCTGCCGGGCTGCGTTGATCAGGCGCTTTGGTGGCAGTGGGTTTCGAGCAACTCCCGCAGCGGCGCGGGATCGCCCGTCACCAGCCCGCGCTTGGGCAGCACGAGTACGGCCGCACCGAGCCGCGCGGACGCGCGCAGAACGAACGACTGGTCCGTCTCGATATACCGCAGGTATTGGGACCAGGCGGCGGTTTCGCTCCGGCTTGCGCTGGTGAGACGTAACCCGGTGTCATCCACGGTGGCTCGGATGGGCTCGGACAGCCAGGGATTCCCGCGCATGAGCCTGCCTACCTGCCATCGATACATCCAGCGGGCGCCGATGAGGAGCCGGAACATCAGCAGGCCGAGCCCGACGGCGGTGAGCCCCACCGTGGCGTGGACTGCGACGTCAGTCGCCGACATGGCCCGGAAGCCGTTCGAGCGGACGAGCCCGACGAGCGCGGCGACGATCAGTACCGGGACCAGCCAGGGACGCCGAATGCGGCGCCGGTGGGCGACGAAGCCGTCAAGCCAGTCCTGCTGGGTGAGGGTGTAGCTGAGTTCAACCGAACGGACGGTGACGTGCTCGGATGGCATGAGAGGGCAGTGTACGTGGACCCGCAGCCGCGGTGCCGCGGCCAAGGTGCGCCAGGACGACACCGGGGCCCGGTTGTCCGGGCCCCGGGTCAGCGCACCCCTGGACCGTTGTCAGACGGCAGGACGCTCGACGTCGACCGGCGTGCCGTAGTCGGAGAACACCATGACGGTCTCCGACAGCGGGTGCCCGGCCAGGGCGTACGTCAGTTTGCTGACCTTGCCCGAGCGCACCTCGACGGTGCCGACCATGGTCTGCTCCGACAGGCTCTCCAGTACGTACCGGAACGTGTACGTCGCCACCCCGCCGGAACTTCCCGCCTTCTCCACCGTGCCCGCCTCGGCCAGGATCTCCAGGACCTTGTCAGGATCGACCGAGAGAGCGCCATCCACCCCGGTGAGTACGCGTTCGCCGTCGTCGAGCGTGCCACCGGCCGGCACGCCCGAGATGCGGAATCCCCGGCCAGAACCGGTCACCTTCCGGGCCTGGCTCGGCCGGCCGTCCACCGAGGCGATCAAATATAGATCACTGCCGATGACCCGCTGTTCAATGCGGTTGCCGTGCTGGTCGGTCCAGGCGAGAAACCCGCGCTTCGCCACCGGGTCGTAGGCGCCCTCCTGCACCGCCCGGGCGCTCTGGTCCGAGGGCGACACCGTCAGTTTGAAACTGGTCCGCCCGGTCGCCTGCGCCGCGGCGACCAGTTGCAGGTTCGGCGGCTGCTCCGCCACCACGGCCGAGCCGGCGCCATCCTTACCGGAGACTGGCACGCCACCTCCCGCGGCGACCACCGCGCCGACCGCCACCACGCCGACCGCCGCCGCGGCCACCGCGACGCGTACCGCCGGGCGCGGCAGCCACCAACGTCCCGGCGCCAGGGTCGCCACCCGGCCGGACTCAGCCGCCGAAGCGGCCCTCAACCGCTCCTGCGCACCCATCAACTCCTCCGGACCTGGAACGGGAACATTCGCACGCATCTCGCGCAGCACCTCGATTTCATTCATTGACAAGCCCCTTCTCGGCCGCCCTGGGATCGACTCCACCGAACTCCTCGCGCAATCTCCTGCGGGCCCGACTGATCCGGGAGCGGACCGTCCCGACAGGCACTCCGAGCGCCTCCGCCGCCTCCTCGTACGTCATGTCCGCCCACGCCACCAGCAGCAACGCGTCACGGTGACCCCGGGGCAGCCGGGCGAGCGCGCCCGCCAACCGCCGACCCAGGGCGCCCGCGCTCACCCGGGCGTCACTGCGCTCGGTGAACGCCTCCAGTACCGGATCCGTACCGGTCCGTTCCGTCGCCCGCAGCTGTTTCAGCTCGGTACGCCGGTAGCGCCCCATCCGGTTCGTGGCGATTCCGTACAGCCACGGCCGGGCGTCCGGCCGGCTGTGGTCGTAGCGGTGCCGCTGTCGGAACGCCTCCAGGAACGTGTCCGCCAAGACGTCCTCGGCGGCCTCCGGTCCGATCCGGCGCCCGACATAGCGCAGGAGCTGACCGGCGTGCCGCTGAAAGAGCACGGCGAACGCCTCGGGGTCGTGGCGGGACCGCTTCAGGACCGTGGCATCGTCGGGCTCGTCATCCCTACCGGACCGGGTGCGTTCGGTGGCCCAGATCTGTCCGATCACGTTGCTTCCGGCCTCTCGACGTTTTCCCAGGACACCTGTTATTGCCGCGAGCCGCGTGGACAGTTCCCGCAGGTTTCCGGCGAGTGCCGACAGGTTCGTAAGCCGCGCCGATACCGCCTACGAGAAAACGAAACCGGCGCGGCGGCCGTAGCCACCGCGCCGGACGTCCGTGGGAAGGGTCAGCAGGTGATGCCCAGTGATAAGCCGGGTGGTTCTGTCATGAGCCGAAGCGGTAGGCGCGGATGATGCTTTGTTCGACGGTGTTCCCTGCGTCGTCGATCGCCTTCGCGCGTAGTGAGACGAAACCTCGGCCGTGGGGGTGGCTCACTTGCGCTTGGCCGGACTCGACGGGAGCGGCTTTCCAGGTGGCACCGTCGTCGTAGGAGACCTCGACGGTGAGGTTGGTGAGCTGGCCGGCGCGTGAGCCGGCTTGCGGGGTGGCGATGACCGGCACCGCGACGGTGCGATCCGCGGGGGCAGTGTTGTGACTGTCGAGCCTCGGGCTGAAGCGGACTGTCCACAGCGGTAGCGGTGCTGGGGTGGTGCTGTCGACGTGGCTGGAGCGGAACTCCCAGGCGACCTGCGTCGTGGTGGATAGTTCGAGCTGCGGGTCGCGGTTCGCCCGAAGTTCGAGCCGGTAGGACGCGTCGGCGGCCGAGACGTTGAACGACTGAAAGCGGGGTTGGTCGGTTTCGGCAATCTTGGTGCCGTTCCTGGACAGGGTTGCGGTGAACGATTCGGTCAGGCTGTCTCCTTCCCGGCCAGCGCCATCGCTGTAAAGGGGTATGTCGACGGAGATGGTGTCGCCGGTTCGGGTAGCGCCCTCGAAGAAGAAGCGGGGCGGGGAAGCAGGGCCGAAGACGCCCTTGTTCCACACCTCACGGTAGGTACGGCCGGGCTTGTAGGTGGCGTACGAGTTTGCGGTAACGCTGGTCAGGACGCCATCGTCGGAAGCTTCGGAAAACATTCCCAACCAACCGTCCGGGCTGTTGTTGTAGTACTCGGTGCGCGTGAAGGGCAGTTGAAACTGCATGGCGGCGGGGAAGGCGGTCCCGCCCTGAACCCGCCTGATACCGGTCGAGGCGTTCGGGTTGGCGCGGGCGAAGTGGACCTGCACCCGTGCGAGGTCCCGGTCGGCAACCTGCCGGTTGTAGCCGGTCATCATCTGGCCCTGTTCAGCGAAGTTCAGCAGGTAGGCGTAGGGGCTGTCGTCGAAGGTCCCGTCCGGCTTCGGCTTGGCCCACTGCCCGCCGAAGCTCACGGTGAAGTCCTCGTTGCGGACATCGGGTCCGATTCGGGCCGTATACAGCCCTTCGAAGGTCGTTCCGAGTATCGTTGTGGCGGCGGTGTAGGCACCGCGTTTGGCGACCGCTCGCATCCCCGCACTCGCCACCTTCGCCGTCGGCTCTGGCACGGTGATCGATATCGGCTGAGATAGTCGACCGTCGAGGACGACGGTCCGGGGTCGGTCCACCTCGAGCACCGGCTGGGCGAGTAGGACATCTTCGCCGCCACTTCCCTTGGGGCCGCTACCCGACGTGTTCGACGAACTGACAAGCGTGTACACATCCTTGGGCACCCGCAAGGTGACGCTGTCGCCTTCCGCGCCGAACAGGTACCCGGTGTCGTATGGCAGGTTGTCCCTGTCGTTTCGCCACAGCCGGGTATGGGACACGTCCGGCGACGAACCGGCGCGGTTCATGTGCTTCAAGGTGACGTCGTAACTCTCGGTTTCCTTGTGCACCGCAAATGGCGTCCGCACCACGATGTCACCGGCCGTGGCCGTGAGCCATCCCCCGGCGTACCCGTCAGGGCCTGCCGTGCGGGTGTCGGCCTTCACGAATACGGTCGCCTCACCGCCCGCCGGCACCATCACCGTGGCGGCGCTGACGGTGAACATCCCGTCCGGTGACGGGTTGCCGTCAGCGCCGAAGGTATTCAGGCGCTGGTCCAGCGTCACATCCACCGAGCCGAAGTTGTGGTACGTCACCTCACGAGTCAGAACCGGATCGTCGTTGTGCGGCCACCCCTGCAGACCGAAGCTGATACTCGCCGGACTGGTGGTGACGGCCTGCCCGACTGCCCGGGCCACATCGACCCGCCCGGCACCCTGACCGTAGACAGCAGTCCCGGCAGTAGGTTGAGCCGTGGCCATCAGTGCCGCCTTGAGCTGCTGCCCCGACCACCCCGCGTGGCGCTGCGCCAGGATCGCCGCGGCGCCAGCCACGTGCGGGGTCGCCATCGACGTCCCGGACAGCGTGGTGTGCTGCTCGCCCTGGTTGCCGGGAACCCTGGTCGCATCCTTGCCCCGCGCTGCCGTGATGCCCACACCAGGTGCGGTGATATCTGGCTTCAGCGCGTCCTGTGGGCCAGGGCCACGACGGGACAGGCCCGCCAGCGCGTCGGTGTCATCGACCGCACCGACGGTGAGGGCAGCCGGCGCGGTACCGGGTGAGGAAATTTCCCCCTCGACGATGCCGCCATCGGTGTTTCCTGCGGCGATCACGAACAGGGTGCCGTACTGGTCAGACAGCGTCTGCACTGCCTCCTCGACCGGATCCACCGCCTCCGGGTCGTCCATACCGCCGAGACTGAGGTTGACCACCCTCGCGTGCTGTTCCGCCGCCGCCCACGTCATCCCGGCAACAATCCACGAATCGGCGCAGACGTCGACGGTGCAGACCTTGCCGTCGAGCAGCTTCGCCCCCGGCGCCACACCCTTGAACTTTCCGTCTGAGGCGGTACCCGTGCCAGCGATGGTCGCGGCGACGTGCGTGCCGTGTCCCGACAGGTCGCTGCCGGGCTCCAGGTCCTCGGTGAAGTTCTGTCGGCCGACCACCTGCCCGGCCAGGTCCGGGTGGGTGTCGTCAACACCTGTGTCCAGCACCGCCACGGTGCTGCCCATGCCCGTGTAGCCGGCCTGCCAGGCCGCCGGGGCACCGATCTGCGGCACACTCACGTCGAGGGTCGGCCTGCGCAGACCGTCCAGCCAAACCTTCCCCACCCCGGATCGGAGAGAGCGTGGCGCCGGACTCCCCCCGGTCAGGGCACGCCACGACGTGACCGACGCTCCGCGTGACTGGCGTACCGCCACACCACGGACCGCTGGCAGGTCGCGTAATTCGCTCAGCCCGCCCACCCCGGCGATGCTGTGGCGCGTCGTGGTGGCCGTGGCACCCTTGCCGCCGGTCACGATCAAAGGCAAGTGATCCGGGCGGTCGTACCCGGACTCCAGCAGGCCCGTCACGTCGAACAACCGGGGATCCAGCCGCCCGGCCGCCAACAACGACACCGCGTCGCTGGGAACCACTCGTACGCGGCCGTCTCCCTGTGTGATCGTGAAGGTGACACCCTTTCGACCGGGGCCGGCCTTCGCCGACACGGAAGCACCGTCGGGGGACATTGTCACCTGATCGCCGGTCACCAGGGTGACCGTACGCACGGGGCCATGGGCCGCCGATGATTGCACGGAGGCTGGTGGCGCAGAGGCACTCGCAGCGCTCGCTGCGGCGAGTGCGGTGCCCGCCACCAGCATGGCCGCGGCCATTCCGCCGCCGACTCCTCGTCTGAATCGCATTCGACTCCTCAGCTCTGTGACCAGCGCCAACCGGATATGGCGTTGCCAGGCCACCTCGACGAATGCCGCGTAGGGGGCATCCGCCGTCGACAGTGGTTTGGCTTGGTCCGTCACGCTCCTTCCACGTCCCGGGGACATGGAAGGTTGTCTCGCGGCGATGACCGGCACTGCGACGGCGCGATCACGGGCGGACACGAGACGCCTCCGACCCCTATGGTGGTTCGCAATCCGGATGCGTTCGCTGGCATCGGAGCGAGAGGAGCGCCAGCCGTGGACCCCCACGCGATGACCGAACGCACGCGACGCATACAGGAGGCGATCACGGAGGCGTCCGTGGAGGTCACCAGCGACGACCATGCGGTGACCGTGGTGGTCGGTCCGGGCGGCGCAGTACGGGACCTTCACCTCAGTACCCGCGCGTTCCACTATGGTGGCGCCGAACTGGGCCAGGTCGTGGTCGCGACGATCCGGGCGGCGAACACCCGGATGGCCGAGGAACTGTCGGCCATCATGGCCGACATTCTAGGCGCCGGTACGCGTCCGCCGTTCGCTCCGCTGCCGACGCCAGCGCAACTGCGCACCCAACTCGATGGCGGGGACGGTGGTGCGCGGTGAGTGAACAGCCCTCCGGGCGGACCGGTTCGGGGTCCAAGCGGGAGTTCCACCACCCCGAGGAGGTGCTGGCGTTCGTCGAGGGGATCCGGGAGAGCAACCGGCGCGCGATCGGGCGCTACGAACAGTACGTCGAGCAGGTCGGCGATCTGACCGGTGAGGGATTCTCCAGCGACGGGACGGTGCGGGCCGAGGTCGACCACGACGGGATCGTCGCCGCACTGGACATCCCCGACACCGCCCTGCGCCGGGGCCGCTACCTCGCGGAGATGATCCTCACCGCGATCCGGGAGGCCCAGGCCGCGCGGGCGCTCAAACTGGCCGAACTCGGGTCGGCCCTCGGTGCCGGCCGCACCCTGGAGATGGTGCGCGAGGCGATCCCCGAGCACGTCCGCGATGCGGTCGAGCAGCACCGGGAGCGGCACCGATGACCGTACGTCCGACGCAGAGAGGGAATGCCGGTGGGTGACGGAGTCGTGGTGCCGACCGACAAGCTCACCAGCACCGCCGAGGTGCTAAAGGGACTGGGAACGAGCGCCGGTCAGATCGCGGACGGGCTACAGGACGCCGATCCACCCGACGTGCTGTGGGGTGCGCTCGGGCTGCTGATGAAGGGCTCGTACGACCAGAAGGCCGCAGAGACCCGTGATCACATCAGAAAGATCTCCGAGGCACTGAACTCGCAGTGCGGCGCGATCCACGAGACGGCGAACCGCTACTGCCAACTGGACGAGGCGCTCGAGCAGGCGTTCAAGCGCTTCCAGGAGAAACTGGGCGGCGGAAAGTGACCCGTACGCGGCGAGCCCGTGACGGGGGTGGGGTCTCGTGACCGACCTGGACGACAACGACGCCTACCTCAGCAACGACGGCGGCGACGACAGCCAGTACGCCGGCAATCTCGGCATCACCGACGCGGTCGACCTCGACCCGAAGTCGGTCCTGCCGTTCGGTGAGGCGACGGCGAACCTCTACACCGGTATCAGCGAGGGTGAGTGGTCGGACATCTACGCCGGGGCCGCCGACCTCGTCGGCAACGCGGTCTCGTTCGCGATCGATCCCCTGAACTGGCTCATCTCGGCCGGACTGACCTTTCTCATCGACTTCGTCCAGCCACTCGAGGACCTGTTGAGCCTCCTGACCGGCAACGCCGAGCGCATCGAGGCGTACGCGCAGAAGTGGCAGGAACTCGGCGCGGCGCTGGTGCCACTGGGCGCGGCGACCCTGCAGGCGGCCACCGACCAGCTCATCGAGTGGCAGGGCAAGGATGCCGACGCGGCGAAGGCCCGGTTGACCGAGTTCAGCGAAGCGATCAAGGCCACCGGCGGTGAGGCGGCTTCCATCGCCGGACTGCTGACGCTGTTCTCGAAGATCATGGCCGCCGCACAGCAGATCATCATCGGGATCATGGCCACCCTGATCGAATGGATGATCATCGAGTGGGTCGCCGCGATGGCCCTCGCCGCCCCGACGATGGGTGGATCGGTCGCCGCGGCGGGGGCGGCGACAGCGGTGCAGGCGACCGCCGCGACCTCGCGCGCGGTGCGGATCGTGGACCGGGTGATCACCCTGCTCAACAAGATCGGTGCCCTGCTCGGCAAGCTCCTGCCGGGGGCACTGAAGACGAACGTCGGGAGCAGCGTGATCGAGTTCTCCGCCGCGAGCGCCACCCTGTCGACCGGCGTCCGGATCGCCACCTCGGTCCTGGCGGACTGGCGGGGCTATGCCGGACCGTTCGTCAACGTCAGTACCGGCGGGATCAAGAACGAGCAGGCCGGCGACCCGCAGATGTCCGACACCGAGATCGACGAGGCACTGGACACCAACCGATGAACCGATGGGAAAGACTGCTACCGCCGACGCCGTTCCCGGGAGCATCCACCGTGGCCTGGCCGGTGGGGCAGCCCGCCCCCGGTCTGCCCGCCGGGAAGGCCGGGATATCCGTACGGATCCGGACCAGGACCACCGACCCGGCCAACTGGGTATCGGCCAAGGCGGTCGGCGTCGACGACCAGCCGATGTGGCACGGCGTCGGTCGGATGGTGGTGGTGACCGACCCTGGCGAGCATCTCGTCGAGGTGCGGGGACGGTTGTCGGCGGAGACGGCGAGACGGGTACGTCTCCGGGCCGGGGAGATCGCCGAGCTGGAGTACTGGACGCCGGCCTCCTTCGGTGGCGCCGACGGGGTACTCGTGTCCGCCCCGGCACGGCGGCGGCTGGGATCGGGAGTATCCGGGATCGCTGCCGCCTTCCTGGCCCTGGCCTGCGTCGCGCTGGTCGCCGACGCGGCCGGCGTTCGGCCGAACGCGGCCCTTGTCGCCGCCCTGTTCGCGATCACGGCGGCGGCGACCGTGCTGATCATCCGGGCGAAACGCCGGGTCGACCGCCGGTACCGTGCCGAGGTGTCCCACGAGGTCGACGCGGACGCACGCACGGCGGAGACCGGAGCGTTCCTCGGCGACGGCACTCCCCCGCCCCGCCTCGCCGACGGCGGCCACGGCGTCCTCGTCGTCACCGCCACGGCCACCCGCGAGTACGTCTGGAACGGCACCCAGGTCGCGGCGAGACCATCGGTGGACCCGAACGCCTGGCTGCCGTGGCCGTCGCTGCTCATCGACGGAGCCGGGCGCCCGCTCTCCTGGCGCACCTGGTGTTACCGCCTCCCACCGGGCCGACACGAGGTGACGGTGACGGCGAGGCCGCCGCTGGGCGGTGCGGGCGCGGTGGGCGTCCGACCCGCCACCGTGACCGTCGAGGTCGCCGCCGGCCAGGAGACCCGTCTCGACCTGCGGGTGAAGGCCAGGGTAGCGGTGCGTTCGGCGTCTCGCGACCGGAGTGCGCCCACGGAACTGACCGGCTTCGAGGCCGACGTCCGGATGACGGCCTCGGGTCCAGCGGCTGCCCGATAGCCGAGCTGCCCGATCCTTGCGCCGCCCGGTGGCCCCACCCCCACCGCCGGGTGGGCGCCGCCACGACCGGGGACTCCAGACCCGGTCTGGCCACCCCTTTTGTCATACCCGATCCCGGCGCACCGGACGCCACCGTTCGGCCGTCCGAACCCGTACCGCCCCGGCCCCCGAGTCAGGTCAGGGCCTGGCGGGCAACGGTGGGCGGCTCGCGCCCCGCGAGCAGCCAGCCGCAGGGCTGCCGATTACCCATGGGCGATAACCAATCAGATGATCGGGTAGGTGGGTCCACAAAGGTCGATGCAGATCAGTCGATAGAAATGCATCAGCTCACAGGCCAGCATTTGACCAGCATGGCATGCGAAACGAGCCAGGATCAGTCGAAGCCAACCGAAAGATCAACTCAGCAGCCCCCACGGCCCTGAGCTGGGAAAACAGCCTAAACGATGCCGTTGAGCAGTTGTCTTGCCATGACGATCCGCTGCACTTGATTGGTGCCCTCGTAGATCTGGGTGATCTTGGCGTCCCGCATCATCCGCTCGACCGGGTAGTCCCGCGTGTAGCCGTACCCGCCGAGCAACTGCACCGCGTCGGTGGTGATCTCCATGGCAGCGTCGGAGGCGAAGCACTTGGCCGCCGCACCGAAGTAGGTGAGGTCGCCGTCGCCGCGCTCGGACTTGCCGGCCGCGGCGTACGTGAGCTGCCGGGCCGCCTCCAGCTTCATGCCCATGTCGGCGAGCATGAACTGGACGCCCTGGAACTCCGCGACCGCCTTGCCGAACTGGCGGCGCTCGGCCACGTACCCCTTGGCGTAGTCGAGCGCGCCCTGCGCGATCCCGACGGCCTGCGCGGCGATGGTGACCCGGGTGTGGTCCAGGGTCTTCATCGCGGTGGCGAAGCCGGTGCCCTCCGCGCCGATGATCCGGTCGGCGGGGATCCGCACGTTGTCGAGGTAGACCTCGCGGGTCGGCGAGCCCTTGATGCCGAGCTTCTTCTCCGGTGCGCCGAAGCTCACGCCGGCATCGGACTTCTCGACCACGAACGCCGAGATGCCCCGGGAGCGGGCGGCCGGGTCGGTGACGGCGAAGACGGTGTAGAACTCGGACACCCCGGCATTGGTGATCCAGCGCTTCACCCCGTTGAGCACCCAGTGATCCCCGTCACGCACCGCCCGGGTGGTCATCGAGGCGGCGTCGCTGCCCGCCTCCGGCTCGGACAGGCAGTACGAGAACATGGCCTCACCGGCCGCGACCGGCGTCAGGTAGCGGCGCTTGAGCTCCTCGGAACCGGACAACAACAGCGGCATCGTGCCAAGCTTGTTCACCGCCGGGATCAGCGAGGAGGACGCGCAGGCTCGGGCGACCTCCTCGATCACGATGGCGGTGGCCAGCGCGTCCGCGCCCGCGCCGCCGTACTCCTCGGGGATGTGCGGGGCGTGGAAGTCGGCCGCCCGCAGAGCGTCGTAGGACGCCTTCGGGAACTCTCCGGTCTCGTCGGCCTCGGCCGCGTGCGGGGCCACCTTCGCCGCGCAGACCTCACGCACCGCCTCCCGGATCGCCTCGTGCTCCTCCGGCAACCGGTAGACGTCGAACGACTCCCCTGCGGCCATGTCGGCCCCTCCTCTTCACCGCTATCATGCGCAGTCTGTGACGACTCCGAACCGCCGACCGCGCAGACTGAAGACTAGCGACTGCAGTTCAGGAGATGTTACCGGCGCGTAGGTATGGGCATGAGGGTGCACCCACGCTGCTAGGCAATGATGGTGGACAACAGTGAGCCACCCACCGGTGCCCCGCCCAGGCGCCGCAGCAGAATGCGACGCGACGACGCGCCGCCAGTGCGAGCGGAGAAGACAGGCGTGACGATCCCCTACCCCACCATCCAGCCGACCCCCGCCATCGCCGCGGTGACTCCGCCCTCGGGCGCGCCTCGGCCGCGGGTGACGTTCCTGGGGACCGGCTACCTCGGTGCGACCTACGCCATCTGCTACGCCGAACTGGGCTACGACGTGCTCGGGTTCGACGTCGACGCAGACAAGATCGCGATGTTGAACGCCGGTCAGGTGCCGATCCACGAGCCCGGCCTGGACGAGCTGCTCCGGCGCAACCTCGCCGCCGGCCGCCTGCGGTTCAGCACCGACATCGCCGAGACCGCCGACTTCGGCGACGTGCACTTCATCTGCGTCGGCACCCCCCAGCGGGCCGACGGCATGGGCGCCGACCTGTCGTACGTCGAGGCGTCGGTCACCGGGCTCGCGCAGCACCTGACCCGCAAGGCGCTGATCGTCGGCAAGTCCACCGTGCCGGTCGGCACCGCCGAGTGGGTGGAGCAACTCGTCGGCAAGCACACCCCCCACGACCTGGGTGTCGAGGTGGCGTGGAGCCCCGAGTTCCTCCAGGAGGGCTTCGCCGTCGACGACGTCCTGCGGCCCAACCGGATCGTGGTCGGCGTGAAGAGCGAGTGGGCCAACGGCATGCTCTACGCCGCGCACAAGGGCGTGTTCGATCTGGCCGCCACCGAGGACCGCGAGGTGCCCCTGGTCGTCACCGACTTCGCCACCGCCGAGCTGGTCAAGGTCGCCGCGAACGCCTTCCTCGCCACCAAGATCTCCTTCATCAACGCGATGGCCGAGGTCTGCGAGGCCTCCGGTGGCGACGTCACCCAACTCGCCCGCGCGATCGGGTACGACCCGCGCATCGGCAACCGCTTCCTCCAGGCCGGCCTCGGCTTCGGCGGCGCCTGCCTACCCAAGGACATCCGGGCCTTCCAGGCCCGTGCTCAGGAGTTGGGCGCCGGCGAGGCGTTGCGCTTCCTGCACGAGGTCGACCTGATCAACCTGCGCCGTCGTACCCGGGTGCTCCAGCTCGCGGCGGACCTGCTCGGCCGCCGCTCCGGGCCGGCCGGCCCGGACTTCTCCGGCACCCGGATCGCCGTGCTCGGCGCCACCTTCAAGCCCAACACCGACGACGTTCGCGACGCCCCGGCGCTCGCCGTCGCCGCACTGCTGCACAAGGCCGGCGCCGACGTGCACGTGTACGACCCGCAGGGCACCGAGAACGCCCGCCGCGCAGTCCCCGAGCTGACCTACGAGGACGGCATCAACGAGGCGGTCACCGGCGCGGACCTGGTCTGCGTCCTCACCGAGTGGGCCGACTTCCGCAACGCCGACCCGGTCGCCCTCGGCGAGTTGGTCAACGGCCGCAAGGTGGTCGACGGCCGCAACTGCCTCGACTCGGCGCTGTGGACCCAGGCCGGCTGGGAGTACCGGGGTATGGGCCGCCCCTGACGCAACGACCGACACCGGCCGGCCATCGAGCGTCTCGGTGGCCGGCCGGTGTCGTCTGTTTGCCCCGGACCCGCCGACAAGAGTCGAAATCCGCGCCAGCTTTGGGCATGCTGCGACAGTGGAAGTCCACAGTGCGGGTGGAGGGGTGTCGTGGCGAACTTTCAATGCTCCTCGTGCGGCCGGGAAATCAAGCCGGCCGTCCACTGCCCGCACTGCGGGGCTGATCAGCCGCAGTGGGTCGAGCATCTGGCGGACATCGAGCGTTCGATCGCGGAGATGAAGGCACGCGACGCCGCCATCGCCCGCGAGCAGCGGCAGATCGCCGCCAAGATGCAGGCCGCGCTCTTCCAGCGGGACATCCTCGCCCACGCCAGCGAGGAGCGACTCAAGCAGGCCACCCGGCCACGCCGAGTGCTGCGCCGACGCCCCGGCCGGCGGCCACCGACCGCCACCACCGGTGCCCCGCCCCGGGTGCCGCGCCAGGGCACCCCGCCCGCCCCGGAGGACCCGCCGCCGCCCCCGCCCCGGGCCTCCTGGCTGGACGCGGACGATCCGGAGCACCCCCCGGAGGCGTCGTCGCGCGAAGTGCAGAACATCCCCCTCGGGCTGGGCGCGCTGCTGCTCGGGGTGGCCGCGGTGGTCTTCGCCGCGGTGGCGACCAGTTCGATGGACGCGCTGGCCCGGCTCGGCATCCTGCTCCTGGCCACCGTGCTGATGCTGCTCGCCCCGCCGGCGCTGGCCCGGCGCGGGCTCACCTCGACCGCCGAGACCATCGCCGCAGTCGGCCTGCTGCTGGTGCCGCTCGCCGGCAATGCCCTCTGGGCCGTGGAACGGATCGGCGCCGGCGACGCCTCCGCCACGGTCTTCGCCGGGGTGATCTTCGCGGTCACCGCCGGCGTCGCCTTCGGGTACGCCGGCTGGACGAATCTGCGCGCACCCCGCTTCGCCACCGTGCTCGCCGCGCAGCCGGTGCTGCCGCTGCTGGCGTACGACCGGATCACCGGACCGGGCGGCTGGGCGCTGGTGCTGGCCCTGGTCGCCCTCGTCGACCTCTGGCTGGCCCGCTCCGGCGTGGCCCTGGAACGTCCCGTCGGGCCGGACCTGCCGTCGCCGGGCACCACGTCGGCACCTCGTCAGCGCAATGCCGAGGCCCGACCCGAGGGCGACCCGGAGGAGGCCGCCGAGCTGATCGACGCCAGCGCGGGCTCCGCCGATCCGCGGCCGACCCGCCCGGTGCCCGGGTTGCGCGAGCTGACCTGGCTCCTGCACGCGGTGGCGGTCGCGGTCGCCCTGGCGTACGCGGTCACCGCCCTCCTCCGGGCGCAGACCGTGCCGATCGCGACCGGGGCCGGCGTGGTGCTGCTGCTGGCCGCCACGGTCGGGCTGGCCGGCGCGCTGGTGCTGCGTCGCCCGCCGCTGCCCGACGTCGCGGCCGGCATCGTCACTCTGGCCGTGATCGGCGCGCTCAGCCGAATCGCCTCGGTGGCCTTCCCCGGTCGGGCGTTGCTGCTGATCGCGGCGGTCATCACGGCGACCGGGCTGGCGGTGCGCGCGGTTCCCGAGGCGGCCCGCCGGGGCCCGCAGATCGCCTCGGCGGTGGCGCTGACCGTCAGCGGTCTGGTGGTCGCCGGAGGCGCGTTACGTGCCGGGGTGGCACCGGTCCGGGCGGCTCTGCCCGCCTGGGGTGCCGACCTCGACAGGTACCCGGCCGAGCTGGCCGCCGCGGTCGGGCCGACCACCTGGCAGCTCGCGGGCGCCGCGTTCCTGCTCACCATCGCGGCGGTGCTGGCCCTGCCCACGGAGATCCGTCGTGAGTTCGCGGTCGCCGGCGCGGCGCTGACCGCGCTCGCCGTCCCGGCCTCGCTCGGTCTCGGTTGGGCGGCAGCGCCCTGGCCGATGGTGGTCACGGCGATCGGCATCGGGGTCATCGGGCTCTCCGCCCGCACCGACCGAGCCGCGGTGGCGCACGCCATCGGGGCGGCGGTGGTCGGCCTCTTCGGCGCCGGCGCCAGCCTGTCCCGTCCCACGCTCACCGCTGCGGTCCTGCTCACCCTGTTCGCCGCCGGCACGTTGGTCGCGCTGGCACCACGGGTCCGGATCGCCTCGGCCGCCTCCGACACGGTCACCGCCTGGGCCGCCGGCGGCGCGGCGTTCGCGCTGCCCGGGGCGGTGGCCGCGTTCGTGGCCGCCAGCCTGCCGAACGACCCGACCCTCACCCCGGCCAGCCTCCGGGAAGTCACCGTCCCGGTCCTGGCGGCCAGCTTCCTGGCGGTCTGCGTGACCCTCGGCTACGCGGCCGTCGTGCAGGTCTCCCAGCGCCGCATCCCCGCGCCGCTGTCGGTCGGCACCGGACTGGGCGGGTTGCTGGTCACGGCCGCCGCGTTCGGGGCGCCCGGAGCGACCGTCGCCGACGCCTGGGTGGGCGCGCTCCTGCTGGTCGCGGCCGTGCTGCTCTTCCTGGCCCCATCCATCGACGCCGGCCGCCGCGCCGACCTCTCCCTCGACGGCTCGGACCTGGCCGCAGCGGCGGTCACCACCGCCCTGATCGCCACGCTGGTGCGGATCGGGGCGGTGCTCGCCCCGGGCGGGCAGTTGGCGGTGGCCGCCGCCCTGGTCCTGATGGTCGCCGTGGCGGCCCGCACCATGCCGGAGGAGTGGCGACGCGGGCCGATCCTCGGCCTCGCCATCGGCGGGCTCCTCATCGGCGTACTCGCCGGCTGGTCGGCGGTGCGCGGTGGGGTCGGCGTGCTGGCCACCCCCGGCCCGATCTGGAACGGCGACCTGAGCGGCTGGCCGGCCGCGCCCGTTGGCGGCGCCACCTGGCAGGCGCCGGTGGCGCTGGCACTGTTGGCGCTCGCCGCCGGCATCCTGCTCCCCCCGCCCTGGCGCTGGGACGTGTCCGGCGTGGCGGTGGTGCTCGCCACGATCGGCGCACCGGCGGCGTTCGACCTGGCCTGGTGGTCGCCGGTCCTGGTCGGCGGAATGGTCGCCACCATCTACGGGATGGCCGCAGTGGCCACGGAGGAGGCGCGCGCCGGGCTGTCGCGGGCCACCGTGGCCGGGGTGGTCGCGCTGCACGCCGCCGGAGCCGGCCTGGTCCGTCCCTGGACCACGGCACTGGCCCTGGGCAGCATCGCGCTGATCGGCGTGGTGGTGGCCACGCTGGCACGTGTCCTGGCCGGCCCACGGGTGACCGACATCGACACCGAGGGAATGCCACCACACCTGGTACAGATCGGTGGTGCGGCGATCGGTGCCGCGCTGCTGGCCTTCCCCGGCGCGGTGGCGGCAATGGCCGCCGAATTCGAACACCCGGCGCAGGTGGTGCTGACCGCCACGCTGGCCGCGTCCAGCCTCGGCCTGGCCGCCGTGGCCGCGGTCCGCCGGCAGGTACCGCAGTATCTGCCCTGGGTCAGCGCCGCGGTGGTCGGCGGGGCCACCATCTGCGCCCTCGCCGCGATCCCCACCGGTCTTCCCGCAGGCGTCTACGCGGCCGCCGCCGCCCTGCTCGGTGTGCTGGCCGAGCTGATCCGAGCGGCCACCGTGCCGCCCACCGGGTCCGCTCAACCGGTCCGGCGTTGGGCGGTACGCCTCGACGGCGCGCTACGGCGGCTGCCGAACGACCCGGAGCGACGACGCTGGCGAGTCAACCCGGCTGCCGGCGCACTGGCCGCGGCGGCCCTTCCGACCGCCCTGGCACTCGCCTCGATCGCACCCGCGCTGGTCGCCGCACTTGTCGACCCACACCGCACACTGAGCCGGATCTGGCAGGGCCCGCCGCCGGAGCTGCTCACCCCGCCAGCGGATGTGGTCAACCCGACCCACGTGCTGACGGCGTTGCTGCTCACCGCGACCGCCGCGCTGGCCGCCACCGGGTTCAGCGGCGGGCGGCGGTCCCGGGCCGTGCCTGTGGTGCTGCCCGGGGCAGCCGTCACCCTGCTGATCGCACCCATCGCGTTGGGCCGGGGCTGGCCCGCCAGCACCGTCGCCGCCCTCTCCGTCTTCACCATCGCGATGCTCGGTCTCGCGCTGACCCCACCGCCGCCGCTGGCCGAGCGGGCCCGCTCGCTACGACTGGCCCGGGTGCTGGTGTTCGCCATCGGTCTGGCCGGCGGCAGCGCCGGGCTCGCCGGCAGTCTGGCCGACCGTCAGTTGACCCTGTTCACCCTCGGCAGCGGTGTCGCGGTGGGCGCGGTGGGGGCGCTGTTCGGCACCACCCAGCGGGCGCGCATCCTCGGCTGGCTCTTCGCCTCACTCATGGCGCAACTCTTCGTCCTCACCGCCGGCCTGGTCGCTGGGCTGGCCGCGGTCTGGTCCGCGTTCGGGGTGCTCGCGGTCGGAGCGGTCCTGCAGGTGCTCGCCGCGACCCTGCCCCGGCTGCGCCGTCCCGAGGCGCAGCGGGAGGCGTCGACTGTGGAGTGGACGGGTTACGCCGCCGCGCTTATCGCGTTGGCCCTCGCCTTCGACTCGCCCCGACACATCGCCGCCCTGCTGGCCGCCTGGGGTGCGGTTCTCGGAGTGGCGGCGACGCGCCCCGGTCGCCGGCCGGTGGAACGCCGGATCCTGTTCTGGGCGGTGGTGGTCTGCGAGATCACCGCGTGGTGGATCCTGATGCGGGTCGCCGACGTGGCGCTGCCCGAGGCGTACACGCTGCCGTTCGCCGCGCTGGCCCTTCTCGTCGGAGTCCTGGAACTGCGCCACCGACCGGACCTGAGCAGTTGGGTGGCGTACGGGCCGGCACTGGTCACCGCCTTCGTGCCGACACTGGCCATCGTGCTGGCCACCGAGTCCAGCACACTGCGGCAGATGCTGCTGCTGCTCGGCGCGGTCGCGGTGCTGATCTTCGGCTCGTCCAGCCGGCAGCAGGCACCGGTGATCGTCGGCGCGTCGGTCACCGCGATCACCGCGATCCACGCGCTGTTCAGCCTCGGCCCGTGGCTGGCGCTCATTCCGGTCGGCATCCTGCTGCTCGTGCTCGGCGCGAGCAACGAGCGCCGCCGCCGTGCCCAGGACCGCCTGCAGACCGCCCTACGAGGCATGAGGTGAATCGGACGGTCCCCACGGCCGTCCCGCCCCACGCCGTCCCGCCCCACGCCGTCCCGCCCCACGCCGATCTGTGAGTGGGGT
>NZ_PYBV01000039.1 GCF_003205615.1 Micromonospora arborensis | reverse complement strand
CGGGCACCGGGGCCCGGGGGCACGGCGCGGCGCGGGGGGCAGGGTGCGGCGGGGCGGGCTGCGGGCGGGGCGCGGGGTGGGCTGCGGGCGGGGCGGGCGCGGGCGGAGAGCCCGCGGCACATTCGCGACATCCTGCGTCGGGCTGGCGATCCGGGCCAGAAAAGTGTCGTACACGTGTTCTAATCTGTCTTCATGTTGAGGGCGTTGGCGCAGGCAGGCGGTGCCGTCGGCGACTGTGCCGACGCCGCGCTCTGGGGGCTCTCCGATGATGAGTTGCAGGCTTCCCTCGATGCGACGCACGTGTTGGCGCAGCGGCTGGCCACGGTTCAGCTCGGTCTGGTGCGCGAGTTGGACGCGCGCGGCGTGGCGGTCGCTCAGGGCGCCTCGTCCACAGCCGTCTGGCTGCGGGAGCGGCTCCGGATCACCGGCCGTTCCGCGCGCCAGCTCGTCCACCTCGCTGCCTCCGTCGATGCCGCTCCACCGGCGGTGCGCGAGGCGCTGCTCGGTGGTGCCATCACCGTCGAGCAGGGTCGGGTGGTCGCGGAGACGATCGCGGCCCTGCCGGTCGAGGCCGGTCCCGAGGTGGCGGACAAGGCCACCGAGCTGCTGATCGCCTGGGCCGACCGTTTCGACCCGACAATTCTGAGCCGTCTCGGGGAGCGCGTCCTCACGCACGTCGCACCGGACTTGGCCGACCAGGCTGAGCTGGCGGCCCTCGAACGGGCCACCGAGCGGGCCGAGGCTCGTCGGCACGTCACGCTCTCCGAGCAGCAGAACGGTCAGGTACGCCTCAGCGGCAACCTCGACACCGAGACCGCGAGCTTGCTCCGTGAGGCGATCGATCCGCTCTGCGCCCCAGCCGGTGAGCACGACGATCGCAGTCCCGGCCAGCGCCGCGCCGACGCGCTGGGTGAGGTCTGTCGGCTGGTGCTGCGCACCGGTCAGCTGCCCGACAATGGCGGTGACCGGCCGCAGCTCGTGGTGACCGTGTCGCTGGACGAGCTGGTCAACGGCGTACGAGCGGGCACCCTGGAGACCGGGGCGCGGCTCACGCCGGGCGCGGTCCGCCGGCTCGCCTGCGACGCGGCCGTGCTACCTGCCGTATTGAGCGGCGACAGTCAGGTTCTCGACGTGGGGCGCCAGCGCAGGCTCTTCACCGGCCCGCTGCGACGCGCGCTGGTGCTACGAGACGGTGGTTGCGCCTTTCCTGGCTGTGACCGGCCATCGCGATGGTGCGACGGCCACCACGTCCAACACTGGGCCGATGGCGGGGCGACGGCACTGGGCAACGCCGTGCTGCTCTGCGGCTACCACCACCGGCTCGTCCACCGCGGCGACTGGACGGTCCGCATCGCCCCGGACGGTCGGCCCGACTTCCTCCCGCCCAGTTGGCTCGACGCGCAGCGCACACCACGGCGCAACCTCTACCACCGGCGCTGCTGATACCGGCAAGCACCGCAAAGGCCAGCCCAGCGACGAAAGGCCAGCCCGGCGACGACGCCGTGCCGGTGCCCGGTTGCGACCTGACCGATCCACGGCCGGGCCGGCGCTCGACTGCGACCTGACCGATCCACGGCCAAGCCCGTGCTCGACTGCGACCTGACCGATCCACGGCCGGGCCCGCGCTCGACTACGACCAGACCGATCCACGGCCGGGCCCGCGCTCGACTACGACCAGACGGACCCACGGCCAAGCCCGCGCTCGACTGCGACCTGACGGATCCAACGGCCGGGCCGGCGGCGGCGCGCCGAAGGGCCAGCCCGGCAGCGACACGCCAACCCAACAGCGACTCGCCCGGTGACACGCCGACTCTGACAGGTGGTCGGCTCGGTAATTCGGTAGTGAGGATTCGCCGAAGAGCGTAGGGTTGCAGGCCGCTTGACGGCCGAGGTGAGCTGCACCGGAACGGACGTCGTCGCGCCGGGCGGCCGGCCATCCGCCCCCGGACACGCGAGCGCGCAGCAGATGTGAACGATGGGACGTCAGCATGCCCGCAGTTGATCTCGACACCCACCTCGACACAGATCTGTCGGCTGAACGCGCACACCTGGCAACGTCGCGGGCGGCTCTGCGACGGATGCGGGAGCGGGCCGAAGACCTCTTCGCCACCGGTGACCAGGTGGCCGGCGACGCGTACGCGGCCGAGACGCTCGGCCGGACCCTGGCCCGTCGGGTGGCCGAGTTGGCCGACGACCCGACCACGCCGCTCTTCTTCGGCCGCCTCGACTTCGCCGAGTCCACGGACCCTGACACCACAGACCGCAACACCCCAGACCGAGCCACCACGCACCGCCACACCACCGACCGCGACACCGTGGCGGGCAGGACCAGCGACGAGGGCTCCGGCGCGGGTGCGAGCAGCAGCAGCAGCAGCAGCAGCAGCAGCAGCAGCAGCAGCGATCATGACGGGCGGCGGTACCACGTGGGGCGGCGGCACGTCGCCGATGAGCGCGGCGAGCCGTTGGTGCTGGACTGGCGAGCACCCGTGTCCCGGTCGTTCTACCAGGCCAGCGCGCGGGATCCGCAGGGCGTGGCGGTCCGGCGACGGTTCGGGTTCAGCAACGGTGTGCTGACCAGCTTCGAGGATGAGCGTCTGGATCGGGGCGAAGAGCTCGGCACGACAAGTCGGATCCTCGCCGCCGAGATCGAGCGACCGCGTGTCGGGCCGATGCGCGACATCGTCGCCACGATCCAACCGGAGCAGGACGAGCTGGTCAGGGCTGACCTTTCCGAGTCCATCTGTGTCCAGGGAGCGCCGGGTACCGGGAAGACCGCGGTCGGCCTGCACCGGGCCGCGTACCTGCTCTATCTGCACCGGGAGCGGTTGCGGCGGGCGGGTGTGCTGATCGTCGGGCCGAACCGGGCGTTCATGTCGTACATCGCGGCCGTGCTGCCGGCGCTCGGCGAAGTCGAGGTGGAACAGGCCACGGTGGAAGAGTTGATTTCCAGCGTGCCGGTCCGGGCGGTCGAGGCGCCGGCGGTCGCGGTGCTCAAGCACGACGTACGCATGGCGCGGGTGCTGCAGCGCGCGGTGCAGGCACAGATAGGTACGCCGACAGACTCGATCACCGTGTCGGACGGTTCGTTCCGGTGGCGGATCGGGCTGGAACCGTTGCACCGGATCGTCGAGGAGACCCGCCGGGAAGGGCTGCCGTACGGCACGGGCCGGGAGCGGGTCCGGGCACGGGTGGTGAGCCTGCTGCAACGGCAGGCCGAGGCGCGGCGGGCGGAGTCGCCCAGCGATGCCTGGCTACGTCGGATGGGCCGCTGCCGGCCGGTGGTCGACTTCCTGGACGCGGTCTGGCCGGCGCTCACCCCGGAAGGGCTGGTACACGGCCTGCTCTCCGACCCGGACCGGCTCGCCGCCGCCGCGGACGGGCTGCTCGACGACACCGAGCAGGCGCTGCTCCGCTGGGCGAAACCGGCTCGTACCGCGAAGGCGACCCGCTGGACCGCAGCCGACGCGGTGCTGATCGACGAGGCGACCGGGCTGCTGGAACGGCTCTCCGGGTTCGGGCACGTGGTGGTGGACGAGGCGCAGGATCTCTCCCCGATGCAGTGTCGGGCCATTGCCCGGCGCAGCGAGCACGGCTCGGTCACCCTCCTCGGTGACCTGGCCCAGGGCACCGCGCCGTGGGCGGCGACGGATTGGAGGGAGTCCCTCGCCCACCTGGGCAAGCCGGACGCCGTGGTGGTCCCGTTGACTGTCGGGTTCCGGGTGCCCGCCGCGGTGGTCGCGTTCGCGAACCTGCTGCTCCCGGCGCTCGCGGTGGACGTACCGCCGGCCGAATCGCTGCGCCACGACGGCGGCCTGGACGTGCGTACCGTGAGCGACCTGACCTCGGCGACGGTGGCCGAGGTACGCGCGGCGCTCGCGCACGACGGCTCGATCGGTGTGATCGTCGCGGACGACGCGGTCGACGGGCTGCGCGCGGCGCTGGCCGCCGCCGGTGTCGCGACCGCGACCGCCGACGACGTGGCGACCGCGGAGCGGGTCACCGTGGTGCCCGCGACGCTGGTCAAGGGCCTGGAGTACGACCATGTGGTGGTGGTCGAGCCGGCCGCGATCGTCGCCGCCGAACCGCGTGGGCTGCACCGGCTGTACGTGGTGCTCACTCGGGCGGTGTCCCGGCTGGCGGTGCTGCACCACGAGCCGCTGCCTGCGCCGCTGACTGGCGGCTCAGCCGGAGAGGGCTGAGGCGACCTCGCGCAGCGGCCGGCCGGACTCCGCGATCGGCACGGTGAACGCGAGCCACGAGTGGTCGGTGAACTCGATCGTCAGCCGCTTCGGGTTGAGCCGGTGCCAGCCCACCCGGGCCTGGGCGATCTCGGCGCGCGGAGCCGACCACATGATCTCGGTGCCGGCCACCTCGGCGGCCGGGTCGGTCCGGCGGTACAGCGACGTCTGGCCGCCCCGGCAGACCAGCAGGCGCCGGTTGGTCACCACGAGCAGCGTGCGCCGCAGGCCGGGCTCGATCAGGGTGAGCCAGTGGGCGTGAGTCAGTCGGGACGCCGCGGAGCCGGGGGCCCCGCGACCGGCGATGCCCCAGACGACCAGGTCGACGAAGCGGTCCCCGGCTGCGAAGACCACGTTGGGCGAGAGCACGTTGAGCAATAAGCCGAGGGGGCTGAAGCCACCTCGAGAGGTTTTCGGCTGCTCCGCGTTCGGCGGCTTGGGCGGCCGGATCCCCTGCGCGACGTCGGTAGGGGCGATGGTGAGCACCTGCTCACCCGGCTCCACCAGCTCGCGGAGCCGGTCGAGGTATGGCGACTCCGCCATCGGCTCAGTGCCCATCTGTCCGGCTGCCGCCCGGCGTGCCGCCCATCACCTCGCCGATGAGTTCACGCACCCGCGCCGACGCCGCCTCCTGGGCGCGGGTGGCGGCGGCGGTGAACTCCTCCGCGAGCGTGTACGAGTCGAGGCGCATCGCACGAGCGTTCACCTCGGATGAAACGATCGTCCCGTCGGCGGCAGCGGTGACCCGGACGAGGCCAGAGTCGCTCACCCCCTCCGCGCGGCTGTCCTCGATTTCACCCATCCGCGAGGACAGCTCGCGCTGCCAACCGTCCAGGTTGCGGGCCAGCGCCTCGATCCGGTCCAGGCCGGGAAAGGTCATGTCGTTCTCTCACTCAGTTGAGGATGGAGTCGAAGACATCCTGCACGCCCTCGGTGTAGGGACCAAGGTCCGCCTTGTACGTGCCGTCCACCAGGTAGTTGCGGTCCTTCGTGCCGTCGGAGACGTCGTGCAGACCGACGCCGGTGTCCAACAGTGCACCGCCCAGGCCGGGGATGTTGACCGGCGACAGTTGGTTGATGACGAACTTGCCGGGAAAGAGGGTCTTGAACTTCTCGGCCTGGAAGCCCAGCCCTTCCTTTGTGTAGAAGCTCTTGTTCCACGCCTTGTAGCTCTTCTTGAGCTCCTTCATCCGCAGCACGGCCGCGCGATAGGTCATCAGCGCCTCCGCGACTTCGTCCAACTTGGTGGCCAGCTTCGTGAGCACCTCGGCGAACCTGCCGACGATCTTCACCATCCGACCGACGGTGGTCGCCAGCCGCGCCAGCACCCGGACGACCGTCGCCGCGAGCGAGATGCCGGCGCTGAGTGCCGCCGCCACCGCCGCGATGATCACCTCGGTGAGGAACCAGAGCAGGAACTCGAGGATCAGCTCGACCAGCAGGTTGAACGCGTCCACCGCCGCGTTCGCCGCGTCGACCAGCACCTCCTTGGTGCCGTCGAGCCCTCGGGCCAGTTCCTCGATCGCCTCCTCGATCGACTCCATCGAGGCATGGAAGCTCTCTGCGGCGTCGCCCGTCCAGGCACCGCGCAACCGGGCCCGGTCGGCGACCTGGTCGCCGGCGATTTCCCGGACCGCCTCGCCGGTGGTCAGACAGAGCTGCGCCGCCTTCATCAGGTCATCCGGCTCGCCGGCGACCAGCTCCAGCAGTTGCTCGAAGGGCCAGAGCACCGCATTGGACAGTGGCTTGAACGGGTCGGGGGTGCCCGACACGATCTGCTCGAAGTAGGTCTTGTTGCGCTGCAACGCCTCGGTGCTCACGCCGGCACCTGCCCGTTCGAAGTCGAGGGGCCCGACGACCAGGGGCCCGGTGCGATGACATCGGGAGCGGCCGGCCGGCCGGGCACGAACATGTCGGTGTTGGCCACGTCGGTGCCGGTGTAGGCGTCGGCGGTGTCGTCGAGCCCATCGGCGATGTCGGCCATCACCTCAGCGCCGTCGGCCAGCCCTTGCAGGCACGCCTCGAACTGCTCGGCGTACGACGCCGCGAGGCTGAACGACGCCGGCATCACCCCGAACGCGTGCCGGGGCACGTGCCCTTCACCAAACGAGCCGTGCAGCTCGCGAAAGCGGGCCGCCCGATCGGTGGACGCCTTGGCGAACGCCTTCAGCGCCTCCGGCTGGACCTCCAGCTCATTGCTCGGGCTCGACACGGACCCTCCCCTGTGTCCTGCGCGACGACTCAGCCGCGACACCTCCCCACCATAGGCACTCCCCACCCCGACCGGTCACCCCGCCCGCGACGTGCGGGTCACCCAGCATTGACTTTGTTACATAAAGTTCTTTGCGTGAACCCCGACGACGATCTGCCGCCCACCGACGCCGCAGCGGCGCTCCGGCTGATCGAAGACCAGCGGTCAGCGACGGCACGCCGGCTCGTTCCCGATGCCCGCCTGCTCTACTGGCCGTGGGGCGTCGCCTGGCTGGTCGGCTTCGGGCTGTTCTTCCTCCGGTTCTCCCCCGGCGACCGGGAACTGCTCCGGCTGCCGGTCTGGCTGCCGCTGACCGTTCTCTTCGCGCTCCTCCTGACTGCCGGGGTGATCCAGGCAGTGGTCAACGCTCGGGCCTACGGCCAGGTGATCGGTGACTCCGCCCTCCGCGGGCGTTGGTACGGGTGCGCCTGGGCCCTCGGTTCCGTGAGCGTCTACGCGGGGCTCGGCCGGATCTCCGAGTACCTGCCGGACGATCTGGCGGGGCTGGTCTGGTCGGCGACCGCGGTTGGGTTGACCGGCGCGCTGGAAATGGCCGGCGGGGCGATCTGGCTGGACCGGGACCTGTTCCGGCTGGGCGTCTGGATCAGCGTGATCAACCTGGCCGGCGCTATCGCCGGGCCGGGTTGGCACGCGCTGGTCGTGGCGGTGGCCGGCGGCGGCGGGATCCTGGTCGCTGGCACGATTGCCCGACGGCGACAGCGACACCGCCAGTGAGCGAACTGGACCCGGTCATCCACGCGCAGGCCCGACTCCGGGTGGTCGCCAGCCTCTCCGCTCTCGGCGACGGCGACCGGATCGCGTTCCCCCGGTTGCAGGAACTGCTCGCGATGACCGCTGGCAATCTCTCCGTGCACCTGCGCAAGCTTGAGGACGCCGGCTACGTGGAGATCAGCAAGACCCACCGTGGACGCACCCCGGCAACCCTGATCCGGCTGAGCCGGCGGGGCCGGCTGGCGTTCGAGGAGTACACCGAGGCGATCTGCACTCTGCTCGACCCCGCCCTGCCGAAGGAGCAGCTATGACCCTCGCCCGCGCTGACCAGGCCAGCCGCCGGTACGGCGACGTCCTCGCCCTCGACCGCGTCGACCTGGAAGTCCGGGCCGGTGAGCTGGTCGGCCTGCTCGGGCCGAACGGCGCCGGCAAGAGCACCCTGATGAACCTGCTGGTAGGTCTGCGCCGCCCCAGCTCGGGGCGGGTCGAGTTGTTCGGCGGCGACCCCCGCGACCCGGCGACCCGGCGACAGATCGGGGTCACCCCGCAGGAGACCGGCCTGCCGGGCACGCTGCGGGTCGGCGAGGTGGTCGACTTCGTCTCCGCGCACTACGCGGACCCGGTGCCCCGGGGCGAGCTGCTCGACCGCTTCGGTCTGGGCGATCTCGGCAAACGGCAGACCGGTGGGCTGTCCGGCGGGCAGCGCCGCCGCTTGGCGGTGGCGCTCGCGTTCGTCGGCCGGCCCCGGCTGGTGCTGCTCGACGAGCCGACCACCGGCCTGGACGTGGCCGCCCGGCACACCCTCTGGGAGGCGATCCGCGCGTTCCACACCGACGGCGGCACCGTGCTGTTGAGCAGCCACTACCTGGAGGAGGTGGAGGCGCTGGCCCACCGGGTGGTGGTGATCGGTCAGGGCCGGGTGCTCGTCGACGACACGGTGGACGCGGTGCGCGGCATCGTCGGCGTACGCCGGGTCAGCCTGGTCGCCGACCAACTGCCCGACCTGCCGGGCCTGGTCCGCACCGAGCGGATCGACGGCCGGCTGCACCTGCTCACCACCGACGCCGACGAGCTGGTCCGCGCGCTGGTCCGGGCCGGAACGACCTTCAGCGACCTGGAGGTACGACCGACCTCGCTGGAGGAGGCCTTCCTCGCCATCACGAGCGGGGACCAACCCACCGGGGAGCAGCCCGCCACCGCCGCTGCCGGCGGCCAACCCACCACCGTCTGAGGAGGCGACCGTGCAGCTGACCCTGGTCCACGCCCGCTACCAGCTCCTGGAGATCATCCGGATTCCGGTGGCCGTCTTCGGCAGCGCCTTCTTCCCGGCCGCCGCCATGATCTTCTTCGTGGTCCCGTTCGCGGGGGACGACGCGACCGGCGCCACCTTCGCCACCGCGTCGATGGTCACCTTCTCGGTGATGAGCGCCAACATCTTCCAGTACGGCATCGGCGTCGCCGAGGATCGTGACCAGCCGTGGAACCCGTACACCCGGACCTTGCCGGCCGGGCCGGCGCCCCGCTTCGCCGGCCGGGTGCTCGCCGGCCTGGCGCTCACCTACCTCTCGCTGATCCCGGTCGTCGTGATCGGCGCGACGCTGACCGCGGCCCACCTCAGCCCGGCGGCGTTCCTGCTGGCCGCCGGCACCGTGGCCGTCATCTCGGTGCCGTTCACGCTGATGGGCCTCGCCATCGGCTACTCCCTGCCGAGCAAGGCGGCGATCGTGATCGCGCAGGTGGTCTTCCTGCCACTCGCGTTCGGCGGCGGCCTACTCTCCGCGCCGGGTGAGGCACCGGGGTTCATCGAGACGATCGCGCCGTACCTGCCCACCCGGGGCGCGGCGGAGCTGATGTGGGCGTCGGTCGGGGACTTTCGCGTCCAACCGCTGGCGCTGATCATGCTCGGTGTCTGGGTGGTGGTGCTCGCCTCGCTCGCCGGCTGGGCCTACCGGCGGGACGAGGGTCGCCGGTTCAGCTGACGATTCGTCCGGTTCCGCCCCGGACCGCGGCGGGACGGTGCCAGGATTCCGGCAGGGGGTCGTCGTGGCCGCCCGGGCCGAGAGGGGTCTTGACACCGTGAGCACCGTCCCGCCGGGTACGCCCTGCTGGGCCGACCTGGCCACCCCGGACCTGACCGACGCGCGGCGCTTCTACCCGGAGTTGTTCGGTTGGACCGGCCGGGTCACGCCGGAACCCGAGGCGGGCGGCTACACGGTCTTCCTGCTCGACGGCCGGCCGGTCGCCGGGGCCGGGCCTCCAGCGATCCCGGACCAGGTGCCCATCTGGTCGACGTACCTCGCGACCGACGACGCGGAACTGGTCGCCGGCCGGGTCGAACGGGCCGGCGGGCAGGTGGTCGTGCCGCCCTTCGAGGTCTTCGACCGAGGTTGGATGGCGGTCTTCGCCGACCCGGCCGGCGCGACGTTCAGCGTCTGGCAGCCGCTGACGATGGCCGGTGCCGAAGTGTTCAACGTGCCGGGCGCGATGAGCTGGAACGAGCTGGTCACCCCCGACCCCGAGGGCGCGAAGGTCTTCTACGAGCTGGTGTTCGGGTGGCAGCCGGACGACCAGCCGGTCGGCGAAATGACGTACACCGGGTGGCGGCTCGGGACGCAGATCGTCGCCGGGATGATGCCGCCGCTGGCCGACGACTTCCCGGCCGACCTGCCCGCGTACTGGACGGTCTACTTCGCGGTGGCCGACGCGGACGCCGCCGCGGCTCGCGCCGCCGAGCTGGGCGGGACGATCCTCGTGCCACCCCGTGACATCCCGGCGGGCCGCTTCGCAGCCCTACGCGACCCCCAGGGCGCGCTCTTCTCCGTCATCGACCTGGGTCCCTGACCCCGCCTGAAGATCGCGCTCGATCCTGGATCTAGTGGCCTCCCACATCCCGGACCCCCCTGTTTCCAGGATCGAGCACGATCTTGCGCTCGCCTCACGATCAACGCTTGGGGCGGGCCGGGCGAACGGGGACCACCAGGGGGCCGTGGGTGCCGGGCACCACTCGGACGCTGGCCCGGTAGTGGGTGGCGAGCAGGTGCTCGGTCAACACCTCGGTCGGGGTTCCGGCGGCCACCACCTGCCCGCCGGCGAGCAGCACCATCCGGTCGGCGTACTCCCCGGCCAGGGAGAGGTCGTGCATCGTGGCGAGAACGGTCAGACCGTGCTCGCGGCGCAACTGGTCGACCACCTCCAGCACCTCCTGCTGGTGGCCGATGTCGAGGGCGCTGGTCGGCTCGTCGAGCAGCAGCAACGTCGCGCCCTGGGCGAGCGCCCGGGCGAGGAACACCCGCTGCCGTTCACCCCCGGAGAGGGTGGCCAGCTCGCGCCGGTGCAGGCCGGTGAGGTCCAACCGACCCAGCACCTCGTGCACCGCATCGACGTCGGCGGTCGACTCCCG
Source organism: Micromonospora arborensis (assembly GCF_003205615.1). Lineage (GTDB taxonomy): Bacteria > Actinomycetota > Actinomycetes > Mycobacteriales > Micromonosporaceae > Micromonospora > Micromonospora arborensis. The sequence continues at coordinate 29,688 of NZ_PYBV01000039.1, read as the reverse complement.
GCCCAGCGTCGGAATGTACGGGGTACGGCCGAGCAGCACGTAATCCAGCACCGACATACCGGGCGGCACCACCGGGGACTGCGCCACCGTGGCCACCATCCGGGCGCGATCCCGGCGGCGCAGCGCGGCGCTCGCCGTACCGAACAGGGTGATCGCCCCCGGCGCGGGCAGCAGGCCGCCGACGGCGCGCAACAGGGTCGACTTGCCGGCGCCGTTCGGGCCGATCACGGTGACCCACTCACCGACGGCGACGGCGACGTCGACGCCGGTCAGGATCGGCGTGCCGTCCAGGCTGACGTGCAGCCCCCGCACCTCGACGGCCGGCACGTCACCGTCGACCGACCGGCCGGCAGGGGACGGACCAGCGGTGGATTCGGGACTCACGTGAGTACCCGCCGGGCGGTCCGCAGCACGATCACGAAGAACGGGCCGCCCAGCAGGGCGGTCACCACTCCGATCGGCACCTCGCTCGGCGCCGCGGCGGTGCGGGCCACCACATCGGTCAACGCCAGGAACGCCGCGCCGAACAGCAGTGACATCGGCAGGATCACCCGGTAGCTCGACCCGGCCAGCAGCCGGACGGTGTGCGGCACGATGATGCCGACGAAGCCGATCAACCCGGTCGCCGAGACCGCCGCTGCGGTCCCCAGGGACGCGGCGGCGATCAACAGGTACCGGGTGCGCTGCGGGTGCAGGCCCAGACTCCTCGCCTCGTCGTCGCCGACCGCGAGGACGTCCAGCTCACGGCGGTGCAGCAGCACCACCACGGTGGTCAGCGCCGCGTACGGCAGCACCAGCAGCACATCGTGCCAGCCAGCGGTCGCCAACCGACCGAGCAGCCAGGAGTAGACCGGCTGAATGCTGTCGGAGTGTCGTTGCAGCAGGTACGTCTGCCCGGCGGAGAGGAACGCGGAGACCGCCACCCCGGCCAGGATCAGCATCGCTGGCGACCCCCTACGCCCGCCGGCAGCGCCGAGCACATAGGTCATCGTCACGGCGAGCAGCGAGCCGGCGAACGCGGCCAGCGGGATGGTCATCGGCAACCCGGAGATCGCGCCCTCCCGGCCGGCGCCGCCGAGGGCGATCACCGCGGTGACCGCGAGGCCGGCGCCGGCGGCAACACCGAGCAGGTACGGGTCGGCCAGCGGATTGCGGAACACACCCTGGTAGCAGCCGCCGGCAAGGGCGAGCAGACCGCCGACGAGCAGGCCCAGCACCACCCGGGGCAGCCGCAGCTCGGTGACGATGGCGATCTCCCGCTCGGACAGCCCGCTGTCGAGACGCACACCCGGGATCAGGTTGAGCAGCTCGGCCGCGACACTGCCCGGCGGCAGACTCACCGGGCCCAGCGACACCCCGGCGACCAGCGCGACGAGCACCGCGAACACCCCGACGACCAGCCACCGCATGCGCAGCCCCGCCGGCCGAGCCACCGAAGGGGCTCGCAGGCCCGGCTCACTCCTCGCGCTCACCGACGAACGGTGGTCACGCGGGCACCTTGGCGACCGCGTCGATGATGACCCGGAGCAGGTCCACGACGCGCGGGCCCCAGCGGGAGGCGATGTCGTCGTCCAGCGCGACCACCTGGTTGTTCTTCACGGCGTTGAGCCCGGCCCAGCCGCTGCGCGCCTTCACCGAGTCGGCGTTCTGCTGGCAGCACTTCGCGTCGGCCAGGAAGACGAAGTCCGGGTTGGCGTTGACGATGAACTCCTGGGACAGCTGCGGGTAGCCGGCGTTCTTGCCGTCCGCGTCGGCCGGATCGGCGATGTTGGTCAGGCCGACCTGGCTGTACAGCGAGCCGATGAAGGTCTTGCTGGTGGCGCTGTACAACTCGGGGCCCAGCTCATGGAAGTAGGTGAGCTTCTGGGCGCGCTGCGGCAGGTCCTTGATGAGCTTGGCGATGTCGTCCTTCATCCGGGTGGTGACGTCGGTGGCCTGGTCGGCGTGCCCGGTCAGCGTGCCCAGGTCGGTGATCTGCTTGTACGAGTCGTCCAGCGTGGTCGCCGCCGGGGTCAGGTAGACCGGGATCTTCAGCTTGCCGAGCTGCTCGACGACCTTGTTCCGGTCGTCGGAGAGCACCACCAGGTCGGGGTTCTTGCCGGCGATCGCCTCGGCGTTGGGCTGGAAGCCGGAGAGGTCGGTCTTGGGCGCGTCGGCCGGGTAGTTGGACTGGCCGTCGACGGCGGTCACCTGGGCGCCGGCACCGATCGCGAAGAGCATCTCGGTGGCGCTCGGCGACAGCGAGACGATCTTCTCGGGCCGCTTGTCGAGGGTGAGCGGGCCGACCGTGACCGGGTAGGCCGCGGCCGCGGTGCCGGTGCTCGGCTTGTCGTCGGCCTTCTCGGCGCAAGCGCCGAGGGCGAGCGCGGCGACCGCGAGGGTCGCGGCGAAAAGCCGAGGGGTACGTCTGAACATGGGGGCCTCCTGTCGGTCGAGGAGTGTGGTGCTTCGCCGACAGGGACTTTCGTACGCCCGCCCACGAGGCGCCCTTCCTCGAGAGCGCGTATCGCGACCGATCCGAGGCGACCTGGCTCGTCCCCACCGTCGGGTGGGGCATCACAGTTGCGGGACAGCGCCGGATTTCGCACCGGCTTCGCTGCGGACGGGTCGCTAAGACGGTAGCGCACCGCCACGACGTGCCGGATCGATCAAGGATCGATCGGCGCGGGCCGATTCAATGGAGTGCCGCACGGCGGACGCTGGGGGGCATATGTCCCGGATCCTGGCGTTCGGGAAGGGGTGGCGGGGCCCCGCCGGGGCGGGACGGGGCCCCACCCGATCAGGAGGACGTGATGGTGACGTTGTCCACAGCCGCCTCCAGCAGGCTGGCACCGGACGCGTCCGCCGCCTCGACGAGGATGCGGACCGACTGGCCGGCGTACGGAGTCAGGTTGAGGTTGGCCACCGCCCAACTCCCGTTGCGGTTGGTCGCCGCGCCGGCCTGGGTCAGCAGCGCGGTGGTGCCGCCGTTGTGCACCACGCTCACCCGCAGGTAGTCCGCCGACGAGGCGTTCGAGCCGTGCGCCAGGTACCAGGCCAACGAGAGGGTCAGCGTGCCGGACGACGGCAGGGTCACCGCCGGGGACCGGGCGCTGGTCGTGCCGCCGTCCACGTCGTAGTCACCCGCCGCGGACCCGGCGAGCCGGCCGGTGACCAGGTCGTTGGATCCGGCGTACGGGGTGAGTTGCTTGGCGCCGGAGGACGTGGTCGCCTGGGCGGCACCCCGTTCCCACGCCCCGACGGTGGCGGTGTCGGTGCCGGCCGGGTTGATGGTCCAGCCGGTGGCGGTCTCGAAGGTGTCCGACCAGACCGTGGTGCCGCCACCACCGCCGCAGTACTGTGCCTGCTTGCCGATGGCCCGGTACGGGCAGTCGGCGTACTCACTGAGCATCAGCACCGCCTCCCGGTTGCGCGACGTCTGCGCTCCGATCACCTCGTCGGGCGGGTAGAAGCCGCCGCCACCGGACGAGCCGGGATACATCTCGAAGGTGTACGCCCAGATGTTGTGGGTGGCCCACAACCAGTCGAGGCTGTCCCCGTCGGTGATGTAGAGGTCGCTGGACTGCTCCGGGGTGTAGTTGTTGGTGGCCGCCATCTGCTGGCCGATGGTGGCGAAGGTGTTGTACTGGTCCGCGCTCATCCCGGTCGCGGTGTTGGCGGTGGTGTAGCCGTAGGGCCAGAGCACCAACTCCGAGTACGTGTGGAAGTCGATGTTGGCCTTGATCTGCTGCACACCACCGACCACCCGGCCGTTGACGAAGTTGCGCAGCGCCTGCGTTTCGGGGGCGGAGAACGCCGACGGGCCCCGGTAGGTCTCCGACGAGGTCGAGCCGGACGAGCCGCCGCAGCAACCCCAGTTGTAGCCCCAGTTGCGGTTCAGGTCGGTGCCGACGTTGGACGAGCCACTGTTGGGCTGCCGGTTCTTACGCCAGGACCGGTACGACCCGGTGGCGATGTCGTACTCGCTGCCGTCCGGGTTGACCGTCGGGACGATCCAGATCTCCCGGCTGTTGACGATGTTGGTGATCCGGGAGTCGCCGCCGTAGCTGTCGGTGAAGAGGTTGAGCAGGTAGATGGCCATCTCGACGGTCAGGTGCTCACGGGCGTGCTGTTGGGAGTTGAACAGGATCTCCGGCTCGGCCTCGTCGGTGCCCACGTTGTCGGAGATCTTCACCGCCATCAGGTCGCGGCCCTCGTACGACGAACCGATGCTGATCTTGCGGGCGATCGCCGGATGGTCGGCGACGACCTGGTTCACGACGGCGGTCAGTTCCGCGTAGTCGTGGTAGTTGGAGTCGGCGGGCGGGAAGGCCAGCGTGCCCACCCCGTCGGCGCCGCGCTCGGCGTTGGGCGGTGGGGCGAGCGGTTCCAGCCGGAAACCGAGTTTGCCGATCGCGGCGGCCTCACCCGCGGTGGCCGAGATGTGCAGCACCCCGTGTTCGGAGTAGTCGATGGCGGCTCCGGTGCGGGCCACCGCGTTGCGGTCGGCGAGGGTTCGGGGTCCGAGCACCCGGTAGCTGGCGGCGGTCGGCTCGGCGGTCCGGTCCGGTGCCGGACGGGCGGCGACCGGACCCGCGGCGACGGTGACGATTCCCAGCCCGGCGACGACGGCGAGCACCAGGACGCGGCGGAGAGGGATGGGCGTGCGGAGGGCCATGGACTACCTCCTTGATGGGCGGGAGATCCCGCTCGGTGAAGGACACTTCACCACCTGTCACATGGTCATATCAATATTGATCGCTGCTTGATGCATCCCGAGCTGATCATCCCTGCGGCAATGATTTTCCATGCGTGAACACCTGGCGAAACTTCTCTCCGAGCGGAAAACTGACCTGCGACGATGCCCCTCTCGACACCGCGGAGCACTCATGGCCAGATCCCGCTTATGCGCGGCCGCCATCGCCGGCGTCACCGCACTCACCCTGTTCGCCACGACAGCGCCCGCGACGGCGGCCCGCCCACCCGTCCCCCGTCACGACGAGCAGATCACCTTCCAGGACTGGTCCGGACCCGCCGACTGGCACCGGGGCAACCAGGACGGCACCCGCGTGGTGCCCGGCGCCCGAGCGGGCCTCACCCTGGCCCGCCCGGCCGGCACCACCGAGTACGCCGACCCGCACACCGGCACCACCCGCACCTGGGAGTACGGCACGTGGACCTCGCCGGTGACCCGGATCGGGTTCGACGCCACCGAGCTGATCGCCTCGTGGAACGCGGAGACCCCCGCCGGCACCTGGATCCAGGTGGAGATGCAGGGCAGCTACACCAGCGGCGACCAGACCCCGTGGTACGTCATGGGTCGCTGGGCGTCCGGCGACGCCGACATCAAGCGGACCAGCGTCGACGGGCAGGGTGATCCCCACTCGACGATCTGGACCGACACCTTCAGCATCGACGACGCCGCCGCCGGGGTGCTGCTGCGGTCGTACCAGCTGCGACTGACCCTCTACCGGACGCCCGGGCAGACCGCCGCGCCGGTGGTGCGGATGCTCGGCGCGATGAGCTCCACCGTGCCGGACCGGTTCACCGTGACGCCGAGCGCCGGCCACATCGCCTGGGGTGTCGAGTTGCCGGTGCCGCGCTACTCGCAGAACGTGCACGCCGGGCACTACCCCGAGTACGACGGCGGCGGCGAGGCGTGGTGCTCGCCCACCTCCACCGAGATGGTGGTCGAGTACTGGGGTCGCAAGCCGTCGAAGGCCGACACCTCCTGGGTGGACCCGACCTACCCCGACCCGACGGTCAACCACGCGGCCCGGATGACCTACGACTACGCGTACGACGGCGCCGGCAACTGGCCGTTCAACACCGCGTACGCGGCCAGCTTCCCCGGCCTGGAGAGCCGGGTGACCCGACTGCACTCACTGGACGAGCTGGAGCGTTTCATCGCTGCCGGCATCCCCGTCGTCACCAGCCAGTCCTTCCTCGCCAGCGAGCTGGACGGGGCGAACTACGGGACCTCCGGGCACCTCTTCGTGGTGGTCGGCTTCACCGCCGACGGCGACGTGATCGTCAACGACCCCGCCTCGTCCAGCAACGACGTGGTGCGCAACGTCTACAAGCGTGCGCAGTTCGAGCAGATCTGGCTGCGGACCAAGCGCACCAACGCCAGCGGCGGCGTCTCCGGCGGCTCCGGCGGCATCGCGTACCTGATCAAGCCCACCGCAAAGCCCTGGCCCAAGGTCCCCGGCTCGACCAACTGGTAACCCCAACCCCCGCCCGGCCCGGCCCGGCCCGGCCCAAACGGTTGATCAAGAGGTTTGCGTCACCAGATCGGCTGTCGGTGACGCAAACCTCTTGATCAACGCGGGGGTCCGTCCGTGGGGGTGGTGGGGTCGGTGGGGGTTTGGGTTTGGTCTTCGCCGGCTAGGGCCGAGCGGAGGCGTTCCTTTTCGGTGCGGCGGCGCTCGGCGGCGTCCGCCATCTCCTGGGCCATCTCGTCCCGCCAGCCCCGCAGCAGCAGGAAGGAGAGCGCGGCAGAGAAGGCCAGGGCCAGGATCAGCTTCAGGAACACGTCCATGTCGACCAGCCAGAGAGCCGCCAGGACGGCGACGAACAGCCCGATCCGGCCCAGCGTGTACTTCAGCGCGGCGCTCACCTGCACCACTCCGTTCTCTCCGTCGCCCGCCGGTGCCGGCGGAAATGTCGATCCGCCCGGCGGGCGGTCACGGTCAGCCGGTGCGGCGGGCCAGCCAGCGGACGCCTGGGAACCAGACCACCGCGTACGCCACCGTGAACGCCCCTGCCGCCAACGCGCCGGAGAACAGCGGCGGCAACCCGGCGCCCAGACCGGCGATCAGCAGCCCGACGAACACCCCGACGGCAGCGGCGACCACCGCCGCCACCACCCGGGCCGCGCCGAACCCCCAGGCCCGGAAATCGTCCCAGAACAGCCAGGCTGGCAGGATCACCGCCAGCCAGCCGTTGGTGTGCCCGAAATCGCCGGCGCCGGCCGAGGCGAACGCCCACTCGAACAGCACCAACGCCAGCATGCCGATGACCAGGCCCGCCAGGCACACCCCGAGCAGATCGCCCAGGGTACGGATGCGTCCCTCGGCGTCCCGTCGGGGAAACCCGCTCTGCTGCTCGGAACTGCGTTGCTCGGTCATCGACTGCGAGGGTACGTGGTGGCTCAGGCCCAGACCTGCTGCGGCTCGGCGCGCCGCTCGGCCAGCGACGGGGCCTTGTCGTACTCCCGGACCACGTTGTAGCGGGTGTCCCGTTCGACCGGCTGGAAACCGGCGTCCCAGATCAGGTGCAGCAGGTCTTCGCGGTGCATGGTGTTCGGGGTGCCGTACGAGTCGGCGTCATGCGTGATCTTGTATTCGACGACGGACCCGTCCAGGTCGTCCACGCCGAAGTTGAGCGAGAGCTGGGCCACCGACAACCCGTGCATCACCCAGAAGTTCTTCACGTGCGGCACGTTGTCGAAGAGCAGCCGGGAGACGGCGAACGTCTTCAGCGACTCGGCCGGCGAGGCCATCGTGGTGCGTGCCTGGATCCGATTACGGATCTTGCCGTCCGCCGAGTCCACGAAGTCGTGCTGGTAGCGCAGCGGGATGAAGACCGCGAAACCACCGGTCTCGTCCTGCAGCTCCCGCAGCCGGAGCACGTGGTCGACCCGGTGCCGGGGCTCCTCGATGTGGCCGTACAGCATGGTCGCCGGGGTCTTCATGCCCTTGCTGTGGGCGAGGGCATGGATGCGGGACCAGTCCTCCCAGTGGCAGGCGTGGTCGACGATGTGCTGCCGGACCTCCCAGTCGAAGATCTCCGCGCCACCGCCGGTCAGCGACTCCAGGCCGGCGTCCATCAACTCGTCGAGGATCTCGTCGGCGCTCAGACCGCTGATCTTCTCGAACCACTGCACCTCGGTCGCCGTGAAGCACTTGAGCTTGACGTTCGGCAGCGCAGCCTTCAGCTCGCGCAGCACCTTCGGGTAGTAACGCCAGGGCAGCGTGGGGTGCAGGCCGTTGACGATGTGCAGCTCGGTGAGCTGCTCATCCTCCATCTCCTTGGCCTTACGGACCGCCTCGTCGATACGCATCGTGTACGCGTCCTTCTCGCCCGGCTTGCGCTGGAACGAGCAGTAGGCACAGGACGCCGAGCAGACGTTGGTCAGGTTGAGGTGCCGGTTGACGTTGAACATCACCCGTTCACCGTTGAGCTCGGTGCGCTTGTGGTGGGCGAGCCGCCCCAACCAGGTCAGGTCGTCGCTGTCGTAGAGGGCGACCCCGTCCTCGCGGGTCAGCCGTTCACCGGCGTACACCTTCGCTTCGAGCTCACGCTTGAGTCCGGCGTCCATGGCACGTCCCTTCCACCTAAGGTCCAGATCGAGCGTACGTCGGGGGGCCGACGGCCCCGGCGGCACGGTCGGCGACAGCGACCTACTTCACCGAACTCTCAGCCTCCCGTAACCCGACCGCGCATCGACAAGGGTGGCGAGGTGCGGTAGTAACAAGATGGGGCGGAACACACACACTGGTACCGTCCCGACGGCCGCGCCCACCGAGCGCGGCGACGAGCAGCGGGACGGGGAGCGGCATGGTCGACAGCGAGCGCGGGCGACGGCAGCGACGACGGAGCCCGGTGATCTCGCCGGTGCTGCGTCCGAAGCTCTGGGCCGCCCTGCTCGGCGCGATCGCCGCCGCCGTGCTGGCCACTCCCGCGTACGCCGATCCCGCGGTGCCCACGACGGTGCCGGACACTGGTGCCCGCCCGCCTGCGATCGGCGCGCTCCAACTGCCCGGCGGCCCACCCGTCGCCGGCATCCCGGCCCCATCGGTGGGCACCATCGGCACCGGCCCGTTGGCCGCGCAGATCTACGCCGGCGAGACCCAGGTCGGCACGCTCGGCGACGAACTCCTGAAGAGCCGACAGAGACGCACCGACGCGCAGGCCCAGCTCGAAGCGGCCGGCAAGCTGCTGGCGACCACGCAGGACGCCCTGCTCCGGGCCCAGCAGGCGGCCGACGTGGCCGCCGCGGACGCCGTCAAGGCAGCCGCCGCGCTGCCGCCCGGCGACCTCGCCCAGGACATCCGTGGGCTGAGCCGCCTGCAGCAGATCACCCGCGGCGAGAAGGTCGACGGCGGCACCACCGGCGTGGCCGGCGACCTGGCCCGTGCCCGTGCCGCTGAGCAGGATGCCTACCAGAAGCACACCCAGGCCAAGGAACTGCTCGCCATCGCCGAAGCGGCGTTCACCTCGGGCGAGACGGCGCTCCGCACGGCCGAGGCGAGCCTGCTCAAACTGCGCCGGGACAACGCCACACAGCTGATCGCCATCGAACGCCTGCAGGAAGCCACCGAGCAGCAGATCGGCGCCGGGTACGTCAACAACCAGAACATCAGCGGCATGGCCGCGCACCCCCGGGCACTGGCCGCGGTCCGGTACGCGCTCGCTCAGCTCGGCGACCCGTACAAGTGGTCCGAGGAGGGGCCGGACCAGTTCGACTGCTCCGGCCTGATGTGGGCGGCATACCGGTCCCCGGGCGCCGACTACTTCGACCTGCCCCGGGTCGCCCGTGACCAGTACGCCGCCACCCGGACCCGGACCGTGTCGCAGAGCGCGCTGCTCCCTGGCGACCTGCTCTTCTTCGCGTCCGGCAGCAGTTGGACGACGATCCACCACGTCGGCATGTACATCGGCAACGGCAAGATGGTGCAGGCGCCCACCACCGGCGACGTCGTCAAGATCTCGGTCGTCGGCTGGTCCCGGCTGTACGCGGCCACCCGCGTGATCGGCGCGGTGCCGGCGCCGCCGATCACGACCGTCCCAACGACGCCGGTCACGCCGCCCAGCGCGACGCCCACGCCGAAGCCGACGCCGACGCCCACGCCGAAGCCGACCACGAAGCCGACGCCCACGCCGACGGGCTCAGCCACCCCGACGCCCACCGGCAGCGCGACGCCGACGCCCACACCGACGCCCACGCCCACGCCGACCGAGAGCGCCTCGCCGAGCCCGAGCAACACGCCGCCGCCACTGCCCTCCGCGCCGACCAGCGCGCCGGGCAGCACCGCCCCGACGACCACGCCGAAGGCCAGCACGAGCGCGACGGGCAGCGGCGGCGCGACGGGCAGCCCCAGCGTCACGGGCTGATCCGCCACGGGCTGATCCGCCACGACCCGCTCCGGCTGTCCGCTCGGGAAGATCTGTGGCACCGTGACAACCAGGCACATCCGGCTCGACGTCACGGGTCCGGGTGCGAGCATGGCGCGGAGGGCGGAGATGGCCGAGCAGAGTGATCCGGCGGAGACTGTCGACCCCGTGGTCGACCACACCGGCCCGCCAGGGCCGAACGCCGCCGACCGGGTGATCCCCGCCGACGCTGGCCCGGCTGGTACCGACGCTGGCACGGCTGGCGCCGACGCTGGCAGCGGCACGAGCGCTGACGTCTCTGCCGCTGGCTCGGCTGCCAGCGGCACGGCTTCGGCCGCCGCTGACGGCACCCCGACCACCAGCGGTGCCTCCGCCGACGACGGGCCCACCGACGACGCCCCCGCCAACGCTGCCTCCGCCGGCACTGCGGCCGCCGGCACTGCGGCCGCCGCGGACGTTCCCGAGCCGGGCACCCGGCAACCGACGGCCGTCGACCCGCCCGCCGGACAACAGCCGGCCGCCGCCGATCGCCCGGACCAGGCTGCCGCGCCGGTACGAGCCCGGGCCAGCGTCGCGACCGCCGGGGCTCTCCGCAGTGATCTACCGGCCAGCGCTCCGGTCACCGCGACCACCTACCGGGCGACCGGCTCGGCCGATGTTTCGGTGCCCGGGCAGCGCAACGAGTCGACCGCACCGGCCTGGGCCAGCGCCTCGGTTCCGGGCAGCAGCCGGGTCACGGCCGGCGCCATGGGCAACCCGACCCCCCGGGAGAGCACGCCGGCTGTCTACCGAGCCAACCCGGTGAGTCCCGAGCCAGCCCAGTCGCCCGAGCCAGCCCGGTCGCCCGAGCCAGCCCAGCCGCCGACGCCGTCCACCCCGGAACCGGATCCGGCGCCCACGCCACCCGGCCCCGGTCCGACCCAGCCGTCGCCACCGGAACCGGAGCCTGCGCCGGCCCCGGGGCCGTACCCGCCCAGCCCGATGCCGACGCCGGGGCCTCGACCCACGCCGCCACCGCCCGGTCCGGTTCCGCCCGTCCCGGGTCCACCCGTACCGCCGCCCTCGCCGATGCCGCCCATCCCGGGCCCGCCGGCACCACCCGTCCCGAGCCCGCCCGTGCCGCCACCCGGCCCGCCGGTGCCCGCGCCACCAGGTCCGCCCGGCCCGATGCCGGCACCGCCGTTTCCGCCGCCGCCGGCGATGACCGACACGCCCGGCGTACGGGCCACCGCGTCGGTTTCCGCACCGCCGGCCGGATGGCCGTCCACAGTTGGGACGGCACGCCCGACGTCCAGCGGTGGGCGGGCCGAGGCGCCCGTTTCCGCGCCGCCGGTGGTGCCCGCGCCGGCGCTGCCGAGTTGGCCGCCGTCCACCGCCGGCGCTCCCTCGTCGACCGGGAACGGTGGCGGAAACTCGCGCCGGACCGTGCCGACGGGCAGCCCTTCGGGTGGCTCCGCCGGAAAGGGCGCTGCCGGTGCCGGTGGGAGGCGACGCGACGGTAGCTCTGACCTGGCCGGCACCGTCTACAGCAGCGGCGAGGGGCCGGGGTTCACCACGATCGCGATGCCTGCCAACGCGGTGGAGAATTCCGGCTCGCTGACCGGGCACATCCTGGCCCAGGGCTGGTCGGACACGCCGGCCGAACGGACCCGAAACACTCGGGTGATGATCGTTCTGGCCGCCGCTCTGGGGCTGCTGGTGGCGATCAGCGTCATGGTCGTGCTGCTCGCCGGGGACGCTCTGGACGGTCTGGTGGGCAGCGTGCTCAACGGGTGAGCCGCCGAGCGGGAACGATGGTGAGTCCGCCCACTACCGTCGGGCAACCGGCTGGCGGCTCCGCCGGATCGCCGTACACTGGCTGAGATCACTGACCCGGCGCGCGTGGTGCGCGCCCCTGGGCGATCTTGCGGGCGATCCGGCGGCACAGCCGCGGCAGGCCATCGCGAAGATGCGCCCCGCTCGAAAGGCATTTGTTGACCACCTCTGCTGACCCCAGCACCGTTACGTCCGTTTCCAACCCGGCCCCGGCGACCGACACCGCCCGGGTACTGTTCGACGCCACCCCGAGCGAGGCCGGCACCGCGCCGGCAGCAGCCGCCGCCCAGCCGGCAGAGCCCGCGCCGGAGACCGTCGAGCCCGTCAGCTTCGCCTCCCTCGGCCTGCCCGAGCCGCTGGTCCGGGCACTGGCCCAGCAGGGCATCACCAGCCCGTTCGAGATCCAGCGGGCCACCGTTCCGGACGCGCTCGCCGGCCGTGACGTGCTGGGCCGCGGGCAGACCGGTTCGGGTAAGACCCTGGCCTTCGGTCTGCCGATGATCGCCCGGCTGGCCAACCGCAACCGGGCCCGGCCGATGCGCCCGCGCGCCCTGGTCCTGGTCCCCACCCGCGAGTTGGCCATGCAGGTCAACGACGCGCTGGTCCCGCTGGGCAAGTCCGTCGGCATCTTCCTCAAGACCGCCGTCGGCGGTGTCCCGTACGACCGTCAGATCGACGCGCTGCGGCGCGGCGTAGAGATCATCGTGGCCACCCCGGGTCGGCTCGGCGACCTGATCGAGCGGGGCATCTGCCAGCTCGACGACGTCGAGGTCACGGTCCTCGACGAGGCCGACCAGATGGCCGACATGGGCTTCCTGCCCGAGGTGACCGACCTGCTGGCGAAGACGCCCGCGAACGGTCAGCGGCTGCTCTTCTCGGCCACCCTGGACGGTGACGTCGACGCGTTGGTCAAGCGGTTCATGACCGACCCGGTGACCCACTCCACGGCGCCGTCCACCGCGTCGGTGTCCACCATGGATCACCACATGCTGTTGATCCCGCCGCACGAGAAGTTCCCGGTGGCGGCCTCGATCGCCGCCCGTGACGGCCGGACCATGGTCTTCGCGCGCACCCAGCTCGGAGTGGACCGACTGGTCGAGCAGCTTGCGGCGGTCGGCGTACGCGCCGGTGGGCTGCACGGCGGCAAGACCCAGCGGATGCGCACCAAGACGCTGGCCGAGTTCCGTGAGGGCCGGATGAACGTGCTGGTCGCCACGGACGTGGCGGCTCGGGGCATCCACGTCGACGGGGTCACCCTGGTGCTGCACGTCGACCCGCCGAAGGACCCCAAGGACTACCTGCACCGCGCGGGGCGCACCGCCCGGGCCGGCGAGTCCGGCGCGGTCGCCACGCTGGTGCTGCCCAAGCAGCGCCGCACCACCCTGGCGATGATGGAGAAGGCCGGCGTCGCGCCGGCCGAGACCCGGGTCCGGGTCGGAGATCCGGCGTTGGCCGAGTTGGTCGGCGCCCGTGAGCCGAGCGGCGTCCCGGTTCGCGTCGAGGCGGAGCCCCGGGGCTACGGCGACCGCTCCGGCGGATCGCGTCGATTCGACGACCGGTCCGGTGGCCCGCGGAGGTTCGGCGACCGCACGGGCGGCGAGCGCCGTTACGGTGACCGACCCACCGGCGAACGGCGCTACGGCGACCGTCCCCAGGGTGACCGCCAGTACGGCGACCGGCCGACCGGCGAGCGCCGCTACAGCGACCGCCCCCAAGGCGACCGCCAGTACAGCGACCGGCCGACCGGCGAGCGGCGCTACAGCGACCGCCCCCAAGGCGACCGCCAGTACGGCGACCGGCCCCAGGGCGACCGGCAGTACAGCGACCGCCCGCAGGGTGAGCGGCGCTACGGCGACCGGCCGACCGGCGAGCGGCGTTACGCCGACCGGGACACCCGGGGTTACGGCGACCGGCCGCAGGGCGAGCGTCGGTTCGGTGACCGGCCGCAGTTCGGCGACCGGGACGGCCGGGGTGACCGGCCGACCGGCGAGCGGCGCTTCGGCGACCGCGACACCCGGGGTGGCTTCCGTCCGGAGAGTCGTGGTCGGGACGACCGGCCGCGGGATGAGCGACCCCGCGACGACCGGCAGCGCGACGACCGGCGTGGTTTCGGCGGGCGACCGCCGGCACGTACCCACTGATTCCACTGATCCACTGAACGCCGTCGCGGAGCCCACGCTCCGCGGCGGCGTTCGCGCATGCCCTGCCGATGCCGGCCCGGTCGCGTAACGTCCGGCTCATGCCGACGATGCCGAAGTCGATCTTCTGGTCCCGGACGGACACCGCAGGCAGCGAACAGGTGCTGCTCGACGACGGCCACGGCTTGGCGGCCCGGGGCACCCTGCTTGCCGTGGACCCGATCCCCTGGACCGCCCGCTACCAGCTCACCACCACGCCGGACTGGGCCGCCGCCCGCGTCGAGGTCGAGGCCGAAGGGCCGGGCTGGCTGCGCAGAGTGACGCTGGAGCGGGCCGCCGGCCGGTGGCGGGTGACCACCGCTGAGCAGGGTGACCTGGACGCCGCGCTGGTCGCGGCCGGTCATCCCCGGGCCGGCCTGCCGGGCACCGATGACCCCGACCGGCTGGCCGACGCACTCGACGTCGACCTGAGTGGGTCGCCACTGTTCAACACCCTGCCGGTCCACCGGCTCAGGCTGGCCGCCGAGCCGGCCGACCTGGCACACCGGATCACCGTCGCGTGGGTGTTGCTGCCCGGCTTGGAGGTGGTGCCGGCGGAGCAGATCTACACCGGGCTCGGGCCGGGTCGGGTACGGTTCGCCAGCGGCACCTTCACCGCCGACATCGATCTGGACGACAGCGGCTACGTGGTGCGCTATCCCGGGCTGGCCGAACGGATCGACCCGCGCTGAACAGCACCGACGTCGGCGGATACGACGCCGACAGGGCTCAGACGGGCCAGCTGCCGCTGGTCAGGAAGCGTTCGATCGTGGCCAGGTGCGGTGTCAGGTCGAGGCCCTGCGCGGCGACCCAGTCGTCGGCGTAGTAGGTGTCGGCGTACCGATCGCCCGGGTCGCAGATCAGGGTGACCACCGAGCCGGTCCGGCCCTCGGCGAGCATCTCGGCGATCAGGCCGAACGCCCCCCACAGGTTGGTGCCGGTGGAGCCGCCAACGCGCCGGCCGAGCACCGCCGAACCGGCGCGCATGGCGGCCAGCGACGCCGCGTCCGGCACCTGGACCATCCGGTCCACCACCGAGGGCAGGAACGAGGCCTCCACGGTGGGGCGACCGATCCCCTCGATCCGGGAGCCCTTCCCGGTACGCACCGACCAGTCGGCGGCCAGCCACGCTGGGTAGAACGCCGAGTTCTCCGGGTCGACGACGCAGAGCTTGGTGGGGAGCCGGCGGTAGCGGGCGTACCGGCCGATTGTCGCGCTGGTGCCCCCGGTGCCGGCACCCACCACGACCCAGGCCGGGATCGGGTGCCGCTCCAACTCCAACTGCGCGTAGATCGACTCGGCGATGTTGTTGTTGCCCCGCCAGTCGGTCGCCCGCTCGGCGTAGGTGAACTGGTCCATGAAGTGCCCGCCGGAATCCTCCGCGAGCCAGCGGGCCTCGACCACCACGGTCGCCGGGTCGTCCACCAGGTGGCACCGGCCGCCCTGGAACTCGATCTGCGTGATCTTCTCGGGCGAGGTGGACGAGGGCATCACCGCGATGAACGGCAGCCCGAGCATCCGGGCGAAGTACGCCTCGGAGACCGCCGTGGAGCCCGACGACGCTTCGACGATCGTGGTGCGCGGCCCGATCCAGCCGTTGCAGAGCCCGTAGAGGAACAGCGAGCGGGCCAGTCGGTGCTTCAGCGAGCCGGTGGGGTGCGACGACTCGTCCTTGAGGTAGAGGTCGATCCCCCATTTCCGGGGCAGCGGAAACGGCAGCAGGTGGGTGTCGGCCGAGCGGTTCGCGTCCGCCTCGACGGCGGCGATCGCCTCCGTCACCCAGGTCCGGCTGGCCGCGTCGCACCGGTCGAGATGAGTCACGCCGGAAACGTAGCAAGCAGGCCAGCGGGGGGTCAGCGCCGGTCCGGCGTCGTTGGCGGCGATGTCGGCGCAGGCGTCCTCGTCCCGGACGTCCAGGACAGCGGACCATCCGCCGAGCGGTGCCGCGGCGGTGGCCACCGCCGCCGCGTCGAGGTCGGTGAGCAGCACCGACCAGCCGTCGGCGTGCAGTGCGATGGCGCCGCCCAGACCTCCGGCAGCGCCGGTCACCACGGCCACTCGGCGTGCCGGCACGGTCATCGGCGCACGCTACCGCCGGCCGACCGGGCGACACCAGGGGTACGTGGCTGTCAGGCCGCGGGCGGGCCGACCGGCTGGGGCCGGTTCTCCCACTTCGTGGAGAGCGCGATGGCGGTACGGGTGGAGGCGACCCCGGGGGTCCGGTTCAGCCGCACGATCAGCTGCTCCAGCTCGGCGATCGTGCCAACCCGCGCCTTGAGCAGGAACGACTCCACGCCGGCCATGAAGTAGCAGGACTCGATCTCGGGCAGCACCCGCAGCGACTCCAGCATGTCGTCGCTGTCGGCACCGGAGTCCTCGACGATGCCGATCAGCGCGGTGACTCCCAGCCCGATCGCCTCCGGGGCCACGTCCGCGCGGTAGCCGCGGACGACGCCGCTGCTCTCCAGCTTGCCGACCCGCTCGTGTACGGCCGGGGCCGAGAGGCCCACCTGTCGGGCCAACTCGGCGTACGAGAGGCGTGCGTTGCTGCGCAGCAGGTCGACGAGGCTCAGGTCGATGGCGTCCACGGAGAGTGACCTTAACCGGTTAGGCGTAACGCGACGCCTTCGGCATCCGTTGGACTGAGCAGTGAGTAACTGTTCACAAACAGACGGTCAAGGCAGGGGTTGCACCAGTAGCATTTACTAACTTCCCAGTCAGTGCATTTTTCGCGTTTGGCGGACAGGCCAGGTCCCTGGTGCTGTAATTGCCATACGTCCCTCATGACGGCTCTGGGCTCGCACCAGCCGGGGGCAGTGTGTTCAGCCAGGGGCTTCGTCGACGCGAGGAGGGGGCTGTGGACACTGGAGATCGCCTGCTGACACCGGGTGAGGTCGCCGCGCTGTTTCGGGTGGACCCGAAGACTGTGACGAGATGGGCGGCGGCCGGCCGGATAGGAAGCATCCGGACTCCAGGCGGGCATCGCCGGTTTCGGGAATCCGAGGTGCGAGCCCTGCTTGAGGGGGAGGGCATGCTGGACGAAGTGGACGAGGTCGGAAAGCCACGCAATGTGGGGCCGGCCGCATCCACGGGGCCGGGTCCGGCCAACGCCGGCATGTACTGAACTGGTGCGGACAAACGCAACGCGGACCGGACACCAGTCCGGTCCGCGCCCCGCTCCGGCCCACCGGCCGGGCGGCATCACGACACGCGCCGGGCGGACGACTCAGCTCCGGGCCGCGCCGAGCTGACCGGACCACCTCCGGAACAGCGTGTGCGGGACGCCGAGCGCGTCCAGCACCTTGCCGGCCACGAAGTCGACCAACTGCTGGGCGCTGGCCGCCGCCCCGGCCCCGTAGAAGCCGGGGCTGGCCGGCAGCACCACCGCGCCGGCGTCGTGCAGCGCCATCAGGTGCTCCAGGTGGCTGCGGGTCACCGGTGTCTCCCGGGGGACCACCACCACGGGGCGCCGTTCCTTGAGGTTGACCTCGGCGGCACGCTGCAACAGGTCCTTGGAGAGCCCGATCGCGATCCCCGCGCAGGCTGCCGTGCTGGCCGGGACGACGGCCATCCCGCGTACCCGGTAGGAGCCGCTGCTCGGCCCGGCCGCGAGGTCACCAGCCGGCCAGTGCCGCACATCAGCCCCGGTCAGATCCCGGCCAAGCCAGGCGGCGAGGTCCTCGGCCCAGTGCCCGTCGCGAAACGGCCGGCCGGTCTCGTCGAGCACGGTGAGTCGCGCCGCCCGGGACACGATCAGATCCACCGGCTCGCCCGCGTCGAGCAGCCCTCCGATGACGGCCGCCGCGTACGGCGTGCCGGAGGCCCCGGAGACCCCGACCACCCATGGTTCCCGCATGCCCCCAGCCTGCCTGGTCCGGCTGGTCCGCTGGTGGAGCACCCCCCCGGGATGGCCGTTCCGACACCTCCGGCGGGTAGCTGGGCATCCCGTCGACCTGACATGCTGCCGCTGGCGATTCGCACCGGCACCATCTCGCACAGGAGGCATCGGTGACGACCGACGAGATCCTCTGGGCGCTGCGTGCCGAATGTCCGATCCTGTCCCGGCTCTCACCGCACGCCGACCGGGTGCAGGAGTGGCTGCTCGGCGTGCTGCCCGAGCTTGGCCTCCCGCTGGACGACGCGGCGCTGCACCGGCTGGCCCGGGGAGCCTTCGCCCGGTATGCCGGGCGGCTCTACCCGGAGGCGACCGAAGCCGACCTGCGGGTGCTGACTGCCCTTTTCACCTGGTTCTTCCTGGTCGATGATGCCTGCGACGGGCCGGGCCGGCTCACCCCGGAGCAGATCCGGGCACTGCGCAACGGCACGCTGACACTGCTGAACGAGGGCCCCCGACCACGTCAGGCCGGACTGAACGGCCCGCTGCGGCGCCTGCTGGTGCTGGCGTGGCGGGAACCGCGCCGCCGGATGCCGTCGCGGTGGCGGCTGCGCTTCGTCGACTCGGTGGCCCGCCACCTCGACGGCACCTGCCGGGAGGCGGTCAACAAGGAGGCCGGCCACCGACCCACCGTCGACGAGTACGTCGATTTGCGACGGGCGACCTCGGCGGCGGAGGTGTCGTACTCGCTGGCGGAGTTCGCCAGCGGTCGACCGTTGCCCGACCCGGTCTACCACCACCCACTGCTGCGCCAGATCGGCCACGTCGGCAACGACCTGCTCTCCTGGTACAACGACCTGGCCTCGCTGGATCGGGACCGGGCCACCGCGGGCGGGCACAACCTGGTCCTGGCCATACAGGGCGAGCTGGCCGTGCCGTCGACGGAGGCGGTCGAACGCGCCGCCGAGCGCTGGCGGGAGTCGATGCGGCGCTTCGTCGCGCTGCGGGCCGAGGTGCCGTCGTTCGGCCGGGCGTTGGACGAGGTCGTCGCCGACCATCTCGACGGGGTCGCGTACGCCGTCCGCGGCACCATCGACTGGACCGTGGAGAGCGCCCGCTACCCCGTCGGGGCCGCTCGGCCAGCCTCAGGGTCGTAGGTCGAGCCGGATCACCAGATCGAGCAGGGCGAAGACGAACAGCACGATGCCAACGAACCCGTTGGCGGTGAAGAACGCCCGGTTGACCTTGCTCAGGTCGGTCGGCGTGACCACCAGGTGCTGGTAGCCGAACGCGACAGCGGTCAGCGCAAGCCCGATCCACCAGAGCCAGCCCAGGCCGATCAGGTCGCCGAACCAGACGAACAGCGCGAAGGTCACCACGTGCGCCACCGTGGAGGCGTGCAGCGCGAAGCGCCGACCGTACCGGGCCGGCACGCTGTGCACGCCGATCACCCGGTCGATCTCGGAATCCTGGCAGGCGTAGATCAGGTCGAAGCCGCCGATCCACAGCCCGACCGCGGCACCGAGCAGCCAGGCCGGCCCGGAGCCGTTGAGCGTGCCGGTGACCGCCAGCCACGCACCGACCGGGCCGACCGCCTGGGCGACCCCGAGGATGGCGTGCGGCCAGTTGGTGAACCGCTTGGCGTAGGGGTAGACGACCAGCGGCACCACGGCGAGCGGCGCGAGCACCAGGCAGAGCGGGTTGAGCAGGGCGGCGGCGACGAGGAAGACCACCAACGCGACGGCCGCGCCGGTCCAGGCCGTCCGCACGCTCACCGCCCCGGTCACCAGTTCCCGGCCGGCGGTACGCGGGTTCCGCGCGTCGATCTGCCGATCGAGGATCCGGTTGGCGGCCATCGCGAACGTCCGCGCCCCGACCATCGCCACGGTGATCAGCAGCAGGTCGACCCAGCGCACCCGGCCGCCGTTGACCTGCATGGCGGCGAGCGCCGAGAGGAACGCGAACGGCAACGCGAAGACGGAATGCTCGATCTTGACGAGGTCCAGGAACGCCCGCACCTTCCCCGGCGATCGTGCACTTTCCGTCTCGACGGACGGGGAGGAAGGGGACGGATCGGGGACCGAAAATGCAAGATCGCGGGGGTTGTCGGTGGTGGCCATCAGATCCCGTATTCCTTCCAGCGCTTGTCGACCAGGGCGGTGACCTCTGGGCTCATGCGCATCTCCTCCGGCCAACCGCGGGTGTAGCCCTCGGTGGGCAGCTTGCGGGTCGCGTCGACACCGGCCTTGCCGCCCCAGAACTGCTGGTACGACGAGTGGTCGAGGTGGTCCACCGGGCCCTCGGTGACCAGCAGGTCGCGCGCGTAGTCGACGTTGCCGAAGGCACGGAACGCGACCTCGTTGTAGTCGTGCACGTCGCAGTCCTCGTCGACGATCACGATCAGCTTGGTGAGCGACATCAGGTGCGCGCCCCAGATCGCGTTCATCACCTTCTGGGCGTGCTTCGGGTAGCGCTTGCGGATCGACACGATCGCGCAGTTGTGGAAGACACCGGCGGCCGGCAGGTCGTAGTCGACGATGTCCGGGATCATGAGCTTGAGCAGCGGCTGGAAGATCCGCTCGGTGGCCTTGCCGAGGCCGTGGTCCTCCTGCGGCGGCTGCGAGGTGACGATCGAGTGGTAGACCGGCTTGCGCTGCATGGTCATCGCCTCGATGTGCAGCACGGGGAACGGCTCGACCGGGGTGTAGAAGCCGGTGTGGTCGCCGAACGGGCCCTCGGGCAGCCGCTCACCGGGCTCCAGGTAGCCCTCCAGCACGATCTGCGCGTGCGCCGGCACCTGCAACGGCACGGTGAGGCAGTCGACCATCTCCACCCGCTCGCCACGCAGGAAGCCGGCGAACAGGTATTCGTCGATGTCGCCGGGCAGCGGGGCGCTGGCCGCGTACGAGACGACCGGGTCGCAACCGATCGCGACCGCGACCGGCAGGCGCTGCCCGAGCCGCTCGGCGACCGCGTGGTGGGCGGTCGAGTCCTTGTGGATCTGCCAGTGCATGCCCAGGGTGTTGCGACCGTGCTGCTGGAGGCGGTACAGGCCCAGGTTGCGCTTGCCGGTCTCCGGGTGCTTGGTGTGGGTCAGCCCGTAGTTGTGGAAGATCCCACCGTCGCCGGGCCAGACCTGCAGCCCCGGCAGCCGGTCCAGGTCGACGTCGTCGCCCCGGTAGACGACCTCCTGGCAGGGCGCGGTCTTCACCTTGCGCGGCGGCACCGACTTGAGCTGCATGACCTTGCCGAGGCCCTCACGGATGCCGGACCAGCCGACCGGCA
The DNA here is from genome assembly GCF_003205615.1 of Micromonospora arborensis. Lineage (GTDB taxonomy): Bacteria > Actinomycetota > Actinomycetes > Mycobacteriales > Micromonosporaceae > Micromonospora > Micromonospora arborensis. The sequence continues at coordinate 8,478 of NZ_PYBV01000039.1, read as the reverse complement.
GCTCCGGCTTGACCAGCGCGCCGATCCGAGCGCCGATCTCGTCCAGCGAGTCGACGCCGAGAGCCATCGCCATCCGCTTCTCGGTGCCGAACAGGTTGATCGCCAACGGCATCTCGCCCCGGGTCGGACGTTCGAAGAGCAACGCCGGGCCGCCGGCTCGTACGGTGCGGGTGACCACCTCGCTGATCTCCAGGGTGGGGTCGACCGGGACGTCGACCCGGCGCAACTCCCCCGCGCGCTCCAGCGCCGCGAGAAAGTCCTTGAGATCGGTGTACGGGAAGCCACGAGCCGCCATGTCGCCCAGTCTCCCGCACCGGGTGCCGCACGGCCCAAGCCGGGTGCTGTGACACTCGTGATGATCAACGGTCCCGGTCCCGTTTCCCCAGGTATGGGCCACGGCACAGCGGGTAGCCGGGCGTCCGGCGGCGGGCAGCCGGCGGACGGAGGCGGCAATGAGCGGCGAGCGGGTTCCGGCGGGGTTCACCGAGCAGCGGGCACGGGTCGGCCAGATCAGCATGAACTACGTCCGGGGCGGCAGTGGCCCGCCACTGGTGCTGCTGCACGGCTACCCACAGTGCTGGTACATGTGGCGGCACCTGCTGCCCGAGCTGGGACGCTCCTTCGACGTGGTCGCACCCGACCTGCGCGGCTTCGGGGACAGCGACGCCCCGGCCGGCGGCTATGACAAGAAGACGGTCGCCGCCGACCTGCACGGCCTGCTCGACCAACTCGGCCTGACCAGTGACCTCCGGCTGGTCGGGCACGACCTGGGGACGATGGTGGCGTACGCGTACACCGCCGCCCATCCGCAACGGGTGAGCCGGCTGGTGCTCAGCGAGGCGCCGATCCCCGACGAGAGCATCTACACGTTCCCGGCGCTCACCCCCGCTGGGCCGGGGGTGTGGAACTTCGGCTTCTTCTCGATCGGCAACGGGCTTCCGGAGGCGTTGGTCAGCGGGCGGGAGACGCTCTGGGTGGACCGGTTCACCGACGCTCTGATGGTGCGCAAGGGCAGCATCGCCGCGCCTGACATCGAGGAGTTCGCCAGTCACCTTCGCGAACCTGCGCATCTGCGGGCCAGCTTCGCCTACTTCCGGGCGTTCGACCGGGACAGCGCGGACAACGCGGCGTACCGGAAGAAGAAGCTGGAGATGCCGGTGCTGGCGGTCGGCGCGGCGGCCAGCCTCGGTGGGCAGGTCGCCGAACAGGTTCGCCGGTACGCCGACACGGTCCGCGGCGAGGTGATCGAGGACTGCGGGCACTGGCTGTACGAGGAGCGCCCGGACGAGATGCTCGCCCTGCTGCGCGACTTCCTCCAGGCGGCCTGACCCTGGACGGTCAGGCGGGGGGTGGTCAGGCGGCGGGTGCTCAGGCGTGGGCGGCCAGCTCGCCCCGTCGACCTACCGCACCTGCCCACCGGCGTCGGGCCTTGATCGGCACCAGGTCGCCGATGTGGCGGTTTGCGGGTCGCCGGATACCGCAACATCGCCGACCTGGAGTGGGTCAAGCCAGGCGGACACATCTCACCGACGCTGGCGTGCCGCCCTGGTCCAGGCGCAGGCTCGAAGCCATGTCGGATGCGTACGTCGTCGGCAACCCGGACGGGTTGTCACCCCTGCTGGTCGAGCTTCGCGACGCCATCGCCCGGGAGCTGCACGCCCAACTGGCGCTGCGCGCCGAGCGGATCGAACTGGCCGACCTGCCGGAGGTGTCCTACCAGGTCACCATCCAGGTCGAGCGGACGCTGCGCGCCTGGCGACCGGCACCCGGCTGACGCCGAGCGCCGACGTCAGTTGAGCCCGCCGTAGGAGTGCAGGCCGGTGAAGAAGATGTTCACGCCGAACAGGTTCATCAGCATGGTGAGGAAGCCGAGCACCGCGATCCAGGTCGCCACGTTGCGCTTGACGCTGGGCGTGGCCCGGGCGTGCAGGTAGCCGGCGTACACGACCCAGGAGATGAACGCCCAGGTCTCCTTCGGGTCCCAGCCCCACGGCCGACCCCACGCCGCCTCGGCCCAGATGGCGCCGGCGATCACCGCGAAGGTGAAGATCGGGAACGCGAAGGCGTGCAGCGCGAAGGTCAACCGCTCCAGGCCGACCGCGCCGGGCAGGCGCTTGGCCAGGGAGTACGGGAAGCTCCGCTTGCCGTGCTCGTACCCGTTGCGCATCAGGAACCCGACCGCCGGCACCACACCGAGCAGGAAGATGCCGGACGCGAAGACGATGGTCGAGACGTGGATGACGAACCAGTACGAGTTCAGAGCCGGCACCAGCGGCACGATCGGCACGTACAGCACCAGCTCGGCGGTGGCGACCAGCAGCACCATCACCAGGGTCAGGAACAGCCCGAGCTTGCGCAGCGACGGCCGATTCCAGAGCACCACCAACCACGCGGCAACCCCGATGAACGTCACCGTGAGCACGAACTCGTACATGTTGCCCCAGGGCATCCGGTCCGCGGCGAGACCGCGAGTGACCAGCGCCGCCAGGTGCAGCACGGCAGCGACCGCGGTGGCACCCACCGCGATCAGGCCGGCGAGGCGGGCACGTCGCTTCGACCGGCCGTCCCCGCCCGACGGTGCGATCGGCGCGGGCGACGTCGGAACGGGACCGCCAGCGCCCACCAGCTCACGGACCGGAGCCGCCGCGGCGGTTCGGGTACGCGCGTTGCCCAGCGCGTACTCCACGGCATGACCGATCATCGCGACCAGGTACGCCAGGATCGCGAAGGTCACCAGATTGTCGGAGAGTGCGGACATCACTCGGCTCCTTCTCGCACGCCGGCCCGGTCACCGGAGTCAGCACCCGCCGCAGGCCGGTCGGCACCGCTGACTGCGGCGACGAGCTGGGCGAACTCCTCGGCGAACCCTGGATAGTCGGTGCGCGGCAACCCACCGGCCTCCACCAAGCTACTACCGCCCGTCGGAGATCCTTCCGCCGGGTCGGACGAGGTCACCCGGAACCACACCCGTCGGCGTCGCCCGAACAGCGATCCCATCAGCCCGACCAGCAGGAAACCACAGCTGATCAACAGCGGCGTCGCACCCGGGTCGTGCCGGATGGAGAGCGTCACGTACCGCTCGGTGCCCAGGAACTCGACAGTTGTGCCGTCGTCCAGCGTCCAGGTCTCGCCCTTGCGGAGCAGTTTGGTGCCGACCTCCTTGACCTTCCCGGTCCGCACCTGCCGCTGGTCGAGCTTGTAGATCGAGGTGGGGATGCCGGCGTCCAGGCCCAGGTTGCCCCGGTACGCGACCAGGTTCAGCACCGGGTTGCGTTCAGTCGGGTACTGCGAACGGACCATCGGCGGCTGCTCGGGTGCCGTGGGCAGGTAGATGCCGGTGAACGCCATCTGCTCGTCCGGTGCGCGCTTACCGGTGGCCGGGTCGACGTTCGCGTCCGGGAAGGCCGCCAGCCCTTCGCTGGTCAGGCCCATGTCACCGGTGGTCAGGAACGGCTCGTCACTGATCTGACTGTTGCCGAAGCGGTCGGTGTAGCGGATCACCGGGGCGTACCCGTGGCCGAGCAGGTAGACGCTCGCGTCGTTCAGGCGCAGCGGCGCGTTCACCGAGAAGTTCGCGCTGCGGGTGGGCTCGTCCGGGCCGTCGACGGTGACCGTGGCGTTGAAGAACTCCGGCTGGCCGCTGTCGAGGAACCGGGCCTGGAAGTCGTCCAGCCGCAGGCAGAAGCGGGGCAGGTCCGCACTGTTCACCCGGGGGCCGAGCTTCGCCTCGGCGTACTGCTGCCGGGTGTTGCAGAACGAGTTGTCCGCGCCCGCCACCAGCAGCCGGTTGCCGCTCCAGCCGTACCACGAGCCGAGCCCGACGCCGATCAGCACCGCGATGAGCGAGGTGTGGAACAGCAGGTTGCCGGTCTCCTTGAGGTAGCCCTTCTCGGCGGAGACCTGGTTGCCACGCACCTCGACGCGCCAGCGGCGCTTGCGCAGCACCTCGGCGATCGCCTCCACGCCACCGGGTGGGGCGGGCAGCACGGCGTGCTGCGGCAGCCGTGCCATCCGCTTCGGCGCGGCCGGCGGACGGGACCGCAGCGCCCGGAAGTGGTCGCGCAGCCGGGGCGTGATGCAGCCGATCAGCGACGTGAACAGCAGCAGGTAGATCGCGGAGAACCAGACCGAGCCGAAGACCTCGAACGCGCCGATCCGGTCCAGCCGGGGGGCCCAGTCCGGGTGGTCGACGAAGTACTGGTTGACCTTCTCCGGGCTGATCCCGCGCTGCGGCAGCACCGAGCCGGGAATGGCGGCGACCGCGAGCAGGAAGAGCAGGATCAGCGCCGTACGCATGCTGGTGAGCTGCCGCCACGAGTTGCGCAGCAACGCCAGCAGCCGGTTGGGCCGGCGCCGGGGCGCCGGGGCCACGGTTTCGGGCCGGTCGTCGACGATCGTCATCAGATGCTCACCTCGCCCACCCCGACGGTGGTCTGCAACCAGATCACGAAGCTCTGCCATCCGCCGGTGACCAGCGCCAGGCCGATCAGGATGAGCAGGGCGCCGCCGACCCGGGTGACCCAGCGGCTGTTGCGCCGGACGGCGCGGAAGACCCCGAGCAGGCGTTCGAAGCCCAGCCCGAAGACGACGAACGGTATCCCCAACCCGAGGCAGTACGCCACGGCGAGCACCACGGCGCGGTCGCTCTGGCCGCTGGTGGCGACCATCCCCATCACCGCGCCGAGCGTGGGGCCGGTGCAGGGCACCCAACTGAGTGCGAAGACCGCGCCGAAGACCGGTGCGCCGAGCAGCCCGGCCGACGGCAGTCGGGAGATCCGGAACTCGCGCTGCAGGGCGGGAATCATCCCGAGGTAGCCCAGACCGAGCACGATGATCAGCGCGCCGACGCCGATCTGCAGCTCGCGCTTGTAGTCGAAGAAGACCCGACCGATGCCGGCGAACAGGATCGCGGTGGCGACGAAGACGACGGTGAAGCCGGCGATGAAGAGCAGCGTCCCGGCGAGCACCCGACCCTTGACGGCGCCGACCCGCGCGATCCGCTCCCTGATCGCGACACCCCCGCCGTCGCGCTGGGCGACAGTGTCGAGCGGCGCACCCTTTTTCGCACTGCCTTCGAGGTCGGCGCCGGCCAGGCCGGTGACGAACGAGAGGTAGCCGGGGACCAGCGGGAGCACGCACGGGGAGAGGAAGCTGACCAGGCCGGCGAGCACCGCCGCGCCAATGGCGAGCAGCAGCGGTCCGCTGCGAGCCAACTCCTCGAAGGTCTCCCCCATCAGCTCGACGCCGGTTTCTCGGCCGCGATCCGCTCGACGATCGGCCTCAGCTCGTCCTGCGTAACGGCGCGACGGATCACCACGGCGATCCGACCGTCACGGTCGAGGACCACAGTCGCCGGGACGGTGTTCGGCGGGATGTCCAGGTCGAGCGCCAGCCGGCTGGACGGGTCGAACAGGCTCGGATAGGTGACCCGGCCCTCCTCGAACGCCTTGGCCTTGTCCCGTGAGTCCTGGACGTTGATGCCGAGGAAGCTCACCCCGGAGCCCTTGGTGGCCTGGTAGGTGGCCTCCAGATCGTCGGCCTCGGCCCGGCAGGGCGGGCACCAGGAACCCCAAAAGTTGACGACCGCGACCTGGCCCCGGGCCTGGCTGACGTCGTAGGTGCCACCGGCGAGCAACTCACCGGCGAGCTTCGGAGGTGCCGAACGCTGGTCCGGGGCGCACTCGAAGATCCCGTCGGTGGAGGTCGTGCAGGCTTTCTCCTGCCCCTTCGACGTGCAACCGACCAGCGCCACCGCGGCGACGGCGGCGAGCAGACCGGCGGTCCACCTCCGGGCGTTCATCAGGCCCCCTTGGCCGTCCGGGCTGTCGCGGAGAGAGCGATCAGGTGCGCTGCCGGCTCGCTGTAGCCGATGCCCGCCACCTTCGCGCCGTCGAAGTGGAACGAGGTGAGGCTCGCCAACCCGCACTGCCGCTTGCGCGGGTCGTGCCAGAGCCGCTTGCGCTCGACGTAGCGACGCAGCGTCCAGATCGGGAGCTGGTGCGACACCAGCACCGCCTCGCGCCCCTCGGCGGCGACCCGGGCGGCGTGCACAGCCGCGAACATCCGCTCGGCGATCACCCGGTACGCCTCGCCCCAGGACGGGGTCACCGGGTCGCGCAGCACCCACCAGTTACGCGGATCGCGGAACGATCCGTCACCCGGGGACACCTTCTTGCCCTCGAACCAGTTGGCGCTCTCGATCAGCCGCTCGTCCACCCCGACCGGCAGCCCGAACTGGGCGGCGATGGGCTCGGCGGTCTGCTGGGCGCGCTCCAACGGGCTGGCCACCACGTGCACGATCTCCCGCTCGGCCAGGCCCTGCGCGGCGGCCTTGGCCATCTGCACACCCAGCTCGGAGAGGCGGAACCCGGGCAGCCGACCGTAGAGAATCTGGTCGGGGTTGTACACCTCGCCGTGCCGGAGCACGTGGACCACCGTCTTGCTCACCGTGTATTACCCCCCGTGACCAGCCGCTGCCGCCGCGTTCGCCGCCGTGGGCAGCGCGTCGGCGATGTGCTCCAGAGCGGCGTCGTCGATCGCCGCCGACACGAACCACGACTCGAACGCGCTCGGCGGCAGGTAGACGCCAGCGGCGAGCATCGCGTGGAAGAACGCCTTGAACGCCGGCACCTGCTGGGTGCGGGCGCTGTCGTAGTCGACCACGTCGGCGTCGGTGAAGAAGATCGAGAACATGCTGCCCGCGTACGACAGTCGGTGCGGGACCCCGGCGGCGGCCAGCGCGTCGGACGCCAGCTTGCCCACGACGGCGGCCGTGTCGTCGAGGCGGCGGTAGAGCGCGTCGTCGGCGAGCCGCAGCGTGGCCAGGCCGGCCGCGCAGGCGAGCGGATTACCGGAGAGCGTGCCGGCCTGGTAGACCGGGCCGGCCGGGGCGAGTCGCGCCATGATCTCCGCGCGCCCGCCGAACGCGGCGGCGGGCAGGCCCCCGCCCATGACCTTGCCGTACGTCCACAGGTCGGCGTCGGAGGGGTCGAGGCCGTGCCACCCGGCGCGGGAGACCCGGAACCCGGTCATCACCTCGTCCACGACCAGCAGGGCGCCGTGCGCGTGCGCGATCCGGGCGAGTTGCTGGTTGAAGCCGTCGCGAGGTGCCACCACGCCCATGTTGCCGGCGGCGGCCTCGGTGATCACCGCGGCGATGTGCGGGCCCTCGGCGGCGAAGGCCTCCTCGACGGCCCGGATGTCGTTGTACGGGAGCACGATCGTCTCGCTGGCCGCCGCGCCGGTCACGCCGGGCGAGTCGGGCAGGCCCAGGGTGGCCACGCCGGACCCGGCGGAGGCGAGCAGCGCGTCGACGTGCCCGTGGTAGCACCCGGCGAACTTGACGACCTTGGACCGGCCGGTGAAGCCGCGGGCCAGCCGGATCGCCGACATGGTCGCCTCGGTGCCCGAGTTGACCAGGCGGACCTGCTCCATCGGGGTCCGGGCAACGAGCTCGGTGGCCAACTCCACCTCACCCGGGGTGGGAGTGCCGAAGCTGGTGCCCAGCGCGGCGGCGGCCTGGACGGCGTCCACCACCGCCGGATGCGCGTGCCCGAGGATCAGTGGACCCCAGGAGCAGACCAGGTCGACGTAGCGGCGGCCGTCGGCGTCGAACAGCCACGGACCCTCGCCACGAACCATGAAGCGTGGGGCGCCGCCGACGGCCTGGAAGGCGCGCACGGGGGAGTTGACCCCGCCCGGCACGATGGCGCGGGCGCGGTCGAAAAGGGCCTCGGAGGCCGGCGCTTCGGCCGGGTAACGGCCGGATCCGGCTGGAAAGATGTCGGTCACGATGCCGCCATTGTGTCAGCGCCGGACGGTCAACCAGCACCCACCCCGCGTCGGGGTTACCGGGCTCACCTCGGGGGCGGTGCCCGCCAGCAGCGGCGACGCGAGGCCGGGGCGACCGCTCGTGACCTCGGTGGGCGCGGCTCGCGGCTCAGCCCGGCGGCGGCTCGCCGCCTCAACAGGCCGGGTCGGGCGGATCGCGCTAGGCTGACCGGGTGGATCGTGCCGAACTGTCCATCACGCTACACCGAACGGGCGACGAAGCAGTGCTGCGCCTAGCCGGTGAGATCGACATGCTCACGGCCGCTCAGCTCTCCACCGTGGTGAACGAGGTGCTGGCCGACCCGCCACCGAAGATCGTGCTGGATCTTGGCGGCGTCACCTTCTGCGACTCGCAGGGCCTGGGCACGCTGGTCGTGCTCAGTCGCAAGGCCAGCCACGCCCAGAGCCTGCTGATGCTGACCCACGTGGGTGATTTCCTGATCCGCGTCCTGGACATCACCGGCCTCCGCAGCGCCCTGATGATCCGCAACGACCAACCCACCGGCTAACCCGTCCCCCGCCCGCCCACCCCGGCTCTCCTGTTGATCATGGGGTTATCGCCGCCTGCCTCGGCGTGTCGGAGCAATAACCTCATGATCGACGAGGTCAGGGAGGGCGGGATGGATGGGGGGGTTAGTCCCTGTCGCC
>NZ_PYBV01000038.1:113241-113505 GCF_003205615.1 Micromonospora arborensis | reverse complement strand
ACCGCCGTCGACGGCCGGCACCTCGAACGCCGGGTGGGTCAACGCCGCCCGTACGTCCGCGTGCCGCGTCACCCACCAACCGCGCTCCAGTTCGAACGAGGGCGGGCCGCACGCCGGCAGCGACGCGGCGGGCGCGATGGGGGGCCAGGTGTCAGTCACCGGCCGACCGTAGAACCCGAACCGTTCGCCCCCCACCGAACGATCCCACCCCACCTCGCCCCCCGACGCCCGCCTGGCTGCCCGCCCCGCCTGCCCGCCTGCCCG
>NZ_PYBV01000038.1:53935-113197 GCF_003205615.1 Micromonospora arborensis | reverse complement strand
CGCCTGCCCGCCTGCCCGCCAAGATCATGCTCGATCCTGGATGTAGTGGCCTCCTGGCCTGGGGAGGCCACTACATCCATGATGTTGTGCCCTGCGCCCTCCGCCCGGCGGGGCGCGCGGACCCGGCGAGACGCGCGGGGCGCGCGGGTCAGGCTCGGCCGCTGGCGGGTGCCGGGGGCGGGGGGGGAGCGAGGGTCTGTTCGGGGACGTCCAGGGTTTCGGCGAGGGCGCTGCGGCCGGTCGGGGTGAGACGGACCGCGCGACCGGCGCCCGGCGTGATCCAGCCCCGGTCGGTGAAACAGCGGCAGAGCGCCGCTCCGAGCGCTCCAGCCAGGTGCGGGCGGCGCTCGGTCCAGTCCAGGCAGTCACGGACCACCGGGCGTCGAGCGGTGCGCAGGACGTGCACCGGTACGCCCAGTTCGGCCGCCCACGCCCATCCCTCGGAGGTCAACGTCAAGCCGCTGGAGCGGTCCAGTCGTCCGCCGGCCAGCAGCGCGTCGTACATCAGCACGCCCAACCGCCCGGCCAGGTGGTCGTAGCAGGTCCGGGCGTACGCCAGGGCGCCGTTGGCGTTGGCCGCGCGCAGCGACCCGGCCGGCGCGGGTGGGGTCGGGGCGTGCCCGGCCAGGGCCTCGATCAACTGGGCCACCGACGGCCCGGCCAGCCGCAGGTAACGGTGGCGGCCCTGCCGCTCCTCGACCAGCAGCCCACCACGGACCAGGCGGGTGAGGTGGTCGCTGGCCGTCGACGGCGCGACTCCGGCCCGCCGGGCCAGTTCGCCGGCCGTCCAGGCCCGCCCGTCGAGCAGCGCGACGCAGATGCCGGCCCGGGTGCCGTCGGCCAGCAGCGACGCCAACTCGGCCATCCCGCGGCCCTCGATGCCACCACTCATGGCTCCATCATCGCCCCGGCTGGCGGCGCTCCGACCGTCCGGGCCCGGTGTGAGGGCGACGAGCGGGACCCACCACGTCGGACGCGTCTGTGTCCGGTGCCGCCCTTGCCTGCTGCCCTACTCTGAAGGGGCCACGGCGCCATTTCGGCAAGTCGGGGCCTTAGCGCCCGCATCCGGGCGGATAGAAGTAGCCGCATGAACTGGACGAAGTTCAGAAGCGACCGCACCCCTCGCCGACTCCGTGCCGTGTCCAACCTGCAGTTTCCGGCCAGCGGGCGTCAGCATCTCCGCAATCAGTACCCCCACCTCAAGGACGACGACATCGTCCTCGTCGAAACCGCGACCCGGCAGTGGTTCCGGATCATCGCCCGCCAACCCAGTGCGAAGCTGGCGATGCCGTCGGTGGTCGTCGACGATCTGTGGCAGGCGTTGACCCGGCACGCGGAGGACTACGCCACCTTCTGCGACGCCGCGTTCGGGCGTCTTCTGCCGCACCAGCCGAGGTCCGCGACGAGTGGCGACACGACCCAGGCCAAGCGCAGCCTCCTCCTGCTCGCCACGCTGAGCTACGGCCGCCGAGACGAGGATTGTGGCCCGACCGGCCTTCCCCTGCTGTTCCGGGTGGACCAGGAGCTCCGCATCCCCAATGGCAACCGCTACCTGGCCGACTGTGGGGGCCGTGGCGAGTGCTTCCGGGTCTCCAATCGGGTCTGCCTGCAACACCTCGAAGGGCCCGGTAAGCGGCCCAAGCCACGCGGCATCCGCGGCGATCTGCCCTTCAACGACGGCCGCCACGGCTACGCCGGCGGCGCGGGGGGCGTAGGTGGCGGCGAGTTCAGTGGTGGGGGCGACGGCGGGGGTGGCGATGGTGGCGGGGGCAGCAACTAGGCGAACGCCATGACGAGGCCCACCACCGTGGCGGCGACCGTGAGGCCGCCGACCAGATAGACCCAGCCGGCGTTGAGCCCGACCCCTTTGCCCTCGAGCTTGTCCAGCCGGCTGGCCAGATCGGCGATATGCGCGGCGTGGCTGTCCCGCACCACCTCGAACTCGACCCTGGCGATGAACGTCTTGGTCTGGTCGGAGAGGGTCTGGCGGAACTCGTTGACGCTCTCGAAGCGTTTCTCGGTGGCGGTCTCCGCCTTCGTCACCGCCTTGTCGGCCGATGCGAGCGCCAGCCCGACCTGCGCGGCCTGCGCGTCGATCCTGATGGCGAGGTTCGCCATCCTGGCGTCAATCAGCCGTTCGAGGGCGCTCAGTTGCTGCTCCATCCGCCACTCCACCAACTGACTCGCGTCATCGGCCGGGTCGCGGCGCCTCGGGGCTGGCTGTTCGCTGTTCACTGGTCACCCGCTCCCTCCCCTGCCGGTGCCGTCACGGCCAACTGTCGATCACCACCGTCGACGACAGGAAGCAGGGGCAGACGCTGAGGCAGGCCCACCATAAGCCGGACAGCGAACAAAAGACCAGGTCAGGGCTCGTATGCGACACCGAGGGCTCACATCGCGCTTGCCACGCGGCGGTGGAAACCCGTTCGGCGCTCCTAGCCGATCCGGGTCACCCTCCGGTCCGTGCCGTCGTAGCTGCGGGCGGCGTCGAAATCGCCCGTCGGACGCTGCCCACCGCTGACGGCCCGCGCCATCCGCAGGTCCGCGTTGCGGAACCGCAGGGCCAGACTCAGGTGTGGCACCCACGCCCCCGGAGCATGCCACGGACGGTGCCCGTCGGCCTCGGCGAGGACGTCCCAGACGCCCGCGTGCAGCGCGGTCAGCGCGGGCGTGGGCTGCACGAGCCAGACCAACGGGGCGCTGCCGTCGAGAACCACGACGCGACCGAGTGTGACCGGCACCGGTAGCGCGGCGTCGAACAGCTCGGCCAGGCGGTGCTCGACGCCGGGCGGGAGGTCGTCCACCGCCGCGAGCGTGAGGTGCGGCCGGTTGGTCGGGTGGATGTTGCGGGCCAGGCTGGGCAGGCCCGCCGCCGCCAGCCGGCCCCAGACCGTCCGGACCGCGGCGTCCAACCCGGGCGAGCAGACCAGTTCCACCGTACGCACGCGCCCACGCTAGCCCGGCGGCCGGGCGCCATCCGCACAGATCGGGACCGAGCGTGTTCCGTCGTCGTGTGACGGCGAGGGAGGTCACCGCCCCGGAGCGTCGCCAGTCAGCCTCACCCGTCCAGCCGTCGCCGGGCGGACCTGCCCGCGCGCCGTGCGCGGCGGGGCAGCCAGAGCCCGCCGACAACCAGCACCACGATCACAACGAGGAGCAGCCAGCGCATCTCGACCTCCGCTCAGGGTGCCCGTGGCACCTCGGGATCTCGCTTCTGATTGCCCGGTCGCCGGCCACTCTCAAACCAGCACGCCGTCACCGCTCACGAAGGTTGTGGTCAGAGCCAGCCGTTGTCCCGGGCGACGCGGACGGCCTCGGCCCGGTCGGCGGCGCCGAGCTTCTGTACGGCGGCGGAGAGGTGGTTGCGCACGGTGCCGGTGGACAGGTGCACCCGACGGGCGATCACCGCTACCGGGGCACCGACCTCCGCCAGCCGTAGCGTCTCCAACTCCCGAGGGGTCAGCGGGCACGGGGGCAGGGTCAGCGCGTCGGCGGCCAGCGCAGGGTCGACGTAGCGACCTCCGGCGTGCACCCGGCGGATCACGTCGGCGAGCGCGCCCCCCGGCGCGCCTTTGCGCAGGAACCCTCGGGCGCCAGCGGTCAGCGCCTCGCGCAGGTGCCCGGGGCGACCGTGTCCGGTCAGCACGACCACCGCGCACTCGGGTCGGGCGCGGGTCAGCTCGGCGGCTACCGCGATGCCGTCCAGACCGGGCATCTCCAGGTCCACCACGGCCACGTCCGGGCGGTGCGCCAGTGCCGCGGTGACGGCTGTCTTCCCGTCGGCGGCGTGTGCCACCACTTCGATGTCCGGTTCCAGGCCGAGCAGCGCGGCGACGGCGACCCGGATCAGGTCCTCGTCGTCGGCGAGCAGGACGCGGATCACGACGGCGCCGGCACGGTGGCTTCGAGGGTGAAGATCGCGTCCTCCCGGTGCACCCGCAACTCGCCCCCGGCAGCGGCGAGCCGGTCGGCCAGTCCGCGCAGGCCGTGGCTGTGCGCGTCCGGGCCACGGTCGTCGGCGCCATCGTTGGCCACCGTCATCCTGGCCACGTCATCCTCCCGATCGATACGGATCCGACACCAGTCGGCCCGGCTGTGCCGCAACACGTTGGTGCTCGCCTCGCGCAGCACCGCCGCCAGCTCGATGGCGGCGGACTGCGGCAGGTCCACCGGCAGCGGCAGAACCGTGCACCGCACCCCGCAGGAGCGCAGCACCCCCACCACCGCCGTGAGCTGCTCGTCGAGGTCGACGGCCCGATAGCCGTGCACGGTCTCGCGTACCTCGCTCAGCGCGGAGGCCGCCAACCGTTGCGCCTCGGCGGCTTCCCGCCCGGCCCGTTCCGGGTCGACCGGGGCGAGCCGGGCGGCGAGTTCGGCCTTCAACGCGATCACCGTGAGGCGGTGCCCCAGCACGTCGTGCACGTCGCGGGCGAAGCGCAGCCGCTCCTCGGCGGCCGCCAGCCGGGCCTGGGCGGCCTGGCCCTGCCGGGCCTCCACGAGCAGGTCCCAGAACCAGACCTGGAACCCGTTGACGGCGGCCACTGCCGCGCCGATCCCACCGGTCACGGCGAGGTGACGCGGCACGGAACCGCCCGTCCACCAGGCCACCGCCACCGACACCACCAGGACGCCGACCGCGACCGCCAGCGCGGCCCGCCACCGCACCAGCAGCGGCGTCATGCCGATCAGCGCCGCGCCGAGCCACGCCCAGGTCGGCCACCTGCCGGCCGCCACCGGACCCACCAGCGGAACGGTCAGCACCGCCACCCCGACCAGGCTCAGCTCGGCCCGACGCCGCCAGCGCGGGTCGAGCCACGGCGTCACCGCCGCGTACAACACGACGGTCTGGGCGATCACGAAGGCGAGGATGCCGACCACGCCGAGCGTCACCCGGCCCGGGTCGGGCTCACGGGTCAGGCCGACCGCCGGTAGCAGGACGCTCGCCCAGACGCCGGTGGCCAGCGACACCAGCGTCGCCTGCCGGGCGCGACGCAGCCGGCGGTCCGTTTGGGGAGTCACCGCCTCGCTCGCCACGCACCGATCCTAGGACCACCCGGCGCACGGTCCACCCGTGCGACTGCCACGGTCGGGCCGTGCGGTCCGCGGGGTTTTCCCGTGACGAACGGGTCTGCCGGCCACACCGTGGGCACCGGCAGGGTCGAGGCATGGAGAAGACACGGATATACGCGGACAGCCTGACCGCCGTACCGTCGCCCGCGCCCCTGCCCACCGACGAGCCGAACCCCTCGACGCCGACACCGACCAGCGCGGCCCCGACCACCGCGGCACCGACCAGCAGCAGGCGGCGGCTGCTGCGGCACCTCGGCGAGATGGCGCTGGCGATGGTCGCCGGGATGCTGTTGCTCGGAGGGCTGTGGGACGCGGCAGGTACCGCGCTGGGACTCGCTGGGCCGCTGCGCCGGCCGGAGGTCGCCGCACTGGTGATGGCCACGAACATGACCGTCGGGATGGCGGTGGTGATGCGCTACCGGGCGCACCGCTGGCGCGCGGTCGGCGAAATGGCCGCCGCGATGTACGTCCCGTTCCTGCTGCTGCTCGTGCCGTTTCGGGCCGGCCTGATCGACGCCGACGCGCTGCTGCTGGGCGGTCACCTGCTGATGATCCCCGCGATGGTGCTGGTGGCGGTCCGACACCGACGCGAGGCGCCGGCGCCGGTACGCCGACACCGGGTCGTGGTGGCGCTCGCCCACCGCTGGCCGACCGGGCTGGCGGTGCTGATGACCGTGGAGCTGTGGGTAGATCCGAGAGTGTTCAGCCCGTGGACGATGCTGGTGCTGCCCGGCGGCTATCTGGTGATCGGCGTGGCCCGCCGTACGCTGCGTCGGCGAAGGGTGCTCGCCACCCAGCTCGGCGGGCTCGCCGTCTGGGTCGCCCTGACGTTGGTCGCGGTCACGGTCGGCGGACGGGCCGCCGCCTGGTTGGTGGCGCTCGGTTGGCTGGCGCATGCCGGATGGGACCTGGTGGACCACCGCACCGCCAAGGTGGTGCCGCGCGGCTACGCCGAGTGGTGCGGAGTGTTCGACGCGGCGCTGGCCGGCACGATGATCCTGGCCATCCTCACCACCAACACCTGACCGAACCACCCGTCGGCCCCACGTCGACATGAGCCGGCGTGGCGGCCGGCACGCAGAGGCGCCTGCACCCGTGTGCGCGGGGGCGCGTGACGGTTCTTGTGCCAGTCGGCGCAACGGCCCGGACGGCGTAATGAAAGGCTTGGCACATGAGTTCCGCACCTGCACAGCACGACGCACCGATCGACGCACCGATCGACGCCACCCCCGCCGGCACCGACGAGGTGAGCGCCTTCACCGAGCTCGGGCTCCGCGCCGAGTTGCTCGGCGCCCTGTCCGCCCTCGGTTACGAGGAGCCGACCCCCATCCAGCGGGAGGCGATTCCGCCGCTCCTGGAGGGTCGGGACCTGCTGGGCCAGGCGGCCACCGGCACCGGCAAGACGGCGGCGTTCGCGCTGCCGCTGCTGAACCTCATGACGGCGCACCGCCGGGGCGGCGACCCGGTGGCGCTGGTGCTGGTGCCGACGCGGGAGCTGGCGGTGCAGGTCTCCGAGGCGTTCCACCGCTACGGCAAGGACCTGGGCGCGCGGGTGCTGCCGATCTACGGTGGGCAGCCGATCGGGCGGCAGCTGCGGGCACTCGACAGCGGCGTGGACGTGGTGGTGGCCACCCCGGGTCGGGCGCTGGACCACATCGCCCGGGGCACGTTGCGCCTCGGTGGGCTGGCCACGGTGGTGCTCGACGAGGCCGACGAGATGCTCGACATGGGCTTCGCCGAGGACATCGAGGCGATCCTGGAGCACGCCCCCGCGCAGCGGCAGACGGTGCTCTTCTCGGCCACCATGCCGTCCCGGATCGACGGGATGGCCCGCCAGCACCTGCGGGAGCCGGTCCGCATCGAGATCGGCCGGGAGCAGCCGGTCGCCGGTGAGGCGCCCCGGGTGCGGCAGAGCGCGTACATCGTGACCCGGGCGCACAAGCCGGCCGCGCTGGGTCGGGTGCTGGACGTGGAGTCGCCCACCGCGGCGATCGTGTTCTGCCGCAGCCGGGAAGAGGTCGACCGGCTGACCGAGACGATGAACGGGCGGGGCTACCGCTCCGAGGCGCTGCACGGCGGCATGAGCCAGGAGCAGCGGGACCGGGTCATGGGCCGACTGCGGGCGGGCACCGCCGACCTGCTGGTCGCCACCGACGTGGCGGCGCGTGGGCTGGACGTGGAGCAGCTCACCCACGTCGTCAACTACGACGTGCCGTCCGCTCCCGAGTCGTACGTGCACCGGATCGGCCGGGTGGGTCGGGCCGGGCGTGAGGGCGTGGCGATCACCCTCGCCGAGCCGCGCGAGCACCGGATGCTCAAGACCATCGAACGGGTGACCGGCCAACGGATCACCATCGACAAGATCCCCACCGTGGCCGACATGCGGACCCGCCGGCTGGAGCTGACCCAGGCGGCGCTGCGGGAGAGCCTGCTGGAGGACGACCTCGACCCGTACCGGGTGATCGTGGAGACGCTGACCGACGAGTTCGACCTGATGGAGGTCGCCCTCGCCGCCGTGAAGCTGGCCCACGAGGTGACGTCGCCGGGCTCCGACGACGAGGAGGAGATCCCGCAGGTGCCGGTGCGCGGGCCCCGCGAGGGTCGACCGGAGACCGGCGGCCGGGGTGGCGATCGGCGGGGCGGGGGCCGACCGCGCTCGGGCGGCGGCAACACCGTCCAGGTCTTCGTCGGCCTGGGCCGGCGCGCGGGGGTGCGCCCGCAGGACCTGGTCGGCGCGATCACCGGGGAGACCGGCATTCGCGGCCGGGACATCGGCTCGATCGAGATCGCCGACCGGTTCTCGCTGGTCGAGGTGCCGCAGGGGGTGGCCGACGAGGTGATCTCCGGGTTGCGCCAGAGCACGATCAAGGGCCGCAAGGCCACCGTGCGCCGCGACCGCGGGGGCGACGAGCGCTGAGCACGCCGCCGGCGACCGTCGGGGTACGACGGTCGCCGGCAGGTCAGCTCAGAAGGAGTACGGGCCGAAGCGGCCCCACGCCACCACGGCGGCGAGGACGAGCAGCACCGTGCAGAAGATCGCGCCCTGGATCTCCGACCGACGCTCGCTCTCGGTGTCCCGCTTCTTCAGGTCGCGCAGGTGCACCAGGATGGCACCGATCATGACGATGACCAGCCCGACCGCGGCGAGGGGGGTGAGCACGGTGGCGATGCCGGTGAGCGGGGGCAGTACCAGCCCGATGGCGGCCAGCACCTCGACGAGACCGAGCGCCTTCACCTGCGACGGCGGGACCGGATCCACCCATCGCATCTTGTCGCGCAGCTTGTCCTTGGGCTGGGTCAGCTTGGCCAGTCCTGCGCCGGCGAAGGCGGCAGCGAGCAGGATCTGGATGATCCAGAGCACCAGGTTCACGGGGATTCCTCCAGGGGGCCGCCTCGCGGCGGAGAGGTAGTTGAGAGTTCAAGCGAGACAGTAGACCTCTGTCCGCGTACCCGAAGGACCCCCGCCGTCCGAAGACGACGGGGGTCCTGGTGGTGGGAGCGTCAGACCGTGAAGAGCGCCGGACCGTCCAGCGCCTGGACATCGGCCGGGCGCAGCGCCAGGGCGAGCACGTCGGCCACGTCGGCCAGGGTGTGCACGGTCAGCGCCTCGCGCACCTCGGTCGGCAGGTCGTCCAGGTCGGGCTCGTTACGCGCCGGGATGATGACCTCGGTGAGGCCGGCCCGGTGCGCGGCGAGCAGCTTCTGCTTCACTCCCCCGATCGGTAGCACCCGACCGGAGAGGGTCACCTCGCCGGTCATCCCGAACTCGGGGCGGACCGGTCGGCCGGTGACCAGCGACGCCAGGGCCGTCACCATGGTGATGCCGGCGCTCGGGCCGTCCTTGGGCACCGCGCCCGCCGGGAAGTGGACGTGGATCCGGCGTCCCGCCAGGGCGTTCGGGTCGATGCCGAACCGCCGCCCGTTGGAGCGCAGGTAGGAGAGCGCGATCTGCGCCGACTCCTTCATCACGTCGCCGAGCTGGCCGGTCAGGGTCAGCCCCGGCTCGCCCTCCATGCTCGTCGCCTCGATGAAGAGCACGTCCCCGCCGGCGCCGGTGACGGCCAGGCCGGTGGCCACGCCGGGAACGGCGGTGCGCTCGGCCGATTCCGGTGTGAACTTCGGCCGCCCCAGGTAACCGGTGAGGTTGTCGGTGTCGACGCGTACCGGGGTCGGGTCGGTCGCCAGCGTCACCGCCACCTTGCGCAGGATCTTGGCCAGGGCGCGCTCGAGCTGCCGGACACCGGCCTCCCGGGTGTACTCCCCCGCGATCAGCGCGAGAGCCTCGTCGGCGACGCCGACCTCGTCGGCGGTCAGCCCGGCCCGGTCCCGCTGCCGGGGCAGCAGGTGGTCGCGGGCGATGGCGACCTTCTCGTCCTCGGTGTAGCCGTCCAGGGTGACCAGCTCCATCCGGTCCAGCAGCGGGCCGGGGATGGACTCCACCACGTTGGCGGTGGCCAGGAACAGCACGTCGGACAGGTCGAGGTCGACCTCCAGGTAGTGATCCCGGAAGGTGTGGTTCTGGGCCGGGTCGAGCACCTCCAGCAGGGCGGCGGCCGGGTCGCCGGCGTAACCGGCGGAGACCTTGTCCACCTCGTCGAGGAGCACGACCGGGTTCATCGAGCCGGCCTCGCGCAGCGCGCGGACGATCCGGCCGGGCAGCGCGCCCACGTAGGTGCGCCGGTGACCGCGGATCTCCGCCTCGTCGCGGACACCGCCGAGCGAGACCCGGACGAAGTTGCGCCCGAGCGCCCGTGCCACGGACTCGCCGAGGCTGGTCTTACCCACTCCGGGAGGACCGGCGAGGGCGAGGACCGCGCCGGAGCCGCGACCGCCGACCACGCCGAGGTTGCGCTCGGCCCGCCGGTTGCGCACGGCCAGGTACTCCAGGATGCGGTCCTTCACGTCGGCCAGACCGGCGTGGTCGGCGTCGAGCACCGCCCGGGCCTCGGCCAGGTCGGTGTTGTCCTGGGTACGCGTGCCCCACGGCATTTCCAGCACGGTGTCCAGCCAGGTGCGGATCCAGCCCGCCTCCGGGGAGGCGTCACTGGCCCGCTCCAGCTTGCCGACCTCGCGCATGGCCGCCTCGCGGACCTTCTCCGGCAGCTCGGCCGCCTCGACGCGGGACCGGTAGTCGGCCGAGCCGTCCGGCTCGTCCTCGCCCAGTTCCTTGCGGATCGCGGCGAGCTGCTGGCGCAGCAGGAACTCCCGCTGCGACTTCTCCAGCCCCTCGCGGACGTCACTGTTGATCTGCTCGGTGACCTCCTGCTCGGCCAGGTAGTCCTTCACCCAGCCGACCAGCAGCTCCAACCGGGCGGTGACGTCCGGCGCGGCGAGCAGTTCGGTCTTCTGGTCCAGGGTCAGCCAGGGCGCGTAGCCGGCCGAGTCGGCCAGCTCGGACAGGTCGGTCATCCGCTCGACCGCGTCGATGACCTGCCAGGCGCCCCGCTGCTGGAGCACGGAGGTCACCAGGGCGCGGTACTCGCGGGCGAGTTCGCGCGCACGGCCGGCGGGTGCGGGTTCGTCGAGTTCGGTCGCCTCGACCCAGAGTGCGGCACCGGGGCCGGGCACGCCGGAGCCGATCCGGGCCCGGGACAGGCCACGGATGACGGCGGCGGGCTCACCCTCGGGCAGCCGGCCGACCTTCTCGATGGTGGCGACGACGCCGACCGGGCCGTACTCGCCGTCGATACGCGGCACGGCCAGCAGCTTGCGGTCGCCGGTCGCCCGCGCCGCGTCGATCGCGGCCTGGGTGGTCGGGTCGAGGGTCACCGGGATGACCATGCCGGGCAGCAGCACGGCGTCGGTCAGGGGAAGTACCGGAAGAGTTGCCATCGAACACCTGCTATCGCGTTGAGTTGAGCGTGTCTGACTCAAGTAACAAAGCGTTCCCCTTGTTCCGATCTGTGACCCAGGACACTCAACCGGCCGGCGCGTGCGCGCGAACCGGAGAAGCCACTCCCCCGACCTGGACGGCGCGGAACCTCGGTCGCTGTGGGCGATCACCACCGGCCGCACAACCGTCGACATCGCCGAAGAACGGCACGTCTCGGAACGGACGGTGAAACGGATGACCGCCGCGTTGCTGCGCCGACTGCGGGTGTCCAACCGGGCGGAGGCGGCCGCCGTCGCCGGTCACACCGGCCTCCTCGGCGATTGAAGCCCTCTTCATCGCACCGATTCGCGGTTTTGCTCGGTAACGGAATCGCGACGCGCCGAATGAATGGGAGGCATATTGTTGCGGATTACCGGGGTGATAGGTCAGACTTTGGTCACATCCCGCCGCACACAGGGAGTAATCGGCAATGGTGAGAAAAGTAATCACGGTCCTGACCGACGACCTCGACGGCGGCAAGGCCGACCGGACGGTCGAGTTCAGTCTCGATGGCGTGGCCTACACGATCGACGTCTCGGATGAAAATGCCGGCGTCCTGCGCAAGACGCTGGACCCGTACATCAATGCGGGCCGGCGGATCGGGCGCGGCCCGGTGGACAGCGTCCGTTCAGTCCGGCGGCCGGGGCGACCCACCGGCGCGGGAATGGATCGGGAGCAGAACCGGGCCATCCGGGAATGGGCCGTCAAGAACGGCTACAAGATTTCCGAACGGGGCCGGATCCCGGTTGAGGTCGTCGAGGCGTACAAGGCACGCTGACACAGGAGTTGACGACGGGGTCTCGCCGGAAACGGCGGGACCCCGTCGGATCGTCCCGGCACCGAAACGACGCGGCGGCCGGGCACCCCGGGGTTGCCCCCCCGGGGGCCGGGCGCCCGTTGGGGGGGGGGGGTCGGTGACGGCGATACGCCCCGGGTCGGAGGGGGGGGGGGTCGGGAGAGCAAACGGCTTGACACCAGTCACGCCCAAATCTCGGATGGCCGCTTCTTTCTTGAAAAAAAAAAAANNGCCGGTCCCCCAGGGTTCGCACCCCGGGTGACCGGCCGCCGTTCGTGCGGCTGGATCAGTTGACGTCGATACGCACCGAGTCGAAGGCGGGGGTCTGGTTGGCCCGCTCCATCATCGGCAGGCGGTGCGAGCCGTCACCGGCCCAGACCGAGCACTGCGCGGTACCCGACTCCGGCAGGCCCGGAATCTGAATCGTCACCTCGTCGGGCTGGGCGCCACCACGACCGTCCTCGGTCGCGACGAAGAACGCGGGCACCTCCTGCGGCTCCGGCGGGGTGGTCAGGCTGTCCAACATCCGGCAAGCGGTGTGGAAGTGACCCCGGACCAGGCCCTGGGCGTTGAGCAGCGAACTCTCCACGTAGTAGCCACCCTGACCGGCGGCCAGGAAGCGGTCCCGGACCAGGTTGCGGGTGCTGACCCGCAGTGTGAACGCCTGGTTGCGCCCGACCTGGTCGGGGAACTGGGTGATCAGCAGAGACGGGTTGTTGGCGGCGGCGCCGACCTCACCGAACTCGGTGCTCACACAGCGGTTGCCGATCTGGAAACCGTCGTGCGGCTGGAGCCGGCTCTCGTCGCAGTCGTTGGCCAGCACGCCGAGCCCGGCGCCGGGAGCGTTGCCACCACCGTTGTTGCCGCCGCCGTTGTTGCCACCACCGGGGGTGGTGGTGGGCGTGCTGCCGCCACCGTTGTTGCCGCCCGTGTTGCCGGTGGGCTGCACCTGACAGTCGGCGAGCTGCGCGAGACCCTGCGGCCGAGGTCCGACCCGGTCGATCGCGGTCGTGATCCGGTCCAGCACCGCGCGCCGCTTGCCGGCCAGCGGCTGGAGGATCGCGCTACGGATGAACGCCTCCCCCTTGTTGCCCTCGGCCGCCAGCCGGCGGTCCGCCTCGGCGATCTGGGACTGCAACTGGGCGAGACCCCGGTCCACCTCGGCCCGCGCCCGGGCCGGCACCTGCGGCAGCTTGGCCGTCACATCGGGGCAGGCAATGGCCGTGCCGGTGCCCACCGTGCCGTCCTTGCCGTCCTCGCACTCGGGGACCGACTGCTGTCCGTCACCCCAGTGATTACGCACCCACCGACCGTTCTGCCAGGTTCGGCTGGTCGAAGCGCCAGTCGGCGCGGTCGAGCCCGGGCTCGGCTCCACGCATTGCCCAGCAGCCGGACGGGGCTTATTTGTCCGCCGGTCCTGGGCCGACGAAATCTGGGTCACGGCGACGACTCCGCCGAAGACCACGAGCGTGCCGACAACGGCCAGCAGACGCTTGCTCCGCGCGTTGCCGGATGACCGGCGCGCCCGTGTGGACCTGCGCATCGAATTGCTCTCCTTCTCGATCCGGTAGTGGATTCCTGCCCTCGGCGGACCGACGGATGTGAGATGGCACGCCACGGCGGCGACCACCGTGACCTACCCGGTAATGCGTCGATGGCCGACGATGCCCTTTCCGCACCGTCTCCCGCGTCAGGTCGACGCGGATGGGGAGATCCTCTTCATTCGCGCAGGAGTACGGGACGGCGACCGGGAAGGTTCAACCGGCGCACAGGAAATTGCCGCGACCCGACACGGCACCGGGGCGGAGCAGGATTCAGCAGGTAAAACGTGCGACCGTCAGTCGGCGCAGAGGTGGTCGAAGGCGAACCCGCCGACCAGTTCGTCGCGCCGCCGACTCAACGCGACGATCTGCGCGGTCAACTCGGTGCGCGGCAGCAGATCGGTGAGCGCGTCCGCACGCAGCCGCTCGCCCGCGGCGACCGTGGCGAGATCCTCGGCCAGTCGGGCCGGGTCGATACCGCAGGAAAAGCGGTGCTCGGTCACCGAGACCCGCTCGACGAGGCACGCGTCGGGGCGGACCTGCACCCAACTCCACCCCTGCGCCGGCCCGTCCGCCCAGCGCACGTGCAGGCCTCGCACGATCGGGTCGGCCACCCGCCCGGCCACGTACGCCTCGACCGCCGCCGCGCGGGTCAGCGCGCCGAGGTCGTTGACCGCCCCGGTGCGGCCGTCCGGCAGCCGACCGAGGATGTCCCGGAAGCCCACCGGTGCCGGGTCGTCCCCAGCGGCGGCCACCCCGGTACCGCCCGCCGCGTAGGCGCGAGCGTCGAGCACGTACTCCACGAGGCGTCGGCCGTGCTCGGCCGCCCGCAACGTCGACGATCCGATCCGCAGCACCGGCAGCCCGACGGCCGCGCTCACCGCGTCCTTGAGGCGCTCGACGCGCTGTTCCGCCGAGCCGGCGGCCGCGACCGGGCCGATCTCCACGGCGACGATCGGCCGGCCGGTGTCGGCGGCGCAGACCACGAAGTCGAAGCTGGCGCGGCTGGCGGAACTCCACTGGCTGCCGGTGACGCCGGGCGGGCGACCCTGCACCAGGTCACTGAGCCGGCGGGCCGGATAGATCCGGTGGCCGGCGCGGCTGAGCATCGTGTCGCGTCCACCGTCGGCGGGCACCGCCCGCAGGTAGCCACGCTCGTCGCTGCCGATGCTCGTCATCTGCCTGATCCATCCGCCGGTCGGTCGAGCCGCGCCGAGTCTAGGTGGTCGATCATGGTCCATCGAGTTCGGGTGTGACTGGGATCACAGTCCCCCGACGTTCCAGGGCCGGCCCCCGGGTGTATCCAGCGACCGCCGGTAACGGGCCGGCCGGAGGTGACCATGTCGCGACCGCAGTTCGGCTTCCTCGCCGGGTTTCTCGCCGTGGCGGTCTGGGCGCTCGCCGGCGCCGGCGTGGCCGCCCTCGCCGTGCTCGCCGGCCTGCTCGGCTGGCTGGTGGTCCGGGTTCTCGACGGCGACCTCGCGGTGACCGGACTCGGCGACCGCCACGCCGACCCGCGGCGGCGCCGATGACCACCCGCCCGTCCACGGGGACGAGCCCCAGCACCAACCTGGCCACCGGACCGGAACGAAGCCCGACCGACGCCACCGGGCCGGCACGCCACTCGGACGACGCCACCGGACCGGCACGGGAGCCGACCGACGCCACCGGGCCGGGCCGCCGCCCGGACAACGCCACCGGGCCGGCACGGGAGCCGACCGACGCGGCGGACATTGCGCGGATCGCGGTCCAGGCGGCCGGCCTGGTGCCGGGCGTGTCCGTCGTCCGTCCGGCGGCGGTCCGCCTGGACGACCGGTCCGTCGGACTCGACCTGCACCTGATCACCTGGTACGGGCACAGCGTGCCCACCATCGCCGAGACGGTCCGGGCGGTGGTCGCCGACCGGGTGGCCGCGACCACCGGGCTCCGCGTGGCGGTGGTGACGGTCACCGTGGACGACCTGCTCGTCCCCGGCGTCGACGTCTCCGCAGCCCCCGCGACCGTCCCGCCGGAGGACGGCTGAGATGCGCAGCGTCAACCGGGTCGCCTCGCTGCTGCTGGCCGCCGCACTGCTCGTCGGCGGGTCGTTGTCGGCCGTCCAGGCACTGCTGCTCGCCCTGGACCAACCGACGCCGCTCGACACCACCGGGTGGTTCGCCGCGCTGAGCAGCACCCGGTGGCGTGAACCGACGGTCCGGGCCGCAGCCGGCGCGGCCGTACTGCTGGGCCTGGCCATCCTGATCGCCCAACTGCGCCCGTGGACGCCGGTGCGGTTGCGCACCGACGAACGCGACGGCTGGTACCTGCACCGGCGCTGTGTGGAACGGCGGCTGGCCGACGCCGTTAGCGCCGTTCCGGGCGTACGCCGCGCCCGGGTCCGGGTCCGACGACGCGGCGGCCAGTGGCGGCCCCGGGTGCGCGCCACCGGCGACCCGGCGGCCCGGGCGGAGATCGAGTACGCGGTGCACCAGGAGTTGCACCGGCTCACCGCGCCACGCCCCGGCCGGATCGACGTCCGGTTGCAGCCTCGGCGGCGGCCGGCATGACCAACGCCGGGCACCGCCTGCTGTGGACCATCATCGCGCTGCTGCTGGTGGCGGGCGGCGCGGCGGCGCTGGCGGCCGGCTTCGGCACTCTGCGCGGCGCCGATCCTCAGGCGATGCTGCTCAGCCCCGGCCTGCTGGACCGGTGGCGGACGGCCGCGCCGTGGAGCACCCTGGCCGCGGCGGTCGCCGGGGTGCTCATCGCCCTGGTCGGGCAGCGCCTGCTGGCCCGGGAGCTGCAGCGACCCGCCGGCAGCCTGCGCGGAACCCTGAGCCACCCTGGGCGCCGACCGGGCCGGACCCGGCTGGCCGCCGACGTCCTCGCCGACGCGCTGGTGCGGGACCTGACCGGCAACCCCGGTGTACGACGGGCCCGCGTGGTGCTCACCGGCGATCCGCCGCGCCCCGACGTGTGGATCCGGGTGGACCTGACGGCCGATGCGCCGGCCGCGGGCGTACGCGAGCATGTCCGCGCGGCGGTCCGCCGATTCGCGGCGACGACCGACTGCCAGCCGGCACACCTCGACGTGACCGCCCGCATCGAGCCCGGCCAACCCTGAGCCGGGCCGCGCCGACCCGACCGGCATGATCGGTGCCGGGACGGGTGGCGGACGGAGGTACGCGGGTGCGGGTGGTGTCGCTGGTGCCGTCGCTGACCGAGGCGGTGGCGATGACCCTGCCGCAGGTGCTGGTCGGTGCCACGGACTGGTGCAGCCACCCGGTCGGGCTGGACGTCGCGCGGGTCGGCGGCAGCAAGTACCCCGACCTGGACCGGGTCCGCGCGCTGCGGCCGGACCTGGTGCTGCTGAACGTGGAGGAGAACCGTCGGGCCGACGCGGATGCGCTGCGGGCGGCCGGCGTGCCGGTTCGGGTCACCTATCCACGTACCGTCCCAGGCGCGTTGACCGAGTTGGGCGAGCTGCTGGCCGAGCTGGGCGCGTCTGCGGAGCCGGATTGGTTGCGGGCCGCCCGACTGGCGTGGGCCGAGCCGCCCCGCCTGACGCCGCCCCGCCGGGCGGTCGTGCCGGTCTGGCGGCGGCCCTGGGTGGTGCTCGGCGGTGACACGTTCGCCGGTGACGTGCTGCGCCGGCTCGGCGTGGTCAACGCCTACGACGAGGACTCCGACCGCTATCCCCGCCCGAGCATCGCCGAGCTGCGCGAGCGGGAGCCGGAGCTGGTGGTGCTGCCCGACGAGCCGTACAAATTCACCGCCGACGACGGGCCGGAGGCCTTCCCCGGCGTACCGTGCGCTCTGCTCTCCGGTCGGCACCTCACCTGGTACGGCCCCTCGCTGGCCGAGGCGCCCGCGGTGCTGGCCGACCAACTGTCCCGGCCGGTCCTGGTCAGCTGACCACGGAGTGTCGGCGGACCGCCCGGCGGCTCAGCCGTGGGCCCCGGGGCGACGCGCGCGCACGACGCTCGCCCCAATGGAGACGGCCAGGGTCAGCACCACCACCGCGAGGGTCAACCAGACCGGCAGCTTGCCCACCGGCGTCTCGGCGAGGATCAGCTTCAGCCCCGCGAAGGCCAGCAGGAACGCCAGCCCGTAACGCAGGTAGCCGAAGTGTCGCAGCAGGCCGGCGAGGCAGAAGTAGAGGCTGCGCAACCCCAGGACGGCGAACGCGGTGGCCGACCAGACCAGGAAGGTGTTGGTGGTGATGGCGAGGATCGCCGCCACCGAGTCGATGGCGAAGACCACGTCGGTGGCCTCGATGGCGACGAGCGCCACCAGCAGCAGCGTCGCCACGCGCCGGTCGGCCACCCGGGCGGTGAACCGGTCGCGGTGGTACCGGGCGTCGGTGGGCACCAGCCGGCGGAACAGCCGGACCACGACGTTGCGTTCGGGGTCGACGTCCGGCTTCCCGCGTACGGCCAGCCGCCAACCGGTCCAGATCAGGAAGGCGCCCAGCACGAACCCGGCCCAGGCGAGCCGGTCCAGCAGCTCGGCGCCGGCGAAGATGAACAGCAGGCGGAAGACGAGCGCCCCGACGACGCCCCAGAACAGCACCTTGTGCTGATAGCCCGGCGGCACCTGAAAGTAGCCGAAGAGCAGGGCGAAGACGAACACGTTGTCCACCGAAAGCGCCTTCTCCAGCAGGTAGCCGGAGAAGTACGCGATGGCCGGGTCACCGCCGAGGCCCCACCACACGACCAACCCGAACAGCAGGCCCGCGCCGATCCAGACGGCGCTCCACAGCAGCGCCTCACGTAGCTCGATGACGTGGTTGTCCCGGTGCAGGAGCACATCCACGGTGAGCATCACCGCGATCACCGCGCCGACCGCCGCCCAGGCCCACAGCGGGACCGCGACCGTCGCCTCAGCCACCGACGCCCTCCGCATCGACCACGGTGCACCGCACCGCCCGCTACCCCGCCGGCCGGCCCTTCCCAAGCCTAAGGCGAACGCCAACCCGCCGTCCCGCGCCCAACGAGCACCTCACCCGCCCGTGCAGCCCCCACCCCACCCCACCCCGCCCCGCCGCCCCGCCGCCCCGCGCCGTGCCCCGCCGTGCCCCGCCGTGCCCCGCCGTGCCGTGCCCCGCCGTGCCGTGCCCCGCCATGCCGTGCCCCGCCGTGCCGTGCCCCGCCGTGCCGTGCCCCGCCGTGCCCCGCCATGCCCCGTCGATCTTGCACTTGCTGCCGCGACGAAAGGTGCGAACCGCCGCATATCAGCAACAGAAAGTGCAAGATCGACAGGGCTGGGGAAGGGGGGCGGGTGGGGCGGGGCGGGTGGGGGCGGGGCGGGGGCGGGTGGGGGCGGGGCGGAGGGCGGGGCGGGGGCGGGTGGGGGGCGGGTCTGCCGCACATTGGTGAGGGGTGATCCGGCAGGATCGACGGTGACCGGACACATCACCCAACACGGCAGGAGACCCCGCATGAACCAGGCAGCAGGCGCCCGATCGGGCAAGCCCGAGGTGGGTCCGATCGAGGGTGCACCGCCGGCCGACCTCGTGGTCGAGGACATCACCGTGGGAGAGGGCCCGCAGGCGCAGCCGGGCCAACTGGCCAGCGTGCACTACGTCGGCGTGTCGCACTCCACCGGCGCCGAGTTCGACTCGTCCTGGAACCGAGGCGAGGCGTTCGAGTTCCCACTCGGCGGCGGCCAGGTCATCGCCGGTTGGGACCAGGGTGTCGTCGGCATGCGGGTCGGCGGCCGGCGCCGCCTCACCATCCCGCCGCACCTGGGGTACGGCGACCGTGGCGCGGCCGGCGTCATCAAGCCGGGCGAGACGCTGGTCTTCGTCGTCGACCTGCTCGGCGTGCGCTGACCGATTCTCGGGGGGTCGTCGGCCCACGCCGGCGACCCCGCTGCGGGCTCGGCTCAGGCTGGCGAGCTCGGGGCGGGCTCGGCTCAGGCCGGCGACCTCAAGGGGCGGGCTCGGCCCACGCCGGCGACCTCGGGGCGGGCTCGGCCCACGCCGGCGACCTCGGGGCGGGCTCGGCCCACGCCGGCGACCTCGGGGCGGGCTCGGCCCACGCCGGCGACCTCAGGGCGGGCTCGGCCCACGCCGGCGACCTCAGGGCGGGCTCGGGCCCGGTCAGGCGGCCAACTGCAGGTGTGCGGTCGCGGCCACCGGGCGACGCGCGGCCTCGACCACCCGGGCCGGCTCCAGAATCGACATCACCCGGTGCAGGCCGGTGGCACGCAGCACCCGCGCGACCACCGGGCTCGGGTCGACCAGGACGAGCTCGCCACCGCGGGCCCGGACGCGCAGATGCGCGGCGAGCAGAGCGCGGACACCGGCGGCGGAGAGCAGCCGCAGCTCGGACAACTCCAGCTGGAGCACCGGGCGGGCCGGCGCGGACCACAACGCGGACCGGAACGCGGCCACGGTGGCGATGTCGACCTCGCCGGCCACCCGCATGCAGACCACCTGGTCACCCACGCTGACCTGCACGTCGAGCCGATCGCTGTGCTCTCCCATGCCCAGAAATCTAGCCGCCACCCCTGACAGTTTCGCCCCTCGGCCCAGTGATTCCGGGTACGCCCAGGGTCATACCCCGAGGCGCCCCTCATCCCCCTCGGGGTGGAGGTTCCGGCGGTGACCCCGGACGCTTGCCCAGGCGGGTGATCCACTCCAGGTCGCCGACATTGGGGCAGCCAGGTCGGCGGGACACCCCCACCTCACCGACGCGGTGTTGAGCACGCCGTCGGCGCGCCGCCGGAGCGACGATTCGGCGACGGCCGGCACCGGCGGTGGAGAATAGGCCGATGCTGATCCCTCGGCCGCGACCGCCCCGGCTGATCCGCCCCGTCCGCGAGGCGGCGACAGTTCCGCCCGCGCTGGCCGGGGCGTGGGCTCCCGACGACTGCCGGCTCGACCACGCCGAGTTGCTGCCCCTCCCCGACGGCGCCGTCGGGCCGGAGGACGTGCTGGTCGACGGCGCCGGCCGGGTCATCAGCGGCGACGAGGACGGGCGGCTCTGGTGGTGGCCGGTCGACGCGCCGGCCGGCACCCGACCCCAGCTGCTGGGCGAGACCGGGGGCCGGCCGCTCGGCATCGAGTTGGATCCGTCCGGTGAGGCTCTCATCGTGTGCGACGCGTACCGCGGGTTGCTGCGGGTCACGCCCGACGGGGCGGTACGCGAGCTGACCGGGACGGCGCCCCCGGTGCACCTGGCCAACAACGCGACGGTGGGCCGCGACGGCACCATCTACTTCACCGACAGCTCCGACCGGTTTCCGGTCTCGCACTGGAAGCGGGACCTGCTGGAGCACCGGCCCAACGGTCGGGTCCTGGCCCACCATCCGGGCAGCGGTCGCACCGAGGTGGTGGCCGACGGGCTCTACTTCCCCAACGGGATCGCGCTGACCCCGGACGAGTCGGCGCTGCTGCTGGTGGAGACCAGCACCCACCGCCTGCTGCGCGTCGAGCTGAGCGGAGGTGTCCGGGTTCTCGCCGACCTGCCCGCGTACCCGGACAATCTCGCCGCGGTGGGCGACGGGACGTACTGGATCGCGCTGCCCAGCCCACGGGTGCCGATCGCCGAGCGGCTGCTGCCACACCCGCGACTGCGCCAGGTCGCCGCGTTGCTACCGGACGCGTTGCAGCCGCAGCCACGCCGGTACGGGCTGGTCGCGTTGGTCGACGGCACGGGCGCGGTCCGCCGTACGCTGCACGGCCCGGCCGGGCACTACTGGATGATCACCGGGGTACGCCAGCACGGCGATCACCTCTGGCTGGGCAGCCTGATCGGGCCCGGAGTGGCCCGCGTACCCCTGAACTGAACGCCCGGTGCCACGGGCGGTGGCAGCCGGGAGCCGGCCCGCCGCGGTGGCGGGCCGGCTCCGAAGGACAGACTCAGCGGCCGCTGACCGAGGGCGCCGGGGCGGGTGAGCCGCCGGCCACCGCGCCCGGGTGCGCCGGGCCGACCGGCGCGGGTTTGAGCCCGGGCGGCACCGGCAGGGCGCTGCCCCGGGCGAACTCGTCCCAGCTCACGTTCCACGCGGTCCAGCCGTTGCCCGGCTGCAACTCGACCTCGGTCCCCTTGACGGTGATCAGGTCACCGACCTGCGTCACCCCCATCAACCAGTTGGCGGCGGCGGCGGAGACGTTCGCGCAGCCGTGCGAGACGTTGGTGCTGCCCTGGTCTCCCTCCGACCAGGGGGCGGAATGGATGAACTCGCCGCCCCAGGTGTAGCGCTGGGCGTCGTCGACGTCGACGACGTAGCCACCGTTCGGCTCGCCCCGGGTGTCGAAGGTGACCCGCTCGTGCTTCTCCATGATCACCATCTTGCCGCTGGAACTCGGCGTGCTCGGCTTGCCCAGGCTGACCGGGATCCGGCGGATCTGCTTGCCGTCGCGCAGCACCGTCATCTGCTTGGTGGCGTTGTCGATCTCCAGCGAGAGCTGACGTCCGATCTTGGAGGTCGCGGTCCGCTCGGCGTCACCGATCCGATCCTTACCGATCGGCAGACCCTCCAGGCCGGCCCGGACGCTGATCGTGGTCCCCGGCTTCCAGAAATCGGGTGCCCGGTAATAGACCTGACTTCCGTCCGCAAGCCACGACCAGGTGCCCGGCTGCGGAGGATTCGTCTTCACGAACAACCGCCGCTGCACATCCGCTCTGGCCTCTTTCGGAATTGCCGGGTCGAACGCGACGGTTACCGGCATTGCCGTGCCGTACGTCCGATTGCCGACGAAATACAGGGTGCTGGTGATCTGCGGTTTGGTGGATTTCGCCATCGTGGTGAACGTGGTGGTGCGAGTGGTGGTGACGCCCGAGTCACCGGTCGCGGTCACCTCGGCGGTGTACGTCCGACGCGGTTGCAGCGGCGCGCTCGGCACCCAACCCGAGCCGTCCTCGCGCGGCTCGGCGTTGACCTGCTTGCCCTTGTCGTCGGTGAGGCGTACGCCGGTAACCCGTCCACCCTTGACTACGGTGCCCACCTCAGCGCTGACCGGGACGTCCCGGGCCTTGTCTCCCGGCGTCACGGCGAGCTCCGGGCCGGCGACGTGTTTCTTGGCCGAACCAGTCGCCGGTTCCCGGTCGACGGTGCACCCACCCAGGGCGAGTGGTGCGGCTGCGATGGTTACCGCCAACAGCGTCAATCGCCGCCTAGACGTCATGTTCAGTCCCCCCGTTTTCGACTTCCCTCTGCCACATCCTCGCCTCTTCGACAGAGGCGTCCACGGCATTCGGAAATAATCGGCGGCGCATTTACCGACGCAATTTGCCGCAATGCTCCACTTGGCGGAACAGGGGTTCAATTGGCCCCTCTCACGTCCTCTGCTCCACTTCGGCGGGCACGACACCGGCTGTCCGGATATCCGGTGCCCGTGGAGGCCGGCGGCGCGAAGCCGAGCGGGAGGCAGGGGTAGGAGACCGCAGCGGTGGCGCACGCCGAGGGCGGACTTTTGTCGGCTGGAGCGAAACTTCTGCCGTACGCGAGGAAGCTTTGCCTTCGTCCGGGGGCAAGGGTAAGGTCACGATCCAGATAGAGGGTTGCCCATTCGTCGATCAGCTGCCGCCGCCCCTGCCGGGTCGCCGCGTTCCGCTCCCGATGGGGCCGGGCCGCACCCGCACGCCGTCCCTCACCGTCCAGCCGAAGCCCGTCCGTCTCCGGCTGGCTCGGCGTGCCCGGGCGGCGGCCGCCAGGTCGACTGCCGTCGACGGCGTACCTGCCGTCAGGAAGGGACCACCACCATGGATCAACAGATCAACCGACCGGAGCCGGCACTGGCGTCCGAGCCGGTCAGCCGGCGTGGAGTGCTACGCGCCGCGACCGTCTCCGCCGCCGCCGTCGGCGCCGCCGGCCTGCTCGCCAGCCCGGCCACCGCCGCGCCCGTCGGGCAGTCCCAGGGTCGGCGCCGGGTGCCGGTCGACCGGATCAGCATCCAGCTCTACACGCTGCGCGACCAGCTCACCGCCGACCTGCCCGGCACGCTGGACGCGCTGCGCCGGATCGGCTACCGGCGAGTGGAGCACGCCGGTTTCGTCGGACGCACCGCCGCACAGTTCCGGGCCGCGCTCGACGAGGCCGGCCTGCGCTCCACCTCCGGGCACACCGCCATTCCGCAACCCTTCGACGACGCCACCTGGGAGCGCGCCCTCGCCGACGCGAACATCCTGGGCAGCAAGAAGATCGTCCACCCGTACTTCGGCCGGGACGCCAACGGCCAGGCGATCCGGGACCCCGCCGTCTACCGCGCCCTGGCCCGGGACCTGAACCGCGCCGGTCGGCTCGCCGAACGCGCGGGGCTCGACTTCGGTTACCACAACCACCAGCTCGAGTTCGTGCCGCTGACCGGCGGCTCGACCGGGTTCGACATCCTCACCTCGCAGACCGACCCCCGGCTCGTCCACTTCGAGCTCGACCTCTACTGGACCTGGCGCGGCGCGCACGACCCGATCGACGTGATCCGGGCCAACCGCGGCCGGATCCGCCAGGTGCACGTCAAGGACCTCGACGTCGAGGGTGGTTTCGCCGATCTCGGGGACGGCGTCATCGACTTCGGCCGGATCTTCGCCTACGAGCGGGAGGCCGGCATCGAGGAGTACATCGTGGAGCGCGACGACGCCGGCACCTCGCCACGCTCCCCCGCCGACGCCCTGGACACCGCCCGGGTCGGCTTCGACTTTCTCGCTTCACTCCGGTACTGAAACACCTCGGGGGACAATTTTGATGAACAGGACCGCATTCGTGTCCGCCCTGCTGCTGGTGACGGCCGGTCTGGCCGTACCACCGTCGGCAGCGGCCGCAGCTCCGGCCGCGCCGCCGGACAGCAGCTTCCAGAAAGTGACACTGAACGACTTCCCGGGCGAGCCGATGAGCCTCGCCGTCCTGCCCGACCTGCGGGTGCTGCACACCTCCCGCACCGGCGAGGTCCGTATCCACGACCCGCGCACCGGGCTGAACACCCTCGCCGCCGACATCCCGGTGTACGAGCACGACGAGGAAGGGCTGCAGGGGGTCGCCATCGACCCGAACTTCGCCCAGAACAAGTGGGTCTACCTCTACTACTCGCCGCCCATGGACACGCCGGTGGACGACCCGGCGACCCCCGGCGTCAACGAGGGGGACGCGCCGGAGACCGGCACCGAGGCCGACTGGCAGCCGTTCAAGGGCGCGCTGCGGCTGTCCCGGTTCAAGCTGGACGGGATGAAGCTCAACCTCGCCAGCGAGCAGCAGATCATCGACGTGCCGACCGACCGGGGCATCTGCTGCCACGTCGGCGGCCAGATCGACTTCGACAGCTTGGGCAACCTGTACCTGTCGACCGGTGACGACACCAACCCGTTCGCCTCCGACGGCTACATCCCGATCGACGAGCGGGCCGACCGCCACCCGGCGTTCGACGCCCAGCGCTCGGCGGCCAACACCAACGACCTGCGCGGCAAGCTGCTGCGCATCAAGGTGAAGGCCGGCGGCGGTTACACGGTGCCGGCCGGCAACCTGTTCAAGCCGGGCACGGCGCAGACCCGCCCGGAGATCTACGCGATGGGGCTGCGCAACGCGTTCCGGTTCTCCGTCGACCGGCGCACCGACAACGTGTACGTGGGCGACTACTCCCCGGACGCCTCCAACCCGAACCCGGAGCGCGGCCCGGCCGGGCACGGCCGGTGGATGCTCGTCGACAAGCCGGCGAACTACGGCTGGCCGTACTGCGTGACGCCGACGATCGCCTACCGCGACTACGACTTCGCCACCGGCGAGTCGGGGCCGAAGTTCAACTGCAAGCGCCCGGTCAACGACTCACCGCACAACACCGGCAAGCGCGTGCTGCCACCGGTCGAGCAGCCGCAGGTCTGGTACGCGGCCGCCCCTTCGGCCGAGTTCCCGCAGCTGGGCACCGGCGGCATCGCTCCGATGGGCGGCCCGGCGTACGACTACGACGGGACCAGCACGTCGCGTACCCGCTGGCCGGCGTACTACGACGGGGTGCCGCTGTTCTACGAGTGGACCCGGGACTACATCAAGGAGTTCCGCCTCGACTCCGACGGCGACGTGACGGACATCCGTCCGGTGGCGCCATCGCTGGTGGTGGACAACCCGATGGACATGGAGTTCGGCCCGGACGGCGCGCTCTACGTACTGGAGTACGGTGACGGCTACTTCGCCGAGAACCCGGACGCCCAGCTGTCCCGGATCGACTTCGTCCGGGGCAACCGGACGCCGATCCCGAAGATCAGCGGCACGCCGACCGTCGGGTCGGCCCCGCTGACCGTCGCGTTCTCCAGCGCCGGCACCACCGACCCGGACGGTGACAAGCTCAGCTACGCGTGGGACTTCAACGCGGACGGTTCGGTGGACAGCACCAATCCGAACGCGACCTGGACGTTCCCGGAGAACGGCTCGTACACGCCGACGCTGAAGGTGACCGACCGCACCGGACGGTCCGCCTCGGCATCCCTGCCGCTGGTGGTCGGGCCGACCGCGCCGGTGGTCGAGTTCGTCACCCCGGAGGCCGGGCAGCCCTTCCAGTTCGGGCAAACCGTCGCGTACGAGGTGAAGGTCACCGACGACCTGCCGGTGGACTGCTCCAAGGTGAAGGTCACCTACGTGCTCGGGCACGACGAGCACGGGCACCCGCTCTCCACCTCGACGGGTTGCTCCGGGACCATTCCCACCTTCCTCGACAGTGGGCACAGCGGTGCGGACAACCTGACCGCCGTGTTCGTCGCGGAGTACACCGACGCGGGCACACCCGCGCAGTCGGGCTCGGCCGAGGTCGTGCTGGACCCGACCCCGGTGGCCGGCCTGGCCGGCTGACCACCGCACGATGACAGCGGCGGCGGCCGGATCACTCCGGTCGTCGCCGCTCGTCGTCGCGCCCGCCCGTCGCGGGGTGCCGGCCGCCGCTCAGCTCCAGTCGCTGTCGACGTGGTTGTCCCGCCAGCGTCCACCCACCGGCGGGGTGTCCAGCCGCATCCCGTCGTCGGCGTTGCCGGCGAGGTCGTTGTCCTCGACCCGGCAGCCCACGCAACTGCCCCGCTCGGTGATCCACAGCCCGTGCGTCTGGCTCTGGTCGTCGTTGCTGTCCCAGATCCGGTTGCCGCGGATGGTGGCCGAGTCGAACGGCGCATCGATGGTGATCCCGGCCCGCCGCTGCGGCGCGGCAGCCAGTTCGTATTCGCAACCCGGTGGTGGCACGTCCCCGCTCCAGGCGCTGATCCCGTCCGGGCGGACCGGGGCGAGGGTGAGTTCGTCGCCGGTGTTCGAGGCCACCATGGCAACGGTTCGTCCGACCCGCAGAACCTTGCCCCGGTGCCCGTCGTGCGGCCAGTTGGCCGACCGGTCCACCAGGCACCGCTCGCCGTAGTGGACGGCAGCACCGGCACCGCCGGCGCCCTCGGCGTACTGTCGCCCGTTGTTGCGGATCCGGTTGTTGAGCAGCACCGCGTCGGCCATCTGGTGGTCGATCCGGACCGCGTCGAGCCCGTTGCCCCAGAACTCGTTGCTCTCGATCACGACCTCGCGGATCGAGCCCTGGTAGCCGCGCCCCAGGTCGAGCGCGTGATAGCCGTGCCGGCCGTTGCCGCTGATCCGGTTGCCCCGGACGGTGTACGGGCCGGGGCTGTTGCCGATCCTGACGCCGTCGCGCATGTTGCCGTCGATGACGCAGTCGGTGAGCAGCCCTCCCCGGCCGGCCACGGACGAGGTGCCCTGCGCCGACACGTCGAAGCCGGTCTCCAGGTTGCTTGTCATCGTGCAGGCGGAGACGATCAGCCCGTCGGCGCCCCAGTCGGAGATGCCGAACCGGTTGCCCTGGCTGTGGCACCCGACGATGCGGTAGCCGCGCGGCTGTTCCCAGTAGTCCTTCTGCAGCTCCAGGAAGATCCCGTTGGTGCCGTTGGCCAACGCGGTGCAGTTGGCGATGGTCAGCCGCTCCTCGGAGCCCCAGCCGCCGATGCCGACCCCGATGCCGGCTCCGCCCAGTTGCTCGCCGTTGTCCAGTCGGCCGCAGCCGACCACCACCACCCCGTCGATGAGCGAGTCCTGGAGGAAGTCACAGCCCAGCCCGGTGGCCGCGGTGTGGTGGATGTAGAGGTTGCGGAACACGCCCCGCACCACGTATTGGAGGCCGAGCCCCTTGGCCAGGTAGTTGTACTCGGCCATCGCCACACCGGAGCCGTCGATCTGGAAGTCGGAGAAGGTGCAGTCGGCGATGTGCCGGTCCCGGTCGGCACCGTGCTGCACCGTCGTCCAGAAGGCCAACGGGGTCGGGTCGGCCCGGTTGCCCTCGTTGCTGAGCATGAACCGGGTCGCCGCCGGCCCGGCCCCGACCAGTGACACGCCGCTGCGCCAGACCGTGCCGGCGTCGCGGATCGAGTAGATGCCCGGTGGGCAGTAGATGACCCGGGCCCGTCCGTCTGCGGCGTAGCCGCCGCCGAGCCGGTCCACGAGGGCGGCGAGCGCCGGCTGGTCGTTGGTCGCGCCGTCGCCGGTCAGCCCGTACTCCAGGGCGTCGCAGTACAGCGGTGCGCCGGCCGAGGCGGGCCGTCGTACCCGGACCGAGTTGAGCAGCATGTCGTACGCCACCGGCCGGCTCCCTTCGACGCGTTCGGCGGGGCCGACTTCCCGATGACGCCGCCGGGAAACCCCGGACGTACGCCGGTCCCGGCGCCGCGCAGGCGACGCCGGGACCGGGGGTACGCCGTCAGACGGCGGCGATCAGCAGCGCCGGGCGCTCCACGCAGTCGGCGACGTGCCGTAGGAAACCGCCGGCCACCCCACCGTCGCAGACCCGATGGTCGAAGGTGAGGCTGAGCTGGGTCACCTTGCGAACGGCGAGCTGCCCGTCGACCACCCACGGCTTGTCCACGATCCGCCCGACCCCGAGCAGAGCCGCCTCGGGGTGGTTGATGATCGGCGTGGAGCCGTCCACGCCGAACACCCCGTAGTTGTTGAGCGTGAACGTGCCGCCGGTCAGCCGGGCCGGCGGCAGGCTGCCCGCCCGCGCGGCGGTGGTGGTGGCCGCCAGTTCGGCGGCCAACTCGGCGGTGGTGAGTCGTTGGGCGTCGCGCAGCACCGGCACCAGCAGACCCCGGTCGGTCTGCGCGGCGATGCCGAGGTGCACCCCGGCGGACTGGACGATCCGCTGCGCCTCGGTGTCGACCCGGGCGTTGAGCTGCGGGAACCGGCGCAGCCCGCTGAGGCAGATCCGGGCCAGCAGGGCCAGGATGCTCACCGGCGCGTCGGGCGTCGCCGCGTTGATCGCGGCCCGGGTCTCCAACAGACCGGTGGCGTCCACGTCGACCCAGATGGTCACCTCCGGGATCTCTCGCCGGCTGCGGGAGAGCTTGTCGGCGATCGCCTTGCGGACACCGGTGAGCGGGATGATCACGTCCCCGTCCGTGGACGGGGCCGATCCGGCCTGCGGGGTCGGGGCGACGTGCGGGTCCGGCACGGCGGCGAGCCGGGCGGCGGGCACCGTCGGCACCGCCTCCACGTCGGCGCGGCGGATCACCCCGCCCGGCCCGGTGCCGCGTACCGTGCCCAGATCGATGCCGCGCTCCCGGGCCAGCCGCCGCACGATCGGCGAGATGACCAGGGCGGTCGGCCTCGCCGGCTGGCCGGGCACGTCGCCCGTACCCGGGGCACCGCCGGTAGCCGCGCTGATCCCGCCGGTCGGGGCAGCGCCGCCGGTCGGGGCAGCGCCGCCGGTCGGGGCGGTGTCGGCCGGATCGGGGGCGAGTGTCAGCCGAGGGCGGCGCCGACGCCGGGTGGTGTTGCCGTGTCCGGTGCCGTACCCGATCAGCACGTTGCCGGAGCCGGCCCGCTCCTCCTCGCGGTAGGTGGCATGCCCCGCGGGCTCGTCACCACCGTCCAGTGGCGCGATGGTGATCAACGGCTGGCCGACCGGGCGTACCTCACCGGCCGCGCCGTGCAGGGTCACGACCCGGCCGGCGTACGGACAGGGCACGTCGACGACCGCCTTGGCGGTCTCCACCTCGACCACGCTCTGGTCGACCGTGACCACGTCACCGACCGCGACCCGCCACTCGACGATCTCGGCCTCGCTCAGCCCCTCGCCCAGGTCGGGCAGGAGGAAGACCTGCGTCCGTTCGACGGTGGTCATGCCGCGCTGCCCTGCGCCGCCCAGCGCGGGTCCGGCTGGTCGTCCCACTGCAACCGGGCCACCGCGTCGAGCACCCGGTCCACCCCGGGCAGGTGGGTGTGCTCCAGCATCGGCGCCGGGTACGGGATGTCCAGTCCGGCGACCCGCAGCACCGGGGCGTGCAGGGCGTGGAAGCAACGTTCCTGCACCCGGGCGGCGATCTCCGCGCCGACCCCGGCGAAGCCGGGCGCCTCCTGGATCACCACGCAGCGACCGGTACGCCGGACCGAGGCGGTGATGGTGGCGTCGTCGAACGGCACGATGGTGCGCACGTCCACCACCTCCAGGTCCCAGCCCTCCTCGCGGGCGGCCTCGGCGGCCTCCAGCGCGACCGGCACCGCCGGCCCGTACGCCACCAGGGTGGCGTCGCGTCCCGGACGGCGCACCACGGCCCGGCCGAACGGCTCGGTCCGGGCCGGCAGAGACGCGTCGGCGCTGGCGAAGTAGAGCTTCTTCGGCTCCATGAAGACCACCGGGTCGGGGTCGTCGATCGCCTCGCGCAGCAGCGAGTACGCGTCCTCGACGGTCGCCGGGGTCACCACCTTCAAGCCGGGGGTGTGCGCGTAGTACGCCTCGGACGAGTCGCAGTGGTGCTCGACCCCGCCGATGCCGCCGGCGTACGGCACGCGGATGACGATCGGCACGCTCAGCGCGCCGCGGGTCCGGTTGCGCAGCTTCGCCACGTGCGAGGCGATCTGCTCGAACGCCGGGTACGCGAACGCGTCGAACTGCATCTCGACCACCGGTCGCAGGCCGGACATGGCCAGCCCGACGGCGAAGCCGACGATGCCGGCCTCGGCGAGGGGGGTGTCGAAGCAGCGGTCTTCGCCGAACCGGGCCTGCAGGCCGTCGGTGATCCGGAAGACGCCGCCGAGTTGGCCGACGTCCTCTCCGAAGACGACGACCCGGTCGTCGGCGGCGAGAGCGTCGGCCAGCGCGGTGTTGAGCGCCTTGGCCATGGTGGTGGCCATCAGGCGTCACCCTCCTCGTCGCGAGCGGCGGCCAGCTCGGCGCGGACCTGCTCACGTTGTTCGATCAGCTGCGGGGTGGGCTGGGCGTAGACGTGGTCGAAGAGGCTCAGCGGGTCGACGCTGGGCTGGTCGTTCATCCGGGTCCGCAGGTCCGCCGCGTACGCCTCGGCCTGCTCGGCGACCTCGGCGACGGCCGCGTCGTCGAGCACTCCGCGGGCCCGCAGGTAGGTCTCCAGCCGGGCGATCGGGTCCCGGTCGCGCCAGGCGTCGACCTCGGCCCCGTCGCGGTAGCGAGTGGCGTCGTCGGCGTTGGTGTGCGGCTCCATCCGGTAGGTGTGCGCCTCGACCAGGAACGGTCCGTTGCCGGCCCGGGCGTGGGCGACCGCGCGGGTGAGCACGGCGAGCACCGCGACCGGGTCGTTGCCGTCGACCTGCTCGCTGGGCACGCCGTAGCCGACGCCCTTGTAGGCCAGCGACGGCGCGGCGGTCTGCCGCGACAGCGGGACGCTGATGGCGTACCGGTTGTTCTGCACGAAGTAGACCACCGGCGCCTTGAACACGGCGGCGAAGTTGATGCCCTCGTGGAAGTCGCCCTCGCTCGTCGCGCCGTCGCCGATGAAGGCCAGGGCCACGGTGTCGCGACCCTGGTACGCCTCGCCGTGCGCCAGCCCGGCGGCGTGCACGCACTGGGTGGCGAGCGGGGTGCACTGCGGCGCGGTCCGCACCTCGGTCGGGTCGTAGCCGCAGTGCCAGTCGCCGCGCAGCAGGGTGAGCACCTCGACCGGATCGATGCCGCGGGCAACCAAAGCCATCGATTCACGGTAGGTGGGGAAGACCCAGTCGCTGTCGCGGACCGCGAGGACCGCGCCGACCTGGCACGCCTCCTGGCCCCGCGAGGACGGGTAGACGGCCAGGCGGCCCTGCTTGGTCAGGGCGGTCGCCTGGGTGTCGAAACGGCGGCCGAGCACCATCCGGCGGTACAGCTCGCGTAGTACCTCGACGGGTGGCTCCGGGTAGTCGGTACGGGCGGGCAGCGGGGTGCCGCTCTTGTCGAGCAGGCGGACCGGCTCGGCGTCCGGCAGCAGCGGGCGCGCCGGGTCGGGCGGGGTGGCCGCCCGACGGGTACGCGGGGATGCCCTGCGGACCGCCTGGGGAGTGGTCGTCACGGCGGAACCTCCTGGGACGTGTGGTGAGCCTATGCTTCCGCTTGACGGATGATTGACTCAAGATCCACGCAGAAGGCGGGACGATTGGTATGCGGAGTATTCACCTGTGAGCCAGGAGACCGCCGACGAAGCGGGCCGGGCAGCGGGATCGGGACGATCGGCCCGAGCCCTCGACGAGGTGGACCGGCGGATCCTCGACGAGCTGGTCCGGGACGGCCGAACGTCGGTACGCACCCTCGCCGAGCGGATCCACATCTCCCGCACCAACGCGTACGCGCGGGTGGAGCGGCTGGTACGCGACGGGGTGATCACCGGCTTCCGGGCCCAGGTGGCACCCGAGGCGGCCGGGTTGGGCACCTCGGCGTACATGGCGTTGACGATCGAACAGAACACCTGGCGCGAGGTGTCGGCCGAGCTGGCCCGGGTCCGCTACGTCGAGCACGTCGCGTTGCTCAGCGGCGAACACGACGTGCTGGCCCTGGTCCGGGCCCCGGACAACGCCGCGCTGCGGGACGTGGTGCTGGACCGGGTGCAGCGCATCGCCGGGGTGCTGTCGACGCGTTCGTGGCTGGTCTTCGAGGAGTTCGGCGGGACGCAGAGCCCCTGGCAGTAGGCCTGGCCGGTCACCGTTCGGGCGGGGCTTCCAGCCCTTCCCGGTCGGCCAACTCCAGCAGCGGCTCCAGCGAGTGCCGGTCACCGTCCAGGCCGGCGTGCGGGTCGCCGCGCTCGGCGAAGCGGGCCGGCACGGACAGCACGTCGAAGTCCTCCGGTCGGGCATCGTCCAACTCCGCCCACTCCAGCGGCGCCGACACCAGGGCTCGGGGCGTGGGGCGGATCGAGTACGCCGAGGCCATCGTGTGGTCGCGGGACATCTGGTTGTAGTCGACGAAGACCGGCCGGTCCCGCTGGTCGCGCCACCAGGTGGTGGTGACCAGCTCCGGCAGCCGGCGCTGCATCTCGCGGCCCAGGGCGAGCACCGCCCGACGGCACTCGCCGAAGCTCCACCGCGGCTCGATCGACAGGTAGACGTGCAGGCCCCGCCCGCCGGTGGTCTTCGGGTAGCCGGTCAGACCCAGCTCGGCGAGGAACGCCCGCACCTCCCGGGCGACCGGCACCACCTGCTCGAACCCGACGCCGGGCATCGGGTCGAGGTCGATGCGCAACTGGTCGGGGCGTTCCACGTCGGCGGCGGTGACCGGCCACGGGTGGAAACGCAGGGTGCCCAGGTTGGCCGCCCAGATCACCACGGCCAACTCGCTCGGTGCGACCTCGTCGGCGGTGCGACCGCTGGGGAAGGTGATGTGCGCGGTGCGCACCCACTCGGGCGCGCCCGCCGGCAGCCGCTTCTGATAGAACGCGTCGCCCCGGTTGGTCTGCCGGGTGGCGATCGTCGCGCCCTCGAAGACGCCACGCGGCCAGCGTTCCAGCATCGTCGGCCGGTCCCGCAGCGCGCGCAGGATGCCGTCACCCACCGCCAGGAAGTAGCGGACCACGTCCAGCTTGGTCAGCCCACGCTCCGGGAAGTACGGCTTGTCGGGGCTGGAGACGCGGACCAGCCGCTCCCCCACCTGGATCTCCTCCGCCGCCGTCGCCATGACGCTGAGGGTACGACGCCGGTCAGCTGATCAGCAGGACGCCGAGCAGAATCAGCGGCAGCCCGACGAAGAGAAAGATGCCATCGTCGGCTTCACCCCTTGTCCAGGCCCCCGGGCCGCCCTTGACGGACATTGTTGCCCATCGAGGTGTCGCGTCGCTGTCCCGAAACCGGGCCACGTCCACGCAGTCGCCCTCCGCCAGGAGTGACGGAGGGCGACCTATGTGGTTGACCGCTACCGGCCGGTGACCAGCGTGGCGGGCTGCTGCGGCAACTCCTGCGTCGGGCCACCGAGCTGCGCCGGCGGTGTCCCGGGTGGCTCCTCGGCCACCGCGGTCTGCTGCTCGACCGGCACCCGCTGCGACGACCGGCGTGCCACGAAGCCCGGCGTCCAGTCCTTCAACCGCAGCGCCGGCCGCTCGACCAGCTTCCAGGAGAGGAACGCGGCGGCGAAGGCGACCGCGACCGACATCGCCGCGAACGGCACGTACCCCCAGCGACTCCAGCCCAGGCTGGTCATCACCTGCTGGAAGACGAAGCCGTAGATGTAGATGCCGTACGAGTAGTCGTTCTTGCGACCCACCCAGTGCAGCTGACGCGGCATCCGCACCGACAGCCAGACCAGCAGGTACGCGAACGCGGGCAGCCCGATGGCGAAGAAGCCACCGAAGAGCAGCGACAACCCGAGCGCCACCGCCGAGCCGATGCCCAGCGCGTCGTTGATCGGCACCCGCTCCCGGTAGAGGTCCATGGTCGCCCCGGCGGCGAAGAGGAAGCCCAGGTAGACGATGTAGTAGAAGGTCATCCCGCCGACCAGGGGCGGGGTGAAGCTCCAACTCGCCGTCGACGCCGGGCCGCTGAAGTGCCCGGAGGTCACCCAGTCGTGCAGGATGCTCAGGTAGAGCGCGACGGTCAGGAACAGCACGAACCGGCGAGCGTTGCGCAGCACCGCGGTCACCGCCAGCACGCCCACCACGACGTAGCAGAACATCTCGTACTTGAGCGACCACAGGGCGCCGTTGAAGACGCTGTAGTGGACCTTCTGACCCCACGGGGTGGTCTCCGTGAACAGGTCCCCGACGCCGTACTGACGGACGCCGGTCCACCAGTTGGCCTGCAGGTAGGCCAGCGGGCCGCCCCGGTCCCAGGGGTTGTCGAAGAAGCCGGCGATGGTGCCGTGTTCGCGCAGCGTGACAAGCGGGGCGATCACCAGCGCGCTGATCAGCAGACAGACCCAGAGGCCGGGGAAGATGCGCAGGGCCCGGTGCCAGGCGTAGCGGATCAGACCGGTACGCCGGGCGCTGCGGGTGATCAGCAGGCCGGAGAGCACGAAGAAGCCGTAGACGGCCATGGTGCCGACGTTGGTCTGCCGAC
Source organism: Micromonospora arborensis (assembly GCF_003205615.1). Classification (GTDB taxonomy): domain Bacteria; phylum Actinomycetota; class Actinomycetes; order Mycobacteriales; family Micromonosporaceae; genus Micromonospora; species Micromonospora arborensis. The sequence goes on along the minus strand of NZ_PYBV01000038.1, from coordinate 78,705 downwards.
CGGTCAGGAAGTAGCCAAGGTCGTGAGCACCGAAGCCGAGCGGCTTGGAGTGCGAGAGCACGACGCCGACGGCGAGGAGGAGCCGGATCAGACCGATGCCGTTGCTGCGGCCGGAGAGCAGGTCGGCAAGCGTGCCACGGGAGCGGACGAGGGCGGGGGTAGTCATGCGGCCAGGAACCTCTCGACCATCAGGCGGGCACCTCGGCGCCGGCGTGCTCCCACAACTGCTTCATCTCGGTGTGCAGATCATCGCTCGGCGACCAGCCGAGCACCTCGGCGGCCAGCCCGACGTCGAGCCGCTGCCAGTTGGTCTCGGCGGGGCCGGTGGACTCGGCCTCGACGAGGTCGGTCGGCACCCCACTCACGTCGATGAGGAGCCGGACCATATCACGCGCACTGGACGCCACCCCCCGACCGATGTTGATCACGCGGCCGGCGGCGTCCGGGCGGGTCACGGCCAGCAGAACGGCGGCGACCACGTCACTGATGCCGATGAAATCGCGTCGGGAACCGAGCGGCGCCAACTCCAGTCGTGCCCGCTCACCGGACCGCTGGGCGTCGTGCAGGCGGCTCGCGACCACACCGAGCAGGCTGTGCCCGGGCTGGCCGGCGCCGATGACGTTGCCGACCCGCAGCGTGACGCCCTCGATCCGGCCCTGCCGGTCCGCCTCGGTGATCGCCGCCGTGCAGCGCAACTTGAACTCGCCGTACGGCATCACCGGCGCGGGGGTCATCTGCTCGGACATCGAGGTGTCGACCGGGACCAGCCCGTACTCGTGCACGCTGCCGATCTGGACCACCCGGGCCCGCCGGGGCAGTCGGGCCGCGGCCTCCGTGAGCCGCTCGACCAGGGTGACGTTGACCGCGAGCATCTGCGCCTCGCTCAGCCCCCACATCCCGCCCGCCGTGTTGATCACCACGTCCGGGTCGAGGTCACGCAGCACCGCGGTGATCTCGTCGACGTCGGCGGCGGCCAGGTCCAGCGCGCGGACCACGACGCCCGGGCCGATGGTCTTCGGGTTACGCGCCACGGCGACCACGGCGTGGCCCTGGTCGGCCAGCGCGCGGCAGATGGGACGGCCGAGGAAGCCTGTGCCGCCGAGCACCACCACCCGCAGTGCCTGTCCTGCGTCCTCCGTCGGGCGTCGTGGCGTGACGGTCATGGCATCTCCCTGGCTGTCGTCGTTCATCGGCCCGGCCCGAACGCGTGCCGGGACAGGCTCCGTACGCCGGCCATCTTGCCCGAGAGGACCGCCGTCGGCAGCATGGTGATGGCGTGCACGCGGGACGAGGTGTAACGACGGGCCGCCCGCGCCGCCCGGGGCCAACCCTGCTCGTCCATCCGCCGGGCGACATCGATGAAGAACGCCCGGGCCTCGGTGAACCGGGAGCCGTTGACCGCGTCGGCGGAGGACTTGCTGACCGCGTGCCGCCGGTACTGGAAGCAGAGGGTGTCGTCGACCGCCATCTGCTCACCGCGCTGGATCAGGTCGATCACCAGCGCCAGATCCTGGATGACCTGGAACTCTTCGCGGAAGTCGACAGCCTTGATCGCGTCCGTGCGCCAGCAGATCGACGGGAAGTAGAACCAGCAGCCGCGCAGCAGGCTCGCCGCCAGGTCCTCACCTCCCATCAGCTCGCGGGAGTCGATCCGGGGGGCGTAGAGCCGCCGCTTGGCCAGGTCGACGATCGTGTTGACCACCGTGCCGTCGGCGTCGATGACCTCGACCCCCGGCTGGACCATGCCGACGCCCGGGTACTGCTCGATCACCGATCGCACCGTCGCGACGTAGTTCGGGTGCATGATGTCGTCCGTGCCCATCATCACCAGGTACTCGTGCTCGGCGAGGCCGACACACTTGCGGTAGTTGGCGGTGATCCCCAGATTGCGCTCGTTGCGCTGGTAGCGGACCCGCTCGTCGTCGATGCCGGCGAACCACTCGGGCACTCCGGGCTCGGTGCCGTCGTCGACCACCGTGAGGCGCCAGCCAGGGTCACTCTGCGCCATCACGCTGCGTACTGCCGCCTGCATGAGGGGCACACTTCCGTAGTACGGCAGCATTATGTCGACGATCATGAGGTCGGCAGGCCCTAACTGTGCGTGGTGGAGAAGCTCGACGGGCGCGGGCCACATTATCAGGCTCGCCGCGGCGATCGACCATCGCCGAACCGGCCGGCTGTTCACTCCATCGCGCCGATGACTGTCTGACACCGCTCTCGGCGGGCGCTATCATCGTCGCGCCCGTACCCCCCGCCCCCGGATCGGACGCCGATGTCAGACCGCGCCGTCGCCACAGACGCGCATCCCGCGCAGATCGACGGGGGGAGTTCGCCCCGGCCCGTCACCGGGCCGAGACGTCAACTGGTCCCCCTCGCCCGCCGGCTGGCGCTCAGCGTCTGGTTCTGGCCGACGGCGTTCGCCGCGCTCGTCGTCGGGTGGCGCCTCGGCAGCCCGGAGATGTGGCACGACGAGTTGGTCACCGTCGACGTGGCGACCCGCTCCACCGGGCAGATCCGGGGCATGCTGGCGAATGTCGACGCCGTGCACGGGGCCTACTACCTGTTCATGCACGGCTGGACGACGCTGTTCGGCACCGGTCCCGCCGCGGTGCGACTGCCGTCGGCGCTGGCCATGACCCTGGCCACCGCCTGCGTGGCGCTGGCGGCACGGCGGCTCTTCGACCACCGGACGGGTGTCGCCGCCGGGTTCGTCTTCGCGCTGGTGCCCACGGTCACCCGCTTCGGGCAGGAGACCCGTTCGTACGCCTTCGTCGTCCTCGCCGCTGCGGCGGCCACCCTGTTCCTGCTCCGCGCGCTGGAGCGGCCGGCGTGGTGGCGCTGGGCGGCGTACGCGCTCGCGGTGGCCGGCATCGGCCTGGTGAACGTGGTGGCGCTGACCCTGCTGCTCGGGCACGGGGCAGCCGTTCTGCTGCACTGCTGGCGGGAGCGCCGCTGGTGGTCGCTGGCCTGGTTCGCGCTCGCCGCCGCCGGCGGGGCGGCGATCGCCGCGCCGGTGATCCTGCGGGGCATGAAGCAGGCCGGGCGGCAGGTCAGCTGGATCCCGGACAGCTCGCCCTGGACGGTCTGGGAGCAGGCGTACGGCTCGACGCTGCTCGCCGTGGCGGTGACCGCGCTGGCCGCGGTGGGTGTGCTGACCCGCCTGCGCCGCGACGTCGCCGCCCGGTCGGTGAGCGCGGCGCTGGTCGCCGTGCTGCCGCTGCCGGTGATCCTGGTGGCCTCGACCGGCGACATCAACTACTTCTTCTCCAAGTACCTGCTGTTCGTGCTGCCGGCCTGGGCCGTGCTCGCCGGCGCGGGGATCGCCGTGCTGCGCCGCGCCCCGCTGGTGGCGGTGGCACTCGTGATCGTCGCCGCCCTGTCCGTGCCGGGTCAGCTCGCGCTGCGGGGCGAGTACTCGCACGGCTGGTACACCTATCCGCAGGCGCGGGCGTTCAAGCCACTGTCCTACTCCCAGGCGGCACGGCTCATCGAGGCCGACTACCAGCCCGGTGACGGCCTCGTCGCGGGCGGCCCCTGGTGGTGGATGCACGAGCCCGGGGTGCGCTACTACCTCCCGGCGGACGTCGCGCCGCGCAACGTCTTCGAGCAGCGGTCCGCGGCACAGCGCCACGAGTTGTTCGGGGCGGCGTGTGCCAACCCGGCGAGCTGTCTGCGGAACGAGCCGCGGATCTGGGTGCTGCTGCCGACGATCACCGACGCGCCGCTGGCCGGGCTGCCGAAGAAGCAGGCCGCCGTGCTCACCGAGCGTTACGAGGTGGTTCGGGTGAACCACGCGACCGGCATCACCGTCGCCCTGCTGCGACGGCGCGGCTGAGCGGGTGCGGTTACCGCCGCCGGTGCCCGGGTAGGGGATCGGCATGGCGGAACTGGCGACGCTCTGGATCATTCGGCACGGTGAGAGCACCGCGAACGTGGCGGCGACGCACGCCGAGGCGTCCGGCGAAGAGCTGATCGGGCTCAGTCACCGCGACGCCGACGTGCCGCTCTCCCCCACCGGCGAGGAGCAGGCCCGGGCCACCGGCCGCTGGTTGACCGGGCTGCCCCCGGACCGCCGGCCGGACGTGGCGGTGGTGTCGCCGTACCTGCGGGCGGTGTCCACCGCCGAGTTGGCGCTGCACGACACCGGGGTGCCGGTGAGCCGGGACGAGCGGCTACGCGACCGGGAGCTGGGCATCCTCGACGGCTTGACCGGGCACGGGGTGCGCCGCCGGTATCCCGACGAGGCGGAGCGCCGAGCCCGGCTCGGCAAGTTCTACTACCGGCCGCCGGGTGGGGAGTCCTGGACCGACGTGGCGCTGCGGCTGCGCACGCTCCTCGGCGACCTGCGCCGGGACCACGAGGGCCGACGTGTTCTGCTCTTCGGCCACGACGCGCTGGTCTTTCTGCTGCGGTACCTGGTGGAGGGGTTGACCGAGTCGGACCTGATGGCGCTGACCCGCGAGCACGTGATCGCCAACTGCTCGATCACCGACTGGTCCGCCGACGACCAGGATCGCTTGCGCCTGGGCGGATTCAACGAGGTCGGCCACCTGCACCGGCAGGGCGCCCAACCGACCAGGGAGGACGAGATCCATGCCGAGCCGGTCTGAGGTGAAGGTGATCACGCCGGGACTGCTGCGGGACTGGGCGCTACCGGTGCCGGTCGGTGGCAAGCAGAGCCGGGGCACCGTGCTGGTGGTCGGCGGGTCCCGCTTCACCCCCGGTGCGGTGCTGCTCGCCGGGGTGGCCGCGCTGCGCGCCGGCGCCGGGGTGCTCCAGCTCGCCGCCGCCGAGTCCACCGCCGCCACGCTGAGCATCCAGGTGCCCGAGGCGCTGGTGGTCGGGTTGCCGGAGACCCCCGACGGCGCGGTCGCCGCCGATCGGGAGGGCCAGCTCGGCGAGCTGGTCGCTCAGGCCGACGTGGTGGTTGTCGGGCCGGGGCTGAAGGCGATCGACGAAACCAACCGGCTGCTGAGTCTGGTCCTGGACGCCGCCCGGCCGCAGACGTCGCTGGTCCTCGACGCGTACGCCCTGGGTGCGCTCAGCCACGCACCGGACCTGCTGGTCGGCTCGGGCCGGCCCGTGGTGCTCACCCCGAACGTCACCGAGGCCGGGCACCTGCTCGGGCGGGACCCGGGCGACGACCTGGACGCCGAGGCGGCCGAGCTGGCCACCCGGTACGAGGCGGTCGTGTCGCTCTACGGGCACGTGGCCGCTCCGGACGGGCGTGGTTGGCGCGAGGAGAGCGGCGACGCCGGGCTGGGCACCTCCGGTAGCGGGGACGTGCTCGCCGGGTTGCTGGCGGGGCTGCTGTCGCGGGGCGCGGACCCGGCGCAGGCCGCCTGCTGGGGCTCCTTCGCGCACGCGGTGAGCGGCCAGCGGCTGATCCCCCGGTACGGGCGGATCGGCTTCCTCGCCCGGGAGTTGCTCGACGAGATCCCCGGAACACTGTCGATGGTCTGATCGGCTGATATCCGCTGTTTCCGCATTTGACCTGCTGGGTACCGGATTCGCACCAGCCGAGACCCAGGGAGGTCATACCCGTGTCAACCGATGCCATCGTCCTGCTCAAAGAGGACCACAAGGAGATGCGCCGCCTGTTGAAGGCCTTCCAGGATGCCGAGGAGGGGCCGGCGAGCCAGCGGCAGAAGCTGGTGGACCAGATCCTCGAGGCCCTGACGGTGCACACCTACCTCGAGAACGAGGTGATGTACCCGGAGGTCCGCCGCCTGCTGCCCGACCTGGAGGACGACATCCTCGAGTCGTACGAGGAGCACCACGTCGCCGACGTCCTCTGCGCCGAGTTGGCCGGCATGGATGCCACCGACGAACGCTTCAACGCCAAGACGACGGTGCTGATCGAGAACGTGACCCACCACGTCGAGGAGGAAGAGGAGGAGTGGTTCCCCAAGGTCCGCGACGCCCTGGGTCGCAAGCAGTTGCAGGAGATCGGCGAGAGGATGATCGCGCTGCGGGCGGACGCCCCGCGCACCCCCACCGCCCCGAAGGCGATCAAGAAGGCGATGGACGCGGTGACCGCCTGAGCCGCCCAACCCCTCGGGCGCGCGGCGTACGGAGGTCGCCCGGGACGACCCCGGCCGGCCCGGTAGGATCGGACCGGGCCGTTACTGGCGCGTTTGGGATGGACAACCATCGGGGAGCGGCCCCGTCACGAGGACGTTTGCCGAGCGCCTGGGCCTTCCCGCACGTCTGTTGGAGGTCGCATGTCGCGCAACGCCGAGTCCACCGCATTCCGGAGCGCCCTTGAGGTGATCCGCGCTGTCGAGCCGCGGGTGGCCGACGCCATCGGCGCCGAGCTGACCGACCAACGGGAGTCGCTCAAGCTCATCGCCAGCGAGAACTACGCCTCGCCGGCGACGCTCCTGGCGATGGGCAACTGGTTCAGTGACAAGTACGCCGAGGGCACCGTCGGGCGCCGCTTCTACGCCGGCTGCCAGAACGTCGACACCGTCGAGGCGCTCGCCGCCGAGCACGCCCGGGAGCTGTTCGGCGCCGCGCACGCGTACGTGCAGCCGCACTCGGGCATCGACGCCAACCTGGTCGCGTTCTGGGCGGTGTTGGCGGACCGGGTGGAGTCCCCCGCGTTGAAGAAGGCGCAGGTCCGCCAGGTCAACGATCTCACCGAGGCCGACTGGTTCGCCCTGCGTCGGGAGCTGGGCAACCAGCGGATGCTCGGCATGTCCCTGGACGCCGGCGGCCACCTCACCCACGGTTTCCGGCCGAACATCTCCGGCAAGATGTTCGACCAGCGCAGTTACGGCACCGACCCGGCGACCGGTCTGATCGACTACGACCGGGTGGCCGAGGCGGCCCGCGAGTTCAAGCCGCTGATCCTGGTCGGCGGCTACTCGGCGTACCCGCGGAAGGTGAACTTCCGGATCCTGCGGGAGATCGCCGACTCGGTCGGCGCCACCTTCATGGTCGACATGGCGCACTTCGCCGGCCTGGTGGCGGGCAAGGTGTTCACCGGCGACTTCGATCCGGTGCCGCACGCGCACATCGTCACCACGACCACGCACAAGTCGTTGCGTGGCCCGCGCGGCGGCATGGTGCTCTGCCAGCCGGAGCTGGCCGACCAGGTGGACCGGGGCTGCCCGATGGTGCTCGGTGGTCCGCTGCCGCACGTGATGGCCGCGAAGGCGGTCGCCCTCGCGGAGGCCCGCCGCCCCGACTTCGCCGACTACGCCCAGCGGATCGTGGACAACGCGCAGGCCCTCGCCGAGGGGCTGCTGCGCCGGGGCGCGAAGCTGGTCACCGGCGGCACCGACAACCACCTGGTGCTGATCGACGTGTCCGGTTACGGGCTCACCGGCCGGCAGGCCGAGCAGGCCCTGCTCGACTCGGGCATCGTCACCAACCGCAACTCGGTCCCGCAGGACCCGAACGGGGCCTGGTACACGTCCGGGATCCGGATCGGCACCCCGGCACTGACCACCCGCGGCCTGGGCACCGCCGAGATGGACCAGACCGCGGAGCTGATCCACACCGTGCTGACCCAGACCACCGCTGGCGCGAACGCCGACGGCACCGCCTCGAAGGCCAAGTACAACCTCGACCCCGACCTGGCCGACAAGGTCGCCCGCCAGGCCACCGATCTGTTGGCCCCCCACCCGCTCTACCCGGCCATCGATCTGGCCTGACAGCTCCTCGTCCGGCGTAACGCCGTCGGTGGCGGTCGCTGGAATGAGCGATATACCGCTGGGTCATATTCATGACTCAGCGGTATATCGCTCACCGGAGTAACTGCCTGGCCACGCCCGAACCTCAGGCCAGGGGACGCTTGAGGTGGTAGCGGTGGACTTCGGTGCTGCCCTGGACGTTGTTCACGTCTTCGGCGGCGGAGACCAGCTCCCACCCCTCCCGGCCGGCGCGGTTGAGGTGCGCGATGGCGGTGTCACCGAAGGCGGTGATGTCCTTGCGCGACCCGTCCGGGGCGTACCAGACGAACGAGACATGGAAATTGCGGCCCTGTCCCTGATAGCGGCGGACGAGCAGGGCGTACTCCCAGGCAACCATGCGGCCCATTATGACCGTCCACCCAGGACGGCGGTACGCGGGCCGTCGCCCTTTGCCATCCGGTGAACGCGGTGTGTCAACCACAAGGGGTGCCGAGCGTGGACGGTCACCGTTCAACGCACCTCGACCGTACGCAGGTCCCCCGCCGCAGCCGGGTCGGGACAACCGGCCAGGGTCAACGCGTCGGTCAGCTCCGCGGCGAGCAGGGCGAGCGCGTCCCGCGCGGCGGGTTGACCGCCGACGGCCAGCGCCCAGAGCAGCGGCCTGCCGACCAGGACCCCGGCTGCTCCCAGCGCGAGCGCCCGCAGCACGTCGGTGCCGCCCCGGACGCCGCTGTCCAGCAGCACCTGGCACCGGTCGCCGACGGCGTCGAGCACCTCCGGCAGCATGGTGATGCTGGCCGGCGCCCCGTCGAGCTGCCGGCCGCCGTGATTGGAGACGACCACCGCGTCCGCGCCGACCCGCACCGCCTCGACCGCGTCGCGGGGGTCCAGCACGCCCTTGACCACCAGCGGCAGGTCGACCTGCTCCCGTAGCCAGGCAAGGTCCGCCCAGCGCAGCGCCGGCGCGAACGACGTGGCGACCGCGGCCACTCCCGGTGCGCCGGCGTGCGCCAGGGCGTCGCGGCCGTCCGGCAGATTCGCGGCGACCACGTCGGCCGGCAGCCGGAACGCGTTGCGAAGGTCCCGGGGGTGGCGGCCGAGCACCGGGACGTCCACGGTGAGCATCAGTGCCCGGCAACCCGCCGCGACGGCCCGGTCCAGCAGGTCGCGGACCATGGCGCGTTCACGCAGCCAGTAGAGCTGGAACCAGACCTCCGCGCCCGCGCCGGTGATCTGTTCGATCGGTGTGCTGGCCAGTGTGCTGGCCACGTACGGCACCCCGGCCGCGCCGGCCGCCGCCGCCAGCGCCAACTCCCCGTCCGGGTGCAACAGCCGCTGGTACGCCATCGGCGCCACCCCGACCGGCATGGCGTACGGGCGGCCGAGCAGCCGGGTGCGGAGGTCGACGGCGCCCACCCCGCGCAGCACCCGGGGCAGCACGGCGACCCGGTCCAGCCCGCGACGGTTGGCGGCCAGGGTCACCTCGGCCGCGCTGCCGCCCGCGACGTAGTCCCACACGTCCGGCGGCAGCACCGCCCGGGCCCGCTCGGTGTAGTCGTCGAGCGACACCGCCGGTCGGTCGGTCAGCATCGGCTCAACCACCTCGCACCCCCGTGTCTGCTGGCCGTCTACACGCCGACGACGGTTCAGAAACCTAGCTCCGCCGACGATGAGCGTCAATCGAGGTGATCAAGCGCGAATTCGGTTGCGGGACGCCGGGCGGCCCCCGCAGGCTCGGACGGATGAGTGCGCAGCCTCTTTCCGACGTGACCGGCAGCAACGACTTCGGTGCCGATCGGATCGATGTGGCCCTGGTGCGGCGCCTGGTGGCCGAGCAGTTCCCCCGGTGGGCACACCTGCCGATCCGCCCCGTCGAGGTGGGCGGCTGGGACAACCGCACCTTCCACCTGGGCGACACGATGAGCGTGCGGCTGCCCAGCGGCGCGGGGTATGCCCTTCAGGTCGACAAGGAGCAGCGTTGGCTGCCGGTGCTCGGCCCGCGACTGCCCCTGGAGGTGCCGACCCCGCTGGCGTACGGACGGGCCGACGGCGGCTACCCGTACCCGTGGTCGGTCTACCGGTGGATCGACGGGCGGACCGCCCGCGCCGAGCGGATCGACGATCTGACCAGGTTCGCCACCGATCTCGCCGCCTTCCTGCGCGCCCTGCGGGCGGTCGACACCAGTGACGCCCCGGCGGCTGGCGCGCACAGCGCCTGGCGGGGCGGCCCACTGTCCACCTACGATGCGGAAACCCGGGCGGCGATCGAGACGCACCGGGACCGGCTACCCGTCGACGCGGTGACGAGCATCTGGCAGGCCGCCCTCGACGCCACCTTCTCCGGGCCGCCGGTCTGGTTCCACGGCGACGTCGCGTACGGCAATCTGTTGGTCCGCGACGGCCGGCTCGCCGCGGTCATCGACTTCGGTTGCTGCGGCGTCGGCGATCCCGCCTGCGACACCGTCCTCGCCTGGACCCTGCTGCACGGACCCAGCCGGGCGGCATTCCACGACGCGCTCGGCCTCGACGACATCACCTGGGCCCGGGGGCGCGGCTGGGCACTGTGGAAGGCGCTGATCACCCTGGACAATCCGGAGCCGGCCAAGGCCGCCGAGGCCCGGCACGTGCTCGGCGAACTGCTCGTTCGCCGCCCGTTCGCCTGACAGTCGGGTGGGCATCGGCCGGGCCGGCTAGCCTCGGCCGTCGTCCTGCTCCTTCGTGCCCAGGAGGCCGCCGCGCATGACGTCGTCACCCACCCGTCGCCTCGCCGCCGAGGTCACCGCCGTGCGACGGATCGGCGACAGCGCGCCGCACAGCGCCTTCACCGACCTCGTTCGGTACGCCGGGAGCTGGTTCTGTGCCTTCCGTGCGGCGCGGACCCACCTCTCCGAGGACGGTGTGATCCGGGTGCTGACCTCGGGCGACGGCCGGTCCTGGCGGTCGGCTGCCGAGGTGCGGTGGGCCGGGGCCGACCTGCGCGACCCGCGCTTCGTTCCGCGGCCCGACGGACGGCTGCAACTCCTGGCGGCGGCGGCCACCGGGGAGACCAGCAAGACGTTCCAGACGGTGACCTGGATTTCCGCGGACGGGTACGACTGGGGCGATCCGATCCCGGTCGGCGAGCCGGGCGTCTGGGTGTGGCGTGCGGCCTGGCACAACGACACGATGTACGGCGTCGGCTACGCCACCCGCGAGCCACGGTTCGCCCGGCTCTACCGCAGTGGCGACGGTGTCGACCTTGAGCCGTGGGTGCCGACGCTCTTCGAGGGCGGCTACCCCAACGAGTCCGGGTTGGTCTTCGACCCGGACGGCACCGCGTACTGCCTGCTGCGCCGCGACGGTGACGACGCCAGCGCGCAGCTCGGCCGGGCCCGACCGCCGTACCGGGAATGGCGGTGGACCGACCTGGGCGTCCAGGTGGGCGGCCCGGCGCTGCTCCGGCTGCCGGACGGGCGCCTGCTGGCCGGGGTGCGGCTGCTCGACGGCGAGGTACGCCACCGCGATCTGCGCCGTCGACCCGGAGCGGGGCGAGCTGACCGAACTGGTCACGCTGCCCTCCGGCGGTGACACCAGCTATCCGGGACTGGTCTGGCACGACGATCTGCTCTGGGTCAGCTACTACTCCTCTCACGAGGAGCGGACGTGCGTCTATCTCGCCGAGGTACGCCTGACCGCCTGATCGCACCGTCCACAACGGACCGTCGATGGGACCACGGGCGGCGACGCCAGCCGCTATCGTCGTCCCGACGGGGCGGTCTCCACGACCTGACGGGGGGTCTGCCAGCACAAGGCTGACCGGAAAGAGGAGCATGCGTACAACCCACAGTCGCCTGGCGAAGGGCTCGGCGTTTGTGGCCGTCGTCGTCGCCGCGAGCACGATCATCAGCGCCACCGCACAGGCGGTGAGCGGTGTCAGCCCGGTGCCCGCGGGCACCTATCTGTTCACCGCCAAAATCCAGAACGACCTCGGGGCCTGTTCCGCGGCCCTGGTCGACCCCACCTGGGTGATCACGACCACCAGCTGCCTTACCAACGAGGGCCAACCCGTCGTGGCTGGCCCGCCGACCCGCCCGACGACCGTCACGGTCGGTCGCACGGATCTGACCTCCACGGACGGCCACGTTGTGAGCGTCACCTCGCTGGTGCCGCACCCCTCCCGCAACGTGGTGCTCGCGCAACTCGATCGGCCGGCGAAGGGTGTCACGCCGATCGCTCTCGGCGCCGCCGCGACAGTAGGCGAGCAGCTCATGGCCGCCGGCTTCGGCCGTACCGCCACCGAATGGGTTCCCGACAAGCTGCACGCGGGCGCGTTCGCGGTCTCCGCCGTCACCGGCCAGACCCTGACCATCGACGGCACCGACAACGCCACCAGCCTCTGCAAGGGTGACGCCGGCGGTCCGCTGGTGCGGGCCGGCTCGGGCGCGCCGCAACTGGTCGCCCTGCACGACCGCTCCTGGCAGGGCGGCTGTCTCGCCGAGTCCGATACCCGCCGCACCGCCACCGAGGTCCGGGTCGACGACCTCGGCGACTGGATCGCCCAGAGCACGCGCAACAGCTACGTCGCGCTGCCCACCGGCGGCGCCCTGCTGGACACTCGCAGCGGCGTCGGCGCCCCCGCGGGCCCACGCACCGGTGGCAGCACGACCGACGTCCAGGCGCTCGGGGTCGCGGGTGTCCCGGCCACCGCGGTCACCGCCGTCCTGGTGGACGTGACGGCGATCAACCCCACCACCAACGCCTACCTGATCGTCTACCCGAGCGGCTCGACCCGGCCGACCACGTCCTCGATCAACGCCTCCGCCGGTGAGACGATCTCCACCACGCAGGTGGTCAAGGTGGGGCCTGACGGCAAGCTCTCCGTGTACTCCCAGGGCGACAGTACGCACGTCCGGATCGACGTGCACGGCTACTTCACGAACAGCGGTGGCGGCGGCCTCGTCGCGCTGCCACACACCCGCGTGGTCGACACCCGCAACGGCACCGGCACCACCACCGGCACGATCCCCAGCGGCGGCAGCCGCACGTTCACGCTGACCGGGGAATACGGCATCCCGGCCGGCGCCAGCAACGCGCTGCTCGAGGTGACCGTCGTCGGTGCGACAGGTGGCGGCTACCTCACCGCGTCCCCGACGGGCGGCACTGCCGACCCGAGCAGCGTGCTGGACTACGCCAGCGGAATCACCTCACAGGGTGTCGCCGTCAAGGTCTCCTCGACCGGCCAGGTCACCTTCGTGAATCGTGGCCCGGCCGTGCACCTGGTCATCACCCTGCAGGGTTACGTCGCGGCGTCCCCGACCCTGGGTGCGGATCTACGTCTCGCGCAGGCCACCCAGGTCGTGGACACGCGGGCCAACGGCGGGGCGCCTATCAAGGCGAAGGATGATCTGTTCCTCAACCTCGGCAACGTCCTCGGCCTTCCACCGAACGCGATGGACGGCGCTCTGATCTCGATCACGACGATAAGCCCGACCACCAGCGGCTTCCTCACTGTCGAGCCCGACAGGGGGGTCTACGCCTCCACCCCGGACGGACCGATCGTGACGAACCCGTCGGTGTCGAACTTCACCGCGGGTCACCACGCCCGGACAACGATGTTGGTGACCAAGGTCAGTCGGGCCGAGGGCCGCATCGGCTTCCATCCAACGCCGGGTCAGATCAGGATCCTGAACGTCAGCAGCGGCACCGTACACCTGGTGGTGACCCTGCACGGCTGGTTCAGCCAGCCGACGGTCACCGACAGCTGAGCAGCACAGCGGTCGCTCCTGGCCACCACGGTCAGGAGCGGCCGCGGCGCTGGCGTTCGGACCGGATCCGCCGCTGGTGAGCGTGATCAGCCCGCCGCGAAGGCCGGCGTCTGGGCGTGGATGTGGAAACGCAGCGAGCGGGCGTCGGTGAAGCACTCCCGCATCGGGCGCACCAGGTCCCGGTGCTCCGGGGTGCGTTCCCAGGCCTCGAAGTCGGCCAGGCTCGCCCACTCGCTGGTGATCAACCACTGCTCGGGGTCGGTCGACGAGCGGCACACCTGGTCGACCACGTGTCCCGGCACCCCGTCGGCGACCAGGTGCCGCACCTCCTCGTACGCGGCGAGGAACTGTTCGGTGCGCGGCACCGGCACCCGTACCAGGAACACCACCCGGGCCCGCTGATCGCTCATGGCGTCTCTCCCCTCATCGGCACCGACCCGCGCAGGACCAGCGCACTGTTGAACCCGTCGAAGCCCCGCGCGCAGACCAGCGCTAGCCTGCTCCGCGGCTGCCGGTGCTCGCGCAGGAAGTCCAGCTCACACCCCTCGGCAACCTCGTCCGGTCCGGCGGACGCGGGCAGCGTGTCGTGCGCGAAGGCGAGCAGCGCGGTGGCCACGTCCAACGCCGACCCGCCCTGGTACGCCCGCCCGGTCAGCGGCTTCTGCGTGGTCACCGGAGGCGGCCGGTCGGCGAAGACGGCCCGCAGCGCCTCGGCCTCGCTGCGGTCGTAGCGGCGCACGCCGAGGGCGTCGGGCAGCACCACGTCGATCCCGGCCGCCGCGACGCCGGCCCGGTCCAGGGCCAGCCGCATCGCCCGCGCGTACTGGGCCGGGTCGCCGGCACTGTCCGCCGTGGTGTGCGCGGCGTCGTGGGTGGAGCCCCAACCGCTCACCTCACCGTAGACGCGGGCGCCCCGGGCCAACGCGTGCCCCAGCTCCTCCACCACGAACACCGCTCCCCCCTCGGCCGGCAGGTAGCCGCTGGCCGTGGCGTCGAACGGCCGGTACGCCCGCTCCGGATCGGAGACGTCGCTGAGCAGCCCGGAGCGCAACTGGCAGGCCAGCGCGTACGGGCTGAGCGGGCACTCGGTGGCCCCGGCGATCACCACCGGCGTGCCCCGACGGATCGCGCGGGCGGCGTGGGCGAGGCTGTCCAGCCCGCCGGCCGCCTCCGCGACCAGCACCCCGCTCGGCCCCTTGAACTGGTGGTGGATGGAGAGCTGACCGACGCTGGCCGCGTAGAACCAGGCGATCGACTGGTACGCCCCGACCGTCCGCGACGACCCACCCCAGAGCCGTTGCAGCTCCCGCTGGCCGAACAGGTTTCCCCCGGACGAGCTGGCCAGGGTCACCGCGTAGCCGTACGGGTCGGGGGCCCGGTCGGGCAGGCCCGCGTCGGCCAACGCCAGCCGGGTGGCGGCGAACCCGAGGTGTGTCCACCGGTCGGTCTGCACCAACTGTCGACTGTCGGCGTAGGAGTCGGCGGTGAAGCCGGGCACCTCCCCGCCGTGCCGGGTCGGGTAGCCGGACGGGTCGAACAGCGTGATCGGCCCGGTCCGGCGGGTGCCGGCCAGCACCGTACGCCAGTGCGCGTCCGCGCCGATGCCGCTCGGCGCGACCACCCCGATGCCGGTCACCACCGCCCGGGCGGTGGTGCCGTCGGCACTGGCGCTCACGCCGCCACCGTCCCGGCCAGCCGGCGGAACACCATCGCCGACTGGAAGCCACCGAACCCGCTGCCCACCGACAGCGCGACGTCCACGGGGACCTCCCGTGCCTCGTTCGGAACGTAGTCCAGGTCGCACTCGGGGTCCCGGGTGCTCCAGTTCGCCGTCGGCGGCACCACACCGAACTCGATGGCCAGCGCGCAGGCGGCCATCTCGATCGACCCGATCGCGCCGAGCGAATGCCCGACCATCGATTTGATCGAGCTGATCGGTACCCGGTAGGCGGCCTGGCCCAGCGCCCGTTTGAACGCGGCCGTCTCGTGCCGGTCGTTCTGCCGGGTGCCCGAGCCGTGCGCGCTGATGTAGGAGACCTGCTCGGGAAGGATCCGCCCCTGCTTGAGCGCGTCCGTGACGGCAAGGCTCATCTCCAGGCCGTCCGGGCGCAGCCCGGTCATGTGGTAACCGTTGCTGCGGCTGGCGTAGCCGGCCACCTCGCAGTAGATGTGCGCGCCCCGCCGGCGGGCGTGCCCGGCCTCCTCCAACACCAGCACCGCCCCGCCCTCGGCCAGCACGAACCCGTGCCGGTCGGCGTCGAACGGGCGGGAGGCGTGCGCCGGGTCGTCGTTGTCCGGGCTGGTCGCCTTGATCGCGTCGAACGAGGCGACGGTGACCGGCGAGATCGGCGAGTCGGCCGCGCCGGCCAGCATCACGTCCGCCTCACCGTCCACGATCATCTGATGGGCGTAGCCGATGGCGTCGATGCCGGAGGTGCAGCCGGTGGACACCACCTGCGCCGGGCCGTGCAGCCCATGTCGGCAGGCCACGTCGGCGGCGAGGCTGCTGGGCACCAGCGCCTGATAGAGGTACGGGCCACCGCGCGCACCGTCGACCAGCCAACGCCGGCCGTGCTCGCTGACGGTGACGTACTCCTGCTCCAGCGCCATCGTGCCGCCCACGGCGGTGCCGAGCACCACCCCGGCCCGGTCCCGCTCGGCGTCGGTGAGCACCAACCCGGCGTCGGCGACGGCCTCGGCGGAACAGGCCAGCGCGAACTGCACGTACCGGTCGGCCCGGCGTCGTTCGGCCTCGGTGAGCCCCGCGGCGATCGGGTCGAAGTCGCACTCGGCGGCGATCTGCGAACGGAACGCCGACGGGTCGAAGAAGCTGATCCGCCGGGTGGCGGTCCGCCCCTCGGTGATGGTCTTCCAGAACCGGTCCCGGCTGGCGCCGCCGGGGGCGACCACCCCGACCCCGGTCACCACCGTGCGGCGCCCAGTCATGACCCGCCCCGCTGCTCGACGAGTTCCGTGTCGACGTGCCCCAACTCAGGGCGGGGGGCGAGCGGACCGAGGTGGAAGACCACCTCGGCCGGTTCGACGCCGGTGTTGCGCAGGCGGTGCCGCACGTTCACCGGCACGAACAGCGCCTCACCGGCGGCCAGGAGCGTCGGCTGGTCGTCCAGGTCGACGGTGATCGCCCCGCGCACCACGTACAGGAACTCCTCGCTGTAGGGGTGGTAGTGCTCAGCGATCCGCTCCCCCGGTGCGAGGGCGGCCACCCCGAGGAAGCCCGAGGTGCTGCCGACGGTGCGGGGGCCGAGCAGCACCCGCAGTTCACCGCCGCGTCGCCGGTCGGCGGGTACGTCCCCGGCGGCGATCGGCCGCGTGCCCAGGTCACTCATCGCCGGCCTCCGTCGACTCGTCGCTGCCCGCCGGAACGTCCTCGTCGGCGCGCTGCCGGGCGATCCGCTCCACCCGGTCCTTGATCACCGCGAGTTGGATGGCGCTGTTGGTGTTGATCCGCTCGGTCATCGCGGCGTTGTCGACCGGCGCGGTCGGTTTCATCGCGAAGTCCTGCGTCCAGGTCATCCGGGTGCCGCCGGCCTCCTCGGCGTAACGCCAGTGGATCCGCATGTACTCGAACGGCCCGGTCTCCACCCGGTACGCCCGGACCTGCCTGCTCACCGGGTCGGCGGTGCGTTCGCTGACCCAACTCCAGGACACTCCGTTCTCGTCGGGGTACATGGTGAGGCGGAACCGCACGGTCTGCCCGTCGCGGTGCAGGATGTCCACCACGGCGTACTCGGTGAACAGCTCGGTCCAGTTCGCCACGTCGTTCGTCACCTCCCAGACCAGGGCCAGCGGCGCGTCGATGACCACGCCGTTCTCGGTGTGCCCGGGCGGGTCGACGCGGCGGGTGACCAGGTCGGCCACCGCCGAGATGCTGAGCTGCCCGGCCTGCTCGGGGATGCTCACCTGCCACCGGTCGGCGACGACCGCGGAGAGCTCCAGCAGGGCGAGTGAGTCCATGCCCAACTCTTCCAGCGACGCGGCGGGCGCCTGGGCCGCCGCGTCGGCGTCCAGCCCGCAGTGCGCCACCAGGATGTCGGTGATCTCGGCGGTCATCGGGCGACCATGGGTGACGGTCATCGGGTCCTCCTGTGGGTTACGTCGGGCTCCGCGGCGGGCGCGGGGCGCGGTGCGGGGGTGGCCGTCGGCCGCTGCGCGGGCGCGGCGAGCAGACGGTCGACCAGGCCGGTGGTGTAGCGGCCCTTGCGGAATGCGGCGTCGTCGAGCACCCGCCGGACGAACGGGATGGTGGTGTGCACGCCCGGCCCGGCGATGTCGAACTCCTCCAGGGCGCGTTCGAGGCGGTTGAGGGCCAGCTCCCGGTCCGGCGCCCAGACGATCACCTTGGCCAGTAGGGAGTCGTACCAGGGGCCGATCAGGTAGCCGGCGCTGGCGTGGGTGTCCACCCTGGTGAACGGGCCGCCGGGTGGGGTGAAACGCTCCAGCCGGCCCGGTGTCGGGGCGAAGTCGCGCTCGGGGTCCTCGGTGTTGACCCGGCACTCCACCGCGACGCCGTGCAGGTGGATCTCCTCCTGCCGCCAGCGCAGCGGCACCCCGGCGGCGATGTGCAGTTGCTCGTGCACCAGGTCGATCCCGGTGACCATCTCGGTGACCGGGTGCTCCACCTGGATCCGGCAGTTGATCTCCAGGAAGTGGAACTGTTCCTCGGCGTCGACCAGGAACTCCAGCGTGCCGGCACCGACGAAGCCGACCTTGAGCGCACCCCGCAGCGCGGTCTCCGCGATGGTGTCGAGGACGGCGGCGGGCAGCGCCGGGGCGGGCGCCTCCTCGACCAGCTTCTGGTGCCGGCGTTGCACCGAGCAGTCCCGGGTGCCCAGGTGCACCCCGTTTCCGTGGGAGTCGCAGAGCACCTGCACCTCGACGTGCCGCGCCTCGCTCAGGTAACGCTCGACGTACACCCGGTCGTCGCCGAAGGCAGCCTGGGCGGCGGCCCGGGTGCGGGCGTACGCCCGGCGCAGCTCGCCCGGG
Source organism: Micromonospora arborensis (assembly GCF_003205615.1). Taxonomy (GTDB): domain Bacteria; phylum Actinomycetota; class Actinomycetes; order Mycobacteriales; family Micromonosporaceae; genus Micromonospora; species Micromonospora arborensis. The sequence continues at coordinate 60,317 of NZ_PYBV01000038.1, read as the reverse complement.
GCGTGCACGACCGTCATCCCCCGGCCGCCACCGCCGGCGGTGGCCTTCACGATCACCGGGTAGCCGACGGCCTCGGCCACCTCTGCCGCCGCGGCGGCGTTCGGCACGGGCGCGACGCTGCCCGGCGACAGTGGTAGGCCGGCACGGCTCATCAGCGCGCGTGCCGAGGACTTGTCGGCCAGCGCGGCCATCACCGCCGGCGGCGGGCCGATGAAGGTCAGCCCGTTGTCCGCGCAGATCTCGGCGAAGTCGGCGTCCTCGGAGAGGAAGCCGTAGCCGGGGTGCACGGCCTGCGCGCCCACCTGTCGGGCCGCCTCGACGATCGCCGCGGCGTTGAGGTAGCTGCGCCGGCTCGACGCGGGTCCGATCCGGACGGCCTGGTCGGCGAGGCGGACCACCGCCGAGTCGGCGTCCGCGGCGGAGTAGACCACCGCCGTTCGCACGCCCAGCTCCTTGCAGGCGCGCAGCACCCGCAGCGCGATCTCGCCCCGATTGGCGATCAGCACAGTCTCGAACATGGTCAACCACCCTGTGCGGTCATGCCGGGTCCAGCTCGACCAGCGGCTGGTCGTACTCGACCGGGTGGCCGTCCTCGACGAGGATCGCGACCACCCGGCCGGCGCGGTCGGCGGTCACTTCGTTCATCAGCTTCATCGCCTCGACGATGGCGACCGGCTGGCCGGGGCGGACGAGGTCGCCCACCGCGACGAAGGGCTTCGCGCCGGGCTCCGCCGCCCGGTAGAAGGTGCCGACGATGGGTGCCCGCACCGCGGCACGGCCCGGCACCGGCGGCCAGTTCAGCGCCGCTGGTGCGCCGGCTGGCGCCGCGCCCGGCGGCGCCGCCTCGGCACGCTGCAGAGGTACGTCCGCGCGGGCCAGGTCTTCGGGGTGCCACTCGACTTCCAGCACCGCGGGCCCGCTGCGCAGCCGGATCCGGCGCACCGGCCCGGCCAGTTCGGCGATCAGGTGCTGTGCCTGCCGGCGCAACACGGCCAGCGCCTCCTCGCCGTGCACCCCGGCCAGCGCCTCCTCGCCGTGCACCCCGGCCAGCGCCTCCTCGCCGTGCACCCCGGCCAGCGCCTCCTCGCCGTGCACCCCGGCGTCGTGGGTCGCCTCGACGGTCGTCGTCCCGTCGCCGCTGGTCACCGGGCACCTGCCCGGACACCGGCGCGGGTCGAGCCGAAGCGCCGGAAGCGCTGCCGGCGCAGGCGGACCAGCATCGCGGGCGGCACGTCCAGCAGCGGCAGCAGATTCGTCAGCAGGGCGGCGCGCAACCGGTGGGCGGTCTCCGCCGGGTTGTCGTGCGCGGCGGTCGACGGCTCCGGCACGACCTCGTCGACCACGCCGAGCCGGCACAGGTCGGGTGCGGTCAGTCGCAGCGCCCGGGCCGCCTGCGGGGCCGCGGACCGGTCCGGCCAGAGGATGGCCGCGCAGCCCTCGGGGCTGATCACCGAGTAGACGGCGTTCTCCAGCATCAGCACCCGGTCGGCGACGGCGAGGGCGAGTGCGCCGCCGCTGCCGCCCTCTCCGGTGATCACCGCGAGCACGGGGGTGGGCAACACGGTGAGGGTGAGGATGTTCTCCGCGATGGCCGCCGCCTGGCCCTGCTCCTCGGCGCTCACCCCGGGGTCGGCGCCGGGGGTGTCCACGAGAGTGACGACGGGCAGGCCGAGCCGGGCGGCGAGGCGCATCAGCCGCAGCGCCTTGCGATGCCCGGCCGGGCTGGCCATACCGAAGTTGCGGGCCACCAGTTCGGCGGTGTTGTGCCCCTTCTGATGGCCGATGACCATGACGTGCCGGTCCGCCAGCCGCGCCACACCGCCCACGATGGCCGGGCAGTCCCCGCCGAGCCGATCGCCGTGCAGCTCCACGAACCCGTCGAAGACCGAGTCGAGGTAGTCCAGTGTGGTGGGTCGCCCGGGGTGTCGAGCCATCCGGACGGTGTCCCACGCGTCGCGTACCGCCGGGGCTCCTGGGGTGGTCGGTGGCGTCGGGTCGGCCGGGAGCGCCGGGGCGGCGTCGGCGAGATGTTCGCGAAGCGGTGCCGGCTCCTGCCGGGGTACGGGCGGACGGGTCGGACGGCTGGCGCGGGTCGGGCTGGTGGCGGCGAGCAACGCTCCCAGCCGTCCACGCAGCGACCGGCGCTGCACCACCATGTCGACCTGCCCGTGGCGGAGCAGCACGTCGGCAGTCTGGAAGCCCTCCGGCAGTGCGCGGCCGGTGACCTGGCGGATCACCCGGGGACCGGCGAAGCCCATTCGCGCGCCGCTCTCGGCGAGCACCAGATCGGTGTTGGTGGCGAACGACGCGGCCACCCCGCCGTAGGTCGGGTCGGTGAGGACGCTCACGGTGAGCAGACCCGCCTCACGCAGCGCGGCGATGGCCTGGCTGACGGTGGCCATCTGCATCAACGACAGCGCGCCCTCCTGCATACGCGCCCCGCCGGAGGCGGTGACCAGGATGAGCGGGGTGCGGTCGTCCAGCGCTCGTTCGGCGGCGCGGGTGATCAGCTCACCCACCGCGCAGCCGAGGCTGCCGCCGAGGAAGCGGAAGTCCATCACCGCCAACACGGCCGGGTGCCCACCGATGGTGGCCGTGGCGCAGACGACCGCCTCGGCCAGGCCGGTGCTGGCCCGTGCGGCGCTGAGCCGGTGCGAGTACGGCAGGACGTCGACGAAGTCGATCGGATCCGCCTCGGGCAGCTCGTCGGGCAGTGGGCGCAGCGATCCCGGGTCGACGAGCTGGCGCAGGCGTTCCGGGGCGGCGAGGCGGGCGTGCTCCCCACACTCCGGGCAGACGTCCAGGTTGCGGCGTAACCGTTTGCGGTAGAGCAGGCTCGCGCAGCCGGCGCAGCGGGACCAGAGCTGCTCCTCGCGTGGCGCGGTGGCCGTCACGACCGCCGCCGGGCGTCCGGGGCGTCGAACCGGTAGAAGCACTGCGCCATCGCGTCGCGCGGTGAGCGCCAGGTCGACAGGTACGGCGACACGTACGGGCGCAGACGGTCACTGACCCGGATGAACTCGGGATGGCCGCGCGCGTTCTCCACGGCGCTCTGCGCCGGCTGCTCGGTCTCGAGCAGGTGCACGTACAGGTCGTGCAGCCGGTACAGCGAGCGGTGCCGGACACCGACCAGACGCGGCAGCTCCGTCGCGTCCGACTCGGCGAAGATCTCGGCGACCCGCTCCTCGGCGTTCGGATCCACCTTCGCGACGATCAGCGATCGGTCCATACTGGGCCTCCCCCCACGGCGTCCGGCCGGCAACGGGTGACCCCCGGGCGCGCTGGACGACTGCCGACACGATGCGGCAGCCCTCGTCACGGCGGCGTCACCGGTCAGGCCCGACCAGCGATGCTCGATGGTGACGCTGCGTTGACGCAACCTGTGTATCAGCTATGCGTCCCCGCACCGGGGCACGGCGGGCCAGATGGACGTTTGGGCAGTTCAGAACGGATCTCAGGTTGACTGTCGCCAATAGAACATTCACGACGGCGTTGACTCAGCGTGATCGCTATTGATAATCTTCACCGTGGTCAGCCCGGCCGCCTCGACGGGGTGGGCCGCGCCCGGCAGCCGTGGGTGGTGCCCCCACCGGTGGGGCCGACAGTGGCGTCACGGGCGACCTATCCGGGACACAGCAGACAGTCGGGACGAGCGTTCCGTAGGGGGTGCCGCCGTGACCGCTGACCCGTCCGTGCCGACCGCCGGCGACCCGCCCGAAAAGGGCGTCTCGCTGCACCTGCTCGGCGGCTTCCGACTCCTACGCGAGGCGGTGCCGGTCGTGGTGCCGCGCGGCCTGCAACGGGTGATCGCGCTGATCGGGCTGCGTCCCGGCGCCACCCGCAGCCAACTCGCGGGGCTGCTCTGGCCCGAGGCGTCCGAGGAACGGGCGCTGTCCTCCCTGCGCACCGCGCTGTGGCGACTTCGGCAGGACCCGTGCTGCCCGATGACCATCGCCAGCGACACCGTACGGCTCGGCCCGGCGGTCCGGCTCGACGTGGACGACCTGGTCGGCACCGCGGCCCGGGTCCGCGACGGCGACGACCCCCGCATCGCGGCCGGAGCGCTCGCCGCCGGCCGGCACGATCTCCTGCCCGGCTGGTACGACGACTGGGTGTTGCTGGACCGGGAGCGACTGCGCCAACTCCGCCTGCACATGCTGGAACAGGTGGCCGGGCAACACCTGACCGCGGGGCGGCACGGCGAGGCCCTCGACGCCGCGCTGGAGGCGATGGCCGCCGAGCCGTTACGGGAGACGCCCCACCGGCTGGTGGTCCGCATCCACCTGGCCGAGGGCAACGCCTTCGAAGCCGTGCACGCCTTCTACGTCTACCGGGACCTGCTGCGCAGGGAGTTACGCCTGGAGCCGAGCCCCGCGATGAGCGCCCTGCTCGACGACACGCTCGCCCCGATCCGCCAGGCCACCCGGGGCGCGGTCACCGATCGCCCGTCACCAGCCGTCCGGCGTACGTGACGGTGATGTGACAGGCGCTGCGGCACGGTGGGCGCACAGAGCACGCGGCGCTGATTTTCGGGTCGCGACGCCACCGGCGGAAGGAATCCCATGAGTCGTCTACTGATCGTCAGCCGGATCATCCCAGGCGCGGAGGGGCGGGTCGCGCAGATCTTCGCCGAATCCGACGCCACCGACCTCCCCGGTCTGACCGGCGTCACGCACCGGTCCCTGTACTGCCTGCACGACCTGTACGTCCACGTGCTGGAGACCTCGGACGACGTCGACCCGGACGCGCTCGCGGCCGCCCGCAACCACCCGCTCTTCCAGCAGGTCAACGAGCGGCTCTCCGCGCACACGTCGCCGTACCTGCCGACCTGGCGCTCCCCCCGCGACGCGATCGCCGGCTGTTTCTACCGGTGGGACGCCGCACCCGCGGCCGCAGCGCGCCCGGCCGGCTGACATGTCCGTCGCGCCACCGCACGTCCTCATCATCGGCGCCGGCACGGGCGGGCTGTGCCTGGCGCACGGCCTGCGCCGCGCCGGGATCAGCGTCGCCGTCTACGAACGGCACCGCGACCGCACCGAGGGGCTGCTCGGCTACCGGGTGGGCATCGGCCCGACCGGCAGCCGGGCACTACGGGAGTGTCTGCCCCCGGAGCTGTTCGCCACCTTCCTGGCCACCTGCGCCCGGCCGCCGCACTACTTCAACGTGGTGACCCAGGGGCTACGCCAGACCGCCTCGTTCGCCCTGCGGCCGAGCGCCGACCCGGTGCACACCGAACATTCGGTGGCCCGAATGGTGCTGCGCCAGGTGCTGCTGACCGGCCTGGACGACGTGGTGCACTTCGACAAGACCTGCACCCGCTACGAGCAGCGCGACGACGGCACGGTCACCGCGTACTTCGCCGACGGCACCAGCGCCTCCGGCGACCTGCTGGTGGCGGCGGACGGCACCCACTCGGCGGTACGCCGCCAGTACCTGCCGCACGCCGTCACCCGCGACGCCGGCACCATCAACATCGCCACCCGGATCCCGCTGACCGCGCACACCCGTAGTCTCGTACCGGAGCGGGTCCGTCAGGGCATCTCGCTGATCTTCGGCGTCGGCGGAATGATGGGCGTGCTGCACGTCATGGAGTTCAAGTGGGACGCCCAACGGGCGATCAAGCACGGCGTCGCCGACGCCGACGCCGCACTGCTGCGGGAATGGCCCGGCCTGTCCCACGACACCACCACCGACAACATCAACCTGATCATCTGGAGTACGGCCCGCCGGTTCCCACCCGACGTCATGGAGCGCCGCGGCGAGGACGTGCTGCGTGTCGCCCGGGACCTCACCTCGAACTGGCACTCGAACCTGCGGGAGCTGCTGACCCGCGCGGATCCCGGCAGCGCCCTACCGATCAAGGTGTCCACGTCCGAGCCGGTGCCGCCCTGGAAGAGCAGCACCGTCACCATGCTCGGCGACGCCATCCACACCATGACCCCTGGTCGCGGGGTGGGCGCGAACACGGCGCTGCGGGACGCTCGTCTGCTCTGTGCGCAACTCAGCCGCGCCGTCGCCGGCGACAAGACGCTGCTGCAGGCGGTGGCGGACTACGAGGCCGCGATGGTGCCGTACGGCTTCGCGCGGGTCGCCGAATCGCTCAACCGCAGCGGTACCAGCGGCGACGACCGGATGTACCGGCCGGTGGTGGGTCGCCTCGCGCTGGCCGGCGCCCGTGGGTACTTCGGAGTGACCAGCCGGGTGCCACGACTGCGCCGTCGGTTCGTCGACGACTTCCACACCTACGAGGGCGACCAGGACTGAGGGCGGCTTCCTCCTCCACTGAGCTGGGCGGATCACTTCGAGTGAGCAAGTAGCCGGTCGCACCGCCGGGCGGCGAGGTAGCGTGGGCGCAGCCGGCGGCCGGCGGTGACCGTCGGTC
>NZ_PYBV01000038.1:0-53866 GCF_003205615.1 Micromonospora arborensis | reverse complement strand
GGTATACCGCTCAACAGCACGTTGAGATGGCAGGCAGCCACAACGGATGGCGAGCGCTCGCTGCGCCCGCAGCCCGGTCTTGAGTCAGGACCTAGCTAGATCAACCGGCGGCGACGCGCGGACGAAGTTGGCGGCGGTCTCGGGACGTGTCCCGACGGTGTCGTAGGAGTTGAGTGTCCGCCTCGGCGCTGCCCTTCACCGTCAGGCACGACGCTGCGTCACTGGGCAGACACCCCCTGACGTGGGGTGTCTCATCCGAAACGCCATCGACCGATCCTCTCTGTCATCGGAAATACGCGTGTGCGAAGCTGCGGCGAGTTTTTCTCGCGACTTATCCGACGACATGAGAGGGAGGTTCGCCGTGGCGTGGTCTATCGGACACTCGCTGATAGTGGTGCTGGCACTGGTGCTGGGTCTGGCCGCCGGGTGGCTGCTGCGCGGCCGGCGGGGCGCACAGGGCAGTGGGCAAGGTCGGTCGATCGTGGACGGTGATCCCGTCGCCGGCCTGGCCGTGATCTCCACGCCGACGACGGCGGCCACCACCGACGAGGCCCAGCCCGCAGCCGCCGTCGACCCGGCCCCGACCGCGGTCGCCGACGAGCCGGTGCCGGTGGACACGGTCAGCGCGCCGGCCGCGGTGACCGCGCCGGTCGACCCCACCCCGGCGGAGACCCCGAGCAGCGTCGACCCGGCCGACATGGCACTGACCGACGCCCCGCCGCCGGTCCCCACCGCCGAGCCGGTCGACGCGACCGAACTGCACGAGCCCGCCGTGGAATCGACCCCCGAGCCGGTCGCGGTCGAGGAACAGCCCGCTCCGGCGGCCGTGGTCTCCCCCCGCCTGCCCGCCGACGACCTCCCGGCCGACGACGCGCCGGCCGAGGTCACGGCCGTCGACCCGCTGCCGGCTGAGACGCCGGTGAGCGCCGAGTCGGTGGACGCCGACGCCGAGCCGACGCGGCCGGTGGTGGCCACGCCTCCGGTCCGGCCGACCGCCAGCGCGACCCCGCCGGTGCGTACCGCCGCCGACACCACCACCAGCGGCGTGGACGCGGACCCGACGGGCCCGGCCGACGACTTCCGCCGGATCCAGGGGATCGGGCCGAAGATGGCGGCCGCGTTGCAGGACGCCGGTGTACGCACGTACGGCCAGCTCGGTGAGCTGGACGAACCGGCGCTGCGCGACCTGATCCGGGCCGCCGGCCTGCGCGCCGCACCCGGGCTGGCCAGTTGGCCGCAGCAGGCCCGCGTGCTCGCCGGTGCCGGCGACGAGATGGCCGCGGTGCTGCCGGGCGGCGACCAGTCCTGACGCCTGACATCGAGCCCCCGGCTGCCGTCCACCGCGACGGCAGGCCGGGGGCTCGGCCGTTGGGGCGGAAGATCCTCCGGCGCGGAGACGCGGGTGATCGACTCGGCCGGGGGAAGACGCGACGAATCCAGCGTCCCGCAATCGGTCCATCGTTACCGTCGGTTGAGGTGGACCGGTCGGGTCCGTCGTGTCGACCCGTACCGCAGGAGCAGCCCGTGCACCTCCCCGCGCCGGAGCCCGGGTCCCCGCAGGCCCGCCGCCCCCCGGTGCGTGACCCGGAGGCCCCGCGCAGGGTCACCCTCCTCGAACTCTTCTTCGACCTGGTGTACGTGGTCGCCCTGGCGCTCATCTCGCGGGGAATGGTCGACCACCTCGACTGGCACCGGGCCGCGCAGGCACTGATCATGCTGGCGGCCGTCTGGTGGACGTGGGTGATCACCACCCTGGTCACCGACCTGTACGACCCGGAACGCACCGAGATCAAGCTGCTGATCAGCGCCGTGATGTTCGGCGCGCTGCTGATGACCACGGCGATCCCGGCGGCGTTCGACGACCGCGGGATCGTCTTCGCCGCCACCTACGTGGCGATCCATCTCGGGCGCGGGCTGTTCCTGATGCCGGCCGTACGCCGGGAACCGCAGACCCAGCGCCGCGCGGTACGCATCTTCCTCTGGTTCGTCGTGTCGGCGATCCCGTGGCTCATCGGCGCGTTCGTCAGCGACGACGTCCGCCTGGTGTGCTGGACCATCGCGCTCGCCATCGACTACATCGGTTTCCGGCTCGCCTACCCGGTGCCCGGGCTCGGTGTGGTGCCCGAACAGCAGCGCAACGTCACGGCGGAGCACCTCTCCGAGCGCTACCAGCAGTTCTTCATCATCGCCCTCGGCGACGCCATCCTGACCATCGGCAGCATGTTCAGCACGGCGCACAACGAGGCGGAGAACATCGCCGTGTTCGCGGTGACGTTCCTGACCACCCTGCTGCTCTGGCGGATCTACGTGCACAAGTCCGGCCAGTTGTTGCCGCTGGCCATCAAGGGCTCGGCCTCACCGAACAAGTTCCTGTTCACCGCGCCGTACACCCACCTGCTGATGGTTGCCGGGGTGGTGACCACGGCCTCCGGGTTCGACCTCGTGCTGCACGAACCGACCGGACGGACGCCACCGGCCTGGGCGGCGGTGATCCTCGGCGGCCCGGCACTCTTCCTGGCTGGCCGGGCATCCTTCGAGTACGAGGTGTTCAGCCGGGTGTCACCGTCCCGCCCCGGCGGCGTGCTGGCGCTGCTGACCATCGCGCCCGCCGTGCTGTTCCTGGCGCCGGTGTTCGCCTCCCTCGGCGCCCTCCTGGTGCTGGCCGGCGTGGCCTACGCGGACTTCCGGCGCAGCTACGGCAAACCACCGGAGGCCCCGGCCCCACCGCACTGAACGGCCGACGCCCACCTGGCCAACCCCGGGCCGCTCAGCGCGGAGTCGACCCGGCCAGCAGCCGGCCGGCATCCGGAACGTACGGCTCGACACCCAGACTGGTGAGTAGCTGGTGCACGGTGGCGGTGGCCGCGGTGAGCACCGGACGACCGAGCCGGGCCTCCACCTGCGGCACCGCCCCCAACGACGGCAGCTGCACGCAGGCGGAGAGGACCACCGCGTCCACGTCGGTCAGGTCCAACCGATCGGCCAACTCCACGAGGCGAGCCGTGGGAATCCGCCCGACCGCCACGTTGTCCGGCTCGCTCAGGCTCACCGCCTCGGTCACCCGCACACCGTGCGAGGCGAGGTAGGCGACGACCGTCGCGGTCAACGGCGGCAGGTACGGCGCCAGCAGGGCCACCCGGCGGGCACCCAACGCGCGCAGCCCGGCGACCAACGCCCCCGCACTGGTCACCACCGGCATGTCGTGACCGGCCCGAACGGCCGCGCGGCCCAACCGCCGTTCGGCCCGCTCGTGCGCGCCAGCGCCCTCACACATCACCGCCACCAGGCAGGCGTACGCGAGCACGTCACAGCGGGCGTCGGCCAACTCGGCGGCACACCGGAGAGCGGAGCGGTTCATCCGGGCCAACTCGTCGGGGGTCACCTGACGCAGTCGTACCCGGCTGCTGTGCGTGGTGAAGCGCACCGTCGGGTCGACGGTCTCGCGTCGGCGCAGCATCGCCGGGATCTCGGTCTCCATGGTGGTGTTCGAACTGGGCACCACCAGGCCGATGCGGTGGGTGCTCACACCAGGGCCCCGGTGTACCCCCGGACCTGCAACCGCTGCCCGGCGGTTGCGCCGAGGCGCACCTGCAGGCCGAGCGGCGCGGCGGCGCGGCGTACGTCGTCCAGGTGCAGTGACCCGTGCCGGTCCACGCTGAGCACCGGCGGCTCCTCGAGCTCACCCTCTGGCGCGTGGAAGGACAGCAGGGTGACCGAGGTGGTGAGGTAGCCCGGGTACGCGGCGCGGGCCGCCGCCTCGTCCCGGTGGGCGAGCACCACCAGGTCGTCGACGTGGGCGAAGTCGGCGGCGAGGGCACCGACCTTCCAGTGCGCCGGTTCCTCGGCGGCGCCGGTGTGATGCCGGGACCGGTTCGCCGAGGTGATGTAGAGGTGGTCCGAGCCGGTCTCGGCGAGCGCCCGCTCGAAGAACGCGTTGGACGGGCAGGTCAGGCCGGGCGCGATCACCTGTGTGGTCCGCACTCCTCGGTCGACCTGGGTGAGGTGCTCGGGCAACCGCTCCGCCGCCGGGCCGCGGAAGCCGAACGGCCCGGCCCCGTAGAGCGCGTCCATCAACGCCCGCACCCGGCCCACCGGCAACCGCGGGGAGATCCGCGTCCAGTCGAACATCCCCGGGATCCGGCCGATCACGGTGGTGATGCTGCCGACCTGATGGACCGGGCGGCCCTTGGCCAGGTTGACCCGACCGACGGTGTCCGCGTCGGGACGCGTGACGATGACGTAGAAGTTGGCGAACGCCGCCGCGACGACCGCTCCGCCGGCCAACGCGCGGGCGGCGACCGCGACGTCCTCGGGACGGTCGATGTACAGGGGCGGTGTCGGGGCGTCCATGAGTCCTCCTCGGCGGGGCCGTGAGGCAGTTCTACGTCCGCCGACCGCTACGACGGCGGGGTCGGTCGCCGATCCGATAGCCGCCCGGCGCTACCCGGTGCGGGCGGCCGATGCCCGGGTGTACTCAACGGCGGACGACGCCGGCCGGACGGACGATCCAGCGCGGCCTCGACGCGCAGCCGTTAGCCGCGCGACCCGATTGGGTACAACGCCTGCACCTCACATCCACCACATACTTCTGGAGGCAGCGATGCGCGGCACCTCGATACTCGGAGTTATCGTCGTGATCTGGCTGTTGATCGGCGCGATCGCCGCCGGCCAGCGTGGCTACTACAGCGGCGACGACACCAACTGCGCCGAGGCCGGCACCATCCTGGTCACGATCGTGGCCGGGCCGTTGAACTACATCGGCGCCAACCCCAAGGTCGACTGCAAGCTGCCCGAGCCGTCCAAGTAGGACACTGCCACGCGCCGGCCCGTGCCCCTGCTGCGGGGGTACGGGCCGGCGTACGTTCAGGGGTGGCTCAGCTGCGACGCGGGTGACTGCCGCCGCACACCCCGTACGGCATCCTAGGAGGCTGGTTTGCAGGTGGGACGGCGTTTGTCGGTGCCGAGGTCGGGAACCGACCCGGCGTCAGTCGGAGGACGGAATCGGGAGCGTGGCATGCAGATCGGCTACAAGCTGGCCGCAGAGGGCTACGGCCCACAGGAGATCATCCGGCAGGCCGTCCAGGCCGAACAGGCTGGTTTCGACTTCGTCGAGATGAGTGACCACTTCCACCCCTGGCTGGACGCGCAGGGACACTCGTCCTTCACCTGGAGCGTGCTCGGCGCCATCGCCGCCAGGACCAGCACCCTGCGCCTGGCCACCGGCGTCACCTGCCCGACCGTCCGCTACCACCCGGCGATCATCGCGCAGGCCGCGGCGACCATGGCGCTGATCTCCGACGGGCGGTTCACCCTCGGAGTGGGGGCCGGCGAGCGACTCAACGAGCACGTGGTCGGGCAGGGCTTCCCGAGCGTACGGGGCCGGCACGAGCGGCTGCGCGAGGCATTGGAGATCATCCGGCTGCTCTGGCAGGGTGGCTACCAGTCGTACGAGGGTAGGCACCTGCAACTGGAGGACGCCCGGGTCTTCGACCTGCCGGACACCCCGCCGGTGATCGCGGTCGCGGCCAGTGGCGAGGCATCGGCCCGTCTTGCCGCCGAGTTGGGCGACGGGTTGTTCGCCACCGAGCCGGAGGCGTCGATCGTCGAGCACTACCGACGCGCCGGTGGGTCCGGCCCGCGCTACGCCGAGGCGCCGTTGGCCTGGGCCAGCGACGAGCACCAGGCGGTGCAGGCGGTGTTGCAGACCAGTCGGTGGATGGTCACCGGCTGGAAGGTGATGAGCGAGCTGCCGAACCCGGTCAACTTCGACGCGGCCAGCGCATACGTCGAGGAGAAGCACATCCGCCAGCTCTTCGCCATCGGCCCCGACCCGGAGCCGCACGTCGCCAAGGTCCGGTCGTACGTCGAGGCGGGCTTCGACCACATCGTCCTGCAGAACGCCGGCCCCGACCCGGACGGCTTCCTCAACTTCTTCGCCGCGGACCTCTCCGGCCGCCTCCGCGCGCTGGGCTGATCCGAGCACATCCGCGCCGGGCCGCCCCGACTGATCGTCGGGGCGGCCCGGGTGCGCGCCCGGGGTGGGTGCGCGGGTCCTGCTCAGCGGAAGCAGCGCGCGATCGGTACCGTGCTGCCCTCGCAGTTGGTCGGCTCGTTCTCGACGACCACGCTCTCGTCGTCGAGCTTGACCTGGGCGTGCACGGCGAAGATGCCGCCGGGCTTCACCGTCGACGCGTTGTGGGTGACCTTGCTGGTGTAGATCGCCACCGAGCCCGCGTTCGCGTAGATGCCGCCGCCGCTGGACGCGGCGCCAACGGCCTCGTTGCGGGTCACGTCGCTGCCGCGGACCTGCAGGTTCGCCTTCTCGGTGTAGATGCCGGCGCCGAGACCGTGGGTGGTGTTGCCGTCGACCACGCTGTCGTCGAGCGGTGTCAGGCCCTTCACGGTCGAGATGCCGCCACCGTTCACGGTGGACGTGTTGCCGCGGATGGTCATCTTGCGCATCACCAGCACCGCGTCGGAGTTCGCGGCACCGCCGCCGATCTGCGCGGTGTTGTTCAGCAGTTCGGTGTCGACGACCTTCGTCCGGGCCGAGAAGCTGGCCAGCCCACCGCCCTGACCGGCGCTGTTCTGGGTGAAGGAGACGCTCTCCACGTCGGCCGCACCACGGTAGTTGCCGAGCCCGCCGCCGTACGCGTTGGCGCTGTTGCGGTGGAACTCGGAACGCTTCAGCGTCAGCACACCACCGTTGAGCAGGCCCCCGCCCTTGCCCGCGGCGCCGGCGGCGCTGTTGCCGACGAACGTGGAATCGGTGACCACCATGTTGCCGTCGTTGAAGATGCCCCCGCCGCCCCCCTCGGGCGACAGCGACGTGCTCTGGGTGACGGTGACCCGTTCCACCACGGCGGTGGCGCCGTGCACCACGTGCACGCTGCCGCCCTCGATGGCCGAGCGGCCGTTGTGCAGCTCCACGTCGCGCAACGTCAACTCGCCGCCGTCGCGGACGGTGAAGAAGCGGAACGCGGCGGCCTGGGCGTCCCGGGCGATGGTGGCGCCCGCGCCGTCGATGGTGATGGGCTGGTAGATCACCGGCAGGCCGGCGGTGTCGTCGGCCGGGTTGTGCGGCGGCGCGTCGGCGTCACCCGGGGTCTCCGCGGCGTCGGCCGCCTCCCGTGCGTCCCGGATCCCGCCGTCGTACTGGTCGGTCTCGTGGAACGCCTCGGTGAGGACGTACCGGCACTTGGGGGCGAGCCGCAGCTCCGCGCCACCCTCGGCGTTGGCCGTCACCAGCGCCGCCACCAGCTTCGCCGCGTCGCAGGGCACCGACACCACGCCGTGCTTGCCGGTGCCCGGGGTGGTGGGACGGGTCCGCTCGGCACCGTCCTGGTCGCGTTCCGCCGTGCCCTGGTCGCCGGCGTGGCGGTCGTCGTCACTTCCGGCCGTCGGGGACAGCCGGCTCAGACCGGGGAGGGAGAGGGCACGGTCGGCGGCAGCGGCCACGCCGGCCGCCCCGGCCGCCCCCACGACGAGGCTCCCCGCCAGGAAGCCGCTGGCTAAGAGCCACCGGGACCGCCGTCTGGGTCGAATCTCGCGGTCGCCCTTTCGGTACGAGGACATCAAAGGTGCCTGCCTTCCTGCCTGCCTGACGTGACCGCGCGCCGATCCGGGCGCGGGGGGCTCGACGTACCGCCGGCCACCAAACGTCACGATAGGTCCGCAATACGGACAGGAAGGTGTGAACGTGAATAGTGCCCCTATTCATCTTTGCACCCGCCAAACGGGCAGCAGCTCACCCGCCGACGTGGATGCCGGGACGACGCAACGGGTCCGGCTCGGTCCGGCGGATGATCTCCCGTACCACCGGCGGGGTGTCGCCGCGACCGAGGATGAGATAGCGCGCCAGGTGCGCGATCGGGCTCCCCTCCGACCACTCGAAGTGCGCGTGTGGCCGAACCCCGGTGGCGTCCCGCAGGGCCAGCAGGATCGCGGCGATCGCGTTGGGCACGGCTGGGCTGCTGGCCCGCAACACCCGGAAGCCACCCACCTCGACCCCGTGCACCCGCAGCACCTGACTGAACTCCGACGGATCGACCACGTCGATCTCCAGAAACAGCACGTCCGCGGCCCCGGGCACCGGATTCATCCCGCGCTGCCCCCGTTCCTTGAGCGTGTACTCCTTCACCGACCCGCTCTGCCTCTTGTTCGCGATCAGATGCAGTTGCCCGTCGTGGGCCAGCGACTCGGCGATGAATCGACGGGCCGGCTCGTCGAACTCGATTCGCTCGGCGCGCAGCTCGGTGGTCCGGGTGACCCGGGAGACCAACGAGACCACGATGATGCCGAGGATGAACAGCGCGGAGATGGTGATCCCGTCCGGCTGCTCGATCACGTTCTCCAGCAACGCGTACAGCAGCACCAGGGTGAGCACGGTGAAACCGATCGCGAAGACGCGCTGGTGGTGACGCGCCGCGGAGATCGCCACCGCCACCGCCGCGGAGACCATCATCGCCAGGATGCCGGTCGCGTACGCCCCGGCCTGAGCGTTGACGTCGGCCCGGAAGGCGATCGTCAAAGCGATGCTGACCACGGTGTAGACGATCACCACCGGCCGCACCGCCCGCGCCCACTCCGGTGCCATGCCGTACGAGGGCAGGTAGCGCGGCACGATGTTGATCAGCCCGGCCATCGCCGAGGCACCGGCGAACCAGAGGATGAGCACGCTGCTCACGTCGTAGACACTGCCGAACACCTCACCCAGGTAGGTGTGCGCCAGAAACGCCAGCGCCCGCCCGCTAGCGGAGCCGCCGGGCTTGAACTCCTCCGGCGGGATGAGCGCCGTGGTCACGAAGGTCGTCGAGATCAGGTACACCGACATGATCAGCGCGGCGGTGGTGAGCAGCCGGCGCGTGTTGCGGATCCGGGCGGCGAGCCGAGCCTGCCGGTCCGGCCCCTCGGCCGAGACCAGGGGCATCATGCTCACCCCGGTCTCGAAACCGGACAGGCCCAGCACCAGCAGCGGGAAAGCCAGCACCGCGGTGAGCAGCACATGGCCCGGCCCGCCGCCGGTCGCCGTCAACGCGGCGGTCCAGCTCGACACGATGCCCGGGTCGTCGACGATTCGGGTCACCGCGACCACGACGATCACCGCGTTGAGCACCAGAAAGACCGCGACCAGCGGGATGGCCACCACCACCGCCTCGCGGAAGCCGAGCAGGAACACCCCGCCGAGGACGAGCAGCAGCACCACTGTCACCACGACCGGGGCCGCAGGGCCGTGCAGGGCGTCCGGCAGGTACGGGTTCTCCATCAGGTGCACGGTGGCGTCGGCCGAGGAGAGGGTGATCGTGATGATCCAGGAGGTGGCCACGAAGCCGAGCAGCACCAGTACGAAGACCTTGCCCCGCCAGAACGGCAGCAGCCGTTCCAGCATCGCCACCGACCCCTGCCCGTGCGGACTCTCGTGGGCCACCCGCCGGTACATCGGCAGCATGCCGAACAGGGTGAGCGCCACGATCAACAGGGTTGCCAGCGGGGAGAGCGCGCCGGCCGCCAACGCCGCGATGCCCGGCAGGTACGACAGCGTGGAGAAGTAGTCGACGCCGGTCAGGCACATCACCTGCCACCAGGCGTGCCGACGGTTCTGCCCCTCGGTCGTCTCCGGGCCGGGCGGCTGCACCTGGTGCTGGAAGAGCCACCGGCGCAGTGGGCTGGCCGGTGGCGCCGACCGGGCCGCGGTGGCCACGCGTTCGGGCACCACGACACCCTGCCGGCCGCCCCGGTTGGGGCGGGCCGGGTCGCGGGCCGCCCGCAGTGCCGGGTCCGGCCCGGTCGGCGCGTGGCGGCGTCCATTCCAGCGTCGTGGTTTCGCCCGGTGCTCGTCACCCATCGCCAGTCCCACCCTCACAGGTCCTGATCCGACGGTAGGCGCTAGCTCGGGGCCCGGCCGGCGGAACCGGGGAGGTGGGTGGCCTGCTCAGGACAGGTCCGAGACGGCGAGCAGCCGGGCCAGTGCCGGCGGATCGGCGACGGTCACCGTCGCCGCCGGGTGTCGTGGCCGCCCGCCCGGCACCAGGGCCGGCACCGGTACGCCGAAGCGCAGGCAGACCCCGCCGGCCGTGCTGCTGCCGAAGCTCGCACCCCCGTCGACCATCGACAGGTGCGGCCCGATCACCCGCCACCAGCGGTACGGGCCGCTCAGCTCGACGGCGGTCACGTTCGCCCGGTCGGTCCGCAGCCGCCACGGCCCGTACCGGATCAGCAGGTCGCGGTCGGTGACGGCGACCCAGGCCGTCGCCGGGCGGACCCCCAGCAGCGCCAACACGGGGCGGAACGCCGGGTCGAAGCGGAACGGAAACCTCGTCGCGACGCCGGTCACCGCGCACCAGGCCGAGCGGTGGGTCGTGGCACCGGGCCACCCGGCCGCAGGGGGCCGGGCCGCGCGGGTCGGGGGCGGGCGGAGGGCCGGCGCCGGGCCAGGACGGTCATGGCGCGGGCGTACCCGGTACGAGCCCGCCGACACCCCCGGAAACACCGACTCTCGGCTGGAGCGCGACGCCCCTCCCCCACCGCCGGCCGGCACCCCCCGAGCCGGCCGACGGTGGCAGACGGTCGACACCCCCCGGAGCCGACCGGCTGTACCCCCTGGGGTCGACCGAGCCTTCGGCGGCCACCCGGGGTGGGCGGAACTGGTGGGACGCGTCCCCGCGCTCCGCCGCCCCCCACGGGGCGGAGCGCGGGGACCCCCCGTCCCGGCTACTGCAGGAACGCCCCCAGGGGCGAGAGCAGCAGCCGGCCGAGCGCCGCGGCGTTGTCGTCCAACCGCGTGCGCTCACACTCGCGGGCGTCCGGATCGTGCCGGCACCGCCAGATCTTCTGCGCGTTACGCCAGGCGACATCGCGGGTGTACTCGACCAGTTCCCCCTGGTACCAGTCGTCGATGTCACCGTTGAGCATGTCGATGAGCAGCTGCCACCGCTCCAGATAGCCACGGCGCAGGCCGGGGATCTTGTCCGCGAAGATCTTGTTGATCTCGAGGTAGTCGTGGTGCTGGTCGCTGCCGTCGACGGGCTCCGACTCCAGGTGGTCGAACGTCGTCACCAAGGCGAACGGCAGGTCGAAGTTGATGTGCGCGTTGACCCCGGCCGCCGCCGACGGCAACGGGCGGACATCCGGCCCGCACATCCGCTCGAAGAGGCACGACCACGCCTTCGGTGTGCCCGGGCTGGAGTCGGTCCACATCCGCATCGCGTCGAAATACCGCGCGGCGAACTCGACGTCGAGCCGGGACAGAAAGACCGGATCGACGAAGCGGTCGTCGTACAACCCGTCGAGCACACTGCTGGTGATGGTCAGGTAGAGCCGGTTGAAGTCGGCGAGCGGACAACTGTCCTCCAGCGGAGGCAGCCGCACCAGCATGTCCTGAAGCTTGGTGAGGTGATCGACCACGGCCGGCACGTCCGCGGGATGGTCGGCGAGCAGGTCGACGATGTCCCGGTGCACGGGCCCCCAGACCGGTTCGGTCATCTCTCCTCCATGGTGGTCGGCGGCATCCCCCGTGCCGTCGTCGACGCGGCTCAGCCTTTCAGCCGACACCCGGCCGCCGGATCAGTAGAACGACGTATCCCGGCGCGCACACGCGTCGGAAAACGGAGCGGTCGGTCAGCCCCGAACGTTGCGCAACTGGATCGCGCTGGCCTGAACGCGGGTACGGACCTGGAGCTTGTCGAAGATGTGCGACACGTGCACCCCGATGGTCCGCTCGCTGATGAACAGCCGCTGCCCGATCTCCTTGTTGGTCAACCCTTCCGCGACGAGAGCGAGCACTTCCCGCTCCCGTACGGTGAGCGCCGCCAACTCGTCGTCGGACGCCTCAACGGGTACGCCCCGCGTGCCAGCGGTAGTCTCGCGCTCCTCCAGCGACACCCGGGCCCGCCCGGCCAGCTCGCGGATCTCCGAGGTCAACGGCACCGCGCCCAACCCCTGCGCCACCCGGTACGCCTCACGCAGCAACTTGCCGGCGGTCGCCACCCGACTGCGGCGCGCCAACAGCGCCTCGGCCTGCCGCAGCCGCGAGTACGCCGCCGGGTAGGGGTGATGGCGTCGGTCCCACGCGGTGACCGACGCGGCCCACAGCTCCGGGTCGCTGCCGTCGAGGCGGCTCACCTCGGCGGCGCAGAGGGCCAGGAATCCCTCCACCACCGACCGCACCGGCCGAGCGGCGCCGACACTCTTGCGGGCCACCCGCTCAGCCACGTCCCGCAGTCGGCGTACCGCCGTCGGGTCCACGGCCACGGTACGGCTGGCGTGCGCCTCAGCCTCGGCGCGCAGACCATGCCAGACCAGCGCGGACAGGATCGTCACGTCGTCGGAACGGCTCTCGGTCAGACCGCGCTGCACCGCCAACCGCGCCACATCGTGGCGGCCCTCCCACATCGCCAGCCCCGCGCGCAGGGTGAGCAGTGGAATGACGTGCCGCGCCCCGCCGCCGGCGAGCAGGGTCGCCACCGCGTCGAGGTCCCGACCGGCGGCCTCGATGTCGCCGTAGCCCACCGAGAGCCGGCACCGGGCGAGCAGCAGCTCGACGGCGTCCGCGCCGGACGGCCGGTGCCGCAGGGCGGCGGCGACCACCTTCTCCGCCTCGGCCCACTGGCCCACCCGGAACAGCCCGTTGATGGCGACGGCCAGCAGCCGCGTCCCCCAGGTGCGGCCCAGCCCCAGCTCGGTCACCCGCTCGGCGCCACGCCGGGCCACCACCACGCCCTCTTCGAGGATGTTCAGTGGACCGGTCAGCAGCTCCGCCAGGTGCAGGTACGCGCAGGCCACGTCCTCGGGCTGGCCGGCACGCTCGGCGGTGTCGAGGGCGTCGCGCATGACCGCCAGGCCGGCGTCCGGGTCCTCCAGGTAGGCGTCGCTGAAGCCGAGCGCGGAGCTGGCCAGCACCACCTCGGTGGCCGTGCCCTCCACATTGGCCGCCAACGCCAACGCCTCCCGGGCCCGCTGTCCGGCATCGGCGTACCGACCCAGGTGCAGCAGCAGCTCGGCCAGGCGCGCGGCGGCGGCGGCCCGATCCCGGGGGGAGCAGTCCGCCGCCTGCAACGCCCGCTGGTATTCCTCCTCGGCCAGCGCCGAACGACCGGCGGCGGCCAGGTAGCGAGCCCGGCGGATGTGCAGCGCGCAGCTCGGCTCGCCGCCGCGCAGCGTGGCCACCTCCTCCAGCAGGGCCAGCGCGCGGGCGTGCTCCCCACAGTGGTGGGCCGCCTCGGCGGCGTTCTCGAGCAGTTCGACACGGTCCACCGGCAGCGGACCCGGGTCGGCGGCCAGTTGCAACGCCGCCGACCAGTGCCGGTGCGCCTCGGCGTAACCGTGCAGCCGCTCGGCTTCCTGCGCGGCGGCCACCGTCGCCGGCAACGCACGCGCGGGCTCACCGGCCAACCGCCAGTGGTGCGCCAGCCGGGCCTGGTGCAGCTCACCCGGCGCCGCGGTCAGCGCCTCGGCATAGCGACGGTGCAGCCCGGAACGCTCGGCCGGCAACAACTCGTGCGCCAGCACCTCGGCGACGAGCCGGTGCCGCAGCCGGTAGCCGTCGTCGGCGCCGACCAGCAGCCGGTGCGCCACCGCGGCGCGGGCCGCGTCGATCAGCTCGTCCTCCGGCAACCGCAGCACCTGAGCCAGCAGCCAGTGCTGCACCGGCTCGACGCCGGCGGCCACCGCGTGCACCACCGCGTGCGCGTGCTGGGGCAGCGCGTCGACCCGGTCGAGGAAGATCTCCCGCAGCGTCTCGGACAGGCCGTCGCGGCCGTCCCGCAGATCGCGGGCCAACTCCTCGATGACGAACGGGTTGCCGCCGCTGCGCTGCCAGACCTGCTCGGCCGCCTCGGCGGACAGCGTCCGGCCGACCACGGCGGCGGCCAGCTTCTCGGTGTCGGTCCGGCCCAGCGGCGCCAGGTCGAGCACCCGCACCGTCCGCAACCGACGCAGCTCGGTGAGCACCCGGCGCAGCGGGTGGGCACCCTGCAACGACTCGGCGCGCACGGCCGCCAGCACGGAGAGCTGCAGGTCGCCGAGCCCCGCCAACAGGTAGAGCAGCAGCTGCCGGGTGCTGCGGTCGACCCATTGCAGGTCGTCGAGGATCAGCACCAGTGGTCTGCCCTCGGCGATCAGGTGCAGCCCTCGGCTGACCCGCTCCAGCAACGCGCCCGCGCCGTCCGGGCCGGCGGTCTCGTCGGCGAACATCTGCAGCAACCCACGCACGGCCGAGGAGGTGCGGACGTGCGAGGTGGACACGTCGGCGTCGAAGCGGCGCAGCGCCTGCAGCAGCGGGTGCAGCGGGGAGGCGTCACCGATGTCCAGGCAGCTGCCGGTGAGCACCACCGCGCCCTGCGCACGCAGCTGGTCGCCGATCTCGCCCAACAGCCGGGTCTTGCCCACACCGCTCTCACCGGTCAGGAAGACGGCGGCGGTCTGCCCGTGCGCGGCGTCACCGAGCATCGCGGACCGAACCGTCTGCAGCAGCTCGGCCCGGCCCACGAGCGGTGCGGTGTCCACATCGCTGGCCATGGCACGCAGCCTAATCAAAGGTCCGCGAACCGTTCTACGGCCATCCGGCGCTTGTGGTACTCCTCGCGTCGACTTTGCGACTAAAGGTTGCAGGTGGCCGACATACGTCGTTCGGCAGATCCCCCGTCAGCCCAGGAATGCCAATCTCCGGAGGTCATCAGGCATCAGCGGGGAGAAGGGCCGGTGCGACATCCATGACCACCACCATCATCGGCGGCGACGCACAGCGGACCACCACCCCGGACTGGCCGGTGCCGGAGGAGAGGCGCACCGTCACCGTGCTCTTCGCCGACATCGTCGGCTCCACAGCGCTGGTGGACCGGCTCGACCCGGAGGACGTCCGCGCACTGCAGCGGGTCTACTTCGACACCGTCGCCGGCGTGCTGCACCGCTGGCAGGGGGTGGTCGAGAAGTACGTCGGGGACGCGGTGATGGCGCTCTTCGGCGCCCGGCACTCCGACGGCTTCGACGCGTACCGCGCGGTGCGCGCCGGGCTGGAGATCCAGGCCGCGCTGGACCGCCGGCCGATGGTCGAGGACATCAAACTGCGGGTTCGCGTCGGTGTCGCCACCGGCGAGGTCGTCGTCGACCTGCGTGGCGCGGTCAGTGGCGGGCACGGCGTGGCCAGCGGCGCGGTGATCACCACCGCGGCACGCCTGCAGGAGTACGCGCCACCCGGCGCCGTCGCACTCTGCGCGGCCACCGCCCGAGCCACCGCCGGCCTCATCACCCAGCGTCAGCTCACGCCGGTCGCCGGTCGGGTGCCACCGATGCCGGTCTGGCACGCCGTCGGTCCGGTACGCCCCGGTGCCGACCAGCACGACGGTCCGCTGATCGGTCGCCGCCGCGAGCTGGCGACCGTCCGCGACCAGTTGAGCTGGGCCGTTCGCACGCAGAACCCACGCTGGGTCTCCCTGGTCGGCCCCACCGGCAGCGGCCGCAGCCGCCTACTGCACGAGTTGGCCCGTGGGTTGACCACGGTGGACGGATTGCCGGTGCGCTGGTGTGTGACGACCTGCCAGCCGTACCCCGATCAGGTCCTGGCGCCGGTCGCCGAACTGCTCCGCGGCCTCGCCGGGGTCCGGCACGGCGACGGCGCGGCGGTGGTCCACGACCGGTTGGTCGCCACCCTGACGCCGTTGTTCCCGCCGACGCAGGTCGCGTCGGCGGTCCCGGTGCTGCAGCGTCTGCTGAGCACCCCGGACGGCACGGCGGTGGCGTCGGCGGGCGCGGCGATCTGCCGGGAGGCGCTGCTGCGTCTGGCCGCGCACCGGCCACTGGTCGTCGCCGTGGACGACGTGGACCGGGCGGGGTCGGCGGTGAGCCGCTTCCTGCATGCACTGTTCAACGCGGCGACGGCGCGCGGACTGCCGCTGGCCATGCTCACCCTGCACCAGCCGCAGTGGACCGACACCCAGCCCGGCCCGGCCCGGCGGGTGACGATCCACCCGCTGGCCACGGTGCAGTCCGGACGGATGCTGCGTCATCTGCTGACCCGGGCCGGCCAGCCGGTGGCCCTGGTCGACCGGCTGCTGCCACTGGTGGGCGGCCGCCCCGGGCACGCGGCGGCGTACGTGGCATCGATCGTGGACGGTGCCGACCTGGTGGCGCTTCCGCTGCCTGAGGCGGTACGCCGGGCCGTCGCCGCGGAACTGGATCAGCTCGACGGTGAGCGGCGAGCGGTCCTGATGGCCGCCGGCATCCTCGGCGGCGTGATCTCGTCCGCGACGATCGACCGGGCGCTCGGCTGGACGCCCGGCCGCTCCGCACCGGCACTACGCGGGTTGGTCACCGCCGGGCTGCTGCTCCCCCACCGCGCGGACGGGTACGCGTTCGCGGCTCCCGCGCTGCGCCAGGTCGCTGCCGAGCGGTTGCCCCGCGCGCTGCGGGCCCTCTTCGCCCGCCGGGCCGCGAACGCCCCGCGCCTCGACAACGTCCAGGTGGACGCTCTCCTGCCGGACCCTGCTGCCGTCGACGCCGTTGGTGCGGTCGTCAGCGCCTCGGCCGCGCGGTCCGCCGAGGTCGTACGCCTCGATGCCGTCCGCTCCGGAGCCGGCCGCCTCGACGCCGCCTTCTCGACGCCGGCCCCAGCGCCGCGATCCGGCCAGCCGCGCCGACGCGTCCCCACCCCGACGATGGCGACTCCGCCGGCCGCGCTGACGCAACGGACCAACCGTCCGCCCAGCCGGCTCCGAGCCGTCGCGTCGGCCGGTGCCGTGCCGCCGACCCCGGTCGCAGTGGCGACCCAGGCCGCAGTGGTGTCCGCGGCGCGGGCCAATGCAGGTGGGCACTGGCCCGCGGACGTCGACCCGTCCCCGGTGGCGATCCGCGCGGTGCCTGCCGTGCCGGGGGCGGCCGTGCCGGGGGCGGCCGTGCCGGGGGCGGCCGTGCCGGGCACGCGCGCCGGTGTCGGCACTTCGCCCGGACCGGTGCGCGCCGCACCTCGCCCACCGTCGATCGGTCGGCCGCAGAACCTGGCCGCCTCCGCCTGAGGGCCCACCGCTCGATCGTTGGCAGCGGAGCACCCCGACACACCGAGTGCCGCCCGGTCACCGATCGCCGCGACCGCTACGGCACGGAGGCCGAGGCCAGCAGCGCCGCGGTAGGTAACGCGAGCAGGCCGTCCGCGTCCCGGTAGGCGGCGGTCAGCTCGTCGTACGCGGCACGGATGCGGACGATCACGTCCGGCGGTTGGGCCTCCATCAGCAGACCCGGTTTGCTGATGCCGTTGGCGGGGCCACTCCACCACGCCTCGGGGTCGGTGCGATGCACCCAGGTGATCGTGTCGCAGCGCACGTCGGTGAGCCCGGCGGCGTCGAGCACCCCCGCCAACCCGTCGCAGGTACGCGGGAAGTCCCTGTCCGCGTCCACGCTCGGCACCACGGTTGGTGGTTCGACCCCTACGGCAGCGAAGACCTCACCCCAGAGCCGCTGGGCCTCGGGCGGCGGGTGGGGCCAGATCGTCACCGCGATCCGACCCGCCGGCCGAACGACCCGTCCAAGCTCGCCGATCGCGGCCAGCGGATCACCCACGTGATTGATCACGAAGTTCGCGACGGCCGCGTCGAAACCCCCGTCGGGGAACGGGAGGCGCGGCAGAGCCGCGAGGCGGACCTGCTCGGCGGACGGGAGCCGGCTGCGCGCCATCTCCACCATGCTGGGCTCGGCGTCGACGGCTACGACGGCGGCGCCCCGGGCGCACGCCAATCCGGCGACGGTCCCGGACCCGGTGCCGGCATCGAGCACTCGCATGCCCGCACCGACGCCGGCGGCGTCCAACAAGGCGGACGCGGGATGGGCGCAGAGCGCGGCGAAGCTGCGGTCGAACGCCGCCGCGCGCCCGGCCCAGCGCGACCGCTCGTAGTCGTCGAACGCTGTCGTCGCCACTGGCCACCCCGTTCAACGATCTTGATGGTGGCGCCACGATATCCGACCAGCCGCGCTGAGTCGGATTGGCCCAGCCCTGCTGCTACGGGTGCTCGGGCCCCAGGCCCGCCGGCCCCACGCCGTGTGCGGTTCGGCTCGCGGGGCGATCGTCAGACCAGCGCCGCCAGCCGCGCGACGAGGTCGGCAGGTGCCGGCATCGCGGCCATCTCGCGGCTGACCTGCCCGGCAACGGTACGGAGGCGGTCGTCGCTGACCAGTTGGGTCAGCGACTGCGCGGTGATGTCACGGGGGCGCAGCGCCAGACCGGCGCCCCGACGGGCCACCAGCTCGGCGTTGTGCCGCCGGTCCCCCGGGCCCATCGTGGCCAGTTGGGGCAGCCCGGCGGCGAGGGCGCCGAGAGCGCTGCCCGCGCCACCGTGGTGCACCAGCGCCGCGCTCGCCGGCAACGCCTCGTCGAGCGGGATCCAGTCGACCACGCGGACGTTGTCGGGCAGCGCACGGGCTGCCGTACGGCGGTCCGGGCGGACCAGCACGATCTCGGCGTCCACCTCGGCGGCGGCGGCGACCACGGCGGGCATCGGCCCCTGGTCGCCGGGGCCGGTCAGGGTGCTGCGGGTGACCAGGATCCGGGGTCGCTCACCCGGCTCGCGCAGCCAGGCCGGCAGCTCACCACCGCCGACGTACGAGGCGTGCCGCATCGGCCAACCCTCCTGGGTGGCCACGCTGGGCGGGGCCACGGCCAGGGCGGCGGCCGGTGGGGGCAGCTCGCGCAGGCCGTGCCGACGCAGGGCGGAACCGAGTCGGGCCGTGGTGGCGCCCACCAGCTCCCGACCGTCGAAGAGGGAGTTCTCCTGGCGGACCGCCGGTACGCCCAGCCGGGCGGCGGCAACCGCGCCGGCCACCGCGAACGGCTCGTGCAGCACCAGGTCCGGTCGCCATTCGCTGGCCAGCGCGACGACCGGGTCGGTGAGCTGGTCGTTGAGCGCGCCGAAGAGCAGGCCGGCGCCCCGGGTGCCGGCGGTGCCGGCCAGCTCGGCGCGGGCGATCAACGGATGCCGGAGAAGGACCCGCATCGCGATCCGGCCGAAGTCGAAGCCCGGCGCGATGTCGTGCACCGGCAGGCCCGCCTCGGCGGCGGCAAGGCCGCCATCACCGGTGGCCAGCAACACGTCGTGGCCGGCGTCGCGCAGCGCGACGGCGAGTGGCACCAACGGGAAGACGTGCCCGACCAGCGGAGCGGAGACCACCAGCACTCGCATGGGCAGAATCCTATGTCGACGACGACGAGTTCGGGCGCCCCCGATGATCGCTGGCAGGTGAGCGGCTCGACACGCCGCGCCCAGCCCTACCGAGCTGCCAGCCGTTCAGCCGTTCAGCCGGCCGGTCGCTGGTCGACGATGCGGCGCATCTTGCCCACCGACCGCTCCACCGCATCCGGGGCCAGGACGTCGACCGCCACGCTCACGCCGATGGTGTTCTTCACCAGCTCGACAAGTGTCGCGCCGGCCCGCTCGGCGGCGTCCACGGCGGACCCGGCCCGGCGCTCCACCCGGACCGTCAGGGTGTCCAACCGACCCTGCCGGTCGAGGACGCACTGGAAGTGCGGCGACAGCTGGGGGGTCCGCAGGATCAGCTCCTCGATCTGGGTGGGGAAAATGTTCACCCCACGCACGATCATCATGTCGTCGGTCCGGCCGGTGATCTTCTCGATCCGGCGCATCGGGCGGGCGGTGCCGGGCAGCAGCCGGGTCAGGTCCCGGGTGCGGTAGCGCACCACCGGCATCGCCTCCTTGGTCAGGGAGGTCAACACCAGCTCACCCTGCTCGCCGTCGGGCAACACCGCCCCGCTGACCGGGTCGATGATCTCCGGATAGAAGTGGTCCTCCCAGAGGTGCAGCCCGTCCTTGGTCTCGACGCACTCGGTGGCCACGCCGGGGCCCATCACCTCGGAGAGCCCATAGATGTCCACCGCGTGGATGTCCAGTTGCTGTTCCATCTCCCGGCGCATGTCCTCGGTCCACGGCTCCGCGCCGAAGATGCCCACCCGCAGTGAGGTGGCCCGTGGGTCGACACCCTGCCGGCGCATCTCGTCCACGATGGCCAGCATGTAACTGGGCGTGACCATGATGACCTCGGGCTCGAAGTCACGGATCAACATGACCTGCCGCTCGGTCATGCCCCCGGAGACGGGGATGACCGTGCAACCCAGCTCCTCTGCCCCGTAGTGCGCGCCCAGACCGCCGGTGAAGAGCCCATAGCCGTACGCGACGTGCACCCGGTCGCCAGGGCGACCGCCCGAGGCGCGGATCGAGCGCGCCATCAGTCGCGCCCAGGTGCGCAGATCATCGCGGGTGTAGCCGACCACTGTCGGCCGGCCGGTGGTGCCGGAGGAGGCGTGCAGCCGGGCGACCCGCTCGCGGGGTACGGCGAACATGCCGAACGGGTAGTTCTCCCGCAGTTCCGCCTTGCCGGTGAACGGGAAGCGGGCCAGGTCGGCGAGGTCCCGGCAGTCGTCGGGGTGCACCCCGACCGCGTCGAACGCGCGGCGGTAGTGCGGCACGTTGTCGTACGCGTGCCGCAACGACCAGCGCAGCCGTTCTCCCTGCAGGGCCCGCAGCTCGTCGATGCTGGCGCGCTCGATCGGCTCCAGCTCCTCCGGACGAGGGGTGCGGTCCTGCATCGGTTGCCTCCTTGGCGCGGCGGTCCCGGTGGGGCTGCGGGTACCGTACGCCCGCCGTCGCGACGGCTGGCGGGGCGGTCAGCGGGTGGTCGGCACCGGTGCAGGGCGCAACGCGCTGGGCGTCTGGCTCGGCGGCGTGAGCCGGCGAAGGCCGCCGCGGAGTTGACGCACGCGGCGGCCCGGACGCCGCCGTCGCGGCGGTGCGCTGACGCGGCTGACGCGGCTGACGCGCCAGTACGCTGACGCGGCTGTCGCCGGCACTACGCTGAGGACCCGTGCCAGAGCCATCCGAGTCGCGTGGCGACCCCGACGTCGACCTGCGCGTCCCCGCCGACCGCCGCGAGCTGACCGCGCGCCCCGCGACGATTCTCGCCACGATCGCGGCCGGCGGGGTGCTCGGCGCGCTGGCCCGGGCCGGCCTGCAACACGTCGCCCCGCATTCGCCGACCAGCTTCCCCTGGGCGACGTTCGGCATCAACCTGTCCGGCTGCCTGCTGATCGGGGTGCTGATGGCGGTGCTCACCCACCGCGGCGGTGGGCACCCCCTGGCCCGCCCGTTCCTCGGGGTCGGGGTGCTCGGCGGGTTCACCACGTTCTCTGCCTACACGGTCGACATCCAGCAGGCCCTTGTCGCGGGCGCACCGGGCACCGCGCTGGCGTACCTGGCGGCGACGCTGCTCGGGGCACTCGTCGCGGTCGGGCTGGGCGACGCCGGCACGGCTGCGCTGCTGAGGCGGAGGGCGGCCCGATGACCGTGCTGCTCATCGCCCTGGGGGCGGCCGTCGGCGCGCCGTTGCGGTACCTCACCGACCGGGCGGTCCAGTCCCGGCACGACTCGGCGTTCCCCTGGGGCACGCTCACCGTCAACGTGGTCGGCTCCCTGCTGCTCGGCGTGCTCGTCGGGTGGCCGACCGGCCCGGCGGTCACCGCGCTGCTCGGCACCGGGTTCTGCGGGGCGCTGACCACCTACTCCACCTTCAGCTACGAGACGCTGCGGCTGACGCAGGGCGGTCACCGCCTCCTCGCGCTGGCCAACGTCGTGGGCAGTGTCGCCGCCGGGCTCGCCGCAGCCGCCGCCGGCTACGCCCTGACCCGCGCCCTGCTGGGCTGACCTGCGGAAACCGTGCCGGGACCAGGAGACCCACCGAGAATACGCCCGGGGTATATACGCGAGGTATACCCCCGGTGTAGTCTCCTTCCATGAGCGTGCCACTGACCCTTCTCGGCCTCCTCGAACGAGAGCCCAGCCACGGATACGACCTGAAGCGCGACTACGACGCCTTCTTCGGCCGGGGCAAGCCATTGCCGTTCGGCCAGGTCTACTCCACCCTCAGCCGCCTGGCCCGCGACGGCAAGGTGGTGATCAGCGATGTCGCGCCCGGCTCCGGCCCGGACCGCAAGCGCTACATCATCACCGACGTCGGCGCGACCGAGGTCGAGCAGTGGCTGACCCAACCGGTCGACCCGGAGCCGCACCTGCAGACGGTGCTCTTCGCCAAGGTCGTGCTCGCGCTGATGCTGGACCGTCCCGCCGCCGAGTATCTCGACACCCAGCGCCGCGCCCACCTGCACCGGATGCGCGAGCTCACCGAGATCAAGCGAGCCGGCGGCCTGGTCGACGCGCTGCTGGCCGACCACGGCCTCTACCACCTGGAGGCGGACCTCCGGTGGATCGAGATGACCAGCGCCCGGCTGGACGCCCTGCGGAAAGAGGTACGGCCGTGAGCATCATGATCGAAGCACGTGACGTGCGGTTCTCCTTCGGCCAGACCCCCGCCCTGCGCGGCGCCAGCGTCGCCGTGGAGGCGGGCGAGATCCTCGCCGTCATGGGCCCCAGCGGCTCGGGCAAGTCCACCCTGTTGCACTGCCTGGCCGGCATCCTGGTGCCCGACTCCGGCGAGATCCTCCTCGACGGGGCCCGGATCGACACCCTGCCCGAGACCGGGCGCAGCAGCCTGCGCCGGGACCGGTTCGGCTTCGTGTTCCAGTTCGGTCAACTCGTCCCCGAGCTGACCGCTGTGGAGAACGTCGCGCTGCCGCTGCTGTTCAGCGGCGTACACCGCAAGCAGGCGCTGCCGAAGGCGAGTGCCTGGTTCGCGCGCCTCGGCCTGGACGGCCTGGAGCAGCGCCGCTCGGGTGAGCTCTCCGGCGGGCAGGCGCAACGCGTCGCCCTGGCCCGGGGCCTGGTCGCCGAGCCGCAGGTGCTCTTCGCCGACGAACCGACCGGCGCGCTCGACTCGCTCACCGGCGAGCAGGTGATGGACCTGCTGGTCGGCGCCGCCCGCGAACAGGGCACCACGGTCATCCTGGTGACCCACGAGCCCCGGATCGCCGCGTACGCCGACCGCGAGGTCATGGTCCGCGACGGACGCGTGAACGCGCCGGACCGGATCGCCTCATGATCCGCTTCGGGCTCCGCCTCGCCCTGGCCGGTGGCCGTGAGGCGCTCACCCGTCTGGTCGTCATCGCCGCCGCCGTCGCGATCGGCGCCGGGCTGCTGCTGACCACCCTCGCCGGGGTCAACGCGGTCAACGCCCAGCTCACCCGGTACGCGTCGATGTATCCCCAGGCCTCGGCCGGCGACGCCGACCCGCTGTGGTGGTCGACCCGGTTCGACTACTTCCACGGCAAGCAGATCATCCGGATCGACGTCGCCGCGACCGGCTCGACCGCGCCCACCCCGGTCGGTGTCCCCACCACCCCTGGTCCCGGCGAGTTCTACGCCTCGCCCGCACTGCGCGACCTGCTGGCCGCCCACCCGGCGGACCAACTGGGCGAACGCTACCCGGGGCGGGACCTGGGCACCGTCGGACCCGCCGCGCTGACCTCGCCGGACACCCTGCTCGTCGTCGTAGGCGGAGCGCCCGACCAGGTCGCCAAGCTGCCCGCCGCGAAGCAGATCACCAGCGTCGGCGACACCCCCGCCCTCCCCGAGACCACGGTCAACCTCATCCTGGGCGTCATCGCCGGCGGGCTGCTGTTTCCGGTGCTGATCTTCATCGGCACCGCCACCCGGCTCAGTGCCGCCCGCCGGGAGCAGCGCTTCGCCGCGTTGCGTCTGGTCGGCGCGACACCCCGGCAGATCTCGATGGTCGCCGCCGTGGAGGCGACCGCCGCCGCCGTCGCCGGCACCGCCGTCGGCTTCGGCCTGTTCTACGCCTTCCGCGACGCGCTCGCGGGCATCCCGTTCACCGGCATGCCGTTCTTCCCCAGTGACATGTCCCTGGGCGTGCTGGACGTCCTGCTGGTGGCGCTCGGCGTGCCGGCCGGCGCGGCGGTGGCTGCCCAGATCTCGCTGCGCCGCGTACGGATCTCGCCGCTGGGCGTCACCCGGCGGGTCACGCCACGGGCACCGCGCGCGTACCGGCTGATCCCGGCCCTACTCGGTGTCGCCGTGCTGTTCTTCGCCATCGGCTTCAAGCCGGAAACGTCCGACGGCCAGGCCGCGGTGTTCCTGCCCGGACTACTGCTCATCATGGCCGGCCTCGTGCTCGCCGGCCCGTGGCTGACGATGGTCGGCGCCCGCGTCCTGGCCCGGTACGCCAACCGCCCGGCCACGCTCATCGCCGCGCGCCGCCTCGCCGACAACCCGAAGGCCGGCTTCCGGGCGATCAGCGGCATCATGCTCGCGCTTTTCGTCACGAGCGTCGCCGTCGGCGTGATCACCACGATCATTGCCAACCGCGGTCCGGCGCCGGTCGGCTCGACCGAGGCGGGGCAGGTGTCTCTCTACCTTCCCGAGGATGCGCCGGCAGCGCCGGACACGCTCTTCTCCGGGCTTCGCTCGATCACCGGCGTGCGGTCCGCGACCGTGGTGCGCGAGAACCCGGACTGGATGAACGCCAGAGAGCCCGGCCTGATCGCGTGCACCGAGATCCCGAGCGCGTACGGCCGATGCGCCGAGGGCGCCACCGTCGCCGAGGTCGCGACGGGTCTCATCCCCTTCCGGGAGTCGGCGTCGTCCGCCCGAGTCTGGCCTGCCGCGTCGGTCCCGCTCGGGAATCTTCAACAGCTCCCGGTGATGTCGATCCTCGTCGACACGGACGGCTCGGCAGCCGCCATCGAACGCTCACGTACCGTCCTCGAGGCCGCCTTCCCGGCCTTCTGGGTCGGGCCGAACGTGCCCGGCGACTTCGAGTCGGACTTCGCCGACACGCTGCGCGGCTGGGAACAACTGGCAAACGTCGTCATCATCGCCAGCCTCGCCCTCGGCGGGTGCAGCCTCGCGGTCAGCGTGATCGGCGGTCTCACCGAGCGCCGACGACCGTTCAGCCTGCTACGCCTCAGCGGCGCACCGGTGCGGGTCCTGCGCCGGGTGGTGGCGCTGGAGAGCGCGGTGCCGATGCTCGCCGTCGCCGCCGTCGCCATCGGGATGGGCCTGCTCGCCGCGCATCTGTTCCTGCGGGCGCAGATGCACTACACGCTGGTCGCGCCGGAGCCACGCTTCTACGTGATCGTCGTCGTCGGGTTGGTCGCCTGCCTCGCTGTCATCGCCTCCACCCTGCCGCTGCTGGAACGGATCACCGGTCCGGAGACCGCCCGCAGCGAGTAGTCAGTCCGTGCGCCCGGTGGTCGCGAGAGCGACCACCGGGCCGAGCACGAAGACGGCAGGCGGGCCGATGCCCTCCCGAGCGGCGAGCGCACCGATCTCGTCCAGCCGGGCCGGCACGGACCGCTGGCCGGGCAACCCGGCGTCCTGCACGGCCAGCACCGGGGTCTCTGGGGCCCGGCCGTGCTCGATCAGCACCGCCGCGATCTTGGCGATGGTGTCGACGGCCATCAGCAACACCACAGTGCCCCGGGCGCGCGCCAGCGCCGCCCAGTCGACAAGCGAGTCGGGATGCCCGGGCGGAAGGTGTCCGGACACGACCGTGACGTCGTGCGCCACGCCCCGGTGCGTCACCGGCACGCCAGCGAGGGCCGGTGCGGCGATCGCACTGCTCACCCCGGGGACCACGGTCACCGGCACGCCGGCCGCCGCGCACGCCTGCACCTCCTCGTGGCCGCGTCCGAAGACGTACGGGTCGCCGCCCTTGAGCCGGACCACCCGACGGCCGGCGCGGGCGTGCGACACCAGCGCCGCGTTGATCGCCTCCTGAGCCATCGACGGGCCACGGGGCACCTTGGCGGCGTCCACCACCAGCACGTCGGGGCGCAGCCCGGCGAGCAACCCCTGCGGGGCGAGCCGGTCGACCACCACGACGTCCGCGGCGTCGAGCAGCGCCTTTCCGCGTACCGTGATCAGGTCGTCGGGTCCCGGCCCACCGCCGACCACGGCGACCGACCCGTGCTCGTGGTGCTGGTCATGGTGCTGGCCGTGGCCGTGGTCGTGGCCGTGATGGTGGTGGCCGACCGGGTCGTCGGGGTGGTCGTGCGGGCGTTGCGGGCGGCCCACCTTGTCGGCGAAGCCGGGCATCAGCACCCGGTACGCGCAGGTGTCGCAGTTCATCCGGATGTCCCCGCCCAGCGCCTCGGCGTAGCGTTCCCGGACCAGGTCAGCGAGGGCGTCGCAGTCGCCGATCACCTCGGCGACCCGCACGTCCAGGTCGGGGTGGGCGGCGGCGAACTCCGCCGACTGGGCGACGATCCGGTCGGGCAGCACGCCGGCGAACAGGAAGTACGGGGCCACGACGATCCGCCGTGCGCCGAGTCGGCGCAGCCGCTCCAGCACCGCCGGCACCGACGGCTGGGCGAGGGAGACGAAGCCCGGCTCCACGCCGGCGTAGCCGCGCCCCTCCCAGAGCAGCCGGGCGACCTTCGCAACCTCGGCGTTGGCGTCCGGGTCGGTGGACCCCCGACCGATCAACGCGACCCACGTGTCGGCCCGGTCCGCACCAGACAGCACAGCGTCGGCCCGGTCCGCACCAGACAGCACAGCGTCGGCCCGGTCCGCACCGGCCAGCACAGTGTCGGCCCGGTCCGCACCGGCCAGTGCCGCGTCGATGCGTTGTTCGAGGGCGTCGTGCAGCAGCGGGTGCGGGCCGAGCGGGCGACCGTAGCGGTAGCTCAGCCCGGGGTGCCGCTCCTGTTCCCGGGCCATGGCGGCGGGGATGTCGCCCTTGCCGTGCCCTGCGGCGGTCAGCACCAGGGGCAGCGCCACCAGTGCCCGGTGCCCGCGCGCGACGAGCGCGCCGACCGCGTCGGTCAGTGGCGGGCGGGACAGCTCGATGAAGCCGCCTTCGACGTCGCCGGTGTCACCGCGACGACGGACCCGCTCGACGAGGGCGGCGAACTGGTCGACCCCGGCCGCGCTGCGCGTACCGTGCCCGACGATGACCAACCCGGTCATGACTTCTCCTCGACGTAGAGCAGGGCGTTGAGGGCGGCGGCGGCGACCGCCGAACCGCCCTTCTCGCCCACGTTGGACACCCCGGGCAGGCCGCTGGCCCGCAGTGCCGCCTTCGACTCGGCGGCACCCACGAAGCCGACCGGCAGGCCGATGACCAGTGCCGGCGCGGCGTCCAGGGTGAGTAGTTCGACAAGCGCGGTCGGCGCGCAGCCGACCACCCAGACCGCGCCCGGGCCGACCCGCTCCAGCGCGATCCGCACGGCCGCCGCCGAGCGGGTGATCCCGGCCGTGCGGCCCAGCTCGGCGGCGGCCGGCTCGGCGACCGGGCAGACCAGCTCCAGGCCGGCGCGGGTGATGCCGGCGGCGACCATCGCCACGTCGGTGACGACGGGCGCCCCGGCGCGCAGCGCGGCCAACCCCGATTCCAGGGCCGCCTCGTCGCAGACCAGCTCGTCGACGTACGCGAGGTCGGCGCTGGCGTGCACCACCCGCTCGGTCACCGCACGGCTCAGCGGCGGCAGGTGCGACAGGTCGACGCGCTCGCGCAGGATGCGGTACGACTCGACCTCGATGGGGTGCACCACCCGGCTCATCGGGATCCTCCAGAAGGGTCGGGCTCGGCGACGCGGATCGCGTCGACCGGGCAAATCTCCAGGCACTCCAGGCATCCGGTGCAGCGGTCGGCGCGGACGGTCAGACCACCGGCGACCGGGCGGATCGCGTGCGTGGGACAGGTGAGCAGGCAGGCGCCGCAGCCCTGGCAGGCGCCGATGGTCACGATCGCCACCGGTACCCCCTCGGGGTGACCATCCGACCGGCGACCAACCTCGTGTCGCTGCTGCCGACCACCACGACGCTGTACATGTCGACCACGGCCGGGTCGAGGGTGGCCAGGGTCGCCAGGTGTACGCGTTCGCCGGGACGGCTCGCGTTGCGCACCACACCGACGGGGGTGTCCGGTGGCCGGTGCGCGGCGAGGATGCCGAGCGCCTTGCCGAGCTGCCAGTCCCGGGCCCGGCTGCGCGGGTTGTAGAACAGCGTCACGAAGTCCCCCTCGGCTGCCGCGGTCACCCGCCGCTCGATGACCTCCCAGGGGGTGTGCAGGTCGGACAGGCTCAGGTAGGCGTGGTCGTGGCCGAGCGGTGCGCCGAGCAGCGCGCCGGCGGCCAGTGCCGCGGTCACCCCGGGCACGCCCACCACGTCGATCCGCTCGTCGGCGTACTCCAGGGCGGGGCTGGCCATCGCGTACACCCCCGCGTCGCCGGAGCCGATCAGCGCGACCGCCCGGCCGGCGACGGCCTCGGCGACGGCGGCGCGGGCCCGCGCCTCCTCGGCGCCCAGTCCGCTGGAGAGCACCCGGGTTCCCGGGCGGAGCAGGTCGCGGACCTGGTCGAGGTACTGGTCGAGGCCGACCACCACGGCGGCGCGACGCAGCTCGGCGACCGCGCGGGGGGTGCGCAGGTCGGCGGCGCCCGGTCCGAGCCCGACGATGGCCAGTCGGCCGCGCGGCGCGTGGCGGGCCACCGCCACGGTGGCCATCGCCGTCGCGGTCTTTCCCACCAGCAGGGTGGCGTCGCCCGGACGGCCCGCCGGGCCGAGCAGCGCCGCGGCCTCCGCCACGCTCGGCGTACCGACCGCGGCGCGGACCACCTCGCTGGGGTGCGGCACGTCGACCGTGGCCAGCCGCGTCGCCGGCCAGGTCACCAGGGGTACGCCGATCGCGTCGGCGGTGCTCAGGATGCCCGCCTCGTCGGCCTTGACGTCGGCGCTGGCCAGGCAGCGCAGGCTCGCCGGGCTGAGGCCGGCCTCAGCCAGCACCCGGTGCAGCAGCTCGGTCACCTCGACGGCGGGTACGCCCCGACTCGCGCCCACGCCGGCGACCAGCGACGGGGGCCGGAGCACGGCGGTCCGCTCGTCCAGCGGCACCACCCGGTCGGTGACCAGCAGCCGGTAACCGACGCCGCTGTCGGCGGTGGCGGCGCTGTCGGCAGCGGGCTCGGCGGCAGCGGCGGGTTGGGGGTGGACGTTCGGGGGCAGGGCGGGCAACGGCCAGTGCGCGTCGGCGATCAGCTGGACCGGCTCGCCGTCCAGGATGGCCCGGGACACCGCGGCGACCGCACCCTCCACCGGCCAGCCGAGGGTGTCCAGCCCCGGCAGGCCGACCGCGTCGGTGGCGGTGGTGATCACCGGTCGGGCGTCCAGTACCGCGCCGACCTGTTCGGCGAGGTCGTTGCCGCCGCCGGCGTGCCCGCCGAGCAGCGCCACGGCGTGCCGGGCCGCCTCGTCGACGACCACCACGGCCGGGTCGCTGTGCTTGTCGCCGAGCAGCGGCGCGAGGATCCGCACCACGGCACCGGTGGCCAGGAACGCGACCACGGCGTCACACTCCGCCCAGGCGGTCCGCAGCGCGTCGGCCACGGTCTCCCCCTCCACCGGCCGGGCGTGCGGCCAGGCGGCGGCGACGGTGTCCGCGTGCCGTCGGCCGGCGGCGGTGGCCGCCACCAGTCCGATGCGAGCGGGCGGGTTCTGGTCGTTCACGGGCGCTCCCCGGTGAGGACGACCACCGGGTTGGTGGCCGCGAGGCGGATCGACCCACCGGGCAGGTCGGCGAGGCGGGCGGCGGAGAGTTGACTGCCCTCGACCGTGTAGCCGGCGGCGCGCAGGAGACCCACGGCGGGCGCGACCCGGTCGAGTGCGGCCAGGGTGAGCACCACCCGTTCGGGCTGGCGGGCCACCACGGCGGCGAGGACGTCGGCGCCGCCACCGCCGACGAAGACCGCGTCCGGCTCGGGCAGGCCAGCCAGCGCCTGCGGGGCTCGGCCGGTAACGAGGCGGACGGTTACGGCGTGCGCGGTGGCGTTGGCCCGGATGGTGGCGCCGGCCTGCGGGTCCTGTTCGACGGCGACCACGGCCGCGCCGAGCAGCGCGCACTCGATGCCGACCGAGCCGCTGCCCGCGCCGACGTCCCAGACCAGCCGACCGAGCCGGGGGCGCAGTCGGGCGACGACGAGGGCCCGCACCTCCGACTTGGTGATCATGGAGTCGCGGTGGGCGTACCGGGTCTCCGGCAGTGCCCAGCCGCCGGCCGGAGCGGCAGCCGGCTGGTTGTCCGACCGCATCCCACCGGCCGCGACCCGAGGTGCCGGTGCAGGGTCGGGTGCGACGGGGTCGGGTGCGGATTCGGCGGGGTCCGGGGCGGCGAGGCTGAGTAGGACGTGCGGGTCGGACCAGGTCTGCGCGGCGGCCTGCTCGGGAGTCACCGCGCGGATCCGCTCGGCGTCGGTGCCCAGATGCTCGGCGACCAGCAGGCGGCGGGACCAACCGGCGAGGCCGGCACCCAGCTCGGCCGCACCGGCGCCGGGTGCGGTGAGCACCGCGACCAACGGCAGCGCCCGGCAGGCGTTCAGGGCCGGTCGGGGGTCGCGCCCGTGCGCGGTGACCACGGCGGCGCCGTCCCAGGGCAGCCCCGCGCGGGCGAAGGCGGCGGCCACACTGGACACCGCCGGTACCACCCGCAACGGCAGCCCGGCCGCGCGTAGCCGCCGGACGATGCCGAAGAACCCGGGGTCCCCGCTGGCCAGCACCACGGACGGCACCCCGGCGGCGACCGCCCGGGCCAGCCGGTGCAGGGCGGGGGCGAGCGGCCCGAGGGTGACGGTGTCGGCGCCGGCCGGTACGGGCACCGCGGCCAGGTGCCGGGCGGCCCCGACGACCAGCCCGGCGGCGGCCAGCACCGGCGCGAGAGCGGGGTGCGGTGGGGCGCCCGCGGCGTCCAGGCCGACCACGGTCACCGGTTCCATCCGCGTCATCGGGGCCACCGGCCGGACGAGGCGACGACGTGTGCCCCGGCGAAGTCGACCATCGCCACGTCCACGGTGACCGTCGGGCCGCCGAAGCGTCGCAGCACCTGGCGTACCCGCTGGCAGAGCAGGTCGCCGGCCGGTGCGAGCAGCCCGGCGGCCTCCCACAGCTCGTACGCGTGCCGCCCGGTGTTCGCCTCGGTCACGGCGTCGACGAGCGCCGGGTCGCCGCCGGCCTCGGCGGTCACCGCGCCGAGCAGGGACAGGTCCACCTTGGATCGGGTGTAGTGGGTCATCAGCACTCCGGCGGCGAGTTTGGCCAGCTTGCCGGCCATGCCGACGAAGACGACGCCGGTCATGCCGTCGCCCACGGCGGCGGTCACCGCGGCACCGGTGAAGTCGCCGACCTCGACGAAGCAGACCTCGGGCAGGTCGGGCAGGAGCGCGCGGGCGGCCCGCTCGGTTCGCCCGCCGGTGCAGAGCACCACGGTCCGCTCCCCCTGGGCGGCCATCACGTGCACGGCCTGCACGACGCTGGCCCGCCAGGAGGCGGTGGAGAAGGGACGGACGATCCCGGTGGTGCCGAGAATCGAGATCCCGCCGAGGATGCCGAGCCGTCGGTTGGTGGTCTTGCGGGCCATGATCTCGCCCCGGGGCACGCTGATCACCACGCGTACGCCGACTTCGGTGAGGTCGACCACCTCGGCCACCGCCTCGCCGATCATCCGGCGCGGGGTGTCGTTGATCGCGGGGCCGCCGACGGTGAGCCCGAGGCCGGGCTTGGTGACCGTGCCGACACCGGCACCGCCGGCGAGCCGCAGCCCGGGGACGTCGGTCCAGTCCACGGTGGCGGTCAGCTCGGCCCCGTGGGTGACGTCCGGGTCGTCCCCGGCGTCCTTGACCACGACCGCCTCGGCGCGGGCCGGCGGGGTGCCGGTGACTTCGCAGCGTTCGACCGGGAAACGCACCCGGCGTCCGGCGGGCAGCCCGATCTCCACCTCCCGTTGGGTCGTGCCGGTGACCAGCGCGGTGACCGCGGCCTTGGCCGCCGCGGTCGCGCAGGCGCCGGTCGTCCAACCGGTACGCAGCGCGGCGGGTCGGACCTTCGCGGTTCGCGGCAGGTCCGGCTCGCGCAGCGGCGGCTCGGCGTACGTCATGGTGTGTGCCCCGGTGTGGCGGTCCCCCCGGTGCGGGCGCCGGCCTGGCGGCGCAGCTCGGCGCGGGCGGCCGGCTCAGCTCGCCGGAAGGTGTGGAAGTGCCCGGGGTGGTAGAGGTGCGAGCGGGTGCCCTCGGCGGCGAGGGCCGGCCCGACCAGGAACAGGGTGTGCTTCCACAGCTTGTGCTGCTTGACCGTCTCCTCCAGGGTGCCGACCGTGCAGCGCACCACCAGCTCGTCCGGCCAGGTCGCCTGGTACGCCACCACGGCCGGGGTGTCCGCCGGGTAGCCGCCGGCCAGCAGTTCGGCCTGCACCTGCCCGGAGCGGGCGGCGGAGAGGAACAGCGCCATGGTGGTGCCGTGTCGGGCGAAGTCGCGGACCCGCTCGCCGGGTGGCATGGGGGTCTTGCCGCCTTCGAGTCGGGTGAGGATCACCGACTGGGCCACCTCGGGCACGGTCAGCTCCCGCCCGACGATCGCCGCGACGGCGGTGAACGAGGAGACCCCGGGCACGATCTCGACGGCCAGGTCGAGTGCCCGGCACAGGTCCAGTTGTTCCTGCACCGCGCCCCACAGCGCCGGGTCGCCGGAGTGGATCCGGGCGACGGTCAGCCCCTGCTCGGCGGCGCGTTCGTAGAGCGGCAGCACGCCCTCGATGGGTAGCTGCGACGAGTCGACGATCTCCGCGCCGGGGCGGGCGTGCCCGAGCACGTCGGCGTGCACCAGGCTGGCCGCCCAGATCACGATGTCGGCCTCGGCGATCACCCGGGCGGCGCGCAGGGTCAGCAGGTCCGCCGCACCCGGGCCGGCTCCGACGAACCACACCTTGCCGTCGCTGGTCACAGTTTTCCTCCTCGGTGGTCGCGGCGGGCCGGGACCAGCAGCGTCGACAGGTATGGCAGGTCCGCGGTGTCGTCGACCGGTCCGATGCGTTCACCGGGCAGCCCCAGGCTGCTCCCGAGCACCGCGTCGGCGAGCCGGCCCTGTCGGCGCAGCTCGGCGAGCAGTTCCGGGTGCCGCCGCCAGCCCTTGTAGGCGACCACGGTGCCGGGCCCGGCGAGGGCCTCGGCGAACAGCGCCAGGCCCGCGGTGGCGGGCAGCAGGGTCAGCGGTTCGCGTCCCTCGCAGAGCGGGGTGCCGCTGCGGGCCGCCAACTCCTGCATGGCGGTGACGCCGGGCACGGTCGCCACCCGGACCGTCGGGCGCAGCGCCCGGACGCTCTGCGCCAGGTAGCCGAAGGTGGAGTAGACGTTGGGGTCGCCGATGGTGGCGAACGCCAACGACCGTGCGCCCGCGTCGATCGCCTCGACCACCACCCGGGCCGCGTCGTCCCAGGCCGCCGCGCGGCGGGCGGTCACCCCGCCCCGGTCGTCCAGGGCGAACGGCAGCCGGCGCAGCCGGTCCGCCGCGACGTACTCCCGTACGGTCCGCTCGGCCCGCCCGGCGTCCGTGCCCGGCGGCGTCGGACCGGCGGTCGCGGTGGTCTCGACCCGGTCCGCCATCACGGGTACGAAGACCACGTCGGCCTCGCGCAGGACCCGCACCGCCTTGACGGTGAGCAGTTCCGGGTCACCCGGGCCGACACCGACCCCGGTCAGCGTGGCGTCGGCCGACCCGGCGGCCCGACGATCGTCGGCGTTCATCGGCACGCCTCGACCAGCCGCAGGGCGGCAGCGGGCTGACCGGCCCAGTGGGTGTGCAGGTAGGAGGCGTGCACCCGGCCGGTGACGAAGCCGTGCTCCGCCTCGTCCCACCGCCACGCCGGTGCCTCACCGTGTTGCGGGTCGGTGGTGGTGCGGTGGAACTCGTGGCCGCGTACGCCCTCGCCGACGCGGGCCACCGGGGAGTCGCTGACGGCCACCGCCTCGCGGTAGCCGAGGGTGAGCCGGCCGGTCATCCGGGCGCTCAGGTCGAGCCGGCCGCACATCGGCACGTCGTCCAGGGACCGCCCGAGGTAGAGCAGCCCGGCGCACTCGGCCACGATCGGCCCGTCGAAGTCGGCCAGTTCGGCGCGGAGGGTGGCGTTGCCGGCCAGCGCTTCGGCGTACGCCTCGGGGAAGCCGCCGCCGATCACCACCGCGCGGGTGCTGGCGGGCAGCGCCGGGTCGCGCAGCGGGTCGACGGTGACCACGTCGGCGCCGGCCGCGGCGAGCAGTTCGGCGGTCTCCGCGTACGAGAAGGTGAAAGCCGGCCCACCGGCGAGCGCGACGCGTGGCCGCTCGGTGCCGGCCGGCCCGCCGACGGCGGCCACCGGGTCCCAGGCCGGGGTGGTCAGTGCCGGGGCGGTACGGGCCAGGTCGAGCACCGCGTCGAGGTCCACGGTGGCCTCGACCAGCTCGGCGAGCGCGGTGACGATCGCCAGGGACTCTGGTGCCCGCTCGGCGACCGGCACCAACCCGAGGTGCCGGGCCGGCGCGGCGACCTCGGCGGCACGGGTGACGGCCCCGAGCACCGGCACGCCCACCTCGGCGAGGGCGTCGCGCAGCAGCGTCTCGTGTCGGGGTGAGCCGACCCGGTTGAGGATCACGCCGCCGATGCGCACGGCCGGGTCGAACGCGGCCATGCCCAGCGTCAGCGCGGCGGCCGAACGACCCTGGGCGGTGGTGTCCAGCACCAGCAGCACGGGCGCCTCGATGAGCCGGGCGACGTGCGCGGTGGAGGCGTAGCCGCGGCGGCCGACCGCGCCGTCGTGCAGACCCATGACGCCCTCCACCACGGCGATGTCGGCGGGCGTGGGGACGCTCGCGCCGTGCCGCAGCAGCGGGGCGATCCGCTCGGCCCCGACCAGGAACGGGTCGAGGTTGCGGCCAGCCCGACCGGCGGCGAGGGCGTGGTAGCCGGGGTCGATGTAGTCCGGGCCGACCTTGTGCGGGCTGACCGTCAGGCCGCGACGGCGCAGCGCGGCGAGCAGCCCGGTGGCCACCGTCGTCTTGCCGTGACCGCTGGCCGGCGCGGCGACGACCACCCGGGGCAGCGGCCACGGTTCGGTGGGGACGTTCACCACTCGATGCCCTTCTGGCCCTTCTGACCGGCGTCCATCGGGTGCTTGACCTTGGTCAGTTCGGCCACCAGGTCGGCGGCGGCGACCAGTCGCGGGTCGGCGTCGCGGCCGGTGATGACGACGTGTTGGAAGCCGGGCCGGTCGGCCAGGGTGGCGACCACCTCGTCGACGTCCACCCAGCCCCACTTCATCGGGTAGGTGAACTCGTCCAGCACGTACAGCCCGTAGCGCTCGGCGGCCAGGTCACGCTGGATCTGCCGCCAGCCCTCCAGGGCGTCGGCGGCGTGGTCGGCATCGCCGCCGCGCTGGATCCACGACCAGCCCTCGCCCATCTTGTGCCAGGCCACCGGTGCGCCCTGGCCGGTGCGCTCGTGCACCTCACCGAGCGCGCGGAAGGCGCTCTCCTCCCCCACCCGCCACTTGGCGCTCTTGACGAACTGGAACACCCCGACCGGCAGGCCGGCCGTCCAGGCCCGCAACGCCAACCCGAAGGCCGCCGTCGACTTCCCCTTCATCTGTCCGGTGTGGACCATCAGCAGTGGCCGGTGCCGCCGTTGCCGGGTGGTCAACCCGTCGGCGGGCACGTTGCTCGGCTGTCCCTGCGGCATCAGCTGTCTCCCCTGCTCGTCACGCCCACGCCCGTTCCTCCCGCGATCTTGCAGTTTCGGTCTGCGATAAGTGCACTACGTCCCCTATGCCGCGACAGGATTCGCAAGATCGCGGGAGTGGGAGTGGGAGTGGGGGTTGGGGTGGGTTAGGGCGGTTAGGGGGTGTAGGGGGGCCGTTAGCTGGGTTGCCAGGCGGCTTGCCAGGTTTAGGCGGACCGGGCCGGATTCGCAGTCGATCACTACGCACGGGGCCCCCGTCGCCGCG
Source organism: Micromonospora arborensis (assembly GCF_003205615.1). Classification (GTDB taxonomy): domain Bacteria; phylum Actinomycetota; class Actinomycetes; order Mycobacteriales; family Micromonosporaceae; genus Micromonospora; species Micromonospora arborensis. The sequence goes on along the minus strand of NZ_PYBV01000038.1, from coordinate 18,166 downwards.
AGGACCGCTGCCGCTCCCGCGGAGCGGTCCAGCGGGCGGGTGCCTGCGGTGGCTCGGCCGTCGGTGACGATGAGGACCAGCGGGCGGCGCTTCGGGTCGCGCAGGCGCTCCACCCGCAGCAGGTCGGCGGCGGCGAGCAGCCCCTCCGCCAACGGCGTACGCCCACCGGTGGGCAACTCGGTCAGCCGGGTCGAGGCGGCCAGCACCGACGAGGTGGCCGGCAGCAACGTCCGAGCCTCGGCCCCCCGGAAGGCGATCACCGCGACCTTGTCCCGCCGCTGGTACGCGTCGGTGAGCAGAGCGAGGACCGCGTCCTTCACGGCGGTCATCCGCTGCCGGGCACCCATCGAGCCGCTCGCGTCCACCACGAACAGCACCAGGTTGCCCTCGCGCCCCTCCCGGACGGCCTCGCGCACGTCGTCCGGGCGCAATCGCAGCGGGCCGCTTGCCCGACCCCGGGACGTCTGGTGCGGCGCGGCGGCCCGGATGGTCGCCGGCAGGTGCAACGCCGCGACGCGGCCGGTCGGCACCCGGGCCCCGGCCGTGCGGCCCCGTCCGGTGCGGGCCCGTGAGCGCCGGCCGGGCACCCCGTCACCCACCCCGGGCGCGGTGAGCAGCCGCGCCTTCAACCCACCCCGGGGTACGGCCACCGGCTGGGACTTTCCGCCGCCGCCCCAGGTCGGGTCGTCGTCACCGGCCGCCGACTTCCGGGTCCCGCGCGTGCGCGCGTCCTGGCCGTCGGCGTGCCGGTCGTCCGCCGGGCGCTGCGGCCAGCCGTCGTCGTCGCCCCGGTCGCCCATCTGGTGCTGTGGCCAGCCGTCGGCACCGTTCGGGCCGTCGGTGCGCCCGTCCGGGCCACTGCCGTCCCGCGCCGAGTGCCCGGCCGACTCGGGTTCAACCTGGTCGACGCCGTCACCGCCCTGCGGGCCGCTGCCGCCAACCGGGCGACCGCCATTCGGGCCGCCGTCACCGGCCGGGCCACCGCCGTTCGGGCCACCACCGCCGGCCGGGCCACCACCGCCGGCCGGGCCACCACCGCCGGCCGGGCCACCGCCCTGCGGGCCGGTGTCGTCCGGGCCACGGCCGTCGGGGCCACCGTCGTCCGGGTCGTCGGGGTGTGCGTCCTGGGCACGCTGCAACGCCTCGTCGAGGCGCTTGTCGTCCAACCCGGGGGTGTCGAACGGGTCGCGGCGACGACGGTGCGGCAGGGCCAGCCGGGCGGCCACCCGGACGTCGTCGATGGTGACCCGGTCCCGGCCGTGCCAGGCGGCGTGGGCGAGGGCGGTACGGGCGGTGACGATGTCGGCGCGCATACCGTCCACGTCGAACGCGGCGCACACCTCGGCGATCTGCCGCAACGCGGCGTCCGGGAGTCGTACCCCGGGAAGCCGGCGGCGTGCGGCGGCGACCTGGCGGGCGACCTCCGCGTCGGCGTCGGCCCAGCGGGCGGCGAAGCCGGCCGGGTCGGCGTCGGCGGCGAGCCGGCGACGGACCACCTCGACCCGGATCTGCGGGTCCCGGCTGGCGCCCACCTCGACGGTGAGCCCGAACCGGTCGAGCAGCTGCGGGCGCAGCTCCCCCTCCTCCGGGTTCATCGTGCCCACCAGCAGGAACCGGGCGGCATGACTGACCGAGACGCCCTCCCGCTCGACGTGGCTGCGGCCCATCGCCGCCGCGTCGAGCAGCAGGTCGACGAGGTGGTCGTGCAGCAGGTTGACCTCGTCGACGTAGAGGACACCCCGGTGCGCGGCGGCGAGCAGACCCGGTTCGAAGGCGCGGACGCCCTCGCCGAGGGCCTTCTCCAGATCCAGTGAGCCGACCACCCGGTCCTCGGCGGCACCGACCGGCAGCTCCACCAGCCGGGCGGGGTGGGTCTCGGCGGCGACGCCGACGGGGTGCGGGCCATCCGGGCAGGCCGGGTCGGGCTCGGCCGGGTCACAGCCGAAGCGGCAGCCGGCGACCCGGCGGACCGGCGGCAGCAACGCGGCGAGGGCCCGCACCGCCGTCGACTTGGCGGTCCCCTTCTCGCCCCGCACCAGCACCCCGCCGATCGCCGGGGAGACCGCGTTGAGCAGCAACGCCAGTCGCATGTCGGCCATGCCGAGCACGGCGCTGAACGGATACGTGGTCATGCCCGGTCCTCCAGGTCACCCTCGCTGGCCAGGTACGTGTCGCGCAGCCGGTCCAGGGTGGCCGGCTCGGGTTTGGCCCACAGCCCCCGGTCGGCGGCCTCCAGCAGCCGCTCGGTGATGCCCCGCAGCGCCCACGGGTTGGACTGCTCCAGGAACTCCCGGGTCGTCTCGTCGAAGAGGTACGCGGCGGCCAGGTGCTCGTACATCCAGTCGTCGACCACGCCGGCGGTGGCGTCGTAGCCGAACAGGTAGTCCACGGTGGCGGCCAGCTCGAACGCTCCCTTGTAGCCGTGCCGACGCATCGCGGCGATCCACTTCGGGTTGACCACCCGGGCGCGGAACACCCGCCGGGTCTCCTCGCCCAGGGTGCGGGTACGCACGTCGTGCGGCATCGCCGAGTCACCCACGTACGCCTGCGGCGAGCTGCCGGTGAGGTGACGGACCATCGCCACCATTCCGCCGTGGTACTGGAAGTAGTCGTCGGAGTCGACGATGTCGTGCTCGCGGGTGTCCTGGTTCTTCACCGCCACGGCGATCCGGGCGAAGGAGCGTTCCATGTCGGCGCGCGCCTCCCGCCCGTCCAGGCCCTGGCCGTAGGCGTAGCCGCCCCACACCGCGTACACCTCGGCCAGGTCGGCGTCGCTGCGCCAGGTCCGGGCGTCGATCAGGGGCAGCAGGCCCGCGCCGTACGCGCCGGGCTTCGACCCGAAGATCCGGGCGGTGGCCCGCCGTTCGTCGCCGTGCTCGGCGAGGTCGGCGGCGACGTGCGCCCGCAGGTAGTTCTCCTCGTCCGGTTCGTCGAGGGCGGCGACCCGCCGGACGGCGTCGTCGAGCAGCGCCACGACGTGCGGGAACGCGTCGCGGAAGAACCCGGAGATGCGCACGGTGACGTCGACGCGGGGCCGGCCCAGCTCGGCCGTCGACACCACCTCGATGCCGGTGACCCGCCGGGACCGGTCGTCCCAGACGGGCCGGCAGCCCAGCAGCGCGAGCACCTCGGCGATGTCGTCGCCCTGGGTCCGCATGGCGCTGGTGCCCCACACGGTCAACCCCACCGAGCGGGGGTACGCCCCGGTGTCGGCGAGGTGTCGGGCCAGTAGGGAGTCGGCGAGGGCCACTCCGACGTCCCAGGCGTTGCGGCTGGGGATGGCCTTCGGGTCGACGGAGTAGAAGTTACGGCCGGTGGGCAGCACGTTGACCAGGCCACGGGTGGGTGAGCCGGACGGGCCGGGTGGCACGAACCGGCCGTCGAGTGCGCGGAGGGTGTTGGTCAACTCGTCGGTGGTCCGATCCAGTCGGGGCACCAGCTCGGTGGCGGCGAAGTGCAGCACCGCGGCGACGTCCGGGATCCGCTGGCCGGTCACCTCCTCGACCACCGTGTCGACGGCGTCGGCGTCCCAGCCGAGCGTCTCCATGGCGAGGACCAACCGCCGGGCGAGGGCCTCGATCAGGTCGACGGCGTCGGCGGCGGTGCCGGCCGGCCCGTCCACCACGTCGGTCAACGCGGTGGGCAGCGCCAGCCGCTGTCCCGGTGTCGCGAGCAACGCCTGCTCGTCGAGGGAGTACGCGACGGCGAGGGCCTGCCGCAGGCCGGGCAGGGCACGGGCGCCGCCCCAGATCTGTGGCGCGCGCAGCACCGCGAGGACCAGGTTGACCCGCGGCTCACCGGTGGGCGCGTCGGCGAGGATGTGCAGCCCGTCACGGATCTGCACGTCCTTGACCTCGCAGAGGTACCCGTCGAGGTGCAGCACGAAGTCGTCGAAGTCGTCCGCGTCGGGCATCGCCTCGGCGTGCAGGTCGTGGTGCAGCTCGGCGGCACGCACCAGGTCCCAGATCTGCGCCCGCACGGTGGGCACCTTGGCCGGGTCGAGCGCCTGCACGGTGGCGTACTCGTCGAGGAGTTGCTCCAGCTTGGCCAGGTCGCCGTAGGTTTCGGCGCGCGCCATCGGCGGCACCAGGTGGTCGATCACCACGGCGTGCGCGCGCCGCTTGGCCTGGGTGCCCTCGCCGGGGTCGTTGACGATGAACGGGTAGACCAGCGGCAGGTCACTGAGGACGGCGTCGGGCGCGCAGTCGGCGGCCAGGCCGAGGCCCTTGCCGGGCAGCCACTCGAGGGTGCCGTGCTTGCCCAGGTGCACCACGGCGTCCGCGCCGAAGCCGCCGTCGGCGACGGGCGCGGACAACCAGCGGTACGCGGCCAGGTAGTGGTGACTCGGCGGCAGGTCCGGGTCGTGGTAGATGGCGATCGGGTTCTCCCCGAAGCCGCGTGGCGGCTGGATCAGCAGCACCACGTTGCCGAAGCGCAACCCGGCGAGCACGATGTCGCCGCCGTCGGTGTAGAGCTCGCCGGGCGGCTCACCCCAGTGCTCGCGCATTCGCTCGCGCAGCTCGGCTGGCACCTGGTCGAACCAGCGCCGGTAGGTCTGCCCCGGAATCCGGGCCTCGGCGCCGGCCAACTGTTCCGGGGTGAGCCACTCCACGTCGTGGCCACCGGCGGCGATCAGCGCGTGGATCAACGCGTCCCCGTCGGTGGGCGGCGGCGCGTCGCCCAGGTCGTAGCCGTCCTCGGCCAGCGCGGCGAACAACCGGACCGCCGAGACCGGGGTGTCCAGCCCGACGGCGTTGCCGACCCGGGAGTGCTTGGTGGGGTACGAGCTGAGCACCACGGCGATCCGCTTGTCGGGGTTGGGCAGGTACCGCAGCCGGGCGTGGCGCACCGCGATGCCGGCGACCCGGGCGGCCCGCTCGGGGTCGGCGGCGTAGATCGAGAGGCCGTCCGCGTCGATCTGTTTGAACGAGAACGGCACGGTGATGATCCGGCCGTCGAACTCGGGGATGGCCACCTGCATCGCCGCGTCCAACGGGGACAGCCCGGCGTCGCTGCCGGCCCACTGCTCACGGGTGCTGGTCAGGCAGAGCGCCTGGATGATCGGCACCTCCAGGGCGGCCAGGGCGCCGACGTCCCAGGCGTCCTCGTCGCCGCCTCCGGAGGCGTCCGCGGCGACCGCGCCGCCGGCCGCGAGCACGGTGACCAGCAGCGCGTCGCAGCGGGTGAAGAGCCCGAGCGGGCCGGCGCTCGCGGTCAGCCCGCGTAGCGAGCCGCAGAAGATCGGCAGCGGGTTGCCGCCGGCTGCCCGCACCGCCTCGGACAGCACGTCGACGAAATCGGTGTTGCCAGCGAGGGCGTGCGCCCGGTAGAAGACGATCCCCACGGTGGGCTGTTCCGGGTTGGTGGGGTACTCGCGGTGCACGCCGTACGCCGGAGTCGGTGCGGGCGGGGCGAACCCCTCGCCGGTGAGCAGCACCGTGTCGGACAGGAACCGGGCCAGCTGCCCCAGGTTGTCCGGCCCACCCTCGACCAGGTACGCCAGCGCCTGGGTGACGACCCCGGACGGCACGGTGGAGATGGCCATCAGCTCCGCGTCGGGTAGCGCCTCGCCGCCGAGCACGACCGTCGGGACGCCGCTGGCGAGCACCGCGGCGAGGCCGTCCGGCCACGCCTGCCGACCCCCGAGGAGGCGTACGACGGCGAGGTCGACCCCGTCGAGCAGGGCGGGCACCTCGTCGGCGGCGACCCGGGCGGGGTTGGCCAGCCGGTAGTCGGCGCCGCTGGCGCGGGCGGCCAGCAGGTCGGTGTCGGCGGTGGAGAGCAACAGGATGTGCACGGCAGGCTCCGGGAGGTGACGCCCTGGCCACCACCGGGGGGGTGACCTGGACGATGCGAGTGGGTGCGGCGTCAGCCGGTACGACAGCCGGGCGGACGGCTCACCGACGCGTGCGTCGGGGCCGTCCAGCGCCGGGCGCGCAGCTCAACGGGACCGGTGGCGGACAACCTGGAGCGCGTCGACGCAACCGGCCCGGAGAACGCGGGCGCGGTCGGTCACGGGCGCGGTGCAGCGCTCACTGTGCGGGCCATGACGGTGTCCGTCGATTAATGAGACGCCGTGCGTCATCGGGTCCTCCTCGGGTGTCCACGCCCTGGGGTACGTCCCGACGGCCGAAGTATCCTGGCTTCCGGATCGACGCTCTCCCCCGGCCTTCCAACCGCAGACACACGGCCGTGACTCACGAGGGGGGATCGCTCCCCGGTGACAGTGGCGGGACCGCGTCGGAATTGCACCGACTTCCTTCACTGCCGTCAGGCCGCGAATGCTGCCACACCGCCGCGCCGCCGGTCAACGCCGACCCCGGCACCACCGGGCAAGGCCCATTCATCGATGACTGGTGATTGGCTCGCTCGCAGAACCGGCCCGCGTAAGACCCCGGGTCAATGCCGCGCACCCTTTGCTCTGCTTCCGCGGAGGCAACAGTGGCGACACCTTTTCGTTGCCTCCGTGGAAGCAGAGCAAAGGGTGCGTATACGTACCCTGGCCTGTGCCGATCGCCCGACAGGGCGGTGACAGGCGGCCCGGTCACCTAGGATCGACGATCGCCGGGACCAGCGTCCGCGATCAATGCCGGGGGTCGATCACCATCGTCGCCATGCAGTTCCGCCACCTCGCCGGCCGTGTCTGGCTCTGTCCGGGCAATCCCGACCCGGAGGCGGTCCAGGCCGGTGTCGCCGTCGTCGCCGACGAACGCGGCAGTGTGATGATCGACGCCGGACAGAGCCCCGCGCACGCCCGCGAGATCCAGGCCGCGTTGGCCGCCGCCGGCCTTCCGAAGCCGCGCTGGCTCGTCTACACCCACCACCACTGGGACCATGTCTGGGGCGCCTGCGCCTGGCCAGGGGTCGAGATCGTCGGGCACGAAACGGCCGTGATGCTCCTTCGCGCCGAGGCCGCCCGACCGTGGAGTCACCACTATCTGCGCGAGCAGATACGCGCCAATCCCCGCCTCGGCCCGAGCTTCCGGGCCCGGACACGCGCGGTGGACTCCTGGGAGGATTTCGTCGTCCTGCCGCCGACCCGGACCTTCACCGACGTGGACGAGTTGCCGGTCGGGGTTCGGCTACGCCACGTCGGCGGCGGGCACGCGCCGGACTCGACAGTCGTGCTGGTGCCCGACTCGGGCGTCATGCTGTTGGGCGACTGCTTCTACCCGCCGCCGGCACACCTGCGCCGCCCCGAGGACGGCCTCGACCTGGGCCTGGTCCGGCGACTGCTTGACGACACCTACCACTGGTACGTCTCCAGCCACGCCGAGCCGATGACGCTGGAGCAGGCCCGCTCAGCCGCCGGCGCCTGAGCGCGCGGCGGCGCGGCGGCGTTCAACGGGTGCGAGTCTCAGCGGGCGTGGCGTTCCGGGTGGGCCCGGTTCCAGGTACGCATCCGCTCCGGGTAGCCGGTGCGCGCCGCCTCGTACAGCGGCACCGCGTGCTTGCGGGCGATGGCCCCCGCCGCGCGTGGCGTGCCGGTACGGCGGCGGATCCACTCGCCGTCGTGGGCGATCGCCACCACGGTGGTGTCCGTCGCGGTGGTCTCCGGCTCCAGGTAGAACTCCACCCCCCGCCGAGAGGCGACGAACGTCTCCAGCGCGGCGAGATCGTCGCGGGTCGCCTCGCGGTCCAGCTTCGTCGGGGTCGCCTCGGCACCCCGTGACCGGCGGTTGAACCAGCTCATGCCCAGCCCCTCTCCTCGACGCCCCTTTAGTGCAGCACCGATTCCTGGAAATACGCTGCACGCCGGGTGGGAGACAGCTGACCCGCTTTTCGCCACCAGGAATTGGAACCCGCGGCGCGTGAGCGGTGTCATGGGTGTTGACCGGAACGGAGGTTCGCCCTGGACGACGACGCACTCGTCACCCGCGCTCGGGCAGGTGACCTGGAGGCGTACGACCTCCTGGTCGCCCGGCACACCGCGTCCGCGTACCGGACGGCGGTGCTGCTCGGCGCGGGCTCGGACTCCGAGGACGTCACCCAGGAGGCGTTCGTGAAGGCGTACCGCAAGCTGTCCCGTTATCGGGGCGAGTCGTCGTTCCGGTCCTGGCTGCTCGCGATCGTCGCCAACGAGACCCGCAACCTGCACCGCTCCCGTGGCCGGCGCGACGGGCTCGTCCTGCGGGCCGCCGCGGCGAACCCGACGTCGGAGATCGCCGAGGACGGGGCGGTCAGCGCGGTCCTCGCCGGGGAGCGCCGCACCGCGCTGGTCGAGGCCCTGCGTCAACTGCCGGTACGCGATCGCGAGGTGATCGTCTGCCGGTTCTTCCTTGACCTCAGCGAGGAGGAGACGGTGGCGGCGCTGGGCTGGCCCCGGGGCACGGTGAAGTCGCGTACGTCTCGGGCCCTGACCAAGTTGCGCGGCCTGCTCGACCGGGAGGAGGTCCGGTATGGGTGACCTCGAACGGGAACTGCGCGACCTGTCCGCCTGGTTGGAGACACCCGACCCGCCCGACGTGACCGCTCGGGTGCGCGTACGGCTCAGCAGGCCGGCACGCCCGTGGCGTCGGCTCGCCGTGGCGGCGCTCGTCGCCGTCGTCGTGGCGGTGGTGCCGCCGACCCGTGCGGCCGTCGCGGACGCCGTCACGGGGCTGCTGCGCTTCGCCGGTGTCAGCATCGCCACCACGCCCACCCGGACGTTGCCCGGTGACACTCCCTCGCCGTTGCCCAGTCAGCGGTCCGTCGCCCTGGACGAGGCCCAACGGTCGGTACGATTCCCGGTCCGCCTACCGGCGAAGCTGGGTCCGCCCGAGCAGGTGCTGGTCGCCGACCCCGACCCGACAGGCACCTACCGGGTGGCGACGCTGCTCTACGGCGGGGGCGCGCTGCGCGTCGACGCGTTCGATGGCCGTCTCAATCTGGCCTTCCACAAGAAGGCCACCCCGCCCGGGGTGGAGTGGGTCCAGGTCAACGGGGACTTCGCCGTGTGGGTCGACCACCCGCACGTGCTGTCGTACGTGGACCGTGCCGGACAGGTCCGCGAAGAGACCGCCCGGCTGGCCGCCTCGACCCTGATCTGGGAGGACGACGATGTGAGCTACCGACTTGAGGGCGCCCTCTCCAAGGTTGAGGCGATCGAGGTCGCCCAATCGCTGCGTTAGGGAACCGGGCGGGCCCGGTCGGTGTCGTGAAGGTACGACGAGTCGTCGACGCCCGGCCTGCTCCAGTCCGGGGTCGCGGCCCGCGTACCGGGAGGGGCGAGATGGGTGCATGGGGCAGGTTGATGCTGGCGTCGTCGGTGGTCCTGCTGGCGGGGTGCACGACCACGACCAGCGGCGGGTCGGCCGTGCCGACGAGCGCTGAGGCCACCACGGCGAGCGCCGTCACCACCGCGAGCGCCACCACCACCGCGAGCGCCGCGGCGGGCTGCGGTTCGCGGGTCGAGACGGGGTCGCTGCCCGACTGGGCGGACGCCGGTTTCCACGGGGACGCCCGGATGCCGCACGTGTTCGGCGCAACGGGTGACATCGTGGCGGTGCTGTTCGCCCACCCGCTGCGGCAGGACCGGAAGGACGGGTCGAACAACAAGATCCTCTGGGTGGCCCGTGCCTCCACGACGTCACCCGACCCGACGGCACCGGCGACCCTGGTGATCACCGCGACGTTGGACGGCACCGACACCCGCGTGACCCGGGAGGTCGCCGGCGGTCCTGGTCCGTCGATCATCGACATGCCGCAGGCCGGTTGCTGGCACCTCGACCTGCGCTGGTCCGGGCACACCGACACGATGGACCTGGTCTACGCCCCATGAGCTGCCGCGACGCCGCCCGGCCCGAGCCGACGTGCTCGGGTCGTGCGGCACCCGCCTGGTACTCCAGCCGTAGATCGTGATCTTCATCGTGGTTCGACCCGGGCGAACCAGCCTGCGATCCGGCCCATCAGCTCAGCGAGCGCCGCCCGCCAACGCCCCCCGGGCGGGAGACCACGGCGCGGTGCTCCCGCCCAAGGGGAATGACTCACAGCCCGGCGCCCCCGGTCGCGTCGATGACCCGGCCGGTCACCCAGCGCGCGTCGTTGCAGGCGAGGAAGGCCACGATGTCGGCCACGTCTGCTGGCTGCCCGACGCGGCCAAGGGCGGCAAGGGATGCCGCATGTGCCTCGGCCTGCGGATTGCCCCGAAGCCAGGCCGCATTGACATCCGTATCGACGATCCCGGGGGCCACCGAGTTGGCCGTGATGTCCCGAGGGCCCAGTTCCTTGGCGAGGTTGAGGGTGAAGGTGTCCAGTGCGCCCTTGGTGGCGCCGTAGGCGATGATCTCCGGCATGGCCAGGCTGGCCGCACCGCTGGAGATGTTGATGATCCGGCCCCCGTCACGCAGACGCGACAGCCCCTGCTGCACGATGAAGAACGGCGCCCGCACGTTCACGGCGAAGACCTCGTCGAAGCCGTCCTCGGTCAACGAGGCAAGCGCCGCGCTGCGTCCTATGCCAGCGTTGTTGACGATGATGTCGAGCTTCCCGTCCGGCGTGTGGTCCTTGCCCGCGGCGTCGAAGGCGGCCCACAGGCGCGTCGCGTCGCCGTGCCGTCCCAGCTCCGCGCGCAGCGCGAAGGCTAGCCCTCCGTTCTTCCGGATGCGCTCGACGGTCTCGCTTGCCGCCGTCTCATCGCGGGCGTAGGCGACGCCGACGGCGGCGCCGTCCCGGGCGAGTCGTTCCGCTATGGCCCGGCCGATGCCTCGGCTGCCGCCGGTGACCAGCGCAACCTTGCCCTCAAGTGCTCCTGTTGCCATGGCTGTTGTCCGCCTCCGCATTTTTGAGTGATGACTCAAGAATGAACGTAGCACACGTTCTTGAGTGATCGCTCTATAATTAACGGCATGAGTGGAGCAGGCGTAAAGCGAGGACGACCGCCGGCGTTCGACCGCACGACAGCCCTGACGGCCGCCACCCGACTGTTCTGGGAGCATGGCTACGAGGCCACCTCCGTCGGCGAGCTGACTCGGGCAATGGGCATCAAACCCGGCAGCCTGTATGCGGCGTTCGGGGACAAAAAGTCCCTGTTCAAAGAGGTCGTCCACACCTACGGACGCTCTCCCGTCGGTGCGTTCATCGGTACCGCCCTGGAAGAGGAGCCCACAGCCCACGGCGCGTTCCGCCGCATCCTCTGCGAGGCGGCAGCCGTCTACCCCGACCCCTCCCACCCGGCCGGCTGTCTGACCATCAGCGCCGCCACCAACGTCACCGTCCAAGACGCCGAGGTCGCGGCATTCCTACGCGATCTGCGCAACGCGAACCTGGCCGCCTTCGAAACACGCCTGACGACCGCGCAGCAGCAAGGCGAACTACCGGCCGCAGCCAACCCTCGCGCGCTGGCCGCGTACTTTGCCGCAGTCATCCAGGGCATGTCACAGCGTGCCCGGGATGGCGCAACGACCATGGAGCTCACCGAAACGGCAGAACTGGCACTGGACGCCTGGCCCCAGGCGCAAGACTGAGCGCCTCGCGGCAAGATCACGATCTACAGCTGGAGTACTACGCTGCCGTGCGTGCTGAAAGACGTGCGGCCGGCGGCGGCCCGGAACAACGCCGAATGGTGCGACATCGTCTGCGGCAGCCACGGGCTGGCCGGCCGTACCGACGCCGACGCCTGGTCGGTCCCCCGCCGCTCCCCGCCGTGGTACCCGGACGCAGTCACCCTGCGGCCGGGCGTCGACGCCGAAGCCCTGCTGGCCCGGATCGACGCGGGTCCCGGCGCGTCGGTGAAGGACAGCTTCGCCGACCTCGACCTGTCCGGGTACGGATTCCGGGTGCTCTTCGACGCCCAGTGGATCCACCGCCCACCGGCGGTACCACCGGTCGACGCGCCGCTCACCCCGGTCGGCACCCCCGACGAGTTGGCGGCCTGGGCAGCGGCGCACGGCGGCGGGGCCCTGTTCCGCCCGGCGCTCCTGGCCGACCCACGGGTACGGGTGCTCGCCCGCCACGACGACCGGGGTGTGCTCACCGGCGGCGCGATACTCAGCGGCGACGACGGCCGGTACGGCGTCTCCAACCTGTTCACCCACACCAACGACCCGCTGGACATCTGGCACGGAGTCTGCGCCACCGTGCCCGCAGCACAACTGGTCGGCTACGAATCCACCCCCGACCTGACCCCAGCCCTGCAAGCAGGCTTCACCCCAACCGGCCCCCTCCGAGTCTGGCTAAACACCTAACCCACCCACCCACCCCGCCCCCGTCCGCCCCGCCCCGCCCCGCCCCGCCCTTGTCGATCATGGAGTTATTGCCGCGACACGCCGGACTGGATGGCAATAACCCCATGATCAACGTGGGCCAGGGCCGGGGCCAGAGGCCGGGCCGGGGCCGGGCGGGGGCTGGGGCGGGGGCGGGGTGGGATGGGGCGGGGGCGGGGTGGGATGGGGGCGGGTGGGGGTCAGGACAGGTTTGTTTGGTCTTCGGGGGTTAGGCGTAGGGCTCCGGCCGCTATGTTCTGCTCCAGGTGTTCCGGGTCTGCGGTGCCGGGGATGGCCAGCACGTGTGGGCCCTGGTGCAGCGTCCAGGCCAGGCGTACCTGCTGCGGCGTGACCCCGTGGGCGCGGGCGACCGCCTCGACGGCCTCGGTCTGCGCGGCGCTCGCGCCCGCCTCCCGACCGGTGCCGGCCAGCGCGAAGAACGGCACGTAGGCGATGCCCCGCTCGCCGCAGAGCCGGACGAACCCGTCCTGCTCCCGGTACGCGTCCACCCCGTAGTTGTTCTGCACGCAGACCACCGGCGCGACACCCGCCACCTCGTCCAACTGTTCGGGACGCGCGTTGGAGAGCCCGAGGTGGCGGATCAGCCCGGCGGCGCGCAACTCGGCGAGGGCGCCGAACCGGTCGACCAGCGGCACCGCTCCGGGTCCCCGGCCGAGGCGCAGGTTCACCACGTCGAGCTGGTCACGGCCGAGCCGACGGAGGTTCTCCTCCACCTGGGCGCGCAGCTGCGCCGGGGTGAGCGCCTCGGTGAAGCCGGCCACCGGGTCGTACCCGAAGCCGACCTTGGTGGCGATCACCAGATCCTCCGGGTACGGGGCGAGCGCCGCGCGGATCAGCTCGGTCGCGTAGCGGGCCGGGCCGGTGCCGACCCGCAGGGTGCCCCCGGGTGAGACGTAGAACGCGGCGGTGTCGATGTGGTTGACACCCAGTTCCACGGCACGGCGCAGCAGGGCGACGGCCCGGTCGCGGTCGGGGTTCGCGGTGATCCGCATGGAGCCGAAGCCCATCCGGTGCACGGTCCGGTCGCCCAGGGTCCAGTTGCCCGCCGCGGCGGCGGTGATCTCGTCGGTTGGCATCGGGCGACCATAGCCAGCACGGGTACGCGGCGCAGTCGGCCGCGCACCCGATACCGCTCGGCGGCGGCGTGGGTTAGTTTTTGTGTGCTGACGGAGCCGTCTCGACGGCGTGCGGCGGGCGCAGCACACGCACCAGCAGCAGGGTCGGCAGCAGCAGCAGAGGCACCACCAGCAGCGCGCGCAGGGTGCCGACCTCGTCGCCGAGCAGCCCCAGCAACGGCGGTCCACCCAGGAACGCGGTGTAGCCGATCACCGCGACCACGCTCACCCGCACCGGCGCGTGCGCCTCCTCGTCGGCCGCCGCGCTCATCCCGACCGGGAAGCCCAGCGACGCCCCGAGGCCCCACAGCGCGACGCCGACGATGGCCACCGGCCCCGACCCGGCCAGCACGGCCAGGCCCGCCCCGACGACGGCGAGCCCGATGGTGCCGGTGAGCACCGGCACCCGACCCCACCGGTCCAGCGCGATGGTGCCGGCGGTGCGCCCGACGGTCATGCCCACCACGAAGACACCGAAGACCGCCGCGCCGGCGGCCTCGCTCAGGTCCCGTCCGTCGATGAACGCCACTGCCAGCCAGTCGTTGGCGGCACCCTCGGTGAACGCCGCCACCAGCACGAACAACCCGATCAGCAGGGTGCGCGGCTCCCGCCAGGCGGCGAGCTGCGCACGGCGACGGGCAGCCGGGGTGGCGTCCGCCGGGTCGCCGGTGTGATCGTTGGCCACGGGCAGGAACGTCCGGGCGGCGAGTACGGTGCCGGTCAACACGACCACCGCGACCGTCACGAGATGCGTGCCGACCGGCACGTCGAACCGGGCTGCCAGGGCGCCCAGCCCCGCGCCGGCCACCGACCCGAGGCTCCACCCCGCGTGGAAACGGGGCATGATCGTCCGACCCAGCCGGCGTTCCACCGCCGCGCCCTCGACGTTCATCGCCACGTCGCAGGCGCCGGAGCCGTAGCCGAAGGTGGCCAACCCGAGCGCGACGACGGCGAACGACCCGGTCATCGTGGCACCCAGCCCCGCCACGGTGAGGCCGACCGCGACCAGCACCGTCGCCAGGGTCACCGTGCGGGCGGCGCCGAGTCGCTGGGCGAGCAGGCCGGAGGTGGGCATGGCGAGTAGCGCGCCGACGCTCATCGCCAGCAGGAGCAGCCCGAGCCGGCCGGCGGAGAGGTCCAACGCCTCACGGACCGCCGGCACCCGGGAGAACCAGCTACCGACGGCCAGCCCGTTGAGAGTGAAGGTGACGGCGACGCCGTTGCGGGCGAGCAGCACAGCCCGCGAAGGCGGCGGTGCGGTGGCCGGGGCAGCGGGTCGACTGGTGGGGGCGCTCACGGAGGCAGGTCCTCTTTCTCGGGGTGTTCTCTCGGGACGATCGCACACCTGAGAGCGCTACCACCACAAGCGGATACGCCCCTTACCGGCGGTGGGCCGGCCGGGGCATGATGTGAGCAGGCGTTTGTCCGACCGGACGGGCCGCCGCAGGAGGCGACGATGACGACAGCGGCACACCGACCGGCCACCCTCGAGGACGTCGCGCGGGTCGCCGGGGTGTCCCGGTCCACCGCGTCGCGGGTGGTCGCCGGCACCGGGTTCGCGTCGCCGGCCGCCCGGCAACAGGTCACGGCCGCCGTCGACCAGCTCGGTTACGTCCCCAACCCGGCCGCCCGGGCACTGGTCCGCGGCGGCGGCGTACGACTGGTCGTGGCCGTCCTGGGGACCAGCGCGGCGGTGCTGGAAGACCCGTACGTCCACCAGGTGGTCGGCTCGGCCGCCCGGGTCTGCACGGCCACCGGCGTCGGGGTGGCGCTGCACTGGCTGCCCCTGGGCGACCCACGTGGCCTCGAGCAGCTCGGCGGGGATCGCACCGTCTGCGGGGTGATTCTGGTCAACACCACCGAGGACGTGCTGGATGCCGTGCCCCGGTCGCTCCGTGGCCGGGTGGTCTCGATCGGCGTCGGGTCGCAGACGGTGCCCTCGTTCGACGTCGACAACGGCGCCGGCGCCGAGGCGGTGCTGCGCCACCTGTACGCGACGGGTCGCCGTCGCATCGCCATGGTGACCGGCCCCCGGTGGCTGCCCTGCGCGCAGCGCCCCGTGCAGACGTACCGTCGACTCATGGGCCACGCCGGCCTGCCGGAACGGGAGCTGCCAGGGGACTTCACCGCAGCGCGCGGCCGGGTGGCCGCCGGCGAGGCGCTGCACCGCTGGCCGGACGTCGACGCGATCTTCGCGATCAGCGACGACACCGCGCTCGGGGTGATCGCGGGCCTGCGGGACGCCGGCGTACGCGTGCCGGGTGACGTCGCGGTCGCCGGCTTCGACGACATCCCGCTGGCCGGCATGACCGCCCCCGCGCTGACCACCGCGAGTCACCCGGTGGGGCGGATCGCCGCCGCCGCGGCCACCGCCCTGCTGGACGGACGTCCGGCCGTGCCGGTGACCCTCTTCCCGTCCGCCCTGGTGGCCCGGGCCAGCGCCTGACCCCGGGGGTGCCACCCGGTCACGGATCCGGTGACGCGACGGCGCCCGAAACCCCACGCCCGGCGCCGAAGACGCAACGCTCGACGCGGTCGGCGCGGCCATGCCCACCCCTGGCGAACGCGGCATGATCAACGGATGGCAGGGTGGAACAAACCAGGGAACTGGGCACGGTTCCGCCGCCGTGGCGCCAGGCCCGGAAACGGGGACACGAATGATGAGGACCACGGTGCGACTGTCCAAGGCGATCACCGCGCTCACGCTGGCCTTGACCGCAACCCTGGTGACCAGCGGCTGCGGGCTCGGGACGAAGTCGGATCAGGACCAGGCCGCTGCCGGCGGGCAGGCCGCCGCCGGCGGCGGTGCGCCGGGAAAGCCCGACGAGCGGGCACCGGTCGTCGCGACGGTCCAGGCGCAGGTCAGCCACGCGGGCCACGTCGTACCGCTCAAGGTCGAGCTGTTCGGGCCACGCCGGGACCAAGGTTTCGTGACGGTGAACGTCCGACTGACGAACCTGACGCCGGAAGGCCAGGGCAACTCGTCGGGTTGGCAGATCGACAACACCTTCGCCGGGCAGACCAGAAGCGTCAACAACAAACAGGCCTTCTCCGGCCTGTACCTGCTGGACCGCAAGAACCACAAGCAGTACCTGGTGGCGCGGAACGCCAACGAGGAGTTTCTCGCCTCGTCCAACTTGGAAGCGGTGTTCGTGAAGCCGCAGCAGACGACCGATCTCTTCGCCACGTTCGGGGCCCCACCGGCGGACGTGACCGCCGTCGACCTGACCATCCCGCAGATTCCGGTGTTCGAGAATGTTCCGCTCGGTTAGCCGTCCACGCGGGCCGGTCGCCGTCACGGTCGTCGCCGGTCTGCTGCTCAGTTGCCCCGCGCCGGCGTGGGCGGCACCCGGCGACATGTTCGGCCCACCGACGCTGGTGGTGGACGGGCCACGGCTCGGAGCCGGCGACGGGAAGGTGACAGCTCCGGTGCTCGACGTGGTGACACCGGCGCTGGACGTCTTCGTCATCACCGGCAGCGTCGAGGGTGACAGCACCGAGGCCGAGAGCTCCAACCGGGTCGAGTTGATCCTCGGCGCCGACGTGCTGTTCGCGTTCGGCAAGGCCGACCTGTCTCCGGCCGCGCAGCAGCGGCTGACTCAGGTCGCCGAACGGATCCGCCAGCAGGCCAGGGGCGTGGTCCGGATCGACGGGCACACGGACGGGATCGGCAACCCGACCGACAACCAGGAACTGTCGAGACGGCGTGCCGAAAGCGTCCGGGCCGCGCTCGACGCCCTGCTGGCCGGCGTTTCGGTGACCCTGCAGGCCGCCGGTCACGGCGAGGACGAGCCGATCGCCGTGGAGACCACCCCGGACGGCCGGGACAACCCGGCCGGCCGGGCGAAGAACCGCCGGGTCGAGATCCGCTTCGACAAATAACGGTGTACGACGGCCGAGGTGTCCGACCGGCGAGCCCTGACGAATAACCCCTGGCGGGCCGGGTAACCGCGTCGGGCATTCCGTCGACCGCGAGGAGGGACGCCGTGTCCGACTCCTCCCCGTCGCAGTGGGATCCCGCGCAGGGGCCTCGGCGCGGCCGGTTGACCGCTCGCCGCCACCCGCCGGTGGCACCGGCACCCACCGGGCTCGTGCCGATGACCGGCCCCGACGGTGAGCGGTTGGCGATGGCGTACGCCCCGGAGCCGGCAACCGACGCCTCGGCGTACCGGTTGGTGCTACTCCTGCACGGTGCGGGCGGCTCGGCGCGGCAGGGGCTGGACCTGCTCCTACCTGTCGCGGACGCGCACCACCTGCTGCTGGTCGCCCCACAGTCGTCGGCGGCGAGTTGGGACCTGATCGCCGGCGGCTTCGGCGCGGACGTCGAGCGTATCGACGGCCTGTTCGCGTCCGCCTTCGACGGCTACCCGGTGCGCGACGTGACGCTGGGCGGCTTCTCCGACGGCGCCTCGTACGCGCTGTCGCTGGGCCTGGCCAACGGCGACCTGGTCGACGCGGTGCTGGCCTTCTCACCCGGCTTCGCCGCGCCACCGGCGACGCACGGCCGTCCACGGATCTTCGTGTCGCACGGTGTGGACGACCGGGTGCTGCCCATCGACGTGTGCAGCCGCCGGCTCGTCCCACACCTGCACGGCCTCGGCTACGAGGTCACCTACGAGGAGTTCCACGGCGGCCACGAGATCCCCACCCCGATCCGCGACACCGCCATCACCTGGCTGACCACCCCACCCCCACCCTGCAAGACCCCCCCCCACCCCGCCCACGCCCTCCCCCCCGCCCCCCGCCCCCACCCCCCCCCCCCCCCCCCCCCGCCCCCCCCCCCCCCCCCACCCCCCCCCCCCCGGCCCCCCCCCGCCCCCCCCCCCCCCCACGACTCCCACCCGCGCC